>NZ_JAENII010000001.1 GCF_016595525.1 Haloferula rosea
ACCTCACGGGCCGCCGCCGGTTTCCATGGCTGGTTTGCGGCGCGGCCCGTGGGACATTTTTCCAACGAGACGGAGGGGCCAATCGGGACAGCGGCTGCTTCGACTCATCAGACGGTTGTTCGCTCCGGTTTCCATGGCTGGTTTGCGGGGCGACAACCGGGGACTTTCATGTGTGGTGTGTCGACGAGCGGCTCATCCGACTACCATGTCTCCGTGCTCCCCAGGGAGACCCGGGAATGGATGGCCGCCTCGCCGGACAAGTTCATCATCGATGGCACGCTGGGCGGGGGAGGACACAGCGAGATGTTTCTCGAGGCTGGAGCACGGGTGCTCGGCGTCGACCGCGACCCTGAAGCCCTGGCTCATGCAACCGCGCGCCTCGAGCGCTTCGGCGATCGCTTTCGCACTTGGCAGGGAAACTTTGCCGATCTTCTAGACAACCCCGAGGTTCAGGGGGGAGAGCAAGCCGATGGCTTGCTTCTGGACCTCGGGGTGTCGTCTCGTCAACTGGATGCTGCGGAGAGGGGATTCTCTTTCCGTGGCGAGGGGCCGCTGGACATGAGAATGGGACCAGCGACCGACTTCACCGCTGCCGACCTGGTGAACACCTGGTCGGAAGATGAGATTCGCAAGATGCTGCGTGAATACGGGGAAGAGCCCCGGGCGCGTCGGATCGCTGCGGCCATCGTGAAGCAGCGCGAGAAGGCTCCTTTCGAAACCACCACTCAACTGGCCGACTGCATCGAGCGGGAAGTCGGGCGGACCGGAAGAACTCATCCCGCGACCCGCAGCTTTCAGGCGATCCGCATCGTCGTGAACGATGAACTGGGTTCGCTCGAACGGGCCCTTGAGGCATCGGTCGATCTGATCAAGCCGGGTGGCCGACTTCTGGTCATCACCTTCCACAGTCTGGAGGACCGGATGGTCAAAAGATTCATGCAGGATCGAGCCAAGCAGTGGCTTGATCAACCTGACTGGCCGGAGCCCCGGCCCAACCCTCGGTGGTGCTTCCACCTTCCAAAGAGAAAAGCGATCGCCCCAGGCGACGATGAGATCCAGGTGAACCCGAGGGCCCGCAGTGCAAAACTGCGGGTCGCTGAGCTTCTGGAAACCACTCCAACAAGACCATGAACCGACGCCGATCCGAAGAATTGCCGAATCATTCGGCAGCCTTTCTTGCCCTTGCTCTCGCTGCCATCGTGGCGACGACGGGAGGAGCGATGCATGCCATCTACCGGAATGGTCAGATCAAGACCGAGCGCAAGATCGCGGACACCCGCAAGCGCATCGAGGAGCATCACCTGGACATTCAGATGATCGAGGTGAGGAAGGAGAGATTGTTGGATCGCTACGAGATCCGAGACCAGCTCGCGTTGGTGGATTCATCGTTGTTAGCCGTCGACCACGGGGTGGTCGAAAAGGTGAGCCCGACCAGCTCCGGGGAGACTTTTCCAGTCGTGGTGCGGCCCTGATTCATGTCGTCGAAGTCCTTTCAGTTTCGTTGCTTGCTGTTGTGCACGGTCCTTGTGGCCGGGCTCAGTTTGCTTTCAGTGAGGCTGATCCAGATTCAGGTCTGGGAGCGGAAGAAATATGCGGAAAGGGCGCGTGCGGCGTATGACCGGAGTGAGACCCTGCCCGGTCTTCGCGGGAAGATCGTGGATCGCCACGAGGAGGTCCTGGCCAAGAGCATTGCGCTGAGCGCGGTGATGATCGACGCCAACCTCATGAACGACCCGGTGGTGGTCGTCAAAGCGCTCGCTTACGAGCGGGCGTCGAGCGAAGAGGGCTGGAATGAGCTCACGGCCAACGAGCAAGCCCGCAAGCTAAAGGCATACCGCAGCGTGATCCTCGGCGAGGAGCCCCCCGAGGTCATCGTGAGCCGCCATCTGGCTCGTGCCGTGGGAATTCTGGCCCGGCCGCTCGGCCTGCGCCGTGAGGAGCTGAGGGCTCGGATCGAAGGGCCGCGCAACAAGGGTCGTCAGTACTATCCGATCGCCAAGGACCTGCCGGAGGACGTGGCCGACAGCTTGCGCGAGTTGATTGCGGAGAACCACCTGAAGGGGTTCCGCTTCGAGAACAAGATCAAGCGTTGGTACACCTCACCCGATCTCGCGACCCACGTGATCGGCTACACGGGTGAGGAGAAGTATGAGAACCTGAAGGGCAAGACCGCCTTCCGGCAGATCGGCAAGTTCGGCATCGAATCGGCGATGGAGGAGTATCTCCGCGGCACCGACGGCTACTGGGACCACCTGAAAATCCCGATGCCCGGTGAGGAGGGGAGCATGGTGCCTCCGGTGCACGGATTGAATGTCCAGCTGACCCTGGACATGGGCATTCAGGCCATCGTCGAGGAAGAGCTGGATGCCGCGCTCGAGACCTACATTTCCAAACGGGGCTGCATCGTGGTGCTCGAACCGAAGACCGGAGAGTTGCTGGCGATGGCCAGTCGGCCACATTTCAACCTGAACCGCAAGGAAGGGCTGGCCGAAGGGGCGATGAACTACGCCCTGCAGGGGATCTACGAGCCGGGCAGTACGTTCAAGATTGTGGCGGCTGCGGGTGCGCTGAATGAGCGTCTGGTTAGCCCTGAAACCCTGATATACTGTCACAACGGGCTGTATCAGGAGGGCCGCCTCCGGATTCCCGATCACCATCCGTATGGGATGCTTCCGGTGTGGGGAGTGTTGCAGAAGTCGAGCAACATCGGCGCCTTCAAGATCGCCCGTCAGCTCGGCACCAAGAGGTTCTACGAGTATGCCCACCAACTCGGATTGGGAAGCGACACCGGGATCCTGCTTAGTGGCGAATCCGCAGGCACGGTCCGGGACACGAACAATCTGATCGACTTCAGCCGGGCCTCCTATGGCTACGCGCTGAATGTGACTCCGCTACAGGTAGCGGCGGCCTATGGGGCGATTGCGAATGGCGGTGAGTGGGTTCGTCCCCGGGTGATCCGTTCGATCATTGCCAACGACGGAACCGTGCTTGAGCGCTACCGTCCGGAAGTCGAGCGACGGGTGCTTCGAGAGGAAGTCGCCGAGCAGCTCCGCGATGCCTTGGTCACAGTGGTGGAGCCGGGTGGCACGGCGACCCGCGCTGCGGTTTCCGGCTTCAAGGTGGCAGGAAAGACTGGCACGGCGATCCGCATCGACAAAGGTCGCTATCAGAAGCCCCCGTTCGCCAGTGAGTCGCACTACACCGTTTCATTTGCCGGCATGATGCCTGCCGAGGATCCGGCCTTCGTCTGCCTCGTGGTGGTGGACGATCCTCTCACGAATGAGGTGAAGCGCTATGGGGGAACGATTGCGGCGCCGACCTTTGCCAAGGTGGCCGAGCGATTGGCCACGCACATGAATCTCACTCCCACCGAGCCTCTTGACGAGGACACCCTGGCGGAAGCCGACTAAGCCATGAAACTCAGCGAACTCACCTCCAGGCTGCGCAAACCACTCGTCGTGGGTTCGCTCGACGTCGACGTTTCGTCGGTGACGTCGGATTCGCGTCAGGTCGACGATGGGTCGATCTTCGTGGCGGTGCGTGGAACTCAGGTGGACGGGCGCCGATTCATCGGTTCCGCCGTGGAGGCGGGGGCCGTGGCGGTGGTCAGTGAGAGCGCTCCGGAAACGGGCGATCCAACGAAGGTGACCTGGATTCAGGTCTCCGATACCCGGGCGGCGCTGTCGGCAATGGCCGCAGGCCTTGCAGGTGATCCGTCCAGGGACTTGAAGCTGGTCGGTGTCACCGGGACGAACGGAAAGACGACGACGGGGTTCCTCTGTCACCATATCATGAAGTCCGCGTGGCATCGTGCAGGTCTGCTCGGAACCGTGCAGGTCGACGACGGGGAGAAGATCACGGTGGCAAGCCACACGACACCGGATGCGGTGGATTTGCAGAATTTGATCGCACGCATGGCTGGCAATGGCTGCCGGGGTGCGGCCCTCGAGGTTTCCTCGCATGGGATCGACCAGAAGCGGGTGGCTGATCTGGCCTTCGACGCGCTCGTTTTCACCAACCTGACTCAGGACCACCTCGACTACCATGGAACGATGGCGGCGTATGCGGCGGCGAAGTTCTCCTGGTTCGAGGCCGCAGCTGCCGATCCCCGGGGGAAGAAGCCCGTCGCGGTGATCAATGTGGATGATGCGAGCGGAGCGGAGCTGGCCGGCATGCTGAGGGACAAGATGCCGATCGTGCGTTATGGCTTCGGTCTGCATACCGACCTGCGGGCCTTGGAATTCCGCCAGAGTTCGCGTGGCATGGAGGTGAAACTTGAAACCAAGGGGCGCCAGTATCTCATCCGCACTCCACTGATCGGACGCTTCAACGCCTACAACATCCTCGCGGCACTCGGTGCCATGAAAGCCATCGGGGTGCCGATGCGCCAGGCGATCGCGGCCCTCGCGGAAGCGCCGCAGATTCCCGGGCGAATGGAGTACTGCGGCAACCGCGATGGCGTTTCAGTTTTCGTCGACTATGCCCATACGCCGGACGCATTGGAGAATTCCTGCAAAACGCTGAAGGAGCTGGAGCCACGGCGACTGATCACGGTCTTCGGCTGTGGGGGGGACCGTGACCGCGCCAAACGTCCGCTGATGGCGAAGGCTGCAGCCCGCTATTCGGATGTGTGCGTGATCACGTCGGACAATCCTAGGAGTGAGGATCCCCAGGCGATCATCGAGCAAGTGGAAGCCGGAATGGGCAACAGCCGATACAAGAGTGTCGCGGATCGCGCGGAAGCCATCCGTATCGCCATTCACGCGGCCGGGAAAGGGGACATGGTCCTGATCGCTGGGAAGGGTCACGAGACTTATCAGGAGTTCGCGGGAAACACCGTGGATTTTGACGACCGGAATCAGGCACGCATCGCACTGGCCGAGCGTCCACCCATGGATGAACCACCGAGGAAACGATGAAACCTGTCGATGCCAACACCCTGGCTCAGATCACCGGAGGCGAATTGCTTCTGGGTGACGGCGGGGCGGTGGCTGGCGCGGTTTCCACCGATACCCGGACGATTCCGGATGGTGCGGCGTTCTTTGCCCTGAAAGGAGATCGCTTCGATGCCAATGACTTCGCCGGTCAGGCTGCTGCTGCCGGAGCCCGGGTCGTGGTGGTCGAGCGCTGGGATGAGGCCGATGCGCACGGGGCGGCAGTGGTCAAGGTGCCGAACGGTTTGTTCGCCTTGCAGAGGTTGGCGCGCTGGCAGCGTCAGCAACGGGAGATGCCTGTCGTGGGCATTACGGGTTCCAATGGCAAGACGAGCACGAAGGATTTCACCCGGGCGGTACTCGGGCAGCGCTACGACGTCTGTGCGACACGGGGCAACCTGAACAATCACATCGGGGTGCCGTTGACGGTACTTTCGATCGAGGCGCAGCACGATGCCGCGGTGGTGGAGATGGGGATGAACCACTCGGGTGAGATTGCGCCGCTGTGTGAGATCGCGATGCCGACCCTGGGCATCATCACCAACATCGGCACGGCGCACATCGAGCACCTGGGAAGCCGTGAGAGCATTGCCGAGGAGAAGGGATCGCTGGCGCGCGCGCTGCCCGAAAGCGGTGCGCTCTTCGTGCCGGCGGGTTGTGATTTCTACGAATACTTCAAGTCCCGTACCAAGGCGCGGGTGATCCCGGTTGGAAACGGGCGGGGTCTGGTTCGCGCCGAGAATCTCCATCAGGAGGGCGGGCGTTCGCGTTTCACCCTGGTGATCGAGGGTGAGGCGGTGGCGGAGGTGGATCTGCCCGTGATCGGGCGGCATATGGTCAAGAATGCCCTGCTTGCCGCGGGTTGCGGTTGGTTCCTCGGCATGAGCCCGGAGGAGATCGCCCGCGGGCTGTCATCGACAGAACTCACGAGTGGCCGGCTGCGCCGCTACGAGTCGTCCGGGATCACGGTGTTCGACGACACTTACAATGCAAACCCGGAATCGATGGCGGCAGCCATCGAGACCCTGGCCGAAACACCGGTGGCCAATGGAGCCCGTCGGTTCGTGGTGCTGGGCCCGATGGGTGAGCTTGGCAGCCATGCCGAAGCGGCTCATCTGGAAGTCGGCCGACTTGCCGCCGAACGAGGCCTGAGTGTGGTGGCCGTGGGCAAGGGTGCCGAAGGCATCGCCGAGGGTGCGGGCAACGCCGAATACTTTGCTGAAGGTTCATCGGCAGCCGATGAACTTTCGAACCGTCTCAAGCCGGGTGACGCCATTCTATTCAAGGCCAGTCGGAGCGCGGCCATGGAGAAGGTGATGAATCAGGCATTTCCCCCGAACAACTGATGCTTTATTGGATTTACGAATGGTGGCGCAGCGCGTTTGAAGCCGAGAAACTTGCCGGTGCGGAAGGCTGGGCGCATGCCCTGAGCTTCCTCAACCTGTTGCAGTACATCACGTTTCGTGCGGCTCTGGGTGCCTTGATGGCATTCCTGCTGAGTGTGGTTCTCGGGCCGCGGGTGATCCGCCGGTTGATCTCGCTCAAGGTCGGTCAGCCGATCCGGACGGCTGACGAAGTCCACAAGCTGGCCGAACTCCATGGTGGCAAGGTGGGCACCCCGACGATGGGTGGCGTGCTGATCCTCGGTTCGGTGCTCATTTCCACCTTGATCTGTGCCAAGCCCTTCAACCCGTTCGTCGCGGTGTGCGCCTGCACGATGGGCGCGCTCGGTTTGCTGGGATTCTGCGACGACTACAAGAAGGTCAAGGAGAAGAACTCCGATGGCATCAGCGCGCGGGCCAAACTTTTCTGGCAGTTGGTCATCGCGGCGATGGCGGCCTGCTTCATCTTCTTCAAGCCGGAGATCTCGGGGTTCGGATACACTCCGGATCAGCTCGAGGAGTATGGTTACGTGCCTGGATACAAGCTGGGCGACCAGCCGATGGGCATCGGAGCCATCACCTTCCCGCTGTTCAAGTTTGCGATCATCGATCTGTCATGGCTGATCATCCCGTTCTTCATCGCAGTCATCATCGGCTGCTCGAACGCGGTGAATCTCACGGACGGTCTGGATGGTCTGGCGACCGGGTGCACGATCACGGTTTCGCTGGCCTATGCGATGCTGGCGTATCTGGCCGGCCATCTGTTCATGGCGACCGAATACCTGACGATCCCGTACAACCGGTTTGTTGCCGAACTCACCGTGTTCCTGTTGTCGCTGGCCGGTGCCGGATTCGGTTTCCTGTGGTTCAACTGTCACCCGGCGAAGGTCTTCATGGGGGACACCGGGTCGCTCGCGATTGGTGGAGCGATCGGAACCGCGGCGATCTGTGTGAAACAGGAACTCCTGCTGGTGATCATCGGCGGGGTGTTCGTCATGGAAGCGCTTTCGGTGATGCTTCAGGTCGGTAGCTTCAAGCTGCGCAAGAAGCGGATCTTCGCGATGGCGCCGATCCACCACCACTTCGAGCTGCGCGGCTGGCATGAAAGCCAGGTCATCATCCGCTTCTGGATCATCTCCATCATGCTCGCCCTGTTCGGGCTGGCTTTGCTGAAAATCGTCTAATGGAACTCAAGGAACGTCGTGTGAACATCCTCGGGGCCGGCCGCAGTGGCCGGGCCGCGGCGGCGCTTGCCCTGCGCGAGGGAGCTCGGGTTCATGTGTATGACGCGTCGGAGTCGATCGAGAATCTGCCGTCTGGAGTCACCGCGCACCCGGGGGCGACTCCGGAGTCCGCTGAAGCATCCGATGTGCTCGTGGTGAGCCCGGGGGTGGATACCTACGGCTCTCTGGTGAAGGCATTCTCCGCTGAGGCCGGCGAAACGATCGGTGAAATCGAGTTGGCTTGCCGTTTCTATCAGGGCCGGATCATCGCGATCACGGGGACCAATGGGAAGACGACCACCACCGAGCTGGTCGAGCGCATCCTCCGTGCCGGCGGCGAAGAGCCTGCCGCCTGCGGGAACTACGGAGTGCCGGTTTGCGAGGTGGTGATGCGTGATCCGCAGCCGACGGTGCTGGCGCTTGAAGCCAGTTCGTTCCAGCTTGAGACGATCGTGGATTTCCGCCCTGACGTGGCGGTCTGGCTGAACTTCGCGCCGGACCACATGGACCGTTACCCTGACGTCGACAGCTACCGAGAAGCGAAGCTGCGGATTTTCACCAACCAGACCGCATCGGACACCGTGGTGGTTCGTCATGGTGAGCCAATCGCGACCGGTGCCGGACGTTGCGTGACCTTTTCGACCGAGGATGATTCCGCGGATTGGTTTTCCGATGGACAGAGGATCCGTCACGGCCTCGAGGAAGTGATCGACATGCATCAGGGCACCCACCTCCGAGGACTGCACAATGCCGAGAACGCCATGGCGGCCATCGCTGCCTGTGAGGCCCTCGGAGTGAGCCGCGATTCGGTGGTGAAGGCCTTCGATGGTTATGCCCCTCCGCGACATCGGTGCGAGTTGGTCCGTATCCTCGACGGAGTCGAGTGGCTCAATGACTCCAAGGCGACGAATCTGCACGCCTTGGAAAGCGCCCTTCGCTCACAAACTAGGCCCATCGTATTAATTGCAGGAGGAAAGGAAAAAGGGCTCGATTATCGACCGCTTCTTCCCTTACTCAAGGAGCGCGCTGCGGCCGTGGTGACTTTTGGTGAGATCGGTCAGGCCCTGGCCGATCTGGTCGGAGAGCTTTCCCCGTGTGAAACGGTGGAGACACTCGCCGAGGCGGTTGAGTCCGCGCACGCCAAAGCCGTGGCGGGTGCCACGGTCCTGTTCTCACCGGGCACTTCCTCATTTGATCAGTTCACCGGCTACGAGCAGCGCGGTGATGCATTCTGTCAGCTCGTCCATCAACTTCGCTAACCCCCTTACGACCCATGAATAATCAACGCATGTCCGTGAAACGCCGCCCTGTGAAAAAGCGGGGCTTCCAGACACTCTTTGCCAACGTGGCACGCAAGAAGAAGCGGCATCGTGCTGCAACCAGTGCCACACCCGCCGACTTCGAAGGTGACGTGCCGAATCTTGGGATTGCCCGTGCGCTGGTGGTGATCCTGCTCATCCACGTGGTCGCCATTGGTGGCATCTTCTTCCACAGCCACTGGCTGAGTGATGACGAGGCGACGGCGAAGACCCCGACTCCGGCGGTGGCCAAGCCCCTGCAACCTGCCAGCCCGGCGGCTGCGCTGAATCGTGATCAGGGCGAGGATCTGCCAACCATTCGCTCAGGCGATTCCCTCTACACCGTGGGCACGGGTGATACCTATCAGAGCATTGCACAGCGTTTCGGGATCGATGAAATGGAGCTCCGCCAAGCCAATGAGAATCTGGGGATTCGTCAGGGCCGTGTGCTGCGCATCCCACCGAAGATGATCACCGCGGTCGAACCCCCGGTGGTCACGGAACTGCGCGATCGCACGCCCGAGGTCACTCCGATCAATCCTCCGGCGGCTCCCGTGGCTGCGGTGGCACCGGAAGAGCCTGTCCGCGTGGCTCCAGCCGCTCCCCAGCCGGAGTTGGTGCCGACCGAGGCGGCACGCCAGGCCGATGCCCGTGCCAGTGGCACCGTGAACCAACCTGAAGTCACCGCGTCGGGAACGACCTACAAGGTGAAGTCGGGTGATACCTTCTGGGCGATCGCCCAGCGTCACGGCACTACGGCTGACAAGTTGATGAAGATCAACGGCATCTCCAATGCCCGGCACCTTCGGGTGGGGGCGACTCTGGTCATCCCTGACTGAGACTCCTCCTGATTTCTCCTCATGGCCCGTTATCTCAATATTGCCCTTTGCATGGCCGTCGCCACCCTGGTGGTGCTCGGTCTCGTGATGTTGGCGAGTACGAGTGCGTGGGTGAAAGGGGTCGAGGATCCCTACTACTTCTTCGTCCGGCAGAGCTGGATGGCGGTGGCAGGGGTCATCGGTGCGATGCTCCTCGCCGTGCTGGACCCGAGCCACCTCCGTCGTTTCTGGCCATGGCTGCTGTTGGCCGGCTGTCTGCTTCTCGCGCTGTGCTACGTGCCCGGAGTCGCGGCGGACCTGAATGGTGAGCGTCGATGGATCAATTTCCCAGTGGTCAACCGCTTCCAGCCCTCCGAAGTGGCCAAGGCGATCACGATGATTGCGCTGGCGGGATGGTTCGCGCGTTGGCAGACGGAGATCCCGACTTTCTTCAAGGGATTCGTCGTGCCGAGCATCCTGCTGGGAATTCCGCTTTGCCTGATCCTGTTCGAGACCGACATGGGAACCGCGGTGGGGCTGGGCGCTGCAGGATTCGCAGTGCTTTTCACTGCGGGGGTCCGGCTCCTTTATCTGGTGCCCACGGTGCTGACCGGCTGCACGGCCTTCTATTTCCTGGTAAGATCGAATGAGAACCGTTGGACGCGGATCGAAGCGTGGATGAATCTTGAAGACCCGGTTCACCAGATGAACAAGGGCCTCCAGCAATGGCGTGCGCTGCTTGCGTTTGGCAACGGAGGAGTGAAAGGGCAGGGCCTTGGCAATGGCTTCGAGAAATTCGGCCACATGCCCTATGCGCACACGGACTTCATTTTCCCGAACATCGGCGAGGAACTGGGCCTGTGGGGAACGCTCGGCACGGTGTTGTGCTATGTGGTGATCGCGGTCGCGGGAATTGGCGTCGCCATGTATTCGCGGAATGTCTTCAATCGCTGTCTGGCGATTGGCCTGACGGCCGTGATCGTGGTTCCGGCCATGATCAACATCGCGGTGACCACCGCGGTGCTGCCCAATACCGGCTTGCCGCTGCCCTTCGTGAGCTACGGGGGAACCAATCTGGTCTTCACGCTGGCTTCGGTGGGTCTGCTCTGCGGCATTCATCGCCGGTCCCGCCTCGAAGTGAAGCCCGACCGGACCTTCTCGATCGAAAAGACCTACGAAGTCAGGCTGTGACAGGTCGGGAAACCGCCCGCTCGGCAAAGTGGGAAAAAACCGGATTTTTCCACGTCGGTCCCAGTTGCACCCCACCCAGTTGCGGGTAAAATGGGCGCATGATGTTTGAATTGCTCGCGCAAGCTCAAGATGGGTCGACCCATGGGGTCGGCGGGATTGGGATCGGCTACTGGATTCTGCTGGGAGGCATGGCCCTCGTCAGCATGCTGATCAGCGGGACCTTGAAGTCCCGGTTTGCCAAGTATTCGCAAATGCCGATCGCCCAGACGGGGGCCCAGGTCGCCGAGGCGATGCTGCGCCAGAACGGGGTGAACGACGTGCAGGTGATCAGTGTTCCGGGTCAGTTGACGGACCACTACGATCCGTCCAAAAAGACGGTGAATCTCAGTGAAGCGGTGTATGCGCAGAACAACGTCGCGGCGGCGGCCGTTGCGGCCCACGAGTGCGGCCATGCCCTGCAGCACAAGCAGGCGTATGCGTGGTTGACGATGCGCTCGAAGATGGTGCCTGCGGTCCAGCTTTCCAGTCAGCTCATGAACATCCTCATGTGGATGATGATCTTCGGCTTGTTTGCCATGGGCTCGGGCGGGACGGTCTTCATCTACGTCTTCCTGATCGCGATGGGGGTTACCACGCTGTTTTCGATCATCACCCTGCCGGTGGAGTTCGATGCCAGCAAGAGGGCGCTCGCGTGGCTGGATCAGAGTGGCTACGTGCGCGGATTCGAGCACGACAAGGCGAAGGACGCGCTCTTCTGGGCGGCGATGACCTACGTGGCTGCTGCGGTGGCTGCCATTGCCCAACTCGCCTATTGGGCGATGATGTTGCTGGGTCGCCGGGATTGATCCGGCCTCGCCGACGAATCGATTACGGGCATTCCCTGACTCGGGGAATGCCCTTTTTCGTGATCAGTAGCGGCAGGGGCGGGGGCGCCCGTAGTAGGGGCGGCCGTAATAATAGTCGTTGCGGTCCCGGTTGTTCGCCACGGCGTAGCCAATGGCCGCGGCGGCGGCGACTCCGACGGCAGCTGCGGCCGGGTCGACCGACTGGACGGGCCTTCCGTTGGCATCGTAGGTCGTCATGCAGGAGGTCGCAACGAGAGGGATGGCTGCGGCGGCAAGAATTCGGGTGACAAGCGGGGTCATCATGCAGGCTTCGACGGGCGCGGGCGCTGTTCTATTCAGAGAAGAATCGCAGCGGCTGCTTTCGTTCAACGCAGCATTTTCAGTGATCACACCTCCCTCAGTGGCAACCGCTGCTGGGATGTGTGGAGAAAGTAGGCATCTCTCGCGCAGCACTCACAAGCGGCAAAGCGGTCTTGAGGGATGCGGGATGCGGGATGCGACCGACTTATGGGATGAGGCGCCATGTTTTTTGTCGAGCACTCTCACAGGTGTTTGGGGAGCCTCAGGCTGGTTCCATGTTGACCTTGAGGGCCTCGAATCCATTGGAGCGTTGGTAGTGTTCCTCCACTTCGATGTGTGGACGTGCTTCCAACACGTGGATTTTGGCCACACGATCGACCAGCGCCTTCAGGAGTGTTCGAACAAGCAGCCGCGCGTGTGGGGCACCAAGACAGAGGTGCGCGCCGAAACCGAAGGAAATGTGCGGGTTGGGTTTGCGATCGAGTTGAATGGTCTGGGCTTGGTCGAAAACCGATTCATCAAAATTGGCCGATGCCCATCCCAGCGACACGCGCCCGCCCTCCTTCACTGGGACTCCATGCACATCGGTGGCTACCGGGCAGACTCGGCCGATATGCGTCAGGGGCATGAACACCCTGAAAAACTCCTCGGCCGCGTGGACGATTCGTTTCGGATCTTTCCGGAGGAAATCCAGGGCCTCCGGGTGTCTGCCGAAGTATTCGATGATCGATGAGATGCTGTGGATGATCGTGTCACGACCTCCAGCGAATGTCAGATTGCCAAATCCCATCATCTCTTCGCGGGTCAACTTACGGCCCTGAAATTCCCCCTGCGTCAGTGCACTGAAGAAATCCTCTCCGGGGTTCGCCTCGGCGCGGTCGAATTGATTGGCAAGGTAGTCTTCCAAGGCGTTGCCTTTCTTGAACTTGCCGCCTTGCACCTTGAATACGTGAATACCCCAGCCGACATACGTCTCAGCTTCGGTCTCCGGAACGTTCAACAGGTAGGTCAGGGCATGCGATTGGATCGGCAGGGCAAGGCCGTTGACGATCTCGATCGAGTCATGACCCAGGGCCTCGGATAGTTTCGAATCGACCAATGCCTCCACCTTCGCGATCACCTCCGGTGTCTTCGAGCGTTGGAAGAAGGATTTCACGATTTCGCGATATTCGGTGTGTTGAGGAGGATCGGTCTCGATTGGCAGTTGTCGCATGGTCCGCACTTCCTCCTCCGAAGGAATTGGCACGCGAAACGGCGCGTCTGAGCTGTAGGTTTTCCAATCCTTGGCAGCGGCTCGCACATCGGCGTGACGGAGAATCATCGGCACCTCCTCGCCCTGGAATGGGCACTTGATTACGCCCTTCTCGCTTCTCGCCTCGCGGAATGGATCCAAGGGGTCGGATGATTCGGTCATGGGTGCATCACTTTCCGGGATGGGTTTCTTCGATTCAAGGAAACAGAGCCAGGCAGGGGAAATGTGAAATTTGGATTGTGTGGGCTTGTCGTTGGCAGGCCCAAACGGATAGCTGCTGTGAGCAATGACCGATGACCGACGAATCCTGACCGCTTATCATGAAGCAGGGCATGCGGTGATGGCGCTGTTGATGGGGCGCACCATTCAGAAGGTCAGTATCATTCCTTCTCAGAATCGTCTTGGATCCTGCACCATCCAGAAGGGGCGGGCGAAGCAGGTGCAGGACAAGCTGGAGGCGGACATGCTGATCCTTCTCGCAGGGATGGCGGCCGAGGGAAAGAAGTCCGGGCGCTACAATGTGCAGGGCGCGGGACAGGACCTTCAAGCGGTCGAACGATTGGCCATGGCTCGCTCGGGTAACTCCCGCCAGGCTGCCAAGCTCTTGCACAAGATGCTCGACAAGACTCAGCACCTGCTTGCCGACAACGCCAACTGGGCAGGGGTCAAGGTGATCGCGAATGAATTGATGGAACACGAGTCCATCAGTGGCAGGGCTGCCAAGCATCACCTCACGCTTGCTAAGAATCAGAGCAGCTAGTGCCGCCCAACGATCGCGTCGCGCCGACTTTGCTCCATTGGTTCCTTGAAGAGCAGGCCGAGGAATCTTGCTTGGAAGGATGGCGGTGATCTGGCGTATTGGGGTTTGATGAATCCCAAGTTGCTCATTTCTTCGCTCCTGATTGCCACCTCGGGTCTCCCGGCGGTGGCCGAGACCAAGGAGATCGTTTTCATTGCAGGCCGGAAAAGTCATGCTTCCGGCGAGCACGAGTTTCGTGCGGGGAGCCTGCTTCTTGCCAAGGCGCTGAATGAGCAGAGCGGGCTGGATGTGAAGGCCTCGGTGGTGGGCGTGGAGTGGGCAAAGACGCCGAAAGTGCTCGAGAATGCGGATGCCATCGTCATTTACTGTGATGCATCGAAGGCGATTGCGGGCAAGTGGGATGAACTGGATCGCCTCGCGAAGAACGGGGCGGGTTTGATGTTCATGCACTACGCGGTTCACCCCTCGAAGGAGAATGCGGACAAGTACCAGCGCCGCTGGGTGGGTGCGGCCATGGAGACGGGATTCTCGGTGAACCCCCACTGGTTGGCTGAGCTGAAGGTGATGCCGGGTCACGAGATTTCCCGGGGTGTGCCGGAGGCATTCGAGAGTTATGATGAATTCTACTACAACATGCGTTTCCAGGATGACCGCGAGGCGGTGCTGGACCTGGTGACCGCGGTGCCGACCCGCGAGCGGATGCGCCGCTACATCAATCTGTGGAATTGGTATGGTGCGGAAGGCATGAACAAGCCGCAGACCCTGATGTGGGGCGTGGAGCGTGAGGATGGTGGCCGTGGGGTGGGGTTCACGGGCGGTCACTACCACAAGAACTGGGCGCTCGATGGATTCAGGACCGTCGTGCTGAATGCCATCGTGTGGACCGCGGGCATGGAGGTGCCGGAAGGCGGGGTGAAGTCGCAGAAGGTCACCGAGGATGAACTCAACGCGAATCTCGACTCATACGGCGACAAGAAGAACCCTCGGATCACGCTGCCGGATCTGGAGGAGATCCGCAAGATGGCGCCTGCCAAGATCAAGCCTGAGCGGGAAGCCGCACCCTGTGGCTGCGGTGGCTTCCACTGAGTGAGAAGTGGGGCTCTGGTGCGATGAAGGTGACCACCACGCTCGCCCGCTGCAGCACGCCGGACGGTCGTCCGATGCTGCTGCAGGAACACGACGGGCACTACTTTCTGAAAGTCGATGGAGTGACTCTGATGAGCACGATGGCGACTGCTTCAGAGCAGCAGATGGCGGAGTTGGCGGGCGAAATCTCGCCGCGACGTGTGCTGATTGGCGGGATGGGATTTGGTTTCACCCTGCGACGTGTGCTGGAGCTCGGAACGGATGAGGCGGAGGTCACGGTCGCGGAACTCCTGCCGGAGATCCTTGATTGGAATCGAGAGCACCTTGGAGCGGTCAATGGATCGCTGATGGACGACTCCCGGGTTCACGTTCATCTGGGTGATGTGGCGGAGTGTATCGACCGCGCGGCGGGTGGGCGCTTCGATGCGATCCTCCTGGATGTGGACAATGGCCCGGATGGCCTCGTGGATGGCGGCAATGACGCGCTTTACGGGAGGAAAGGTCTGAAGCGGATCAAGTCCGCGCTGGCTCCGGGCGGACGGGTGATCTTCTGGTCGGCGAATCGCGATCGCAGCTTCGAGCGCGAAATGGCGAAGCATTTCAACGGGGTGAGATCGATCGGTGCAAAGGCCTACCCGAAGGCCAAGCGGTTCTCGCACACGCTATTCGTTGGGGACCGGTAGGAGTGGGTCCGAACCCACGGTGGGGTCGCTCTCCATCGGATCGGGAAGTTTGGTGCCACCGGTGCCGAAGGTGGGATTGGATCCGAAGCCGCTGTTTCCGCCGAGTGATGGGCCGGCATCCCGGGCGGCGGCTTCCTTGGTCTCGCGCTGTCTCTTCTCGACCTCCTTGTTGGCCTTGCGCTTCTTGTGGGCCTCCATGGGTTTGGTGACGGCGGCGCGGCTCAGTGAGGCGGTGCCCTTGGCTACTCCTCCCGCGACCTTGAAGGGCGCGCGCACGATGCCGCATGAGCAGAGGCTCAAGGTAATGATGCTGATCGCGAGGAAGCGGAATGAAGTCATTGCTCGGGCGAGTCTGGCAGGCGACCAAGGCGTGCGGCAAGGTCGATCAACAGGCGTTCGCCCGGATTGAGGGTGGCTCGTTCGTCGATCACCTTCCGGCAGGTGTGGGGGCGGTCGGTGATGAGCCCATCGATTCCTCTGCTGAGAAGGGATGACATGAGGGTCGGGTCGTTCACGGTCCAGGCATAAACCTCGATGTTCGACCGGTGCGCACGGTCGATGAGCCGGTCCGTGACCGAGTTGGCATTGAGACCGAGGAAGCTGACGTCGAGGCGGGTCGGGTCGCCTACCGAGATCGACGACAGCAAGCCCACCCTCCAGGTTGGCCGAAGCTTGCGGACCTTCTGGACGCCCTCGAGCTTGAGCGACATGAGTTGGACCTGATCGGTCATGCCGGTCGCCTCGACGATGTCGATCGTCCGTTGCTCGAGTTGTTCCTCGGAGCCGTAGTACTTGAGTTCGATGATGACGCCGGCCCGGTCTTTGCAGAATTCTAGGACCTCCCGCAGGGTGGGTGTCCGCTGGTCCGCGAATCTCGGGTCAAACCATGAACCGATGTCGAGTTGTGCGATCTGGTCCTGCGTGGCATCACGAAGCGACGTGGTATCGCGGGACATGCGCATGAAGTCCTTGTCGTGGAACACGAGGATTTCACCGCGGGCGTTTTCCTGCACATCGATTTCCACCCAATCCGCTCCGGAGTCCACGGCCAACTCGATGGCGGCCATGGTGTTCTCAGGTGCCTTGGCGGAGGCGCCGCGGTGGGCGATGACCACGGCGTCGTCCTTGCTGGTCAGACGGTCCAGCCGCTGGTGGCAGAAGTAGGCGATGAATCCCAGACAGACGCACGAAGCGGCGATCAGGAGCTTCCACGGAATGGCTCGGGAGGTGCTGGAACCTTCGGTCTTGAAATCCTCCGGATCCAGACCGGTCTGGCGGAAGAGCTTGAGGTGATAGAGGGCGAGTGCCGATTGAGTGGTGAACCCGATCAGCATGGCGATGCCACTGGAGAGAAGGAGGACCATCGCCAGACAGAGCGCGAGCACGCCGAGACGGTGTTGAAGCATCTCGGCCGCCCACAGGGTGACCGGCGGCCAGATCAGGTTGGTCGGCAGCAGGAGGAGCGGTGTGCCGAACGCCCAGAGGGCCAGGGCGGTGGCGATTTTCCGTTTCTGACCCCGACATGCCTTGGGGCTTTTTTGCCGAGCGCTGCCTGCGGATTCCTTGCAGAAGAGGACGAGCGGGAGGGCATGCATCCAGCCCACGGCGTGTCGGATGACCACGAAGCCCATGACGGATAGGATTCCGAGGGTCAGGATCACCGCGAGGATGAATTCCGGGGGGCGGGCGTCGAGGTAGTAGTTGATGTCCTGCTGCCCGAGTTGCACCCAGGCAACGCCTGCGATGGCTGCCAAGAAAGGGAGGGCGATGGTCGAGACCTGCAACAGGAAGCGGAGAGACAGGGCCAGCAGCGACGGCAGCCGGGAGGCGGTGTAGGATAGCGCGGCGGTGATGGTTGGAGCCTCGCCGTGGAAGGACTGATGGCCGGCGACGAGCTGGGCGGCGTAGCCGAGGAGTTGAAGGGTCAACCACAACGCCCCCAGACCCAGCGCAAGAAGCAGTCCGGCTGGGCTGGCAATGAAGGATAGGATGTCGGTGTCGCTGAGGACGGTTTTGTCCGAACTGGCGAGAGCGGTCTGGACCGCGGCGGTGAGCAGGGGGGCGCCGATCAGCGCTCCGATGACAAGACAGAGTGCCTGAATCCCGAACAGGCTCTTCCAGCTGCGCCGCAGGTGGGTACGGATGCGTTCCGGTTCCGGTGCTTCTTCCGACATGGTGTGATTTCTTATCAGGGCGGCGAGCTTGCGGGAAGGCTGGGTGTGAGCTTCCGAACGAATTCTGGATTCAGCGGACCATGGGATTGCGTGGAATCACGCGATCATTGGTGGGCATGTCCGGCTGGATGGGTTGGGCCGGCTTCGGCTGGGGTGCAGGGGCTTGCTTGCGAATCTGTTCCACGATGGTCAGGACCCGTCGGTGATCGCGCTGGGCGAGTTCCTCCACGTCCGTGCCACTGGCCTCGGCGAGGAGTTTCATGTAGCCGGAGTCGAGACTGAGGAAATCCTGGGCCGTCCGGGCCTTGAGTTCACGGGCCAGCAGCGAGCGGTGGGCGCGTGCAAGTCGGGCTTGTTTCGCGACGGCTGGGTTCTTTTCCAGTTCTTCGATGGTGGCCTTGATTCTCTCCGGCCACGGGCTGCCCGGCACGGTGGTGAACGGGCGCTCGCGGAAGGCACTGAGGGTCGCCCAGCTTTCCTCGGCGGGCAGGTTGGTGAGAGCTTCGAACTCCTTCTGCAAGGTCTCCTGATCCGGCTGTTTGCCATTTCTCAAGGCGAACCATTCCTTCAGCCCGACGGACCCATCGGATGGAAAGGCGTGGCCGAGTTCCGGCCAGACCTCCATGTCGACCTTGGCACCGAGAGTGCGATAGAACAGGAGGGCCTTGAGCGAATAAAAGTGGTTGGGGTCCTCGCGACCGACGCCGATGAAGACCGGGGTGGGGGTGTTGAAACGCTTCGGGTTCTTGGGGAAATCCGTGAGGTGTCCTGCCATGAGCATGGCACCACCGGCGAGGGTTCGATCGACCTGAAGCAGGCTGTCGACCATCCAGCCCCCTTTGCTGTAGCCGACGAGGTGGAGTCGCTTGGGATCGAGCCCGTGGCTTCGCTGCAGGCGATCGCGGACGGCGCGCAGGACGGCCAATTCACGATCGAGGGCTTCCTGGCTCAGTTTGTGTTCGCCCCGCTGGGCGTAGGCCATGCCGACGACGATCCAGTCTTCCGCTCCGGTGTGTTCGCGGGTGCGCGCGGTATTGGGCTGGCCGTTCTGGCCGTGATACGAAAATACGGCTGGCCAACTCATGCCGTCCTCATGGTTGGCGGGCAGATCGACGAGGATGGGCTCTTCGACCCCGGGGACCTTGATTTCAAGCGCGGGAGCGCAGGTGATTCCCAACAGACTGACTCCGATTCTGAACCACCGTGACCACTTTTCCATGCCTGACGTCTAGCCCGGAGCCGGGTGTGCCGCAAGGTTGGGACTCGAATTGCGCGCTCAATCGTCCCAGATCATGTGTTCGAGACCAAGCTGCTTGGCTCGGTCGGATGCCTCTTCGGAACGTGGCCCCTTGAGCTCGGCGATGCGGCTCGCCAGCTTCTTGGCAGCGGCCCATTCCTCTCTTTTCTCGAGAATCCGGAGTGCACTGAATCCACACAACTCGATGGATTTCCAGTCGTTCCGGTTGGTGCCGACCGCGGAATCCACGACATCGGTGTAGGTCTTGAGGGCATCGCTTTCACGGCCCGGGAATTGTTCGAGCGCCAGGCCTTTCTGATAGAGAATCCTCGCCCGCACGGGAGAGTCATCGGGCAGCACACCGAGGAGTCGGTCATACACTTCGACGGCCTGCTCGAGGACGCTGGTCTGTCCCTGAGCGTGGGCGAACAGGGCGTCGCCCAGCAGGAGGCCGATGCTGAGGATGAGTGGATCGTCGTCCTCCATTTCCTTGAACCACGGGGCAAGGGTTTCAACCGCTTCCTCAAGCCGGGACAGGCGGATGAGCAGATCGGCCTTCTCGAGCCGGGCGACTTCGTGGAAATCGGAATCCGAGTCGATGAGTTGGTCAAAGAGCTCGAGGCTTTCGGACTGGGACTGGGGCGTTCCACCTTCGGCTGCGGCGCGTGCGGAGAGGAGCAGCGCAGCGGGGGCCTGTGGGGAATCCGGGGCATCCTGAATCAGGGCTTCAAGGACGAGGCGGGCGTCGTTGTAGTCCTTGTTCTGGAAAAGGGCCTTTCCTTGCTCGTAGCGGATGGTGTTCCGCAGCGGGCCTTCTTCGAGGGTGCCGAGGAGCTCCTGGGCTTCCTGGGCGGATTCCTTCCAGTTGCCCCGACGCTCGTGCAAGCGGATGCGGGCGAGTGCCAGCAGACCGGATGAGAGGGATTGCTGCTGATCGGGGCTCAGGGCGTTGAGTTGTTTTTCCGCCACGTCGGGCTTGGCGGGTGAGGCATCCAGGGCGGCGAGGGCGGTGCTGAGTCTGGCCTCGGGCATCCTCGGGTGGTCCGGGTATTGCTGGATGAATGCGAGCAGAGCGGGCAAGGCATCTGGACTGCGCACGGAGGTCAGGTGGAGTGCGCGTTCCAGGGCGAGCTGGGATTGCAGCCATGGATCCTCGGTCTTGCCATCGAGCTGGTCGAAGGCTGCGACATCACCTGCCGCAAGCAATGAGGTGGCTGCATTGAGCCGGGCCGACTGGCGCCGATCATCTTCAAGCAGATCGGCGGCTTCATCGAACAGGTCGGCGGCCTCGTCGAACTGTCCTTCCGCGAACAGAGCTCCGGCTTCAAGTGTGAGTCCCTGTGCCCGGAGCTCGGGTGGGGAAGCCTGACCGAGCCGGTTCAGGGATTCGAAGCAGGCTGTGGCGCGCTGGCGTCGGCCTTCTTCGAGGTGCCACCGTCCGGCTTCCAACAAGGCGCGGGGCACCAGCTGATGGTTGGGGAACTCGAGGCGCAGCCGGGTGAGAAGAAGCTGGGCTTCAAAGGGGGACGTCGGGGAGTCCTCTTTCTTCACGCCGAGGGCCAGATAGAAAAGGGATGCCGGTCCGAGGGGCGTGGCGGGAGGGGTCGGGAGCGGCCAGCCGTGGGCTGCTCCATCCTCGATGCTCGACATGGTGATGCCTCTTCCGGGGGCTGAGGGAGCCCAGTCGCGGAGTCGAGTGAGGATGGGATCGTTGGGTGCGGGTTGCTCGGGGAGGCACTGCAGGAGCAGGGTGAAAGCCTCGTTGAGCAGCGGAGAATTCGGATTCTTCTGAATGAAGGCGAGCAAGCCGTCTGCGGCAGGTTCGATGGAGCCCAGCTTCATTCTTGCCTCGGCCAGACCGATGTAGGCCTTGTGGTGGTTTTCGAGGGTTTGGTTCTCGGGTGCGGCCGTGAGGTCGAGGAAGATGGGGGCGGCTTCATCGGCCTGACCGAGCGCGAGCAGCGCGCGTGCCTTCACCAAATCCGCGACACGCTGATCGGCAGCCGACAGACCTTGGGTGGGGGGGAGTGCTTTCAGGGCATCCTCCGGGCTGTCCTCACCCAGGAGGATCTCCGCTTTGAGCAAGCGAGCGGTGGCCGGCGGTTTGGGCAGCGAGAGGATGGAATCCAGTGTGGAAAGGGCGGCGCGTGAGTCTCCAATGGCGCGCTCCAGCAGGGCTTGGGTGAGGGCGATCTCGGTGCGGTGGGAGTCCTTTGCATCGATGGCTTCGAAGGCGTCGATGGCTTCTTGAAACCTGCCTGCGGCGGCAAGTGCCTGGGCATGCCAGAACGGGCGGTCGGGGTGGTCGGCGATATCCGGGTCGGCGAGGGTTTCCAGGGCGAGATCCGGTTGTCCTCCGCGGATGCGTGCTTCCGCGAGTCGGAGGAGAATGGAGGCGCGGAGTTCGGGTGTCAGGTCCTCTTCCTTGAGGGCTGCTTCAAAGCGGGATGCAGCGACTTCCCACAGCCGGCCGCCCAAGGCATCGAGTCCCAATTGGTAGGTGGGGATGTCCTTGAGGTCAGGCGCGGCATGGACCGCCGCCGCGAGTATGGCGGGCAGGAGAATGCGGCTTGGCCAGCGGATCATGAAAGCAAGCTAGGCCGGGACGGGGGGTGAGGAAAATCCCGAATGCGTGGGGATGGTGATTTCGCGGCGGTGGTCCTCAGCCGCCATTGCCGAGCCATTTGCGGAACTGGGAGGCGCTGAGCCCCAGCACGCCGGACGCGGCACCGAGGTCTCCATCCTGGCGCTCGACCAATCGGGTGGCGATACGCTCAAGGAGCCAATCGCCGCCATTTTCGGAAGGCAGGCAGTCGAGCAGGGCATTCACGTGCTGGTCGATGGATTCTTCAGACGCTCCCGGCGCGGTGGCCAGCATGATGTCGGCCGGCAGCAGGACATTCGATCCGGCCAGGGCGCATGCGCGCGCCATGGTGTTCTCGAGTTCGCGCACGTTGCCGGGCCAGCGGTGGCTCTGGAGGACGGCTCCGGCCTCGGCGGATAGCCGGATGTGGGCCATGCCGTTCTTCCGGGTGATCCGACGAAGGAAGAACTCGGCCAGCAACGGGATATCCTCGGGGCGCTCCCGCAGCGGTGGAAGTTTCACTTCGACCACATTCAAGCGGTAGTAGAGGTCTTCGCGAAAGCGACCGGCGGTGACCTCCTCGGCGAGGTTCTTGTTCGTGGCGGCAACGATGCGTGCGTCGGTTGTCTGCGTTTCGTTGGAGCCGACGCGGGAGAATGTGCCGTCCTGGAGGACGCGGAGAAGTTTCACCTGAACCGAAGGCGGCATGTCGCCGATTTCATCGAGGAACAAGGTGCCACCATCGGCTTGCTCAAACCGGCCGGCACGACGTGCGATGGCTCCGGTGAACGAACCCTTTTCGTGACCGAAGAGCTCACTCTCGAGCAGGTTGTCCGGGATCGCTCCACAGTTGATCGCGAGCAGTTCTTTCTGGCGTCGGGGGGAATACTCGTGGATGGCCTTGGCAACGAGTTCCTTGCCGGTGCCGGATTCTCCGGTGACGAGCACGGGGGCATCGGACTTGGCGACGCGACCGACCACCTTGAAGACATCCTGCAGGACCCGGGAGACCCCGATGATCTTGAGGCGGCCCTCGTTTCGCGGCATCTCCGCGGCGGTCTCCGGCTTGTCGGCCACCCGCAGTGCTTCCGCGGTCTGCAGGGCATTTTCGACGACAGGTCTGAGCTCGAATGGGAGTGACTCCTTGCGGAGTACATCGTGGGCTCCCTGTTGGGTGGCTTCGATGACCTGGCCGGTGCTGGGAAAGCCCGTGGTCAGGATGACCAGGGTGGTGGGGGCGGTGGCGCGGATTCGCTGGAGTAGCGCCATGCCATCGAATGGCTGGAGTTGGATATCCGCGATGACCAGATCGACTTCCGCTTTCTCAATCACCTTGGCGGCCTTGTCCGCGTCATCGCATCGGAGGATTCTCAGTCCATCGGCCGCCAAGTGCTTGGTGGCCCACTTCAGGTAGTCGTGGTCCGGATCGACGAGGAGGAGGGTGGGTTCGCGAGGGTCAGCCATAGGCGGGGAACGGGGGGAAGTTGGGGGGAAGTCTCCGAATACGCAAGTGGGGAGACCGACGGATCAAGACATCGCGCGCCGGTCGAACCCATGGAGTCAGTGCGGTGATTTCCGGTGAATCCGGCGGAACGGCCCGGAAAACGTCGGATCAGAGGGCTCCAAACCGACGGTGCCGCCTGGAATACTCCTCGACCGCCTCGAACAGGTCGGACTGGTGGAAGTCCGGCCAGTATTTCTTGAAAATCACGATCTCCGAATAGCTGATCTGCCACAGGAGGAAATTGGAGATCCGCAATTCACCCGAGGTGCGGATCAGCAGATCAGGGTCGGGCATGTCCGAGGTGTAGAGTCGGCTGGCAAACAATTCCTTGGTGATGGAATCCGGATCCAGCGTGCCTGCAGCGGCGTCCTTGGCGATGGAGCGGGCCGCTTCGGTGATCTCCTCGCGCGAGCCGTAGGACAGTGCCAGCACCAAAGTCATGGAGGTGTTTCCGGCGGTCCGTTCCATGGCTTTGCGGAGCTTGTTGCGCGTTTTCTCCGGCAGGCGCTCGGTGTGACCGATGGCCAGCAAGCGGACATTCTGCTTCATCATCTCCTCCGCCTTCTGGTCGAGAAACCTCTCGAGAAGGGTCATGAGGGCGGAGACCTCGGCAGGTGGGCGATTCCAGTTCTCGGAAGAAAACGCGTAGAGGGTGAGGTACTTGATCCCTATCTGTTTGCAGGCTTCCACGCATTCGCGGACCGACTCGGCTCCCGCCCGATGACCGTCACGGCGTGGCAAGCCGCGGGCTTTCGCCCAGCGACCGTTGCCATCCATGATGATGGCGACGTGCTCGGGAATGGAGGATGGCGGTGACACGAGTGGGATGGGAAAAAGAAGCCGGGGTTACGTGTCTTATCGGTGAATGGCCGGCGAATTTTCAATGATCATTTTGCCTCCGCCGCGCCATCGGGTCGATGATCCATGGTAGCCCGATTCTCGAAGGTGCTCAGACCACCAGTGTTTGATCGCGGTCGGGGCCGACACCAACGAACTGGATGGGAGTATCACAGAGTTCGGAAAGGCGCTGGAGGTAGGCCTTGGCCTTTTCGGGAAGATCCGCGTAGCTCGTGCATCCGGTGGTGTCGGTCTGCCAGCCGGGGAGTTCTTCATAGATGGGTTGTGCGCGTTCCCACGCGCGGCGGTCGGCCGGAGCCAGCTCGTGGCGGACACCGTCGATGTCGTAGGCCACGCAAATACGAAGGGTCTCGTAGTCATCGAGCCCGTCGACGTTGGTCACCGCCAGCCCGGTGGTGCCGTTGACCATGCATCCCTGACGCAGGAGGACGACGTCGAGCCATCCGCAACCGCGCGGGCGTCCGGTGGTGGCACCGAACTCGCGGCCGAGATCGTGCAGGAACTGGGAGAGTGCCTCATCGACGGACGGGAAGGGTCCGCTGCCGACGCGGGTGGTGTAGGCCTTGCAGACGCCGATGACCTGATCGATCGCCGTCGGCGGCAATCCGCTGCCGGTGCAGCATCCGCCCGCCGTGGTGTTCGAGGAGGTGACGAAGGGGAAGGTTCCGAAGTCGATGTCGAGCAGGGTGCCCTGGGCTCCTTCAAAGAGGATCTCCTTGTCGGACTTCCATGCCTCGTGGAGGACGGGGATGGTGTTGGTGACGTGAGGCTTCAGTCGTTCGAAAGCGGCGAGCACTTCGTCGGCCTGCTGTTTGGCGTCGAAGGTCGGGAGGTCGAATTTGGCGAGGATCTCGTTGGCCTCTTCGGTGCGGCGAGCCACCGTTTCCCGGAAAAATTCCTCATCGAGGAGATCGGCGACCCGCAGTCCATTGCGGTTCACCTTGTCGGCGTAGGTCGGGCCGATGCCACGTTTGGTGGTGCCGATCCTGCGGTCGCCGAGGGCGGCTTCGCGTGCGGCGTCGAGCTCCTTGTGGAGGGGGAGAACGACGTGGGCCCGGTCGGAGATCAGCAGTTTCTCGGCGGGGATCTTCACGCCCTGGGCCTCGACTTTCTCGATTTCGGCGACGAGTCCGACGGGGTCGAGCACCACGCCATTGCCGATCACGTTGATCTTGTCGTCCCAGAGGATGCCGGAGGGCAGGAGGTGAAGGACGTACTTGGTGCCTTTGGCGATGACGGTGTGGCCAGCGTTGTTGCCTCCTTGTCCGCGCACGACGACGTCGGCGGTTTCGGTCAGGTAATCGACGATTTTGCCTTTGCCTTCGTCTCCCCACTGGAGACCGGTGACGATAGTGTTCATTGGAAATTCTGGGGAACCGTGGAGGGCTGCAATTCGGTGCGAGCGCCCGGGTTCGGGGTGGTTGAGTGAGGACGGGAGGTTCCCACCCGATTCAAGAGTGTTTGAAATGGTGAATCAGATCGACGCGATGGGGTGAATCGATGGGCTTGATGCCCGTGCCACCGGATGATCCTTCTCATTCCGAATCGCGTTGCATTCCGCCGAGGTTCGGGACGATTCCTGAGCAAGCGGCGAGGAGAAGATTACTTGGTGGATTCGATCAGCTCGGCGAACTCCTCGAAGAAGTAGCTGGCGTCATGAGGGCCAGGGGCGGCTTCGGGGTGGTATTGCACACTGAAGACGGGGTGTTCCTTGTGACGGATGCCTTCGACCGTCTGGTCGTTGAGGTTGATGTGGGTCACCTCGATGTCGTCGGGCAGGCTGTCGCCATCGACGGCGAAGCCGTGGTTCTGCGAGGTGATGGAAATCTTTCCGCTGCGCAGGTCCTTGACCGGTTGGTTTCCGCCACGGTGACCGAACTTGAGTTTGAAGGTCTTGCCACCGAATACATGGGCGAGAATCTGGTTGCCGAGGCAGATGCCGAAGATCGGGGTCTTGCCGATGAGCTTGCGGACTTCTTCGTGGATGTAGCCGAGCGCGGCGGGGTCGCCGGGACCGTTGGAGAGGAACACTCCGTCGGGATTCTTGGCGAGCACCTCGTCGGCGGGGGTGCGGGAATTCACCACTTCCACTTCGAACCCGGCCTGGCGCAGGCGGCGCAGGATGTTGTGCTTGATGCCGAAGTCGTAGGCGACGATGCGGTGCTTCACGGGTGGCAAGGGAAGCCAGTTGTCCGGTTGGTCGGTGACCACGTTCGGCAGGGTGAATCGGCGGGAGTCCTCTTCCCACTGGTAGCTGTCCGGCGTGGACACTTCCTTCACGAAGTCGCTGCCTTCCATCAGCGGGGAGGCCTTGGCGGCGGCGACGGCTTCCTCCGCGGAAAGCTCGGTCGTCAGGCAGGCGCGCATGGCTCCGGCGGAGCGCAGGTGTTTGGTCAGAGCCCGGGTGTCGACATGCTCGATACCGAGAATCCCGTGCTCGGTGAAGTACTCGGCCAGCGTCTGGCGTGAGCGGTAGTTCGAGGCGACTGGTGAGAGTTCTCCGATCACGAAGCCACGGACGTGGGGGCCGGCGGACTCATTGTCTTCCGGAGTCACTCCATAGTTTCCGATCTGCGGGTAGGTCATCGTCACGATCTGTCCGCGATAGGAAGGATCGGTGATGACCTCCTGATATCCGGTCATCGACGTGTTGAAGCAGATTTCACCGGTATGGGTGCCGGGAGCTCCAAATGCGCGACCTTCAAAAAGGCGGCCGTCTTCGAGGGCAAGAATGGCTTTCATGGGACGTGGGCCGAGCGCTGTGGAGGCCTTCCCCGGCGCGCGGCGCGGGAGATTACGAGCGGGGACGCCGAATGATCAATGACGAATCCCGAAACCTGATTTTCAGCCAGTCATCCCGCGGGTTCGGGCTGGGCGGGAGCGTCAGGATTCCACCTGACGGCGCAGTTTGTGGGCGCGTGACAGGTTTTTCTCATAGGTCTGCTCGAGGCGCTGGGTGAAGTCCCGGGCGCTTTCGTCGGCCTCCGGTTGCAGCGGCTTTCCGAGCTCGATGCTCATCCGGATCGGGAATTCCGGGCGTTTCCACAGTGGCCAGCCTTTTTCGAGGAAGCGGGTGTTGCTGCGAATGTAGACCGGCAGGACCTTGACGCCGGCGTGGCGGGCGATCAGGGCGCAGCCGCCGCGCAGTGGGTTGATCCAGCGCTCGGTGCGCTTCGTCCGGGTCCCTTCGGGGAAGAGCAGAAGCTGTCCGCCGTCGCGCAGGGCTTCGGAGGCTTCCCGCACGAGGCGTGAGGACTTTCCATTCGGGATGTAGCCGGCAAGTCGGGCGCCGCCACCGAGGAATGGATTTCGAAGGATGGACTCCTTCATGATGCAGATGGGCTGGGGTAGGCAGGAGATCACGAACACGGCGTCCCAGAGTGAAGTGTGGTTCGGCGCGATGATGACCGGCTCGGTCATCTTGCGGAGCGAGCGCAGCGAGTCGAGGTCGGCGTGGACCAGCCGCGTCACCTGCAGGTAGCGGACGAATACCCGGAATGCCCAATGAAGGAGCGAACGCCCGAAACGAGTGCCGGATTTCCGCGGCAGGAGCAGGCAGAGGGGAAGGGAAACCAGCGTGAAGAGCAGCCCGAAAATGCCCCAGTAGAGGAACGCGCCGATGGCTGCGACCGTCTCGAGTGGCCACCACCACCAGCCGCGACTGCTGACAGGCAGCGAAGCGGATTCGCGGAGGACTGTGGGATCGACAGGGGGCATGGCTGGCCGGGAAGTCGCCAGAATGCGTGGAATCCATAAAAATTCCAACTCTGAAATCTGTCTCCTGGCTCTTGGTCGGCACGACGGATTGCTTCGGGCGGTGAGTTCCCTAGGCTGGTCGCCATGTTTGCGAAGTGGACCTTGAGCCTGTGGATTCTTGTCATGGTCATGCCGCTCACGGCGAAACCGGAGCGGAAGGAAGTCGACGGCATCACTTACCACCTGCTCCGCGTGCCGGCGGCATCGGTGCGGGTCATCTGGAAGGATAACGCTGGAAAACCGCTCAGGACCTTTCCCGCGACCACGAAGTTTCTGGAATCGAAGGGCGAGGACGTGCAGGTGCTCATGAATGGCGGGATCTTCGAGCCCGGAGGGATTCCGAGTGGGCTCCTCGTGCAGGATGGCAGCACCCTGCATCCGGTGAACCGGCGTCCGGGGAAGGGGAATTTCTACCTGATGCCCAATGGGATTTTTCAGATCACGGCCAAGGGAGCGTCGGTGATCCGGACGGATGAGTATCCTTTGGGAAATGCCGCCGTGACCTACGCCGTGCAGTCGGGGCCCTTGCTCCTCCGCAAGGGGAAGGTGCATCCGGCGTTCAATGCTCCCTCGACCTCACGGCTGCATCGCAACGGCGTGGGCGTGGCGAGAAACGGAGATGTCGTCTTTGCGATGACTGACTTCCACTCGGCGAAGTTTCCCAACCTGTTCGAGTTCGCCGGGCTGTTCCGTCAACTCGGTTGCGATGACGCCTTGTTTCTGGATGGCGATATCAGCCAGATGCGGTGGGGCGATGGACTCAAGAAACCGGGCAACCGCTTCGGGTCCTTCATTGCCGTGGTCGGGGAAGCGACGCCGGATGAATGAGGAGGCCTGTTAGGCTCTTGCCGGTAGCCTGCCCCGATTTTACTGTAGGCAAGACGGTGACGATCACCCTGCGCGTGTGGGATTTCTCCGTGGATCTCAACCACTACGTCGAGCGCCCGGACACCATAGCACCCGAGTGGATGGTGGGCTCCAGTATTCTTCCAGTCGTGGAGAACCTTTCAGCCAAGTGGCTCCAGTGGTGCCGGCTTGGCTCAATCCAAGCGCCAGCGCGGTGACTCGATTGGAAACGACAGAGTCAGGAACGCACCCCACTCCGGCTCTCCTGTCTGTTGGAAGAGAAACGCCCTGACCCCTGCTCCCCACTGAATGGGTTGATCCCTGATCAGGGTGAGCTGGCTCAAGCGCAGTTCCAATGGACCAGTCCACTGCTCGGCCCTCCAGCTGTAGCTCAGTTCGGCACCCAGCGCGATCGTCGAGGCAGTGGGGAAAGTGTAGGCGAGGAGTGGTTCAATCCGTGTTGTATCCACGCGGCCCGCCGACGAGGGCCCTGCAACCGACCAGAGGTGGCTCAGGATCAGGCCGGTGGTCAGCCGGTCGCGCTGACGAAAGAAGCCGAAGCTCGGGCCGGCACTGAAGAGCTGGCTTCCAAGCGAATCGCGGGTTGCCGTAGGAACCACGAAGGTTGGACCTAAGCCCCAGTAGACATCCCAGGCCAGCGAGCGATCGGGCGAGAAAAAGAAGGTTTGGACAAGGTCACCAAGCCCCTCCTGTTGAGTGCCCGGCACCACGTCGTTCTGAGCCCGCCAAGTCAGTTCAGTTTTGCTGATCGCGTGCCAGTCATCGGTCAACTGGAAGGGGATCCTCGGTCCCAGTCGGAAGGTGTATGCCTTCCCTGAGCCATTTGCTCCACCGCCGTCGTCGTATTCGAAAACGGTCGGAAGCACGAGGAGTCTGGCGAGCGGATTCTGAAGCTGCCGTTGCAGGTCAGGATAGGCCTCCACGGCGGCTTCCCGGCGTCGCTCGAATGGCCCGTCGCGTTCGGCAAGCGCCGGATGCAGCATCGATGCTGACAAAAAACCCGTGGACCAGAATCTCATGAAACGAGCATGCGGACCCCGTACCGTGGCGGAATCCGCAGTAGATCAGTCGAGAGAACAGGTATTAATCCCGTTTGTTTTTGTTGTTCTGCTTCTGCTTGTACCAATAGGCGTCCTCGCGGCGCTCCTCTTCTTCCTTCTTGTCGATGGCATTGGAGACCGCCGCACCTGCGACGGCGCCTGCGGCGACGTTTCCGGCCGTGGAAGAACAGGATGAAATGAGGAAAGGTCCGCCGAAAGAGGCGATAAGGATCAAGAGTGTGGTTCTCATGGATCGTGTAGTTTGGCGTTCCGGGTTCATTCAGTAAGCTCCGGATCCCCCGGCATCCAGGTCTGGTCGTAGAAGGATTCCAGTGGCCCATAGAGGCGGAGAATGGTGTTCCAGCCCTTACCCGGAACCGTCTGGATCCAGTTGCTTTCCTTGCCTTCCGGTGCCTTCGGGCTGAAGTAGATGTCGTAGGAACCATCGTCGTTCGGCTTGGGAGCGTCCTTGTCCACGCTGCTCTTGCCCGGGAACTGCTGGTCGGTCTGCAGCATCGAACGCGTCTGGTTGTCGTAGAGCGTAAACGACCAGAAATCCTTCGCCGGGATGTCCTTCGGCAAGGTGATTTTGTAAGTCTTGCTGCCGTCGAGCGCGTTACCGTCTTTGTCGAGGTAGGCAATCGCATACTGCGATCCCTTGCCGACGTTCTTCACTGCCATCGCCGGGGTGATGCCCGTGGCGTAGAAGTGCATGTAGACACGCGAGTCGAGCAAACGCGCACCATCGAGCAGGAAATCATAGCGTCCCTGAATGAAGGGATTAGTCCACACCCGCTTGCCGGGATAGAGGTAATGACGTTCATCCTTCGGTCGTGCGGTCAGGGCACGGGCCGTGACCGATCCCACCTTGGCCGCCTCGGTGAGGATCTTCTTCATGCGCTCATCGGGCGCGAACTCCTTGCCTTTCTCGATGCCGATCGAGGCGATCAGGCCACGCAGGTCGGCGTCGAGGCCTTCCAGCGGCTCGGCTTGAATGGTCTCGTTGAGCTCTTCCCAGTAGCCGAAGTCCATCCGGTGGATCGTGTTGTGGAACTTGCCCGAGACGTTGATGAAGTTCATCGGCGGCGGGTTGTCCTTCTTCGAGAGGGGGTAGATCTTGAACTTCTCCTTGGTCGCCTTGATGGCGGGAGCGGGCGAGCCGTCGACCTGGAAGCCACGCCAGATCACCCAGTTGCCGTAGGTTGAAGTCTTGGCAACGTGATACCCCTCGGGGATCTCCCCTTCGTAGCCGGGAGGGATGACCAGAAACTTGCCGCCCTTGCCCTTGTCGGGTCCGGCATTGCCAAAATCGACCACATACTGGAACCAAGCGTCGTTGATGAAACCCAGCACGTTGGGCGGGGTCTCCATCACCATCGGCTCGTCGCCGAGCTCCATCCACGTCGCCATGTAGACCGACACGGTGTTCGGTGTCAGCCACAGCGCCTTCGAGTCCATCAGGTCCTCGAAAAGCAGGGCGGTCTGGTTCGGCGGACCGAACTTGGTCAGCCCGTGCTCCATCGCATTCAGCGAGGAAATCTGCAGCGAGTTTAGAAAGGCCTGGGTCGCCCGCTGAAGGTCGAGATTGTCATAGACTTTCTGGGTCGTCTCCGCATCCGGCACGCCGTCGAAGGAGCTCAGGGTGCCAAGTCCGGTCTCCAGCTTGTCCGGAGTCGCAACTCCGTCAGGCACCTCGGTGGTCATCTTCATCTTCGGCGGCTCGGCCGCCAGGATCACGCCGCTCAGGGCGGCGAAGGTCAGGGTGGTGGTTTTCATGGTGTGTTGATTCTATTCTGTTGGACTAATCTTTAAGTTGGATAGCTACTGAACCCAGCGGGCGAAAACGTTCTCGACCACCGGCGCGATGTTGAACCCAACCATCCATTCAGGCCCGAACTCGTCCGGAGTCTCCACATAGTAGTTCAGATCCACGGAGAACTCCCACGGGCGACCGGCGATACTGAGCGTCTTGTTCACCGTGAGATGGAGCGGGATGATCCAGTCATCCGACTCGTGGTTGTAGGTCATGATCGGAGCGGTTCCGAAACTCCATCCGTTTCCAGGCATCATGATTCCGAAAAACTGGATCGTCGTCAGGCTCACCGCTGGATCGTTCGGTCCCAGCAAGACGTAGGGTCGGTCGAGCCCCGACTTGCCATTCCCGGCGACGTCCCACTGATGATTGACAAAGACCCCGACAACCGAGGTTTCGGTCACCCGTCCGATCTGAAAGCCTGGCCCGATCGTCCAAAAATCAGTACCCAATCCTTTTTCCGTGGCGGTGGGAAGGCTGGTCGAGGCTCCGATACTCCAAAGAAAGCCGTTTTCCAAAGTCGTCCCATACTGCACATCCAGCGTGACATCCCCCAACCCACTCTCTTCCTCAATGCGCCTTGATCCCGTGTCGAAGACCGGCTGATTGACCAAGAAAGGCACACCCGGCCTCACCCAGAGAGTATTGCCATTCGCCAGTTCGAAAGGGAGAGTCGGCTGCAGGTACAGTTTGACCATGTCGAGGTCTCCCAAGCCGGGAACATCGCTCTGGAAAGCGTAGTATTGGGTCTGCAGCTTGAGGCTGGTAAGGGAGGTGTTGGGGTTGGCCAACTCCTTCGCAATTTCGTCGGCAGATTGACCAGTCTCTTGGGCGTTTGCGGCAGAAAGCCACATGACGAATAGGGCTGCGGCTCGCACCGAATGTCTAGGATGGGTCATGGTATTCTCGATTATGAGCTCAGCTTGATCGACTGGCTCAATTAACGGGCTCCGGTTTCATGCTGGATTTTGATTCTCCTGGATTCAGGGAGCCGCCTTCAGTTCACCTTCTCGATGTCGGGCAGTTTCCATCCGCTTTCAAACCAGCCTTTCTTCGGCCCGTAGAGGCGGAACAGGATGAACCAGTCCTCGCCTGTCGGGATCCAGTTGCTTTCCTTGCCTTCCGGAGCCTCGGGCGAGAAGTAGACGTCGATGGTTCCATCATCATTGACGATCATGGACTCCTTGTTGGTCGAGGCCAGACCGACCCGCTCGGCTTCCTCGACGAAGCCTTTACTCTTCATGCTGTAGACGATCACCGACCAGAAGTCTTCGGCCGGAGTATCGGCAGGAACCCGCAGCCGGTAGGTGTCCTTTCCATTGAGCAAGTCTCCCGCCGAGTCGCGAAGTCCTGAGATGTAGTAGGTACCGCCACCCAGTTTCTTGGGAAGATAGGTCACGTAAAAGTACATGAACGCCCGTTTATCGATCATCAGTCCCGTCTCATCGATGAAGGGGATCCCGAGCTTGGCCTGTTCCAGCGGGAAATTGAAGGTGCCGTGCTGGCGGTCATCCCACAACTTCCGAAGGCTTCCCCCATCGGTCACAAACCAGTGCTGCATGTAGTCGTAGGCCTGCTGCAATCCTTCCAGCATGGCGGCCTTGGTCTCCTCATCGGGAGCGAAGGGCTTCCCGGGCACCATGCCGAGAGAGGCCATGAGGCCGGACATGGCGTAGTCGTGCTCCAGGGGCTTTTCCCGCTGCATGGCCGAGTTGAGATCGGTGAAAAAGGTCCAGTCATAGACCGGCAGGGTGTTCACGGGGTTCTCGTAGACGTCGACAAAGGGCCAGGGAGCATCGGCCTTGCCCAGTTCGTAAACCTTGAGCGTCTTGGCGTAGGCCGATTGATCCTCATTGGTGCCACCATTGATGGCTACCGGGCGAAACGCGAAGTGTGCCGCTGCCGTGTCGCACTGGAGAATGATGTAGCCCTCCTTCGGAAGTTCCCCTTCGTAACCCGGCGGAACGACCAGATATTTCCCGCCATTGCCGGCATCCTCACCCGACGGGCCGACGTCGGCGAGCGGGCGTTGCCAGGCGTTGATGATGGTGCCGAACAGCTGCGCCTTCTCACCAAGCGCCGGCACCTCGATCACCATGGCCTTGCCATTGAGTGGCACGCCGGCGAAAACATAAGGGGTTACGTCGTTGGCGGTCAGGAAGCCGTGGCGGGAATCCATCGGTTTGGTCATGTAGGCGACCGTCCCCGGCCTGGCACCGGCATCGCGCTGGATGGCCAACTCGATGTCGTAGGCGGCGACGGCCGGCAAGCCCCAGATCGCCAACTCGCACGAGCGGCGCACGATCATGTCGTGTTCGGCTTCGGAAAGCTCTGCCATGACAGGTGGCAGACCTGTCAGGAGCGCTGTGAGCGTCAGGACCTTGATCTTGTTGGCGAATGGATTCTTCATCATATTTTTGGGGTGATCGTTACTTCACCAGTTCGATCTCGCTCGGACGCCACGTTTGTTCGATCCAAGGCTTGAGTGGCGAATACATGCGGAGGATCACGAACCAGCTTTTGCCGGGAACGGTCTGAACCCAGTTCTTTTCGAAGCCTTCCGGGGCCTCCGGGCTGAAGTAGATCGTGAAGGATCCGTCCTCGTTCTTCTTGATGCCTTCCGTGTTGCTACCCGTGGTCGGGAAACCTTGATCGGTCTGCAGCATCGAGCGTGTCTGGGTGTCATAGACGGTGAGCGCCCAGAAATTGCCGACCGGAGGATCGGCCGGAATCGTCATCTTGTAGGTCTTGGCGCCGTCGAAGGGCTGCTTCTCCGCATCGACATAGGCGATTGCATAGTCGGAACCCGTTCCCTCCTTCGGAGCCGCCATGGCGGGCGTCACCGCGGTGTACGGGTAGTGGAACATGACGCGGGCGTCGGTGTTCATCGTCTGACCGTCCTCTCCGTTGAAGAGGACATTCCTGCCGGTGAAGGCCATGATCCAAGCGCTGTCGGTGTCCGGATAGATGCGCACCCCCTCCATGTTCATCTCATGCCGCGGATACCAGACGACCGAGCGCGAGGCGGCATTGCCGAGTGCCACGCCATCGGCGAGGATCTTCTTCATCCGCTCATCGGGCGCGAACTCCTTGCCCTTCTCGATACCAATCGAGGCGAACAATCCGCGGGTTTCTGCATCAATCATTCCCAGCGGCTCATACTGGATGATCTCATTCAGGTGATGATAGAATTCGCTGTTATTCGGGTGGATGGTGTTGAAGGCCTTGCCCGACGCGCTGACGAATTTCATCTCCGGCTGCTCCCTGAACTTCGAGAGCGGATAGACCTTCACGTTGTCCGTGCACAGTTTGGCAGCTGCCTCGACGTCGCCGTTCTTGACCGAGGATCGCATAAAGCACCAGACACGATAGGTCTCAGGACGGTAGACAATGAACCCTTCCGGAACCGGACCATCGTAACCCGGCGGCAGGTAGAGGTAGCGACCGCCGAGTGCGTAGTTGTGGACGAAGCGGAACCAGCCATCATTGGCAGCCCCGAGAACGCCGTCGGGGACCTCCACCACGGTCGGACCGTCGCGCTTCAAGTCCAGATCGGGAACGCAGTAGATGGTCGAACTGTTTCCAGTCAGGAAAAGCGACTCAGCTCCCATCAGCTTGTCGAAGATCATCACTTCGTTCGCTTCGACCGCACCCAACGAATGGGCCCCGTCGATGAGCGCCTTGAGCGAGGCACCCGGCATGCCTTTGAGGAAAGCATCCATTGCGCGGGTAGTGTCGAGGTAGTCGTAGACTTTCCCGGCAGTCTCCGGGAGCGGAGCCCCGTCGAGGAACTTCAGGGTGCCGATCGAGGTCTCGACTTCGTCCGGTGTCGAGATTCCATCAAGGGTTTTCTGGCTGACGTCGGAATGAGCGAGCCCACAGAAGGCTGCAAGCAAGAGGGAAGAAAGGCCGGTGAATTTCATGGCGGTAGCGTTATAAAGATATCACGCCATACACGATGAAGGTGTTCTTCCAGCCAAGTACTAATCACTTGTGATTTGGTGCCAACACCCGAGGATAGGAAGGATGCGCTACGTCGCTATGGCCCGAAGCTCCCTCTTGCTGCCCTTCATGTCCTTCTTGGCCAAGGGCGGGGCTGATATGGCGCGTTTGGAGGCGATGGCGGGGCTTCGGCCAGGTCTGATGGATGATCCTGAATCGTTGTTACCTCTAAACTGGGCAGGCGATTTTCTGGATGATGTCGGACGGCGGGAGGGAATTGTGGGGTTTGGAGCAAGGGTAGGGGCGGAGGCGAGGATTGATCGGATGGGATGCTTCGGTGGGCTGCTCGCAAATTCACTCACTTTGAAGCAGTTGCTAGATCGCTTACGCAAGCTGGTTCCGTTGGCGAATTCGGGGGCCAAGGTCTGGCTGACCCGGGATCAAGCCAATGTGAGCCTCCATTTGCAGCATCGGATGTCGAGCGGGCGAGCGGAGGCGGATGGCTTTGCGCTTCTTATTTTGATTGACGCCGTGCGCATGGCGCTGGGGCCGGAATGGCGACCTCGTCGATTTACACTTGATTCAGATGCTGGCGATTTGGCGGAGCTTGAAGCTTTGTCTGGAGGTCGGAGACTAGGGGAGTCCAGCCATGTTTCGTTGGAAATTCCCGCATTTGAACTCCATCGAGCGATTCTTCGGGAGCGATTCCAAGACACGGCACCTATGAACTCGCCGCCGAGGGACCTCATCGCTTCGCTCGAGGCAGGCGTGGAAGCTGGGCTCGGGCGGCCAGTTCCCACCATTGAAGGGGCTGCGGTGATGGCAAACATGAGCCGCCGCAGCTTGCAGCGACATCTGGCACTCAATCAAACCAGTTATCGAGAAGTGGTTGACCGATTGCGCCATCGCCACGCCATCCGATTGCTTGGCGAGATGGACGTGCCTGTGGTGGAGATCTCGGAGTTTCTTGGCTACAGTAACCCGGCAAACTTCACCCACGCTTTCCGCCGGTGGACAGACTTGAGCCCGATCGAATATCGCCGAAGACTGGGAGAAGGGCTGATCCGGTGAGTGATGGTGGCCTGGTTTGGCGGGGGGCAAGCCCCCGACCAAGGGATTTACGAACGGGTGAGTGGTATTCCTCTGTCTTACCGGGAGGAAGTCGATCACTTCGACTGCTCAAGCATGCGCAGCAGCGGAGCCTCGGCCCGGGAGCGGATGTCCTCGGGGAGTTCGACCTGGGGTGACAGGTTGGCGAGGCAGTCGTGGAGTTTTTCCAGGGTGTTCATCTTCATGAACCGGCAGTCGGCGCAGGCGCACTTGTCGGTGGGCCCCGGAATGAGGTTCTTGTTAGGCACCTCTTTCTGAAGTCGATGAAGCATGCCGCTTTCGGTGACGACGATGATGTTCTGGGCGTCGACTTCCTTGCAGTAGGTCACCATGCGCTCGGTCGAGCAGACTTCGTCGGCAAGCAGGCGGACGGCCTGGGTGCACTCGGGGTGGGCGACGACGACGGCGTCCGGGTGTTCCTTCTTGATCCTGTTGATCGAGTCGCGGGTGAACTCGACGTGGACGTAGCAGGAGCCTTTCCACAGGTCCATCTTGCGGCCGGTCTTCTCCATGACCCAGGCACCGAGGTTGGCATCGGGGACGAAGAGAATCGGGCGGTCCTTGGGCGCGCGATCGACGATGCGGATGGCGTTGCCCGAGGTGCAGATGACATCGCACAGGGCTTTGACGTGGGCCGAGCAGTTGATGTAGGCGATGACGTAGTAGTTCTTCTCCTTGTTGGCTTCGAGGAAGGCCTCGAGTTCCGGTCCGGGACAGCTTTCCTCGAGCGAGCAGCCGGCATCCTTGTCGGGAAGGACCACGGTTTTTGACGGGTTCACGATCTTGGCGGTTTCGGCCATGAAGTGAACACCGCAGAAGCAGATGACGTCGGCATCGGTCTCCTTCGCCTTGTAGGCGAGGCCGAGCGAGTCACCGACGTAGTCGGCCAGGTCCTGGATGTCGCCGGTCTGGTAATTGTGGGCGAGGATCACGGCGTTCTTTTCCTTCTTCAACTGAAGGATGGCGTCCTTGAGATCGAGAGCGGCGCTGGGCATGCGGGGAGAGTGGGGCATCGAACCCCGGACGTCCAACTTTGAACGCTGAAATGCGGGCCAAGGTGGGTGGGGCGTCGCCGCTGAGAAGATGGAGGGAGGCGGGGAGGAGTGGATTCCGAAGGGGAAATCGTAAGGGCCGTACAAGCATTCCGGCCTCCAGCAGGAGGCCGGAATGGATTCCTTACCGGGGGGCAGTGGGAATCGACTAGTTACGAGTAACCCCAGAAAACCAAAACTGGAGCATGGGGAATCCTACGCCAGAGGCTTGGCTCACTGGAAGGATGGGTGCAATATTGCACGTATTGATAGAGGAGTATGAGAGACGAACAGCGTGAGCAGGAGGCCATGGCCGTCAATCTGGCGAGTGAGTTTTACGCGGTTCTGGCGAAGTATCTTCCCCACACCGCGAGTCTGGGTGAGATCCAGGTTCTCACGGAGGTGGCGAAGGGCATGTACGCGGATGCTCCCTTAACGGTCAGCGAGGTGGCGGATGCCACGAGTATGAACCGGTGGTCGGTGAGTCGGATTCTGATGCGCTACATCGAAGGCGGCATCATCGTGGAGAGGAAGGATCCGGATGATTCGCGCAAGAACCTGTTGGTGTGGACCGAGGAGGCTTTCAAGGGCAACCGGGAGTGGTCGGCGGATTGGCTGGAGGTCTGGAAGGCGGGGGTGGAGCGTCTTTCCCCGTAGCCTCGGGCATCACGTGGGCACAAAAAACGGCATGACCCGAAGGTCATGCCGTTGATGAAATGAATGGGGTGTGGATCAGTTCTTGATCCCGGCAAGGTTGCCTTGCTGAGGCTTGTTGCCTCCGCCGTTGCCCTGCTGCTGGGGCTTGTTTCCCTGGTTCTTGTTCCCCTGTTGTTGGGCGGGCTTGTTGCCCTGGACCGGGGTGGATGGGGTGCCCACGGTGGACTTGCCGACGATGATGGCGCCGGCTTCAATGGTCAGTGTCTTGGCCTTGATGTCGCCGACGACTTCGGCGCTGGCCTTCAGGTCGACGCGATCGCTGGCGGTGATGTTGCCGTGAACCTTGCCGTAAACGACGACCGTGGCGGTCTTGATTTCGGCTTTGAGGCGGGCGTTCTCACCGACGGTCAGATTGCCATCCGAGGAGATCTCACCTTCGATCTTGCCATCGACCACGAGGTCGTTGGTGAACTTGACGGAACCCTTGATGTCGACGTCCGAGCTGAGGACGTTGCGCGAGGCGGCCGGAGAGGCTTGCGGGCGCGAAGCGGGCTGCTGGGGCGCGGAAGCCGGGGTGCTTGGAGGCGCGGAAGCGGCCGGGGCTGGAGCCTGGCTTTCCGGTGCTGGCTGGCTGGCTGGGGCGCTGGACGATTCATCGGATTTCTGGCCGATAACTTTGCGAAACATGTTGTTGCTCACGGTTTCTGAATCAGAGGTTTGGGATGGTGAAAGTCAATCTCATTCGCCGTCCGCGGGAGGCGTTGAGTCGCTGGGTTCTTCTACTGGTGTTTCGGCCGAATCTTCCGCGGGAGCGGGAGTTTCTTCGGTGGTTTCAGGAGATTCTTCGGCGGGCGCCGGGGTGTCCTGATTGAGATTGTCGAGCAGAGGGTTGCCGGTCGTTCCACCACCGGTCGGTTGGGTGGGGTCGAGCTCGATGGGAGAGGAAAGATCGGGGTCCGGGCCGGGATCGAGGGGGCTTGGAGGGGTCGATGTTTCAACCGGCTCGGGGGCTGGCGGATCGATCTCGGTGGGCATCTGGAATCCGATGTAGCGCTTGCTGTCGCTGACGGTCCGGCCGAATGGGGATTCCGGGTAGCTGTTGCTTGCCTCATCGAGCAGGCTGGACGCCTTCTCCTGGTCGCCATTCTTGGTGGCGATTTCGGCAAGGGCGGTGAGGGCGTAGGGAGCGAGGTAGCTGGCCTTCGGGTTGTCGGCGAGGTCCTGGAGGACCTCGGTGGCCTTGTCCAGCGAGCCTTGTTCGATCAGGCGGGCACCGAGGCGCGCTTGGGCGGGGAAGGTGGCCGGATGGTCGGGATGGGCCGCGATTTCCTCTTCGAGGGTTTCGATGGCGGCGCTTTGCTGGCCTTGTTCCCACTGGAGATCCGAAAGGATGACCTTCGCGGAGGGAACCGTGGGGGTTTCGGCGTGGTTCTTGACCACGTCCTGCATGGCGGAAACGTCTTCGGCGGCGAGCAGTGCTTCCCCTGCGGCGGCGTTGTTTCCTTCCTCGACGCCTCTCATCACGACGACGGCGCCAATGCCCAGCGAGGCGAGGATCCCGACGGCGATCAGTTTCTTCTGATGACGATCGAGGAAGCCCTCGAAAGCGGAGGGTCCGTGGGAGATTTCTGCAATGGGCTGTGCGGATTCAGCGTTCGGTTCGGCCATGGTCTTGCTGCGTTGCGGAGGGCGATTAAGGGGCGCTATGGGGGGAAATCAATGACAATGTCCATTCCGAATCGACATTCGGAGCTGTGGGATCGGGGGATTGGGGATTGCGAGGCCGGTCGACGAGCGGATAGCCTCCGCCACAGATGAACGGGAGCTTGTATGTCGTCGCCGGGGAGATGAGTGGCGATGTCCACGCGGCGGGCCTGCTGGAGGCTCTACAGGAGCTGCGGCCGGGGCTTCAGATCCGGGGCGCTGGAGGGCCGCGCATGCAGGCGGTGGCGGGGGACGGGATCCACGATTGGCTCGATCAGGCGGCGGTGATGGGGATTGTCGAGGTGCTGAAGCACTATCGTTTTTTCAAGCAGAGCTTCGATCGCATGTTGGCGGAGGTGAAGGAGTTTCGGCCCGACGTGTTGTTGTTGGTCGATTATCCGGGTTTCAATTTCCGTTTCGCGGCGGCGGTGCGCGAAGCCCTGCCGGACACGAAGATCGTCCAGTATGTCTGCCCGCAGGTGTGGGCATGGAAAAAGGGTCGGATTCCCAAGATGGTCGAGCTATTCGACGAGGTCCTGTGTCTGCTCCCGTTTGAGCCGGAGATTTTTGCCGCCACGAAGTTGAAGGTGACTTTTGTCGGTCACCCGTTGGTCGATGAACTGGAGGAGGCCCGGGTGGAGGGCGGTCGTGAGGACGGGCTGGTGGCCTTGATCCCGGGAAGCCGGATGCCGGAGGTGGAAAAGTTGTTTCCGATGATGCTGGAGACGGCCCAGCGCCTGATGAATGGCCGGCAGGGGCTGCGGTTTGCGGTGCCTGCGGCAAATGCGAAGCTGCGCGCGCGGATCGAGGAGCTGGCAGGGCACGCCCAGATCGGGGATGCTCTCGAAATCCTGGACGGCAAGGCGCACACGCTGATGCAGCGGGCGGCATGTGGGGTGGTGGCAAGCGGCACGGCCACGGTGGAGGCGGGCTACTACGGGCTGCCGTATTGCCTCGTCTATCGCTTGGCGTGGCCGACGTTCCTGGTGGCGAAGATCGTCGTGAAGATCAAGTATGCCGGGCTGGTGAACATCCTGGCTGGGCGCGAGGTGGTGCAGGAATTCATCCAGTCCGAAGCGGATCCGTGTCACGTCGGACGGGCCATGGAACGGTTTCTCGATGACCCGCAGGCGGTGGCTGACCTGCAAGGGCATCTGAAGGAAACGCTGGCAAAGCTCGGTGGCACCGGGGCTCACCGCCGCGCTGCCGAGGCGGTCAGTGCGTGGTTTGGGTCGTAGAACCCGCCTTCGCTCTTGTCAGGTCGGGTGGAGGGACTAAAACCTCCGCCAATGAAGCCTCTTTACCTCCTTGCCGCCGGCGCTTTCTTCGCTGCCGTTTCCTGTGAACGCCACTCTTTTGAGGATACCAAGGTGTTGCACGAGCAGCACAGTGACCACGGCGACGGTCATAAAAAGGAAGCTGACTCCGGTGCAGAAGATAGTGAGCCGGGCCATTGATGGGCTCAGCTTTCGGTGGAGCGCCGATAGCTGAGGAAGCACTCGCCCAGATCCTCTCTGGGCTCGAAGCGGGTGAGTTTGAAATGCCGGGATGCCGGGAGGAAATTGCCTGGCAGGCCGGTGGGTCCGGGGGCGGATTGTCCTCCGAAGAGATGATGGCCGGCCCAGGTGAGGTGGATCTCGTCGAGCAGGTCGAGGCCGGCCAGCTCGTGGATGAGTTGGCCACCCCCTTCGCAGTGGATGTGTCGGACTTCGTGGTCGCGGCTGAGGGTTTGGATGAAATCGGGCAGGCTGCCGTGGTGGGCCGTCGTCGAGGGAATGGCGGTGGGCGGATGCTCGGTGCCGAGAAGGTGGATGGGGCCTCCCTCGCTGGAGAACAGCGGGTGCGTGGGGTCGAAGTGACCCTTGCGTGAGACCACGCAGCGCAGGGGATTGCGGGGTGACTTCATGGTCATCCGGTCGGCTTCGAGGGTGCCACGCCCGACGAGCAAGGCATCCGCCGAAAGTCGCAGCTCCTTGAGGCGGGCGAAGTCATCCTTCGAGGTCCAGCCGGACGCGCGCCCGGAAACGGAGCTGATTTTGCCATCGGCGGACAGCGCGAGATTGATGGAGATGCGGGGCCGGCTCATGGCGGGATTCAGTGGAGCCACCAGCGGGTGATGCCGGTGGGATCCGTGCGGAGAATGTAGATGCTGGCAAGCGGGAGGATCAAGCAGCCCCATGCGATGAGTGTGGTTTGCTGGCTCCGCTCGCCCCGTTTCCACCACAGATAGGGGAGGAGGAAGGTGGTGAGGAAGGGGCTGTATACGAAGACGGCTGAGACGGTGTGAAGGATGGAGAAGACCGGGCTGAGTGATCCGGGGGAATCCACTCCGGGGACAGGCTTTCGGCCAAGGAGGGCGACGGCCAGCAGCCACTCGGCGAGGATGGCAAGGATCGGGGACACTCCGAGCAGCAGGCTGGCCGCGGCCCGGAGGTATTGGCGGGTGTCCCATGGGGGATTGGTAGATGGAGCGGAGTGAAATGGTTCCATCGGTCTTGCGAATGGGAGAAGTCACGCTACTTTTCCGCCTATGAGCAATTCTCAACCGCAAATCACGGCGTATCTGAAGACTTTCTGCGGCTGGAGCGAAGGCGTCCGGGCGATCATGAGGAAGTACAACCTCGAGTTCGAGGAGAAGGACATCATCAAGAATCCCGCCTACCGCTGGGAGATGGAGCAGAAGAGCGGTCAGCCGCTTTCACCCTGTGTGGTGGTGGATGGCGAGATGCTCGCTGATGTCTCGGGCGAGGAGGTCGAAGCGTGGATGATTGAAAACGGCAAACTGGCGAAGATCGAGGCGGAGGCCGATGCGCCGACGAACTCAGCCTGCACCGACGAGCAGCACGATGCGATGGCCAGGGGTGAGATTCCCGGAGGAAAGATCAAGTTCGTCGACTGACCGGACCGGTCGGGATTCACTTTCCTGAATTTTCACGAGGCACCCCGATGGGGTGCCTTTCGTGTGTCTGGTTGTCCTACCCAACCACTCGATCCCGGATGAACATCGCTGATCGCTGGGGTAGTGATTTCGTGATGACGCGATTGCTGACCGTTCTTTGCTGTGCCTGCCTGTGTCTCGCAGCCGTGGCTGCCCGACCTGCGCTCCTGCCGATGCCCCAGCAGGTGGAGTGGGGTCAGGCCGAGGTCACCTTGGAGGGTGTTCGCTTCGGGGTGCCGCCGGGCTGGAAGACCGGGCGGGGTGGGCAGGTGGTGGCGGTTCTGGGCGCGCTGAGGTCCGAGCACGGCTTGGCGTCGGACGACGGCTATCCGATCCGGTTCGTCATGGGTAAGGTGGAAGTGCCCCGGTTTCCCGAGGAGGCCTATCGGATCGAGGTGACGCCTGAGGGGACGACGGTGACCGCCAATGGCGAGCTCGGTCACTTGCGGGCGGTGCAGACCATCCGGCAGTTGATGGTCTCGACCGATGGACGTACGACGCTTCCCGTATGTCGGATCGTGGACTACCCGGCGTTCAAGGTGCGCGGATTCATGCACGATGTGGGACGGAACTTCCAGTCGATCGAGCAACTCAGGATGCAGATCGACATCATGGCAGCCTACAAGCTGAATGTCTTCCACTGGCACCTCAGCGATCACTACGGATGGCGATTGGAGAGCAAGAAGTATCCGGGTCTGCAGAAGGATGAGGCATTCACCCGGGGGATCGGCGACTACTACACGCAGCAGGAGTTCGTCGACATGGTGAACTACTGTTGGGAACGTGGGATCATGGTGCTGCCGGAGTTTGATTCGCCGGGGCACTCCGGGGCATTCCGCAAGGGGATCGGTATCCAGACGATGATGGATCCGCGTGCCGAAACGGCCATGGTGGGGTTGATTGATGAACTTTGCGGGTTGGTGTCGGCTGAGCGGATGCCGTGGATTCACCTCGGGACCGATGAGGCCCACGCGGCGGCGGAAAGGGTGCCAGCCTCCTACCTGCCCGCCTTGCACGCGGCCGTGCACGGCCATGGACGTGAGGTCGTGGGATGGTGGAAGGGGATCCAAGTGCCGGGGGATACGCGCCAGATCCTCCAAACCTGGGCGAAGGCGGCTCCGACTCCGGGCAAGCGACACATCGATTCGAGGTCGAACTACATCAACCACCTGACGGCGCTCGATGCACCACTGCGATTCTTTTTCCAGCAACCGTGCCGGGTGCCCCATGGCGACGAGATCAACCTGGGCGGCATCCTCTGCTACTGGCCGGATCTCCGCGTCTCGGACGAGAAGGCGGGGTTGCGGATCTCACCGGTGTTGCTTTCCATGGTGGCCTATTCCGAGTCGGTCTGGCGTGGATTGGAAGAGGATCGCCCGGAGTTCTGGGCCAAGGTTCCGCCGCAGGGTTCGAAGGAATTCGAGGCTTTCCGTGATTTCGAGCAACGGTTGGTCGAGCACCGGGATCGCTTCATGGATGGAAAGCCGTTTCACTTCGTCCGCACCACCGACATCCCATGGCGGCTTCTGGGCCCCATCCGGAATGACGAGCTGCCGGAGCTCCCCGAGCAGGGGGTTCGCGAGCTCTATCAGACTGAAGCCGGTCCGTATCGGTGGACCAAGCCGATCCATGGCGGGACGATTCACAGTCAGCACTTCTTCGGTTTCCCGGGGCACCTGAAGGCAGGCAAGGGGGACGACACGGTATATGCTTTCACGCGGATCCACAGTGAGGAGGCTCGTGAAGTGGATGCGTGGATCAACTTCAACACCGTGTCTTCATCGGATTACCGGGCAGGCGTGGCCCGGCCCGGAGACTGGAATGCCAACCCAGCCTGCGACGTCTGGCTGAACGGAGAGCGTGTGGATCCGCCGGAATGGAAGTCGAGTGGAGACACGGACAAGGAAACGCCGATCACCGACGGGGTCTTCACCAATCGTGAGCCTGCCAAGCTGAGCTTGCGCAAGGGGTGGAACACCATCCTGCTGCGCAGTGCGCCGAAGTGGAAATGGTGCTTCACTTTTGCTCCCATCGAGTGGGATGGGGTGCTGGCGCGCGAGGTGGAGGGGTTGACGTATTCGGTCGACTTTCCGCGTGCCGAGTAGGGGTCAAAGCCGACCAAGCAACTCGTCAAGGCAATGGTCGAGACGGCTTCGGCTGTGTTTGCTACGATAACCGGCGTAGTCCGGGTCGAGGGGACGGGAGAAGAGTTCGTTGATGGCTGCCTTGGCCGCCTCCACGTCATCCTGAGGGATCGTGCGGCCCAGTCGGAAGCGATGGACCCGTTCGCCGATGCATTCACCCTCGGTCGCGATGACGGGGATCTCGAAGGCGGCGGCCTTGCTCAGGGTGCCGCTGCTGCCGGCGAAGTCGAGATAAGCGGCCCACGCCAGATCGAAGCTCGAGAACAGCGAGTTGAACTCCGGTTCGGTCGGGATGCGGGTCGCTGCCGGGTCAAAGTGGACGTGATCCACCTGGCCGGAGCGGATGTCGCGATCGATCGATGCGAATTCCTCCTGCTCGGACGGGCTGAACTCGGAGGCATCGTAGGTGCCCGCAAAGACGAAAAACCATGGAGTTTCTTCGCTCTGACATTGGCGGGCCAGGCGCAGCATGGTGAGGGCTCCCTTTCGTTTCTCGAGGCCGATCAGGCCGATGACTTTTCGTCCTTTTGCCTTCTCAGCGATCTCCTTGGCGAAGGCCGACGGGGATGCGGGGAGATCCGTTAGGGTGACGTCGGGGAAGGCGGTTACGTTCTGCCCGGTTTGCATTTCGAGGGCGCTGCAGTAGCGCTCGTCGAGCACCCCGATGCCTCGGCAGGAGGGGCTGGAAAGCAGGTGGTCTCCTTTGGCAAAAATGCGGGCCGTCTGAAGCAGGCTCCCTCCGTTGCGGTAGTGGTGGTTCCTCAAATACAGGCCGCTCCAAGGGCGTGCGATCGTGGCCTCCGGGACCCTGGGGAATGGCAGGAAGCGCAGGTAGGAATCCAGATAGGGGAAATAGATCAGGTCGAAGGGTTTGCCGCTTTGCTTCTCGGCGCTGTGGATGGCGTCGGCGGCGAACCGCCAGCGCTGGAAGGTGCGCCACGGGTCACCTTCGAATCGTCCACCTAGCACGCTACGACCACCAGTTTGGAGTGGGAGACAATCGACCGGCGCATCCGGATCCCCGTAGGCTTGGAGGATTTCGCCACGGCCGGCATCGGGTTGCGGGCAAATGCCCACCACCTGGGCTCCATTGCGCAGGAAGGAGGCACCGAATTCCCCGAAATACATGGGGTGGTGGCCGATCCAGAGCGGGTCGACGATTGCGACGGTGGGTTCCTTCATGAGTGTCTGGAGGAACTAGAGTGAATCCAAGAGGCGCGGACAATGAAGGATTGGGGCAATCCGGCCATGAGCCCGAAAATCAAGGCGGCGAGGCGTTCGTCGAATGGATTGGAGGTGGCGGTCTCGCTGAGGAGGCAGCATGCGGCGACGAAAGGGAGAAAGGCGAGCCATTGGTCGGGACCGGGGTCGCTGGCACTGGAGCGGGCGGCACGCAGGCTGAACCCCATCACCCCACCGATGAAGAGCAGGTGGGCGACCACCCCGATGGCTCCGCCGGAGAAGAGGGCGTAGGTCCAGGTCGAGTGTCCGGCGAACCAGACTTCTCCACCAAGCTCGGCGTCCACGGGGTAGACCATGTGGAGTTCGGGCAGGTAGTCGGGATCCCAGTAGTAGCTCGCGCCGATGCCCTTGCCAAAGAGGTAGTGGGCGGGTTCCTTGTTGAGGATCTCGATGATGGCAGAGGCTTCCGCTTCCCGGGTGAGCCAGGAAATGTCGCCCTTCAGGTTCCGGTCCGAGGCATGGTGGAAGAGGCGTTCGTTCCAACGGTCGAGCAGGCGCGGGTAAATCACCGCGACCGACCCGATCGCCAGGATGGCGGCGGTGGCAATGCCGAAGGCCGGGGCGTATCGGCGCGCGGTTTCCTTCACCTGATAGATGCCCCAGCGGATGCCGAGGACGAAGCACAGGGTGGTGGCGAGGGCCGAAGCCATCACGGGAAAGAGCAGCGAGCGGGTGACGGTGATGAGGATGCCGCCGAACAGGACGCCACCTGCGATCAGCAGGGTGATGTGGAATTTTCGGCGCAGGACGAGGGCACATCCGATGAATGCAGCCAGCCAGTTGTTGGCGGAGCTCTGCACTTCGACCCGGGCGGTATCCAGCGTCACGCCCTTGAACAGGAAACCCTGGGTGATGCGCCAGACGACGTTGATGCATGCGGCCACGAGAATGGGAGCGACGATGCGGGATGGGCGGATGCCAACGCAGCCTGCGATGTGGGCATTGACCAGACCGGCGAAGCAAAGGCCAAGGGGGAATAGGATGCGCAGGGATCGCCCCGGAGCGACTCCTTGGGCGAAGGCATTGACCAGCATGAAGCCGAGGAACGCCCCCCATCCGGCAATCAGCCAGAATCCCGGGCGGGTGGTGATGCGACGCCATCCGAGAAAGAGGATGCCCATCGTCGAGAAGGCCATCAGTGCGAGGAATGCGAGCTGGTCGAGGCCTGCGCCGCCTGCACCCTCGCGTGCCGTGGCCGCCCGGTAGTCCAATGCGAAGGACAGGGTGAAGACCCACAGGAGTCGCTCGATCCAGCGCGCCTCAGGTGCCTGAGGGACGTGGACGGGGTCTTCCTGGTCGCAGAGGAACATGATGCTTGAGCTTACAGTTTCCGCAGCGCGGCGGCGAGCGTGCGGCCGCGGTCGGCCCAATCAAAGGCCTTCTGGCAGCGTGCCAGCGCGCTCTCGGCGAGGTGGTTGAGGTGCTCGAGGTCATCGATGCGCGTGGCGATCTGACTGGCGAGCTCCCGGGTGGTTCCCGCCGCGATGACGTTGGCCCCCGGTGTCAGGGGAAGCCCACTGAGGGCGGATCCGATCGAAGCCAGGGGCAGGCCGTGGAAGATGTAGTCGAGCGCCTTGAGCTTGAATCCGCCTCCGAGGGCTTCGGGGATCAGTCCGATGCGGGCATCGCGCAGGTGGGGTGCCATGCTCGGAACGTTCGGGATGAAGCGAGCCCACGGATGGCGCTGGGACAGGGACTCGAAGTAGTCGGGCTTGGCCTTGCCGACGACATGGAACTCGATGCCAGCCGGTTCGAAAAGCGACTCGGCATCGTGGAGGAAGGCCTCGAGGTTCCGGCGCTTGGCGATCCATTCAAAAGTCCCGGCCAGCACCACCCTTCGTGGTGTCTCTTCCGTGATCGGCCGTTCGGGGGACGATGGGATCTCACCCTCGAATCCGGGTGGGAGCTGGCAGTAGTGTTTGTCGGGGAAGTCGTCGCGGTAGTGGGATTCATCGCGGGGCGTGATGGCGGAGATCACTTTGGCGGTGGCACAGAGGCGACGTTCGAGGGCGGCGTATTTCGACGCATCGAACCGCAGGGCGAGCCGGAGCGGTAGCGCACCTTCCTGGGATCCGGCGATCTCGGTGCGGACGATGGCTTCGTGGTTGTGGGAAACGTAGAAGACGGGGAGGTCCTCGGGGAGGTCGTCGAGTGCCCAGGCGTTGGCGGCCTGATCGATGATGATGCCGTCGAATGTGGCGGACCCGATGTGCCACCGCAGAGTATCACGGATCCGGGGATCGGCGAGGCGATGGGCGTCGCTGGGAAGTCGGGAAAGCAGGCTGAGTGGGCTCTTCGACGCGATGCTGCTGGGGAGATCCCAGCTCACTCCCTCGATGTCGGATTCTGAATCCCCGGCTCGATGACCCAGCACGGTGAGCCGGACTTCGCCGGTTGCAGCGAGGGCGCGGATCAGCCCGAGCGTGTAGATGAGCTCGCCGCTGTCGGCAGGTCTCGGGTCCTGCCGGGTGATCCAGAGGTAGGACTTCATGAGGTGAGGATCTGCTCGAATACGTCGGCCTTCGCTTCAATGGGGAAGATGGTTTCAGCGTAGGACCGGGCGTTGGCGGCGAGACGGGCGCGCAACTCCGATGAGTCTCGTAGTTCCGAGGCGGCGGCGAGGAAACCATCGGCATCCGCCGGGGCGACCGTCCTGCCGGCTTCATGGTCACGGGTGATTCTGGCGGCGAGATTCGCGGGTGGCACGGCCAGCAACAAGGGGCGACCGGCGCACAGGTAGCTCAGCGTCTTGGATGGCACGGAGAAGACGCCTGCATCCTCTTCGAGAAGGCCGACAAGGACGTCGCCGGTGGCGAGGACCTCGGGCAGATCGGCGAAGGGCTGGTAGGGCATCACCGTGAGGTTGGTGAGATTCTCGCTGGCAGCATGCTCCTTGAGCCACTCCGCGCCCATGCCTTCCGAGATCACAAGGACCTCGACCTGCGGGTCGTGCTGATGCTGGCGCGCGAGTTGGAGCAGTCGTTCGGGGTTGTGCTTCATGCCGATGGTTCCCGAGTAGAGGAACACGAAGCGGTCGTGGAGCTTGTGGCGCCTGGCCCACGGATTGTCCTTCGGGTGGGTGGGGAGTTCCTCGATCAGGGCCCAGTTCGGGACGACGGCGACCTTGTCCGCGGGGATGCCGAACTCATCGGCCAGGATGGGAGTGAAGTCCTCGGTGATGGTAATGATCCGGGTGCTGAGCTCGAACTGCCGCGAGTCGAGCCGGCGGTACCATTTGCCGATGAGGCCACCGACGAGCGGGATCTTCTTTCGGAGAAGTCGGTCGACGGCGAGGCTGTAGAAATCCTGGACCCAGTAGTAGAAGCGTGCGCCCGTTTCCACGGCGGCGCGGCAGATCGGGTCCTGGCTTTCGGTCGGGGTATTGCCGGAGAGAACCACGTCGGGTTTCCAGCGGCGGACGAATGCGGCGGCTTCATGTCCGTAGCGCACTTCCATGTTGCGTCGGCGGATGAAGGAATACTTGTACTTCGTGTATTCCGGGTCCATGGCGAGCTCGTGGAATTCGAGCGTGTCGGGGTCGTCCGGTCTCTTCCTGAGCTCCCCCCGCGGGGTTTGAAGGGCGCCGGCAAAGGTATGGGCGACCTGATGACCTCTCCGCGCCAGCTCGCGGCTGAGCGAGGTCGGAAAAGCATGGCCGGCGTAGTCGTGGACTACGATTTTCATCGTGGGAGGGGGTGGGGAAGCAGGGGTGAATGCCCGGGGAATGGGCGACTCGGAGTCTAGGGAATGCGTGGACCGGGTCAATGGTGCGGGGTCACGTGATCGCGGGGGACTGGGTGGGCTCCGGGAATCACGGTTTGGCGGGAAGCGGTCTGAAGCGGTCGGGTGGTCGTGGAATGAGCGGGCTTTGCACCGGGGCGAGGAACCGTTAGTAACTTGCCTGTGACTCCCGAGCTTGAGCGATTTTTCGATGCTGCCACCCGACCCCTGGAGGGGAATCCCGAAGCTCGCGAGGAGGTGCGGGCGGAATTGATGGGACGGGTGAGCCATCAAGGGGTGCCGCTGGAGCTGATCGATGTCGGCGAGGAGACCGCGGTGCTCGAGAAGGCGACGTCGCGGCCGTCTCCGTGGTTTCGGCGCGTGGCGATGCTGGTGGGGTTGGTGGTTTGCCTCATCCTGTGGGGGGCGGGTGTCACGCTGGAGAGCCTGGCGGCGACCCGCGCCATGCTCGCTCAGCAACTCAGCTTTCACTACCGCTGGGGGGGGAGCTACGGCACGACCCAGTCGAACGATTTCCTTCCCGCGTGGCAGCGCCGTGTGGCTCCCGACGTGCCGCTCACGGGAGACCCGGCGAGATTTCCCAAGGTCGATGATGAGACGCGGGCGCTGCGTGAGCGCTTTCCGGAAGATCTGGCGGTCCTGCAGGAGCATTTGGCCCGCAGGACGAACGAAGCGGATGACTACATGACCGGGGAAGAACGGGCACTGGTCGAGCGTCTGGATCCGGACAATGCGATGTGGCTGGTGAAGGAGTCCGAGTGGATGCGTGGCAAGGCCTACGGTCGCGGCACCGGAGGACTCAGCTACATGGCGAGGTCGACAAGCGTTCCGGTGGATGCGGACGTCCTCGCGGAAGCGTGGGATCTCTATCAGCAGGCGGCTGCGAAGACGACGTATCGGGATTATTCGCCAACGATGGTGCGACGTGAGATCGAGTCATTTCCTCCGGATCAGCGCTTCATGCAGTCGCTGTTGCTATCCGGCTATGCAGACTTGGTCTTCTCGGCCGGCGAGGGTCGAATGGGTTTCTCCTTCTCGTCGATGACGGATGACTTCGAGAAGCAGGTCTCGACGCTGGTCAAGGATGGGGATCTCGAGGGACTGACGAAGCTGGGCGAAGCGTGGGAGCGGATCAACCGCCTGCAAGTGCACTCGGGTTCCCGCTCCTCCGGCATGGATGTCAGCAGCCTGCAGAGAGAGTCGCGCCAGTTGGCGGATGCGTTCCTCTCCTTGAACGACATGGAGTCCTCCGGGCACTACGAAGGGCTGGCGACCGTACTTTCCATGGTGGAGACGAAGCGATATGTGACGTCCGGAGATCCGCTGGATGAGCTCATGCCGATTCGGGGTGAGATGGGATACCTGGTCCCCCGTGAGCTGACGGTGGATGAAGTGAAGCCCGGGCGGATGGCGGAGCGGGCCTACTTTGACCGGATGTTGACGTGGTTCGGGGCATTCCTGTTGTTCCTCGTGGTGCTGGCCTGTGGGTTCGAAGCCTATCGGCGATCCTTCCCGGTCAAGGGGATGGCCCGCGGGCTGATGCCGTTGTTCAGCTGGCGGGATCAGGCATGGGTTGCCGGGCTGGGGGTGGCGGCTCCATGGCTCTATTGGTGGGGGGTGACGCGCATGACGCCGCTGGGTTTTCGCAAGATCGGCATGGCCGATGAATGGGCGGGGTTGGGGTGGATGCTTCAGGCGGCGATCGCCCTGCTTCTACTGGTCGTGATGCTGGTGCAGACGGTGCAGTGGCGTTGGGTCAAGCGAGGTGCCTTCCTTGGATTCCGCGGCCGGGTTGATTGGCTGGGTTGGGTGGTTGCCGGAATGCTGGCGCTCGGGTTGCCGCTTGTGGGTGTCGTGCGTGAACTGGCAGGCGGTGATGATGAAAAGGGGATGTTCCTGTTGGGGATGGTGGGTCTCGCTCTGGTGGGACTGCTGTGGCTGCTCTGGGTGGGCGGGATGAATTTGTTCACGCCTCGCCATAGTGCGCTGCGGGCAAATCTGGTTTCCCGTAGCCTGCTGCCGTGGAGCATCGTTTCGGTGGCGCTGATGCTCCTGTGTGCGGGTGTCCTGCTGCAGGCTGAGAAGACATGGTATTCGCGGGACACCTTGTTTCCGCTGTCCACGGGGGTGAGTCGGATCAACGGTTTCGAGGAACGGGCGATGGAAGAGATCCAGGCATCGCTGCAGGAGGTCTGGCAGGTCGAGGAATGAGCCATCCCCCCCCGAATCAGGAACCAACGAAGCCATGAGTGAAGCGACGGAGAATTTTGTGGATGCGGTGGTCGCTCCACTGGAGGACGATGCCGAATTGTCTCTAACAGCCCGGCAGCAGCTGGGCGAGACCCTCGACCCGGGTGTCCCCGAATCGGAGGTGGCTTCGGCGAGCGAGCGGGTCGGCAGGTCCGCGTGGAAACGTTGGCAGAAGGGGTGGCTCATCGCCGTGCTCCTGGTCTCGGTGCCGATGGTTCTGCTCACCGTTGGCAAGCTCAGACGTAGCGTCAACGAAGTGCGGGGTGCCATCAATCCGATCTGGACCATGGCGGTTCAGGAACCGAATGCCCATCCCGCTTGGGCGCAGGGGATGGGGACCGAGGCGCGATTGATCCTGTTTGGTGCGGAAGGGGCGGTTACGGAGGTCGATCGTTGGCGGCCACTGTGGGAGAGCGACCGGGAGAATCCGGTCTACTACCAGAAATTCGTCATGGTCCAGCAGAACGAGGAGAAGCGCCTGCCTGCCGACTTTCTCGAGTTCGCTCAGTCCATCGACCCGGGCAATGGATGGTATCGCGTGGTTGTGGCTGCGCATGAGATGGATCATTTGATCAAAATGGGCTCGATCCCGAGGGCGGATCGGGAAGCGGGGAAGGCCATCCCGTATGAAATCCTCGATGAGGATGAGTTCGGGAAAAGGATCGCCCTGCTCCATGAAGCTTCCGCGGCGCCACGCCTGGTCAGTCATCACAAGGACCTGGTGGAGCTGCAGTTCAAGCTGATGCCCCGGCCAAGGGATTTCCCGGAACTGGTGAGGTCATACATGATCTTTGCGGACACGACGATTGGCATGTCTTCGATGAAGTCGTCCCGATTGATTGCCGCCGAGGCCCAGCGCTGTCAGCGCGAGGGTGATCGGGATGCATTTCTGAAATTGGAGAAGACATGGAAGCGGATGGTGGAGACCCAGATCGAGCAGAGCAATACCTTGGTCGAGGCACTCATCGCCCAGGCCTTCATGTCGGGCACGCTGTCCTCGATGCGCGACGCCGCGATCGCCCTGGAAGTGAACGACGAAGCCTGGACCGATCTGGAAACTGCGATTCGGGAGCGCAAGGAGGAGATTTCCAAGGCACCTCTTGATGAGGCGGTCATCAGCCAGCACGGATCGATGCTCGCATCGCTGAGTCTTCCCATGGTCGGGCGCATGATCCGGGGCATGGACCCGCTGACGCGGGAAGAGCTGTTGCCGTCGGTCCGTGTGGATCAGGCATTCCTCGGCCGCATCCTGTGTGCCTCCGGATGGCAGGTGGTGGGAATGGTGGTGCTAGTCTCGTGGTTGGCCATGTTTTCGATCCCGAAAGTGACACGGGTGCTGGGGCGCCGACTGCAGGGGATTTTCCGGCCTGTCGACTGGATGTGGATCATGCTCGGAGGGCTGATTGCTCCTCTGTGCCTGTTCTTGATTTTTCGTTATGCGACGCCGTTGGGACGGCTGGATTGGGGGCCTCGGCTGACGCTGTATGCCATCCCGATCGGGCACTTCATCTCGCTGCTTCTGATGTGGCTGGTGTGGCCGATGATCCTCGCGTGCTGGCGGATGGAGAAGGCGGGCGCGGTGGTGCGCTGGACCTTCGGGAAAAGGTGGTTCGCCGGTCTCGTGATGGCCGGGCCACCCGTGGCAATGATCCTGTTGGGGATGGGGGTGCCGATGGGAACCCACAGTCTGATCCTCCTCGGATGCGCGACCTTCCTCGGCGTCCTCTGTCTGGTGTGGCTTCTTTTTCGCCCCGGATGCGGGTCGCAGGGCGGCTTCGCAGGGCGAGTTGAGAGTGCAGCCCACCTCTACGCCGTCCGCCCTGCATGGCTTGGGGCGATGCTTGGGTTTGCCTTACTCATTCCATTCTTCCACGCGGAGGAACGGAGGTGGATGAGACGCGATACGATCCTGCAGCCCACGACTTCCATGACGGCCTATGAAAGCCGGGTGACGGAACACCTGAAAGGAGAGCTCAGGGACATCCTGGAAATGCACCCGCTGGAGTGATCGCCCCAGGTTCGGGTCAGCCGGTCGGGGTGAAGCCCATGATGATGTCGAAGCGGGCGGCGAGCTCGTTGACTTTCGAACCTTTGACCGGGGTGAAGTCGACGATGACGGAAGCGCGTTGATTGGCGTCCTTGATGTTCTGGAGCAGGCCATCGCGGGCATTCTGTTTTTCGCCCTTGATGTAGCATTGGGTGGTCCACTTCTTTCGGCCTTTGATCTTCACGGCGAAGTGGATGTGCGGCGTTCGACCGGGATAGGAGACGGGCTTGATGGTGCGGAAATAGTATTCGCCTGTGGTGCCGGTCATGAAGCGACCGAAGCCCTGAAAGTTGGTGTCACGTGCGTTGTGGCGGTTGCTGCCCTTGTGAAGGTAGACGCCCTTCTGGTCGACCTGCCAAATCTCGACGAGGGCGTTTCGAATGGGCTTGCCCGCTGAGTCGAGGATTCGCCCGCTGAGATGGGTGATCTGGCCGAGAGCGGGGGTCAGGGCATCGTTGATGACGATCAGGTCGTTGTCGGTATCCAGCGGGAGATCGACGGGATAGAAGGGGCCTTCGGTCTGGCGGGGTGTCTGGAGGAGGGCTTCGGCGTAGGCACCGGGGACCCAGAGGCCCGCGGCTGTCGCGGTGAAGCCACGTAAAAACCTCCGCCTTTCAATCGAGCTCATGGAGATGGAACTCCGCCCGGACGTGGTTTTGTCTGTGAAAACGGAAGGAGGGCGTTGCCAGATCAGTCGCTGTTCGACAGGCGGATGAATTCGCGAGGGGCGCCGGATGGGGCGATCGTCACGGTGCCGGTCGAGCCGGCCGGGATGGGGTTGCTGCCGATGGAGAGACGTCCGGTATCGATGTCGTCCCAACTGCCAAGGGTGCTGGAGGTCTCCGCCACGAGCGGTGCGGCCGTTCCCCCATTGGGCAGGAGAATTTCGAATCCACCGGGAACGAGCTCGGATGGACGGGGAAGGGATGGGGAGGCATCGGTGACGCCGTCGTAGCCCAGCGCCCATGCGATGCCGTTGCGAACCCCGTCGCCGTTGTTGTCATCGTCGGCGGGTGCTCCGGGAATCGAGTTCTCAATGGTCCAGGCGATGTATTCGCTGAGGGGGACTTCCGCGGAGCCTTCGAGCTTGATGGTTCCCACGGCGCGAATGGTGACTTCCTGACCATCGGTTACCGTGACTTCGGTGATGTCCACGGGGATGGTGACTTCAACGTCGAAGTTCTTGGTCAGTGCATTGGCACTCGTCTCGGTGAGGGTGATCGTTCCCTCTCCGCTTCCGCTTCCGGTGAAACTCTCGGTGGGCGTGAAGCTGATGTTGATGGGAATGGTTCCCACGATGAGGGCGGAGATCGATCCAGCTGCCTGTCCTTGATCGATGGTGAACTGGTGGAGCGTCGCATCGAATTTGCCAGTGGCAGGATCGACGGGTGCGGGGGGATTCGGAGTGCTGACGGTTCCGCCGAGGTTGGTCAGGTTGACGGTGTAGCTTCCGACGAAAATGGTCCGCCCGCTGAAGGTGGTATCCGTTCCCTCAATACGCCCACCCGTCAGGGAAAACTCCTGTGTGGTGCCGGCGGCTGGGTCCACGTCCAGAGTGGCCATGATGGGTTGGCCGGGCACGCTGGTGAGGGTCGATGTCGCGGTGTCGGCGGGGAGCACCGGGGGATTGATCGTCAGGGCCAGTTCGTTGAATCCGGATTCTTCCGACAGCGTCAATGGCGTCGTGACCGGGATCGCGACGAGAGGGCAGGTGGTGAGTGCGAGGAGGAGGGGGGCGCGCATGGGGGGCGGATATTCAGGGTTGGGGCGGCACGAACGAAGGCTCCCGAACGGGTCCTACGGGTTCAGCCAGTGGTTCAAGATCTCGACGGCTGCGGCCTGGTCAATAATGGCTTTCTGCTTTTTTGCGTTCCGGCCTGCTTCGCGCAGCTTGTGGGCCGCATCGACGGTGGTCATGGACTCGTCAACGTATTCCAAGGGGAGCCCGGGCAGGCGCTTCTTCAGTTTGTTGGCGAAGTGGCGGACCTTCAGGGAGGCGGGGCCTTCTTCGCCGTCGAGATTCAGAGGCAGGCCGACGACGAGGATCTTGATCCCGCGGTCTTCCACCAGCGCGGCGATCCGTTCGATCGGGTCGACCTTGCGGACGTCGATGGTTTCGACCGGATGGGCGAGGATGCCCAGTGGATCGGTGGCGGCGATGCCGAATCGCGCATCGCCGTAGTCGATGCCCAAGGCCGGGTGAAGGTCGGGGTTCACTGGGGTTCTCCAGGGGGGCTAGAGCAGTTCTTCAGGCAGGTGCGCGGACAGCTTCTTGATGGCATCCGCCTGGTGACGGTTGGCGATGAGCAGGGCATCATCGGTCTGCACGACGATGAGATCATCGACGCCGAGCAGGGCCACGTGGCTTCCCTTGCGTGCGTTGAAGACGATGTTGTGATCGGAGTCGATCTGTGAAACGGGGCTGTTGACCTGGTTGTCATCGCCTACGGTGTCGAGGTACTTGGCGACCGAGATCCACGATCCCACATCATCCCAGTCGAAGGATGCTTCGATGTTCATGACGCGGTCGGCCTTTTCCATGAGGGCGTAGTCGATCGAGATCGGGGTGAGTCCCGGGAACCGCTCGGTGACGGTGGTGTCCAAGTCGGATGAATCTCGAAGTTCACCGATGAAGTCGGCGAGCTCGGGGCTGTGGGTGGCAAGCTGGGAGGTGACGGTCGGGATGGACCAGACGAACATCCCGGCATTCCAGCAGAATCCTCCCTGGGCGAGGTATTCCTCGGCTTGCTCGGTGCTTGGCTTTTCGCGGAAACGGGTCACCTCGGCAGGCGGGTGGGTGCACTCCAGGCCGTCGATCTCCGAAGCTACACCGCGCTCGATGTAGCCGTAGGACGGGCATGGCCATGTCGGCTTGATCCCGATGGTGACGAGACCGTCGGACTTCTCGGCGGTGGCGATGGCGTCGCGCATGACCGAGTGGTAGGCCTCCGTGTCCTGAATCAACTGATCCGCGGGAAGCACCAGCATGGTGGCCTCCGGGTCGCGTGCGGCGACCAGGCCGATACCGAGTGCGACGGCGGGGGCGGTGTCACGCTTGGCGGGCTCCGCGTAGATGTTTTCGGCTGGCAGCATCGAGGCAACCTCGCGCACGGCCTCCACCTGGAGTGAGTTGGTGAGGATGAGGATGTTTTCAACCGGGACGAGCCCTTCGAGACGCGAGATGGTCTGCTCCAGAAGGGTGTCGGTGCCGAACAAATTGAGAAGTTGCTTGGGGCGGGCATTCCGGCTGAGGGGCCAGAATCGGGTGCCGGATCCGCCGGCGAGGATGAGTGCGTAGGTCGAGGGCATGAGTCGTTCGGTAATCTGTCGGCGACTGTAGGGGGTGGGGCGTGGGCGAAAAGCCCGAATCGGTGACGGATGGGGGGGCAAATGCCTGTCGGCATGGTCCGGATTACCAGTGGTCGTGCAGATCTTGTCGGCTGCGGCGTCGCTCCGCCCGGTGCTGGATCTGGCGGAGTTGCTTCGGGGTGAGTTCCTTTTCGCGGCTCAGCCACGGTTTCGGCACGTCGCCGGCCATCAGGCAGCCGAGGGGTTGGATCTCGGTGACGATCTCCGCCAACCCGAAGCGGGCGATCTGGGCTTTCACCGACTCGGCGTTCTTGTAGGCGATGGGGGTTTCGCCGAGGTCGGGTTTGCCGCAGAACCAGCGCACGTCGATTCCATCCGTGCTGCTCTCGATGGCATGACGCCGTGCTGCTTCATCCCGGAAGCGCTTCCTCAGGGCGGTGCGCGACACGTTCCGGCCTGCGCCGTGGGGGGCGAAGGAGAGGAACTCGTCCTGATCCGCCCCGAGGACGAGGAGGATGGGCTCGGCCATGTTCAGCGGGATGAGGCCGAGCTGTGGGCGGCCGTCGGGATCCTTCCATGCCGGCGTGGCTCCCTTGCCGTGATAGAACATGTCGCCGCGTTTCCAGACGAAGTTGTGTTCGTTGCCCACTTCGGCCACGGAGCTTCCGCCGATCCGTGCAAGGAAACGCCGGTGGATGGCGCGGTGGTTTGCCTTGGTCCATCGAGCGACGTATTGGAGTGCGTCCCAGTAGTCCCTGCCTTCCGGTGAGTCGGCATCGATCCACGCGGCGGCGTCGGGGATGGGTTGGCCCTTGTGGCCGACGTGTTTCATGGCCACGGCCTGGCCGCGTTTGAAGACGTGGGCGCCGAGGCTGCGTGAACCATGATGGGTGACGAGGACGCGATACTTCTTTGTCGAAAGCCGAGCCGCCAACTCATCGTGGCGGGCCAGCCGAAGCAGCGCGATCATGGCCGGGGTAACTTCGGTTTCACCAAGGAAGGCGAAGTGATTGCCGTCGCCCTGGTCGGCGATGTGCGCATGGGCACGGTCCCTCATGCCGTAGAGAAAGCGGTTGCTCCAGACGTTCTCGTCGAGCACGGGATCGTGGACGAGGTCGTCGAGATGTCGGTGTCCCGGCCCGAAGCGGGTGGATCCCGTGAGGGCATCGAGTTCCTTCGCGACGCTACTGCGTTCCTCGTAGAACGTGGCGAACATCGAGCAGCAGATGTCGGAGGAGTGGGCGGAGGGGATGATGGCGTTCTCGACGGCAATGGCGCCGCCGACCGGCATGCCGGCCTTGATGGGGCCGGTCGGGCAGGCATCGGGCATGATGGCACCCCTCGCGATGACGGGAGTCCTGAGTAGCTCGCTCATGCTCTTCCTGACCTTGGCGAGGTTGGCCTTCTCATCCTTGCCTGTGGCCTCGATGGCTTCGGCGCAGCCGACCGGCTTCGTCCGCATCGCGGCCTTCGGTGGTGGCGGCGCGAAGTCACGCTTGAGCAGCTTGAGGGCATACTTCTTGTCCGAGATCCCGCGGGCTTCGTATTCGTCGATCTTCTCGAGCATGAGTTTGAACGCGGGACCGGGTTCGTAGCCGGCGGCGATCAGGTCATCTGAGGTGAGTGGTTTCATGGTGGTGGGATTGCAGGGAGCTAACCTGATGGGGGCTATTTCGGGTGGACGGCCATCCAGTCGTCGTCGATCAGGCCGTAGTTGACCCGGTCGAAGAGTTGATTGCCGCGTTGGGCACCCAGTCGTTGGGTGCCCTCATGGGTGAGGCCTGCCTTCTGCATGACCCGACCTGAGGCCGGATTGTGGGCAAAATGGCAGGCCCCGATGCGCCGAAGTCCGAGGTCTTCGAATCCAAGGCGCAGGACGGCTTGCAGGGCTTCGGTGGCGTAGCCATTTCCCCAGAAGGGAACGCCCAGCCAGTAGCCGAACTCAGCCATGGGTGCGGTTTCGTTTCGGTGAAGACCGATGCATCCGATCAGCTCTCCGGTGTCACGCAGGGTGATCGCGAAGACCTGATGGGGGTGATCGTCGTCGTAGGTGAGGAGGCGGTCGATCCAGTCGATCGCTTCGGTATGGGCATAGGGGTGGGGGATGAGGGTGGTCATTTCGGCCACCCGGTGGTCGCTCACCCAGTGGGTGACGGCTTCGGCGTCGTCCCTTCGGAAAGGGCGGAGCGTCAGGCGCTCCGTGTGTAGAATTCGCTTCATGATGGGATGGAGGGTAGGGAGGGGAGACCTTTGTCTCCCCTCCCGGTGCTTGGTTCAGATGAAGTGCTCCCAGTCCTTGATGCCCCAGGAGTTCCGGATCCGCGCGGTGGCGGGCACGGGCATGGGGGTTCTGGGGACGGAGAGCAGGCGGAGGCCGGCTTCTTCGGGGGTGAGGGACCCTTTGCGGGTGTTCACCTTCCGGTCGGCGAGGACGCAGTTCTCCCAGCAGTCCTGTCCGCCCCGCGAACGGGGCAGGATGTGGTCGATGTTCGCTTCGTCGGGCCGGAGTTCCCTGCCGCTGTACTGGCAGCGCCCGCCGTCGCGTTCCCACAGGCCGCGGAACCCGAAGACGGGTCGGACCATGGGGACCCGGGCGTAGCGGGTGAGTACGATGACTGTAGGAATCCGGACCCTGCCATGGGGAGTTCCGATGGCGGGCGCGGTCGCGGGAATATCAAGTTCACGCCAGTCCTCCCAATCGAAGGGTTGGACGGAGGTGTCGTCGATACGCAGGGCCCGTGCGCTGCCGGTGGCGAGATGGCCGAAGGCATCGACAGGGGTGATGGCATCGATGGCGAGCCAGTGACGGTTCAGGACGAGAACGGTGGAACGATGGAGGATGGGGACGGTCATGGGGTGGGTGTGGAGTTGGGGTGACCTACCGGATTCGAACCGGTGCCGCCGCGCTCACAACGCGGGGTGCTGCCGCTACACCAAGGTCACCATGGAGTGGGATGATTGCTTCGAGGGCGCAGCTCTCCCGTGACATGAAAGATATATCTTTCCTGATTCAGGATGGATATATGGTTCGAGTCCTTGTCGGGTGCCGTCCGCCCTCCGGGCGGAGGTGGATCAAGAATGACGAGTGTGAGTTTTCAGTGGATTGGCCGCGTGGGCCGACGGGAAGATTGAGGGTGGGAGATTTCGAGTGGTGGGTTCGGGATGCAAAAAAGCCCTGATTCCGAGGTGGAAGCAGGGCGGCTTGGTGGAGTGTCCTAAGCGATTGTCCGGTCAGTGGACTGACCTGGCCCTGTTTCCGTGGAGTTCCGGATGCATTTCGAGAATGTAGCCCGAATCTTTCGGGGTCTCGAATCCGCATGAATCCCAGCAGCGCACGCATCCCAGACCGATGGAGAATCGGGTGGTCGTGCTGATGTTGGATTGCGGTTGGGTCATCGGATTGGAAGTTGGGTGGGGCGGTGGATAGGAGGTTTGTGGAGATGAGTCAAGTTGTGATTATATCTTTTCCTGAGATAGTGTTATCATGATGGATTGATATGAGTCCCGGGATGGTGCCTCCATCATTGGTGGCTTGACTCGCGCCGACGCATGCTCTTGTTTGGCCGCGCTTCACTCAATGTTGAGAGCCATGCGTGTCTTCCTGATTCATTTCTCCCGGCCGTCGTCCCATCCCTGAAGGGGTGGGGATGTGCCGTTGAGTGACCGCCGCGATGGCGGTCGAGGAAATGAACTTTTGAAAAGCCGCGGAACGATCGCGCCCACAGGACGGGCCCGGCACCGCGCAAGATAACAATGAAACTTCACGAAGTGGAGGAGGTGCGTGCCTGCCTGTCGAAGGGGCGGACACTCTTCTCCTATGGAAAAGACTGGTATGCCGTCGAGTTGCTGAAGCTGTGCGTGCGCGGCGAGACCTCGGTGGCAGATCTGAAGCAGTCCGCATTCGGCAGGCTGTTCGACAAACAACGGGTCCGGCAATGGTTCGGGTCCCTCGGCAAGACGAAGGTATCCAGGGAGGATCTGGAATTGCTGTGGCCGGAGGAATGGGAGAGCTATCGATTGAAGCTGGATGCATTCGACGGCTGGACCCAAACGAGCCGGAAGGGCGACCAGGCCTGGAATCTGGTCCTGCAGCTGAACCTCAATGAGGCCGATGCGCGGCTGATGGATGCCCAGTTCGAGGACAGGAGTGATGATCCCTTTGAATGGGCCTGTCATCCGGTTCACGAGGGTCGTCACCGCACGCTGGCTTGGGCGAGGATCGATCTCGATTGGGAATCCGGCGAAGCGCTGATCGAAGAGGTGCAGAATGACCGCCTGAGGGAGGTGAAACTGCTTCTTGATCGCGCCCGCAGCCTGGAGCTTGAGGAGGTCGATCGATGGGGTGTCACGGTGAAGACCAGCTTTCTCGAGCACTACTGGGAGAAACGCCTGCGGCTCTCCCGGGCGGTCTGGGATGAAGCGATGGTGTGTGCGACGATTCGGTTCATCGTGGGAGAGCTGGGGTTGCGCAGGGTGTTCTTCCACACTCCGGAAAGTGGCAGGACCTACAAGGACTACGGGTATTCAGAGCCTCCAAGGTCGGTCTATACCGATCTGCCGAAGAAGTTCTGCTTCAAGCGGGTGGCCGAGATGCCTGAGTTCCTGCGCCGTCGCTTCAAGAAGCGTCCGCAGGTCGACTTCCAGCTGCTTGAGTTCTAACAGTGCGTCGCTATCGGGCATGATGATGCCCGGCAGCGTCCGTTTCGTGGCTGGGATTGATCCGGTGGGGCGGGTGTCGTCCCCCTTGCGGTTGTCGAGGTGGTGGGCTAGAACCGCGCTGTGACGGCATGGCAAGCAGCGGAGGACACCATCAGGCAGTGTTTGGAGCAGGGGATCCGCGAGTTCGTGGTGTGTGCGGGTGCGCGCAATGCGGTGCTCGTGGAGGTCCTTGTACAAGCGGAGAGCGCCGGGCATGTCACCTTGCGGCGTCATTTCGAGGAGCGCTCGGCGGGGTTTTTCGCGCTGGGTCGGACGATGGCCAGCGGTGAGCCGTGTGCGGTGGTGACCACGAGTGGAACGGCGGTGGCGGAATTGCTGCCGGCGATGGTCGAGGCCCGCTATCAAGGGCGGCCATTGGTTGCCTTGACGGCGGATCGCCCTGCCTCCTTCCGGGGTAGCGGGGCACCGCAGTCGATGAATCAGGTGGGGATTTTCGGCGAGCATGCGGGCAGCGGGGATCTTTCCGGCTGGGACCGACGTTCGCCTTGGCATGTGAATGTGGAACTCGAGGAGGCCTTCGAGCCGGGTGTGCTGGAGCTCGGGGGTGCGATCGTATCGCGAAGTGAGGCGGACTGGCCGCGGCTGGCGGTGGCTGGCCTGGCGCGCTGGATGAAGGATGATCTGTATCGTGGCCTCGTGGTGATGATCGGTGGCCTTGAGCCCGAGGACCGGGAGGACGTATTTCATTTTCTGCATGAACTCGGTGCGCCGGTGGTGGCCGAGGCGACGAGCGGTTTGCGTGAGGCGCTTGCGGGCCTCGTGCTTCCGGATCCGGATCGGATGCTCAAGGCGATGCCTCCGGGAAAGGTGTTGCGTCTCGGATCCGTGCCGAGCGGCCGGTTCTGGCGGGATCTCGAGGACTTGCCGGATGTGGAGGTCTGGAATGTCAGCCGGAGTGGCTTTCCCGGGCTGGCACGTGAGTCCTTCACCATCACCGGTGAGGTGGGTCGCGTCGTGCGGGCGCTCGGCGAAGCGGAGGAGGCGGGCGATGCGCTCGACTACCTTCCTCGTAGTTCACGCCGGTTTGCGGAGATCGACGAGTTGTTGGAGGCCTATCCGGACAGCGAGCCGGGCCTGCTGAGGACGCTGTCGCACTATGCGGCGCTGGGGTCCGGTGTGTTTCTCGGGAACAGCCTGCCAATCCGCGAATGGAACCTGTTTGCCCAGCGCGATCGCCCGGTGCCGGAAGTGAAGGCCAATCGGGGCATGAACGGGATCGATGGTCAGGTTTCAACTTGGTTCGGCGTGAGTGCCGCGCGCGAAGACGCGTGGTGTATCGTGGGTGACCTGACGGCGCTCTACGACCTGTCCGCGCCGGCCATGCTGGGTCAGGTGGTGACCAAGGGTCGGGTCCTCGTGGTGATCAACAATGGGGGAGGTGCGATTTTCGGACGGGTCCCTCGACTTCAGGCGATGGGGCCGCGGGGAAAGGAATTGATGATGAACCCTCACGCGGTGTCCCTGGAAGGCTGGGCGGCGATGTGGGGGATGCGTCACGTGCGGATCGCGACCGTCGAGGACTTCGATCTGCTCGAGACCGATGACGGCATGCTGCTGGTCGAGGTCGTACCTTCGGCGTCAGAAACCGAGCATTTCTGGCGCAAGTGGGACGAGATGTCCTGAGTTGGCTCCAGCTGAGGGTGGTGGCTTCGCGGGACGGGTTGCGTTGACGGCTCGGCTGTTTGCTTGAGTTCGGTTCGTTCGAATGCGATCAATGGGACCATGAGAGCGATTCTTCTTCTGCCGGTTCTGATCTTTTGTTCATGCGCGACTTCCGGCCCGAGCCCCGATGGCAAGGTCCGCTACGTGTGCCATTGCGGACCGGACTGCGACTGCAAAACGGTGTCCGACGAGCCGGGCAAATGTGAGTGCGGTGAGTACCTCGTGCCCGAGTGACGGACGCGATTCGGTCAGTCACGGGAAGCCTGGAATTTCTTCCAGAAATTGAAGAACCCACCCGTGGCGAGTGGTCGGAGGTCCAGGTCCTCCGGTCGGTCGACCAATCGGAGTGACACGTCGAGCTCGCGGAGTTTCGTCCGAAGGTCCGGGAGTTGATCATGAAGAGGGCCGACCTCGGGGCGGAGGGCGACGATCTGGCCTCCGCGATGGTCGTTTGCCCATTGGGTGAGCGATTCTGCGAGCGGTCTGCGGGTGTCGACTTCGGCTGAGGTTTCGAAATGTTCCTCCGAGCGCCGGGCACCATCCTGGATGGCTCGTTCGAGCCACTCGATCTTTCCCGGCGCGAACCGGTGTTCCTTCCACCCCGCCCGATTTCCTGCCGCGATGATGTGATGGGGTTTGAGCGAGGAGAGCGGACCTTGTTCGGTGAGCAGGTCTTCTTCATGGAGCCACAGGGCGATCGGTCCGTCGGATGGCGCGTCGGAGTCTTCGAGCGATGGACGGGTCACAGCAGGCTTGGTGACGGCCTCGGGCTGCTGTGGAGTCGGTTTTTCAAGCAGCTCCAGTCCCTCGGCATGCTTCTCGAGCACTTCGGGTGTGAGGTATTTCTCGAGGTTACTTCTCCTCGGGAGATAGGTCTTGCCGGGAGTTTGCAGCCCGGCGACCCATCGCCACGACAGCGTGTTCGATGCCGGGTCGCCATCCAACAGGTGGCGGAAGAAGAAGTCGGCACCGAGCTGCCACGGCAGACGCTCGATGTGGATCCACCATCCGGCGAACCACATCCTCGCATGATTGTGGAGGTAGCCGGTTTTGATCAACTCGTTGGCGAAATGATTCATGATGGCGATCCGGCTTCGCCCCTCCTCGCAGGCGTTGGCGCGCTCGAGGGTTTCGTGATCGGTGCGCCAGTGTTCCAGCTCCTCGAGGTAGGAAGTCCAGACTTGAGGGCGGAGCGACAGCCATGCCTTCCAGTACCGTCGCCAGTAGATCTCTTGGGTGAATTTCTCCACGGTGGAGGCAGCGTATCGTGTTCGCGGCGCCTCGGCGCACTCCGATTCAAGGAGCAGCCGGTGGCGGATGGCGGGGGAAAGCCGCGAGACGTTGGTGTGCCCGGGCACGACGTGATTGCGGTCGCGGCCGTATTTGGAAGCCCGTGGTATGAAGGCCTCGAGCTGTTTCAGGGAGCTGCGCCGGGTGTCGGCGAAGGTGAGATCGGGAGGTGGGATGAGCTCGGCGGTCATGTCAGCACGAGGGCGAAGGTTGAAGGGCTTGGAGACCGGTGGTCCATCGTTCACTGACGCCGTGGACGGCACCCAGGAGAGCGCCGACGACCGCTCCGCGGTGGCAGTTGTCACCGCCGACCATCGCATTGGCGATGATGCCGGCGTCGAAATCATCATGGTATTTCCACGCGAGATAGATGGCGGCGGGAAATGCCTGATCGATGTAGCAAGCGGGGCTGAAAATCGGTCCGATCACTTCTTCATCCGGACGGTTTTCCCATCGTTCGGCCTTTCGGCTTGAGAACCAGTCACCGGCATCCCGCGCGATGGCCTCGCGGAGGGCTTGGCCGGTCTGGATTCCGCGGAGCAGGCGACCGAGGCAATCTGCCGCTCGACGCACGTTGCTGTGCCTGTGGGTGAGGGCCAGGTGTTCGTAGATGGTTTCACGAGGGTCGACGTCTTCGGGCAGGGCGGCGAGCAGGGCGGGGATCTGGGCGAGTCCGCCGATGTGCTTGTCGGAGATCCCGCAGCGAGTGATCGATTTCCCTTGGGCGTAGCGGGTGAAGAATCCGCGATGGTATTCCTCCAGATAGGTATCGCGGTGCCAGCCGGGGGTGAGCATGCATTCGATGTAGCGGCCTGCCCAGCGTTCGGCGTCGTAGCCACCATGATCCTGGACCTGCTGGTGAAGCTCCCGGGCGAGTCGGAAGTTGATGGTATTCTCACCGGCCTCGAGGAGCTGGTGGTAGTGGATGCCGCGCTGGCCCCAGAAGCGTGCTTGTTCGCGGAGGATGTCCCCCTTCTCGTTCAGTGGTGTGTATTCCGAGCGCCAGAGGATGCTGCCGGGATGCGGGTTCTTCGGAGCTTGGTAGTGGTCCAGCGTTCCGTAGTCGCGGCGCAGCGCCTCGCGGTCGTAGTACCAGTGCCCCGGCATGGCGAGGGCGTCGGCGACGAGCGAGCCGAGGTAGGCTTGTTGAAGGATCATCTCGGGTCAGGGTAGTTCGAAAGGCGTGGTGCGCCACCAGAGCTTTGATTCACGGATCGGGGCTTGCGAATGCGGAGAGATGGCCAAGTGTCGACCCATGAAGGAGATTGCGATCATCGGAGGTGGGCTCGCCGGGTTGAGTGCGGCGTGGTCCTTGACCAGGCAGGGTCGTGATCCGGTGGTATTCGAGAAAAGCCGCGGGCTGTCCGGTCGTGCGGCGTCTCGCAGCCGCGGGGACGTGCGTTTCGATCACGGGGCGAATTTCTTCAAACTGGATGATCCGGTGGTGGACGAATTGGTTCGAACCAAGCTGTCGACGAAAGATCTGGTAGAGATCCCGGGGGACGTCTGGACATTCGACGGATCGGGTTCGATCTCGGAAGGGGATCAGGAGCAGAACGCCGAGCCGAAGTGGACGTATCGGCAGGGCATCAGCCAGCTCGGCAAATTGTTGGTCGCGGCCTCGGGGGTGGAGGTGAAACGCCAGACCCGGGTGGCACGAATGGAGCTGGCGGATGGCAAGTGGACCTTATGGGACACCGATGGCGGTGAGCTGGGCAATTTCAAGCAGGTCCTGCTGGCCGCACCGGGTCCGCAGTGCCGCGAGATCATCGAAGCCAGCGCGATGGATGCGTCCGTGAAAGCCGGGTTGCTCGAAGGTCTGGGTCACTCGCAGTTTCATCGGCAGTATTCCTTCATCCTCGGGTATGAACGGGCGCTTGATCGTAGCCGACCGTTTCATGCCCTGGTCAGCAGTCAGAGGGATCACCCGGTGGCGTGGTTGAGCTTCGAGGAGGACAAACCGGGACACCTGCCGGAAGGACAAGGGGCGCTCGTGGTGCAGATGTCGTCCGACTGGACGGACTTGCGGTTGGAGGTGGATCGGGAGGCCCTGTTGGAGGAGGTCCTTCACGAGGTCGGTCTACTGTTGGGAGATGAGTTCCGCAGGCCCGACTGGTGGGACAGCCAGCGATGGATGCTGGCGCTTCCAGCGGCACCTGCTGATGCGGTGGCGCTTCGTGTGGGGCAGGGCTCCAACCTGTTCTTTGCCGGGGACTCGCTGGTCGGGCGTGGCCGGGTTCCATTGGCGATGGCCAGTGGCTTGGAAGCGGCGGAGTGCATGCTCCGCCAGCAGAATCCGATGTCGGCAGGATGAAGGAGGTGAGACATCTGGTGGTGGTCCTTGGTGACCAGCTTGATCCCGATTCGGCGGCCTTCGATGGCTTCGATGCGCACAAGGACGTCATCTGGATGGCGGAAGTGGCGGATGAATCGACGCATGTGTGGACGCACAAGCAGCGCATCGTCCTCTTCCTTTCCGCCATGCGGCATTTTGCTGCCGAGCTGAAGGATCGGGGTTGGCGGGTCGACTACCGCGCTCTGGACCAGAAGGCGCGGAGTGAATCACTGGGTGATGAGCTGCGGAAGGCGATCGAGGAGGGTCAACCAAGCAAGGTGATCCTGGTCGAGCCGGGTGAGTGGCGGGTGAGGGATGGCTTGGAGAAAGTGTGCGATCGATCAGGTGTCGAAATCGAGATTCGCGGGGACCGGCACTTTCTGTCGTCGGTCGACGATTTCAGGAATCATGCCGAAGGTCGGAAAGAACTACGGATGGAGTATTTCTACCGCGAGCTTCGCAAGAAGACCGGGGTGCTGATGGATGATGGCAAGCCAGCCGGTGGAGCATGGAACTTCGACAAGGAGAACCGGAAGTCATTCGGGAAGGAGGGACCGCAGGAGGTGCCGTCCTACCGGGCATCCCCACCGGATGAGATCACCACGGCGGTGATCGAGCTGGTGGAAGATCGCTTCGGGGATCACCCGGGGAGTCTCGATCGGTTCCTGTGGTCGGTGACCCGGGCCCAGGCGAAGCGTTCGCTGAAGCGGTTCATCGATGAAATCCTTCCGCGTTTCGGGGACCATCAGGATGCACTATGGACCGACGAACCCTTCCTGTTTCACTCACTGATCTCGTCTTCACTCAACCTGAAGTTGCTGAATCCCCGCGAGGTGATCGAGGCGGCGGAGGGGGCCTATCGGGATGGGAAGGCTCCCATTGCTGCGGTGGAAGGGTTCATCCGCCAGATCCTCGGATGGAGGGAATACGTCCGCGGAGTCTATTGGCTTCACATGCCCGACTACGTCGATCGCAATGGTCTGAAAGCGGATCAGGACCTGCCAGAGTTCTTCTGGACGGGGGAGACGCCGCTTCCCTGCCTGCGTCAGACAATCGGGCAGACGCTTGAGTTCGGCTATGCGCATCACATCCAGCGGCTGATGGTGACCGGGCTGTACAGCCTGCTGCTCGGGGTGCGGCCGAAAGAAGTCCACGAGTGGTATCTGGCGGTGTATGTCGATGCGGTGGAGTGGGTCGAGCTGCCGAACACGCTTGGGATGTCGCAGTATGCGGACGGCGGTGTCATGGCGTCCAAACCCTACTGTGCGAGCGGCAAGTACATCGACCGGATGAGCAACTACTGCAAGGGCTGCCCATGCAAACCGGGGGATGCGACCGGCGATCGCGCTTGTCCTTTCACCACGCTCTACTGGGATTTTCTCCTGCGGAACGAGGAAGAGCTCTCGGGCAATCATCGGATGGGCATGCAGTTGCGGAATCTCAAGCGCCTCGACGAAGAGCGCCGGGAGGCCATTCGCGGGCGTGCGGAGCAGATCCGTGAGGACCCTTCGTGCAAGACGCTGGTTGAGCAAGCGGGCCTGCTCTGAGCGCTGGCTGCCGGGGCAGGTGAGCCTAGGGGCTTTTTCCAGTTGCTTCCCTCCGTGGCGGCTCTCAAGTAAGTGGCGTGCCGGTGGATCTGAAAGCCAAGCTGCGGGAGGTCCCGCACAAGCCCGGGGTGTATCTGATGAAGGATCGCCTGGGCTCGATCATCTATGTGGGAAAGGCGCGCGATCTTCGGAAGCGGATGTCATCGTACTTCATGGCATCGAAGAAAACCCGCGCGGATCTGAAGACCCGGGCGCTCATCGATACGATCGCGGACTTCGAGTTTCACGAAGTGCGAAATGAGACCGAGGCCCTGCTGCTGGAGGGGAAGCTGATCAAGGACTACCGACCGCGCTACAACATCCAGTTTCGCGACGACAAACGCTTCCTGCTCGTCAAAGTGAAGCTGAGCGACCCGTGGCCGCGGTTCCAGATGACGCGGATGAAGAAGGACGATGGTTCGCGCTACTTCGGTCCATTCGCGCATTCCGGTGCGCTCAAGACGACCTTGGAGTGGCTGAACCGGCGATTGGGTCTGCGCACCTGCCGTCCGCGGGTTCCCGGCGAGACGGAATACAAGCACTGCCACGCCGATGTGATCCGCAACTGTTCGGCTCCCTGTGTCGACCGGATCAGCAAAGAGGAGTACTTGGAGAAGGTCGAAGAGGCATGCCGGATTCTGGAAGGGAAAGGGCGTCGGGAAATCTTCGATGAGCTGGAGACCGAAATGCAGAAGGCGGCCGGGAAGCTGAATTTCGAGAGGGCGGCCCTGCTCCGGGATGTGGTGGAGAATCTGCGGAAAACCTTGAGCCCGACCCGTCAGTTCACGCGTGGGAGGGGGGTGCCGACGACGGTCAAGCCGCTCGAGGACCTGGCGGATCTGGGGGAAGCTCTGGGTCTTGAGGGGCCACCCAAGGTGATGGAATGCTTCGACATCTCGAATGTCTCATCGAATCACATCGTCGCTTCGATGGTCCGCTTCACGGAAGGCCGACCGGACAATCAGAACTACCGGCGCTACCGGATCCGGACGGTGGAGGGACAGGATGACTTTGCCTCGATGGCCGAGGTGGTGCGACGTCGTTACTCACGCATTCTGTTGGAGAACGCCGGGGCGGTGCCGGAGGCGGATGAAAGCCAGGAGGACGTCATCGAGATCCAGCGCCGGCTTGCCAAGGAAGGTCGGGCGAGGATCGTGTTGCCTGATCTGGTGATCGTGGATGGCGGCAAGGGGCAGCTGTCTTCCGCCTTCAAGGAACTGAAGCGCATCGGCCTGCACGACCTGCCGGTGATCGGTCTGGCCAAACAGCACGAAGAGATCTTCAGACCCGGTCGGAGCGAGCCGCTGCTGATTCCTCATGACCGGGGTGCGCTCAAGTTGCTCCAACGCATCCGCGACGAAGCCCACCGATTCGCGAATGGCTACAATGAGCTGCTCTATCGAAGGCGGATGAAGGAGAGCCTATTGGATGACTGCCCTGCCATTTCACCGAAGAAGAAACAGCTTCTGTTGTCGAAGTTCGGCAGCGTGGCACGGATCAGGAAAGCGACGGCAGAAGAACTCTCGGCCATCCCGGGCATCTCGGAGAAGGGGGCGGAGGCCATCCTCGAATGGTTGGGGTGAATCCTTGTGGGATCTCGACACGGAATCCTCACACAATCGCTTCGAACTGCCCGCTCTCTGCGAGGCCGACCAATCGCGATCCCTGTTCCATGGGTGACGCAATCCCCCAAGGCATCCATCACCTTGATCTGTCACCCATGTCCCCGGTCAACATGACCCCTCGGTCCCTGACCCCTTGGAGGGAATCGACGGTGGAGTCGGCATGCACGGGAGAGACTCTCGGGGTAGTCAGGTATCACGGCCCTTCAGGCCGTTTTGTTCCGGCGCTGATTTACCCAAGGCTGCGCCTTGGGCTGAGGGATGTCGGCCCGTTGGGCCTGGTTTCCGCCTTTCGCTGGCATCGCTTGGCCCCTGATCCCTCAGTCCCTGATCCCTTGGGTGGAATGGGCTGGAGTCGCTCCTTGGTTGGGGGTCGGGGGTCTTGGCTGGTCAGGCCGGATGGCCTGATCGAGCGGGCTATTCGTCGTGGTCCTTGTCCTTGGAAGGGGGGGCGGAGACTGTCTTGGCGATGTGCCGGGCAAAGAAGAAGAGCCGGGACATGATCTCGAGCACGCGGCTTTCGAGGCGGTAGGTTTCGGCCCGGTCGGGATCGTTGCTGAGGAGGCGGATGGAAAGGTGCTTGGAGAAGTCCTCGATCTCCTTGCGCAATTCCTTCTTCTGTTTGATCACGCTTCGGGCCTTTTTGTAATCGCGGTCCCTGCAGGCGGTGATGGCATCCCTGAGTGCGCTCTGAACCTTCTTCTCGAGGCGGTCGAATCGCTCGCCGGTTTCGGCACTCACGATCAGTTGGCGGGATTCCCATTCGTGAAGGAACGAACTGAGGTTGTTGCCCAGGGTGTCGGCGACGGCGCGGAGCTGGTTGACGACATCCAGGATCCGGTGAAGGCGGGCACCATCGGCATCGGTGAGGGCCTTGGAAGAGAGTCGGCGCCCGTAGTCGAGGATTTCGACGACCAGCAGGTCGACTTCACGGGCACGCTTGTCGATCTTGGAGACGTCGGGGGGATTCTCCCGTCCGGTGCCGGATCCTGAGGCGTTGACCATGTCGAGGACGAGCTCTCCGAGGTGCCCGGTCTCGAGTTCGACGCGGTCGACCGCGAGGGCGGGGGTGTCGAGCAATCCGGCATCGAGGAAGATTGGCTGGGCGGCCTTCGGCAGGGGGATGGCTTTTTGCGGGATGATCTTGGTGACGAGCTTGGCGAAGAGCCGGTCGAACCAGATGAAGACGAGGGTATTGGCGACATTGAACACGGTGTGGGCGTTCGCGATTTGGCGGGGGACTTCGCGGGCGAGGCGGGCGTCTCCGGTCAGTTCGGAGTGCTGCGGGGAGATCTGACGGATGAAATCGGCGAGATGATCGATGAATGGCAGCCAGACGAGCACGCCGATGACGTTGAAGAGCACGTGCACGGCGGCGGCGCGACGGGCGTCGGTGGGTTTGCCGAGTCCGGCGAGCACGGCGGTGACGCAGGTTCCGACATTGGCCCCGAAGGCGATGGCGATGCCTGCTTCAAGTGTGATGAAGCCCTGGGTCGCGAGCACGATGACGATGCCGGTGGTGGCGGCGGAACTCTGTACGAGGGCGGTGAACACGAGGCCGGCGAGGATGCCCAACAGGGGGTGGGCCATGTTGCGCATGATCGCGATGAACGGGGGATAGTCGCGAAGCGGGCTGGTGGCATCGCTCATCAGGCCCATGCCGAAGAAGATCAACCCGAGTCCCATGATGGCGGTGCCGAGTTGCTTGAGCTTCTCGCGCTTGCCGAGAAACATCAGGCTGAAGCCGACGATGACGATGATCAGGGCGTAGTCGGTGATCTTGAAGGCAACGAGCTGGGCTGTGACCGTGGAGCCGATGTTGGCACCCATGATGATGCCGATCGACTGGGTCAGGGACATCAACCCTGCGGAGATGAAGCCGACGACGAGGACGGTGGTGACCGATGAAGACTGGACGAGGGCGGTGATGACGGCTCCGCTGAAGGTGGCGGACAGGCGGTTGCGCGTCATGTCGCCGAGCATCTTCCTCATCCCGTTGCCAGCGATGGCCTTGAGGGCGCTCGACATCTGGTCGAGCCCGAAGAGGAAAAAGGCCAAGCCTCCGAGGAGGAGCACCGTCATTGCAAACCAGTCCATGAATTCGCAGGCACGCTAGAGCCCAATGCCTCTGCCTGAAAGCTTCAAGAAAGGCGGGTGGCCCCGAATTCACGATGGCTCGTTTTTCAGGGCCTCGGTTCATCTGCTGGAACCAAGGAAGGGAAAGGGTGCGTAGCGGCTTGATCTCCAACAGGATTGACGGAGGGGGGATGGATTGTGGAGGATCCGGACCGTGGCCCTCAGGATCGAGAAAGCGGTGCTCCGCGGTGAGATCGACAACACTGTCGAGGGCACGACGACGGGAATGATCTGGGTGGTGGATCGTGAGGACCCGATTGTTCTGAATCTGGTCGGCGATTGCTGGCGGGATCTGGCCGGAGCAAAGCTGAGTTTCTCGAATCTGAAGCTGACCGATGTGCGGGCGGATGACCTGGCCGTGATGCAGACCGGGGTGGTCGGGGACATCACGGCCAGTCGGAAGGCGCGGGTGCCGACTTGTGATCTCGAGGAGATGGTGGCCTTGCAGGCAGCGGGGAAAGAGGTGCCCACGGTGTGGAAGAATGTGCTTTATCTGGAGTGGTTTTCCGAGGCGAATGGCCGGGTCGTCATTGAAACCACGGACTTCGAGTTGTCGCTTTCCGAGAGCTTGTGGTCGATGGATGGCGATGCGGAGGAAGCCCAGAAGATGGCCAACATGCAGGCGATGAGGGATTTCCTGGAGGGGCTGATCGCGCGGCGCCCGGGCAAATCGACGAGTTCCAGCGAGGACGACGAGTTTGAGTGGGAGCGGCGATTGCGCGACAGCGATCGGATGACCGATGCCTATCAGGAGGTGCTGGAAAAGTACATGGACGACCCGAATGCCCAGCAGAAGGAGGCATTCGTCATGGGTTGGGATGGACTTCTCGGTGCCATGGCCGATGCGGACGATGGGAAGGGCGCCTTGCCCGTGGAAGAGAGAGAATGGACCGAGGAGGATGAGGATGAAATGTTCCGTCCCCACCCCTTGCAGGAGGAGGCTCAGGAGTTGGCGATCCGTGCCTACGACCTGATGCATCGGGAACCGGAGGCAAGTGGCTACGAGGATACGCTGGTGGTCACGGGAACCCTGACGGAGGTCGCCGGCAAGTTGGCGGGGGCCCTGAACGGGACCTACGAGCGGGAGACCGGATACGTGCTCGCCATTCTGAAGCGCTGCCTGGCCCGTCAGAATGAGGCGCTTTCAGCCTGCCGGAGGATTCTTGAGGTGACGGAAGATTTGGATGAATCCCGTGCGATCGAAGCATTCAGGGATGAAATTTTTGCACTGCGGACGAAACTGACCGACATGCGGCAAGAGCTTAAGAGATCTTGATTTTCTGGATTGCCTTGCTTTCTTTCGTGGATATGAGTTTGGCCATGAAGCGCTTGATCATTGTCCTACTGGCAGCGGTGACCCTGAGTTCGTGCAACACGATGATTGGAATCGGGCGGGATTTCCGTCAACTGGGCGAAGGGATGGAGAACAAGGCCCAGGGGCGAAGTTTTGATGGCAGTACGCCAGAAAGCCAGCAGAACGGCAATTTGCCGACCTACTGAGCTTTCGGAGAGGGGGAGTGGCGCGGAGGGCGGCTACTTGCTGCTGCCGCCGCCGTGCTTGTAGGGATTCTTGTATCCCTCGGTGTAACCCCAGATGTATTCCTTCCGGTAGGCGGATGGCAGGGTTTCGGCGTCGTTGATGTGCGGATTGTGCGCACGACCCGCGAGGCGATCGGAGCTCCCGTCTGAGAATCCACGATCATAGGCGTCCCGTTCGCTGTAGCCAGCGCCGGGGACGTTGTATTCCGTCGGTCCGATGCAGGATGGGAGGGTTCCTGCTAGGACGACGAGTGCAAGGGCGTAGAAGGGTGATTTCATTGCGCATCATGGTTAACTTTTTTAAATTAATTCGTCCAGCCCCGGTTGTTGCAGTTTTTTCGGTGCTGGTTTTGAGAGCTGAGCATGGCGGCCTGCGGTCGTTCGAGGAACTGACGGGTAAATGGTATGGGGTGGCCCGTACTCCGGTGCTCAATGAGCAGGTGGAGGTGTCATTTTCGCCGGATGGAACGGGCATGGTGTATGAGCTGGAAACGGGGCGGGGTCGGGTTCTGGTCCCGGTCGACCTTGAAACCGGGGAGCAGGGGAAACCGATCCAGCCACCGCTGGACTGGAAGAGCTTCCGGGTCGGAGCGGAGGGGGGCTTGAAGCTGGAGACCGATGAGGGTTGGCGTCAGCTGGACGACGGGAGCTGGCGGGAGGTGGCCGCGCCGGAGAAGGAAAAGAGCGCGAGATCCGGTCGGCGTGACCATCGTGGGTGGCAGTCGAAGGACAAGAAGTTCGAGGTGGTCGTGAGGAAGGGGGCGGTGGCGATCAAGGGCAGCGATGGCGAGGAACGGGTGGTGATCAAGGCGGAGGAGGGACAGGTTTTCCGGGATGAGCCGATTTGGTCGCCGGACGGTTCAAGATTTGCGATCTGGCGGACCCGTGACGTGCCGGAGAGGACGGTGCAGCTCGTGGAGTCGTCACCGAAGGATCAGCTGCAGCCGAAGCGGTCGACCTACCGCTACCCGAAGCCTGGGGATGAGATCGACACCAAGGCTCCGTGGATCTGTTTCGTGGACGGACGGGAGGCGATTCGTCCGGATCCTGCCCTGATCGAGAACCCCTTCAGTTGCGGCCGCTTCGCATGGAGAGGGGATGGCCAGCGGGGGACGTATGAGTATGTGGAGCGCGGCTTCGGGAAGCATCGTGTGATCGAGGTTAACAGCCAGTCCGGGCAGCATCGGGTGCTGATCGGGGAGGAGAGCGATGCGTTCATCTTTGTCAGTGGGAACTCCTACCGCCGTGACCTGAAGGACGGCGAGGAGATCATCTGGATGTCGGAGCGTGACGGCTGGAAGCACTTGTATCTCATCGACGGCCGGGATGGCTCGGTGATCCGCCAGCTCACCAAGGGAGAGTGGGTGGTCCGCAAGGTGGTGGAGGTCGACGAGGAGAATCGTGAGCTTCTCATCGAGGCGGGTGGATTCCATCCGGGGCAGGATCCGTATTTGATCCATTACCTCCGTGTCGGGCTGGACGACGGCGAGGTGGTGGCCTTGACGGAATCCGATGGCACCCATGACCGGTTCGAGAGATCCGGATGCGGCAAATACTACAGCTGTCGTTGGTCGCGGGTGGATCATCCGCCGGTGACCGAACTCCGCAGGTGGGAGGATGGATCGCTGGTGCGGGTGCTGGCGGAAGCGGATGCGAGGAAGCTGGAGGGAACGGGGTGGCCGCTGCCCCAGCCCTTCGTATCGAAGGATCGTGAGGGGAAATTCGACATTCACGGAGTGGTCATCCTGCCGCCGGATTTCGATCCGTCGAAGAAGTACCCGGTGGTGGAGAACATCTATGCGGGACCGCACGGTGCCTTTGTTCCGAAATCATGGCGTCCTTGGCGGATGCCGATGCATGAAGTGGCGGTCCATGGGTTCATCGTGGTGAAGATCGATGGTCGGGGGACCAACCATCGGAGCCGGGAGTTCCACCAGTTCGCCTACAAGAACCTGAAGGATGCGGGGTTCCCCGATCGAATCGCGTGGATGAAGGCGGCGCAGAAGAAGTATCCGCAGATGGACCTGGAGCGGGTGGGGATCTTCGGGGGCTCGGCTGGCGGGCAGAATGCGATGGCGGCGTTGCTCTTCCACGGTGACTTCTACAAGGCCGCCGCGGCGGACTGTGGCTGTCACGACAACAGGATGGACAAGATCTGGTGGAACGAGCAGTGGATGGATTGGCCGGTCGGGCCGCACTACGCGGAGAACTCCAACGTGGTCCACGCCGACAAACTGCAGGGTGCCCTGATGCTCAGTGTGGGTGAACTTGACCGGAATGTGGATCCTTCCTCCACCTATCAGGTCGTCGATGCGCTCATGAAGGCGGACAAGGATTTCGAGTTCCTGATGATGACGGGCAAGGGGCACGGAGCGGGAGAGAGCCGCTATGCCCAGCGTCGGAGGGTCGATTTCTTCAGGCGCCACCTCGGTGGGCCCGAGTAGGATTCAACGGGCGGGATTCCACCAGCCGTTGTCGTTGCTCGGGCCGGCGAAACCGATGGCGTGTTCGTCGTTACTTCCTCCGTAGTAGTTGAGATCGCTGCCCTCGGTCATCGGGACGGCGGAGACGGAACCATCGCACCACGCCACGAGGGCCTTGCCGCTGAAGCGGAAGTGCATGCTTGGCTGGAGGCTGCCGCCGGGGTTGCCGTTGGGGTCGATCCACTGACGGGGTTCGGCGAAGGGGTATTCCTGGAGTCCGCCGGATTTCGCCAGGGCGGTGGTGGCGAACATCAGCGTTTGAGAGGGGTTTCTCACATTGGCCGGTACGTTGGGCCGGTAGGGGTCCCGGGGCGTGCCTCCGAGGTAGACGGCGTTGTAGCCATATCCGCCGGAGCCGCTTTCCCAGGAATCGGGATCGCTGATCATGTCGCGGAGGCGCGGGCAGAATCCGACCTGCCGGCTGTTGCCGAGGTAGGGAGAGAGGAATCCCTCGGTCGGGTCGAAGGCTCCCTTGCGATGGCTTCGGCCGCCATGCCAGCGTTTGAGGTTCCGCGGATCCATCGCGGGTGCGTAGGTCCGGTGGTCGGAAACATGGCCGGCATTGGCGGAGGCCAGCTGCCTGAGGTTCGAGCTCGACTCTGCAATCTGGGCGGTGCTGACGGCCCGTCTGCCTACGGTCCAGACCGCGCCGGCGAGCATCGTGATGATGACGATGCCTACCAGTAACTCCATCAGGGTGAATCCACGCGGGTTTCTCATCGTTCGGCTTTCAGACGGAAGAAGGTGTAGTTGGCGGTCACGGATGCTGTCACGAGCGAATCCTGAGCGGTCTCCGAGACGGCGACTCCGAGGATCAATCCGGAGGTCGCTGCGGAATCGGTGGAGGACGCGAGGTCGGTCCAGTCGACAAGGTTGGATGAGCCTTGGAGAATCAGGGTCACGCCGGTGCGGTTGTTGGCCTTCCTCCAGGTGAGCTGCGGAGATGGTCCGCTGTAGGCGAACTGCAGGGGGGGACCCGACGGGTGGACGGGGTCACCGGCGGTGGCGTATTCGAGCAGGTTGGGAATCCGGTCGCCGTCGGGGTCTTCCTCGTCGCCCGTGGCCCCACCTGTCGGGAAATGGTGAGTGGTCCAGGCGGGGAGGTTGGTGGGTGCCGCCTGCATGGCGCCGACGGCATCCAGATCGAAGCCGCCGGTGGCGAAGTTCGTTTTGAAGGGGTCGTTGATGGGATTGCCGAGGCTGTCGGTGGTGCCGAGATTCGGGTCAATGCTGCCGACGACATCGATGACCCGGACGTGGGTGACATGGCTGACGTCAAGTCGCGGGTCGACCCCGCGTAGCTCGGCAAGGTCGAAGGGCGTTCCGATCCCTGCTTCGTATTTTCCAGCAAGGTTGTGGAGATCGGTCGGGTCGATTCCGTTGAAGGCGAAAGTTCCGATCTGGGTGTCGGTCTGGGTCTGTGAGATGGATGGAAAACGGACGAAGTGAATCCCATCGGAACTGACTTCGACGTGGGCGAGTTCGAGAAATGCGCTGCTGAACCCATTTTCGAACACCGCAAGATCGGCGCCGGAGCCGTCGGCAACAGGAACGCTGAGGCGAAGGGTGGCGGCTCCTCCATCCCCCAGCGAGACCACGCCAACCGTGGGGTCGTCACTCGCATCCGAGGCGCCGATGGCATCGGCCGGCGAGCCATGGCTGGTGGTCGCTCCGTCCGGCACGGTGGCATCCACCGGACCCCGGTCCACGGCCGCGGAGGACGCCCAGATCCCGGGAGTGTCTTCGGCAATCCCATCGTCATCGGGGAAGGAGCCAGCGAGGGTCAGCCCGGGAAGGATGGCGAGAAGATGGTATTTCATGGTGGGAGTCCCGACCCTGCCGGTCGGCAGGGTCGGAAGATGGGAGGTTTCAGCCCCGGCGCCTGCGGAGGACGAGTCCGGCGGACAGCGCGATCAAGCTGAGAGAGGTTGGCTCGGGGATGGTCAGGTTATCCATGGCGAAGTAGGCCGGAGTATTCATCCCAGAACTCCCTGTATCGGAGGAGCTCAGGCTGAAGCGAAGGCGGTCGACTTCGCCCAAGCTGCTGAAATCCACGAAGGTCCATCCGTCGACGATGTAGTCCTCGCTGTTGTCGGAGAAGCGGAAGTCGGCGAGGTAGAACTCGATGATGCCTGTCGAGCTCACCCCATCGAAGCCCTCGATGGTGAGCAGGAACCAGTCTTCGTCGTCGCCTGTGGCGCCACCGAATTGCTTGGCGAATCCGTCGCCATCCCTCATCGACAAAGCGGCATAGGTCGTGTTGGTCAGCCAGGCTCCTCCGCCTGCGCCGAGGTCGATGGTTCCGCCGAACTCAGCGGTGGGTGCGCCACCCCCGAGGAAGTTGCTGGTGTATCCCACGGCGTAATTCGAGGAACCGGCGACCCCGCTTCCGGGAAACGCGGCGTATTGGTTGCCGAAGCCCGGCGTGGTGGTGTCACTGACGCTGGAGGCGGCGAAGCCTTCCCAATAGGGGCCGAAGGTGTCGTCGTAGGCATTGCTGAAATCCACGCCGGAGCTGGTGAATTTCCCACTTCCGTCGGACCCGTTGTAGAAGCCGCCGGGTGGGACGGTGACATCCTCGAAGTTGATCACCACGGTGGAGGCCACGGATTGGGCTACGTTGGCAGCTGCGATCAACCCGATGAAGACGGGTTGTATCTTGTTGGTCATATGTATGTTCTTGCTTGGTATGAGCGCGAACGGTTCTGAGCCGATCGGATTCAAAGTCCCGTCGGTCTTTCCCGCCGACCCTTGAATCGCGAAGGGTCGTATGTCTCCGTCGATGGATCCTTTCCCATCGGCCGGAGGACGAGATGCAGTGAGGACAAGTATTCGGACTCCCGGCTTTGAACCTCCTCCCCGCCTTCACCCGTGCCGAAACACGGATTGGCTGTTGGGGATTTGTAACCGGATACCGCAGCGCGACTGTTCCGGGGTCTCACCGGATTCCATGCACCTCTCTGCAAATAGCCACCGCCCGGGTAGCGATCCGCACCCGTTCAGTCAAGGCGCAAGGGGGACGACCATCCGCGATCGGCAGGCAGGCACCAGCGGACCTTCCGGGATTCGCCGGATCACACGACGGTGATGGTGCAGGTCGCGGTCGCGTCGGCCTCGGCGGGCAGTCGGGCAATGATCGGGACCGCCTCTACTCCGGGGACCATGTTGAAGACCCGCCCCTTTTTGGTCGGCTTGATGCTCAAGGGTACATTCGCCTCGATCACGACCTTGCCCACGGGCTTCATGATCTCGATGCGGGTAGGGGACACCTGAACCACCTTCTCGCCTGTTGGAGAGATGACGGGCAGCACGAGGGATATATCGGATGAAGTCGCCGCTCCCTTGGCTGAGATCGTGGTCTGTCCGTCGGTGAATCCATAACCGAGTTCGAAGTTCCCATCATTTCCCGGAAGGGGTTGGTAGTCCTCGTTGTGGAGGGTGGTCTTGATGGAGAAGTTGATTTTCCCGTCGGTCGTCTCGTGGGTGACCTGCGCCTTGAGGTCGTAGAGGTTGGTGAACCACTTTCCTTCCTGTGTGGTCTCGACGCGCGGTGTGAGGACGAACCCATCTTCCGGGTTCTCCTGTTGGTTGAGGGGTTCGACTTCGAGGTACTTCGGCATGCTGCCGGCGAGGAGGAGTCCTGCCTTCTGGTGGTGGAGTAGGGCGAGCGAACCACCCGTGGCATGCAGGATGTGGTCGGGTTCGGTCTTGGTCCGGTAGATGGAGTCGTAGGCGGAGACGGTGGCCCGCCACGGGCCTTGGGCAGCGAGGGAGACGGCGATGTCGGGGAAATCCCTCACTCCCTTGGCCAGTTCCCTCGGAAGCGGTGTCGAGTCGTCGACCGGGGGCAGCGACTTCCTGTTGTCCTGGACAAAGGCGAGCACCTTGGCGTGGGTGAAGGTGTGGTGGATGCAGGGTTTGATGCCGTGGGTGACGTAGTGGGGGCCACCGTGGATCAGTCCGTCGGCGGTGCAGCGGGCGAGCACTTCGGTATTGCGGTAGGCGGCGGTCCCGAAGGCGGGGTTGCGTCCGGCCATCATCGAGAAGGCCGGCTGGCACCCGTCGGAGGTACGACTTCCCCAGTAGGTCCACTTGAACTGGCGGGTTCCCCAGCTGTTGTCCCAGCCGCCGTCGGGAAGCATGAACTCGAGGTGGGCTTCGAGCGACTGCTGGAGCAGGTCGAGCAGTGCTTCGTCCTTTTCGTGCAGGGCGTAGAGGACGACGCCATTGAGGGATTCCTCGACGTTGTAGCCCAGGTCGACCGGGAGGAGACCGCGGGCGCTCTTGTGGTTGTAGGGTTTTCCTTCGCCGAAGAGCAGCTTGCTGGGTTCGGTGAAGAAGCGGGGGATCTCCTTGGCGAACTGATGGCTGCGCTCGATGTATCGTGGTTCATCGAGCACGCGACCGATCAGGTTGAAGCCGTGGATGGCGGTGAAACCGTAGTTGACGTTGGTGAAGTCAATGGTGGCGAACTGCTTCCACAGGTAGCCGCTGGCGGCCTCGCCGAGACGCTTCTTCCAGGCGCTCCGTTGCTCGTTTGTCAGCAGGTCTCGGTGGTATTTGATCGCCTCGGCCAAGGCGATGGCCCCGAAGATGGATGTGCCGTGCCAGGAGCCGGGCCTCAGGTCGTTGGTCCACCTTCCGTCCTTGCCGCTCACATTCTTCGACCAGTCGAAGAGGCGGATGCCGGCGGTAAGGTACTTCTTCTCGCCGGTGACCTTGGCCAGATGGAGGAATGGATAGACCGCTTCCCAACAACGGCCGTGGATGAAATCGCACGACGGGCAGGCGAGGGCGCCGTCCCGAACCGGGTCTTCGGGATCGTTGATCTGATGGGCGAGCATGCCGTCGCACCAGTTCCTCAGCAGGTTCGCGGTGAGGGTATCGAAGTCGGGCTTGCCGGCCTCCGCGGCGAAGCTGCGCGAGTGGGCGAGGAAGCCCCCGGTGGTGAGGGAGAGTCCGGCGGTGCCCAATGACATCGCTTGGAGGAATGATCGGCGGTCCTGCATGATGGGTGGATTGGGAAGGTGTGGGCCCTGCCGGGGAGGCCAGCAAAGGAGTTTCCCGACGCCTCGGTGTGGGCATGAGGAAAGGACAGACGCCTGTCGTTTCGCTTGAGGAGGCTACGATGGGCGCTGGAGCACGCTGGGCTTCATCTGCACGTAAAGGGCTGCGGCTTGGGCACGGGAACGCACGTGGAGTTTCTCGTAGATTCGCCGGCGATAGGTGTCGACCGTGTGGGTGCTGATTCCGAGTTCGGCGGAGATCTCCTTGCAGAGGAATCCCCGGGCGAGGAGTTCGAGCACTTCTTCCTCCCGCTTGGAAAGTTGGCTCAACTCGTTCGTTTCGTCTTCCGGTTGGCTCTTGCGGAAGCACTGCACGACTTTGCGGGCAATCCCGCTGCTCATCGGGGAGCCGCCGTTGTAGACTTCCTGAAGTGAGGAGAGGAGCTTTTCGCGAGGTGTCTGCTTCAGCAGGTAGCCGGTCGCTCCCGCCTCAAGCGCCCTGAAGATGCGGTTCGAGTCTTCGTAGACGGTGATCATCACGAACTGGATGTGCGGGAGTTCCAGTTTCAGTTTACGGACGCACTCGACGCCGTTCATGCCGGGGAGATTGATGTCGGAAAGCACCACATCGGGTTCGTCTCCCGGGATGCCGTTGAGCGCTTCCTTCCCATCTTCATACTGGCTGACCAAGCGGAAGCCTTCCGCGTTCTCGATCCAGTCAGCGTAGATGGTGCGCAGGGCCTCGTCGTCCTCGACGATGGAGACTGCGATGTCGTTTGCAGGAGCACTCACTGGGATCAGACTAGTCGAAATCGGGGGTAATGGGTTGTCACTAAATTGGGGGACAAAAGGGGTGCGGCATGGCGGAAATCAGAAGGGAACGCTGAATTCCACGCTTGTTCCACGATCCGGGGAGCTCTCCACGATACAGGTCCCTCCGATCTCGTCCATCCTGTTCGTCATATTGTTCAAACCACTGCCGGAGTTCGAGCGTGAGGGGTCTGCGGGGGCATTGGGGTCGATCCCCTGGCCGTCGTCTTCCACGCGCAGGGAGAAGCGGTCATCCTCGGCTTCCAGGGTGATCCTGACCTCGCTGGCATTGGCGTATTTCACGACGTTGTTGAGGGCCTCCTTGAAGGCGAGGAAAAGATTGTGGCGCAGCTGGGATGACAAGGGACGTTCCGGAACGGCGATCGGTACCTCAAGGCGGCAACGGATATTGGCGACGCTGAGAAACTCCTGGGCGTAGCTGCTGATGTAGTTGACCAGATCATCGAAGGAGTCGTGTTCCGGGTCGATGGCCCAGACGACCTCGTCCATCGAGCGCATGAGGTGCCGTGCCGTGGACTGGATCTGGCTGAGGACGGATTCACTCGGAGTGACCGACGACGATTGGCTGAGCAGGCTGATGCGGGTGAGGCTGGCGCCGAGGTCATCGTGGATGTCGCGGGCAATCCGGCTGCGCTCCATTTCCAAGGCCCGTTTGGCGGCCATCTTCCGGAGCTGGCTGTGATGTTTCCTCCGTAGCCCGAGGAAGACGATGCCGCCGGCGGCCAGAGCGGTGAACAAACCACCCCCGATTCGGAACCACCATGTTTCCCAGAAGAAGGGCTCGACGATGATGTCGAGAGACGCGCCGACTTCGTTCCAGACTCCCCGGCTGTTGCATGCGGTGACCTGGAACTTGTATTTTCCCGCAGGAAGGCGGGTGAAGGTGGTGCTGTGCTGGCTGTCGGATTCCTCCCAATTGCTGTCGAGTGGCGATAGGCGATAGCGGACGCCGGTGTTTTCAGGTGAGGCCAGCCCGAGAGCAGAAAAGGTGATGGTGATTTTGTCGTGATCGGGCGGGATGGTGATGGCTGGGTCGTCCTTGCTGAGGTCGATGGTTTGCTTGTCAGCACCGGGCATGAGCATGGATCTGGCCTGATAGAGGGCGGCCAGTTCATTGTTGACGGTGACTTTCTCCAGTACGACCGGCGGGGATTGCGAATCCTGGCGGGTGAGGTGGGGGTGAGCTTCGATGAGACCGTTGCTGGTTGCGAAATACAGCTGGTTGTCCGGGCCGCGGGACGAGCTCGGGCAGTAGTCGCGGCTGGGCTGGAAGCTGGGCAATCCGTCGCTGCGACCGAAGACCCGGCACCTGAGCTTGGTGCGGCTGGCGGGCGAATGGTTGAGGAGATCATCGAGCCCGACGTGAAACAGCCCACGGTTCGAGGCGATCCAAAGGGAGCCCTGACCGTCGTCCTGGATCTGGGAAATGTAGTCGTCGTAAAGCCCTTCTTCCGTGGTGAAGCGGGTGTAGCGTCCATCCTTCAGGTGGCCGAGGCCTTCGCCGGCGTAGCCGATCCAAAGGCTGCCGTCCGGGGTGGTCTGCAGGGTGCGGATGGATGGCATCTCCTCCGCCCCCTCCTCCTTGATGAGTTGGTCGCCTCCCACCCGGAACAGGTGGCCGTCCGAGGTCCCGGCCCAGATGGTTCCGTCTGCTCCCTCCGCAAAGGCCCGGATGGCCTTGAACTTGCCCCCGTCGCGGAGCGCGGTGATCTTGCCGTCTCGGAGGCGGTGGAGCCGGAAGGGGTTGTCCGTCGCAATCCAGAGGTCGCCATTCTTCGCGGCGAAGACCGATCGAACGAAGAGTGAGGCGAGTCCGTCTGCCCTGACGAACCGCTTGATGCTGTTTTCGTGGATTCTCAGCAAGCCATGCTCTTGAGTGCCGAGCCAGGTTCGGCCATTGGCGTGGGCCAGCACGCAGTTGAACCGTTCGTTGCCGCTCTTGGTCTGGAAACGTTGCCATTCACCGGACTCACGAAATGCGAGCCGACCTCCCTGGCTCACGGCCCAGATCCTCCCATCCGGGCCGGTACTGGTGGATCGCACGGTGCTGAAAGGGAAGCCGTTGGACTTGTTTTGAAGGCTGACGGTGCGGCGTTTGATCAGGTTCAGCCCGCCACCGATGGTGCCCGCCCAGATGTATCCGTTCCGATCCTCGGTGATGCACTGCACCCACGGGTGGGAAGTAGGAACCCGTTCCCACCTGCCATCGCTGACCCGAATGAGACCGGACAGTTGAGTGCCGATCCAAACCGAGCGTTCTTGATCGGCGAAGAGGGTATTGATCGTGATATTGGCCGGCAGGGTGGTCACTGACTGGAACTCTTCATCCGGTCCCATGTGCAGGAGTTCGGAGCCTGCGACAATCCAGAGGCCGGAATCGATGGATGGGGTGATGCTGAGTCCGACCTCGCCGAAGTTGCGTATTGGTTCGAATCCCTCGGGGTTCAGGCGTCCGAGTTGGCCGCCCTTTGCCAGCCATACCTGACCTTCTTGATCACAGGTAATACCGGAGTTGATGCCGCTGGGGATACTCTCGGGTTTGCTGACCCGATCGCCTTCGATCATGAAGACTTGGTGCGAAAAGCCGACCCACAGTCGGCCTTGCGGATCTTCGACCATGAAGCGAGCCACCCCCTCGAAGCCATGATCATCACGGTCGAACGCGCGGAAGCTGGATTCGCCGATCCGAATCACCGGGCCACGCTCGAGGGCGAGCCAGAGGGAGCCCTTGCGATCGACGATCATGCTCCGAATCTGCCGACTTGGCAGACGCGGAACGTTGTGAAGCGGAATCGGGCTGAACTCGCGACCGTTGAACCGCATGGCCCCACCGTTGGTTCCAACCCAGAGGTATCCGTCAGGGGTCTGCGCCAGACCCGATACGGTGTTATCCGGGAGGCCGTCCTCGGTCTGCCAAGCTCTGTAGAACCAGTCCGAGCCGCCGGTCTCCGCCCATGCGCTGCCAATCGCAAGCAGGATCGACATGAGGATGAACGGGCGGATTCGCATGGGTTGTGGAGGGACGCTATACGGCGAGTCAAGTGATCCCAATTTCAAAGTCCGACGAGAAACTTGTGGGACTCGGTTGGGGGCATTTCAGAGCATCTTCAAGGCACCAAAATGAGCGCATTGGGAAGGCAGATCGGGAAAATGAAGACACATGGAGAATCGATTCTTATTTACTCCCAGTGCAGTGCCCGCGTAAGCATGGCGCTCTCGCAAACGGCGGGGAATTGCCAAATCATGTAAAGACATTGTCTGCATTAGGAAGCGATTCTTTATTGATTCCAGACCGATTGCTGTCATACACCTTTCCCCTTGAACCCAAAGAATCCATGAACCGACCTCAAGTATCCCGCGTGTCGCAGCGAGGCTTCGCATTGATCATCACGATCAGCATGATGGTGTTACTCGTGTTGATGTCGGTGGGGCTGCTTAGTTTGAGTTCGGTTTCCCTGCGGGCCTCCAGCCAATCAGCCGCTCAATCGGTTGCCAGAGCGAATGCTCATCTGGCGCTGGTCATGGCGATCGGAGATCTCCAAAAGTACGCGGGGCCTGATACTCGCGTGACCGCTCGAGCGGACATTCTGGACGAAAGCAATCCGCCGGTGCTGGGGGTGTGGCGGAGTTGGGAAGGGGAGGATCATGAACAGGACGGGCAGGCGATCGGCCGGCCGGTCGCACCGGACTACGACAGCAAGGACGACCGACTTCTTTCGTGGATGGTTTCGGGTGGCGGACAGCAGCTCCCGGCTACCTCGCCATCGCCGAACCGGGTGACCTTGTTAGGAGAAGGTTCCGTGGGGTCGGGTGGTGATCGGGATGATCTCCAGATTCATCTCGACCCGATTGAGATCGAGGACGGCAAGGCATCGAACGGTGCGTTCGCGTGGTGGGTCAGTGGAGAAAACCAGAAGGCCCGCATTCCGAATCCTGTCGAGATGGACAAGGACACGAATGGTCAGTGGGCGGCTCGAATGAAGTCTCACTCCGTCGCGGATCCGGAGGTGTTCCGGATGGGTCGGGTTTTCGCCGACAAGTCGCTCGCGGCAAAAACGACAACGCTGGGCCAGGGCGACTTTTTCGCGGAGTCGGGTGCGCTCCCGGTTTCCCAGGAATTCTATCATGACCTGTCCGCCTCCTCAGTCGGTCTGCAGACGAATGTGGCGACCGGAGGTTGGAAGAAAGACCTCTCGCTGTTCACCGAGAGTTCCTCGGTGGGTTCGCGCAGTCTGCCTCTTTTCCGGGTGGCTCCTGGCGAGGATCTCATGGCGAGGATGCCGACGAGTGGCAGCCCTTCGGCTTCCAAGTCGATCTTCTATCCGTGGGCTTCTTATCGGGGAAATGCATCGAGCATTCCGATCTATCAGCATGGACCGGTGACCAGTTGGGCCAACCTCATCGACTACGCGACCGCCTACAAGCGGGTCAATGTGTCGAGTTCGGGGCGGGCGACGATCCGGCCCGCTTCCGAACAGATCCGGGGCAATGCGTACAATTTCCTGCACAAGGTGAGGATGCTGCCCGTGATTGCGCGGATCCAGTGGGTGTTCTCGCATTCGGCGGCGCCTTCCTCTCAGCGAGGTGCGCGTCCCGGTGACCTGGAGGGGCGGTTGTTGATGACGCCCGTCGTCACGATGTGGAATCCCTACAACGTGGAGATGACCTTCAGTTCCGTGCCTCTGAGGTTTGCCCTGCGCAAGCCCTTGCCTGTGGCGTTTCGCTACAAGGTGAATGGAACGGCGCCGTCGGCCTTCAACAGCCTGATCGCCGGGAATACGAATCATAATCCTCCGTTGGCAGCGGATGACCGGTTGCAGTATGTGGTGCGCCAGCGTTTCACCCTGATGCCCGGAGAGACCAAGCTCTTCAGTCCTGCCTCGAACACTGCGGTGGAAGCAAGCATGGCGGACCTGGAGCTCCGGCCCGGCTACCGGGCGAGGGGCGGTCACTACTTTGAGATCAAAAACGGAAGGCGGCCGTTGTCCGGTCCGCCTTCGACGACGATCCAGGCGGATGCCAGGTTCGACACCGTCTATCAGGACCGGGAAACGGGGGTGGGGATCTACCTCAACATGAACTTCCAGGGTGGTGACCATCTCGTCTACCGGATGGTGTATACCCCCGAGGTGGCGCGGCAGGTTTATCCCGAATTGACCGGGATGGGGGCCAGCACGCTTGGCGAAGCAATGGCCAGCCCCCGACCGTTCATGACCACCGTGTTTGGTGCCCGCATGGCCAGTCGGACCCACCTTTCGGCGAAGGGGTTTGTCCAATCGAGTCCGCTGGTGAACTACACGGCGATGGGCGGAAAGGACCGCGTGGAAAGCACGATCAGCCGTCACTATGGCGGCACCGATCATCCGGTGAATTCACCCTTTGACTACAGTTTCCAGCAGGTTTCCCAGAATGACAGTCTGCTGCCGAATGAGAGTGATGCGAGCAACCGCGGATACATTGTCACCGGATTCACCAAGGCCGACGGGTTGTCCCGTTGCGTGATCGCCGAGATCCCGACACGTCCACTGCAGTCGCTGGGTGAGCTGCAGCACTGGGATCTTCGATATGAGAATCCGATTCCTCCGTTTGCGTTCAATCTGATCGGCAACAGTGATGCCAGTCCGCTGCTGCCGCCCGATGCCGTGGTCAACCAGGCGGATGCCGGTTTGTCCGTCAATCTGCAGCATGATGATTCCTACTGCGCGAACCATCTGCTGTTTGACGACTGGTTCTTCTCGTCGATTGCCCCGGACCCGGACAGCTTCGGCACCAACGGTCGATCCCAGAAGGACGTCTTCACGGACCTCGTTCAGGGGAATGCCCCGCTTCCCAACGTGGCGTACAAGCCCATCCAGGAGGATGTAGCGTTGGCATCCGGATCCTCATCCGAGGCAACCAAACTCTATCAGGAGGAAGTGGATGGCAGGAACAGCTGGAAGACCATTGCTTCCCGACTGGAAGTGGAAGGGATGTTCAATGTGAACTCCACCTCGGTGACGGCATGGCGCGCCCTTCTGCGTCACGCACGTGATCAGGAGATTCCCTACATCGAGGAGTCCGCGGGAGGCTGGAATGTGGACCTTTCGTCTCCGACGGACCATGCGTTCTCGCGTTTCAGTGTGGCGGGCGATGTCGAGGCGACCGAACAGGGATCGTCGGGAGCCTTCCCCGAGGCGGCGGAGTTTGCGGGCTACCGCAAGTTCGATGAGGAAATGCTGGATCGACTGGCTGAGGAAATCGTTGAGCAGGTCCGTCGTCGCGGACCGTTCCTCTCACTTTCGGAATTCGTGAACCGTCAGCTTTCATCGGGGGACCTGGCTTTGGCCGGTGCCGTCCAATCGGCCCTCAACGAGCTGGCCAACGATTCATCCTCGAGCCCCTATGGTGTGATCGAGAGCGTGATTTCGAGACCCTCGGTATCGAACCCACCCGGTGCGAACAATGCGGAGTATCAATTCCCTGATGCTGCCGTGGGTCAAAGCACCTATGGTCTCCCGGGGTGGACGAGGCAGGCGGATGTCCTGCGTGCCCTCGCTCCGACCATCACGGCGCGTGATGACACCTTTACCGTTCGCGCCTACGGAGAGGCACGCGACGCGGCGGGCAGAATCACCGCCACCTCCGTGTGCGAGGCGGTCGTGCAGCGGACTCGAGACTACGTGGACCCATCGGATGAAGCCGACATCGAAGAGCTTCCGGATTCCGAGGTGAACCGGCGGTTCGGTCGGAGGATGAAGCTTGTCTCCTTCCGCTGGCTGAATGCCTCCGAAGTTTGAGGGGTCCGTGAATCGTTCCAAACATCGCTTATGAGATTGCTCGTCTTCGTTTCCCTTCTTCTTTCTTGGTCTGCCCTGGCTGCCGAGAAAGGGAGTCATACTTGTCGCATCCTGTTCCTGAATGCTCCAACGGATGCCCCGGAAAAGCTCTTCTTGTTCGACGGGAAGGTTTCCCAGGAGGTCCAGCTTCCACGGATGAATTTTTCTCCGGTCTATCGCCTTGCGGCGGGGGACCTGACCCTGGTGATGTCGGAGAAGTCCTACATGGCGCCCGAGGAAGTGGATCCCAAGGCGCCGCGGGTGAAGGTTCCTGCTGCGGTAAAGGACTTCTATCTGCTGGTCGCTTCGGATCCGAAGAACACGGTCGCACCTGTCAGTTTGAAGGTGGTGCCGATTGACTCATCCACCTTCAAAAGGGGTGAAATGATGTGGTTCAACCTCACTGGAAACTCCGTCGGCGGCAAGGTCGGTCGGCAGGATCTGGCGATGAAGGCAAACTCAAGGACCTTGCTCAAGGCTCCCGCCGTAGGGAACGAGGACTATCATGTGAATCTGGCCTATCGCATCCCCGGCAAGAAACATCTCTATCCGCTTTGTGAGACGAAGTGGGTTCATGATCCCAACTCGAGAATGGTGGTCTTCGTCATGACCCAGAACGGGAGTCGCACTCCCCGGGTCATGGGTTTTGCCGACTTCCGGAACGACGGCAAGGAAGGCAAGCCGGCGGAGTAGACATGCGCGGCAAGGGTCGCACCCCTGATCAGAGGCCTCGGCGCAAGTCGTTCATGAGGCTGCGGTATTCCGGGTTGGAGGCGAGGTTGTTCCATTCATGGGGATCCCCCTGATGGTCGTAGAGTTCTTCTTCGCCGTCCTGATAGAGGATGTAGCGCCAGCGCTCGGTGCGCACGGAGTGGTTCCCCTTGTCAAAGACGGTCACCAGCTTTCTTCCGGTCTTCTGATCCGGGTTCCGAAGGAGCGGCGCAAGCGATTGCCCGTCGAGCCCTTCCGGTGGTTTGACGCCGCACAGGTCCGTGAGGGTGGGGTAGAGATCGATCAGGCCGACCGGTTGATTGCAGCTTGAGCCTGCGGGGGCGAATTTGCCTGCCTGACTTCTTGGAGGGGCGATGATCAGCGGCACCTTGGTCGACCGCTCCCAGCCGGTCCATTTCCCCCAATGCTCCTTCTCGCCGAGATGCCAACCGTGGTCGGACCAGAGGACCACGATGGTGTTGTCCCGATAGCTCGATTCGTCGAGGGCATCCAGAAGGCGGCCGATCTCGTGGTCCACGTAGGTCGTGCATGCAAGGTAGCCTTCGACGGCTTTCGACCATTGATCGTGTTTGACGACGGATGCGTGTGCCCCTGCCGTGACCGCTTCCCGAGCCCATTTTTTTCCGGTTTCACCCAGGTCGTCGAGATCGTCCTCCTTCACCGGAGGCAGCTGGCCGGGGTGTTCCTTGAACCGGTCGAAGAAGCGTTTAGGTGCCCATAGCGGGATGTGGGGCCGGTAGTAGCCGAGGGCGAGGAAGAGGGGAGCATCGTCTTCCTCCTCCAGCTTGCTGATCGCCCAATCGGTGATTCGGGTATCTCCGAAGTCGCTATCAGGCACGTCCCATGGACCCCAATCGAATGACTCTCCGGAGAGTTTTTCAGGGGCGCGATCCGAGGGCATGCGATTGAGCGGCAGGACCACCTGGCGCCCCAGGGAGTCGGTGACGAGGTGTCGCGGGTTGTTGCTTCCCTTGGTGGGCAGCGCCTCCTTGGTGTAGCGTGCCTGTTTTGATGGGATGGGGCTCCAGCGCTGTTCGACGTAGACGTAGTCCGGCACGGCGGGATGGTCCCGATCGGAGGTGTCGTGGATCAGTTTTCCGGTGCCCATGGCACGGTAGCCGGCTCTTTCGAATGGAATGGGAAGTTTGATGGCTTCCGGCATCATTCTGGAGAGTGAGTCCTTGCCGTTGGTCCAAACGCCGGTTTTCTCGGGCATCATCCCGGTGAAGACAGCCGCCCGCGATGGCTGGCACGCTGGGGAAGCGCAGTGGGCGTTGGTGAAGAGCATGCCGCGTGCGGCCAGCCGGTCGATGTTCGGGGTGTGGGCCTGAGGGTGACCGCCCATGCATCCGATCCAGTCGTTGAGATCGTCGATGGCGATGAACAGGATGTTGGGTTGCTGGGTGCTGCCTGAAGACGGCACAAGCGTCAGGGAAAACGCCGCAAGAATGGTCTGGAGTAAGGGTTTCATTGCAAAAACGGAGCAAGGGATCAGCGCGTGCCCCACTGGCATCATGCAAGCTCATCTTGAACCCCATACGGTTCAAGGTTCATCGCCCTGTGTCACTGGAATGCGTGACATGCGAGCTGATGTTCCATCGGCTAGTTTGAAAAGTGACGGGGTGGAGGAGGGATCCAGGCTCGCCTGCGTTCGCCATGTCCGCGGACGTTCCCTCCGACCGACTGGGGCCACGTTCAGGTTTGCTCCGCCTTGTCCAACTGATCGACACAACACAGCAATGAGTAAAACACGAATGAATTGGATGGTGGCGCGGGCCTTGATGGTTTCGATGGCCGGAGTCATGGCGGCCCCTGCAGGAACGCTGGATTCCAGCCAAGCGGATTGGTATGAGCGCTACAAGAAACAGGAGAACGCTCCGAAGCCAGCTGAGATGCAACTCAACGAGGAGGCCGAGCCGTCCTTGGAGGAGGGCTTCTCCGAGTTGTTCAATGGCAAGGATCTGACAGGTTGGACTGCCAAGGGCGGCAAGGCGAAGTTCGAGGTGAAGGATGGCGCCATCGTCGGCACGGTGGTTCCGGATACTCCCAGCACATACCTTTGCACGACGAAAGATGATTTCGGCGACTTCATCTTCACTGCTGAGCTGAAATGGGCGGTGAATCTGAATTCCGGAGTGATGTTCCGGGCTTCCTCGCGTCAAAAAGGAAAGCAGGAGGAAGTCTTCGGTCCCCAAGCGGAGATGGAAGGCATCACGGGTGACCGGCGCTGGTCAGGTGGTGTCTACGGGCAGTCGTGTGGAGGCTACTTTTATCCGCTTTGGCTCGAAGAGCATGAAGCCGTGCGCTCGGCCATGAAACCGAAGGACTGGAACCGGATTACGATTTTAGCCAAGGGAAACGTGGTGAAGACCTGGCTCAATGGAGTGCCCGCGGCACACTGGGTGGGAGATGGTACGTATGCCAAGGGATTCTTCGGGTTGCAGGTCCACAAAGCGAAGGCGGGCCAGGTGATGTTCCGAAACATCCGGGTTAAGGAACTGGATGAGTAGGCGCTTCAACCGACACGTGAATGCTTCCCTGCGGGCGAATCGAGCACGGATCTGGCACCGGGTGTCAGACGAGAATGGCGCTGCTTTGGGAGGGAGACGGTCATACCTCTGGCAGGTGGGCCGGACGTGGTCCTGAAGGCGGTGCCATTCGGGTCAGATGAGATTTTTGTGCCCTTTGGGGAACTTCGTTCGTTCGGGTAGCTGAGAGGGCGAGAAGGCACCGTCCATGTTGAAATGACCAAGGATGAACTAGGAGAGCTGGTTGAAGCGCATCAGGCGGAGTTGTTCCGTTACCTGAGGTTCATCGGTGCCGACTTCGCGACCGCGGAGGACCTGGTGCAGGAGTCGTTCATCCGGGCGTTCAGGGCCAAAGTGGCTCCGGACCTCGGAATGCATTCGGCCCGGCGAGCCTGGTTGCGTCGGATTGCCCACAACTTGTTCATCGACCATTGCCGGCGCCGCAGCCGTTCCCCCGTGAGCTTCAACAGTGAGGCGGCGGAAACGGCCGAAGATTTCTGGCACAAGGAGTTCTACCAGCATGACGAGGGTTTCGGCTGCCTCGAAGCGCTCGAGCTTTGCATGAAACGCCTGTCCGACAGGCAGCGTGAATTGATCGAGGCATTCTATGCTGCTCGTCGTTCGCGTGAAGACATCGCGGAGTCGTTTGGGATCACCCCGAGTGGGGTGAAGGCATCCCTGCGTCGCATCCGTGCCTCGCTTGGCGAGTGCATCCACCATCGACTCGCCCAAGCATGAAACCCGAAGAGCTCCGAGATCGATTGGTGGATCTGCTGCTTTCGGAGTCCGTCGGCAAGCAGTCGCCTCCGGATGTGAGGGAGCGGGTGCTGCAGGCGGTCAATGCCTTGCCCGAGCCCTCGACGGTCGACTTCTTGTCGAGACCGGCGCCCGTCCCGCTGCAGTCCGCGAAGCGTTCCAGAGTGCCGGCTTTGGCCATCGCAGCACTGCTCGTGCTCTTGCTGGGCGGCGGCGTCTTTCTCCAAGCCCATCGGGTCAAGATGGCCCGGACTCCGATGCTCGTCGAGGCTTCGGGAAAGGTGGATCGAGTGGGCGGTGCCCTCGGGCCGGGTGAGAGCCTGACGACAGGCCCCGGGTCCGCTGCGACGCTCCGCTATCAGGATGGCACGGTCGTCATGGTGGCTGCGGATACCCGCGTGATGGTGATGGAGGGGACGACGTGGGATCGCTCGAAACGCATCCGGGTGATGTCCGGTCAGGTGTCCGCGGATGTGATGCCTCAACCGGATGATCATCCGCTGAGCTTCGTCTCGACCGATGCCCGATGCGAGGTGGTCGGAACTTTACTGTCCTTTCAAGTGGCCCCCGAGCGGAGTCGACTCGAAGTCCAGGAGGGATCGGTTCGCTTCATTGGTGAGGGAGGAGGCAGCCGGGTTCTGGTGGACGAGGGGTGCTTTGCCGAGGCGGGGCGATCTGGTTTCAAACATGGCCGAATCCCGGCTCCTGCGAGGGTGGGGATCGTCGGATTCACCCTCATGAATGCGGAGACCGACATGCCGATCCGTGACGAGCCCCTGGTGAGTGGCGAGGTGATCTCGCTCTCTTCGCTGCCAACGAAGAAGATCAACATCCGTGCGGACTTCGAGGGGGAGCCTCCGGTTTCCGTGAGGATCGATCTGAGGCGTCGCCATGGCCACCCGACCGGGCTGCCGCCCCATTCGACCGATCTTCACATGCATCCCCCGTACTTCGTCGCCGGGGATCACTGGGGAGACGGCAGGCCTGAGGACTGTGCGGAGTGGACGCCGCCCCTTGGATTCTACGAGCTGTCCGCAGAGGCGATCTACGCGGACGCCGAAAAAAGCGAGGCCTCCAGACCAATGGAACTTGAATTTCAGATCAGCAGATAGACATCACCGTGAAAAGAAATAGCTCTTTCATCCGTTTTGCGGCCGTCGTCCTGGCGGCCTTCTTGTCGGCTCAGTTTCAGCTTCGTGCCGCCGAACTCAACGTGCTTGAGTTGACCGAGGTGGATTCGGCGGCCCTGAATTTCTCGAGTTCCGCCGCAAACTTCAGCCAGAATGTCAACGGCAGGACTTACCAACGTTCACCGGTCAGCAGCTTCAAGGGGTATCAGTATGCGACCTATTACGACGGCAACCGGAACGTCTGCCTTGGTCGGCGCAAGCTGCCTTCCGGTCCCTGGGAAGTGATCCGGTTTCCGGACTACTCCATCACGAGCCATGATTCCCACAACATCACCGCGCTCGGGATCTGTGCCGGCGACGGCACGATTCACCTGGCGTTCGACCATCACAAGCATCCCCTGAACTACCGGGTCTCGTCGGTGGGGGTGGCGACGAATCCGGATGCGGTCAGCTGGTCGGCCTCGCTCTTCGGGAGTGTCACGGATGAGCTTGGATCGGTCGGGCGTCTTACGGACGTGACGTATCCTTCATTCTTCCAAGCCCCGAATGGTAACCTGATGCTCTTTTATCGGTTCGGAGGATCGGGGAATGGAGATGGGATGATCTACGAATACGATGGAAGTAGTAGCGATTGGAGTCCGGGGATGGGGAAGTTCATCTCCCGCTCGGGAACCTACAATGGGGCGGTGTCGAGCAACAGCACGAGCCGGAACCCCTACATCAACGGGATTTCCTACGGAGGTGATCGTTTGCACGCGTCGTGGGGATGGCGCGAGAGCAGCGGGGGTTCGCAATTCAATCATGATCTGAACTACGCCTACAGCGACGACGACGGGCGCACCTGGAGGAACTCGGCAGGAACGCAGATCGGGGTCACTGGGTCGTCCTTCATCTCGATCCATTCATCGGATCTGATCGTTGCGCCGATTCCCCAGAACATCGGCCTTTCGAACCAGTACACCCACTATGCCTATCCCGACGGGAGTTGTCATGTCGTCGTCGCCCACAGGGAGGGGGGGACGGGTTCGGTGCGCTACCATCACTACTGGAGGAATGCCGCTGGAACGTGGTCGAGCGAGGTGCTTCCCCTATCCGGGTCGCGCCCGAAGCTGGTGGGTGACGAAAATCGCGAGCTGTTCCTGGTTTATGTGTCCGGCAACACGCTGAGGGTGGCGAAGGGGACGCCGAATGCTTCGGAGACTGCTTGGAGTTGGTCGAGCATCCATTCACAGAGCGACAGGAGCGAGGGTGGAGAAGGTCAGATTGACGTGGCCCGATGGGAGGCTGATCGGATTCTCTCGGTTTATGGTCAGGAGGATCCTCCGAGCAACGGGTCTTCGACCGCGCTTCATGTGCTGGACTACCAGGTGTCGGCCAAGGCCATTCTTCCTCTCCCGGCGCATGAACAGTCGGACGTGGACATCGCCATCTCGCTCGAGTGGACCGGGGGGATCGATGCGGACATGCATCGGGTCTATCTGGGAACCGATCGGGCTGCCGTCGAAGCGGCGGATCCTTCCTCTCCTGAGTTTCAGGGTGAGCAGGTTGCCGCGAGCTTCACCCCCACCGGCCCTCTGGCCAAGGATACGACCTACTACTGGCGTGTCGACGAAGTGGACTCGGAATCAAACGTCCATTCCGGGTTGATCTGGAGCTTCACCACCAGCCCGGATTTCCTTCCGGGTGATGTGGCCGACGCCAGCGTGAAGGAGGATCCCAGCGTGACGGATGTTTCCAGCCAGACGACCCTGCTCGGGGCGGGAGGTAGCAGTCCCTGGGTGGACCGCTGTACGGTGTATGTGTTTCAACTGCCGGACCTCGGGGCGGTGGCGGATCCGTTTCTCACGGCGAGCTTCCGCTTCAACATGGAGTCCAAGCAGGGCAGCCTGATGGACAATGATCTGTATGGCTTGGGGAGGAGGAGTTCTCCCGAGGTTCTCGCCAGCGACTACTATGGGCAGACGTCGACCGGTGATCCGACGGATGCCACCAGGTTGGAGGCCGGCATTCTCACCGACGCAACGCCGCTCGGTGCGATCCGCACTTCGGCGGGTGGCGACAGCGCCCTGTTGGACTACCTCAATGAACAGTATGATTCGGGGGCGGGCATTGGTGAGTATGTCTTTCTGCGCCTGAATACTGCGGAGCCGAAAGCGGGCATCAACCGCGCCACGCTCACCATGGCTGAAAGCGGCGATGAGGGAAGTCGGCCACGGATCGTCTACTCCTCCAGCTCGGGTCCCACCGTGACGATGGTGGTGCTGGGAAGTCCGGAAGACCTGACGGATGGAGCCACCTGGTCGGATGGCCTGCCTGCGCACCCTGGATCGCATTATGTAGTTCCTGATACGGGAAATCTTCGAGGTGAGGCGGGGAGCTCCACTTTCCCGGGAATCTCTCTAACCGTGGAGAAAGGCGGCAGGTTCCAGGTCAGGAGCAAGGAGGACTTGGGGGAGTTGACGACGGTCGATCAACTGATCTTGAGCGGGGGCTCGAGCTATGCTTCCGGCAACTTTGTCGAACTCACCGCGGGAACCGGATCGATGGTGACCAATGTGCTCGATGGAGTCATCACGAACTCAGGCTTCAGCCGTTTCCTGAGCTACGGTGTTTCGGGGGGAAGCAACCTCGAGCGCAATCTGAAGGTGCATTCGCGGATTGATGGATCGGGGCGAATTCAGGCAAGGGAGGGTTCAGCGGCGGGCCTGAGTTCGGTGATCATCACCCATCCCGCCAATGGTTTCTCCGGGACATGGGAAGTGGCGGAGGGAAGTGCGCTGATCTTTGAGAATGCGGGTGCCGTGGGCACCGCGGATATCGAAGTGGCGGCAGACGCCCGTCTTGAGATTCAAGGTCACTGGACAGTGGGAGGTTCCCTGAGCGTGGCGGACACCGCGGCGACGGAAGTCGATCTCGGGAGTTTCGGATGGGTCGTCGAGCAGTTGACCTTCGGATCCCTGATGATTCCAAGCGGCACCTATGGCACGGCCGAGCTCAATGCTTTCGGAAGCAACGCGGTGTTCACGGGAAGTGGAGCGCTGACGGTGATCGTCAGCGGGGAAGGTGGTCCGGTGGCCCGCTGGGCGCTTGACGAGGGGAATGGTATCCTTGCGAGCGATTCTTCGGGCAATGGGCAATCGGGTGAGCTTCTGCATGGCGCGACGTGGGGATCGGATGCAACCCGGGATTCATTTGTCGTGCTCGATGGGGTGGACGATCGGATCACGACGCCATTCGCCTATGCGCTTTCTGCCGGCGATGACTTCACCTGGGCATGGTGGGCGAATCGGGCGGCAGGCAATCACAGCGGTGCGATCATGGTGGGCAATCGTTTTCCTGAGGGACCCCCCGGGGAGAGATTCGAATTCATCAAGTTCACGGCGGTTGAAGCGCAGTTTGCCGATGTCGAGGAGGCAGGCTCGATTGCGAAGCATCCCTACGCAGAGGTTTCCGAAGGAGAGTGGCATCACTATGCCATGGTCAAGACCGGCACGAGCTACCAGTGGTATGTGGATGGCGTGCCACAGGGAGCGCCTCTGACTCATGCTTACAGTGAGTCTTCGCCGATTCCCTTCCAGATCGGTGGGGACGACAATGATGGGACGCCGGGTGGCAAGGAGAACGAGCACTTCGAGGGAATGCTCGACGATGTGGTCCTCTACGATCGGGCCCTCACCGCTGTCGAGCTCGGGAGCGTCATGGGGGGGGGCTACGCGGACCTGCCCCAAACCTGGCAGGAGAACTGGCGTCAGGCGCATTTCGGAACGAGGGAGAACTCAGGCATTGCCGCTGACGACTTCGACGCGAACTCCGATGGGGAAGACAACCTGCTCGAGTTCGCCACGGGTCAGGATCCGTTTGCAGCGACCTTGGCATCGACGCCCATGGTAGTGGGCGGGGAGAATATCGAGTTCCGCTACCGTCGAAGCAAGGCAGCCCTCGCCGATGGCGTAGCGTTTCAGGTCGAGTGGAGTGACACGATGACGGGTGGATCCTGGAGCACCGACGACACCGTCGATGAATCGGATCCGGAGAATCCTGACACGGCTGAGCTCGAGTTCCGGAGGGTCCTGCTCCCTGGTGGTTCGGCCGGTCGACGGTTCTGCAGGTTGAGGGTCACCGCCCCATGATGGTGTTTCGGGAAGCCCCCTGGTTTGGACACCTCCATCCATCCTGATCATGATCTTGTCCCGAAAACAGGGGACAATTTTTGGTGTGCTCTTTGAGTGAAACAATTCGTTAGTTCCTGCACAAAGCCGAGAATCCTTTGTTGCGGACTAGAATCGTGGTTTCGAGCTGTCGGAGCCCCGTGAGCGACAGGCCAAGTTCTCCGATGCGAACGATTCAGATCCAGAGTTTGCCCAAGTCATGGTGAATAACCCTACACTCATCCGATTTCTTGCCGCCGTGCTTCTGGTGACGCAGATCTCTGCCTACGAGGTCTGGATCGGCACCCATCTGATGCGGAGTGCTGATGCCAATGACCTTCCGTCCTGGTCGCTCACGGCTTCGCAGGTCGACGGATTCAACGTCAACCGGGCTCCCCACGATACCGATCCAGCCTCGAATCAAGAGTATCGGACCATCTTCCAGCAGTTTACCAATGCGGAAAGTGCGATTACCGAGTTCGCCCGTTCTCAGGCGACGCGTGATCCAGAGAAGGTCGACGAGCTCGCATTCCCTTCCATTGCGCAGCGGCTTGAGGACATATTCAGTCTGGAAAGAAACTTCGGCTACGAACTGACGGCCATCATGTTCTACGACGAGCGGGGGACCTTTCAGGGGACGGAATACCTCTACGAATGGACGGATACTGAGATCCAGTATTTGCGGGACTGGCTGGACGACAATGGCCACTCGGACATCGAGTTGAAATGGAATGTCCGCAACAACAGCGTGCGAAACCAGCAGATCGCCGCGAAACCAATCGTTGATTCGGTCGAGATCGAGGCAAGCACGACCGCCCTGCTTAACAATACGAACAACCAGATCACCTTCTTCACGTGGTATTGGAACAATCCCGCTACCGCGAACAAGCCGATCGCCCTGCAGATCCCAAGAACGCTGAATTCGCTCAACCAGTTCAAGGGAACGCGGCGGGTGGCCGAGAAAATCGGAGGGATCATCGGATATGGCGATGACGGTATGCGTAGTGATCGCCTCATCTTTCTGCCCGTTACCTATAACGACAACTACGACTATCTTCCCGAGACGGTTTCCAACGGCGCGAACTACACCAACACGCTGACCAGCATCGCGCTTTCCCTGATTGAGCAGCGAACCCTGTTCGAGGGGCGTGTCCGCGTTCCCACGATCGCCGATGCGGACAGCACCACCCGGCTGTTTCCGCCGACGGTTGATCCGATCGCCGACCAGATCGTGCCATCCGGGACTTCGACCGGACCTCTGGCATTCTCCGTTGGCGATGATGCGACCCCGGCATCCGATCTAACGATCTCGAAGAGTTCATCGAATACCAGTCTAGTATCGGAGGCGAATATCGTGTTCGGGGGTAGCGGTGCGAACCGAACAGTGGAAATTACGCCGGAGCCCGGCCAGAGTGGTAGCGCCGAGATCGAACTCTGGGTGGGGGATGGCACGCTTGGCACTCCGGTGAGTTTTACCGTTACCGTGCTTCCGCCGGGACTGATCCCGGAGACGCTGTATAGCCTGGCTCCCGATTGTTCGATCAAGGAGAATCTGGAGCTCGAGAAGCAATCCTCCGCGACGGTGGATGTGGGTTCCCGGGGGTCGGGGTCGGGGGTGGAGCGGTGTACCGTCTATGTGTTCCAACTGCCGGACCTGGGGGTGACAGCGAATCCGTTTCAAGAGGCCAACTTCACATTCAACTACGTGGCCAAGAGCTCGACCTTGAGAGGTCATGATCTCTACGGGCTGGGTCGACGGAGTAGTCCTACACCTGTGCCGGGAGACTACTATGCCGAGACGACCACAGCGGACCCGACGGATGCCACGCGACTTCAGCAGGCGATCATGAACAACAGTACGCCGCTGGGTCTGGTGACCACCACCGCCGGAGGCAGTGCCAATCTGGCGGCTTACCTCAACGCCCAGTACGCCGGTGGGGCGGGGGCGGGTGAATATGTCTTCCTCCGGATCAACACCCGGGACACGGGATCCGGGGTCAACTACGCGACCCTGACCATGTCGGAGGGCGGTGCATCCGGTCCGGTCGACACCCGGCCACGAATCCGCTACACGGCGACGAACCCGGTTCCGACCATCACCTCCATTCCCAGTCAGACCTTGGGCTTGGGTGAGTCATCAGACGGGCTATCGTTTGCGATCGGTGATGACGGCACTCCGGCGGGTTCGCTCGCTCTAAGCGGATTGTCCAGCGACACCACATTGGTTCCTAACAGCAACATCGTCTTTGGAGGCAGTGGAGCGAACCGCACGGTGACCGTCACTCCCGCCCCTGGACTCCTTGGTTCGGTGGACATCACCATTCAGGTCAGCGATGGAACTTTCACTGCGGAAACCAATTTCACGGTTACGGTGGAGGGGACTCAACAAGTGATGGCGGGCTGGGATTTCTGGAGCAGCGATACGGCTCCTGATGCGAATGTGACCGCGGCCGGAATCATAGCGAGCGCGAGTGCATCGACTGCTACGGGGAACTGGAGCAGGACCGATGATGGAGGTAGTGGTCGTGGATCCAGTGGAGATCAGACCTGGGGCTCCTTCGGTGGGAACGGTGTCTTGGCGAGCGCGGTGACCTCAGGCTCCAGCTCGAATCTGACCGCCTTGAACGGGGTGACCGACGCGGAGCTCACCCTGACCGTCACCAACAACGGTCCCACCGATTGGGAACTCGACGCCTTCCACATGGATGTGATCGCTTTCCGTCCCAACGCGCCCCGAACCTACGAGTTGGAGGTGGTCAGTGGTGACGTCACCCAAGGGGTGGTTTTCACCTCGGCGGACGACGAGATCAGTGAGCTCGGAGGAAGTCTTTCGGGATCCAACGACGATCACGACGAGGTCGACATCGATCTTTCGGGGCTTGCCGACTCGACTCTCGAGACAGGCGGCAGCGCGGTGTTCCGGATCACCTTTTCAAGTGGGACCGGATCAGGCGGTGGTCATCACCTGTTCCTCGACAACGTCGCGGTGTCTGGAGCGACAGTTCCACTGTCGGAGCGTGAGAACTGGCGCTTTCGGTATTTCGGAACGATCGAGAACTCCGGAGTGGCCGCGGATGGATTTGATGTGAACGACGACGGCGAAAGCAACCTTCTTGAGTTTGCCACCGGCCAGGATCCCCATGCTGCGACCCGTGCGGTAACGACTTTGGACCTCGCTGGAGGCGGAACGACCTTCCGCTATGCCCGGAGCAAGGCGGCGCTTGCCGACGGGTTCATCTTTCAACCGATGTGGAGTGATTCGCTCGCTGCGGGTTCATGGAGCACCGTGGACCTCGTGGATGGACCGGATCCGCGAAATCCAGATACCGCCGACCTGGAGTTCCGGCGCGCCACGATGCCTCTCAGTCAAGAGGGGCGCCGATTCTTCCGCCTAGAGATTTTAGAACCATGAAACCCAGACGACCATTTTTTATGAAGCGCTTTGTTGTCACGCTGCTATCCACAGCTGCCATCGCATCGGCCCAAGTTTACAACGAGTCGGGCGGCCTGGTGGTGATGGAGATCGAGAACACCGCATCGCCTCTGGGGTTGTGGCAGGAGCAGAGTTCCCTGTCCGGCTACAGCGGGGACGGCTATCTGCAGTTCCTCGGCAACAGCTACGAGACGGGTCCTGCGACTTCGCCTCTTGAGTTCAACTTCACCATTAATCAGTCCGGGCTCTACTACCTGCACCTGCATTGCGCCAAGGAAACCCACGATGGGCGGACGGATGTGGCCAATGACTGCTACGTGCGCGTCGAAGGCGACTACAACGCGGGGCCGGGACCGCACGATGGTCACGGCGACAATGCCTCACTCTCCGTGCTGAAGAACAATACGAAGTACTTCGGTGGGGCGACGAACAGCTGGAAGTGGGAGAACGGCCAGAACTCCTCCGGTGGTGCCGGGAATCTTGACCCGGGTGGACACGCCAACAAGCGGGTCGCTGTCTATGATTTCAAGGCGGGCGAAACCTACAAGCTCGTGGTCTCCGGCCGCTCCAAGTTCTTCCGCATCAACCGCATCGTCTTCCGTCACACCTCGACGTCGCAGAGTGTGGCGCAGAACCTGAGCACGCCCGAATCGGACACGACCGGGGGGGGAGAGACGTGCTACGTTTACGATGCGACTTCCGATTTTCCGGACATCACCTCCGGAGATGTGGACTACTATGCCGACAACGGCAATGACGCGCTGGCGATCGCGGCCAACATCGTGGAGAATCGAACCGGATTCGCCCGCGCCTCGCGCGCCTTCGACGGTCCTACGGGAACCTACGACGTGACCATCACGACGATGACCGAGGAGGATGGGGAGTCGACCTATCATCTGCTGGTGAATGGCGTGCAGGTGGCCACCTACACCAACCCTTATGTTTTCGTCGAGCAGGGCAATTCCCCCCTCGACCTCCAGCCGCACACCCACACTTGGAGCGGGATCTCGATCCCGAATGGAGCGACGATCGCGATCGAGTCGAATGCCGACACCAACGGCGAAATCCCGGAGAACGGAGGAACCGCCTGGGCGCGCGGCCGCTGGCAGCAGATTGAGATTTGTTCCAGCACCTCGCTGGTCCGTCCGCCGGCCGGCCGGATCGCCTATGTCGCCGACGGCAACTCGCCGGATCCGGATGACATCGGCGCCAACGCGGTGGTCTTCGGGCTCCTTGATGGCGCGGGATTGCAGGATCGGCTGGTCCACTTCTCGCATTCGTGCGACCTCAATCCCCTCGCCACCGGCGGAAGCCAGAGTATCGACGCTTCCAATGAGCAGCGCCGCCAGAACTACCTGCATCAAACCGCCGGAGAGGGGATCGCGCACTTCGGGCCGTTCCCGAACCTGACGGACTACTACAACTGCCGCAGCGAGCAATCCGCAGCCGTCAACGACCTGCGCGACGCCATCAACGCGTCTTCGGCCGGCGATCCGCTTTGGATCATCGAAGCCGGAGAGCCCGACATCATCGGCTACGCCCTTGATGCCGCCACCCCGTCCAAGCGGCAATTCGTTCATGCGATCTCCCATCATCCGGCCAACGACAACAGCGGCGACTTCTACACCTGGGCGCAAATCCTTGCCTTCGGCGTGACCGAACACCAGATCGGCGACCAGAACGTCGGCCTGCAGGTGCAGATCAGCTCAGGGCTCTGGGACTGGGCCGAGGGTCACAGCGACCCGGCGATGGTCTGGATTCTCGACCAGCTCAAGTATGCGGAAGCGGACGGGGTTGTTGGCTTTCAAGACAACAAGTATGACTGTTCCGACGCGGGGATGATCTACTGGTGGATCACCGGTGCCAATGCGGGCGGCAACCGCAACTCGACTCCGGTCGAGATCAAGGACATGCTTCTCTACGAAGGAGCCCCGGGGCCGGTCGATCCGCTTCGTCCGGTGGGCCATTGGAAGTTGGACGAAGGCACGGGCACGGCGGCCGTGGATTCTTCCGATTTCGGCAATGATGGAACGCTGCTCAACGGCGTGAGCTGGGGAAGCGATGGCACCCGCGGCACCTATGCCCAGTTCGACGGGAGCGACGACCGCATTGCCACGCCGTTCCGCTACGCGCTCTCTTCGAGCGACGACTTCACCTGGGCCTGGTGGGCGAAGGTGGAGCCCGGCAACTCGACCGGAGCGATCATGGTTGGCAACCGCTACGGCGGCACGGGTTCGGAGAACCTCGAGTTCATCAAGCTGATGCAGCACGAGGCGCAGTTAGCCAATTCGGACAGTGCCGGATCGATTGAGAAGTACAACTATGCCGACCTTCCCACCGACCAGTGGCACCACTATGCGATGGTCAAGTCGGGAACGAGTTATCAATGGTATGTCGATGGTGTGGCGCAAGGGGCACCCCAGACCTTCAGCTACAGCGAGAGCTCGTCCATCCCATTCCTGATCGGTGGCGATGATGATGGCAGTGGGACGAAGGTGAACGAGCACTTCGAGGGATGCATCGACGATGTGGTGCTTTATCGACGGGCTCTGACCCCTGCCGAACTTGTGGATGTCCAGAACGGGATCTATTTTCCGGCCCCACCCTCGATCGAGATTCTCGCGGGATGGGATTCATGGGATAGCGACTCGGCTCCAAGTGCCACTGTGACGGCGGCGGGAGTGAGTGCTTCGGCCACGGCCTCGGCGGAAAGCGGCGCTAGCAGCTGGAGCACTAGCGACAGTTCGGGCGACCCTGGTCGCGGATCGAGTGATGACGGAACCTGGGGAGGCTTCGACGAGGATGTGTCGGCCAGCACGGTGACCAATGTCCATGGATCCAACATGACTCTGACCAACGCCAAGACAGACGGTGAGATCACCCTTACCATTACCAATAATGGTGCGTCGGATATTGAACTGAATGGGTTTCACTTCGACGCCGTGGCCTTCCGACCAAAGGCAGCCAGGGCCTACGCGCTGAGCGTGCTGGCCGGCAGCGACATTTCCGTCGGCAACGTTTTCACCTCGGCCGACGATGTGATCACCGATCTCGAGGGAGGCCTGAGCGGTCATAATCAGCATGATCAGATCGACCTCGATCTGTCCGGTCTGGCGGACGCGACACTGGAGGTTGGTGGAACGGCGGTTCTCCAACTCACATTTTCGAGTGGGGCGGGCGACGGATCCGGCGGGCACCATTTGTTCGTCGACAATGTCGCCATCACCCATGCGGTGGCCTCAACTCCGGTCAATGCGCCGCAGGTCAATGCCGGTTCGGATGTGTCTGTCACCCTTCCCGTCAACCAAGCGAACCTGGTCGGCACGGCGACGGACAATGGCACGGTCGTCTCGACCGTCTGGACTCAGGAGTCGGGTCCCGGAACGGCGACGCTCAGCGGCGAGAACTCGCTCAACCTGACCGCGTCCGATTTGGTTCAAGGAAGCTATGTTTTCCGCCTGACCGCGACGGATGATGAGAGCAACAGTTCATTCGATGAGGTCACGGTGAACGTGCTGCCGGTCGGTGGTGGCACGGCCGCGATTACGGGTGAGTTGAAGAAGTGGCATAAGGTGACCTTCTCCTGGAATGGACCGAGCAGCAGTGAAACGGCTGGAACTAACCCCTTCAGCGACTACCGGCTCAACGTGACCTTCAGCCATGCCGGCAGCGGGAAGAGCTACACCGTGCCGGGCTACTTCGCCGCCGATGGCAACGCCGCCGAGACCTCGGCCGACTCGGGGAATGTCTGGAGGGCGCATTTCGCGCCGGACGAGGAAGGGGAATGGAGTTATTCCGCATCCTTCCGCACTGGATCTGACGTGGCGGTCAGTTCGGCGATCGGGGCGGGATCTTCAGCCGGTTTCTTTGACGGCGATGGCGGACTGTTCACCATCGGTGGGACCGACAAGACCGGCCGCGACCTGCGTGGCAAGGGCAGGCTCCAGTACGTCGGCAAGCACCACCTTCAGTTTGCCGAAACCGGCGAGTATTTCCTCAAGGCCGGACCGGACGCACCGGAAAACTTCCTGGCCTACGATGACTTCGACGACACCCCGAATGATCAGGACAACCAGCCGAACAACCGCAAGTCATGGGGTCCTCATGCCGGAGACTACGATGCTGCTTCCGCGTCGCCATTCACCTGGCAGTCGGGCAAGGGCACCGAGATCCTGGGAGCGGTTCGCTATCTGGCTGAGAAGGGTCTGAACTCCTTCTCGTTCCTGACCTTCAATGTAGATGGAGACGACGACAACGTTTTCCCGCATCGTCTGAGGTCCACCGTGTCGGCCTACGAAGGTGTGGCGGATAACGCCCGCTGGGCAAATGCCAATGGAGTGTTCCACGACCGCTTCGACGTCTCGAAGATGGCGCAATGGGAGCGGGTCTTCGAGTACGGCACCCAGCAGGGGATGTATCTCCATTTCAAAACCCAGGAAACCGAGAATGACGACCGGATGGATGGTGGGGGACTTGGGCGGGAACGTACGCTCTACTACCGCGAGTTGGTGGCCCGCTTCGGCCATCATCTGGCCCTCAATTGGAATCTCGGGGAGGAGAACACCAATACCACGGCACAACAGCAGGATTTCGCTCAGTGGTTCCACGACAACGACCCCTACCAACACAACGTGGTGCTCCACACCTACCCCTGGCAGAAGGACGCGGTTTACACTCCGCTGTTGGGAACCGCTTCCAAGCTCACGGGGCTGTCGCTTCAAACGAATCAGGCCGATTTTACCAATGTCTTTCCGGATACCCTCGCGTGGGTGAAGAACTCCGCGGGGGCGGGCGTACCGTGGGTGGTCGCCTGCGACGAACCGGGCGACGCGCAGCACGCGCTGCGTCCGGCGGGCGACGCCGGAAGTAGCTGGACCGACGGCCGCAAGAACGCCCTTTGGGGCAACGTGATGGCGGGTGGTGCCGGGGTGGAGTTCTACTTCGGTTACCAGCATGCCAACTCTGACCTCACCTGTCAGGACTATGCGTCCCGCGACGGCTTCTGGGACTATTGCCGCTACATGATCGAGTTCTTCGAGAACAACGAGGTTCCCTTCCAGGACATGGCCAACGAGGATGCGCTGGTTTCGAACTCCGGGGCTTGGTGCTTGCGCAAGACCGGAACCGACTACGTGATCTATCTGAAGAACGGAGGCACCACCAATCTCGATCTGAGTGCCGCATCGGGCGACTTCGATGTCCGCTGGTATGATCCGCGCAACGGCGGCGTGTTGCAGCAGGGCTCGGTCGTCAGCGTGAACGGTGGCGGGGCCGTGAGTCTTGGCACCGCGCCTTCCGCGAATACCTCGGATTGGGTCGTGCTGGTCAGCAATGGTGCCGGCGGCGGGAACACGCTGAACGGTGAGATGCCAGGACTCGAGGAGGATGCCGATGTCCGCAATGACTCGGTGGTCGTGAATCTTGGAGCGGACTCGCTGGTGCCCGGGAAATCCGGAGGGGGAGGTGGATTCGACCGCGCCACGATTTTTGTCTTCCAACTCCCCGACCTCGGGATGATCGATGACCCCTTCCTCGCCGCAACGCTGAGTTTCAATGTGGTGGACGTCAGCACATCTCCGCCTGGGGTGGATCTTTATGGTCTGGGAAGGAGGGTGCTGCCTGACGTGCTTGCCGGCGATTACTACGGGGAGAACGGGACGCCTGATCCAACGGATGCGGATCTGATCCAAAGCAACATCCTTACCAGTAGCACCGGCACAGGGGCGGTTAGTTCGAGTGCAAGCAGCGCCCTGGCCGCCTACTTGAATGCCCAGTACGACGGCGGCAATGGAGTGGGTAAGTATGTGTTCCTGCGCTTGAGCACGAACGGGGTGATCAGCGGACTGCAGCGGCATTTCGTCACATCGGCAGATGCCCCGGGCGGCGCGGGTCCTCGTATTTCGTTCAGCGCTATTGAGGAATCGGACTCGGCCGTGTCGCAGGACTTTAGCGACTGGCTTGCTGGATTCAGCTTCCCGCCCGGTGCGGATCTGAACCCGGACGGGGATCCCGACCTGGACGGCCGGACCACGGAGTTCGAATACCTTTTTGGACTGGATCCTTCGGACGGAGCTTCAACCCACCCCTTCGTCAGTTTTCCGGAGCCGATCGGCGGCACCTTCCGCTACACCCGCAGGAATCCGGCTCTTACCGGCGTGACGGACTATCAGGTATGGATGTCAAATGACTTGTCCGGATGGAGTCGTGACGCCACTGCGACCCAGACGGTGGTGGTCGATGCCGATGTGCAGGAAGTGGAAGTGACGCTGTCCGGACCCAAACCACTTGCGGCCCCCAGGTTGTTCGCCCAGATCCGGGTCGGTGAGTAGGGTGATGCTTCAGTCCTTGTACTGATCGAGCAGTTCGCTGAGCTCGCGATGCACTTCGGGGTGTTGGCCTGAGAGTTCCTCAGTTTCTCCAGGGTCGGTCCCGAGGTCGTAGAGTTCGACCGGGCCATCGACACCATAGCGAACGGCCTTCCACTTCCCTTTGCGGGCGGCTTGGAAGACTTCACCGACGATCCCGGAATTCGGATCACCGGCCTGTTTGCCGAACTCCCAGTAGAGGATGCGTTCGGGGAGGGGATCGGGCTGGTCGTTGAGCAAGGGGGCGATGGATAGGCCATTGGTTTTCACACGTGGCACGGTGTTGAGGTTGACCCCGGAGAGATCCGCAAAGGTAGGCAGCACGTCGGCGAAGGCCCAGGGGGTGTCATCGGTCCGGCTCTTCTTGATTGCAGCAGGCCAGTGAAGAATCATGGGCACATGGATGCCTCCATCGTAGAGGTCGCGCTTCATGCCCTTGTAGGGGGCAGATGCCTGGAAGAACTCCGGGTCGGCACCTCCCTCATCGTGCGGTCCGTTGTCGGAGGTGAAGAAGATCAGTGTGTTGTCAGCGATGCCCTTGTCTTCAAGCACGTTGACGATTTCACCGACATAGGAATCCAGCGCTGTAACCATGCCTGCCAGGGTGGCGTGGGGGTGGTCGACCGCTTCGGGGTAGTACCAGGCATACTTGTCCGAGGGGGATCCGGTCGACATGCCGGTGTAGGGTTTCTTGGGGAGCTCACCATGATAGGGCGTCACGAACTTCTCGGGAGCGGCGAGTTCGGCGTGTGGAGAGGAGTAGGAAAGCATGACGAAGAACGGATTCTCACGGTCCTCCTTGATGTAATGGATTGCTTCGTCGGTGAAGAGCCGCTGTGCGTAGGCGCCCTTCTTTCCTCCTTCGTTCTCCTCGATCCTGAGTTTCTGTCCATCGCGCCAGAGAATCTGTGGATACTGGCGGTGCCCCTCGAGGATGGAGTACATTCCGAACCAGGTATCGAATCCCATCGCGAGGGGGTCGGTGACGCCCATCTGGGATCCGATGGAGTATTTGCCGAACAGAGCGGTGTCGTAGCCCGCATGTTTGAGCACGTGTCCGAAGGTGACATCGAGTTTATCGAGCTCCACGGTGTTCGAGTTGTTCGTCATCAGGCGGCCGTCACGACCGGTGAAGAGAGATACGCGCGAAGGCGAGCAAACGGTGTTCCCCGAGTATGCCTGGGTGAAGAGGATGCCGTTCGCGGCGAGGCGATCGAGATTCGGTGTGCGGATCGGTGTGTCGCCGTAGGCACCGATCTGGTTGATCCCGAGGTCATCCGTGAGGATGAACAGGATGTTGGGTTTTACGGCTGCCTGGCCATGAGTCGCAAGAGCGGTCAGGAGGAGCAATCCTGCGTGCAGAGTCGATCGGGTTTTCGAGGTGTTCATGATCTTCGCTTGAGGAATGGGGTAATGATTCAGTCCATCGAAATCCGGGCGGGAATCGAGGATTATCTTTCATCCCGAAGGGGGGATTCCGTCATCCTCGGGCGTCGGCTGAGGATGAGTCCTTCAACAAGAACGAGGATGACAGGCATGGGTCGGAATAATGATGCATTTCGATCCAGATTTTCTGAGAATTTGCAGCAGAGCAATATCCTCCGAGTTAAGTTTTCCGTGAGGATGATGTAACGGTAGCCATGTTCCGTTTCAGCGCTGGAACGCGATCACCGACTGAAGCGGAAATGATGAATCAGACAATGAATCAATGGAAGTGGCAAGCTGATGGGTCAGCGGGATTCCCTGGTTTCAGGAGGATCGCCATGTTGGTGATGGCTCACCTGCTCGTGGCTGGACCATCCATTGGCGCAGAGCCCATTCAGCCACCAGAAGGAGGCAAGGAATCGGTTGCGTTCGGCCCAGCCGGCAAGCTCCGCGTCCATGAGAAAGAGGTTGGAGCCGAAGGCGATTGGAAGGCCATGGAGGATGCTCCTGTTGGGAAAGCATTTCACCTCACCTTCAATAAAGGAAAGGTCAAGGAGGCGAAGGATGTGCAGCTGATGGTGCCTTTGAAGAGGGGGGTCAGGAAGGGCGACGTGATGTTGATTTCCTTCTGGATTCGACGCCCGGGCGCTGGTGGTGAACCGGGTCCCGTCTCGCTGTATCTCCAGCAGGGAGGTGGCAGGAAGCGCCATGCTTACATGTTCTCAGCCTACCGGGCATGGCAGCAGCATGTGAAGGCGTTCGAGTCCCCATCCGATTTCGATCCGGGCAAGGGGAACGTCGGGTTTCATCTCGGAACGGCAGGGCCAGAGATCGAGATCGGGGACCTTCGTCTGATCAACTTTGGGACCGAGATGAAGGTGGAGGACCTGCCTGAGTCGGCCATCAGCTACCGGGGACGGGAAGTGGATGCGGACTGGAGGCAGAAGGCATTGGAGCGGATCGAGAGGATTCGCAAAGGGGATCTCACGATCAAGGTGCTCGATGTGGATGGGGAACCGGTCAAGGGGGCGAAGGTGAAGGTCGAGATGCAACGGCATGCCTTTCAGTTCGGCAATACGGTCCGATCCGCCATTCTCGGTGCGACCGAGGACAAGCTGCCCTTCACAAAGGATATCGATGGGAATCAGGTCAGAGTTTCCTACGAAGACGTCGAGAAGTATCGCCAGATCGTCAAAGACTACTGCAGTGCAGTGACTTTCGAGAGCTCCCTGAGGCCGCACGCGTGGAAGCTGGCCAATGGGAAGAATCCTGGCTGGCAGGAGCGCTTCCGGGTGTTCACTCAAGAGGCGGTTCCGTGGCTGCAGGAACAGGGGATCGATATTCGTGGGCACTACATCGCCTGGGGAGCCATTGACTATAACCCGATGGAGAAACAGTTCGTCGGCGACCCCAAGGGGCACCGCAAGTGGCTGTGGGAGCACATGGCCGATGTGCTCCCTCGCACCAATGGGTTCGTGAATGAATGGGATACCCTCAATCACATCGTGGCGTGGGGCAAGCACACCTATGAGATCGAGTATGGTGGATTGGACATCTATGTCGACGTGATGAAGGAAGCGCGGCGCCTCGCTCCGGATGCACGGCATGCAGTGAACGAGGGCAAGGTGCTTCCTGATGGCTACAAGCGTGAACCTTACAAGCGGATCATCCGGTATCTCAACGAGCATGGTCAGGCTCCGGATGTTGTAGGTTTCATGGCCCATTTTGATCAGACCTCGCTGACTCCCCCCGAGGAGTTGTTGCAGGTTTACGACGACTTTGCGGAAATCGCTCCTCGTCTTCAATTGAGCGAGTTCGATGTCGAAGTAGGTGACGATGAATCGCTGCAGGCGGACTATTATCGCGATGTGATGATTGCGAGCTTCAGTCATCCGAACTTCGTCGGGATCGTTCAGTGGGGTTTCTGGGAGAATGCTCACTGGAAACCCCACGCCGCGCTGTGGCGGGCGGATTGGAGCCTGAAGCCGGTCGGGAAAGTATTCGTCGATCTGGTGAGGAATCAGTGGTGGACCCGTGAATCGGCGACGACGAACGAGAGCGGAGAGTGTTCCATTCGGGGATTCCTCGGAAGCTATGAGATCACGGTGGATTACGATGATCAGGTGGCAACGGCTGAGCTTTCACTGACTCGCGACGGCTCCAGCCAAGTCATTCGCCTTAAGTAGGCCGAAGGCTTGGAGCCGTATCGCGACCGGGGGATGTGGCAGGAGTCGTCATGTCGAGGTGGTCCGGATCGCCGATCAGGGATCTTGGGCAGAAGGCTCTCTTCGAGTCCGCTTTTGTCCCGCAAACAAGGGACAAAAACGGGTTCTTTTGACCGATGAGGCAACGGTTCTTGATAGGATGAGGAACGTTTCTTAGTAGGAAGCGGCCTGTGAAAATTTCATCACTTTTTCTTCCTCTATTTTTCTCTGTCGTGACCTGGGTCGGGGCGGCGGAGAAGTCGCTCTTCAATGGTCGGGATCTCGAAGGATGGTCCGGGGATCCACGGCTTTGGACTGTTGAGAATGGGGTGATCATCGGGCGCACGGATGAGCAGGACCGGGCCATCAAGGCGAACACCTTCTTGATCTACGATGGCGACGTGCCGGGTGATTTCGAGCTTCGCTACAAGGCCCGTGTGTCTGCCAGCAACTCGGGGGTGCAGTATCGCAGCAAGGTGATCGACAAGGCGGCGTGGCGAATGAGCGGCTACCAGATGGATCTGCACCCGAAAGGGGAGTTCCTCGGAATGGTCTATGAAGAAAAGGGCCGCGGGATTCTGTGTCGGCGAGGTGAGAAGGTCGTGGTTCCGGAAGGGGGGAAACCCAAGGTCACAGGCAAGTTGCCCGCGGCCGACGCTGATCTGAAACAATGGAATGACTATCGGATCGTCGCCCGCGGCAAGGTGCTCAGGCACTATGTGAATGGTGAGTTGGCCATCGAGTTGATCGACGAGGATGAGTCGAAGCGAAGCATGGACGGATTCCTCGGGCTGCAATTGCACAAGGGACCGCCCATGATTGCCGAGTTCAAGGACATCGTGCTTTCGGATCTGCCTGCTGCGGAGGAGACGAGCAAGCGTTCGGACGATGACCGGAAGATGACCCAGGCCCAACCGGTGAGATGGATCTGGAGCAGTCGGAAAGCCCGGCCGAATGAGAAGGTGTTCTTTCGCAAGGAGTTCGTGCTTCCAGATGGATTCGAGGGGGCGGAGTTGATCGCGGTGTGCGACAACGCGCAGCGCACGTGGGTGAATGGTCACGACCTGGGCATGCAAATGGACTGGAGCAGGGTGGTGCGTCACGATGTGGTGGGTCACCTGAAACCGGGCCGCAATGTGATTGCCGTGGAGGGGCGGAATGAAGGTGGAATCGCGGCGATGGCCTTGAAGCTCTCGATTGTGCTGGCTGGAGGGACTGAGGCGGAGCTCACCACGGATGATACGTGGATGGTTGCTTCGGAATCCGCCGACGGTTGGCTGGAGCCGGAGTTCTCCATGGAAGGATGGCGTCAGGCGACCGTGGTGAGAACGATGGGTGACGCTCCGTGGGGCGACCTCATGGGGAAGCCGGGCGATCGCGGCGCTGGAGAGAAGGGGGCGGAGGGCAGGCATCGTTTCGCGGTGCTTCCGGGCTTCCGGTTGGAGCAGGTTCGCAAGGTGCCAGCTTCCGAGGGGTCGTGGGTGGCGATTACGATCGCGCCTGACGGTCGGCTGATCTGCGGTGACCAGTATGGGAAGATCTATCAGCTTGATTCCGAGACGGGTGTGGTGAATCCGCTGCCGATCCCTCTTGATGGCATCCACGGACTCCTATGGTTCCAGGACTCCCTTTACGTCACGGTCAACGAAAGCAAGTCGGTCAAGAAGGGGGTGTACCGGGTCCGCTCTGAGGGGACCGGCAAGTTCGGCAAGCCGGAACTCCTCAAGGGGTTCAAAGGCAGTGGTGAGCATGGCCCTCACTCCTTGATTCCATCGCCGGACGGGCAATGGATTTATTTCTGTGCAGGCAACAAGACGGAGCTTCCCGAGATGGATCGCTCATGGGTGCCCCGTGTGTGGGACGAGGACCACTTGCTGCCAAGGCGCCCGGATGCGCGGGGGCACGCAGCGCGGACGATGGCGCCCGGTGGTTGGATCGCGCGCTTCAAGCCGGACGGGTCGGACTGGCAGTTGATGGGGATGGGACTCCGGAACGAGTACGATATTGCCTTCAATGCACACGGCGACCTTTTCACCTACGACGCGGACATGGAGTGGGATCTCGGCATGCCATGGTATCGGCCCACCCGGATCAATCATGTCGTGTCGGGGGCCGACATGGGGTGGCGCAATGGCACCGGCAAGTGGCCGAGCTACTCCGAGGACAGCATGCCCGAGGTGGTGAATATCGGCCCGGGGTCACCGACCGGATTGCTTTCCGGCAAAGGTGCGGCCTTTCCCGAGAAGTATCAGCGCGCGCTCTACGCACTCGATTGGACGTTCGGAACGATCCATGTCGTCCATCTTGAGAAGGATGGATCCACCTATCATGCAAAGACCGAGGAGTTGGTCGCGGGCGACGGGCTTCCGTTGACTGATGCCGCGATCGGCAAGGACGGCGCGATGTATTTCCTGACCGGTGGACGCCGGACCGACTCGGCGGTCTGGAGGGTGACTTATGTCGGTGACGATCCGGTCAACCCGGTGGCGTATTCGGACAAGCTGGCCCCCGAACTGAACATGAGCCAGGCACTTGCCGGGCTCTCATCCTCGGACCGCACGCTCCGGCAGAAGTCCCGTCTCTACTTCGAGATTCATCCCAAGGAGATCCCCTCGAATCTGGGCAGGGTTCGGGGAAAGCCGTGGGAAACGATTCAGTCGGCGATCATTCAGGCGCGCCTCCACAAGGGAGCCCGGGCCAAGGAGATGTTGCCGTTCCTCACGGCTCTGGAGTTCGGCAATCTGGAACTCCAACAGCAGCTTGCATGGCTACGTGCGGCCGGGCTTGCCTTCATCCGTGGGGATGGAGCCACCGAGAAGGAGAGGATCAGTGTGTTGAAAACGATCGACGCCTCCTATCCGGCACGGAACGACGATCTCAATGCGGAGCTGGTGCGGATGCTGGCCTACCTGAATGCTCCGGGTGTGGTTGGCAGAACGCTTGCACTCATGGACACGGCGCCGCCTCCGGTCGCTCCCGATTGGCTGGCCATCGCCGAGCGGAATCAGCGCTACGGCTCCACGGTGAAGCAGATGCTTGAGGCTCAGCCTCCGGCACGGGTCATCCACTACGTGTATGCATTGCGGACCGTCCCTGGTCCATGGGACCGCAGTGAACGGGAACGTTTCTTCAACTGGTTGAAGCGTCTGGATTCGAAGAGTGGAGGAAAGTCCTATGATGGATTCCTGAAGGACCTCACGAAGCAAACCTTGCTCACCGCGACGCCGGAAGAGCGGGAGTGGTTGAAGGATTTCGTGCCAACGACGACCAAGGATCCGCTCGCTGACCTTCCCGTGGCGAAGGGGCCGGGCCGGGTGTGGACCGTCGAGGGTGTCGAAGAGCTTGCCCGCAAGGGGTTTGAGGGTGCGGACCCGGTTCATGGGGAGAAGATGTTCAAAGCGGCGCTCTGTGCGGCCTGTCACAGCTACGGGGGCCAAGGCGGTGCCGCCGGACCCGAGCTGTCGAACCTCGGAGGACGATTCACGGTGAAGGACCTTGCGGTCGCGTTGATCGAACCCAGCCAGGAAGTGTCCGACCAGTATTCCTTCGACGTGCTGACCAAGAAGGACGGCACTCAGGTGGTGGGCCGGATCAAGGAGGAGAAGGATGACCGCTGGATCGTCGCAGTGAACCCGTTCAACTTCGATCAAACCGTGGAGGTCGAGCGGGGCGACGTGGTGAAGATGGAAGCGTCGCCGGTCTCTCCGATGCCGGGTGGTTTGATCAATCAGCTCAACGAAGAGGAACTCCGGGACCTCCTCGCATACGTCTTGGGGAAATGAGGAAGTCTTCTGTCGATGGCAATGAAACGTTGGAGGGAAGCAATCTCGCCTCGATCAGTTCCGCATCTGCGGTCGAGATGAATCGAAGCAGGCTGTCCTTTGTCCGCGGATGTGGGATGCTTGCGGTCATGCTGTTTCTGGCATGTCCGCTCTTTGCGGATTCCAGCGACAGGAAGAACGTGCTCATCTTCTTCATCGATGACCTGAGGCCGGAGCTCAACTGTTACGGGGCTGATTCCATCAAGAGTCCGGCCATCGACAAGTTGGCGAAGGAAGGGGTTCTCTTCGAGCGTGCCTACTGCCAGCAGGCGCTTTGTGCGCCCTCGCGCATCAGCATGATGACGGGGCAGTATCCGGACAACACGGGGATTAGCGGGCTCTTCACTCCGTTGACGAAGGTTCAGCCAAAGGCGCTGACGCTTCCCGGCTATTTCAGAAAGAGGGGCTATGTCACCTGCTCGTATGGCAAGGTCTATCATCATGGTCGTGACGATAGCGAGAGCTGGTCGGATCTGGTGACGAAGTCGGCCGTGAAGTATGCCAACCCGAAGACGCTGGAGGCGATCAAACAGCGCGTCGCGGAGGGAAAGAAGAAGGGGCTGGGTGTTGATGAGATGCGGACGCTTGAAAAAGGTCCAGCCGTCGAGATGGCTGAAGTGGAGGATGAAGCGTATCCGGATGGTCAGGTTGCCAATCAGGCCATCGAGTCCCTGCGGAAGAACCGGGACCGCCCGTTCTTGATGTGTGTGGGCTTCGCCAAACCGCATCTGCCCTTCGCTGCTCCCAAGCGCTACTGGGACCTGTACGAGCGGGACCTGTTCGACGTGCCGGACCGCGGCTTGCCGGTGGGGGCACCAAGCCTGGCATTCACGCCGTGGGGTGAACTTCGTGCCTACCTTGGCATGCCGGAGCAGGGCCCTCTGACCGACGATCAAACGAAGGAACTCAAACATGGGTATGCGGCTTGCGTGAGCTATGCCGACGCCCAGGTAGGAAAGGTCATGGCCGAGCTGGAGCGGCTCGGGCTACGTGAGAAGACCATCGTCATTCTCTGGGGTGACCACGGCTACAAGCTGGGGGAGTTCGGTGCCTGGTGCAAACACACCAACTTTGAATTGGATACCCGTGTCCCGTTCATTGTTTCCGCGCCGGGTCGGCTACGAGGAGGGCGGTCGAAGTCCTTTGTCGAGATGGTCGATATCTTCCCGACGCTTGCCGAGTTGACCGGGGGAGAGGTTCCCGCCCGGCGGGACGGTCTGAGTCTCGAACCGCTGCTCAGGGATCCCGGTCACGAACTCCGGTCGTATGCGCTGAGTCAGTATGCGCGGGGTTCGACCATGGGATACAGCCTGAGAGATGGTCGCTGGCGTTACACGGAGTGGATCCAGTCCGGAACGAAGAAGGTCGTTTTCCGCGAACTCTATGACCATCACGAAAGTCCGGTGCCCGCAGTGAATCTGGCAGATGATCCCGAGCGGGCGGAGTTGGTGACGCGGTTGTCGGAACAGTTGGATGCGGCCCGCAGGGTCGGGGACAGCAAGGTCTATCAGAAATAGTAATTCCCCATGAAAACCCTGCTTGGAGTAATCCCTGCTTTCCTTCTCGTTGGCACGTTCGTCGACAGGAGTGAGGCCCAACTGCTGATCAATGAGATCTCAGCCACGCATTCGGATCGATTGCTGGTGCGTGAATCCGGCGTGTATCCACGGGTCGGGAATACGGTACCGTGGCAGTCGGATGACTTCGACGACCGTGCATGGCTGACGGGGGATGGCCCGTTCGGCTTCGGAAGTTTGTCCGGAGTTGTCCTTGGCACCGATGTTTCCGGAGACGTGCAGGGAAGGACGCCGAGTCTGTACCTCAGGAAGACCTTCGGTGTGTCGATGAGCGAAGCTCAGAGTGGCACGACCCTCCAGCTGTCCGTGCGCTACAACGATGGCTTCATTGCGTTTCTCAATGGGGTTGAAATTGCCCGCCGCAACATGGGGTTGCCGGGCATGTTTGCCTACCGGGACCAACCGTCCCACCTTACCCATTCGAGTACGGCCCTCGAGACGATCAATCTGGGAGTTGCAAGCTCGTTGCTGGAGGAGGGGGACAATCTGCTCGCGATCCAGGTTCACAATCACTCAGTCTCCAATGGTGATCTTCTGATGGACGCGGATCTCCGGCTTGCTGGAGGCTCGGTGCTCAGTGATGGCGAGACCGAATGGAAATACTTCGCCGGACTGGCAGAGCCATCGGGAGGATTGGTGGATCACAAGCAGGTTCGTGCGACTTCCGAGTCGGCACCGGACGTCGCATGGGCAACCAATTCATTCAATGACACCGGTTGGCCGACGGGTGTTGGACCGGTCGGGTTTGATGCTTCCAGTCCCCCGGACTATGCGGTGGGGGTCGATCTCGAGAGTGAGATGAGGAATGTCACCCCGTCGGTTTACCTCAGGCACTCGTTCTCGGTCACGCAGGCCGAGGCGGACTCGGCATTCCCTCTTTCCCTGGATGTCGACTTCGATGACGGAATGATTGTCTATCTCAATGGCAAGGAGGTTTTCCGGGGGAATGTCGGAATCGAGGGGGTGCCGACCGCTCATGACGTGTTGGCTGACAACAACCATCCGGCGACCGGGGATGGGGGCAATCCGCTGGATCGATCGACCACGGTGGCCCTGGCCGAAGCTCGTGAGTTGCTCGTGGCGGGCGACAACATCATGGGCATCCAGTTGCACAATGCGTCCGTAGGAAGTTCGGATGTCATCGCGCGAGCCACTCTGCGGACCACTGGCTCGAGCCCGCGCACACTGGTCGCGCCGGATGATGCGGTGAAGTACTTTCTTGGGGTGTCCGAGCCGGATGGGATCCAGGATGATGATCCAGAAGATGATACCGGCACGATCGAGGATCCTCCCGATTCTGAGAATGATTGGATCGAGATCCGGAATACCGCTTCGGTGCCGATAGCACTGGATGGATGGTCGCTCAGTGATGAGGCAGACAAACCCGGAAAGTGGGATTTTCCCGCCGGGGCCGTGATCCCGGAGAATGGATACTATGTGGTCATTGCAAGCGGGTTGGATCTGGATCCCGCGGATGGGGCGACCAGCTATGCGCATACGAACTTCAAGCTCTCGTCGTCCGGCGAACGCCTCATTCTGACCCGTCCCGATGGGCTGGTTGAGGATGAGTTCGTCACCGGGTATCCGGCGCAGACATGGCGATACACCTATGGGCGACAGAGCGACGGAGCTTTCGGTTTTCTGGAGATCGGTACTCCGGGCGCAGCCAACCAAGGCTTGGTATTGAATCCTGCGCCGGGGAAACCGCAGTTCAGCATCGAGGGGGGCTTTCATCCGTCACCGATCAGTGTTCAGCTTTCCAGTTCCACCCAGGGTGCGACGTTTCGCTACACTCTTGATGGCACGGACCCCTTGGATGGAGTGGTTTATACGGGATCGATCCCTGTCAGCGAGAATACCGTGGTGCGGGCCCGTGCGTTCCTGGTGGGTTCGATCCCGTCCGAGACGGTAACGCATACGTATCTCGTCGGTCAGGGCTCGGTCTATCAGGGGCTTCCGGCCATGTGTCTTTCGGGGGATCCAGCGAAGACGTTCTACGGATCAAATGCTGCGGATGGTCCGGTCGATGGCGAAGGGATCTTCGCGATCCATGGCGGGACCTATGTCAACGGGCAGTGGAACTCCAATGGAGAGACGACCGCATTCAATCATCCGACCGGCAGTGGGCGCTCGAGTGAGAAATACGGTGCGCTCGAGTATCTGCCTCTCGCCGGGGAACCATTGCGCACGGAGCTCGGCCTGCGGGTGGCGGGTAGTGGGCACACCAGGAAGCGCTACACGATCACGGATCCAATGGATCAGCCCTTCACGTCGACTTCCACTTCGTCGACGAAGTTCCAGAAGCCGTCGATGAATGTCTTCTTCCGACCTGAGTTCGGGAATCGGCCTCTGGCTTACCCCTTCTTCGGAAGCAACACGGTGACGCAGTTCGACAGCCTTCGGGTCCGGGCGGGGAAGAACGACTGGTACAATCCCTTCATCAAGGATGAGTTGATGCGGCGGATCTTCATCAATACCGGTCAGATCGGCAGCTATGGGACGTTCCACACACTTTGGATCAACGGTGTCTACAAGGGCTATTACAATACTGCCGAGCGCATTCGTGAAGGTTTCATGCAGACCCACTACAACAGTGAGGCCTCCTGGGATGTCCAACAGGTAAACAGCTTCTCGAGTGGCGATCCTACCCACTGGAACAAGATGATTTCCTATTTGAGGACGGCGGATCTCACGACGACGTCGGGATATGCCGGGGTGCATGACTACCTCGATGTCGACAACTACATCGACTACATCCTGGTCAATGCCTACGCGGCCATGGGTGATTGGCCTCACAACAACTGGATTGCGGCGCGTGAGCGCAGTTCGGTCGGGCGATGGAGGTTCCATGTCTGGGATGCGGAGGGGGCATTCGGTTTCTCCGGGCGGAGCACATCGACGAATACCTTCACCGAGCATCTGACGATTGGGGATGCGCAGACCACGACGAGACTTTACGTGCCTGCCATCTACACGCTGCTGAAGCAGTCGCCCGAGTTCCGGCTTCGGATGGCCGATCGGGCACAGAAGCACCTGTTCAACGGAGGTGCCTTGGTGACGTCGGAGATCTCTGCGATCTACAACGAACTGAAGGACGAAGTCTCACCCATCATTCTAGAAACGACAGGAACGAGTTTCCGGACGTCCTGGTATACGGGATGGATCGCCAACCAGACGCGCTACAACGCGATGTTCTCACAACTGGCGGGTGAGGGGGCGTGGCCGTCCGTCAGTGCGCCCGGCATCAACCAGCATGGGGGTGAGATTTTGTCAGGATTCCAGATGGTGCTCAGCAATCCCAACAGCGGCGGCACGATCTATTTCACCACGGACGGGAGTGATCCGAGGGATCCTGGTGGTGGGGTGGTCGGGACCTCCTATCAGGGTCCGGTGAGTCTGACTGAGGACACGCGGGTGCGGGCCCGGGTGCTGGACGGAGGCAACTGGAGTCCTGAGATCGATGTGGAGTTCAACCTGCCCTTTGCGCATCCGACTTTCACTCCGTTGGTGAGTGCTGATTGGACCGAGAACGCAAATTGGACGACCTCTCCCGGACCCTACCCGGATGGCGTCGGTGCGTCGGCGGTGATTCCTGGAGTGGCTGGGGCGAACCGGAATGTGGACCTCCGGAATCCGGTGACCGCGGGGAGAATCATCTTCGAGCTTGAGGACTCGACGAACCGCAGTCGGGTTCGTGACCGGAGCACCGGCAACACGCTGACCTTTGATCAAGGAGCAGAAGCTTCGGAGATCCGGGTTACCGGTTCGGGAGAAGGCTATGCCGAATTCGAAGTGGAAGCCGGGACGTTGCTGTCCGGTCCTCTGACGTTGACGGTGGATCATCTTGTCGGGGACGACGATCATGGGGCACTGCGACTCCGCGGCGGCTGGAGTGGCCCTGGCGGGATCATCAAGGATGGGTTGGGGGTCGCCTCCCTGACGGGCTTGGGAAAGAACTACACGGGAGTGACGCGGATTGAGCGTGGGGTGCTTCAGGTGTCTGAGCCTGCTGCCCCGGCGGCGAGCGCATTGATCACCGTGCTTCCCGGTGGGCAGCTTCGGTTGACGTCCGGTTCTGATCCGGGAGAGTCCCCCCGGGACTACCTGTTTGGAGGCCCGTTGCATCTTTCCGGGTTTGGTCGGGGGGATGAACTCGCGGATGATTTGGGATACGGGAAGCGCGGAGCGCTCCGCTACGACCCCAAGAATTCCGACAACCATGCGGTGATCTCATCGGCTGTCGAGCTGGTCTCCTCCACGTCCATCCATGTCGATGGATCGTCGAACACGCTTGAGCTCGCCCTGCCGCTCGGCGGCCCTCATTCACTGACCAAGTCGGGTGGAGGGACCCTGGTGCTTGCGGCTGACCAAAGTGCTTATCTTGAACCGATACAAATCGATCAAGGAACACTGGCGATTCAGGGTCTGGTTGGATCGACATTGCAGCTGTCTCCGACGGCCACGCTGACCGGGCATGGAAGCACCGGGGCGATCGGGGGTGAGGGAACGGTTGTTCTGAAGCAGACCTTGCTCGAGTCGCCGGCTTCCAGTGCCAGTCACTACGCGTTGGTCCTCGGAGATACGGGTGGTCCGGTTTTTGGAGACTCGGCCGCGGCAAGCAATGCGACGGCCATTCTCGAAAGTGCCCCGACCGGGGTGCTGGGTGTGGACTTTTATCTCAGAGGGGCGGCTGCGGGCCCGAATGCGGTGTCGCAGGGTGGGATCATGGTGCCTTTCCAAGAGGATCTCTACCGCTCTCTTGCTCAGGCATCCGTCCGGGTGTTCGTGCCCGACGGTGCGGGGCTCCATGAATTTGATGGAGAAAGGTGGAGCTTGGAGGATGACTTTTCGGTCGCCTCAGTGGCGGCGGACTTCGGCCTGGCTCCTCCATTCGAGCAAGTGCGAATTCTGGAGGTGACGCGCGGTGGATCTCTGCCCAGCACTTTTGCGGATTGGCAGCAGGTGACCTTCAATGCGGTGGAACTCGCGGATGCCACGATCTCGGGTGCGGCTTCGGCGCCGTTCGGTGATGGGGTCGAGAATCTGCTGCGCTATGCGTTTGGCGTGCCTGATGGTGAGAGCGCTTTGGCCTATATGCCGCGGATCATCCGCACCGGGACGGGGATGGGTCTTGAGTTTCCCTTTGAAACCCGGCGTCACGATCTTGTGGTGATTGTGGAATCAAGCGGGAATCTGGAAGACTGGTCGAACCCGACGGTGTTGTTCGATTCCTCGGCTGACTTTCCGCCGCCCCAGGATGAGTTCGGTCGAATCCGGATTCTCGATCCGGTGCCGCCTGATGGGCGCCGCTTCTATCGTGTGAACGTCACGTCGAAATGAGTTCAGCGTGTGTCCTTCGGGCGGAGCTCGATCTTCTTGAAGGTGAATGGGGCAAGCGGAAGCTGAAGGTGCAGGATCGAGGTGGAGCTTTCTGATGAGTCCCTGGTCCGGGTGGATCTCCAATCCGTCCAAGTAACCCGCTCACCCTGACCGGTGGCCTGGCGGTAGGTGATGTTTGATCCCGGGGCGAACGGAACGGTCATCGAAATATCGATGGTTTCGCTTTGGTCGGCCTTCGGGTTGGCATTGTAGTTGGCAACCAAGAGGTTGTATTGGTTGGACTCTACGGCATGGGAGAATACGGCGTCCACCATGTTGCCGGGCTTCTTCGGTTTGCCGGATTTCGAGTGTTTGTAGTAGGTGTCACCACGCATCGAGAGGAATGCCTTCTCAGCGACCTTGTCCGCTCCGCTGCCCCAGCGATAGACATCGGTCATGTCATGGGCATACATCATGGCCCCCAGCATCACGGTGAACGACTCTTGGTGGGGTTTCGGCGCATTCTCGAAGCTGTTGCCCTTCTTGCTCATGCTCGCGATGAGTGAGAACTCGTGGATCTCGAGCGCTGCCTGGTCATTCCACTCCGGGATGTCCTTGATTGGTGCGAAATCGACCCGATAGACATGGTCGAGATCCACACGGTCCTTGCGATTGAAGAAGGGGTAGTATGAGACGCCGACGAAATCGTAGCGCACTCGGTGCCGGTGGCACCATTTGACGAAGTCGGGACCGAAGGAATTCTTCGAGGATGCCCAGAGGAAGTGGGTGCCGACCCTGGCCTCGGGCAGAACGGATCGGATGGCCTGTTCGGTGTTCCTGTAATGCTCGAAGAATTCGGCCATGGACCCACGCCAGTGCCCCTTGGTTCCGATTTCCCGTCCGATGCAGAACCGCCACCGGCCGACCTTGGTGGGGCCGTAGGTGTCGACGAGTTCGGTCATCATCGCCTTGATGTAGTCTGACCAGGCTTTCGGGTCGCCGGGTGGCCATGCGTTGCCGTAGGTCTCCACCCGCTCGTCCTCCCTGATGCTGAGGCCCCTCTGGAATGCCCATGGGGGGTTGTCGATCATGACCTGGTAGACGGCGGCTCGCCTGATGACCGAATCCAGCTGCTGCTTCAGTGGGCTCCAGTCGTACACATAGTTGGCTCCGTCCCACTTGCAGGTGTCTTCATGGATCAGCATCTTGCCGTCTTTCGATTTCCCACCGAGTGGTCGGACGATGTTGATGAAGGGGGGATCGCTGACGGGGATCTTGAACCCGCGGGTGGGGGAGATGCGGTTGCTGATGCCCCAGTGGTAGTGCATCGCGTTGCCACGGTTCTCAGGTGCCGAGAAATCACACTCGAGTCGGACCTGGCTGAACAAGGAAATCGTGGGGGTCAGAAAGACCGAAAGGAACAGTGCAAATCTCAAGGCTGAAGGATGGGGATCGTGGGTAATAATCCAAGGGGGATAAGGGGAAGGGTCGAGGGATCTTTCACGGGCAGGTGGGGTGCCGAAGGTGGGATCGGTTTGTCGGCATGCCTAAGGTATCGGCATCCTTCCGGGGTTAGAAAGGATGAGGGAGTGGCATGGCGAGGATTCCCAGCGATGCGACGAAGGAGTCGCACGTTCCAAGTTCCTGACGGTTGCCGCCTTGTGCGGATTGGCGTGGCATCACTCCGGAATTTGATTGCTTCTTGGTGCTACGATGCAGATAGTTCGGACAGCTTGATAGTTTCAGGTCAAAAATTTCCGCCAAGATGCGGACTGACGGAGGCCGGTGGCGGTCGGATACTTCGTCCCCTTGTAACCGCCGACTAAATACCACCCCCGATTTACCCGATGATCCAGCGTGTCGAAGGCTCCCAGTCCAATCTGTTTGAGGAATCCAGTGACGGAAGCACGAAACGGGGGGCGGCGAGGAAGGACGGTAAGAAGAGGGCGAGTTCGAAGAAGGCCCAGGCCGTGGAGTTCGGACTCAAGGCACCCTCCCAGGTGGTGAAGAATTTCGTGCTGGATACGAATGTCCTGATTCATGATCCGGGCTGTTTGAATCGGTTCAAGGAGCACCACCTGTGCATCCCGGTGGATGTGCTTGCGGAGCTCGACCGATTCAAGTCCGAGCAATCCGAGCGTGGAGCGAATGCGAGGCGGGTGCACCGTCAGCTGACGGAGTTGTTTTCCAGTTCGACGGCGATCACGGCGGGTGTGCCCACGGAAGGTGGCGGCACGGTACGGATGGTGATCTACGATCCCACGGCCTGTCCGAAGAACTCGGAGATGCTGAACCATTTCCACCGGGTGTTCCCGGACCGGGAACGTGTCGACCACCGCATCATGGCGGCGACCCTGCTGCTGATGGAGCACAACGCGGCCCCCGTGATCCTGGTTACCAAGGACATCAATCTCCAACTCAAGGCTCGTGCGGTCGGGATCGACTGTGAGGACTACCTGAACGACAAGGTGGACCCGCGTGAGGTGACGACGTACGACATTCGTCGTATCCCGGTGGATCCGGCCGAGATGCAGCGCTTCGCCAGTTCCGGCGAACTGGTGCTGCCGCACGAGCGGCGTCAGGAGGTGGTGTTGAATCAATACGTGCTGCTCGAGGCTTCCGAGAAGCAGACGATGCCGGCGCGGCTTGCGAGCGAAGGCCGGTTGGTGAGGCTGCAAATTCCGGAGGCATTGAAGATTCCGGACGGGATCGCGCTGAAGCCGCTGAATCTGGGTCAGCGCTGCCTGATCGACGCCCTGCTGAATCCCGAGATTTCCCTGGTGACCTGCTACGGTCATGCGGGAACCGGCAAGACGCTGGTGGCGGTGGCGGCGGGGCTGCACGAGATGTTCAACCGCAAGTACACCGGGCTGACGGTCAGTCGTCCGGTGGTGGCGATGGGCGAGCAGCTGGGCTTCCTGCCGGGCACGATGGAGGAGAAGATGAGGCCCTGGCTTCAGCCGATCCATGACGCGCTGGACCTGCTGATGCGTCCGCCGAAGGCCACGGGGCCACGCCGGAAGCAGAAGCCGGGTGCGGAGAACACGGCCAAGAAACCTTACGAAGAATTGCTGGAGCAGGGGATCATCGAGGTCGAGGCGCTTGCCTACATCCGGGGGCGTTCGATTCCGAACCGGTTTTTCGTTCTGGATGAAGCGCAGCAGCTGACCCCTCAAGAGGCGAAGACGGTGGTGACGCGCATGTCGCGCGACTCGAAGCTGGTCCTGGTCGGGGATCCGGCACAGATCGACAACCCGTATGTCGACAGTCGGAGCAATGGTTTGGTCTACACCCGCAATCGACTCAAGGGGCTGCCCTTTGTGGCGCACGTCCCGCTGAATCGAGGCGAGCGGTCTGAACTGGCTGAGGCTGGAGCGACACTTCTCTGAGAAATCCTTCAAGATCAGCCATCCGTAAGGCGCTGCGTTTGACAGTTCCGGTTCGGCTGGCTTTACTGACGCCGTTGAGAAGGCGATGGACAGCACTGGGCCTTTGGCTTGTGACGCTCTTGGTTTCAGGATGCGGCTGGACCAGTCGTGATGGCTGGAAGGGGGCTATCGATCATCAGATCGGCCAACTGGGCTATCGGAACTGGATTGTGCTGGCGGAGGGTTCGTTCCCTGCGCACAGCCGACCCGGAACGAGGCAGGTGAATACCTACCAGTCGATTCCTGTCGTGCTCGACGAGGTGCTGCGCTCGCTTGAGAAGACCGAGCATGTGCGGCCGAGGATCTATCTGCCGACGGAGATGCAGATGGTGGAGAATGATTTCGCGCCGGGGATCGACGAGTATCGGACCCAGCTCAAGGCGGCTCTTCATGGTCATGAGACGATGGAGATGGAGCATGCCTCCATCGTGACGCTGATGAATGACGCGCAGAAGAGTTTCGACGTGCTGGTGCTGCGCACGACCAGCGCGCTGCCGTATTCGAGCGTGTTTCTGGAATTGCAGCCCGGATACTGGGACGGAGAATCGGAAGCGCGGTTGAGGGAGCGGATGCGCAGGTAGTCGCGGGAAAGTCTGGTGTCTGATCCCGAGTCGACGCAGCTTGGCGCCGCAGATGAAAAAGGACGATGAAATCCGGGCTGAGCGGGAGAGCGCATGGATTGGAGATGCGGTGTTGGCGCTGTTTGCACGGAGCTGGGTGTTGCGGGAACGGGGCCGGATGGACGGCGACTGGTTCACCCGGTTGACTTCCAACGACTTCCTGAGTGCCCTCGGGCCACCGACCCAGGTTGAGGCGAAGATTGGCGCGATTTATCGGGAGGAGGGCCTGGAGGCTGCCTTCGCATGGATGGATGAGGAACTGATCCCCCGTCTGAAGAAGCAGATGGCGAAGCAGAGGTAGCCGGGGAGAGCGGGAAGGGGGATCGCGGCATGAAATGCCGTAAAACACGCGGGAAATCTGCAATTCCGCGGTTTTGAGTATTGCCTGATAATCAGGAAATACTGCATATTTCCGGCAGTTCGTACCTCGGGACAGGCGCGGAATCAATCGGGACAACATTCATGGATAGAAGCGTTTGCCAGCCGGGCTTGGTGATCGCCTGCGGAGGAACCGGAGGTCATCTCTTTCCGGGTCTTGCAGTGGCGGAGGAGTGGAGTGCGCGCGGAGGGCGGGTTTTGCTGCTGGTGTCCGAGAAGAAGATCGATCAGGAGGCCTCGCGGAAGTACGACAAATTCCGCTTTGAGACGATTCCGGCCTTGCCCAAACCGGCGACATTTTCGCCCAAGATGCTGCCGTTCGTGTGGAATGTGCTGCGGACCATCGGCCAGTGCAAAGAGATCCTGAAGGACTTCGGTGCGGATGCGGTTCTCGGCATGGGCGGATTCACTTCGCTGCCCCCCGTGGTGGCGGCGAAGAGGATGGGGCTTCCTGCCTTTGTGCACGACTCGAATGCCTTGCCAGGGAAGGCCAACCGCGTGACCAGCCGCTGGTGCAGCGAGGTCTTCGTGGGGCTGGAAGCGGCGCGGAAGCATTTCCCGGGCGTGAAGACCGTGGTGACCGGAACGCCGGTGCGCGACGAGTTGCGCAGCCTACCGACCCGGGAGGATGCTGCGAAGGAGTGGGGGCTGGATCCCGCGAAGCCGACCATTCTCGTGATGGGCGGCAGCCAAGGGGCGCGCAAACTGAATTCCATTGTGGCTGAGGCTTTCGGGGCAGGTGCGGAACACGCGGACCTCCCTCAAGTGCTGCATATTGCTGGCCCCGGGGACGAGGAGCGGGTCCGTTCCGAGGCCGGTGGCCGTGAGGGTTACCGGGTGGTTGGATTTTGTGATCAGATGCCGGCGGCCTATGCGGTGGCAGATGCGGTGGTGGCCCGTTCGGGTGCCTCGAGCATGACGGAATTGGCTTTCCTTGAACTGCCTTCGGTGCTGGTGCCCTTTCCATACGCTGCGGATGATCACCAGACGGTCAATGCGCGGGTCTTTCATGACGCCGGGGCGGCTTACCTCGAGACGGAGTCCGAGTTGACGTCTGAGGAACTGATCGAGCGGGTCGGCGAGATGCTTGAGCCCGGACGACGCTCCGACATGGTGGCAGCGACCCGTCGGCTGGCGGTTCCGGATGCGGCGGCTGCGATTTGTGATGCCGTTGGGACGACGATTGGCTTCGAAGGAACCAAGAAGGGCGAGGGAGGCGCCGAGGCGTCGGCCTGAGCGATGGGGCGATGAGTGATCTTTCCCAGCAGTTGACGGATTTGTCCCGGCCATTGCGGATTCACCTGATCGGTGTGGCCGGTTCGGGGATGAGTGGCCTCGCCCTGTTGTTGATGGGAATGGGGCATCGGGTCAGCGGGTCCGACCGGGTGACGACGAAGGAGACCGAACGGATGCAGGGACTGGGATTGCGCTTTTCCTCTCCGCACACGGCGGAAGCGGTGGAGGGAGCGGATGTGGTGGTGTATTCCTCGGCCATCCGTCCAACCAATGCGGCGCTGGCGGCCGCGCGCGACTCGGGAATCCGCTTGATGAGGCGGGCCGAGTGCCTGGCTGCCATTTTGGCCACCCGCAAGGGGATCGTGGTGTCCGGTACCCATGGGAAGACGACGACGTCCGCCATGGTGGCCCATGCGCTTCGCGAGGCAGGGCTGGAGCCAAGCCACTACGTCGGCGCGGAGATCCCGGTTCTGGGGCAGAATGCCCGTTGGTCGGAAGACGGCGACTGGATGGTCGCGGAGGGGGACGAGAGCGATGGCACGCTGGCTCTCTACCACCCGGCTTGCTCGATCGTGCTGAATGTCGAAGCGGAGCACCTTGACCACTATCGTGACCTTGATGAGATCAAGGACGTCTTCCGGACGCTGCTGTCGCAGACGTCCGGTCCGGTCATCTACTGTGCCGAGGATGAAGGTGCGGCGAGCGTCTGCAGTGATCATCCCCGGGCGGTGAGCTACGGGTGGGAAGGGGCGGATTATACTGCTCGTGAGATCCGCGAGCTGCGGGGAGCTACGGCATTCACCGTATATCGGGGAGATGAACGGCTTGGTGAGGTCGAGCTGGGCATTCCCGGCCGCCACAATGTGCTGAATGCGATGGCCGCGATCGCCTCGTGCGACCGTGCCGGAGCCGACTTCCTTCTGGTGTCCCGTGCGCTGAACACCTTTGCCGGGGCGAAACGGCGATTTGAGACCCGCTTCCTTTCGAAGAGGTTGCGGTTGGTGGACGACTACGGTCATCACCCCACCGAGATCGCGGCCACGATCCAGACCGCGCGCCAGCTGAAGGCCGGGCGGGTGGTCATTCTGTTCCAGCCCCACCGGTTCACCCGGACCCAGGCACTCGCCGAGGAGTTCGGGAAGGTGCTGGCGGAGGCGGACGAGGTTTTCGTCACCGACGTGTATCCAGCAAGTGAGCTGCCGATTCCGGGAGTCAGCGGGCAGACGATCGTCGATGCGGTGAAGCGACACGGCGGCACCATGGTGGAATCGGTTCCCAATCTGGCGACGGCCCACCACCGGGTGGGCAATTCACTGGACCCCGGAGACCTCCTGATCACCCTGGGTGCAGGCAATGTGCATGAAGCCGGTTCGGCCATCGCCCGAGACGAGAAGATCCTCGAGGACCTGTTGGCTCTGGTTCCTGAGGGTGGGCTGGACGTGAAACTCTATGAGCCGATGCGTCGTCATACCACGATGCTGGTGGGTGGTCCGGCCCAGTTCTGGATCGAACCCCACACCTTCGAGGCCTTCGCGGCGACGACCGAGTATTGCCGTGAGCGGGGCATCGCGGTGCGCGTCATTGGCCGCGGGTCGAATCTGCTGGTGCGCGACGGTGGTATCCGTGGTGCGGTGATTCATCCGAAAGGCGGACAATTCTCCGAATGCTACGTCGATGAGAACGGGCATATGGTCGCGGGTGCCGGAGTGAGGCTGAAGAAGGTGGCGAGTGTGGCACAGGCGGCGGGGATCGGTGGATTCGAGTGGATGGAAGGCATCCCCGGAAATGTCGGTGGAGCGCTGCGCATGAATGCCGGTGCGATGGGGGTCGAGACTTTCGATCAGGTGGTGCGCATGACTTTCCTCGATGAGGACGGCGAGATCCGGGAGCGCCAGCGCGAGGAGATCGAATCATTCTACCGGAATGTTCCGGAACTGCGTCGGAACTTCGCTTTGCAGGCCGTGTTCTGTGGCGAAAAGGATTTGCCTGAGAACATCCAGGCCCGCTGGGATGAGTCCCGTCGCAAGCGTCGCGAGACCCAACCGATTGCCGCGAGTGCGGGGTGCATATTCAAGAATCCTGACGACGTGCCGGCCGGCATGCTGGTGGATCAACTCGGGTTCAAGGGAAGCGGTGACGGCAGTGCCGAGGTTTCGCTTGAGCATGGAAATTTCATTGTGAACCGGGGTGGTGCCAGCGCCGGGGATGTCCTGGCCCTGATTGACCGGATTCGCCGGGAGGCGAAGCGTCAGCGCGGGGTGGATCTGGAAACCGAGGTCAAAGTGATCGGTGAGGATGAATTCAGCTTTTAGAACGATGTTACCTGCCAACCTGAAAATTGCGGTGCTGATGGGCGGACCCGGATCCGAGCGGGAGGTCTCGCTCGCGTCGGGGCGGGCGGTTCTCAAGGCGCTGCTCGGTGAGGGGATCGATGCGGTCGAGGTGGATGTGAAGGATGCGGACTTCGAACTGCCCGAGGGAGTCGGTCTGGCATTCAATGTGATTCACGGAACCTTCGGCGAGGACGGCCAGCTTCAACGAGTGCTCGAACGTCAGGGTGTGCCCTACACCGGGGCGGGTTCGACGAGCAGTGGGGTGGCTTTCGACAAGAACCTCGCGAAGGCCCGGTTCGTGGAGGCGGGTGTGCCGACGCCGGCTTCGGTCGTGGTGGATGCGGTTACGGGAGGGCTTCCCGACATGGAGCTGCCCTACGTGGTCAAGGCACCGTGTCAGGGGTCGAGCGTGGGCGTGCACATCGTCCGAACCGAGGATGAAGCCCGTGCTGCGCTCGACGATGTGAGCCGCTACGGAGCAGAAGCCCTGATCGAGAAATTCGTGGAAGGGCGTGAGCTGACCGTGGCGGTGCTGGATGATCGCCCGTATCCGATCGTGGAGATCGTGGCTCCGGACGGGGTTTACGACATGTCTAGTAAATACCCCTGGCTGAGTGGTGGCGAGGGGAGTCAGTATTTCTGTCCTGCGGCTCTGGACGAGGCCACGGCGACCCGGGTTCAGCAGGCTGCGCTTGCGGGGCACCGATCGCTCGGGATCGAGGTATACTCGCGGGTCGACGTGCTGCTGGATGCGGACGGGAATCCTTTCGTCCTGGAGGCCAACACCATTCCGGGGATGACGGAGACGAGCCTTTTGCCCAAGAGTGCGGCGGCGGCGGGAATTCCGTTTGCCGAATTGTGTGTGAGGATCGCGGAGCAATCCTTGGAACTTGGAAAGAGATGAATGAGCTCGAATCCATACCAGTCCCCTGTCGAGCACGGCGATCCGGATCGGGCGATCCGACCGGAGCGAGGGCGCGGCATGGCCGTGGCCAGCCTGGCCCTTCTGATCGCGGGCACCTTGGCTTCGGGGGTGGTGGTCGTCGCGATGACCCGAGCATTTGGAATCCTGGGGATGACGGGCAAAGCGGATCCGTCGGAGTTGGCGGCCGCCATTTCCGGTGTGATGTGGATCAGCCTTGTCGGGATGCTTTTCACACTGGTTGGAGGGATTCTCGCGGCCATCAGCTTGTTCGGAGAAGGCAATCGCGAGCGTTGGTTCTTCGCTCTGGGCATGTTCACCTTTGTCCTTCAGTTGGGAACGCTTCCACTCGGAACGCCCATCGGGCTGGTTCTGCTCTTCGGCGGCTTCCTGAGATGGAGGGAGTTTCATCCAAGCCCGGTCTCCGCATCCCCTGATCAGTAGTTTTTCTCATGTTCAAACGCCGCACATCGAAAGTCCGCCAACGCCGTCAGGTGAGGGTGCTGCGTGCGAGTGTGATGTCGCCACGGATCTTCTGGTATGATTTCCGCAAGGCCCTCTGGGGATGTGTCCGGTTGTTGGTGATCCTTGCCCTGGTCGGTGCGGCGGGATGGGGGGTGTGGCGAGGCGTAGAGGTCGGTCTGCTTGAGAACGAGGAGTTCAAGCTCCGTCAGATCGTGCTCAATGAGAACACGGCGCTCGATGAGATCCGGCTCCTTGACGTTGCCGGCATCGATCTGGAGGGGAGTCTCTTTGATTGTGATGCGGACGACATCCGCAAGTCGTTGATCAGCCTGCCGGAAGTGGCGGCTGCCAAGGTGAAGTGCAATTACCCGGGGACGCTGGAGGTCACGGTGGCGCCGAGGACTCCTTTCGTGTGGGTGGCCTGCGAGTCGCAGTCGATCCCGCCGCGGGACTTGGCGAGGGGCTTTCTGGTCGATCGGAGCGGACACCTTTTCCGTTGCACCCGGGGACTGTATGAAACGGCGCGGAAGCTGCCGGTGATCGAGATCCGTGACGGCGGTGCCTCCTTGAAGGCCGGCGAGGTGATTGATCATCCCGACTTCGCGCGTGGGCTTCGGTTGTATCGGACGGCTCTGGATTTCTCCGCCGATGCGGTGGAGTGGGTGGACACCATCCGGCAGCACAAGGCCTGGGGAAGCAAGTTGGTCACCCGGGACGAGATCGAGGCGACCTTTGGTCACGAGCATTTGAGGCGACAGATGGAGGATTTTCTTGCAGCGGTCGGTCATGCGCGTGAGAAGGGCGACCGGATTGCGACGATTCAGCTGATTGGGAAACGGAACCTGCCGGTCACCTTCCACGAGGTATCGCCCCCACGTGCGATTCCCGTGCCCGAACCCGCCCCGGAGACTCCCGCCGAAACCGACATCAGCCGGCTCCTCAATCGCTGAGACAGTTTTTCCCCTACAGAAGCAACACCATGGCACGAACCAAGATCCACGTCGGACTCGAAATCGGCACCAGCAAGATTTGCATGGTGGTCGGTGAGGTGAAGTCGGATGGCTCGGTGAAAATCCTGGGCGTCGGGCAATCGAAGTCCGTCGGGGTGCGCAAGGGGGAGATCTATGATTTCCCGCAGGTCCGCGCCTGTGTGAAGGATGCCCTCGTCAAGGCGGAGGATGCCAGCGACGTGGAAATCGGCAGTGTGTTCCTATCGGTGACGGGAGCCCACATTCAGGGGGTCAATCACCTGGGAAGCTATCGCCTTCCCGACAACGAGGACACGATCGAACCGGAGCACGTCAAGGAGGCCAAGGAGATTGCCCGGGCAGTCGCCATTCCCCAGGACCACGTTTACATTCACCACATCATCCGTCGATTCGGGGTGGATGGATTTCATCACGCTGCAAGCCCGATCGGCCTGACCGGCCGGACGGTCGATGCGAATTTCCACATTGTGCACGGGATCCGCTCGCGGATTGAGAACCAGATCAAGTGTGTGCGTGAGATGCCGCTCGATGTGGACGATCTGGTGTTCGCGCCGATCGCCACGGCACAGGTCGCGCTGGATCGCGAAGCCCGCGAACGCGGTGCGTTGGTGATCGACATCGGAGGAGGCACCACGGACTACGCACTCTATAGCGACGGGATGATCGAAGCGACGGGATGCATTCCGGTCGGTGGGGATCACATCACCAATGACATTCACCTGGTCACGGGTCTGCCGTTTTCGAAGGCCGAGACCCTGAAGGTCCGCGAGGGGGATGCGTCGGGGGATTCCGCGCGATCCGTGGGTGTGGTGAAGCTGAGCGATGAGAAGGGTTTCGCGGAGGCGGAGGTAAAGCGTCAGTTGCTCAACGACATCATCCGCCAACGACTTGAGGAAACCTTGGGCCTGCTGCGGCGGCGTCTGCCTGACGGGGCGATCGAGCGGATCGGCACCGGAGTGTTTCTCTCCGGTGGCACCAGTCTGATGCGTGGCTTCGGTGAGCTCGCTCATGAGGTTTTCCAGCGCGACATTTATCGACCTGAGCCGCCCGAGTTGAGCGGTGTGCAGGCAAGTTTCAAGGATCCCCAGTTCACGACGGCCCTGGGGCTGATCCGCTATGCGCAGATCGTCGAGAGCGATCGTGCGCCCAAGCGCGGGCTGCTTTCCAAACTTTGGCCATTTTCCCGTTGAGTTCGACCCACCACCACCACAGTCATGATTGAGTTCCCACGCGACCCGCAGAATAGCATTCCCACCTCCTCCGTGAAGATCGTCGGGCTCGGAGGAGCCGGGGCCAACATGCTTGATCGAGTGGCTCTGGATGGCCTCGAGGGGGCCGAGTTGCTTGCACTGAATACCGACATCCGGACGCTTTCGGGATCGGTCGCTGGCGAGCAGATCCAGTTGGGCCGGAACCTGACCAAGGGTCTGGGAACTGGCGGTGACCCTGAGTTGGGAAACAAGGCCGTGCAGGAGGCTGAAGACGAAATCCGGGCCTCGATCAAAGGGCGGAAGATTGTCTTCATTTGTGTCGGCCTGGGTGGAGGAACCGGCTCGGGTGCGGCTCCGATCGTGGCACGAGTCGCCCGTGAAGAAGGGGCGTTCGTGGTCATGTTTGCGACGATGCCATTCGTGTTCGAAGGCATGCGCCGGAGGGAACAGGCCGAGACCGCACTCAACGAACTGGCGGTGCTGTCCAACGCTCTGGTGACTTTTGACAATGGACGCATGGGTGAACTGGTTCTCGCAAAGCAGGGGATTCATGAGGCGTTCGCTGCAGCCGACCGGATGATTTCCGAGAGTATCAAGGCGGTGGTCCGTCTGGTGGTGCGGCCGGGTTTGATCAACGTGGGGCTCGATGACCTGATGACGGCCTTGCGGACGACGCGCTCGCGCTGCCTCTTTGGTTCGGGGATCTCAAGGGGCAAGGACCGCGCCCAGAAGGCTCTGCGCAATGCCCTGGATAGTCCACTGTTGGACAAGGGGGCGCTGCTTGAAGATGCCCAGTCCGTTTTGGTTCACCTCTGTGGTGGCGAGGATCTGACCCTGTTCGAGATCGAACTGCTGATGGAAAGCCTGAGCAAGCATGTGCCGGCGAAGGCGCACGTCCTGTTCGGGGCCGCGGTCGATCCGACGATGGAGGATCAACTTAGCATCACCCTCGTCAGTTCGTTGCCGGAAGAGCGCTTGAGAGCGCTTCCCACGGAAGACAAGGACCGGGCCAAGGAAGAGCGCTCGCTGGAGCCATCAATGGGATTCGCTGCTCCCACCGAGCCGAAGGTCGAGGCCAAGGTGGAACCCGAACCGGAACCCGAGCCGGAATGGGTCCAGGAGCCGATTGAAATCCTTGCTCCCGATCCTGAGCCTGAGCCTGAGCCGGAGGTGGATTCCAAAGAGGAAGAGATCGCTTCCGATTCAAAGGAAAGTGAGCCGGTTCCAGAGCCGGAAGTGGAGGCCGAACCTGAACCTGAGCCGAAGGCAGCAGAGACGTCGGAGCCGGAGGAGGCTGCCTTTTTCGCGGAACCTGAGGAAGGATCCGATGAAGACCTGGAGCCAGAACCCGAGCCGGAGGATGACGATGAGATTCCATTTGCCGAGCCGGGTCCTGAACCGGTGAAAACGGGCAAGCAATCGGGCAAGTCCTCGAGTTCTACGGCGGACGATGACCTCTTCGGTGGCGATGTGGGAGGCGGGAAGGCACAGAGCGAACTGAGTCTCGATGGCGGCCCGAAGGGACGCTTCGAGGGCGCTGATCCGAGCATGATCGATGGCGAAGACCTCGATGTGCCGGCTTTCCTCCGCAAGAAACGTCACTAAGACGAGAGTCGTCTCGTATTAAAAATGGACGGCCCCGCCAGCTCGCGCCGACGGGACCGTCTCCTCCCCAAAGAATGATGAACAGCTCGTTGTCACTTTGCTGTGTCCCAGCAGTTGCTGAAGACGTGAGGACTCTGTCATCAGAATAGCGCCCGGACAATGGGGGGTCTTACGCAGATTGGGCCCGGCTGAAGGGGTGATTTCGACCCTGGTTTGAAGAGTCCGCTTGCAATACGTATAGCTACGTAGTGTTGTAGGCGTTAGGAAGTGTAGGAAATCCCCCTGATATCGTGTTTACCCAAGACTACTTCGACCTTGCTCTGCAGGTCCAGCATGCCGACAGCTTCGATCGGCTCTCCGAGCTGTTGACCGAGAAGCTGCCGAAGCTGATCGGGGGGGATGGTGCCTTGATCTTCGTCACGTGCAACGGCCACAATGTCGAGGAGGTCCACGGCAAGAACGCTTTTGCCCAGGAGGCAAAGCAGCATGTGGGCAGGATCAACCAGTTGTTCTCCATTCATCCGCTGGCTTCGAAGGTGGACCTGGCCAATCCGGGAGAGCTCGGCCTTTCCGTCAGGGAGTATGTGAGCAAGGAGGAGTACATGGACTCCGAGTTTCTGAAAGCGGTCCATCAGAAGTCCGGCATGGAGGATGGACTCTTCGGTCTTCTCGCCCACGGAAATGACCGGACGACCCTGCTGTTCGTCATCAAGCACAAGGGGAGCTTCTCCCTCGAAGAGAGACAGACTTTCGACGCCTTGCTGCTGACGGCCCGATCGGTCGCCAGACTGATTGCCAACGAGAACGTCGGCCGTCAGATCCGGCAGTTCTACCTGCAGCACTCCTCGCAGTCGGCGCAGGCCCTGTTCCTGGCGAAGGAGAAGCGGGATGTGCTTCCCTTCAATCACTGCGCCTTGCGGCTCTCCGAGAATTGGTGGTCGGAAGATGATCCGGTATTCACTCTCTCACCCGACGATCAGGCGACGCTGGCCGAGGGCCTGAAGAAGGCGTGGAGCGATCCCTTGTCGACCTGCTTCTGTGAGGTCGAGCTGAACGTCGGAAGTGGAAGGCAGAAGGTGAATGCCCTGCCGACCATGGAAGGGGAGGCGTGGCTGATTCTCTGCCTTGTCGAGCAGGATGCGGTGGCCGAAGGCGCCATCCAAGCGCTGTTGACCCGGCGTCAGCGCGAGATCATGGAGTGGATCGCCGAAGGGAAGACCAGCGCGGAAGCCGCCATCATCCTCGATATCAGTCCAAGGACGGTGGAGAAACACCTCGAAGCGGTCTTTCAGCGTCTTGGCGTTGAGAACCGGATCACGGCGGTCCGCCGCTACCTCGAGCTCAGGTCCGGTCAGGTGGTGGTGTAACCTAGCCATGGCCCGAGCCACTTCTCGGCTTCCCCGACCGTCCAGCCCTTGCGGTGGGCGTAGTCCTCGATCTGATCCTTCTGCAGTTCGCTGATCGCGAAGTAGTGGCTCTCCGGATGGGAGAACAGGAGGCCGGAAACGGCGGCTCCCGGATGCATCGCGCAGCTCTCGGTCAGGGTCACGCCGGTCTTCTCCGGTGCATCTAGTAGATCAAAGAGGACAGGCTTCTCCGTGTGGTCCGGTTGGGAAGGGTATCCCGGTGCCGGGCGGATGCCCTGATAGACCTCCTTGATCAGCTCGTTGTGGTTGAACTCGTTCGGTCTCTCGTATCCCCATTCGACGCGTGCGCGGTGGTGGAGCAGTTCGGCGAATGCCTCGGCGAGCCGGTCGGCAATGGCCTTGATCATGATGCCCTTGTAGGGGTCGGTTTCGGCCTTCTCGACCTCATCGGCCCATTCGTGGGCACCGTGGATGCCGACGACGAAGCCTCCGAGGTAGTCGGGATTCGCTTCAGCTGCCGCCGGGGCGACGTAGTCGGCGAGGGCGAAGTGGGGTTTGTCGGTGCTCTTCTCGATCTGCTGGCGCAGGGTGTGGAAGGTCGCACGCTTTTTACTGCGTGTTTCGTCGGTCCAGATGGTGATGTCGTCGCCCTCGGAATTGGCGGGGAAGAACCCGTAGACGCCGCGGGCGGTGAAGCGCTTGTTGGCGATGATGTCTTCCAGCAGTTCCTCGGCGTCGGCGAAAAGCTCCTCGGCTTGTTTGGCACCTTCCTCGTTGCGGGTCTTGAGCACCTTGGCTTCACGATCCCACACGCCACGCAGCTCCCATGCGTGGAAGAAGGGAGTCCAGTCGATGTAGTCGGCAAGCTCGCGGAGCGATTGGTTGTCCATGACCCGCGTGCCGGTGAATGCCGGTTTCGGTGGGGTGTAGGACGCCCACGGTTGGGACGGAACGAAGCGGTTGGAGGTGGCTTCTGCGTAGGGAATCGTCGGCTTGTCCTTCTTGTTGAAGTTGGCGCGGAGCTTCTCGTGCCGCTCGTTGTTCTCCGTGATGAATTTCTCCCGCCCATCCTCGGACAGCAGGGTGGTGGTCACGGGTACGGAGCGCGAGGCATCGAGCACGTGGACGATCGGCCCGCTGTAGTGCTGGGCGATCTTCACCGCGGTGTGGGCGGCGGAGGTGGTGGCCCCTCCGATGAGGACGGGAATGTTCATCCCACGACGTTCCATTTCCTTCGCCACGTGGATCATCTCGTCGAGTGAGGGGGTGATCAGTCCCGAAAGCCCGATGACGTCGACCTGCTTCTCGACCGCGGTGTCGAGGATCTTGTCGCAGGGCACCATCACGCCCATGTCGATGACCTCGAAGCCGTTGCAGGCGAGGACAACCCCGACGATGTTCTTGCCGATGTCGTGGACGTCGCCCTTGACCGTGGCCATCAGCACGCGGCCGGCGGTGAGGGTTTTCTCAGCCTTGATACGCAGTTCGCCATCAGGGAGTCCGGGGTGGGTGTCACGCAGGCTCTCGATGATGCTGAGAATCCTGAGCTCCTTCTCCTTCTCCATGAAGGGCTCGAGGTAGGCGACGGACTTCTTCATCACCCGCGCGGACTTGACCACCTGGGGGAGGAACATCTTGCCGGCACCGAACAGGTCGCCAACCACGCCCATGCCGTCCATCAGCGGGCCTTCGATGACCTTGAGCGGCTTGTCGTACTGCTGGCGGGCCTCTTCGGTGTCTTCGACGATGTAGGTGTCGATGCCCTTGAGAAGAGCATGCTCCAGACGTTTCTCGACGGGCTCCTTCCGCCAGGCGAGATCCTCCACCTTGGCTTCCTTCTTCACGCCCTTGTATTCCTCTGCGAGGTCGAGCAGGCGCTCGGTGGCATCCGGGTCACGATTGAGAAGGACGTCCTCAACTGCCTTGAGCAGCTTCGGCTCGATCTCATCGTACACTTCGAGCATGCCGGCATTGACGATGCCCATGTCCATGCCGGCCTTGCCGGCGTGGAAGAGGAAGGCGGAGTGCATGGCTTCCCGCACCGGATTGTTGCCGCGGAAGGAGAACGATACATTCGAGACCCCACCGGAGACCTTGGCGCCGGGGAGGTTCTCCTTGATCCACCTCGTTGCGTTGAAGAAGTCGACGGCGTAGTTGTTGTGCTCTTCGATGCCGGTCGCGACGGTGAGGATGTTGGGGTCGAAGATGATGTCTTCCGGGTTGAAGTCGACCTCATCGACCAGGATCCGGTAGGCACGTTCGCAAATGCGGATCTTCTCTTCGTAGGTGGCGGCCTGCCCCTTCTCATCGAAGGCCATGACCACGGCGGCGGCTCCGAATTTCTTGATGGTCCGGGCATTCTTCTTGAAAGCCTCCTCACCCTCCTTGAGCGAGATCGAGTTGACGATGCCCTTGCCTTGGAGGCACTTCAGGCCGGCCTCGAGGATTTCCCATTTCGAGGAGTCGACGGTGATCGGCACCTTGGTGATGTCCGGCTCGGATTGAACCAGATTGAGGAAGCGGGTCATCATGTCGACGCCGTCGATGAGGCCGTCGTCGAAGCAGATGTCGATCACGGGAGCGCCGTTGTCGACCTGCTGACGGGCGACAGCGAGGGCGTCCTCGAGCTTGCCTTCCTGCACCAGCTTGCGGAAGCGCGGCGAGCCGGCGACATTCGTCCGTTCGCCGATCATGAGGAAGTTCTTGTCGTCCGTGTGGTTGTAGGCATCGGTGCCGGAGAGGCGCAGCAACTGCTCGTTCTGCGGAATCTTCCGCGGCTCCACATCGCGGACACCTTTGGCGATTTCGGCGATGTGTTCCGGGGTGTTGCCACAGCAGCCGCCGGCGAGGTTGATGAACCCGGACTTCGCGAAGTCACCCAGGTGGCCGTTCATGTCCGGCGGAAGCATGGGGAAGCCGGTGGGTGACAGCGGATCGGGCATGCCGGCGTTCGGATAGCAGGAGACGAAGGTCTCGGCGACCTGCGACATCTCTTCGATGAATGGCCGCATCTGGTCCGGGCCAAGCGAGCAGTTGAGGCCGACGGCGAGGGGCTTGACGTGGGCGACGGCATTCCACAGGGCTTCGACCTTCTGGGCGGAGATCATGGTTTCTCCACCCATGCCGACGGCGGCGGAAATGATGATGGGAAGCTTGAAGCCGTCTTCTTCGAACACGTCCTGAGCGGCGACGAGAGCGGCCTTCGAGTTCAGCGCATCGAAAATGGTCTCGACCATCAGAATATCGACACCGCCTTCAACGAGTGCGCGGATCTGCCGTTTGTAGTCTTCGTATACCTGGTCGAAGGTCACGCTACGGAAGCCGGGATCGTTGGCATCGACGGCGGCGTTGTTCAGGCCGACGGTCATCGGTCCAATGGCACCGGCGACGTAGCGGGGGATGCCGGTGTCGTTGGCGACCTGGTCGGCGACCTTGCGGGCAAGCTTGGCGGACTCGATGTTGATCTCGGCGGCGAGGTCTTTGAGAAAGGCATTCTCAAGGACCTTCTGATAGAACTCGGGATCCTTGCGTCCGGCGCCCGTCTCGCGTGGGTCCTCGACGAAGAATTCGCTCTGGGCGATCGAGGTGCCGGAGAAGGTATTGGTTTCGAAAATGTCGGACCCGGCTTCGAGGAAGCGTTTGTGGATGTCGGCGATGACATCGGGGCGGGTGAGCGAAAGGATGTCGCCGTTGTTGAGGAGGTCCTTTTCGGTGTCCTTGAAGCGTTCACCACGGGCGTCCTTTTCTTCCAGGCCATAGCCCCGAATCGTGGTTCCCATGGCCCCATCGAGCACGAGGATTCGTTGTTCCAGAGCTTTGGTCAGATCGGCGGTGGCGTCGGGGCGCGGCATGCCGGAAAACTAGGCAGATCGAGCCCTTGAGCAAGAGTCAAATCATCATATCGCGATTTGATGATGGGTTGTGGAGTAGGGTTCTTTGTCGTCTTGCCTAGGTGGAGTCGGCGATTGAGGTAGTGGGCTTAGATCGCTACTTTGCCGCTGAACTCTGATGAGGGCTTCTTGTGACAATTGTGGCCAAGCCGAGCGCCGCGCCTTTGCTTCGAATCTGGATTTCGAGCAGCTGGACCGCCGATTCAGGGTCGCCCCCACTTTCCTGAAGGTCGGCGAGGTTCAGGCGGTGCCCCGAGAACCACGATTCCGACTCTTCGGGCGGATCGGCTGGCTGACCCAACGAGAAGCAGTGCCTTTCCACACCTTGTGGAAGTGCACGCAATGCTCGCAAGTGTGGATGTTGAGCGAGCCGGATATGGCGTGGCGTGGGTTCTTCCTCCGGGTCGAGTGACTGCCTGCGGTCGGTTTGCCTAACGGGTCACGATCCTTGCCTGGAATTCGATCAGGTCGTTGACAAGATGACCGGCGAGTCGGTGGAAGTAACGGGATGAGCCGTAAATGATGCCCCAGCGGGTGCGGTCGATGGAGAAGCTGGCCTGCGCGGCAGCCTTTCCCTTGGGGGTGATGCCGGTGGCCGCGGTGATTTCAATCATCTCGGTGACGCCCCGCAGTGTGAGATCCGCGCGGATCCGGAGGTTCGGTGAACCGGGAGTGGCTACGGGCAGTGATTCGGCGGATTGGATGGTGAGCTTGCACTCGGGGTGTTCGGAGACATCGAGAAAGTCATGGTCCATCAGGTGCTTGATCAGGATGTCGTGGCCTGGGGAACCGTCGAGATCGGCGCACTTGAGTGAGTTCAGATCGAAGATGATTTCACCGCCGTCGAGTTGGCCCTGGTCGAAGTCGAGATGGCCGGAGGTGATCTCAATGGTTCCGTGATGCTTGTTGAGGAGATTTCTTCCAAGCCACTCGAGCCGGCACTCATCGAGGTCGAGTTCGTGCGAGCCATCGGGCGATGGCGCCTCTTCCGGCAACGGGGTTCCTCTTTCAAGGGGGTGACCGGCATCTTTCCATGCTTCGATGCCACCTTCCAGCACCAGAAGGTCGCTGTAGCCGGCCCGCTCCAATTTTTCGAAAGCCATGGCCGCTTCCTGGCTTTCTCCGTTGGCTCCGTAGATCACGATGGCCTGATCCTTGTCGGTCAGCGACTCCGCGAGACGCTCGTGGAACGCGACCTCAAAGACGGCGTTGCTGATCGCACCGGGAAGGTGGGCCGCTTCATGGTCGTCGGCCAGGCGGACGTCGAGAAGCGTCGGAGCGACGGATTGGGTGAGCGATTCAGCCAGCTCGGCGGGTGCAATTTCCTTCATTCCAGCACCCTGCATCAGGAAGCGGCAGGCGCAAAGCAGGAGTGGTGACGGATTTGCCCGCTGGGCGGATCACTGGCCCATCTGCCGGAGAAATTGCTGGGAGGGTTGGTGGTCGGGGGCGCGCCTGAGGGCCTCGCGGGCCGCGCTGATGGCCTGCTCGACCTGTCCGAGGCGGATCAAAATGGTCGCCTGGGCGTAGGGCGGATCCGGGTTGGTTGGGTCGGTGTTGGCGGCCTGTTGGAGGCTGGCGATGGCGTCCTGGGGTTTGCCCTGGCTGTTCTGCAGGAGTCCGAGGTTGTAGTAGGCACGGCTGAAACGGGGCTCGATGCGGACGGCTTCGAGGAGTCTCGCCTCGGCCTTCGCCGGATCACCGAGTTCAGCGTAGGCGAGGGCGGCAAGGTAGGGGATCTCGGCATTCGTCGGGGCAAGCTCGGCGGCTTCGTCGAGCCAGGTGACCGACTCGGCGGTTCTGCCCATGCTGCTGAGGAAGACCGCGAAGTCGCGACGAGGGGCGGGTGATGTCTGATCCCATGCGGCGGCTCGCTTGAACCACTTCTCGGCCTCCGAGAGCTGGCCGAGCTTCATGTGAATGCGGGCCATGCGCATGGCACCGCCGGGTTGATCCGACTGGTGGCGGGCGACTTTCTCAGTCTCGGCGATGACCGGGTGGTCATTGGGGATTCTTTCGAATGCCGCCCATGCTGCCTCGAGGCGAACGGCCCGGAGTTCATCCGTCAGCATCTTCTCCAGAAGCGGGCCGCTGTCTCCACGACGACCGATGAGCATGGCGGCAGCGGCGCGTGCGAGCGGACCACCTTCCTGCGCGGCCACGTTGGTTTGTTTGACGACGCGGCTGTCGCTCGCCCATGGCTCCATGAGGCGGAGCATGGTGGCGCGCCATGCATCGATTTCCTCGGTTTTGTTGACTTCGAGGAGCATGTCGAGCGCGCCTGTCTTGCCGTTCTGGGCGGCGTGCACGGCCCGGGTTCTCTCCCGTTCCGGGCGCTTCATCTTGTCTCCATACCACTTGTCGGTCCACTCGATCTGCCAATCGAGCCCCTTGTCCGAGTGGCAGTCGTTGCAGGCGTTCGGCGTGCCGAGTTCCTTGGTCAGAAGGGGATCGGGGATCGGGAAACGGTGGTCGCTGCGTGGGTCGCGACCCATGTAAGGACGCTTCGGCATGTGGCAGTCGACGCAGCTCGACCCTTTGGTTCCGGCATCGTGGAAGGTGTGTTCGGCTGGATTGATGATGCTGGCACCGTTGGCACCGCCGGCGTGGCAGGTGAGGCAAAGGGCATTGGTCTGGACGGCGATGTCGCCACCGATCGGTGCCGCGGCATGGGGGTCATGACAGTCGAGGCAGGTCACTCCCTTGTGTCCCATCTTGGACATCATGAGTGAGGAGAACTTGTAGATTTCGTCGAGTTGCTGGCCATCAGCGAACCAGAGTCCCGGTTGGCTGGGCAGGGAGAGCGAGTAGTGATCGTAGAAGGAATCACCGATGACGAATTCCTCGTTGAACTCCTCGCGGCGAGCGTGGCAGGTGGCGCAGGAATGCATCCACTGTTCGCGGGTGTATTTCTTGGCGGGGTCGATGATGCACTCGTCCTTGCCGTGGTTCGGCCTTGAGGGGCCGTGACACTGGGCGCAGCCGACTCCTTGTTCGATCCACTCGCCTTTGTAGGCATCGGTCTCGCTGTCGTGGTTCTTCTTGTATCCGGTGAAGTGACAGTAGGCGCACTGCGAGTTCCAGTTCATCCCGCGTTGCGTCCAGTGGCCCCATTCATTGGGACGGCGGTCCTGATCGCCGTAGATGCTGAACCATTCCTTCTTGGCCGGATCCCAAGCGAGATCGGGCACCTGATAGCGGCCATTTCCGGTATCGAGGAGGTACTGGACGAGCGGTGTCAGACCGATGGCCATCGGGGGTGTGCCGGCGATGGGTTTGGCATCCGGGTCGAGCGTGTCTTCCCATTCGATGCGCGGGTTGTCCTTGCCGCCACTGAAGGTCCATTTGGCATGACCCACTTCGAGAGAGAGCTCGGCGAAGGGTTCAAGGTCGAGTTCGCCGCCGGTGTCCCTGTGGGCCAGGGCGTGGTGAGAGTTCTCCCACTCCTTCAACGAATCTTGGTGGCAGGCGATGCACTCGGATGACTTGGCCAGCACCCCGGAGTGAACGGGGGTTGATGGCGGAGTGACGCTTGTCGGGGTGTCCGCTTCCTCGACGCTCGATGCGGTTTCCTGGGGCTTCTCGCATGCGGCGAAAAAGAGGGCTGGGACAATTAAGGAGAAAAGGAAGCGGGCTCGCATCACGGATGAGATATGACACCCCCGGGGAATCGGCCAGCGAATCCCATCACGAAATGCAGGGGCTTCTCCGGGGAAGTCGGGTGATGGCTGAAGCGATCCGGCGGCATTCGGGCCTTCGGGCCTTTCGCTTGCTTCGGGGAGTCAGCCTTTCGGAATGGGCTCACCCTCTCCCTTGGCACTCCAGATGCGGTAGCGGACTTCGACGCCATCCGGGGCGTAGACAACTACCGGCAGCTTGCTGTTGTAGCGAACCAGATAGGGTTCACCACCGACCCGGACGAATTTCTTCACCTTCGGAGTTCCCGGTGCAGGGAGCATCAGGGTGCCGGCCATGGGGCCGAGTTTTGGAAGCTTGTGATACGTATAACCCCATCCCTCAACGACATGGGAGTCAATGACTCCGCCGAAAAAGTGGCGATTGGCTCCGTCCGTCTCGACGGTTTTGCCGAGAATGAGTTCCACCCGGTAGTCCTCTTCCTGCTCCTTGGGTTCCAACTCCAGGGCGTGGCGGACCATGCCCTCCTCCGCTTCCGGGTAAGGTTTCATGTCCACCTCGGCAAAGGTCAGTGTGGTCAGGCTCAAGCAGCAAAGGGCAAGTTGGCGGAGGCTCATGGGTTCAAGGAATGGTCGGGTTTGAAAGGGTATAGGTGGTCGTCGTGGATGACGATGGGTCATCCACGGGGATGGCCGGCAGGGCGGGCTTCTCCTTCACGATTTTGACTGGAGTGCCGACGTTCACGACGCTGAAGAGAACGGGGGCGAAAGGCTTCGGCAGGCGAATGCAGCCGTGCGATGCCGGGGTGCCGGGGTTGGGGATCAAGCCGGCGTGCATGCCGATGCCCCAGTCGGTCAGGCGCATCCAGTAGGGCATGGGAGCCGGGACGTAGTTGCAGCCTGCGGGGACGGGGGTGCTCGGTTGGGCATCGCCATTGACCACATTGCCAAACTCATCCTCGATCCAGCCGTAGGCGTTGGAATACTTGTCGATGACCTTTTCGGTGATCCGGAAGGTTCCTTGGGGGGTGCTGTGCCCCGGTGTGCCTGTGGCGACGTAAGACCAGCCGATCGGACGGCCACCACGGGTGTAGGATGCCCGCTGGGTCTCGAGGTTGATCCGGATCGCCACCTCGCCGGGACCACCGTCGTCATTCCATTCGTAGAGTTGCGGTTTTCGGACCGTGGTCGTCGTGACGGGGCCACACGAAACCAGCGTGGCAAAGGCCACGCTAGCGACGAGAAGGGCGGTGAATCCGCGGGGAGTGGTCATGAGGAGGTTGCAAACCCAACGTGGGAACTGACAAACATTCAAGCACTTCGCGTTCCATGCAACCTCCAAGCCCGGAATTTCAGGGCGCGACGGGGGGTGTCACTTTTCCATGCTTTTCAGGAATTCCACGATCTCCGCGGGCTCGGCGCGTTGGCGGTAGTCGGCCTTGAGGAATGCCCAGCGGATGGTGCCATCGGGAGAAATGATGTAGGTCGCAGCCAGGGGAAGCTTTTCGTCGCCGGCTTCCTTGCCGTTGAATTCGTTCAGGTTGAAGAACTGCTTGTAGAGGTCGCGGACCTTCGGTGTGAGCTTGAAGACCAGACCGTAGTCGTCGGCCACCTCGTGGTTGAGGTCGGTCAGCACCTCGAATTCCAGCTTGTTCTTCTGTTGGGTATCGAGGGACTTGTCAGGCAATTCGGGGGTGAGCGCAACCAACTGCGCCCCGGCTTTCTGAATCTCCGGCAGTTTCTCCTGCAGGGCGGCCAGTGCGATATTGCAGTAGGGGCACCACCCTCCGCGATACCAGGTGAGCACGACCGGCCCCTGCTTCAGCAGCTTGGCAAGCTCGACCTCAGTCCCCTTGGCGTTCTTGAGCGTGAAGTTCGGTGCCTTGTCGCCGACCTTCTTCGCTTGATCCAGAATACCCGAATTGGCCACGGCCTCGATGCCCTTGGCATATTCCGCGCGCACGTCGGCCGGGGCCTTCTTCGCGGACTCTGCGGAGCGGGCTTCGAGTTGTTCCTTCAAGGTGGTCTCGGCATTCATGGCTGGAGCGAGGAGTAGCAAGGTCAGGAGTGATGCGGTCTTCATGGATGGATGGGAGCGTATTCTGGCGCGGGCATTCCCGAAATTCCTGTCCTAGCGAATCCGAGGGTGTTGCGCTTCCCGCTATGCCTTGGCGGTGTCGAGGGCTGGGTAGTCGGTGTAGCCCTCGCGGATGTCGCCCTTGCCAAGGTAGTAGAAACTCTCTGGCTTCGGCTCATTGAGCGGGGCGTTCAGGCGGAAGCGCTCCACCAGATCGGGATTGGCGATGTACTTCTGTCCGAAGGCCACGGCATCGGCCTTGCCCGAGCGGATGGCGGATTCCGCACCGGCTTGATCGAACTGTTCGTTGGCGATGAAGGGGCCACCGAAGGTTTCCTTGATCTCTGGTCCGATCGGCGGTTCCGCGTGGTGCTCGCGCGCCGAGATGAACGCAATGCCCCGCTCCCGGAGCTTCTCTGCAATCTGGAGGAACAGGCTGCGGGGATCGGAGTCTCCCATGTCATGGGCGTCACCGCGTGGTGCGAGGTGAACTCCCACCCGTCCGGGTTCCCAGACTTCCAGAACGGCGTCGAGGGTCTCCATGAGGAAGCGGCAGCGGTTTTCGATGGATCCCCCGTATTCATCGTCCCGCTTGTTGGTGGAGTCCTGCAGGAACTGGTCGATCAGGTACCCGTTGGCAGCGTGGAGCTGGACTCCGTCGAAGCCTGCGGCCTTGGCATTCTCCGCGCCCTTGCGGAAGTCGGCGATGGCCTCGCGGATCTCCTCTTGGGTCAGGGCGTGGGGCGTAGGGAACGGGACTTCCGGACGGATCAGGCTGACGTGGCCTCCGGCCGCGATGGCGCTGGGTGCCACCGGGAGTTGACCGTCGAGGTAGGTGGGGTGGGAAATGCGGCCGACGTGCCAGAGTTGGAGCATCATCAGTCCGCCCTCGGCGTGCACGGCATCGGTGACCTGCTTCCAGCCGTCGACCTGCTCGTCCGACCAGATGCCGGGGGTGTTCGGGTATCCGACACCACGTGGCGTCACGGATGTCGCCTCGCTCAGGATGAGTCCGGCGTTGCTACGTTGGGCGTAGTATTCGGCCATGAGTGGCGTGGGGACCCTGCCCTTGACGGCGCGGCAGCGGGTCAGCGGTGCCATGATGATTCGGTTCCTGAGATCAAGGGATCCGATCCGGGTGGGTTCGAGAAGTGGGGATGACATGATGGAGTGGGATAGAGGGCGTGAGAATGCCGGGTCCGGAGCGACCGGACCCGGCGGTGGAGGGTTCGGCCTGGGCCTCAGTGACTGTGCTCGCCGCTGTGTGGCGTGATGACCAGGTCGAGTTTCAGAACCACCTCGTCGCGGATGAGGTCATCCTTCTTGCCGGCGTATTCGATGCCCCAGTCCTTGCGATTGATGTCGAACTCCGCCTGGACCTTGATGTCCTCGCCATCCTTCGCGGCCGTGGCGGGGAAGGTGATGTTCTTTTCCACACCCCTCAGGTCGAGGTCGCCGGAGATCTGGTATTTGCCTTCAGATTCCTTTTTCACGCGGGTCAGGTAGAAGGTGGCTTTCGGGTGGTTGGCAACGTCGAAGAAATCCGCGGCCTTGAGGTGCTCGGTAAGTTTGTCGTTGTCCGACCAGGTGGAGTTCATGTCGATGTGGATGGTGCCGCCGGTCACTTCGTCCGAATCGCTGATGTGGAGGTGGCCATCGATTTCCTTGAAGCCACCTTCGTGGCTCCCGGTGACTTTCGAACCGACGAAGCTGACCATTGACGCCTCGGTCAAGGAGTAGAGAGGATCCTCCTCCTCACCGTGCGAGTGTGCGGGGTTGTTGTCGGCTTGGGCTTCGGTCACTGTGGCCGTCGCGGTCTTGTCGGCGGGGTTCTCGCAGGAGACGAGGGCTGCGGCGATCAGCCCGGAGGCGATGTAGGAATGTGGTTTCATGGTGTTGTCGTTGATTGGGTTGGTGTTCGTTAGAGTTGAATCGAATGCGGATTCAGGCGAGGTCAAAGAGAAGTGCCTCCAATCCGTCTGCGGAGGCCGTGAATTCCAAGGTCCCCGGGGATTCGGTGGACAGGGCGTCGCCAGGTTCCAGTCGCTCGCCGTTGATCTCGACACCGCCACGGATCACCTGCAGCCATGCGCCCCGGCCGGTGGCAAGCGTGTGGGTGGTGGATTCTCCGGCACCGAGTTGCAGTTTCCACACAGCCGCGTCCTGGGCGATGGCAGCTGAGTTGTCCCGGCCGTCCCCGGAAATGAGAAGTGTCTTCGGGGCGTTCGATTCGTCTCCGCTGGGCTTCCATTCGGTGTAGCGGGGTGTCAGCCCCCGTTGTTTGGGGGTGATCCAGATCTGCAGCATGTGCGTCCCAGCCTTCGGGGAAGGGTTGAACTCGGAGTGGGTCACGCCTGAACCCGCCGACATCACCTGAATCTCCCCGCGGGTGATGGTGCGCTCGTTTCCCATGCTGTCCCGATGGGCGAGTTCGCCTTCGACGAGGTAGGAGAAAATCTCCATGTCGCGATGGGGATGGGTGGGAAAACCGCCCAGGGGGGCGATCCGGTCCTCGTTGATCACTCGCAGCGAGCGGAAGCCCATGTGTTCGGGGTCATAGTAGTTGGCGAAGGAGAAGCTGTGGTAGCTGTCGAGCCACCCGTGTTCGGCGTGGCCTCGTTCGTTCGATCGGCGAATGGTCAGGTCGGTCGTTGTTTGCATGCTTCGATCATGGCAGCGGATCTTGATTCACGCGAATGCCCGCTGGGCATGCTCAGCTTGCAGAATCGGCATGCGGCAAGGATCTCTGGTATGGCTGGCTCATCGCGTGATTGTGGTGGCGGAGGTAGGATGGCAGATTGGGTGCATGGAGCTTCGACGGGTCAGGGCATTTCTCGCGGTGGCGGACGAAGGTTCGATCACCGCGGCTTCCAAAAGGCTGCATCTCACCCAGTCGGCCTTGAGCCGGCAGATCAAGGGTCTCGAGGACGAACTCGGAGTGCCGCTGCTGGAGAGGGGGGCGCACTCGATTTCACTGACCGCGGCGGGCGAGATCCTGGTCAGGGATGGGGGGCGCTGGGCCGAGCAAGCGGAGATGATCGCCGAACGGGTGAGAGCCGCTGCGCTCGGGGAAATCATCAAGATTGCCTATGCTCCTTCTCTGGCAGGTAGCTTGCTTGGGCCGGCATTGGAGCGTTTCTCCCAATTTCATGCCGCGGTGAGGGTGCAGCTCTCGGATTGCTCGACGGCGGAGATGAAGGCAGGTCTTCGGGCCGGGGAGTTCGACCTGATCCTGACGGTTCCCGAAGAGGGTGATGGTGCGGGGATTCGTTGGGTCCCGGTGGAGCGGCGCCCTTGGAGGGTGGTGGTCGGTGCTTCTCATCCACGGGCGGCGGCGGAGCGAGTGGGGGTGGCGGATTTGGCCGGCGAGCGATTCCTGATGTTTCGGCGCGACGAGTATCCGGACTATTGGAAACGGGTTTCGGCCTACTGCCGGGACCATGGCCTGTCCCCGAAGGTCGTGGGAGAGTTCGATGGGTATTCGAGCCTCGCCACGGCTGTGGAAAGTGGCATGGGTGTGGCATTCGTGGCGGCTGGAAGTCCCGTGGGGAACGGGGCGAGAGTCTGTCTGCTGGAGATTGATCCTGAGCCCGAACCAATCTGTGTGGCAGCGGGCTTGGCGGATGGGGTGGAGCCCCGCCGTGTGCTTCAGGTGCTCATCGAGGAACTGAAAAGGTCCGCCGAAGGGGCGTGATGGTCCGCTAATTGCTTCACATTAGGGGAGTTCCAGCCAAATTCCTTGGCGACTTTTCCAAAATCCGTGTATTTACAAGGTCGTGCGTGTGCGGAATCGACAGCTTCGGTCACAACATCCTTCACCCCGGGGTTTCGCTCTGGTGGCGGTGGTGTTGATGATGACCCTGTTGACGCTGCTCGGGGTTGCGCTGCTGAGCTTGTCAGCCGTGGAGTTGAGGGGCAGCAGCCATGGCGACCATCAGGCCATGGCGAGGACCAATGCGCGGCTTGCCCTGATGAGTGCGGTCGGGCAACTCCAGCGAGAGTTGGGGCCGGACCAACGGGTGACTGCTCAGGCGGACCTTCTCGATCCGAATTCAGATCGCCATTGGACGGGTGTATGGTCGTCGGTCGACGAATCGGGAGCCAGCATCTGGCAGCGGGATCCGGAGTTGGGCGGCTGGACGGACGCCCGTTCGAATGGTTCGTGGAGTCGTGAGTCTGCGGTGAGGAAGTGGCTGGTCAGCGGTGATGCCTCACCCGGCAGCGGAGCTGAGCGGGTTGAGTTGTTGGGCGATGGCTCGGTGGAGACCGGCGAAGAGGTCACGGCTCCCTTGGTCGAAATCGAGGGGACCGGACGACTGGCTTGGTGGACGGGTGATCTGAGCGTGCGTGCCAATCTCTCCGTGGCGGATCGGCATGCGGATGCCGATGCCGAGGAACCGGGGCGGGCGACCTATCGGCGCATGCTGGCTCAGCAGGCGGAGGAAACGCTCATCGGGGATGGGATCGAATTCGGGTCCGGTGAACGGGAACGATTGGTCTCTACCAACACCGTGGGGCTGGTTGGTGGGGATGAATGGACCAAAAGACACTTCCATGACTTCACCGTGAATTCGAAGGGGGTGCTCGCCGATGTGCGGGACGGCGGATTGAAAGGGGACCTGAGTGCATTCTTCGAGAGCGATGGGAGCGTTCCTTCGCTGGACGGTATGGTGGGACTGGCCGACCAGGACTCCCTGCTGCTGGATGTCGAGAATTCGCGCCACCAGTCGACCGCTCCGAGGATGGGCTTGCTGCGCGACTGGGTCAGGTCAGCGGTTCCCTATTCCGGGAACAACGTGGCTTCCGTGGTCCCGGAAACCGACACGAGCGGTGGTGGACTCAGCGAGAAGCTGGCCCTGTGCAACGAGAGCCCAACGCGTCTCAGGTCGGCGATCAAGTCGAGCCTGCAGCCGGTCCTCGTGGAGGCGAGCAATTACCTGCAGATCAGTACTTACCAACTCACGCCTCTTCCCCGCCCTTCCTACCAGCTGCGTCACCACCTCTACCCGCGGGTAGTACTGTGGAACCCGTACAACGTGGAGCTGAGGTTTGATTCAGCCATTGTTATGTTGCAAACTAATGGACGGCAGGAAATGTGGACGGACAGTGAGCAATACGATGAGGAGGGGAATGTTGACAGAATTCGTCGGAGTCAGTGGCTCTCATTCGAGGGAGGAAGGAGTACTAACTTCGTGCCAGACTTTCGAAAAGGGCAGTTTCGAGTTAATCAGACGGAGGGTTATAATGACCCATATATGGGTTCCTACTACTTCACGATCCCTGAGACTACATTTGGTCCCGGTGAGTGCTTGGTGTTTTCGCCCCGTAGATCTGCTGAGTACGACGGACTAAGTGCTTATCGGCCCGGCCCATATAATCTTGCAGCCAATATGCTCAGCTGCGAAGTCGCTCCCGATCCGTCACGCAGTTTCTATGTTTCTGGATCTGATATCGACAAGGATGGGGCTCCGTTTCGTCCGATCCGGTTTTGGTATGCTCCGACTCCAGCCTGGTCGTTTGATGGACGGGGCGTTGTCAATCAAGGTGATGACACCCGCGTCGTGATGAAGCACTTGGGTGATGTCAGCACGGTCACTTTCGAAGTATTCGATTCGCTTCCCCAACTGGCCTACATTTCGGCGTCGCTTCAGTATGGTGCAGGTAGGGAGCCTCGGGTTTCTTGGAATGATCAGCGTCCGATGGATGTTGAGTTGCTTGATCCGGTCAACCCTCGCCCGACCTTGGACCCCGATGTGCGAACCCGTGAGGGCATCCGCTTGCGTTGGTTCGACGAGCATTTGTCGAACATCGTGAACTCCGGTGCGCTGGCGGCGGATTCGCATTTCTTCGAGGAGGCACTTTTCGCGACATGGAATCCACGGGCGACCTACGCGGTCAGAAGCCCGTGGGAGAATCTCGGCGGGAGCATGCCGACCGGAGGGCGAACGGGATCCGGAGGGGGGCCATGGTTCTTCGGAGCTTATACCCGCGACCTCTATGATGAGTTGGTCAGCTTCAATGAACAGGTGCCGGTTTTCCGGGAAGGGAGGTACCATGGCAATCCCTTCGGTCCTCCGCAGGAAGGGCAGACGCGTCATACGGTTTTCGAGTTGCCGCGTTCCGAAACCGGGGTGATTTCCCTGGGTCAGTTGCAGCACGCCAAGTTGTCCGATCTGGTCTGGCATCCGTCGTTTGCCATCGGAAATTCCCTGGTGGATCCGCGTCTCGGGCTCGAGGGGATGACGGGGACGATCCCGCGGAGTGATTCTGAGGATGAACACAAGCTTGGTGGGTTCCACCGCAACGCCATCGGGTGGTCGTCCGACGCCCAACGCTCGAGTGACCGGGAAGCATGGGCAGAGCAGGCACGTGCCTTGTTGCAGGACATTCCTGACGATGACCACCTGGTTTATGATCTCTCGTATGAAGCCAATCAGGGGTTGTGGGATCGCTTTTTCGTTTCCAGTGGAGATGCCGGTGCGAAGGCCGCATTCATTGAGGACCCTGACGGCAAGCCACTCCCCAACGGCCGGATGGTGCTTGCCGGATCGACCCGGTCGGAGCTGACGTCCGAGCGGATCGCCGACTTCCATCAAGCCGCCTATCATCTGCTGGTCGATGGTGCTTTCAATGTGAACTCGACACGTGTGGAGGCATGGAAGGCGATGCTGGCCGCCACCCGGGATACGGAGTTGGGAACTTCGTTTTCGCGGATGCTCGAGCCCGTCGAGGGTTCCCATGGTGAAGATGACCCCGGGAACTCGGATTCCGGCTGGGCGGGTTCACGAGTGCTGCAGGACGATGAGATCGAGCGCCTCGCGGTCGCGATCGTGGATGAAGTTCGGAAGCGCGGGCCGTTCCTTTCGCTGGCTGACTTCGTCAACCGGCGGTTGGCTGACGACGAAACCGGTCGCACGGGGGCGCTGCAGGCTGCGATCGATCGCGCCGGACCACGCGGTGACAGCCTGAATCAGGAGTTTCTGGATGACTATCCGCTGAACAACGAGGATCCGATCCGCGACTATACCCACCCCGACAACATTCAGGACTCCACCCGCCTTGAGCAAACCCTCAAGCCATCGAGCAAGGCGTGGGGGGCGGCCGGATTCCTCACCCAGGGTGATCTGCTTCAGCCCTTGGCACCTGTGTTGACCGCGCGTTCCGACACCTTCGTCATTCGAGCGTATGGTGATGTGGTGGACTCCAGTGGTGACATTCTCGCCAGAGCCTGGTGTGAAGCCGAAGTGCAACGGACTCCCGTTCCCATCGATCCGGATCGAAGCGGGTTGAACCCGCGTCGCTCGTCCGGAAGCCCCGAGTTCGGGCGCCGCTTCGAGATTGTGTCGTTCCGTTGGTTGAAGCCCGAAGAGGTATAGGAGCGCCACGGGAGGTCATGAGGACCCCGGGTTACTCGCGAGGGTAGAGGGATGTGGTCCGTTCCTCCTGGATCGGTCAGGGCACGGGGAAGCGGGGGATCCCGCAGGGTAGATGAATCCAGCCTTCTCGCGTTGCCTGCTCCTTCTTTTCCGGGTCGGGTGGGATTGTTGCTCCTTCCGCTGCCTGCCATGTGGTGATCGAGGCGACGAGCGCATCGAGCATGTTGTCATCCTCATGGCAGCCTTCGGCGCCGTCGAGCCATGGCATGCGGGTCTTCAGTGCCTTCACCAGGGTCGTTCTCCTGTCCCGAGCCTCCCGTGACTTGCCTTTGTAGCCGGACACCGTGATGCCCCAGATGTTCATGCTCCCCGCTGGATAGACTTCGAAAAAGCGACCACCGCTGCGATCCGCAATGTCATGCCGCTCGAGCAGAGCCATGGCCCGCATCGCCGGTAGGGCGATGAGGTCGGAAGAGACGCTCAGGGGCCAACGACCGGTGATCTTGCGGGTTGCGAAATCCGTGGCACGGAAGCGTAGCCGATCTCGCAATGGTTTGTTCCAAGTCCGCGAGGTCCATTTTGCCACCGCATCAACGAAAGCCGTTGGCCAACCGAAAGGAGCATCGATGCCGACCGCGCCCGCACGCTGAATGGCTTGGTCGAGTTCGTCGTCATCGCAGTTCATTTTCAGCCGCCTGACGTGGGCGCTGCATGAGGTCCACTCAATCTCGCACATGGCGGTGAAGGCGGGTTGTGATGCGAGGTCGATGCCCAAGGTCAGCATGAAGCGTGGTGTCCGGGTTCACGGCAGACGGTTCGATGCCCGTCGTGGTGTATGAAGAGTCCGAAAATCCATGATGTCAGTCGCACGAAAAACGTTTCACAATAAGTGCACTGGGCTCACAGGTTCGCTGGTGCTCTCGAAGAGACGAAGGGCGGAAAAACGACCGGGAAACCGCTTTCGCAAGCGAAAGTTTCGTAGGCCGATTTTTCATGAGACAGGCAGGAATGCGGTGCTTTCCTAGGGCGTCGGAGGCAACTCCGAGATCAACTGAACCAAAACAACAAACGAATCAATTATCATGAAAATGCTCGCATCATTCATCGCCACCGCCGCCCTTCTTCTTCCTGCCGTCTCGCTTGCCGAGGAAGCAGACAAGCCAACCCAGTCGGTTGTCGCCATTGCGGCCGGTAATGAGGATTTCTCGACACTCGTTGCCGCCGTCAAGGCAGCCGGTCTTGCTGAGGCTTTGTCCGGAGATGGTCCATTCACCATCTTCGCCCCAACGAATGCCGCGTTCGAAAAGCTTCCGGAAGGAACGGTAGAGACGCTTCTGAAGCCAGAGAACAAGGAGAAGCTTCAGGGCATCCTCAAGTATCACGTCGTTTCCGGCAAGGTGATGGCGGCTGATGTGACCGCAGGCGAAGTCGAAATGCTCAGCGGTGACAAGGCAACCATCAAGGTGGCCGATGGCGTGGTCACCATCGACAAGGCGAAGGTCGTCAAGACCGACATCGTCGGCACCAACGGAGTGATCCACGTGATCGACTCGGTGATCCTTCCTGCAAAGAAGTAAACGTTCCGAAGAACACCTAGTCATTCTTTCAAGCCACGCCCGATGAGGGCGTGGCTTTTTCGTTGGGTCGGGGTTGTGATTCCTGAGCTTAGCCTGACGTTGGCTGAGTTCTTGCCGCAGCAGGGGGTGCGTGGTTGATTGGGGTGGCTGGCGGGTCGAAAGTGGACTGCCGCACATTTGACACGGTGAAGATACGCACGAAACTTTTCCTCGCGCTGGTGCTTGTGGTCGCTGGCGGCACTGCCGGTACGCTTGTTCTTGCCGAGCGTCAGTTCCAATCATGGGTGCGCACCCAAGTGCTGGAGAGCTTCGAACGCGATATCGGTCGACTTCTCGAGTCGAGGCAGGAGCGCCTGGCTGAAGTCAGGGAGGTGGCCATGAAACTGGCGAAGCATGATGTGGTGGCGCGCACCATCAAGTCGGAGCGTTCTCAGGTGTCCGAGGAGGATCGGGAGGCCATGCAGCTGGCGTACACGCAAGCCATCCGGCCCATGCGGGGGCTACGAGGACAGACAGCTGGCAGGGAAGGGAGCGAGGGCCAGGCGGAGCGGCCGCCACTGGAGCTGCCATTGATGGGGGTCGTGGGCCTGGATGGGGATCGGGTGTTCCTCAGTCGGAAACGTGGGAGGTTGGCTGCTTCGTGGAAGGACGCGGGGGAGCACTTCGCGGCGACGGAGGGTGAGGCTCTGCAGGTGGTGGGATACGGTCTGGTGGATGATAGGGATCCCGGGGAGGGCAGGGTGAAGGAAGTGGTCGTGACCCCGGTCGAAGTGGATGGCGAGTGGGCAGGATGGTTTTTCCTGGGGCGGGATGCAGGGAGTCGCGAAGAAAGGGTGCTTGCGAAATTCGGAGCCCGCGAGTCGTGGACGGGACTGTGGGTCGATGGCGAGTGGTTTGCCGAAGGGGTGGATCCAAGTCTGTCTTCGATGATCGAGAAGAGGCTCGATGGCCGCTTGATCGAGTCAATGGACCCCGTGGTTTTTCGATGGCAGGACGAACCTTATCTCCTGCTGGCCCGTGAATTGAATCCGGAGTCTCCCCTCGGGCGTGGTGCCCAGGTTGCGGTGTTCAGTTTGGCTCGGCTGGATGATGCGGTGGAACACCTTCGCTGGGGCGTTGCGTTGCTCGGTGTGGCGACATTGCTCCTGACCATCCTTGTGGCGTGGTGGTTGTCGCGGCGCTTCAGCGGTCCCATCCTCCGCCTGGTGGAAGCAACCCAGAAGGTGCGGGAGGGGCGGCTGGACTGGAAGGTGCCCGTGACTGGAACGGATGAATTCGCCACGCTCGCCACCGACTTCAACCGGATGACGGAAGACCTGAGTCTGAAGGAGAAGTATCACGACCTGTTAGGTAAGACGAGTGACCCGGTGGTGGCCCGGCGGTTGACCGAGGGCTCGATGTCCCTGGGCGGTGAGCTCCGTCATGCGGCCGTGGTTTTCTGTGATATCCGCGGGTTTACCGCGATGACGGACGGGATGGCTCCCTCCGATGTCATCCACATGCTCAATCACCACATGACGGCCATGACGCGGGTGATCCATGCGCATGGCGGCGTGGTCGACAAATTCGTTGGCGATCTGGTGATGGGCGTCTTTGGTGCCCCGGTTTCAAGGGAGGATGATGTGGCCCGGGCGGCTGCGTGTGCCACCGGAATGATTCGTGCCCGCGCCGAACTCAATGGGGCAATGGGTGAGCCGGTGGAGATCGGGGTGGGTCTTGCCGCTGGTGAGATCGTTTCAGGTTTGATGGGTTCGGAAGACCGATTGAACTATACGGTCCTGGGCGACCGGGTGAATCTTGCAGCCCGACTCTGTTCGCTGGCCGGATCCGGTGAGGTGCTGGTGGATGAACAAACGGCCGAACTTCTCGGCGAGGATGTCGCCAAGGAACCGAGAGGAACCATGGAGGTGCGCGGGTTCCGGAGTGCGGTGGGAATCTGGTCGCTGGTGGTGGAAGCCGATGGCTGAATCAGCGGCTGTTTCCTTGGGGAGGTGCGTCCGCCGGTGGATTCACAATGACCCGCACGCCGGGATTGTTGCGGATGTAGGCGAATCCCCATCCCAGCAAGACCACCAGCTTGTTCCGGAATCCGATGAGGAAAAGAATGTGGACGAACAACCACGCGATCCAGGCGAGGAACCCCCTGAGCCGGAGTTTGCCGGATTTCACCACTGCGGCGTTCTTGCCGATGATGGCCATCAGTCCTTTGTCGAAGTATCGGAAGCCTGGTCTGAGTTCGTGCTTCTTCTCCTCGTAGCGGGTCTTTTCCAAGCGGAGTTCCTCCTTGAGAACCTTGGCGACGTGGTCACCCATCTGGACGGCAGCAGGAGCCACTCCGGGGACGGGCTTGTCGTCCATGTCGTTCATCCGCACAAGGTCGCCAATGATGAAGACATCGGGATGACCCGGCACGGAGAGGTCCCGCTCTGGGGTGATGCGGCCTGACCGGTCGGCGGGTTCGACTCCCAGTTTTCCCGCGAGTGGATTGGCTTCGATGCCGGCGGCCCAGATGATGGTGGAAGCTTCCAGTTTGGCTCCGTCGGTGAATTCGAGGTATGCGGGGCCGACATCGCGGACCATGCGTTCGGTCCAGACTTCGACGCCGAGTGTTTCAAGGCGCTCCTTCGCGTAGGCGCTCTGGTCTTCATCGTATGGGGTGAGCAAGCGATCGGCGGCCTCGATCAGGATGACCCGCAGGTCCGAGCTGTCGATTCGCCGGAACTCGCCCTTCATCGAGCGGTGGACCAAGTCGACGAACGCGCCGGAGAGCTCGACTCCCGTGGGTCCGCCGCCGACGATGGCGACGGTCATGAGTCGTTTGCGTTCGACCGGATCGGTGGTTCGCTCGGCTTTCTCCAGACTGGAAAGGACTTGCCGGCGGATGCCCTGAGCGTCGGCCAGGGATTTCAGTCCGAGTGTGTGCTCCTCCCACTCGGGGTGACCAAAGAATGAGGTCTTCGCTCCGGTGGCGAGAACCAGATAGTCCCACGGATAAGAGTCACCGGAAGCCCCGACGGCCGTCTTCGTTTCAGTTCCGAGTTCCAGGATTTCGTCCATAAGGACGGTCACGTTGTTGGAGTCGCGGAACACCTGCCGCACCGAGCAGGCGATGTCCGGTGCGGCCAGCGATGAAGTGGCAACTTGATAGAGAAGCGGCTGAAAGAGGTGGTGGTTGGTCCGCTCGACCAGGGTGACAGTGAATTTGTCGTTCTTGGACAGGGCTTTCGCACAAGCGATGCCGCCGAAGCCCGCACCGATGATGAGTACCCGGCGGGGGCGGAGGGTCTTCGATTCCATATGTGTCGACACTCGCACCCGTGAGCTGGTGCGCAAGGCTGGTATGTTGCCGAGTGGATACAAAAAAGCCGCCGGCGTTGCTGCCGGCGACTTCTTTCAAATCGTTCGCTCGAAGGAGCGAAGTGGCGAATCAGGCCATGAGAAGAGCTTCTTCAGCTTCCTCATCCTTGTCGCACTTCTTGCACTTGCCAGCGAGGGCAGGCTCTTCCTCTTCGTCGCACTTCTTCTTGCACTTACCGGCGAGAGCAGGGTCTTCCTCTTCGTCGCACTTCTTCTTGCACTTACCGGCGAGAGCAGGGTCTTCCTCGTCGTCGCACTTTTTCTTGCACTTGCCAGCGAGAGCAGGGTCTTCCTCGTCGTCGCACTTTTTCTTGCACTTGCCAGCGAGAGCAGGATCTTCCTCGTCGTCGTCGCACTTCTTGCACTTGCCAGCGATCAGGGCTTCATCCTTTTCCTCGTCCTTGTCGCACTTCTTGCAGTCGGCGAGGGCTTCGTCTTTCTCCTCGTCCTTGTCGCACTTCTTGCAGTCGGCGAGGGCTTCGTCTTTCTCCTCGTCCTTATCGCACTTCTTGCAATCGGTGATGAGGGTGGTTTCTTCCTTTTCCTCGTCCTTGTCGCATTTCTTGCAGTCGGCGAAGGCCAGCGGCGCGCAGCAGCAGGTCAGAATCAGTGAGCGGATGATCAATTTCATGGAGTTGTCTGGTTGGTTTATCGGTTTGGAGTAGTTAATTCCGAGTGTTGGAACGCTTTAGAGGTACGTTTGTTCCAAAAAATGTCCAATTTTTTTCCGATAGGTCCTCCATCGGCCTAATCCAGCAGTTCCGGGTAATATTTGGAGGCCAGAGCGGTGGACAGATCGAGAACATCGAAGCTCAGCGGGGTTCTGATGGCCTCATCGGCCATGGCGGCGCATTCCGCGTGGCTGAGGGCGCGGATGGCGCGGCGGACCCGCGGCACCTGATGGGGCCCAACGGAGAGTTCTTCGACTCCGAGACCGAGCAGGAGGGGGGTCAGTTGGATGTCAGCAGCCATTTCGCCGCAGACGCCCGTCCAAACGCCGTGTTGGGCGCCGGCATCGATGGTTTGCTTGATCAGGCGGATGACAGCGGGGTGAGTGGGGCGGTAGAGGTCTGCGACCCGGTGATTCACCCGGTCTGCGGCGACGGTATACTGAATCAGGTCGTTGGTGCCGATGGAGAAGAAATCGACTTCCGGGGCAATCAGATCGGCAATGATGGCGGCGGAGGGCAGCTCGATCATGACGCCGGTTTCGATATTTTCGTCGAATGGCACGTCATCGGCCGCCAACTCGTCCATGGATTCCTTCAGCAGGTCCTTGGCTTTCCGGACTTCCCGGATACCGGAAATGAGTGGGAACATGACGGCCACGTGACCGTGAGCACTTGCGCGGAGGATGGCGCGAAGCTGTTCCTTGAACATGTTCGGGCGGTCGAGTGAGACCCGGATCCCACGCCAGCCCAGGAAGGGGTTGGGCTCAGGCTCGGTCAGAGGTTCGACGGGTAGCTTGTCTCCACCTGAATCCAACGTCCTGATAATCAGTGGGTCAGGTGATAGGGCCTTGGCGAGGTTGGTATAAATTTCGGCCTGCTGGGCCTCGCCGGGCATTTGCTCGCCCTTGAGCAGGAGGAATTCCGTCCGATAGAGCCCGATTCCTTTTGCTCCGCTGTTCTGGACGAGTGGTAGCTCGGAGGGGAGCTCGATGTTGGCGGAAAGGGTGATTTTCCGGCCATCGGTGGTGGTTGCCTCGGCATCCCGCTGCGCTTCGAGTTCGTAGCGGACCTTCTCCTTGTCCGACTGGAGTTGCCGATACCGGGTGAGGGTTTCCTCGGTCGGGTTGAGGATGAGCTTTCCTGAATACCCGTCGATAATGGCCGGCATCAGGGCCTGAAGGTCGAGGACGGCATCCTGGAGACCCACGACGGCAGGGATGCCGAGAGAGCGCGCAAGGATGGCGGTGTGGGAGTTGACGCTGCCCATCTCCGTGGCGAAGCCGACCAGGTGGCGGCGGTCCATGGTCGCGGTGTCCGATGGGCTGATGTCGTAGGCGACGAGGATGTGTTTGTCGTCGGGGTTTGTCTGTTTTTCCTCGTGGCTGAAATTCCGCAGCACGCGCTGGCAAACGTCCTCGATGTCGGCGGTGCGCTCGCGCAGGTAGGGGTCCGGGACCCGGCGCATGGCTTCGAGGAAATTTTGCGCCACGGCGTAAAGGGCGTGCTCGGCGTTCTGGCGGCGGTTCTCGATCGTCTCGTTGACCCGGTCGACGATGGCCCGGTCCTCGAGCATCATCAGGTGGGCCTCGAAGATCCGGCCTTCCTCTTCTCCGGAAATCCCTGCGATCCGCTCCTGCAGTTCGCGCAGCTGGTCCTTGGTTTTCTCCAGTGCGACGCGGAATCTCGCCTTCTCGGCATCGACGTCCCGAATGGGATAGACTTCGGGGGCGGAGAACCCACGAGCCACCACATGCACGGGGGCGATGCCGATTCCACGTGAGGCTGCAATGCCCTGAAGGACAATTTCGCCGTCACGTGTTTTCTTGCCAACCTCCATGGTGTTCGGGGAATGCTGGTCGATGGGGAAGGGGGATCAAAGCAGAAAAATGTTGGTGCGGTGGGAGCTTTGGTTGACGGCACAAGGCATTGAGCGGGTCCTTGTCCCATCTTCCCTGAGCGGTTTGACTACGACGCATGGACGGCGAGCGCGTGAAAAGGGAGCTGACGGATGGATTTGCCTTGGGGGAATCGTTGCGGGAGCTGGTGGGTCATCGTCCGGCCCAGCAGCAGTGTTTGCGGTCGGATGACGAGCTGTTTCTGGTGGTCCATGAGGTCCCTTTGGCCGGCGTGCCGGAGCGCGTTTCACTGGGTTTTTGGAAGCATCCGACCGACGGCTGGTTCGGACCGGGGGGGAAGTGTGGATTGCGGAAGCTTGAGGCGCTTCTGGACCGGTATGAGGATGTGGTGGATGGGCATGAGGCCACCATCGAGACCATCGAGACGGCGACTTCGCTGTTTCCCATCATCAAGCACGCCCGTCCTTTGGCCCGGTCATCACGCAACCTCGCGGCGGCGCTGGATCGGGCGGTCCTGTTTTCCGAGAACGACCGTGAGATCCGCACCTTGCGGGACCAGGCGCGGGAGATCGAGCGGGCGGCCGAGCTGCTTTTCCACGATTCGAAGCTGTCGCTGGATTTTCTCCAGGCCCAGCAGGCGGAGGATCAGCAGGAGGCGACGGAGCGGCTCAACCGCATCGCCTTCCGCCTGAACCTTCTGGCGGGATTCTTCCTTCCGTTGGTCGCGTTGGGCGGCTTGTTCGGGATGAACGTGGCTCTGCCGGACGTGTTCCGACCGCTGTTTTGGGTGATTTTCAGCGTCGGCCTGCTGATGGGCGGAGTGCTGGTGTTTCTCGTCGGCCGGAAAACGGCGGCCGACCAAGGATGGCTCAGCTCAGTTCGTAATCGCGCCCGGGCTCGGGAATGATGGCCTCGGTGGACGGCAGGAGTCTGGCCAGTTCGTTGCGGAACCACTCGCTTGCCGCCGGGTCTCCGTGGACGAGGAAGGTGCGTTTGGGCTTCACCTTCAGGATGTAGTCGAGGAGGTCGTCGCGGGTGGCGTGTCCGCTGAAGTCGAAGACCTCCATCTGGGCGCGGAGCGGGACGGGTGGATGGGATGAATCCAGCACGATTCGCTCTTCGGCTTTCGCCGCACGGATGTGGCCGGCGGGCGAGTCGGGGTCGGCATAGCCGACGAAAAGCAGGGAGTTCTTCCTGTTCTCGAGGAAGCCGGCCCGGGCAAACCCGTTCGACACCGTCTTCTCGGTCATCATTCCACTAGAGAGGCAGTAGATGGTTCCGGGTTCGGGCACGATGGCGGTGCGCTTGCGGTTGCGGCGTCGGCTCCCGGCCTTGAGGTCCATGTCGGACAGGATGCGGAAGTCATCGTCACTGCGTCGGGTCGCCCCATTGCCGAAGCGGTCATAGATCACCGTCATCTTGGTGGAGAGTCCACCGATGACCACCGGGGTCCGGGCGGGAAGGAGTCCTTCGCGCTTGAAGCGGTGGATCATGGTCAGCACTTCCTGGGTCTTGCCTACGGCGAATACCGGAACCAGCACGGCACCACCACGCTTCAGGGTTTTGGCCATGGTTTCGGCGAAGCGGTATTCCTCGGCTTCCCGGGTGTAGTCGGGCGGGCGAGGGCTGTCGCCGCGGGTGGTCTCGATGACGAGTGTGTCGACGGGATCCTCGGGGAAGTTCGCTCCCTTGATCAAGGTGGAGGGTTCGAAGTTGACGTCGCCGGTGTAGAGAAGGCGGTGGTCGTTGGCTTCGATGGTGACGCCGACCGATCCGAGCACGTGGCCGGCGTCATGGAAGGTGGCCTGGACTCCTGCCTGAGAGTCGAGGAAAAACGGGGTTTCGTTGGGGCGGGTCTCAATGGTGTTTTCGATCTCGTCCAGCTCCCGGTGGGAGAAAAGCGGGTAGACGTCGATGCCCAGCTCGTCGCGCTTGGACTGCATGACGTTCACGGAATTGTGGAGCATCGCGAAACCGAGCTCTGCCGCAGCGGGAGAGAAGAACAGTTTCGCCTGTGGCTGGCGATGGGCGAGCAGCGGGAGCGTGCCGATGTGGTCCAGATGAGAATGCGTCACGATGGCGGCATCGATCGAGCCGTCCTCGATCTCATGGAAGCGGGGCGTGGCATCAAGTCCCTCCCGTTTCGGGTGCATTCCGGCATCGAGGACGATTCGGGAGTTGCCGGTGTCGAGAAGGTAGGAGTTGGCGCCGATTTCGGGCGCCGGGCAGAGACTTCGGAAGAGCATGGACTGGAAAAGCCCGGACCTTGGGGGGGGCGGGTGAAATGTCGACCCCTGATTTTCCCATCTCCGGCCGGATCCCTTCCCTCCGCGTGCTACCCGTGAGGGACCAGGGTCGGGAATCGGATCGATGGACCGAGGTCTGGAGTCGACCAACCGGCGGAAGGGAATCCGCGTCAGTATGATCGAAGTGGCGCTCCAAGCATTGCCATCCGCAGTGGACTCCGATATGTCACCCATCCCGGATTATGAGTGACCCAATCGTGGACCAAGCACAGATCGCACGGATCGTTACCGAGGTGATCGCATCCCAAGGCGGCGGTGATCGTTCCCAGGCATCCCGAGAGGCGGATGCAAGCCCGGCCGGGGGAGTCATGGGACGTGCGGCGGTGCTGACCGGGCCGAAGACTCTCGAGATCCAACGGTTTCCCCTGCGTGGCATCCGGCCGGACGAGATTCTGGTCAAGGTGGAGGCTTGCGGGATCTGCGGCACGGACATCCACTGCTACAATTCGGATCCTTTCGGTCTCGCCCCCGTCGTGCTCGGTCACGAAGGAACCGGTGAGGTGATGCAGGTGGGCTCCGAGGTGAAGATGGACAGCGTCGGCAAGCCGGTGCAGGTCGGCGACAAGATCGTGACGAGCATCCTTGAAAATTCGCAGGAGTGCATGATCGCGAAGTACAACCCGCTGAAGTCGAACCTCTGTGATGACCTCAAGGTGTATGGTTTGCTGCCTGACGAACCCGACAATCATTTCAACGGCTACTTCGGCGAATACCTGATCATCCGACCGGGGTCGTCCTTCTTCGTCGTCAACGACATGAGCCTGGAGCTTCGTTGTCTCATCGAGCCGGCTGCGGTTGTTTGCCATGCCTATCAGCGTGCGAAGGACGTGGGCATGCGGTTGAATTTCCGCGCCCGGGTCGTGGTGCAGGGGTGCGGGCCGATCGGCCTGCTGATGATTGCGGTGCTGCGCACGGCGGGCGTCAACAACATCATCGCCATCGACGGGAATCCCGATCGTTTGAAGCTGGCTGCTGAGCTGGGGGCGGATGAAACGCTGAACTACAAGGACTACTCCGGCATCGATGATCTTGCGGCCAAGGTCGAGAGTCTGACCAAGGGGGTTGGCGCCCATGCCGGATTCCAGGTCACAGGGGTGCCGCAGGCTTTTGCCAATCTCTTCAAGTGCATCCGTCGGGGTGGAGGAATCTGTGAGGTCGGTCACTTCGTCGACGGTGGCGAATGCTCGATCAATCCCCATCAGGACATCTGTCGCAAGGAAATCACGGTGACGGGAAGCTGGGTGTACAACAGCTTCGAGTATCCGAATGCCTATCACTTCCTGCAGCGCGCGGAACGCATCGGACTGCCCGTGGCATCACTGGTCACCCACAAGTTTCCGCTCGACCGGATTCAGGACGCCTTCGATGTCAACCTGCGCCAGGAAGGCGTGAAGGTCGTCGTCGAAGCCTGAGGAACCGTCCGAGGAAGCAGCTGGTCTCCATCCTTGGTGCCGGGGGAGGTCCGATCACGCACGAATCCTGATTCGAGGCGCACGCCTTGCTCATGGGTTCCCCTCGAGCGGGGGGGAAGCTAGAAACTTCCCACAGGAAAGCTGGCGCCGTCGGTGGCTCATTTCAAAGGTGGGACGGGTGTCGGATCGACCTGTGGTCGATGCAGCCCATGAAAGAGGTTATCCTAGCGCTCGCCCCCATCGTTGTCCTCGTGGTGTTGATGACCAAGGCCAACCCATGGCCCTCCTACAAGGCGCTGCCGCTGGCCGCGCTGTTGATGTATCTGGTGAAAACCATCGGCTTCGAGCTGGATGCCAATACGGCGAATGCCGTGGCCTTCGCGGCAGTGTTCAAGGCGTTTACCCCGATCCTGATCGTCTGGGGGGCGATCTTCCTCTTCAGCACGATGGAGCATTCGGGGGCGATGGATGTGATCCGCAAGAAGCTCGCGACGATCACCGGCAACCGCATCGGGCAACTGATGATTGTCGGCTGGGCCTTCGCCTTTCTGGTCGAGGGTGCGAGTGGCTTCGGAACGCCTGCCGCCCTGGCAGCTCCGATACTGGTGGGACTGGGTTTTACGCCGGTTCGTGCGGCGTTGTTTTGCCTGATCATGAACAGCGTGCCGGTGTCCTTTGGCGCGGTGGGCACGCCGACCTGGTTCGGGTTCCAATCCCTCGGGCTTTCCGAGGAGCAGCTGATCCAGATCGGAATCCGTTCGACCGTGATCCACGGGGTTGCATCGCTGGTCGTGCCCCTGATCGCGCTGCGGTTCATGGCTCCGTGGAAGGAGATCCGTGAGAACCTCGTGTTCATCTTCCTGTCAGTGCTCAGCTGTGTGGTGCCCTACATCATTCTGTCGTTCTTCAGTCTCGAGTTTCCCGCGATCATCGGAGGATCGGTCGGTTTGATCGCGACGGTCTTCTTCGCCAATCACAACATCGGCCTGAAGCGCAGTGAGGGCTGGGAGAACCGCGAGCAGGTTGCGGGCAAGGCGGTCCTGAAGGCGGCTTTCCCGATCTGGGCCACCGTGCTGGTGTTGGTCGTGACACGGATCCAACAGCTCGGGTTGAAGGGCTTGATGACGAGCATGGAGCCGCTCTGGTCGGTGGGTCTGGGATCGTTGGGAGAGTTTACCATCGCGAAGTCCCTGACCGTCAGCATGGAGGGAGTCTTTGGCGCCGAGCAGGTGGATTGGGCATTCAAGACGCTCTACGTTCCCTCGCTGATTCCGTTCATCCTCGTGTCGTTGATCAGCTTCAGGTTGTTCCGGATGGAGAAGATGGCCCGCCGCAAGGTGATTTCCGAGTCGGCACAGCGGATGTATCTTCCCGGGGTGGCCTTGTTCGGCGCGCTGATTCTCGTCGAACTGCTGCGCTATGGTGGCGACGCGTCGTGTGCGGCCATCATCGGCTCGTCGCTTGCCGACCTGCTGGGCCCGGGATGGAAATTCGGAGCTCCTTTCCTCGGGGCCCTGGGGTCGTTCTTCTCGGGTTCCGCCACGGTTTCGGCCATGACCTTCGGTGCGATTCAGGAAAATGCGGCGCTGTCCATCGGGCTGGATCCGGTCGTGGTTCTGGCGATGCAGTCCGTGGGCGGATCAATGGGAAACATGGTTTGCATTCACAACATCGTGGCGGTTTCGACCGTCGTCGGCCTGCAACACCAGGAAGGTTACCTGCTCAAGCGCACGATCATTCCGTTGGTGGTCTATGGAACGATCGCCGGGGTGGTCGGAGCGATCATGCTCTGATTGACGTTGCTCTTCTAACGACCTGAACCGGTTGTAGAGTAGATCTTCCACTCGCTGGGAAGATCGGCGGACTCATGGTCGCCGGTATGCAGCATGATGCGATAGCGGAAGGTGAGGCTGTCCCCATGTTTGAGGGTATGATCTCCCAGATGGGCATCCTTCTTGCCCTCGAAATCGTGTTGCCCGAACGGGTTGGCGGCGAGCAGTCCGTAGTCCCGGGCGTGCCACCAGGTCGGGTGGCGGAGGTTCGATGGATGGTCGAACATGGCGACGACCACGGGTTCGCCCGACGCGTCGGGGCCCGAGTAGGCCACCCAGGCTGCCCGTTTGCCCCAGGCTTTGCCGTCGCGTTCCCCATTGCTGTTGAGGATCGCTCCCTTGGCGACGGGGCCCTTGGTGCGCAGCGTGGGTGCGACCCGGATGGCTGCGGTCCCTTCCTTGGTGTCACCGAAAAGGGCGTCGCCGTTAGGGCTGGTCAGGATGGATTCCATGTCGATGAACCGGGTATTGCCGCGCGCGGTGATCGTGTAGGTGCGCTGCTCCTTCAGGTGAACGGTGTCACCTTCTTCCCACGAGAGCTCCACACTGAAGCTTGCGGTGTCCGTCCTGACGCCATCGACGTTCTTGCTACCGGTGGAATTCGTGCCGAACCCCTTGTGAACGATGCGTCCCTTTCGCTTGAGGTGCTGTGCCCAGAAATCAACGCCATTGACGAGTCCGTGGGTGAACCAGAGCGAGACGTGGTGGGGGTGGTCCTTTTGTTCGCCGTCGGTGGCTTTGGTCAGAGGAAAGTTGCGTGTCAGGCCTTGGCCGGAAGAACCGATCACCGGGTAGAGGCAGGGGACCTTGCGATCCGTGCGATACTCGGTGAAGAGTTTGCCGTCGATCTCGACGCGCAGACGCTCGTCAGATTGTTTGAGCTCGATCTGGGCGTGAAGGGGTGCGGTGGCGAGGAGCAGGGCGAGAGGGGCGAGAGGGGCGAGGTGGTTCACGATGGTGGGATGACTTGGACTTGTGGATCAATTTAGGCGATCGGGAAGCCATCACCCATTACCCATGTGGGGTAATGGAGTGCGTGGGTCCCCCCACAACTGACAGCCCGATCACTGTAGATCTTTCAGAGGAAGTGCCCCGGCGATGAGAATGCCAGGCGTGGCCATGCTTCCGGGAGTTTGATGCCCCTCGGTCCGCGTTACTTCGTGATCTTGAAGCCAAGCACCGGTTGGTCGGGCAATTGCTTCGGCAAGCGGATGGTGAGCGCCTTGTCGGTGCGGTCCCACTGGATCGCTTCATTGCTGCCCATCAGGGAGATGCCCGTGATGTCTTCCTTGAGTGCTCCTCCAGTGGCGAGTGTCTGGATCACGATGTCGGCGGTCGGCTTTGCCAGCACGAAGGCGTAAAGGACCCCGTCCTTGGTGGTGAAACGGATGTCGTTCTGGGAGTAGTTCTTGCGGTTCTCGCCCTGGCGGCCGGTCTTGATCTCGAGAGGACCTTCCCCATAGGTCGTCCACGGCCTCGTTCCATAGATGCCTTCACCGCATGTTTTGAGGACGTCGCCGAATGTGGTCAGGTAGGCGGCCTGTGTGTCGGGGATGGTGCCGTCGCCCTTGAGCGCGATGTTGAGCATGACCACGCCGTTCTTGCTGATTGCATCGATCGCGTTGCCGACCATGACGGGGATCGACATCCTGTTGACGGCGGTTGCCCGGTAGAACCAACCGCCGGACAAGTCGGTGGCCCAGATCCACGGTTCGGACTGGATCTCGCCCGAGCTGCCGCGTTCGAGGTTGTAGGTGAAGGCCCGGCGGTCGAGTTTGCCATCCTTGCAGGAGAACACGACGGTCTGCTTGCCGTTGTTCTCTGCGAGGTCGCGGTTGACGTAGTCCGAGAACAGTTTGACCCCGAGCCCCTTGCCTGTTCTCTCGTTTGGGTAGGGGCAGTCGTTGTTGAACATGTCCGGATCGTATTTCTCGATGATCTCCCAACAGCGGGCATACCAGTGTTCATTCCAGCTGTCCTGACTGGCGTATCCCCGGGGGTCGTAGTCCATGTTGAACAGGGACCACTCCGGGGTACCGGGCTTCTGGTACTTGCGGGCATTCGCGAAGAAGCGCGGCGACCAATACAGGTGGGTGGAGACCCCGAACTTGAGCCCGTGCGTCGTGGCTGCGGCCTTCCATTCCTTCAGGGTGTCGCGCTTCGGCCCCATCTTGAACGAGTTCCATGGGTGGGAGGAATCGTACATGTCGAAGTTGTCGTGGTGGCACGCCACCGGCATGATGAAACGCGCGCCGTTGTCCTTCACGAATCCGACCAGGGCATCGGGGTCCCATTTCTCTCCCTTGAAGAGGGGAATCAACTTTTCGTATCCGAACTCCTCAAGTGGGCCGTAGCGCTCGATGTGCCACTTGGTGAGCGTCTCACTCATGTCCAGTTCGTTGTCCGGCTTGCCGGCGGGAGGCGGCGAATACATACGGCGCCCGTAGTGGGAGCCATCGTTCGGGCGGTTTTCGTCGGCTGCGGACGAGATTCCCCAGTGGAACCAGACACCGAGCTTGCCGTCGACGAACCAGTCCGGCACCTGGTAGTGCTCGGCCATCGATTCCCAGTTTGGTTCGATCTCGCTTGCCGGAGAGAGTCCAGCCGCCAAGGCGCTGACAAGTGAGTAGATCAGAGTGCGGTGCATGGTGTGATGGAGGGTGTTCAGGGGTGTCTGATGGGTGCGGTGGTCCGGGGATGGGGCAGTTGATCCGTGAATCATTTCCGCAACCCGATCTTGCTGAAGTCGATGGGCTTGATCCCCATTTCCAGAGCAGGGGAGCCCGGCTTGAATCGGAAGTCGCCGTTCTCGGGGTCGACGAACATGGGGTCGACGGCCCGGCTGTTGGCGTCCGCACCCTTGCTCTGGTTGTGCTTGAGTGTCTCTTTGGCCAGTTCGGGGCGGGGGGCGCAGAAGTAGATGTTGTGGTCGGTCTCGATATCCTCGATGCGTGCCACCTTGCGCCCGCGCCGGTCTTCACCCTTGTTGCCCTTAACCGGGAGGATGTTGATGAAGTCCGTTTCCTGGTTGGTCGAATAGAGGATGTTGCGCTTGATCGTTGCGCCGGTCATCGGTCCCTCGCGCAGGGAGAGGTAGTAGCCTCGGGGAGGGGCGATGATTTCGGCGACGATGTTGTTTTCGCATCGGGTATTGAGCTTCAGCATCATGCCCTGCGAGGTGCACTTGTAGATCAGGTTCTCGGCAAACAGGGTGTCCATCTGACCGCCGTCCGTGCGCACGGCGCACTGCATGATCATCGGTGCGACCAGATGATGGATGTAGTTCCGGCGGATCACATTGCCCGCACCCGCGCCGCGGATGTAGATGGCGTTGCCGTCACCCATCTTTTCCATCGCGTGATGGATTTCGTTGTATTCGATGAGGTTGTCGTGCGTGTGCAGGTAGGGGCGCACGTCGTCGATGGTGGGATTGGCTGGAAGATTGCCGATCTCGTGCCGCCTGATGGTTCGCCCGAGCTCGCGGCCCTTCTTCTTGAAGAACTCGGTCATGCAACCGGACAGGATCACGCCGGTGTAGGGTGTGTGGTGGACCAGATTGTTCGCCACACGGTTCTCGCCGCTTTGCCACAGCATGATGCCGGGAGAGTGCCAGTAGATCCCGCCGACATGGTGGACGTGGTTGTTGTAGACGAGATTCTTCCGGTTCACGTCCTTGGTGCCCGGGCCGTAGCCGCAGAGCAGGATGCCGGCTCCGCCCATGTGCGCGATGTGGTTGCCTGAGATGGTGTTCCCCATGCCGTGCAGGTCCACCCGGATCGCCCCGCTTCCGCTGTGGAGGAAGTGGCATTTCTCAATCGCGCAATTCTCCGTTCCGCGAAACCTGACAAGCGCGTTGTCCTTGTCGAGCATGTCCCAGTCGTGCTGCAAGCCCGCGTCGTTGGGGTCCAGAAGATAGCGTTCGCCATGTTTGAATGTGAGCCCCTGGAAGCGGAGGTTCTTCACCGGGGTATCCTTGGGACCTTCCATGTCGATCTTCCCCTCGACGCGGATGTATTCCGTCAAGGTCGGGGCCGCGATCGGCAGGTCGTTCCGCGGCCAGAGGTAGAGCTTGCCCTCTTTGCTGTTGAGAACCCACTCGCCGGGTTCGTCGAGTCCTTCGAGCGTGTTCTCCACCCAACACGACTCCGTCCCCTTCAGGAAGTGGAGCTCATTCATCACGTAGGTCGCGTCGATGGAGGTCAGGGCGGTCCCGGACGACTCATCGACCGACTTGAGCGGCAGAATGTTCATGATCCACGCATGGTGGGGGCGGACGATGATCTCGACGTCCTCGACATTGGACCACTCCCGGAGCGCTCCCCCAGGAAACCGCAGTCGGTTGCGGCTGCTTCCCTTCAGCGGGATGAAGCCAGCGGACCGTGCCCGTGGCAGCATGCCCTCCGAGTCATAGAGGGTGCGGAACTTCCCTGTGGCATCCGCCACGACCACGTGATCGCGCGCGACCGGTGGAAGGCCGGGGAGGTCGACTTCCGGCTTTTTCCATCCCGTGATCTCCCGGCCTGATGTGAACACCGGGGTTTCCCCGGGGGAAGCGGTGTAGGTAATCGTGGAATTCTCCGGTGCCGAGTCTTCGAGTCCGAACACGACCGTTTCAGTAAGCTGATAGATCCCGCCGCGGATTTTGACGACGAGGTCGCCGCGCTTGCTTTGCTTCAGGCCACGGACCGCATCGCGTGCACGCTTGAGGGTCGCGAAGGGGCCATCGGTGCCCTCTGCATTGGCCTCGGCCAGGGTGCCGGACCAGCTGTCCGAGCCCTGCGGTGAGATATAGTAGTCCGCAGCCTTCACCACATGGCAGAAACAGAGTCCGGCGGCTGCGAGAGCGAGTTTTCGCTTGGGATTCATTTTTTGCTCGGGATTCGAGATGGCTTGTTCCGGATCTGTGCGATCGCGAAGTCGGCGGTGATCTTCTGGATCTCCTGCACGCCCGGCTTCGGTGATCCTCCCGCCTTGCGCCAGTTGTGTCCGGCGTTCTTGACGACGACCATGGTGAGATCCGCGCCGATCTCGTCGGCCTTCTTCTTCAGGTGAGGGGCGTGGGCGAAGGGAATGGTGGTATCGCCATCACCCTGCAGCAGAAGAAGAGGAGGGCTGCCCTTGCGAATCCAGAAATACGGGCTCATCTCCTCGTATGCTTCCCGGTTCGCAGCGTAGCCTTTCGAGTTGCCCACGATCCGGTTGCCGAAGCGGTCGGCTCGCTTGTCGGACGCATCGGTTCTGAAGAGTCCGACATCGGTGAAGTCGGTCGGCCCATACCAGGAAATACCGGCCACTGGCCTGACCTTGGAGCCTGCGAGGGATGGATCGCCGGGAAACTTTTCGGGATCGGCGAGGGCGAGCATCTGCGCGAGTTGTCCTCCCGCCGAATCACCCCATACCACGATCTGCTCCGGGTCGATTCCGTATCGATCCGCGTTCTTCCTCAGGAAACGGAGACCGTCCATGGCGTCGGTCACGCAGTCGCGCATCAACACGCCGTTGTTCTTCGATAGACGGTAGTCGATGGAGACGCAGACGAATCCCTTCTCGGCAACGATCTCGAACACCGGTCGCATGAGCGGGAGCCCGCCCTTGTCCTTGCTGCCGGCTGCCCATCCACCACCGTGGACGTAGTAGAGGACCGGTGCATCCTGCGGCTGATTCTCATCCGGGAAGTAGATGTCCAAACGCAGCTCCTTGTTCCCGACCTTCTTGTAGGGAACGTCGAGTTGGGTTTGCCCGGCCCAGGTGACCTTCTTACCGTCCTGTGCCGCCGCGGCGAGCAGGCCGAACGCGGCGACCATCAGGCCTCGCGCGCGGAGTGATAGGCGTCTCATTTCGAGTGATCGATTTGGCTTACTTCGCCCTGCCCCGCTTACGCAGAAGTGGGGCGCGCTCATCCCAATCGATGTTGCGGTCGAAGATGGTGCCGTATGGCTGGTAGTTGTGGTAGGGGACGGCCTCCGCCTTCCAGTGGGCGAGATGGCGGTCGTAAATCTTGCGCATCTGTTCCATGACGGAGCTGGCTTCCGGGTTCCCGGCCTGGTTGGTCAGTTCGAGCGGATCCTTTCCGAGCAGGTAGAGCTCCTCGGTGACTTCGAATCCATCGTTCGCGTATCCCCAGTGGATGTATTTCCTGTCCTTCGTCACCACCGCCATGGTGTGGGTGGGGGACTTTCCCCAGACATTGATCAGGGCAATGGAATCATGGATGGCAGCCTTCGGGTCGCCGTAGACCTTCATCAGGTCATCTCCGTCCATGTTCTCCGGCACTGGAAGACCGGCGAGCTTCAGCATGGTCGGGGCAAAATCGATGTTTCCCGTCAACGCGTCCGTCCGCAGTTTCCTACCCGAGTTGGGATGGCGTGGATCGAAGATGATCAGGGGCACCCGCGAGGACTCTTCGTAGGGGAGGACCTTGGATCCATAGCCGTGCGAACCGCAGAAGAATCCGTTGTCCGAGGTGTAGATGATGACCGTATTGTCGGCGACCTTCTGTTCCTCCAGCGCTTCACGGATCATTCCCACCGCGACATCGATCGCGTGGATCTGCTGGTGGTAGGTCGCCATGACCTCATCGTAATTGTCCGAGTAGTTCCACGACTCGAAGCGCTCGTACTGTCGGTCCTGCTTGCTCTGCTTGGAAAAGTGCTCGCCGTTCTTCCGGCCGTAGTTCTCCGGCTTCTTGAAGGTCTTTCCCTTGTAAACGGCGTCGAATTTCGGATCCGGAGTGGCTGGCTTGTGTGGAGCCTTGAAACTGACCGAGAGACAGAAGGGCTTCTCCGATTTCGTGGCCTCGCGGATGAAGTCCCGTCCGAATGCGCCGTAGGAAAGCGTCGAATGCGGATAGTCTTTGGCGTAGGCTGCCATCGATTTGTTCCGCGCCGTCTCATAGTGGGTCTGCCCCGGACCTCCGCCCCATTTGTCGAAATCACCGGCAGGCAGAGGGAGCTTCTTTCCGTCGGGTTCGTTGACGAGGTCGAAGCCGAACTTGCCGGCGAAGGCGGTCTGGTAGCCGGCCTCACGCAGCAGCATCGGGTATGATTTCTTCCACGTCTTCACCAGCATGTGGCCGTGGTCGAAGTTGCACCCGGTCTTGTATTCATACATGCCGGTCATTGCGGTTGCCCGCGACGCCATGCAGATGGCCGTGGTGACGTAGTGATTGTCGAAGATCATGCCCTCGCCCCCCAGGCGGTCGAGGTTCGGTGTCTTCACGTCGGGATTGCCATAGCAACCCATGGTGTAGGTGCTCTGGTCGTCGGACATGAGGAAGACGATGTTCGGTCTTTCTCCATCCACGATCCCGGCTGCGAGAACCGCGAAGCCGACGATGAGCGCTTGAGTCACTCTCATTTGGATTTGCCCTTCTTGAGTTGGGGTGGAACACGGCCGTAGCTGGGATCATACACCGGGAGGCCCATGCCTTCGGGGGTCTGCCAACCGGGCTTCGGCTGATGGGTGATGTAAGCGTAGTAAGGGGTCGCGGTGAGGTCTGGCCCGATGAACAAGGGGGAGAACTTGGTCACACCCTTCTTGAGTGACACCCGGAAGGTGACTTCCTTCGCGCCGGCAGGGATGTCCATGGTTTCGTCGATTCCGCCGATCCGCATGCGCGCCTGCTTGTAGTTGAAGGCTTTGCCGTAGGTGCCGTCATTGATGCCCTTGTCGGCTTCCGCAGGCCAGCGGCGCAGCGAGATCTCATAGTCTCCGTCGCGCTCGACCTCGATGGCCCAGAACGACTCCTCCGCAACGTCGCCATTGGTGATGTGTTTCTGGTGCCAGGGCGGAAGCTTGTCGATGAGCCAGTCGTGCGACGAGAGCGCCACGATCGGGGACTTGTCGGAGCCGATGATCATGTAGCTGGTCAGGCTGTGCTCGCGTGAAACGTCGTTCCAGAAAACGTCATACTCCGCCCGCAGGCGTTTGGTGACTTCGGGGAACTTGTCGGAGACATCGGTCGCTTGCTTCGGGTCGACCTTCAGGTCGTAGAGTTCCTCGCCGTTGACCAGACGCCAGCGGTCGGTCATCACCGCGCTCTTACGCCACTTGATCGGGTCGACCACACGCTGGGATTCCACCACCAGTGCCCGGTCGGGCCAGTCCGCGCCGTCCGTGTAGAGAAGGTCACGCAGGCTGGTGCCATCGAACTCGATCTCGGGGGAAGCCAGCCCGCAGACATCGATGAAGGTTGGCAGGATGTCGATGTGAGCGCTGAGCTGCTCGACGGATTTTCCCGCCTCGATCTTGCCGTCGGGCCAGCGGATGATGAACGGTACGCGGTGCCCGCCATCGTATTCCGAGTTCTTCTGGCCGCGCATGCCACCGTCGAACCCGCGCCCTCCCTTGAGACCTCCGGCGGTGCCGTTGTCGGTCATGAAGACGAGGATGGTGTTGTCCGCGAGTCCCTCGCTTTCGAGCATGCCCATCAGTTTGGCCATGTTGTCGTCGATGTTGGTGACCATCCCGTAGAACTCGGGGATCGATACGTCCGGGTTGCCCTCGTAGGGAGCGGTGTATTCTTCCGGGCAGAAATACGGGCTGTGCGGGGCGTTGGTCGAGATGTAGGCGAAGAAGGGCTTGTCCTTGTTGGCTTTGATGAACTTGATCCCCTCGTCGAACCAGATGTCGGTGCAGAAGCCCTCGAATCGCTGGTGCTTGCCGTTCACGATGTAGGTGTCGTCGAAATAGTCATTGCCCCAGTAGTCCGGAGCCTGACCGACACCGCCGGCCTGGTGATAGACGGTATGCTGGAAACCGCGGTCTTCAGGGCGGTAGGGGTAGCAGTCACCGAGGTGCCACTTGCCGAAGAGTCCGGTCGCGTAGCCATTGGATGCGAAGAGGTCGGCCATCGTCCGCTCGCGGGTCCTGAGCATGTTGCGGCCCTGGACCGTGTGCCACACGCCGACACGGTCGGAGTAGCGGCCTGTCATCAGCGCGGAGCGTGTCGGCGCACAGGTGGGGTCGACATGGAAGTTGTTGAGGAGGGTTCCCTCGCTTCGCAGTTTGTCGAGGTTCGGAGTCTTGATGGCGGGATTGCCGGTGAAGCCGAGGTCGCCATAGCCCTGGTCGTCGGTGATGACGATCACGACGTTGGGCTTCTTCGATTCATCGCAGACGGCCGTATTCGCGATAGCCGCGGCGGCGACCGCTGTCAGTAGGTGTTTTCCGAGGTGCATGTTGTTCGGTCGGGATTGGTGGGTTTGAGAAGAGGGACCAGTGGCTTGCTTATGCCGGGCCGGGGTCCGGAAATGGGAGAGATCGGTAGTAGGTCGTGACCCTACATGGACGATCAGTTTTTCCCGACGCTTTCAGCGAAACTCAGCTTGATAACCGTGTCATACTTATTCAGCGGTTGCTCGGGGAGATGGATTTTCAGACCGTTCCCTTCTTGGGCGAACTCCGCCTTCGTTCCGTTGGCCAAGAAGGCAGCGGAGGTTGCGGGGGTGGTCAAGCCGTTCACGGTGATGCTGCCGGACTCCGGCCACTTGAGAACGTGCAGGTAGAGCGACTTGCCATCCTTGCTGACCGAGATGTCTCCCCACTCAGGGCGTTCGGCCAGCGGGTTGCGGCGGGTTTCGTAAATGGACTCGCCATTCACCTTGAGCCACTCGCCCATGACTCCATAGATCCTGACCGCTTCCGGGTCGAGCTTGCCGTTGCCCATGGGGCCGTTGTTGACCAGTGAGTTGCCACCCGCACAGATCGTGTGCACGAGCCGGTGGATCATCTCGGCGTCGGTGTGGTAGTGATGGTTGCCTTTCGTCTTGTAGCCGAAGGAGGTGCTCACACTGTCCGGCGATTCGACATAGAGGGGAATCTTCCGGGTGGGGACCTCCTTGTCTCCGATCGAGACGTAGTCAAAGAGCTCGAGATTCTCCTGCAGGATCTTGTCCTTGCCGCCGTGGATGATCCGCGAGTTGATCAGGCAATCCGGGCGGTGTTTGCGCACCATGTCGCTGAAGAGCTTGGCGCGTTCGAAGGTCATGTCGGCGGGTGTATCGAACCAGATCAGGTCCAGATCGTAGTTCTTCACGAGCTCCTCGACCTGCGGCAGGCTCTTCTTCGTGAGGTAGCGGTCGAAGTCCGGCTGGAAGTCGGCGGGGAGATCCGGATGCAGAACGCTCCGCTTGGTCCGGTTGTTCAGGTAGGGGGCGTCCGGTTCATCCCAGTCCTGGGCATGGGAGTAGTAAACGCCGAACTTCAGGCCCTGCTTGTGGCAGGCTTCGCTCAGCTCCTTGATGATGTCGCGCTTGAAGGGGGTGTAGTCGACGATGTTGTAGTCGCTCACCATGGAGTCGAAGAGCGCGAAGCCATCGTGGTGTTTCGAGGTGATCACGACGTAGCGGATGCCGGCATCCTTGAAGGTCTTGGCCCATGCATCCGCATCGAAATCGACCGGATTGAAGGTCTTGGCGACCTCATGGTACTCAGCCGCCGACATTTTGGCGGAGACCTGAATCCATTCGGAATAGCGGAACTGACTGCCGCGTCCCTTGTATTCGCCCTCGAGCATCGAGTAGACGCCGAAGTGAATGAAGGCACCGAACTTGGCGTCGCGGAACCACTGCTCCTGTCGTTTGATGGAATCCGGGGTCTGGCGCAGGTTGTCGTCGAATCGGTATTCGAAGGTGATGTCGCGCTTGGCTCGCGCTTTCTTGGCGGTCTGCTGGGCCAAGGTCATCGGCATTCCCGCAAGGAGAGCGACTAGGGTGAGATGGAGGGCTTTCATCGGTCGAGTCGGTAATAGGGTTAGAGTGCTTCGGGAGCCCACTCCGGGATTCCCTTGTCCTTCAGTTGCTTGTGATAGCGGATGTTGAGTGGGAATTCGGCCTCCTTCAGTTTCGGGAGACCCTCGTTCACCATCCATGGTTGAACTTCGTTCCACCATTGATCGTAGGCTTTGCGGAGTTCGGTCACCACCTCGGGATGGGAGCCCGCCACGTCGGTGGTTTCCGATGGGTCCTTGGAGACGTCGAAGAGGCTCTCGTTGTTCACAAGGCGCCAGCGGTCGGTGCGGACGGCACACTTGGTGTATTTGAAACTGTCGCGCTTGCCGGGATTCCAGCGACCGCAATGAAAGAAGAGCTTCCGGTCGGGCCACTGGGCGGCCGGGTCCTCAAGAAGCGGAACGAGTGATCGGCCATCGAGTTCCTGCATCTTGGCGGGAAGTTCCACGCCAGCCAGCTCGCAGAAAGTCGAGTAGAGGTCGATGTGCGCAGTCAGCGCGTCCACGTCCACTCCCTCGCCGAGTACGCCCTTCCACTGCCAGAATGCGGGGACGTGGGTTCCTCCCTCATAGGGCGAGTTCTTTCCTCCGCGCAGGTTGGCGTTGAAATGTTTCATCTTCTTGCCTTTGTGTTTGCCGTTGAGGTGGGTCGCGCCGTTGTCCGTCATGAAGATCACCAGCGTGTTGTCCAAGGCATTCCACTCGGCGAGCTTCGACATCATTCGACCGAAGTTCTCGTCGATGTTTTCGACCATGCCGTAGCGCCCGGCCGTGCCCTTGTCGTAGCCGAGATCGAGAAAGCGCTTCATGTTCTTCTCAGGCGCGACGAGCGGGGCGTGAGGCGCGTTCAGTGAGATGTAGGCGAAAAACGGCTTCTTCGCCGCGTGCTGCTTCCGGATCCACGCCAGCCCGGCATCGAAGAAGAGGTCGGTGCAGAAGCCCTTGGTCTTCACGATGGTGTCGTTGTGGAGCAGGATGTTGTCGAAATAGAGGTTCTCCTTGTTGGGCGGGAAGTCCCCGAGAGCCACCTGGCCGATGCCGCCGGCACCGTGGATCAGCACCTCGTCGAAACCACGGCTTCCGGGAAGGTATTCCTCTTCGTCGCCAAGATGCCATTTGCCGAAAATCCCGGTCGCATAGCCGGCGGTCTTCAGGGCCTGCGGCAAGGTGAAGGTGTCCAGTGCCATGCGTTCGCGCTGGAAGATGGTGTGGGTCACGCCGTTCTTGAACGGAGCCCGCCCGCTCATCATCGCGGCCCGGGTCGGTGCGCAGGTCGGGCTGACATGGAAGTCGGTGAAACGGGTCGCTTTGTCGTGGAAGCGATCGATCTCCGGTGTCTTGACGACCTCGTTGCCCATGCAGGAAAGGTCGCCCATGCCCTGGTCGTCCGTCATGACGAGGACGATGTTCGGGCGCGAACTCTCGAGAGGCTTGGTGTCGGCCCCCTGGGCCAGCGTTGCAAGCAACGCGGCAGGCAGAGCGATTGTGGTGATCCGGTTCATCATTTTGGTGACCTTTTCATTCTCCGCGGCAGGTGCTGGTGAAAGAGCTTCGGTTTTGGAACAAGCAATGTTCCCTCGTTCATTCTGCGAACGAGATGAAATTCGATGTCTCAAATGCCCCGTCGGCCGTCGCGAAGGGATACAAGTCAGGGCTGCTCTGAGCTTGGCTGCTCAAGCGAAGCTCACCGCAGTCCGGCCGGGTCACGGCTCCACCGCCTTCAGTCGGAGGGATCGCAGCTTCGCGGACTCGATGTTTCCTTCGAGGCATGAGACCGCGACCTTGTAGTTGCCGGGTTTCGGGAAATGGATCCATCCGATCGGGAACTCCTGATAGTTGTGGGATGCATTCTGCTGGTTCTGGATCTTCTCACCGCCGAGGACTTCGACCCCCCAGACAAGGCGACCTTCTCCGGCATAGGAAAGCGAGGCTAGATAGTCGCCGGGCTCAAGCACGTCGACCTCCCACACCGTCTTGCCGCCGGCTTTCCACTCGGTCACCGGATACTCGCAGACCCACTCGCCGAATTTCTCCATCCAGCGGTCCTTGACGATCGTCGCCTCGGTTGGCGTGGAGAACTCCGCGAGGATCTCCGTGCCGAGATCGGGATCGATGCCGAACGTGGAGTCCACCTGCGGTGGGCCGTCCAAGCGAAGCTCGATCACTGACGCCAGTCCTTCAGGTGGGCGGGGAGGGAGACCGAAGGTGGTCCAGCCCGCCGATGATTCGTGCGTGAGTTCCACGGTCTTTCCATCGTCGTGGAGGAGGGCGGACTTGATGCCCGTCTTGAGGCCGGGCAGATGTAGCTTTCCAGAAAGCGGCCAATCGAAGACGGACAGATAAAGACGGTCGCCTTTCACGGTGACATCGCCCCAGGGAAGGGCATGCCCCCACGGGGAGGCGTCGGTCGCGTAGACCACCTGTGGATAACGCCGGATCCATTCACCCGCCGCGCGCAGCGATTGTGTTGCCCTTTCGGGAACCGCGCCCTGGCCATCCGGGCCGATGTTCAGCATGTAGGTGCCGCCCCGAGCGACACAGGAAATGAGCCGGTGGAGGATCTTGGCGGGGGACTTCCAGTTCTCGTCATACCAGGCATAGGCCCAAGAGTCGTTGGTGGTATCCACGCTTTCCCACATGCCTTCCACGTTGTGGTGCGGAACCTCCATGTCGCCGAGCGTCTGGTAGTCACCGAGGTTGTGGCCGGCGCGTCCGGACACGAGGGCACGAGGCTGGTGCTCTCGCACCACATCGACGAGTTGCTGGACATACTTCTTCTCCATGCCGCCCGGGGTATCGAACCAGATCAGTTCGATCGGACCGTATTCGGTGCAGAGTTCCTTGACCTGAGGCAGGCACTTCTTGGTGAAATAGTCATCAAAGCTCGCGGGTTCGCCGTTCTCGTCCACCACAGGTCCCTTGCGTCCGCCCGGAAAGGTCCAGTCCTGACTATGAGAGTAGTAGAAACCGAAGCCCAGACCCACTTCGCGGCAGGCCGCCGCCAGATCCTTCATCGGGTCGACCTTCCACGGAGTGGCTTCGGTGATGTTGAAGTCACAGGCCTTGGAGTCATACATCGCGAAGCCGTCGTGGTGTTTCGCGGTGATGACGATGTACTTCATGCCTGCATCCTTCGCCAGTTTCGCGATCGCTTTGGCGTCGAACTCGGTTGGGTTGAAACGTTTCGCGAGCTGCTTGTATTCGTCGACCGGAATGCCCGCCATCTTCGGGTCCATGATCCATTCGCCGATGCCGTAGTAGGTCTTCCCGTCCACCTTGTTGCCTAGCAGCGAGTAGAGCCCCCAGTGGATGAACATGGCGTAGTTGCCTTCATCGAAAAGCTCGCCGCGTTCGGCGTTCTCGGCCCGGAGCTTGACGGTGCTCTCGCCCCACAGGTCATCCATGCTTTCCGCTCCGCACTCCGCGGCCATCAGTAGTCCTGTGAGGCAGGCGGTCCATGCCCTCATCATCTTTCCGTTTTTCATTGCCAGTATCGTTGTCTGTTTTGCCCATGTCTCAGGACGTTGCGCCGGGTCGGGCGCTTCCATCCACTTGTGTCATCACGCGTTCAGATGAGGGGGGCAGGTGTCGATGTGGACCTGCTCGGTTCGCTGCTTGCGATGAAGCCGGGTGGATCCCGTTCACCCAATCAGAACTCGGGAACGGGGGCACAGTAGTAGGTCGCATGCTGCGGAGGTGGTTTCGGAAGGATGAAAAGCACCTGACGCGTGGTCGCATTCTTTTCCCACATCTGCTTGATGAATCTCTGGGGTCGTGCACGCGGGGTGGCAAGTGAGTAGAGTTTCGTGGGATAGAAGCCGTTGCCGGGGATGGGATTCTTGATGATCTCGATGGAGTTGGGTCGTAGATCAAGTTGCTTGTCGCCGACCGTTCCTCCGATCCGGATCTTCGAGAGATTCATCATGTAGATGCTTCCGGGACCGAAGACGCCGTCGCTCGCATTGATTGCCTTCACGCGGATGGGGAGGACCGGGTTCTCCTTGTCCTGGGCAACAAGGAGCAGAATCTTCTGCCAGCCAGCGGGAATCCTGACCCTTGGAGCGGCCTTGGGGATCTTCGCGTCTTCGGCGAGCGGTTGGGGAAGGAAGCGCAGCAGCACATCTCCTTTCGGGATGATGATGTTGTCCGAGAAGTTGTATCGCGGGAGCTCGGTTTCCCCGAGCATCTCACCCGCTCCGTAGATGCACGCCTTCTCGGGGGCGTCGGCAGGTGCCTGGAAATAGAGAATCTTCAGCGGGCGCTCGGCATGGACGAATCCGCTGAGTAGGCAGATCATCGAACCGACGATCCATCTGAGGATTGAGGTGGACTTGGTCATGATGGGTTTGTGCGGTTTGCCGGAGTTGAGGGGTCAGATCTCCTCGGGACTCAACCAACGGAAATGAATGATTTCAAATCCCCGTCCAAAGCGCTGGTTCGCTTTGGAGTTGAGGGTGGTTTCCGATGGGAGAACGTATTTCTCGTCCCCGGTCTCCGCAGAACTGTCCACGTAGTCGGCCTTGCGCTGAACAACTGCCTCGCACCACGCCCGGCTGACCACCTTGTTGGTGGCGGGGTCACGTGCATCGCCATAAGCGCGGATGGTGAAGGTGTCGTCCCGGGCCGAGAGGATTCCACTGAGTGGGCGCAGGATGTCGGCCTGGCGCGTCCAGCCGGGGAATCCATAGGCGGGGTTGCCTTCCGCTGCCTCGGGGAACGGGTAGGTGAGTCGACCACCGATCACATCGGTCGACGACGGCGCGGAAGAGAAGCTCGATTGGAGCTCAGCATAGGGATTCTCGCTGCTGGGGCCTTCGGACAAGCGTTGCAGCGCGGACTCCACCGCACCGGCCTTGGCCAGTTCCGTGTCATTGGAGAGCTGTCGGTTGTAGAACTCGGAGAGCGACAGGAAGGGGCCGCGCTTCTTGATTTCCACCACGATTTCTCTGGCGAGAGCCTTGATCTGATCGTCGGTGAACCGCTGTTGCTGTGAGAGCAGCGAGAACGCCCCCGGAGCGGCTGAAGGGTCCGAGCCGAGGGTCGTGCGTGGGAACGGGCTGCCCTTGCCTTCTTCCAAGTCGGCATTGTTCCCATTCAGGATAAGCATGCCGGCATTGCCCGATCCAAAGTGGCGCTTCAGGAGCATCTCCCAAGCGAGCTCGGAAGTGGAGTTGATGTTGAACATCCCCTCGACCTCCAGTTCGGCAGCGACCTTTTCCCATGCGTCGGATTGGCCCAGGAAGTCGGAGGCCTTGGAAGCCGCTTCCGATTCGCTCAGTGGCGTTGCCGGCTTGTAGTAGTGGTTCGGCAGTGGCACCTCGTCGGTCAGGTGGTCTTCATAGACCGCCTGCATGGAGCGCTCGTGAGAGGCCGACCAAGCACGGGTGTCCGGCGCGATGGAAGAGACGAACCAGTCGTCATGCATCACGTGGTTGAAGGCGTAGCTGTGGTCATGGCCAACGGTGTTCGAAACCGGATCGCCGCCGCCCAATTGGGAGACCCGGATCTTGTCGCTGTCGATGAACGGGCTGGTTCGGCTGTTGCCCAGTGCGTTGAGCGTATACGGTGGCCAGTGGTTGCACTTGTTGACATTGAAGTGCTGCAGGTCGCCAATCGTGCGCAAGGGCCTTGTGGGAACCTCGAGGAGGGCGAGGTTGGAGAGCCCGTCGCCGGAGCTGAAGCCGCTTCCCAAATATCCTTCGGGATCCAGCGAGATGCCCGAGGGCATTCCGGGATCGGTGTAGCCGTTCACACGGAAGAGCATCACATTGAAGGGATAAGGGTCGAAGCGCTCGACGAGTGGGGTGGCATTCTGATCACCATTGGCGCTGACCATGTAGCCGACGACGGGGTTCATGTTGTGGATGCCGTTGACGATGATGTCGGCCATCTGGTCGTTGACATCCCGTGCATATCTTGCACTGAACGCCACCGTGAGAAACGGTTTCGGGTTGGTGCTCAGGCTTTGCAGGCTTCCGCTCACTCCCGTCAGCTTGAGATTCTCGCCAAGCATCCGTTGTGCGTTCGGTAGATCATCCAGCAGGCAACTCTTGTTCGCGGTGTTGGGAGGTCTTGCGATTCTCGATGACGCTCTCTTGAGGGTGTAGTAGACGCCGGTGCCCTGGACGTTGGGGCCGTTGTGAATCGCTTGCAGCAGTGCTTCGGTGGCGGACAGGGTTTCGGTTCCCGGTCGGTTCTCAAGGCCGGGAATGTTGTATTTGACGCCGCCGCCCGGATTGCAACCTGGGTCGTAGACCAGCACATTGCTCTCATCCTCGACGGTCTCACCGCCTGTTGGCGAAAAGGTTCGGACTTCGCCAGGTAGCCAGACGGCGGATGGCGAGCGGACCGGGATGTTCATGCTCTTGACGCCGATGGATTCGAGGCTTCTGACCTGCTCCTTGTCGTTCAGTTCGAAGCGGATGCTGAACGGGGACGCCATGGTGACGGTTAACCGCATGGTCCCGAGTGAGGAACCTGTGTCCAATGCGACATCATACGGGTTCCACATGGTCAGCACCGGATTGACCACCACGCAGGGCTGGTAGTTGCCGTTACCCAGATCCTTGGCGCTCAGGGAGAATACCGTATGAACCCGGGCAACGACCGGCATGCGACGGACGGTGTCGGTAAGCTCCCACTGCTGAAAGGAGTCGTTGAGTTGCTGCGAGGTTGAATCGGCGAGCACTGCAACGGGATTCCCCGAGCTGTCCAATTGCTTGTATTGGGTGGCGAAATCCGCCAGTGCGGCCCAGCTGACCGAGTTCTGAAAGGGGGATCGATTCCAATTGGTCCAAGGGTAGATGATCGGATTGGAGCCCGAACTCCGGTTGAATTTGCCCGAGGTGTGGACCTTGCCGGGGCTCAGGGTGAACGACGAAAAGCCCTCTTCAACCTCATCCCAGTTCTCGGCCCAGATGGACAGGTCGCGACGCCAGCCTCCGTTGGCGACGTTGGTCAGCAAGCCCCTTGAATGAGGGGTCAAGTCATGGAAGAACTGGGATGGCTTGTCCGTGCCTGTGTCGCTCAGGAAATTCATCGACTTGCGGGTGATCGCCTTGCCGAGCTTTGAATGGTCCTCGATGTTGAATGCCGAGCCACTGGGACCTGGGGAGACCAGCAGTTGGTCGGTCGCCTCGAAGTCGCCGCTTGGTTCATCCGGCACCTTCAGTCGAGCCTTGGTGTTCTCGCCGGAGACCCACCAGGCAATCGCTCCGCCGCTTTCCAACTCCGTTGGTGCCAGATGGACTTCCTTGTCCGAGCCCGCTCCGAGCGTGCCCTCGGAGACGAGTGGAATCGTGTTGGCTCCTTCGACAAGGGTCGGCGGCGCAGAGGCGCCTGAATCCGCCTGTTCGCCGGAAACCAGCCAGCCGAGAAACTTTCCATCACCGGAGTCATCGACTTTTGAACCATAGTTCGGGCTGATGGGGAGGCCGCTGTCTTCATCGTGATCGGTCCCTTCCCAGGAGCGCCAGACGCCGTGAAGGTGCTCGGGTCCATTGACTCCGTTCACCGCCGATGCAGGGGCGGTGACCCTCGTGTCCGTTCCGGCAAGCAGTTGCAGGCGGGACAGGGCGAGTTGCAGAGAAAGTTTCGCGTTGGCCTGCGCGATCCTCTTGTTGCTCTCCGCATTCGAACCACGTAGGGCAACACTGCTGAGACTCAGGAGACCGACCGCGAGCAGCGTCAGCAGCACCAACAAGGAAATGGTCACGAGGAGCGCAAAGCCTTGGGCTCTCGATCCACGCTTGATGGGTTTGGTGGGTTTCAACATGGGTCTGTGGTGCACCCGGGTGGTGCGGTTGTCGTCGACTGGGAGATTCTGGGTTTGGCGACGGCCGGAAAGCCTTGCCGAGCCTAAGATTCCGCACTTCAGGGTAGCTCGGAAACCGGGCGCAGGCAAGTTCCCGGAAATTCACTTTGTCATTACATAAATAAGGAGGATTCGAGCGAATCGTTAACGAGTTTCTTCAAAGAAAATGCAATAAGTGCGGAGGTGTGCCGAATTTCCCCGGAAATGGGGAAATTCTGGTGGATGAATGCTCTCGGTGCTGGGCAATCACGCGTTGAAGTTCCACTTGATTCCGCTCGATTTCAAATGGGTCGGCGTCACGTGCTCTCGCTGATTCGCCCTTGGTGCATCAAGCGCTTCGAGGCCTTCCTCGAGCGCATGAAGAGCATTCTGTCCAACCTCCATGCAGGAACAGACCAGGGGTTCCTGCACCCCGGCCGTCACGTCCATGGGAGCTCACCACCGCCAACCGGGCGGGCGCAGGTCCAGGCTAGTTCGTTTATTTCGCTCCCGGCCACTCCATGGCTTCGCCCTTCTTCAGCGAGGTCAGCGCACCGAGCTTGCCATCGGCATAGACACGGAATGATCCATCGCGTGTGGCACGAATCGTCGCTGTCGCCAACTTACCGTTCTTCCACTCCAGATCGACTTCGAACCCACCACGAGCCCGCAGGCCGTGCACCTTGCCATTCGCCCACTCGGAAGGAAGGGCTGGCAGCAGATGCAGGATGTAGGGGGCGTCGACAAGAGACTCGCCCGGAACGGTGGGCACGAAGTGCTTCGGGTTGTCCGGGCTCTTCCGGTAGGCAACGAAAGCCGCATCTCCGATGTTCTCGGCATCGTGGTCGACACTGCGAAGGTGGCTTTGGAGAAGCATTTCGCACACACCCGCGCCGCCGCCGAAGTTGCCGTCGATCTGGAAGGGTGGGTGGAAGTCGAAGAGGTTTGCGTAGGCCCGCTTCGAGGTCAGGAACTTGTAGATCTTGTGGGCTCGGTCGCCGTTGTGCAGGCGGGCCCAGAAGTTGGTCTTCCAGCCGGTGCTCCAACCGGTCGATTCGTCGCCGCGGTGAGCCATCGTCACGAGAGCCGCTTCGTAGAGCTCCTTGGTGGTGAGCGGTGAGATGTCGCGTCCCGGATGCAGGGCGATCAGGTGGGAGATGTGGCGGTGCTTGTTCTTCGGGTCATCCCAGTCCTCCGGCCACTCCTGGAGCTGGCCGTGCTTGCCGATCTTCTGCGGGCTGAGCCGGGGAATCATCTCCTGCAGGGTCTTGCGGAACTCCTCATCGCGATCGAGGAGGTAGGAGGCCTCGATGCAGTCGGTGAAGAGTCCGAGAATCAACTGCTGGTCCCAGGCGGCGCCGTAGGCCTGCTTGTTGAGCTTGCCCTTGAGGTAGTTGTTCTCCGGAGACCAGGTCGGATAGACGACCAGCGTGCCATCCTTCCACGGGGCGAGGTGGCCGACGAAGAACTCCGCCGCGCCCTTCATGATCGGGTAGGCTTCCTCAAGGAATTTCCGGTCGCCACCGAAGGCGTAGTGCTCGAACAAGTGCTGGGCGAGCCAGTGGCCCGACTGCTGGGCGCGGCGGCCGTGCTCGTTTTGGGCGGTGAAGCCGAAGACGTTGCCGTTGAGCCCCATGCTCCATCCCTTGTCGACACCGAAGGTTTCGCGGGCGGTGTGTTTGCCGGATTCCGAGACCACCTTCATGTATTCAAAGTAAGGGCTGAAGGACTCCGGCAGGTTGGCGGTTTCGACCATCCAGTAGTTCATCGCGAGGTTGATGTCGGTGTGGTAGTCGCAATTCCACGCCGGCTTGAGGCTGGCATTCCAGAGGCCCTGGAGGTTGGAGGGCACGGGGGCTCCCCGTGAACAACTCATCTGCAGGTAGCGGGAATAGTTGAAGTAAAGGTTCTCCAGTTCGATGCTCGGCTGCTTGACGAGTTGATCGGTGGTCTTGCCGGATGGCTTGAAATCGAGCTCAAGCCGACAGCGATCCATCTGCGCGGTGAAGTCCTCGACATGCGCCTTCTTCAGAGCGTCGTAGCCGAGCTTTCCGGCAGCGGTGACCGCCTCCTCGCTGTCGCTCCGGAAGTCGCGTCCCTTGAACACCGGGTAGTTCGGCAGGTAGTCGGTGTAGCCGGCAAGATAGATCCGGACATCCGTGGCGCCGGTGATCTTGAGCGACCCGTCCTTCTGTGGCGTCACCTTGCCGTCGGTGGCATCGACATCGATGATCTGGGCGAAGTGCATGTTGTCCCGGACCATCTTCGCTTCGGCGGCCAGGGTGATGCGGTTGCCGGTGGCGCTGAGTTCGTTCACCTTGTGGTAGGTGATGGTCTTGATCGTCAGGTCCAGCTTCGCGCCTTCCGCCGTGTAGCGCATGCCGACGACGTCGTGTGGGTAGCTGCAGAAGTATTCACGTGTGAACTTGCCGCCCTTGGCCGAGTAGCTGACGCGGCCGAGACCGGTGCGCGAGTCGAGCGAACGCCGGTAGTCCTTCGCCGAAGCGGGATCATGCCCGGTGGCAATCACCACGTTGGTAAAAGGCCCGTAGTTGCCGAGTGGCTCCTTGGCGGCCAGGAACTTCGTGGAGATGCTCTCCATGCTGTCCGGGCCGCTTCCCATTTTCTCATCCCGATAGGCCTGCCTGACCTTCTCAAAATCCTCCGGGCTCACCTTGCGGGCCGACGACTGGGCCACTTCGTCCTGCCCACGCTTGGTGTTCATCCAAAGCGTGATGTCATTGATGCAAAGATGCTCCTCCGCGATGCCGCCGGAGAACATGGCACCAAGACGGCCGTTGCCGAGCGGCAGGGCGGTCTTGATGAACTTGGGTTCCCGGTTCTTGCCCTGCGACTTGATCAGGTCAGTAGCGGCAGGGCTGGTGTACTGCAGGACGAAGCGTTCGTCTGCGAGCGCCGGACCTCCGGCATGGAAGGCGAATCCTCCAAGGATGGAGACTGCGAGTTGCTTGTTCAGAAGGCTCTTCATGGGTGTGTGCTTGGAAAGGGGTGGGCTTCAAGGTTCGAAACGGAGCTCGACCCGATCGAGGATGGGCTTGGATTTGTTCTCCGTGGTGTCGGTCAGCCGCAGTTCGAATTGAAATCCATACCCCTCCGGTAGATCGGAGAGACTCATTTCGGCGGGCTTTCTGGCCACTTGTTTGGCGAAACCGGGGATGTGGTCGTAGTGCTCCTTCACCGTCTGCCAGTCGGTCCACTGGTCGACCTTGCCGTCGTTGTCGGAGTCGACACCGACACGGACTTCCACGCCCTCCACCCACGGGCCCGGGCTGATGAAGTCTTCGTTCTGCGTCACCAGATAGAAACGTCCCTTGGCGAACATGACATCGGGATCCGGATGGCCCTTTCCGACGTTGCCGCAGAACTTGAACGGTTTGTTGATGTCCGAGGACGTGAACCAGACCACACTCATGTTCTTGGGGCCATGGGCACCGGCAGGATCAAAATCCCCGAAGAGATAATACTGCCCGCCGATCGAAATCGCGGCCCAGTCGCCATAGGCGTCCTGCTCGGGTTCGTGGATCTCGTATTTCGCCTTGTTCGTTTTGTAGTTCTTCGGGTCCTCCTTGACCCAGTGGGGGTGAGTGTAGGTTCCGAACCTGCCGGTGGGGTTCGTGCGATAGTCCACCGCGGGATCGAGAAGCTTGAAACCATCGATGCCATTATTGCTGACGGCGTGGCTGGCAAGCGGCGAGTCCCAGGACCGTTTGTTGGCCGAGATCGGGTCCCAGTTCTCGATGATGAGGTGAAACCTGCCATCCAGATCGCGGATGATGGCGCTGTCCGATCCGTGTGAAGGATCCTTGAACGCCATGCCCATCTTCTTGCCCACCTTGCCGTCGGTCAGGTCCTCATCGATGATGAGGTGCGGATCCTGATCATTCGGGAAGTCATAGTAGAAGTAGGCCTTTCCATCGACGGCTTCCGCCGTGGTCATCCATTTGCCCTCGCTGTCGGTGATCGGGCCATGGTGGACCCAGTTGACCATGTCGCGGCTCTGCCAGGCGTGGTAGCCGCCGACCTTCTTCTCGAATGCGCCGGGCGCATCGAACTGATTCGGGAACCGGGTCGTCTTGAGCGGCATGTCGAAGCCCTCGAGTTCGGCGGGCTCGGCCTTGAAACCTTCTCCTGCCTGCTTGGTCCCTTTCTTGGCTCCGCCGTAGCGGCCGAAGATCCAGTAGTTGTCAGGTCCGAGGCTGAGGAACACGGGGGCATCTCCGAGGTTCACGGGCCCGAGATGTTCGGTGGGTTCCCAGTTCTCCCAGACCGGGGACTGAGCGATGGTGATGGTTGATGCACTCCGCTTCTCGGGAAACGACTTCAAGGTGCTCTGATAGGTCGCCGACTTGCCCGTCGGTGCGGCCATTCCGTCTTTCACTTCCAGACCGGTCTGAGCGGACTGAGTCGCCGTCCATTCGTCCTGGGTGTCGACGGTCCAGTCGGCTCCGAAGCTGAGTAGGGGAGAAAGAAGTGCACATGCGGTGATCAAGGGCATGGGGGCGGCAATGGGGTGCTCGCGCCGGAGGGAGTTGCGTGTCGTCATGATGGGTTCGTGTCGTTTGATGAATCGCTCTACTTCTCGCTCTTCCACAGTTTGATGTCTTCGACATCATTGCTGGATTTCTTGCCTTCGACCGAGGAGCCGGCGTTGACGTATTCGGTCAGTTGGGCGAGCAAACGCTCGGCGGTTTCCGCGTTCGACTTGTAGAGGTTCTTCTTCTCTCCGGGGTCGGACTCGAGGTCGTAGAGCTGGGCTTTCGGCAGGCCCTGCTTCTTGGCCGCCGCCTCGTTCGGAGACATCCAGCCGCCGGAGCCATAGGCGAGGATCAACTTGTATTTCCCTTCGCGGTAGGCGAAGTGCCCACTCACACTGTGATGGATGATTCCCTTTCGTGAGAAGTCGGGTTCTTCTCCCTTGAAGACCGGGAGGATACTCTCGCTGTCTTCACCCGCATTCTGCGGCAGGTCCTCGCCGACAAGTTCGGCACACGTCGCCATGAGATCGATCTGGCAGGTGAGTTCGTCGGACACGCTGCCCGCCTTGATCACCTTCGGCCACTTGACGAGGAATGGGACCCGATGCCCACCCTCCCAGATGTCGGCCTTGGCGCCGCGATACTGGGCGCTGGCGAAGTGCCCATGGCTCTCAAGGTTCTTGAAGTCGCCTCTCGGAGAGCAGCCGTTGTCGCTGGTGACGATGACGATGGTGTTTTCCGACAAGCCGCGATCATCGAGGGCCTTCACGACCTGACCGACGACGTCATCCGTCTGCATGACAAAATCCGCATACTCACCGATGCCGCTCTTGCCCTGCCACTTCTTGGTCGGAACGATCGGCGTGTGCGGCGAAGGAAGCGGCATGTAGATGAAGAATGGCTTCTCGCTCTTGTAGTCGGTGATGAACTTGACGGTTTCATCGGTCAGCTTGTCCAGCACCTCGATCGCTTCGAAGTCCTCACTCGCCGGACCATCCCGGTGGAAGGCCTTGGCATGAGTCCCTTCGCCGACCCAGTTCCGGTCGCGGATCCAGACGTATGGAGGGAAGTCGAGGGACGCGGGAATACCAAACCAGGAATCGAAGCCGAGGTCGACGGGCCCGCCCTTGATGGTTCCCTTCCAGTCGATGTTCGATAGCTCGGCCGGTGGGAAGGCACCCTTGCCCTTTTTCCCCTTCAGGCCGTTCTTCGGGCTCGCCTTTTTCCCATCGATGGTCGCGATGTCGAGGCCGAGGTGCCACTTGCCGATCATGGCGGTGGTGTAGCCGTTCTCCTTGAGGAAGCCGGGCACCGTCAGGCGGTCCGCCGCGATCAAGGTTTCTCCGTAGCCGTTGAGGACGCTCTTCTGGAGCTTGGTCCTCCAGTTGTAGCGCCCGGTCATGATGCTGTAGCGCGTCGGAGTGCACACCGATGAGGTGGTGTGGGCGTCCGTGAAGGTCATGCCCTCCGCCGCGACCTTGTCCATGTGAGGAGTCGGGATCTTGCCGCGCTCCGGGTTGAGGCACTGGACATCGCCATAGCCGAGGTCGTCGGCGAGGATGTAGACGATGTTGGGTTTCGGTGCCGCAACGGCTTGGGCAAGGGTGGCCAGAATGAGGGCCAAGAGGGGGCGAGCTAGTGGTTTCATTGAGTTTGAGGTCGTTTGAATTCTACGCCTTCGAGTTGCAGGACGACCGCATTCGGCCAGCGACGATTGTTGTAGAGACGCTGGGCCCGCTTGACCGAGACCTCCAGCCCGTCCTCCGTCTGCCTGAAACGGGTGCCGAGGTCGTGTCTTCCGGTGAATTTCTCGACCCGGTCTTCCTGACCGAGAACCGAGATCTTCGTCTCAGGCGTGGCCTTGAGCTCCTTGAGCAGCACCTCCTTGCGGACCGATCGCCCCCACTGGGTGCTTCCCTTCGGATCGTCGTCGGTGAACTGGGTGAGGAAGGCATAGACATATTTTCCGTCTTTCGACTGCGTGTAGTAGCCACCACTCCGGGAGCCCGCCACCACACAGCTCTTAATGTCGTAGATGGCCTTGTCGTTAACGAACATCCAAAGGGCGAGCTCGCGAAAGCGCTCTTCTTGCTCCAGCGGCACCTTGCCTGAGGGCATGGGCCCCATGTTGATCAGCAGATTGCCGCCTTTCGCACGGGTCTCGATCAGCATGTTGATGAGCTTCGTGCCGGACTTGTAGTCCTCGTTGGTCGGCTTGTACTGCCACTGGTTCCCCAGAGTGAAACAAGTTTCCCATGGGCCAGGAATCGGTTCTTTCGGCAGCTTCTGCTCGGGGGTCACCATTTCGCCGCGGGTGACGATCACCTTCGGCCATTTCTGGTGGATGTATTCAGCCAGTTCCGCTTTGTGGCCTCCGTCCAGGAAGACCACATCGATCTCACCGTAGTTGTCGAAAAGCTCGTCGAGATGCTTCTTGGTGTAGGCAACCAATTCATCGTGGTGCTTGCCGGCATCCTTCCCGCCGCGCGCTGGGATATCGCGCTCATAGTGGAATGCAAAATCTTCCGGCGAATAGTAGAAACCGACTTTCATGCCGTGGCGGCGACAGGCATCCACGTAGCTCTTCACGATGTCCTTCTTGTAAGGTGTATTCATGATGTCGAACTCCGTGGTCTTGGAATCCCACATGCAGAAACCGCTGTGGTGTTTGGTCGTGAAAACCATGTACTTGGCGCCTGCCAGCTTCGCGATCTCCATCCACTCGTCCGGATCATATTCCGTCGGGTTGAAGGTCTTCGGCAGCTCGTTGACATAGCGGTCGAGGTAGTCGCGCGAGGCATAGTCCATGGAATGACTGATCACCGACCCCAACTGTGAGTCGAACGACCAGTGGACGAACATGCCCAAACCCCAGTCCTTGAATTCCTCCTCACGCTCGGGTTGGTTGCGGAGTGTTCCTGACATCCGTGGACGCTCGTATCCCTGCCCATGAACGAGGGTGGTCGCGGGATGGATCACGAAGAGCAGGATGCATGTGGTTCTGACAACAACGCGGATGAATCCTGATAATCGAAGGGGTCTCATTCTCATGATTTCATACTCCCTTCGCATCGCCCGCCTTTCGATGCAGGGTGACATCGAGCAGGAAAGGAAAGAGGTTTTTGAGGTGAACCATTCGATCCGGTCAAAGATCCCTGTGTGGGGGGGAGATTGTCTGCCGTCGCACAATTCATCTCATCTCAGCTCATCACCTCGACAGCATGATCTTTCGAGAGCCTTTCTGGATCGGAAGGTCGGCCAGGTAGAGCTTGTCGCTGACTTCCTTGAATTCGATGCCGTTCATTCTCGGAACTCCCTTCGCACTCCAGACGAGGAAGGGTCCGGATTCATGCAGCATGAAGTGAATCTCCCGGTCCGAAGACGACTCGACCGCGACCGATGCTGCTGGAAGATACTTGTCGGCACGGCCGATCACCGCCCATCCGTTCGAATTCGGGTAAAGCAGGAACAGCTTGCCATCGAAAGTCGTGACTTCTGAGCTGAATCCTTCGCTCAACTCGATGACGGACCGCTTCTCACGATCGTAGACCAGCAGGCTATCCTTTGGAACCGGCCACGCTGGTGATCCGGGTGCCAGCAACTCTCCGGCATGGGCATAGTCCGCGGCGCTGAAGCCGCTCTTCAGTGTCTTGCCACTCTCGGCGAAGTTGAACAAGGCGATGGCGGCCACGCCGTCCTCGAGTGGTGCGACCACCCGGAAGACCTCGTCGTCGCGGAAGGGGTGAACGAAGAAACTCTCCGGCAGAAGGGTCGCCGGAGCCGCGGTGCGCAGCAGCTTGCCGTCCTCGTAGGCGAAGGGCGTCAGAACCTCCGGCACGATCTTCGAAGGTTCGTCGGAAATGTAGACCGGTCCGCCGGAGATCGCGCGTGCGATGGCCATCGGCTTCACATCCCGCTCGTCGTGCGTGTGGAACATGTCGAGGTCGCCCCACACGGTTTGCCCCATCCACAGGTGGTTGGCAAAGCTCTGGTAGGTGTTGCACTTGTTCTTGTCCTTGTCCTTCTGGTTGTAGTCCGGACTCGATCGGGTCAGCGCGCTGTATTTGGTCTGCAGCGAATTGATGTTGGGCTGCGCGATGCAGTTGAGCAGCGGGATACCCATGGCGTGGGTGGCGTTCTCGAGCGCCTCGTTGTTCAGGCGCATGGCACCCACAGGATCGGATGTTCCCGCGTAGTGCTCGAAGGTGCGGAAGTGGAAGTCGACCTTGATGAAGTCGAAGCCATTCTCCTTCGAGTCGCCAACCATCTTGTCATAGAAAGCCTTCGACCCCTCGGGAGTGCCGTTCGGCAACACGATGCGCGGGTTCTTCATCTTGCTGAGGTGAGGCTTCAGGTCGTTCATCCGGTGCTTGGCCGACACGCCATTCATGTAGCCGCCGAAGTTCCGCCAAATGCCGAGCCACTTGATCTTTTCCTCATCCTTCAGCGCCGCGATGGGGCCCCAGCCATTGGGAAACTTCTTCTTGTCGACCCCAAAGCTCATCAGCATCCGGCCCTGCTGGTCCAGGTAACCGTCGTCCACCATGACCCAGCGAATCGGTGCGCCGCAGCCCTCGATGGTATGGAAAGCATTGGTGATGACCTTCTCGGAAATCTTCGTCTTGTAGTGCTCCCACGAGCACCAGCCCAAGTAACCATAGGGCTTCTCGGGGAATTGCTTCTTCGATCGAGGTTGTGCCGCGACGTAGCCGGATTCGAACACCTGACTCCAGACCGCCGCGGTTGCGGCGTAGGGGGACTTTCCATACGCCCAGCAGACCAAGGGGATCTCACCATTGATCTCGCTGGTGCCATAGTTCCCCGACTTGAGGAGCAGCTTGCCATCCTCAACAAAGAAAAGACCGTGTGTCTTCTCGGAGGTCATCGGCAATATGGCCAGATAGCTACCCCCGGAAAGCTGCAGCAGGATGAACTGTCCCTCCTGCACATGATTGTGGTCCTTGCGGGTCTTGGACGGTTCGTAATTCTCCAACTGGGCCAGGGAGTCGAAGGCGACCGCCTCCACCCGGTTGCCACGTGCGATGCTTCCACCCGGACCACCCCGCCGGGTGAAGGGCCGGTACCACACACCCTTCTCGTATTCAGGCAGCCTCACCTCGCGGGTCAGCACGATGCCCGCCTTGTCGGGCTTGGTCGGGCTTAGGCTTTCGGCCATCATGCGGGATGCGTCCTGCGTGATCACGATGGGGTTCTTGGCGAGTGCTGAGCCCGTGAGTGCGATCAGCCCGAGCAATGCGGTCGGAATCAGTTTCATGAATGGTGATGGGGTATTTCTGGGCTGGCTTGTTTCGCGATTCGCTCTGCGTGGCAACCTCACAATCTTTGCCAAGGCCAGTGAAGTCGAAGTCGCAGGGGGGGCGCCCGATATGAACTTAGCAATCGGGTGGGCTCCAAGAAAACTCTAAGGCATCATTGCGGCTGCGAAAGGGGAGGAGGGCGATGGTGAGACGGCGGCCGGGTAGGGATTGCTGACCCGCTGGGTTCCATCCGGGACGTTGCCAGGTTCATGGGAGCATCAAAGCCAAGACTTCATGGTTCTCCGAACCGATAGCGGAAGAAAAGTTGATCCGTGCTCCTGGGGAGGATGCTGTCTTCCGCCAGCATCCACGTGCCGGAGACTCCACCCTGAGAACCGGTGGAACGCAGGTCGATCAGCCCCGGCGGATTGTTGTGCCAGGTGAACAGGTCGTAGCTGAACTGGGGGACCAGGGCGTCACCGGGTGAGGCAGGGAGCAGGTAGTCGCCAAAGATCGCACCGGGCCCGTTCCACAGCCTGATCGAACCGGTCGCCCGTGATCCAAGGCTCCATTTCGGACGGCTGCTCTCCATGGTGGTGGACTCCACCTCGTAGCCCCAGAATTGCAGCGGAGCGATGGCGGCTCCGACGTTGAAGGGAAGCGAGAAACCTCCAAGCCGGACCTCGCCCGTTCCACTGACGGGATCGATCTCAAGGGTCAGTTCGGCCCGGTTTCCAGGGAAGTCGCCTGCAGCGAAGTTACCACTGGCAAGGGCGCCGGTCTGGTTGCGCACTTCGATGAGCAGCGCATCGGAGTCGACGCGGACAGCGAGGGCTTGGGTGCGGTTTGTCGTGGAACCAAGAAGGAAGGAACCGGCCCCACCCGTGGGGAACTGAAGGATCGAAGTGAAACTTGCACGCTCACCCACGCCGTTTTCGAAAGGCAGATAGTTGAAGCCGTATCCCGTGCTACCCGACGTGAGACTGTAGCCATTCGAAGCCCCGGAGCCGTCAATCGGACCGATCTGGAAGGCCGATGGGGTGAGATTGCTCAAGGTGAAGAACTCGTCGTCGGTTCGGAAATAGGTTGAGTCGCGCACCTCGTGGGTCCCCTCGACAAGCGGAATCAGCCGGTTGAAAATCGTAGTTTCCGTTCCTGATAGGTCCGTCGTCTCGTAAGGGTCGGAAGCGAGATTGAACAATTCGTAGGTCGGTGGGCTGCCGTCGGTGGCCCGATCGCGCACGATCTTCCAGTCGCCCTGCCTCACCGCCCGCCACCGCAGCGATCCCAGATTGAAATACCAGTAGTGGTAATCCCGGGGCTGCAGATCCGCCTCGGAACCGCCGAGAAGGACCGGGAGGATCGAGCGCCCGGTAACTTCAACCGGGGTCGAGAGCCCGGCCATGTCCGCAAAGGTTGGCAGCATGTCGGAAAAGGTGCCGATCACATCCGAGGTGCTGCCGGCCGGAACCGCGCCCGGCCACCAGGCCACGAAGGGCGAGCGGATGCCTCCCTCGTAGCAGTCCCGTTTCAGGCCGCGGAGGTCCTGATAGCCCGGCTTCAGGTGGGCGGATGTTAGAAAAGTGGGTTCATCCTCGCCATTGTCGGAGCAAAAAATCACCAGGGTCTTGTCGTCGATATCGAGTTCGACGAGCTTGTCCATGATGCGGCCGACATCACGATCCGCCGCGGAGACCATGGTGGCGTAGACGTGAGGAATGAACTGGGGGCGCCCTTGACCATCGGTGCCGAATGGCGCGCCCGGATAGAGTTCTTCCAACAGGGTCTGATCCGGATCGGTGTGATCGTAGACCAGGCCGTCGGCATCGGTCAGCGCCTCCACCGTGGCCGCATTGTAGAAGTAAGCGTGCGGCGGGGTCCAGGCACAGTAGAGGAAGAAGGGCTTGTCGGCGTTGTCCTCGATGAACTGGAGTCCTTCGGCGACAACCACATCGTGGGAACAAACATTCCCAACCGGGTCATCCCAATCATCCGTGACTGCATTGAAGTTCTGCGCCCCCGGAAGATAGAGCGAGCCACCTTCCGAAGTGGCGAGAGCCTGATCGAAGTAGATCTTTTCGTTATTCTTCCACAGGAACTTTGGAAAGAAGCGGTGGGCGTTGACCTGATTGAGATATCCGCAAAAGAAGTCGAACCCCTGATTCCATGGCGCACCCACCGTATTCGCCTCTCCCAGCCCCCACTTGCCCACGCAGCCGGTGGTGTAGCCGGCTTGCTTGAGCACCTCGGCGATGGTTGTCCGCTCGGCGGCCAGCGGCATGTTGCTGTTGGTCGTGTCCTGGGCGCGGCGCGAATCCTGACCGGTCATCAGGCATGAGCGGGCGGAGTGGCAGACGGGACTCGCCGTGTAGTAGTCGGTGAACATCATGCCTTGGTCGGCCATGGTGTCGATACGCGGGGTCTTCAGCGTGGCCTGGCCGTAAACGCCGATCTCACGAGTATCGAGATCGTCGATCATGATGAAAACGATGTTTGGCCGCTCTGCGGGTTCGTGGGTGATGTCGAAGGGGTCAGACCCAAGGGTGATCTCCAAGCCGTCAGGAGAACCATCGCCGTCCGAATCGGCGAGAAGCGGATCCGTTCCGGTATCCTCGTGGGAAACGAAGGTTCCTGTGTTGCTTTCCACACCGTCGAGCAAGCCGTCATCATCACTGTCTGGATCAATAGGGTCGGTCACACCTGCCACTTCGACATCGTCATCGAGTCCGTCGCCATCGGTGTCGGCCAGGTTGGGGCTGGTGCCGTTGGTCTCCTCGGCGGCGTTGTTGAGCCCGTCGCCATCAGGGTTTCCTGCACCGGTCTGGTCGAGATTTCCGAAGTGGACCATTTCCCAAGCGTCGGCGAGCCCGTCCATGTCGCTGTCCGTGTCCGGGAAGCCACCCTCAAAGGCGTCGCCGAGGACAAAGTGCCTCATGTGGCGGGTGTCGGCGGTGCTGTGCTCGGTGGTGGTGATCTGGATCCGCCCGTTCGTTTCGCCCTCGTTGTACTGGAAATAGTCCGGGCTCGAGGGTGCCGATTCATCGTAGGTCAGCAGAAAACCGAGATCCGAATCGTCCGCCACCACGAGCGGGGCAGCAAACTCGAATGTCACGTAGTTGCCGTCGCCAACCAGTCCGTTCAAAGTGAAAGTCTCTGCATGCAGTTCCGTGACGGTGGTGTCGACGAAGTAGTTGTCTCCGTCGGTGGCGGTGTCGTGCCCGGCTCCGGTGTCCCAGTCGGCCTGAGCACCTTCAAACATCCGCACCGTCACGGTGTCGTAGGAGAAGGTCTGATTGCTGTTCTTGTGAATGGTGACGCCGGTGATCTGGTAGCCGCCGCTTGGGACGACGGGCAGGTGGAACAATTGGCCACGCGCGTGGTTGGTGTTCCTGTCCTCGTCGAAGATCCTCGAAAATGTGGTGCCGGAATTGTTCGACGTGATGATTCCAGTGCTTGGAGCCACAGGGGAGATGATGACGGATGGAGACGCTCCCGCTACCAGACTGATCACCCCGCTGTTGTTCTGGAAGTAGGTTTCGAAATCGCCGGCGCCGAGTTCGACACCGTCGATGCTCACATCGCCTGCTTCAAAGACATCGCCCCAGGCAGTTGCGGAGTTGAGAGTGATTGAGCCTGTCCAGTCGGAGGTGAAATTGATCGTGGAACTGTTGTTGTGAAGACCACTTCCGAACAAGTTGACCGCTCCAGGCAAGGTTGCAGTAAAACTGCCTCCGATGGTGGCAGAGATCCCGGTATGCTGAATCAGTGAATTGTTGTTGCCACTGCCGGCGGTGACGTTTCCCCCTGTAAGGTTGATCGTATTGTCCGTGTTCGCCCGATTGAAGACCGGCCCAGCATGGTCGGAGGTGACCGTGCCGCCGGTCATCTCAAACGTGCCCCCTCGCAGGGATATGATGCTTGCGGTAAAGCTTCCACTGCCCACTGCCATGGTACCTCCACCCTGAAGACGGAAGTCCAATGCGGTCAGGGCACCGCCCCCGACGTTGAAGGTGTTGCCGTTGACAAAGAATGTGCCACTCGTGTTGGTGAGCGTGCCGCCGTTGAGATTGAACGTGTAGTTCGCATTGCTGTGGTAGTTCCATTGACCACCAGTGCCATTGCCGGCGGTCTGCGTCACACTGGTCGTTCCCACGGCGCTCATGTTGATGTTGCCACCGTTGGTGTAGTCATCCGCGATGATGCCGGGATCGACAGCGCTTGGGATGCCGTTGTCCCAACTGCCGACATCAAGGTTGAAGGTGGCACCTCCATCGAGCGTGGTTTGGGCCGAAGCACCGGCGGAGGAAAGCGCCAGAGCAGCAAGTGCCCATGAACAGGCCGGTCCAAATAGAGGATGAATCTTTGACATGAGAGCAGGGGTGAAGCCCGCAAGATGCGGGTCGGTAGATGAATCGAGATGTGCCAAACGAGAGATATCCCCCGAACAATTGGCGTAGTTCGGGGGAGTGGGTCCGGACTTGTTGCGTCGGAGCTCCGGCAGGCTCCCGTAGATTGAATCACTCGTTGAGCGTCGCAGTCAGCCTGCCAAACAGCTTTCCATCCACTGCGAGGGACTTGCTGATGGTGACCGTCACGGTCTGCAAACCATCGGCGGGTGTGCCGAGGGTGACTTCGGTCGCGGTTGGAGGCGTGATGTTGAGATCGGTCCAGCCCATCAGATCGGAACCATACTGGAACACCTGCGTGGTGTCGTTTGCGGATTCCTCGCGTCGGGTGAAGGTGAAGACAAAGTCGGCACCGGAGGTGTCGAGAGTCGGGAGAATCGAGGGATCCGAAACCTCGGGATTGCCATTGAGGACATATTCCAAGGTGTTCTCGATACCGTCCTTCTCCGGGTCACCGGTCGGGCTGGTGTCGCTCAAGGTTGGATAGAGGCCAAGCCAGGTGGCATAGCCGCTGTCCGGGGCGACCAGGCTCAGGATGCCAGTGGCCTCGGTGAAGGTCCACTCATTGTCTCCATCCATCAGCGTCCAGACGCCTGCCGTTTCAGTGAAGAGTCCAAGCGGGCTACTGACACTGAAAGTTGCGCCATAGTTGACGCTCAGATCGGTGTCATCCACCAGCAGCCAGCTGTTTCCATTCGTGATATCAGCGCCGATGAGTTCCAGGTAAAGCGCACCATCAAGCTGGATGACCCCACTTCCAGCGGCCGCGCCGGCAATCACGTTGCAGACCCCATTGGCTTCTGGTGCCATCGTGAGTTCGCCACCACTGGCGAGTGTGAGCGTGCCCTCCGTGACGGTCGTATTGCCGGTGTAGAGGTTGATCCCGGTGAGCGTTTGCGTTCCGCTACCTACCTTGGTGAAGTTCCCCAGGAGGGTTCCATTGTTGTCCAGAACACCATCAAAGGTCCCGCTTCCGTCATCAACACCGAAGGTGAACCCGGTGTAGCCGGTCGTTGCTGGATTTCCACCCGATGCAATGGTGCCTCCACCCGTAAGAACGTTCACCCTGATATTCCCTTCGGAACCGTTGAACGTCGCATCCGATTCGACATGAAGGTCCGAGAGATTGTTGGTCCACTCCTCCGCCCTGCTGGCCACATTGCCGTGGGAGGCACCGACAAAGAGTCCGTTCTGAACATCGATCAGGGCACCTGAGCCGAGTTCAAACACCGCCTTGGCCTCCCCCCAGCGAAGGGTACCCATGCCAGTGCTGATCAGCGTGCCCGTTCCGGTGAAGGTGGTATCAAATCCGGCTCCAATATTGAAGCCTCCGGCCGAGTTGAGCTCGAGCACGGTCGAGCTGGCGATGCTGTGGGAAGATGCGCGCGGGACACCTTGGAAGACAAGGTCGCCGCCGGTAAGTGTGACGCTTCCACCATTCAGATAGTTGGCGGCAAGAGTCAGTGTTCCAGCTCCCAGCTTTTCGAAAGACCCGTTGCCGTTGATGATGGCGTTGTGGGTGATGCTCCCCGTATTATGGACGATCAATGCCGAATCATTGGTGATGGCACTGTCGACGATGGAGCCATCGGTCGAGCCGTCCCCGAGGTTCAGCGTGCCTGCCTCGATCATGGTCGCGCCCGTGTAGGCGTGCGTCCCCAGGAGGGTGACCGTGGATGCGCCGGATGTGGTGACCGACGTGGTCCCCGAGATGCCGTTTGCGTCCGGGCTGCTGACCACATACGCATTCGAATCGTTGGAGAACGTGACTGCTGTGTCGGAGATGCCCCCAGAAGCCACATCCACAGCGAAGCTCCCTACACCGGTGCTGCCTCCGTTGAACTCATAGGTGTCATCGAAGATCACGGCATTCACGACTGAGGTGGCGACGTCGAAGGTCGTGTTGTTCAGTGGATCAGCTGGCTCGTTCGAGGCGAAATTGGCCGTCGAGTCGAAATCCCAGGTTGAACCTCCGAGGCCAGTCCATTTCGCCGTGGCGGGCTGGGGGGCGATGGAGAGGGTGATGACGCCGCTGGTGTTTTGGAAGAAAAACTCAAACTCTCCTGGATTGAGCACGGCGCCGTCGACGCTAACACGACCTTCTGCCTCAAATACATCGTCCCATGCCGTGCTTGAATCCAGAATCAGGGAACCTGTCCAATCAGATGCAAAATCAATAGTCGATGTTCCACTAATGCTATTGAAGAGACCGGTTGCCGAAGTGGCATCAAACACGAAGTCCCCTCCAATATTCACAGTCACGTTCGAAGATGCGACAAGTGCAGTTGCCGTGTCATTGACAAAAGTGCCACCCTCCAAGTTCGCAATCTTACCACCTGCAACAGACTGGGCGATCGCAAGAGTTGCATGAGTTGTCGTGACCGTGCCGCCCGTTTGGGTGAACGTCCCACCTTCAAGATCAAGAGTATCACTGGAGAAGGTTCCACCACTCACCGTAATCGATCCGCCGATCAGTCTTGTGTTTGTCGCAGAATAGCTCCCGCTGGCAAGATTGAACTCGGCACCGTTCGCTATGCGACTTTCACCCCCGGTTTTGGTGAGCGATCCGCCGTCAATTTTGTAAGTATATCCATTGACGAAAAAGGTCCCGCCATCGCTCGTCTTCGTTCCACCATTCAAATTGAAAGTGAAGTCGGAATTGCCGTTCAAGTTCCATTGATCTCCCAATCCGTCGCCTGCGGTTTGGGTCAAACTATAGGTGCCTGGCACCAGGGTGAAATTGCCGTTCGTATTCCCACTACCCATGTCGTCGAAATTGTAGTTGGCATTGATAATGCCGTCGTTGCCAGGACCTGGGAGTCCGCTATCCCATGTGGCATCAGCGTCCAGGTCGAAATTGGCACTCGTAAGCGTGGTGGTTGCCGAAGAGTTGGCTGTGGCGAGAGCGAGGGCAGCAAGTGCCAGTGAGGATGTGTAGTTCATGGGTTTGTGTGTTTCGTGATGGGTAGGGTTTCGAAAATCGACGAATGCAGAGCCCTGTCGCCACTCCTGCCCTGGGCAGTTCGGGGCAGATTTCGGTAGGTTGGGGGGGAGCCTCAGGCCCGCTGACGGCGACGCAGCAGGAATCCGGCGCCAAGCATCCCGAGAAGAGCCGTGGATGGCTCTGGAATAAAGGTGATGACGCCGCTGTTGTTCTGGAAATACGATTCGAAGTCGCCGGCGCCGAGTTCGGTGCCGTTGTAGCTGACGTCACCAGCCTCGAAGATGTCGGCCCATGCCGTTCCCGGATCGAGAGTCAAAGAACCGACCCAGTCGGAGGTGAAGTTGATGGTGGAGCTGTTGCCATGAACACCAGCGTTGAACAAGTTGACGATGCTGGTTCCATTGAGCACAAAGTCGCCTCCAATGGTCGTGATCTGACCGGAGTTGTTGAGGAAATTGCTGGCACTGAGGATTGCAGTCCCTCCCGTCAAATTCACGGTGTGATTTGACGAGCCACTGTTGCGATTGAAACCAATGGCGGCATTGGTATTCGTGAAGGTTCCTCCAGAGATGGTTGTTGTGCCACCTCGGTTGAGGAACTGAGTGACGTTCACAGTCCCACCGCCAATCGTCATCGAGCTTCCACCTTCTACAAGAAAGTCATTACTTGTAATGCTGCCGGAACTAACGGTTAGACTGGCGGAACTCACCAACCGGAACTGCCCTCCGGTTTTGGTGATGCTGCCACCGCCCACATTCAGGGTGTTTCCGTTGACAAAAAAGGTGCCAGACGTGCTGCTGATACTGCCACCATTGAGATTGAATGTGTAGTTGGTATTGGAGTGGTAATTCCATTGTCCTCCCGTGCCGTTACCAGCGGTCTGGGTCACGCTGGTCGTTCCAACCGAGCTCATGTTGACGTTGCCGCCTATCGAATAGTTGCCCGATATGAAGCCGGGGTCGGATGCGGTTGGAGTGCCGTTGTCCCAGTTGGTTCCAGTGAGGTCGAAGGTGGCGTCAGTGTTGAGCGTGGTGACTGCCGAAGCACTCGGTGCGGATAGAGCAAAGGCGAGCAGGGTCAGGGAGGAGAGAGCTTTCATGGGTTTTCGAGAGTCTGTGGATGGAGGCTCAGCAAGTAATGAGGCATGCTGATGGATCTACCGCAAGAGTCGGTGGCTTCCGCTCCTGGCGTCTACTGGCCAAATGGCCAGTTCTTCCGGTTGGCAAGCGCGCTTCCGGCGGCGCATCCCCCTGTGAAGGGGTCAGATAATCCCCGAGCGCAGGGCCTTGGCGACCGCCCCCGACTGCGACTGGACGTGCAGCTTGCGGTAGATGTTCTCGAGGTGGAAGGCGGCGGTCCGCCGGCTGATCCCCAGATGATCGGCGATTTCCTTGACGGAATGGTCCATGGCCAGTTGCTCAAGTACCTCGATCTCGCGCCCGGACAGACCGAAGGTCTCGCCCGATGAGGGCTTCCTCACTTCAGTGAGAACGATTTTGGCCACCTCGGGGCTCAAGGCCGCTCCTCCCTGGAAGACCTGTTCGATTCCCTCGAGAATCTCCCGTCCCGTGGCCGTCTTCAGCAGATACCCCGAGGCACCGGCGTTCAGGGCCTCGAGCACCTTCTCCTTCTCCCGGAAAACCGTAATCACGAGCACCGCCACGTCGGGCGCCCTGGCCGCCAACTCGCGGATCCCTTCCACGCCGTCCATGCCGGGCAGTCCCAGGTCCATCATCAGGAGGTCCGGAGGTTCGTCGGTTTCGAGCGCGGCAAAGAGTTCGGCACAGGAGGGGAAGACCCGGCGACAGGTGATCGCCTCCTCGCCATTGAGCAAATCTCTCAAGGTTCGGCGGAAGCCAGCGTCATCCTCCACGACCCATACGGTTATCGGTATCATCCCTAATTCGAAGTCTTGTAGGCTTTGCTGGGCTCCTTGGAAAGCGAGGAGAGGGGAAGCCGCAGGGCAATCGTGGTTCCCTCGCCCGGCGCCGACCGCAGTTCCATTCCTCCTCCCATTTCGCTCGCGCGCTGCTTCATGCTGCCAAGGCCCCAGCCTTCCGTCGGCAAGGAGGTGTCGAACCCACAGCCGTTGTCGCGCAGTTCGATCCCCAGTTGTCGCTCCACCACGGACACCCTCAGGCTCACCTTGGTGGCCCGCGCGTGTCGGGCGCAGTTGTGCACCGCCTCTTTGAAGAACATCATCAGGTGCCGCTTGGTGGTTAGAGAAACGGCTTCGTCGGGACAATCGACCGGCGTTTCGGAGGAAAACTCGACCTCTCCCAGAACCCTCTCCGCCCGCTCACCGAGCTTCTGAATCAAGGCGGGCAGCCGGATGGTTCTCTGATCGGCCACCCAGACCACTTCCCTCAACGAGACGCAGGCTTCGCGCGCCATCAGCGACAGGTTGAACATGCCTTCCTTCATGCGGTCGCTTCTGGCGATCTCCGCAAGTTGCCCGACCAGCAGTGAAACGCTGCCCAGGTTGCTTCCGACCTCATCATGGAGATCCGAGTAAATCTGTCTTCGCAAGCGGGCTTCCGCCTGCCTCCGACTCCTCAGCAGGTAAAAGACAAATCCCAGAACACCTGCCAATCCGGCGATCGTCACTCCCGCTAGCGCCCGTCCACGAAACCGCCTCCATCGCTCCGTCAGCATCTGCTGCTCGGCTTTGAGTCCCGCGAGCCGGGCCTCGTGCGGCTTGCCCTCCGCCAACTGCCGCAGCCATTCGGGCAAATGCAGGATGTCCCGCCCGCCGACCTTGCCGTCCACCAGCGTTCTCAATCCGGATTCCTCCGCCATCTCGAAGCCGCGGATGGATACAGGACGGTCCCGCGACAGATTGCCACCCGAGCGGATGATCTCGATCTCGCCGAGAGAGAACACCGGCTGTCCCTGATAGGCCGGGAAATCATTGCACTCGAACTCCAGCGCATCCGCCATGCTGCCGACTCCGCGGATGCGCAGCATGTTGTTGCCCGGATTCTTCAGCAATTCCTGATCAGGGAGGAGATGCCGCGACTCTTTTCCATCCGCCTTCCTCTCAATGCGAAAGATCCTCATCGATCCAGGGAATCCATAACCCGGAACGTCGATACCCGAAGGGCTGCGACCCGGAAATAGGTTGACCCAACCGAGGACACTCGTTTCATCCAGCTCCACCCGGATCACCAGCGGCCAATTCAGTCTCTCGGCCGGCAGCTTCAGGACAAGGTTGCCACCGGCGCCATCCTTCGCCGAAAGGGGCATCCCGAGGGTGTTTCTCTGGGAGGCCAGATAGTCCTTACTCCAGTAAGGAGCGGATTCAAAACTGGATGAAACCGCGGCGACGCCCGTTTTCTGCAGTTCCCCCTGCCGGATCGGATGAACGCGGCCGAGCGCGAAAAACTCGAGCCCCTTCTCCTCGTGCCCGGCAAAGACCTCCACCCGCAAGGGACCCGTCGGCGCATCCTCCTCAGGAAAGGAAAAGTAGACCGGGCGCAGACCGGGGTCAGGGAAATCCCGTGTCGTCCAGTCGACAAGAATCTTGCCCGGAACTCCCTTGCCATCGACCGCGCGGATCCGGAAGCGTTTCGGAAAGGCATAGCTCTGTAGATCGGACGACCGCTGGTCGAGGGCCGGCACCAACACAAAGGCCTGGGTCGGGAAAAGCCCGGCCCCGAAATCCATGGTCCACAATGGCTCTTCCGGCACCCCTTCCACCGCAGCGATGTAGTCGCTGTGATAGCCGAACTCATCGAACTGCATCCCGATCTGCAGCGGTGCCAGTGCCGCAAGAATGCGGGTTTCCTCTTCAATCTCCTCCTCGATCTGCCTCAAGCGGGCGGGGACTTGGAAAATGAAAACTTCCGGAGGTTGATGATCCGCGCCCTCCGATGGCGGCCTCAGGGGGTCCGAGTAGCCTTCGGTCGCACCCGCCATGGCGCTGGGAAGAAGCAGAGCCGCCGCGAGGCCACGGCACCCGATTCGACGCATCAACCCGCGATTCTGCTTCACATTGCCAGCATCCACCGAATCTCCCTTCGCCACCAAGCTCAATTAGCAAACATCACTCTGCGAACCAGGCTGGACCCTCTCGGCGACCGTCTTCCCGCCCAAGTCCATCCAATCGCAAGGCAAGTTCGTCTGGAGCACCCCGACCTTGAAGGGGTGAGCGTGACACGCTGGGTCGCCGTTGCCTCGATCATCGATCATCACGACAACGATCGCTGTGGGGGCTGTCGATTTCATCTCGATCCGTAGTCATCCCCTCGATCGCTGCGAGCGCAGGACTCCTGCCAGGCCGAGAATTCCTTGGCGAGCTTGGCGACCACTTCCGGGTGCTGCATGGCGAGATCCTTCTTCTCGGACGGATCCTCGATCAGGTCGTAGAGTTGCCACGGCTGTCCCTTCTTCGCACGGAAGAGCTTGTAGCGCTGCGTCGACCACGCCGCCGAGCCACGTGATTCAAAACCAATCCCTTGCTGGCGCTCGCTCTGGTCACCGGCGATCACCGGTAGCAGCGAAATGCCATCCAAGGGTCGTTCACCGGCATACTCCGTCTTCACCGCCTCGAGAATTGTGGGCAGGTAGTCACTGGTCACCGCCGGGAAATCGGTGACTGTTCCCATTTTTACCTGCGCAGGCCATTCGAGAATCCCCGGCACCCGCACACCGCCTTCGTTCAGACTGCGCTTGCGGCCCTTGAAGTGGGCGGCCGAGCCGGGGCTGGTCTTGCTTCCCTCCGGCCCATTGTCCGAGCAGAACCAAAGCATGGTGTTCTCCGCCACGCCCGCCTTCTTCAACGTCGTGCGCAGGCGACCGATCTGATCATCCATCGCTGTAATGCAGCCGTAGTAGTTCTTCTCGAAGTCGCTCACCCCCGGATACATCGCGGCATACTCCGGACCCGCCACCACCGGCAGATGCGGCGTATGGAACCATACCACCGCGAAGAACGGCTTCTTCTCCTTTGCCGCCTCTTCCACAAAGGGCACGACCCGGTCCATGATCACGCGGGAATCGTCACCCTCAAGATTGTCGCGGACGATCTCGCCCTTCTCATTCCAGTAGTGGGTCCCGTAGCTCTCTGCGCTCGCACGATCCTTGATGGCGTCCCACCCCTTCTTGCCGTCTTTCCAACCCTCCGCCTTGCCGGGCAACAACATCGGATCCCAGGTCGGCACCTTGGATTCGGTCGAGAAGCAATGGTCGAAGCCATTCTTCCAGGGTGGACTGAAGTCCTTCGTATTCCCCGGCATGCCGCGATTGGCATCCTTGATCTCGGTCGTCAGCGTGCCGAGATGCCACTTGCCGAAATGCCCGGTCGCGTAGCCCTTTGCCTTGAGCAGTTCGGCCAGGGTCAGCTCCTCGGGCTTCATGTGCCCGGTATTCGCATAGGGAATCCCGTAGCGGTAGGGGTGTCGACCCGTGAGAGAGGATCCGCGGGTCGGACTGCACACCGGTGACGAGGCATAGAAGCGGTTGAATTGTATGCCGGCCCCCGCCATCGCATCGAGATACGGCGTCTTGATCGGCGATTTCGGGTTGAAACACTTCACATCACCCCAGCCCAGGTCATCGGCCATCATCAAGATGATGTTCGGAGGCGTTTCAGCATGAACCGAACGCCCCCAGAGCGACAACAGGCAGACGAGCCCGAACTTGATGATCGGTAGGTTCTTCATGGCTGGGTCTCCTTCTTTTTCGAGATGACTTGGGCGATCTCGCTGGCGACTTTGCCGGCAAGGTAGCGAGACCCTTCCTTGGTGAAATGGACGTCGCCCTCTTTGATCTTGATCTCAGGCAACGCCAACAGGGCGTGGGCATGCAAGTCATTGATCTGGATGTCATTGGCCCTCATGATCTCCTCGGCAATCCGGTTGTATTTCAGGTCATCACCCAGCTTCCTTCCCGCCTCACCTTCCGGAACCGGGGTGATCGTGCACCAGATCAAGGTGGCATCCGTTTTCTTCAGTCGCGCGACGATCTTCTCCAGGTTGCTCCTGAATTCCTCGGGAGTCGCGGTGATGGTGCCATGGACCTTGTCGCGGTAGCCTTGCACTTTGGATTCAGGGTTCCGGTAGCAAAGGTCCCACAGGCCCCAGTTGAAGTGGATGACATCCCACTTGCCGGGCTTCATCGACAGCCACTTGTTCAAGTTGGCCAATCCATACGCGGAGTTCTTTCCGTTTCCAGGAATCCGGAAAACATCGGCCTGCCCATGGAGCTTCTTGCGGACATCCACGGTGTAGGCATTCGAGATCGAATCGCCGATCAGCAGGACATTGGGCCGGGATGGATCATCCTGCGGGTTTTGAAACGCTTCCCGGTATTCCTTTCCGGTGTAGAGCTCCTCTTTGCTCGCCAGATCCTCCGCGGCAGATGCCGATGGTGAAAGGCCGGGAAGAAAGAGGCCGCCAAGCACCAGCAGGGCGGTCGTTATCAAGATTTTGGTAATTCTCATTGTGGTTGTTCTCAGTAGCTCAGCTTGTTGCCCTTCTTGGGTTTGCGTGAGCCATCCTCCCACCATTCGCGGGGGCCTTCGGCTTCGATCTCCTTCCAGAGCTTCAGCAAGATGCCTTTCATTTCCTCGGTCTTCTCGGGCATCTTTTCCGAAAGTTCGTTCTCTTCCTTCCAGTCTTTCTGCACGTTGAAGAGCTGGAACTTCGTTAGGGTCTCGTTGCCGACGAGCTTCCAGTCGCCGATCCGCATCGCGACTCGGTCATCGGGGCCGGAGACGTGGGTGCGCCAGAATAACGGCACCTTGCGTTCCACCGGCTTTCCCGCGAAGGCGGGCACCATGCTGACGCCGTCGATCACCCGGTCCTCCGGCAAAGGGACACCGCACACCTCCAGCACGGTGGCGAAGATGTCGGAGCCGATCACCGGCACATCACTTTTGCTGCCGGCCTCGATATGACCCGGCCAGCGCGCCAGGCCGGGCACTCGAATGCCTCCTTCGTAATCGTTCCGCTTGCGCCCACGCAGGCCGCCAGTGGAGCCTCCCTTCACGCCACCTTTGCCCTCGGGCCCGTTGTCCGATGTGAAGATCAACAGCGTGTTGTCGGCGACACCCTGCTCGTCCAAAGCGTCCATCACCATGCCCAAAGCGTGATCCAGCTGAGTGATGTTCCCCATGTAGGTGCGGTTCGGATCATTCCCATACGGCTCTTGAAAGCGGGGATCGGTCGCGATCGGCAGGTGTGGCTCATGCAGCCAGACCGACAAGGCGAAAGGTTTAGAAGGATCCCGAATTTCCTTCAGCCATTTCCGTGCCTCCGCGGCCACCAAGGGTGCGGAGTATCCCTCCATCACTCCGACTTCCTTGCCATTGCGGACGAAGTTCTTCGGGTTCTTGTGGCTGGGGCTGGCATTATTGTGGGTCGCCATCCAGTAGTCGTAGCCATGGTCGCCCGGCTGCGGGAACTCCCGGTTGTTGAACATCTGCCTGGAGTTCAGGTGCCACTTCCCCACGTGACAGGTTTCGTAGCCCGCTTCCTTGAGCAACTCGGGATAGGTGATCTCACTGGTCCGCAGGTGGGTTGGCCCATTGCCTGACACGTGACACCACACACCGTTCCTAAACGGGGTGCGACCGGTGAGGATGGCCGATCGAGAGGGGGAACAGACCCCGCAGGCCGAGTAGGCCTGGCTGAAGGTGACGCCCTGCTTTGCCAGTTTCTCCAAGTTCGGCGTCTTGATCAGCTCGTTACCGTAGACCGAGGAGTCGCCCCATCCCATGTCGTCGACCAGGAAGACCACGATGTTCGGGCGGGACTCCTCCGCATGGCTGACCAGTCCACCCATCCAGAGCAGAAGTGTAACCAGGAACATGGCCTTTGTTTTCATGATGCAGGGCAGGGGAGAGGGACTATTTCGCCGGGCGAAGGATCATGGCATGACCGCCACCGACCGCCATTCTGGCCGGGATCACGTCGCCACGCTTCACGGACTTGGTCGTGATTTCATAGGCCTCCGGGTTCTTCACCCCATGGGAGTCCTCCGCATCCTGGTAGATCGTCGCCTCGTAGCTTTTCCCGGCCTCGAGGAAGTCGAGTTTCACTTCCAGCGTGCGCTCGTTCTGGTCGTTGACCGAGCCGACAAACCAGCTGTCGCCGCTTCGGCGGGCCGTGGTGATGTAGGTGCCTATCTTCGAATTCAAAACCCTGCTCTCGTCCCAGGTGGCGGGCATTTGCTTGAGGAATTCGAACAGGTCCGGCTTCTTCAGGTACTCCTCCGGCGCATCCGGTAGGGTGATCAAGCCGGAATAGACGACCAACGTCCGCGCCACCTCGCTGGTCACGGTGGAAATGTAGCTGTTCTTTTTCTTGGGACCCTTCTGGCGCTCGCCGGCGTTGATGCTGCCGATCCCGAAATTGCCGTTGGCCATGTCGAGCGGGCCGATCAAGCCATTGACCATCACCATCTTCAGGAAGGTCTCGGGAGTGAAGGCTCGGCGGCTGTCTTGCTGGGCGTGGCAGTATTCCCGGGTGATCAGGTTCGGCAAGGTCCGCTCGACTCCCGCCATGGGCGCGGGGCCGTCATGGAAATTGATCACCATCCGGTGCTCCGCCGCCGCCTCCATCGCTGCCCGGGTGAAGCCGGCCCTCTTGCCCATGAAGCCGTATTTCATCCCTGAGGCACCCAGCCCCGCATAGTGGCTGAAGAGTGTCTCATCACCGAAGTTTCCCTTCTTGCGATCGTAGTAGAGCTTGATCCTCACGCCCTTCTCCTTGGCGTAGGCCATCACCTTCTCGATATCCACTTCGGGAGAGACCTCGATCTTCCCGTCCTTGGCGCTCAGGAACCAGTGATCGTCGACGGTGAAATACTCGATCCCTTGGTCGGCGCAGAAATCAATGAAGCGGAGGTAGCTTCTGGTATCGATGCCATAGACGAAGTCCCCGTTGTCGTAGCCGTGCACCCGCCAGTCCCACAAGCCCTTGCCCGGTTTGATCCAGCTGGTGTCCTCAAGCTTGCAGGGAGCGGCAAGATTGAGCGCCACCGTGTTCACCGCGAGGTTGCCGACCCGGTCGTCGAGCAGGATGACCCGCCACGGCGTCACCTGACCCCTGCCTGTGGAGGTGGCGGAGCTTGTCGAAGTGAACACCCCGGTCTTCTTGTCGTAGGTCGTGCGCATCGACTCGAAGCCGTCGGCCGAATAGATGTCCGATTCGAACCACGCCCGGGCGCTGCCGTCGTCGCGTATTTGCACCAGCGGAACCGGCACGCCTTTCAACTCGTCACGGCGCAGCGGGCCGGAGACCCCTTGCTCGCCCCTTGGATGGTAGAACCCCTTTTCGTCGCTCAGGCGGAACTCGTTGGTGAAATTCAGCTTCTTGCCCTTGCTTTCCTCGGAAAGCACGAAGCGGAACCCAAGCCCATCGTCGAAGACCCGGCACAGCAGCGTCACCGGCATGCCATTCGCCGTCAGCGACAGATTCAGCTCCCGATGGTGGTCGCGGATCGTGCTGAACTGACCCCAGACCGGTTTCCAACTGGTGTCGTTCTCACGCAACGAGTGCTCCTTCAGCTCCATGCTGGCGTCCCTGAGGATTTCCACCTTCGAGGATCCAACCACCGGCTTGTTGGCCTCGGACACCGAGTAGAAGAGCGCCCCGTCCTTGACCTCAAACGAGGCTGATAGGGTCCCATCCGGGGATTCCACCGTCAGCGGTTCCGCCATCGCATTCGACAGCGCGACGGCTGCCCCGAACCATAAAACTGTGTGTCTGGTCATTGTACTGATCATGATTGAATTCTGTTTTACGGGTAGTTAGAGATCCTCCATCCATTCCACCTCGGTGAAGTAGGCGCCGCCGGCTCTGCCCTGCTTGTCGTAGAGATAAGTCACCAGTTCGGTTGGTCCTGCAGGTAATTCCAATTCGATGACGACCCCCTTGCTACCCGGCTCCACCGCAACCTCTTTCTCCTTTCCGGCGATTTCGACCTTCGCACGGACCGCCACGACCGGCTTGTCCGCCTCGGCCGGCCACTGGCGCAAGGTCAGCCGGTAGCGACCCGCCTGTTTCACATCGACCAGCCATGGTCCGGTCACCTTCGGCAGCTTCCTGATTGCCCCGAAGTTCCAAGGTGGGTTGCCCTTTTCCATCCGCCAATCCTGGGAACACAACGTGGTCCGTAACTCGTCGGGATTGCCGAGGTCGATGCGCACCGGCGTCATCCGTGGCGACACCCGTTCCCAGAAAGGATCATACAGCCCGCGCAGGCGCTCGACGACTTCCGGATGCTCGGCCGCGACATCCTTGCGCTGGGCCGGGTCGGCCTCGATGTCGAAAAGGAACTGGCCATTGGAATTCACCAACCGCCAGCGTTCGGTCAGCACGGTCGAGAAGGCGAGCGGTCCGGGTGGCATCGCCTTGCCATGAGCACCCCCGTGGTACTGCACCACATGATGCTTCCGATCCAGAGATTTGCCGTCGAGCAGCGGCTTCAATGAGATGCCATCTTCATCGTAGACATCCGGAACCGGGATCCCACACAGCTCCGCAAGTGTTGGCAGCACGTCGATGTGCGCCGCAATCGTATCGATTTCCTTGCCGGCCTTGAGTCCGCCTTTCGGCCAGTGGATGAAGAAAGGCACGCGGTGGCCGCCGTCGTAGACCGACGACTTCTTGCCGCGCATCCCGGCGTTGTAACCGACCACGGCCTCGGAATCCAATCCCTTGAACTTCGCTCCCGCGGAGGTGCCGTTGTCAGTCATGAAAATCAGGATCGTGTTCTCAGCCAGACCGAGTTCGTCCAAGCGCTTGCGCAGGATCCCCATGTTGTGGTCGATGTTGGCGATCATCCCGTAGAAGTTGGGATTGGGGACGTCCTTGTTGCCTTCGTAGGGCTTCACCCATTCCGGCGGGACGTGATAGGGGCCGTGTGGCGCATTGAGCGCGAGGTAAAGGAAGAAGGGCTTCTCCCGATGGCTCTCGATGAAACGAATCCCTTCGCGAAACCAGACATCGGTGCAGTAACCCTCGAACTTCTCGAAGGCTCCCTGCTTGTTGTCTGCGGTGGCTCGCTCGTAGGTGTCGTCGAAGTAGTTGTTGCCCCAGTAGTCCGATGCCTGACCGATTCCACCGCAACGGTGCCAGAGCACCTCTTGAAAACCCCGATCCTGTGGGCGATGCGGTGCGTTGTCCCCGAGGTGCCACTTGCCCACCATCCCGGTCGCGTATCCCGCGTCGGCGAAAAGATGAGCCACCGTCTTTTCGTCCGGGTGCATCATCGTCCGGCCCGAGCTGGTGCGGAAGGCACCGGTGACTCCCGGATGGTTCCCGGTCATCAAGGCAGCCCGTGTCGGCGTGCAGAACGGACTCACGTGGAAGTCGGTGAAACGAACCGATTCGGCGTGGAGCTTGTCGAGTTCCGGCGTCTTCAGGATCGGGTTGCCATGACAACCCAGGTCGCCATAGCCCTGGTCATCCGTCATCACCAGAACCACGTTCGGCTTGCCGGTAGCAGCTGATTCGGGAGTCGCTGCCACGGTGGTTGCCACAACGCAGAGTCCGACAAACGCCGTCGGGATCGATTTCATGCTCATGGGTTTTCGGGAAGTTTTCCAGGATCAGGGTTTTCGGGTGATGGGGGAGAAGTGGCAGAAGCGGTTCTCGTCCACGACGATGAACTGGACCCGGTCGACCTCTTTCGGAACGGGAGCCGTGATTTCGTGACCGCCGCCTCCCACCGATGCCGGAACCTTGACCTGATAGGCAATCTCAGGGTCGCCGATCTTGTTGAAGTCGGTCGACTTGGCGCCCTTGCCATGCCCGGCGTCTTCTTTCGCATGGTAGAGGACCCAGGCCTCTGATGCTTTCGGTCCATCAGGATCCAGTGGAAGCATCGCCGTGGTTCCGCCCGAACCGAAGGAGACCGTCTTGAGACGTGCACTCGGAAGGGTGGCACCGTTGAAGCCGGGGTTGCGATAGGGGAGCTCCGCTCGGGTTTCTTCCAGCATCCGGTTCAGCTCCTTTGAAAGTTCCTCCACCACACTCGCGAACTCCGGATTCCCGCTCAGATCCACCTTCTCCTCGAGATCGGCAAGCTCACCGTTCTTGTAGAGCCGATAGAGCGAGTATTGCTCCGTCTCGAAGTGGCGATAGAGCTTGAAGTCTCCCTTCCGAATCGCCGCCCGCTTCTTGTTGTGCGGAAAGTGCCAGAACAGGCTGTTGCGCTTGTTGCCCTTCTCATCGGCCACCTCACTGGCCTCGCCCTTCAGGACCGGAGTGATATCCAAGCCGCTGAGCTTTGCCTGCGCTTCAGTCGGGATGGTCGTGGCGGTGAGATTCAGGATGGTGGGGAAGAAGTCCAGTTGGTTGACCATCGTCGCCGATTCCTTGCCGGCGGGGATGCCGGGACCTGCCACCACCAGCGGCACCCGGATGCCTCCCTCATCGGAGTACTTCTTGCCGTGCTTCAGCGGGAAGTTGTCCGAGATGATCTCGCGGCCTTTGATCTCCGCGCCACCATTGTCCGAGGTGAAGAAGATGTAGGTGGTTTCAATCAGCTTCTTGCCGGGATTGCGCGGGTCATCCGTCGCTTTCAGATGGTCCATCACCCGGCCGAGACTCCAGTCGACCGAAGTCACCATGGCGGCGAAGTACGGATTCTGCTGTCCCTCCAGCGTCATGTCCCCCTTCTTCGGAGGAAACGGTTGCCCGAGCTTCTTGCAGTAGTATTCGAGCAGCTCGCCATTCCGAGTGAGGACCGGCCAGTGCACCATCCAGTGGCAGAGGTTGAGGAAAAAGGGCTCGCCCTTGCTGTCACTGATGAAATTGAGCGCCTCCTCGGTCAGCTCGTCGTAGGGATACCGGATCCCTTTCGGGAAATCCTCCGAGACCGGTGGATACCGCTTCTTGCTGAGCGGGTAGGTCCTGTCGTCCGCCGTGGCAAAATCCTTCGTCCGGTCGCCCATGCCGCGATGGAACCCACGGGTCTGGTTGAAGAATTCGAAGCCATAGGCGGAGGCGTTCAAGCCCGTGTGCCACTTGCCGTAGTGTCCGGTCCGGTAGCCATTCTTCCTCAAGGCATCGGCCAGAGTCAGGTGATCCAGATCGAAGTAGGCACCGAGAAAAGGCTCCTGAAATTCCTGATCCTTCCTCGGCTTCGGAATGCTCGCCGCGGTCACATGGGTGTAGCGGGTCTGCGCCGGATGCTGGCCGCTGAGGATCGCCGCCCGGGATGGCGCGCAGGTCGGCGCCGGAGAATAGCCTTGGGAGAAGTTCATGCCCAGCTTCGCCAGCTCGATCAGGTTCGGCGTCTCATAGGGGCAGGGATCGTCGAGGTCGTTGAGCTTCTCGACATCCTGCCAGCCGAGATCATCGACGTAGAAGATGATGATGTTGGGCTGATCCGCCGAAACGGCGGTGGCTCCTCCGAAGAATAGGGCCGCGCAGACGGACCATCCCCATCGTGACTTCATGATCATGAGTGTGATTCAGTTTTCGAGTTTTTTTGAGATCTTGGTGTGGCCCCATCCTCCGGCTTCCCGCATGGAACGGGTTCCGGCGACGCTATTTCGAGGGTCCTCTCCTTTTCCGTTCCGAGTTCCCCTCAAGGTCCACGGCCTTCGTTCCCTTGAGTGCTGAAGACGCGTCATCGACGATCACATTGGGATGATGCTGTTCGCGATCCGTCCTAATCTCGAATGACCATGCATGCTGGCTTGCTCCAGGATTCGGGGGAGGGATGATCCGCAGACCCTTTGGGGTCATCAACCAGGAGACCTTCGCATCGCAACCCAAGAGCCGGACGCCATGCACCTGGTTCTCACTCCAGCCAGCGGTGCCGGTGATCGTGAAGGGAGAGCCAGGTGGGGTCAGCTTGATCGCATACAGCTTCGTCCCCTTGGTGGTGAAAGCCAGAGCTTCGTCCTTCTGCTCGGACACCTTCCAGTAGCGTGAGCCGTAGATGGCATCGCCGTTGATCTTGAGCCAAGCGCCCATCGCTATGAGGCGCTCGACCTGCGGTTCGGGAATCGTGCCGTCGGCCTTGGGACCGATGTTGATCAGGAAGTTGCCGTTGCGGCTGATCACCTCGACCATCTCGTGGATGATGCTTTCGACTGACTTGTATTTGTCGTTCGCCAGATAACCGAAAGAGGTGCCGAAGGTCGTGCAGCTCTGCCACTTCGGGCCGATCACCTTGAGCTTCAAATTGTCCTTCTCGAGGCAGCCGACACCATCCGGCCAGTTGCGGTTCGCTCCCTTGTTGTTGAGGTAAACCTCCGCGCCACGCGCAGCGCCATCATTCATGAAATCCGTGATCATCAGCCGCACCTGATCATCGAAATACCGCACCTCCGGCTTCGCCTTTCCTCCACGCACATTGTTGCCGTCCCGCGTGTAGATTGGAAAATCATCCATCCACAGGAAGTCCGGTTGATACTTCGTCTGGATCTCCTTCCAGCGAGCGACGTAGTCATCGACGAATTGCTTGCTGGTACCGAAGGGTCCATAGAGCGAGGCGGCTTCCGGGACGCGCTTGATCTCCTCACTGATGTCATCCTGTGGCACGGCATCGACAACATACTGCTTCTTCGTGAAGAACGACTGGTGGCGTTCGCGATGGTAGGAAGGTGCATACTTCAAACCCCGCTTCTTCAGCGCCGTGCCCAGATCACCGACCAGATCGCGTTTCGGCCCCTTGTCGACCGCATTCCATGGCGTGAGATCCGAGTCCCAGTTCGCCCAGCCGTCGTGGTGCTCAGCGGTCATCACCACATACTTCGCGCCGACCTCAGCAAACAGCTGCGCCCAGGCGTCCGGGTCCCACTTCTCGGCCTTGAACTCCGGAATGATGTCCTTGTAGCCGAACTCCGGCGGCGTCGCCCCCCAGCGCTTCTTCATGTAGGGGTAGTAGTGCTTGGAGTCGGTGTAGAACAACTTCGGGACGTGCTCCGAGTAGCCGCGCCCGCCCTTGCGGTAGCCGATCACGCTGTAGGGACCCCAGTGGATGAAGATCCCGATCTTGCCGTCGTCGAACCACGCCGGCACCGGCATCTCCTGCAGCGACTCCCAAGAGCCGTCATAGGGGGTCTTCGATGTGTCGGCTTCGGCACAGATGGGAGCGAGCGCCACCAGAAGGGACGCTAGGATACATGGACGGTTTTTCATTCTCGGTCATTTTTTGGTGATTCACAGAACTTCAAATCGAGTCGCTTGGACTGCTCCATGAGTTTCGTGAAGACATTGTTGTGGCAGGGATAAAAAACTTATGAGGGAAGGTTAGGGCTACCGGGCGGTCTCAACCGAAAGCTCCTGAAAGGCGGTGTTCTCGCCACCACCGGCGGCGGTGACCGGCGAAACCGCCCAGACGATCCAGCGGAAGGTTCCGAGTGATCCTCCTTCGGCGGCACGCAGGGACGCAGCGGTGAACTCGGACTTGGCCCGATCGGTCGTGTCGATCGTGCCGAGGGCGGTGAACTTGCCTAGATCCCAGCCGGGATCGGTCGTGGCATTGCTGCCGTAGATGGCCAGCTTCTGCGTACCCCGCGCTCCCTTGTAATGGTGGGACCAGCTGGTCACGGCCTGCACCGCTTTGGCCGAGCCAAGATCGATGCGGTAGGCCCCGGTGCGGACGCCATTCGGGAACACCGGACCGATGCCCGTGGCAAGGCGACCGTCGCCGAGCGACTCGAGAGGGTCGTTGGCGGTCTTCTGGTTCGCCGTGAAACGACCATCGCTCTGAGTCGGCCTCAGCTTGCGAAAGCCATCGGCATCGTCAGCCGATTCGACAAGCACCGAGGCACCCTCCATGAGGAAGGGCTTCCAGCCCGGAACGTTTGCGGCAACCGGAGTCCGATCCCGCTTGCTGCCGTTCGCTGCGGGCGGAGCAGGCGTTTCCGTGGTGGCCACGGCGTGGTCGATGATGATCTCCTGATAGAACGCTTTTGTCCGCGCGCGCAATTTCCCCAGCACCTCGGCGTGCTCGGGATTGTCGGCGAGGTTGTTCATCTCGGAAGGATCCTTCTCCAGATCGTAGAGCTCCTCGATGACCGGATCGTGCTCGTAGTAGATCAGGTACTTGTAGCGCGCGTCGGTCACGCCCCGGCAGCGGTAGGATTGGTTCTCGGCGATGAACCTTTCATTCACCTCCGCGACCTTCGGGTTCTTGCGCTGTCCGTGGAGCTTCGAGAGGAACAGGCTCTCATTGTAAACTTCCGTCCTCCAATCCGCCATGTCCTCGGTCTGGTGGAGCACCTTGGAGTAATCCCGTCCCTGCATGCGCTCGGGCACCTCGACACCGGCGAGGGAAAGGATCGTGGGTGCCGTGTCGACCATGGAGATCAGCGCGGTCTCACGGCGTCCCCGCTTCTCCCTTGCCAAACGACCGTCGAAGACCACCAGCGGCGCCTTCATCGACTCGTCGTAGTGGATCGCCTTGTCGTAAAGCCCGTGCGAGCCGTGGAAGCGACCGTTGTCGGAAGTGTAGATGATCACGGTGTTGTCGAGCTGCCCCATCTCCTCAAGCTTCGCCACCAGCCGGCCGACCTGCTGGTCGACGCTGTAGCCCTGCGTCGCGAAGCGCCGCACCAACCTTTGATAGAGTGCCGGCGTGGAGGTGCGGGCCTTGTGCAGCCCGACGCCACGCCAGTTGTCGAGCACCTCGGGCAGCTTGGTGTTCTTTCCCTCCACCCAGTTTTCCGGCACGCTGAAGTCGACATCGGCGAACTCCTTGACGTGCGGCGGATACATGTCGTGATCGCTGTCGTTCTTCACCGCATAGAAGCTGACCGAGAGGCAAAACGGCTGGTCCTTCGGCTGGGTCTCGAGGAAGCGGATCATCGCATCGCCGGTCTTGAGGGTTCGCTCGTTCTTCGGCCGCTTCGGATCGAAAATTTCCTTCAGCTTGTCGTCCTCCGGCCAAGACGCGAAGTCCCCCCTGAAGTGAACCCCGTTGCCGGCGAAGAAATCGAAGTAGGGAGACAGGTGTTCCTCGAGATCGTAGCCCCTCACCTGGTCGCGGGTGTGGTAAGCCTCGTCGGTCACGGGGAAGCCGAACTTCCCAACGAAGCCGGTGCGATAGCCGGCGCCCTTCAACTTCGCTGGATAGGTGTCCTCGAAGTCCTTCTTCGGAAAGGTCAGGTTGTTGGGGTAGGTGAAGCCAACCCGGTGGTTCGAGAAGTAGCGCCCGGAGAAGATCGTGGCGCGACTCGGCATGCAGATGGCCACCGTGTGGTAGGCCTTGTCGAAGACGACACCCTGATCGGCGAGTCGGTCGATGTTCGCGGTCCGGAACTCCGGCCGGCCATAGCAGCCGAAGCAGTCCCAACGCTGATCGTCGGTCATCAGGAAGACGATGTTCGGCTGCGACGGTCCCGCCGCCTGCGCCAGCTGCACATGGGCAGACAGACCGAGGACGGCGAGGAAGGGGACAAGGAGGATATTCATTCGATCATCGATGGGGCGTTCGGAGCTTCGCCACGGCTTCACGCCGCGGCGGATCGGGGTTGGTTCACGTATTTCCGGAAACCACTTTATGGCTTGGTTTCGACGGCAAGTTCCTGAAAGGCCGTATTCTCACCTCCGCCATTTGAAGAGACCGGTGACACGGCCCAGACAATCCAGCGGAAATCGCCGAGCGATTCTCCATCCAGCGCTTGCAAGGAAGCAGCCGTGAACTTCGCCTTGCTGGCACCGGTGTCGATCGAGCCGAGCGGGGTGAAATTCTCGAGCTTGAAGCCGGGATCCGCTTCAGAGTTGCTGCCGTAGATCGTGAGTTTTTGAGGTCCTCGGTTATTTCCCATGCGGAACGACCAGCTCGTGATGGCGGTGACCGGCTTCACGGCACCGAGGTCCACCTTGTAGGCACCATTGTGGACGCCGTTGCCGAAGACCGGGCCGAAGTTCTCGGCAAGTTTGCCATCGGTCAGGGTGCTCAGTGATTCATTGTTCGTCTTGGGCGCAGCGCTGATCGAGAGCTTGGATTCGGCAGGCAAGGGGAGACGCTTGAAGCCATCCTCGGTCGAGGCCGACTCGATCTCCACAATGGACTTCCTTGTCACCGTGAGTTCGGTGGCTTTCTGATCACGGACCACCTTCAACTCGAGCGTCTTGGATTTCTCCGCGGAAAGTGCGCGAAGCAGTTGGGCGATGTTCTTTACCGCCTTGCCATTGACTCCCTGGATCAGATCACCCGACTTCAATCCCTCCTTGGCTGCCGCGCTGTCCGCGGGGACTTTGGTCAAGGCCACGCCACCGTCTTCCTTGCTGACACCGTAGGCGGAGAACTCGACACCGCTCAGCTCACCGAGCTCAGCACCCATCCACCGGGCGGTTCGAGGTTCGGATCTCCTTGTAGGCTTGGTTGATTGGCCTCCAATCTCGGGAATCACCGGAGTGCGGGCGATCGCCTTCAAGGAGGCCTTCTTCACGCCGAACTGGTCCATCGGGAAGTTCTTGAAGCCGATCTCAAATGCCGGCGACCCTTCCTTGACCTGGAAGTCACAATTGGCGGGGTCGACAAACATCGGATCACCGAAGACCGAGTTTTTGTCCCAGCCGAGCTTGTTGGAAATCTTCATCACGCTGGACTCGTCCGCCGCATAGAGGTTGCGGTCCACCATCGTGCCGTCCTTCGTGTACGGCGTGCTCATGCGCGCCGGCTTGTGGGGAGACATGAAGATGTTCGAAAAAACCTCGTCCTTGCTGCTTTCATACCAAACGTGGGGGTGGAGCCCGTTGTTCACGGTGATGTTGTTCCAGGCCCGACGTCGGAAGCCTTCGCGGAGCTTCAGGCCGTTGTTGAGCATCAGGTTATTGTAGATGTCGTAGTTGGACGATCCATCATCGAGGTCGATGTCCCAACCATGATCACAACGCCAGCGGCTGTCGCGAATGACCGTGGTCTTCATCGCATCCAGGAAGGGTAGCTCGGGATCCTTGTCGATCTCCTTCTGGGAATACCCGCGGTCCTTGTGCCAGAAGCGATCGCGGCCCCATGAGTTGAACGATCCGTGGTCGTGAGTTTCGAGCACCGTGTCGAACACGTCGCAGCGTTCGATCAGGTGGCCACCCCAAGTGCCTTCGCTGATGTTGATGCCCGCGCGCGCGGTATCGTAGATGGAGGTGTCGCGCACGGTGATGCCCTGGGCCATGGAGATCTGCACTCCGGCCGGTTGGCGCTCGACGCGACCAATGCCGTGAATCAGGCAGTCTTCCACGGCGGATTCCGATGGGTAGTTGTTGGTCTTTGGTCCGACCGTGCGGTCGATCTTCGAAAGGTCATTGGTTTCCTGATACTCGAACAAGGGATCACGAACCGCATCCGGATCACCCACGAAGCACACCCCGCTCGCGCCGGCGTCGTGGATGTGGCAGCCCTTCACCAGCACCTTGCGGTTGTAGTTGTTGACGAAGACGGCGTTGCCTCCGACCTGGTCGAACTCGGTATCAAGAATCCGGATGTCTTCGGTGCCGGTGAGGAAATACGCACCGCCGCGGTAGATCGCCCAGTCCGAGCGCAGCAGGGGTTCCTTGCAGTCCATGAAGGTGCGGGCCGCATGCCGGACGACGAAACCCTGAAGCGTGATGTGCTTCACCGGCTGCGCTTCTGATCCCTTGAACTCGATCAGATGGCGCAGGCGCACCACCTCGACCTTGGCGGCATTGAGATCTGTGCCTGCCACGGGCATGTAGTAGAGCGTGTTCGTCTTGGCGTCGTGGAACCATTCGCCTTCCGCATCCAGTTCCTCAAAGATGTTTTCCACCATGCGGTAGTCCTTGTGCATGCCCATCTGGCGGTTGTTCTGCCAACCGCCCTCGTAGGTCACCTCACCCTTCGCATTCTTGCCGGTGATCCGGTAGTGGTAGCCGCCCCAGCGAGCCTTGTGCAGGGAATGAATGTAGCCGCCCGTGGGGTCGGCCCAGGTTGCCGCACGTTCCTTCGAGAAGGCATCGGCAGCGTATCCCTGATAGGGTTCCGCCTTCTTCGCTGGGTCGTAGTTCGGGTAGCGAGCCATGCGCTGGTTCTTCCCATCGATGAATACCTGATCGATCACCAGTCCGTCCGGCGTGGCCGCTTTGAAAACTCCGCCTTGGTGTGGTTCCCACGACAACTCGAGCTGTGACCCGCCGCTGAGCACGGCGCCGCCCTCGTTGACCGACTTGTAGATGACCGGATGCTCGGCCGAACCCGAGTCCTCTGGCGTGAAGACTAGCGTCTCAGGCAGGTAGTAGATGCCATCCGCGAGGTGAACCGTGACGGCCTCCTTGCCGGCGAAGGTTCTGGCCCGTTGCTGGGCGGAGGCGAGTGAAGCCAGCGGTTGGTCCTTGCTGCCGGAGGCCGTGTCGGCTCCGTCTGGGCTGACGTAGATGTCCGCGGCATGGACCACGGAGAGTAGTGTGCCGAAAAGGATGCAGGAGAGGGGTCGAGTGGGCGTCTTCATGGATGGGTTGATGCGAATGAAATGATTGAAGGAGGTGTTTTTCGGTGTGCCTGACAAGACGGGCGCAGGGTGGGGAAATGTTGGGGAATGTCGGGTGTTTCAGTTCTTCCAGAGGGGAATGCCGATGGTGTTTTTCTGTCGGTTGTAGTCGACATGAAAGGGTCTCTCCTTCGCCAAGGGGACCCCGTCGTTGATCATCAGGGGGCGGGACTCGTCCCAGAACGCTTCGTATGCCTTCTTCATCTCCGTCACGACCTCGGGGAACACGGCGGACACGTCCTTGGTCTGTCCGGGGTCCTTCTCCATGTCGTAGAGTGCATCCTCGACCAGTCTGAACCGCTGGTTGCGCACCGAGTAGTTCTTCCACTTCCACTTGTCGGGATTGTCACCACGGTTCCAGCGGGTGACGTGCTGGAAGTGAAGCCGGTCTTCCCAGGCCGGATTGCTTTCCATGAGTAGAGGCTTCAGGCTCCTGCCTTCGAACTCCTGGGTGCCCTTGAGTTCGGCACCCGCCAACTCCGCCAGCGTCGGCAGGATGTCCAGATAGCTCACCACGGTGTCGACCGTACGACCTTCCTTGATCTTTCCATCCCAACGAACAAAGAACGGAACCCGGACACCGCCTTCGTCCACGGTGCCCTTCAGGCCCTTCATGCCCGCGTTGTAGGTCATCATGGCATTCCCCTCGGCATCCGTGCCAAGCTTCACCTGGGGTCGCCCTTCCTTTCCTCTCAATCCGCATCCGGAAGTCGTCATCCCGTTGTCGGATGTGAAGATGATGACGGTGTTCTCAAGCAGGCCCCATTTGCCGAGCTGTGCGAACATCCGTCCGAGGTTGTCATCGATGTTCTCGATCATTCCGAAGAACCCGGCCGGTTTCGCGGGGAATCCAAGGTCGGTGTAACGTTTCTGATATTTCGGCGGCGCGACGAATGGGCTGTGCGGGGCGTTGGTGGAGAGATACGCAAAGAAGGGTTGGTCGGAGTCCTTGACCTCCTCGATCCAGCCCAAGGTGGCCTCGAAGAGCACGTCCGTGCAAAAGCCCTTGGTCTTCACGAAGGTGCCTTTGTGCTTGAAGACGGGATCGAAGTATTTGTTCCCCGGAACATCGGCACAGGATCCGGGATACTTCTGACCAATCCCACCCGCACCGTGGATGAAGGACTCGTCGAAACCCCGGTTCTCCGGTTGATAGGGAGCCTCGTCACCCAAGTGCCACTTGCCGAAATATCCCGACGCGTAGCCCGCCGACTTCAGGACCTGCGGAATCGTGGTGGCCTTCAGATTCAGTCTCTCACGTTCGTAGATCGTGTGCGTGACTCCGTTCTTGATCGAGTGGACTCCCGCCATGATTCCCGCGCGACTCGGTGCGCAGGTCGACCCCATCATGAAGCGATCGAAGCGGATGGATTGGGAGTGCATCTGGTCCATGTGCGGCGTCTTGAGCCATGGATGCCCGTGCGCCCCGACGGCCGGGTAACCCTGGTCGTCCGTCATGACGAAGATGATGTTGGGCTTTGCGGAATCGCCCGATGCTGCTCCGAGTAGCCCAAGGCCGATCGCAAGGACGGCGTGCCGAAATGGAAGTTCGTTCATGATTCGTTGCCTCAGTTTCTCTTCGGTGCGCAGCGCTCGCCTGCGACGTAGCGCTTCAGAAGCTGGCGCATGGCGGTGACTTTCTCCGGGTGCTCCTGATAGAGGTTCTTCGATTGCCGGGGATCCTCCTTCAGATTGAAAAGAAGTCCGGGGGTGTCCTTCGGGTAGGTTTCCAGGCCGAAGTGTTCGAGGTAGGCCGCAGGCTCGCCGGAATGGGATCCGCTGGGTGCATCGATCAACACCCAATCCCCCTGACGCAGGGCATAGGCGCCCTTGTTGGTGTTTTGCACCGTGGCCACGCGTAGCGGGCTCTCATGATCCTCACCCTTCAGGACCGGTAGGAGGTTGTAGCTGTCGATCGCCACATCATTGGCGAGATCATAGCCGATGATCTCGGCAAAGGTCGCGGCGAAGTCCACCTGGCTGACGACCTCGTCCGAGCTGGAACCGGCGGCAACCTTGCCCGGCCAACTGATGATGAAGGGGACCCGGTGGCCACCCTCGTAGAGGTCCCGCTTCAGACCGCGGAGATCGCCGGAGCTCCACTGGTCGTACTTCTCAAGACGCTCAAAGGCATGTTTCTCCGTCCCGTTGTCCGCGGTGAAGATGACGATGGTGTTGTCGGCGAGTCCCGCGATCTTCAACGCCGCCATGACCTTGCCGACCATGGCATCGGTCTCAATGACGAAGTCGCCGTAGTAGCCGGCTTTCGACTTTCCGTGGAATTCCTTGTTGGGAACGATCGGGTAGTGGGGTGAGTTGAAGGCGAGGTAGGCGAAGAAGGGTTGGTCCGTCTTCTGCTCGCTGATCCACTCGATGGTTTTCTTCGTGATCGTTGGCAGGATGTCGTAGGGATTCCACCCTTCCGCCATCGGTCCCGGGCGGAAGCTGCCACCACCGGCAAGCGGCCTGGACTTGATCACCGGCTTGGTCGGAATGGTGGCGAAGCGGTCGCCCTCAATCCAGCAGTAGGGCGGAAAGTTGATCGTGCCGTCGCCGAAATAGTGGTCGAAGCCCTGATCGAGCGGGCCACCCGGAAAGCGCTTCGTCCAGTCGTAGGACGAGGCCAACTTCATGTCCTTCTTCGCGGCATCCGGTTTGCGAATGGCATCCCAGTCCCAGCCGAGGTGCCACTTGCCGAAACAGGCGGTGCGATACCCCTGTTCCTTGAACATCCGCGCGATGGTGAACTCATCGGGTTTGAAAACGGATTTTCCGAACGCATTGACGATGCCGTGGAAGCGACGCCAATGGTGCTGGCCGGTGAGCATCGCGAAACGACTCGGCGTGCAGACCCCCGATGAACTATGTCCGTCGGAGAAGGTCATTCCCAGACTTGCAAGGCGATCGATGTTGGGTGTTTGGATCTTCGCCTCGGGGTCCCCGTAGGAAACGTCGGCCACTCCCATATCGTCGGCGTAAAGGATGACGACGTTGGGCGGATTCTGTTTTGCCTGCAAAGACGCACATGCAAGCACTTGCAGTGTGACGATGAGTGCCGGTTTCAATAGTTCATTCATGGGAGTTTCGTAGTGCTAGCGTTCGGTGGGCTCGAGGATGAGCATCTTGAGGTTGAATAGGGCCGATTTCCGTGTCTTCCCGAAACCAAGGGTGCAGTCGGTCACGCCCACCTGGTTCAGCTTGATCTCTCCGAAGTCGAGCAACTGGTAGTCCTTCCATCCCTGGGTCGGCTTGACGCTCGCCTCGAGTGTCTGTCCGCCGATGCTCAAGCGTGCATCGCTTCCGGCGTAGCGTCTGTCGCAGGCGTACAGGGCCTTCACCCGGAATACGTCCGGAGCAGGCACGTTCAGGGCCCACGATGCAGTCGCGTCCGGCTCGGTCCAGTATCCGATCTGGGTGCCATTCTCCAGTTTGATCTCCGGCCCGGAAAGCTTCGCATCACGGGCTTGGAGGACCAGTTCGTCTCCTGAGAATTGATGGTCGGCGGTGGAAACGGGCTGGGGCGACATGGTCTTGTAATCCACCCGCAGGACAGTGGCGTAGTCGTTTGCCTCGACCGAGGAAAGATCGATGCTGATGCCTTCCTTCGTGTGGCTCGCTGCGAGCACCTTGCCTGCAAATGTCGAAACATCCGCTTGCCCGAGTCGGATTCCATTCAAGCCCAGCTTCCCGGACTTTGGCCAATCGAACACGTAGAGGAAAAGGCTGCCCTTCTCCGGCTTGGAGCCTTTTGCCTGAGCCACGCGCCCCCACGGTTGTTCGGGCAATGCAATGAACTCGGCCTCACGGAGCGCTTCGGCATGAGCGGAGGTCCATCTGCCCATGTCCTCCAGTTGTTGGATCGACATTTCCGGCCAGGATCCATCGGCACGGGGTCCCACATTCAGCAGGAGGTTTCCGCCTTTCACCACGATATCGACGAGTTTCTGAATCAGCACCTCGGTGCTCTTCCACTTGGTGTCACTCTTCTTGAATCCCCATGAGTGGTTCACCGTCCAGCAGGACTCCCACGCGTGGTCCATGGCCGCGCCCGGCGTGAAATTCTCTGGAGTTCCGAAGTCCTTCTTGAACTGCTTCCGCTTGGCAACCCGGTTGTTGATGACCATGTCGGGGCTGAGTTCGCGAAGGTAGTTGTACAGGTCGACCCCATCCTCCATGGTCCACCAGTTGGCCCAGTCTCCATCGAACCACATGACGGCGGGATCGTATTGCTCGATCAATTCCTTGAGCTGCGCCTTCATGTAATTGACGTAGCCCTCCTTGTCATGCATCGGGGTTTGATTCGATGCCTGCCTGGCGCGCTGGGAGGGGTGGTGCCAGTCGATGATCGAATAATAAGTGCCGAACCCGAGGCCATGCTTGTCGCATGCCGCTTTCAGCTCACCCAGAATATCGCGGTCGAATTCCGTTCCCTCCCCGAGATCAAATTCCGTCTGGTCACTGTCCCAGAGGCAGAATCCTTCATGGTGCTTGGTCGTGATGACCATGTACTTCATGCCGGCTTCTTTCGCTCGTTTCACCCACGCGTCGGCATCCAGCGCATCAGGTCTGAAGTCCGCCGACAACGGAATGTATTCCTCCGGGGTGATCTTTCCCCAGCGCTGGATCCACTCGGCATACTTCGGAACCGGCTTGCCTTTCCATTCTCCCCCGAGGGTCGAGTAGACCCCGTAGTGGATGAAGAGGCCGAACTTGGCGTCCGTGAACCACTGCATCCGTTGCTGGTGAGCCACGTCGCTTTCGGGGAGCAACTCCGCTGCGTGACCCGGCGATTGGCCCATCAACAGACCAGCCAGAACGTAAGACAGTTGTTTCTTCATGAGGGTATTCGATGGGTTTCGGATTCTAGTTGCTGCCATGCCCGGCTCCATCGCGTTCGATCTTCAAGGGCATGCCTGAGCCAAAACGTTTGAGGAAAGGATCTCTGGTCGTGCCCATCCTCGAGACGATTTCCTCAGACATGGGCTCAATGCCCAAGGCCATTGCCGGTGAGCCGGGTTTGTAGGAAAGGTCGCCATGTGCGAGATCCACGAAGAGCGGGTCGCCGGCGACACTGTGAGCATCGACCTTTCCTCCCTTGTCCTTCTTCCGCTGGGCTGCGAGGAGCTTTCCCGCACTCCCATCTTCATGATGATACAGGTTGTAGTCGACCCCGGCTCCGACACGCTCGAGCTTGCTGTGAAAGCTGCCGAGCTTGGCGCCGCTGGTGAAATAGAAGACATTCCGGCTCAATTCGCTATCCGGGTGCACGGTGTTTCCGGCGCCACCGGTTCCCATCACACAGTTGATGTATGCGTTGTGCTGGGAGGTATTCAGGCCCTTGATGGCGATTCCCTGGGGGCTGACCGTGCCGAACAGCAGGTTGTGGCTGACCGTCGAGCCATGGCTGTCGTCATCGGTGCGGATCATCGCCCCGCTGGTATGATTGTAGGTCACGTTGTAGCGGACGATGTTTCCATCCCCATTCCCTGATAGGTAGATGCAGTTCCCGTCGTGGAGCAGCTTGAGGCAGTCGTGAACCTCATTGAATTCAATCACGTTTTCACGCGCATGCATGTAGGGTTCATAGGCCGACCACTCCGTGGCCGAGGTCAGCTTGATCTCGTCCCACCGGATCGTGGGAAGGTGCTCGCGGGTGCCTTCCGGACAGGACCATCTCGCGAAAGGGTTTTTCTTCACCCCCATTTCCTCGAAGAGCGTGGCGAAGAAACGGCGACGCACGCCGGACACCACCAATCCGGTGTAGGCCTGGTCGTAAATGTGATTGTTTGAGATCCGGTTGTGGCCGCTCTGCCAGACGAACACGCCGGGCGAATGCAGGAACAATCGTCCGACCCGGGTGATCTCGTTGTTGTGGATGATGTTGTGCCTGTTGACGTCCTTCTTGCCGGGGCCGTAGCCGCAGAGCAGGACACCCGTCCCGCCGAGATCCCTGAAGGTTGATCCTTCAATGGTGATCTTCTGGCAGAACAGATCGAGGCGCACGCCGTCGCTGCCGCTGTCCGAGAAGGTGCAATCACGAACCATGCAGTTCCGTGCGCCGCGGAAACGCAGCAGCCCGTTGGCCTTGTCCCAGAGGTTCCAGTCGTGCTGGATCCCCTTGTCCTGAGGCAGCCACTTCTGGCGATCCGCATGGGCGAAGCGAAGCCCTTCAAAGACGATGCCCTCCACGGGGTGGTCCTTCTTGCCGGCCAGGGTCGGATCGTTCACTCCCTCCACCCGGATCAATTCGTCCAGCACAGGCGCGATGATGTTGTCACCCGGCGTGCCTGACTCCGGCCAGTAGTAGAGCATTCCTTTCTGGGAATTCAGCGCCCACTCGCCCGGTTCATCCAGGTGCTCGATGCAGTTCTCCACCTGGAACGCGCCGAACATGTTGTAAGTGGCCGGTACTGATAGCTTTGCCGAACGGGTGGCCGGATCCACCGATTCGATGCCAAGGTAGTTGACGAGCCATGCGCGGGTCGGGCGTCCGTACAGCTCCAGGTCTTCAAGGTTCCCGACCGGTTTCAGCAGGTCCTTCGTGTAGGTGAAGTGGATCCGGTCCTTCACCTTTCCCGCATACATTTTGCGAACTCCCCCACACGAAACCGAAAAACCCTCGGACCTTGCACGCTGCAGAAGCTTGCTCCCGTCATAGAGGCAGTGGAAGAAGGCGTCACCCTTGGCCCATGGCACTTTCGCCATCCACACCTTGCCATCCTGGAGATCGGATTTCTCCCAATCGGTGATCACACGGCCGCCGCTGATCAGTGGGCTGGCCCCTTGAGCCGCCCTGTAGCGGGTCACCGCTCCCGCAGGAGCGGAATCCTGCAAGCCAAACACCAGTGGGTTCTTCAGTGCATAGACGCCTTGGTGAAGAACCACATCAATGTCGCCCATCTCACCACCGGCCCTCAACTTGCGCACAGCGTCGCGAGCCGCGACCAGATCACGGATCTCTCCGCCGGGTTCAACGATGATCTCACGCGCCGTCAGGCAGCCGATCATGGCTACGAGACCGAGCCCTAAACGAAGTGCTTCCTTTTTCATGGGTTCCTGGTGTCGGTCCGAACGGGAGGCGGGATCATAGGGAAGGAGGGTCCCAGGTTGGGATGCCTTCGGTTTCCTTTTGCTTCAGGTAGTTGGCCTTGAACGGCTTCTCAACATCGAGAGGGGCATCCTCATTCACCATGAGTGGCCGGGCGTGCGACCAGAACCCTTCGTAGGACTTGAGCAGCTTCGCCGCGACTTCAGGATGTTCGTCGATGACGTTGTTGGACTCGCCTGGGTCGGCCTTGAGATCATAGAGCGCATCCTTGCCGACGAGACGCCAGCGTTCGGTGCGCACAGCGAACTTCCGGTATTTGTAGTTTTCCGGATCGGGGTTGCCCTTGCCGAAGTTCCCGGGAGCCCCCGTTTTCGGCCAGCGGCCGCCATGGAAGAAGAGCGTGCGGTCAGGCCAATCCATGGAGTCGTCGGCAAGGAGTTTGGCAAGGCTGCGGCCTTCGAGTCCAAGATCTGAGATGTCCGCTCCAGCGATGTCGGCGAGTGTCGGGAACATGTCGATATGCCGGGCGAGTTGGCCGAGGTCCTTGCCTGGCGTGGTTTTTCCGGGCAGGCGGAAGAAGAGTGGCACGCGGCTGCCTCCTTCATTCACGGATCCCTTGCCGCCCTTCATCCCGGCGTTGAAGATCTTCGACCCTTTGGCGGAGCCATTGTCGGTGGTGAAGATCAGCAAGGTGTTGTCCGCCAGGTCCCACTCATCGAGCTTCTTCATGAGCAGCCCGACGTTGTCGTCGATATTGCTGATCATGCCGAAGAATGCCTGGTTGGCGTCACCGCTGGCGTGCTTGGCATACATTTCCTTGTATTCATCGGGCGCGATGAAGGGGCCGTGGGGAGCGTTGGTCGGAATGTAGGCGAAGAAGGGTTTGTCCTTCTGGTTCTTCATCCATCGCAGTGCCTCCTGGAAGAACACATCGGTGCAGAAGCCCTTCGTCTTCACGAACTTTCCGTTGTGGCGAATGGTGGGATCGAAGTAGCCGTTGCCGGGCACGTCGCCCTGTGAGCCTGCGAAATTCTGACCGATGCCGCCCGCTCCGTGAATGAAGACCTCGTCGAATCCCCGGCTGCCTGGTTGATACTGGTCCTCCTCGCCAAGGTGCCACTTCCCGAAGATGCCGGTGGTGTAGCCTGCCTTGCGCAGTACCTCGGCGACCGTTGGGACGCCGAGAGCCATCCGCTCACGTTCGAGGATCGTGTGAGTGACGCCGACCTCGAACGGATTGCGGCCCGACATCAAACCGGCGCGAGTCGGGGCGCAGGTCGGACTGGCGTGGTAGTTGGTGAAGCGGGTGCTCTCCGCGTGGAGTTTGTCCAGATTCGGAGTCTTGATGAAAGGATGCCCATGACAGGACAGGTCACCATAACCCTGATCGTCGGTCATGATGAAGATGATGTTCGGCTTGTCGCCGGCAAACGCACCGATGGCGGAAACAACGAGCGACAAGGCGCCCGCGAGGAGGGTGGGGTATGATTTCATGAGTTAACGGGGTGGGTCATTTTACTTCGGGGTGGCCTTGTAATGCGGACTGCCTTGGAGCCAGTCGTAGTCGGCGAATTGGATGTTTCGATCGCCCTTCCACAGGGGAGGGGCCTTGTCCTTGTCCCACTCCATCCAGCGGGCTTTCATCGCCTGCACTTTTTCCGGATGGTTTTTGGCCAGATTGGTCGTCTCTCCGAGGTCATCCCTCAAGTTGTAGAGCTCCAGGCCATGCTTGCCGATGATCAGCTTGAAATCTCCCTCGCGAATGACTCCCTGGGAATCCATGCTGCGAGCCGTGTGCCAGTAGAGGGTCGCGTGGGGTGGCTCCTCGGACTGCTGTGTCAGATAGGAGCGGATGTCCTTGCCATGGAGACCGGCGGATTTCGGATCACCGCCGGCCATGGCCACCGAAGTCGCGGTGATGTCGAGCGAGGTGATCGGGTCATCGAGCGCCTTTCCGGCGGGCGTCTTGCCCGGCCAACGGACGAACATCGGCACGCGGATCCCGCCTTCGTGGGGCGCGCCCTTTGTGCCCCTCAGCGGCCGGTTATCACTGGTCTTCCGCATGCCGCCATTGTCGCTCAGGAACCAGACCACGGTGTTCTCGGTGAGACTCAGTTCGTCGAGCTTCATCAGCAGTTGGCCGATGCCTTGATCCATCTCCCAGACCATCGCGGCGTAGATCGAGCGATCCGCTGGCCTTACCCCGGGAATCTTCGTCATCGTTTCCGGAGGGAACTTCGCGATCGTTTCCTCCGGTGCCTCCAGATCGAGATGAGGAGCGTTGTAGGACATGAAGAGGAAGAAGGGTTCGTGAGAACTCTTCTCGAGGAACCGGATTCCCGCATCGGTCAGCTCGCGGGTCAGATACTGATTCCACTCCACCGGCTCCCGATTGTGGATCACCGGCATGGTGTGCTGGAGATACTTCATGTTCAGCGGCCGCTTGATCGGAGTGAAGCGTCCCTTGTAGGACGGATGATCGAGCGGGAAGTACATCAGCCCACCGCCGAGGAAGCCGAACCAGTCGTCGAATCCCATCGCATTCGGATGCTGATCGTCGGTGGTTCCCATGTGCCACTTGCCCACGCCGCCGGTCACGTAGCCCTGCTTCTGGAGCAGGCTGGCAATCGTCTCGATCTTCGGCAGCCCCTGCTTGGGATCGAAGGGCGCTGAGACATTCTCATAGTAGCCGAATTTCGACTGGTGCTTTCCTGTCAGGAAGCCGGCACGCGACGGACCGCACATCGGCCAGGTCACGTAGCCCGAGGTGAATCGCACCCCGTCGTTGGCGAGCTTGTCGAGATGCGGCGTTGGGATGTCCTGGCAGCCGTAAACCCCGAGGTCCTTGTAGCCCAGATCATCCGCCATGATGACGATGATGTTGGGTTGGGGCACTGCCTGCACGGCGATACCCGATGCCATGAGAAGGCATGCGCTTGTCAGGAACTGGACCATGGACTTCATCACGGGTTCTTCCAATGGCTTCGGGTCCCTGAGTCAGGGTTGGAGGATCGGTGGTTCTTCAAACGCACCTCCATGTCCGGGAGGGGTGGAACGTTCAGAATCTCCTCGGGGTCGGGTTTGTGGTTCGAGGAGGAGTCCGCATCGCCATACCAATAGACCCCGACACCATAGCCCATTTCGTTTTTGAACCCCGCCCAGACTTCCATGTCCAACTTCAGGGACTTGGAAAAGGGCATCGTATCGAGTGAGCGCGTCCGCGTCTCGGTGCTGTAGCCACGTGTCGTCTTGGGGTAGCCCGAAGGCTGCCGGTTCAGCTTGTTGAACTTGTGTGAGCGGGGCTGCGCATGAAACGGGTGATCGTAGAAGTCCGTGCTCGCGCCGCCCCATGAGTAGCCGTAGTAGTCCTCGGTTCCGGTCCCGAAGTTGGATGGAAATTCCTCTCCGTCTGTCCAGATCTTCTCGTCACCCTCGCCCCACCAACCGTCTTCCGGATTCATGATCGTCAGGGTGTCCCCGACCAGAATTCCGCGACCTTTTGTGGTGATGTAATTCCAGTCCGACTTTGGGTCGGTCGGCACGGGATATTGTCCACGCCACCCGGCATGGAAATACAGCGAGCCATCGGTCCATCCGTAGTCACTGACCGTCGCGCTCATGGTTGCATCCACCGGTTTGTCACCATGGTTCACGATCGAGAGGGTCGCCGTTTCCCGATACGGCATCACCCAGCGAGCCGACATCGTGCCATCCTCCGCCACCGTGCGATACCACCCTTGGAACGGATGGAGTCCGATGCCTGACCCGAAGAAGTCGCCAACCGGGCACCAGACCGTTTCTTTCCCATCGAAGCGCATCTTGAGCACGACCTTCCGCGTCACCTCCGCATCGGAGTAGTCACCGAGTTTGACCGACAAGTTGCGGATCGCTGCAACACCTTCGGGAAGCTCGATCGATTTCTCCTCTCCCTTGGCCAGCTTGGATTCGAACGAAATGGTTTTTCCTTTGGCTTGGGCCTGCGGATTCAAAAGCTGTTCGCCGACCTGCTTGGTCCGGGGTAGAGCGGCTTGGAATGCATCCATGGTGAAGGTCTCCACCGGGGTGCCTTTCTCATAGTCGCGATAGTGGATCTGGTAGAAAAAGGGAGCCGCGGAAACGGTGATCTTGCAGCTCTTGGCGTAGGGGATCGGGAAGAAGGACACGGCGGAACGCAGCGACTCGTGCGCCAGCGGATAGGGAACCAAGTCTTTCCCTTGGAAGAGTTTGTGTTGATCGCCCTCAATGACGGGCTTCTCCGCGCCATCCAGATAGACCCGCCAGATGATGGGTTTGCCTCGCCCCTGGCTGCCGATGTTCCGCCAGGGAATCCAGGTTCGGACGACGGCGCCGGGACCTTCCTCGTCCATCATCACGATCTCCTTGCGTCCGTTGTTCTCCTCGATCCGGACGAAGTTTCCGGACTCCTCGCCCCTGTTGAGATCTGCATTGCGAAACCACCCGTTCTCGTCCTCAGGGGTCTTGGACATCCGGTTGTAGCTGCTTGCCAGCTTCAGGCGGAAATCCTGTTCCGGGAATTTCGTCACGGCGTCACGGTCCACCATCTCACCCAGCAGGGAGTCGATGCTGACCACGCGGGGAGTCGCTTCTGCACAAGCGGTTGCGGTGAGAAACAGGAAGAGTGGGAGGGTCAGGTCGGGTTTCATCGGGAAAGGTTCTTCGACGGTTTGATGGCTCGCTTGAGCTTTCCTTGGTCGCTTCCGGGAACGCTCGGGAAGGGGTGGTCCAGTGATGTCATCGCCGCGGTCAGCCATCTCGCATGGCTGCGGTGGATCTCGGTGGAGGCGATCATTGCCGCATCGTTCTGCTCACTGCACTTGGACTCGTCCGCGGTGGGTAGATTCTCCTCGAGTGTCCATCCGGGTTGCCGATCACCAATGTCGTTGATCATCACGAAGACGATGTTCGGGCGCTCCACTGCCGGAAGCGGCATTGCGGAAACCATTCCGACGGCGAGGATCGCAAGGAGGTTGGAGGGTAGTGGATTCATCAGTGAATCAGAGGATCTCCAGTGTCTTACTTGCCGCTCTTCCAAAGTTTGATCTCCGCGATGTCGTTCTTCGCTGGGGGACCCTTCGTGCTGCGGCCGTTGGCGACGTCCGCTTCCAGTTGGGCAAGCAGGCGGGCCGCGACTTCAGGATGGGATTCGTAGAGGTTGGTCGTTTCGCCCGGATCCTTCTCCATGTCGTAGAGCTGGGCTTTCGGAGCGCCGCTCTTCTTCGCCTCGGGCTCCTTTGGACTGGTCCAACCGCCGGACCCATAGGCCAGCAGCAGCTTCCACGGTCCCTGGCGATAGGCGAAGTGCCCGGAGATGGAATGATGAATGACACCGGCTCTTGTCGACTCGATGGGGGCGCCGGACAAGGCAGGGAGGAAGCTTACGCTGTCCTCGGCGGCATTCGCGGGTATCGGTTGATCAAGGATGTCCGCGCAGGTCGCGAACAGGTCGGTGTGGCAAATCAGTTCATCCGATATCGAACCCGGCTTGATCTTCGCAGGCCAGCGAACGAGGAAAGGCACGCGGTGTCCGCCATCCCAAAGGTCGGCCTTGGAGCCGCGCAGATGGGCGCTCACGTGGTGACCCTTCTTCTGGAGCTCGGGAATTCCGGCACCTTTCGAGGTTCCGTTGTCAGCGGTGAACACCACCAGCGTGTTCTCGGCAAATCCGTTCCGATCCAGCGCCTCAAGGATCCGGCGCACCCCATCATCGGTTTCCATCACGAAGTCCGCATGCTTGTTGAGGCCGCTTCGTCCCTGCCATTCCTTGGTGGGCACAATCGGGGCATGGGGTGACCCGTAGGGCACATAGAGAAAGAAGGGCTGTCCCTTGCTAGCCTTGGCACGGCCGTCGATGTATTCCACCGCCGCGCGGGTCAGGCGGGGAAGCATGTGGATTTCCTCCTCGTGGGCGATGACGGTATCGTTCTCGATGACGCCCTTCATGTCGCCGGCATGATGGAAACCGTGGAAGTGGTCGAAGCCGCGGTTGACCGGGCCGTCAGGGATCTTGCTGCCGACGGGGGCCAGCATCTTCTTGCTCTTGCGCTTCAGAATCTTGCCACTTTCCGGATCGCTGTACTGAAAATTCAGGTGCCACTTTCCGACGATGCCCGTGTGATAGCCTTGCTGCTTGAGGAAGGAGGCTACGGTCGGACGATCTTCGGCGATCAAGCACGGTGCGAATCCCTGAACGACGCCGCTCTGGAGTTTTGTCCGCCAGGCGTAGCGACCGGTCAGCAAGCCGTAGCGCGTCGGCGTGCAGACCGCCGACCCGGAGTGGGCATCCGTGAAGATCATCCCTTCCTTTGCGATGCGATCCATGGCAGGCGTGGGGATCTTTCCTCGCTCAGGGTTCAGGATCGATACATCACCGTAGCCCTGATCATCGGTCATGATGTAGACGATGTTCGGTTTCGACGCGGCATCCTCGGCCGCCGCTGCAGGAACGAGGGCAGCGAGAAGGAACAGGGCGCGAATTCTTGAGATCATGGGATTCTTAAGGGATCAGGGTTCAAAGTGGAGTTGCACCTGATCGAGGATCGGCTTGGACTCGTTTTCGGTCGTGTCTGTCAGGCGAAGCTCGAACTGAAATCCGTATCCTTCCGGTAGGTCATCCAAATCCAGCTGTGCCGGGGTCTTGGCGACCTGTTTGGCAAATCCGGGAATGGCCTCGTAGCGCTCGCTCACCGACTGCCATTCTGTCCACTTGTCGACAGATCCGTCCTTGTCGGTATCCACGCCGACGCGGACCTCCACGCCATCGACCCAAGGTCCGGGGCTGACAAAATCCTGATTCGTCTGGGTGATCAGGTAGAACATCCCTTCGGCGAACATGATATCCGGGTCGGGGTGGCCTTGGCCGATGTTGCCGCAGAAGGTGAAGGGCTTGTTGATGTCGGAGGAGGTGAACCAGGCCACGCTCATGGCCTGCTTGCCGTGGCCACCGGCAGGATCGAAATCGCAGAACAGGTAGTACTGCCCGCCGATCGAAATCGCCGACCAGTCGCCGTAGGCGTTCTGCTCCGGTTCGTGGATTTCATACTCCGCCACGGACCTGACCTCGCCTTCCTTGATCCGGTGCTGGGGAATGCTCTGCGTTACCACCTTGCCGGGGAATTTCTCCGGAGCCGTCCGATACCAGTGGGGATGAAAGTATTCACCGAACTTGCCGGTTGGGTTCGTGCGCTCGTCCACTGCCGGTTCCACAATCCTGAAGCCGCCCTTGCCATCCTCGCTCACGGCGTGGCCCGCGAGAGGCGAGTCCCAAGCGTGCTTGCTGGCGTCGATCGGGCTCCAGTCCTCGTAGATCAAATGGAACCTGCCCTCAAGATCGCGGATCACGGCGCAGTCGGAACCGTGTGATGGATCCGCGAAAGCCATGCCCATGTCCTTCCCGGCCACTCCATCGATCAGGTCCTCCTCAATCACGAGGTGAGGATCCTGGTCGTTGGGGTAGTCATAGTAGATGTAGGCCTTCCCATCAACGAGTTCGGCCGTGGTCACACAGCCTCGCGCCGTCACCTGGCCGTGATAGACCCAGTTGAGCATGTCACGGCTTTGCCAACCGTGGTAGCCGGCTTTGCGCTTCGTGAGGCCTCCCGGAGCGATGAATTGATTCGGGTAGGATGAGGTCAGAAGGGGCATGTCGAATCCCTCAAGGGTCGCCGGCAATCCCGCACCCTTGGTCTGCTTTTCCCGCCCGTAGGCTGCGAAGATCCAATAGTTCTGCGGTCCCATCCGGAGGAAGACCGGCGCATTGCTTGCATTGGCCGGTCCGATGTTCCCGGCATCCTCCCAGTTCTGCCAGGCTGGCGACTGGCTGAGCGTGATCTTCCCGGCCTGACGCTTCTCGGAAAAAATCCTCAGCTTGCTCTGATAGACGGCCTTCTCCCCGCTGGGCGATGCCTGACCATCGGCAATCTCCAAACCCTCCTGATGCGACAGGTTCGCCTTCCACTCGTCCTGGCTGGCAATCGTCCAGGTCTTCGCTTCGTCCTCAGCGAAACAGGCTCCCGGGAGCCCGAGAACCAGCAGCGCCAAGGTAGGGGATTTTGACGTCTTCATCATTTCCCGCTCTTCCAGAGTTCAATCTCAGCCACATCGTTCTTGGCGGCAGCACCATCCGTGCTGCGCCCGCGACTCACGTCCGACTCCAGCTGTTTCAAGAGGCGTTCCGCGACTTCCGGGTGCGACTCGTAGAGGTTCTTCGTTTCGCCCGGATCCGCCTCAAGGTCGTAGAGTTGGGCCACCGGAGCACCCTTCTTCACCTGCTTCTCGGTCGGCGAGGTCCACCCACCGGAACCCTTTGCCAGCAGCAGCTTCCATTTCCCCTGACGGTAGGCGAAGTGGCCGCTGATCGAATGATGGATCACGCCCTTGCGCGTCGATTCGATGGTTTCACCCTTCAGTGCCGGAGCGAAGCTGATGCTGTCCTCGCCAGCATTGTCGGGCAGAGTTGCACCACTCAACTCGGCACAGGTCGCCATCAGATCGGTCAGGCCGATCGTCTGGTCACTGGTCGAGCCCGCCTTCACCACTTTCGGCCAGCGGACGATGAATGGCACGCGGTGGCCGCCGTCCCACAGGTCGGCCTTCGATCCCCGAAGGTGAGCGCTCGGGAAGTGGCCCTGCGCCTCGAGCCGGTCGATCCTTGCCGCCTTCGAACAGCCATTGTCCGCGGTGACGATGACCAGCGTGTTGTCGGCGAAGTCCGAAGCATCCACCGCCTTCATGATCTCACCGATCACGTGGTCGGTTTGCATCTGGAAATCTCCGTAGCTGCCGAGCCCGCTCTTGCCCTTCCATTCCTCGGTCGGAACGATGGGGGTGTGTGGCGAGGTCAGCGGCACGTAGATGAAGAATGGCTTCGAACCGTCCTGCTTCTCGATGTATTCGACGGTCTTGCGTCCGATCTCCGGCAGCACCTGGTCCTTCTTGAATCCTGGTGCGGGTTTGGTCGGCTGGCTGTTGTCCGCGGTGCCGACGAAGCGATCGTTCTCGATCCAGATGTAGGGAGCCATGTCGAGCGAGGCCGAAATCCCATAAAGGTAGTCGAAGCCGCGATCCACGGGGCCGTCCTTGATTTCACCCTTCCAATCGATGTGCGTTCGCTTGGGCTTCCGTGAATCCGGAGGTCCATCCATGATGGGCTTTCCTTCAAGCACGGGCAGGTTCATCCCGAGGTGCCACTTGCCGACCATTGCGGTTTTGTATCCCTGCTGCTTGAGCAAGGCGGGGACGGTCAACCGATCGGCGTCGATCAGTGGCTCGCTGTAGCCCCAGAGCACGCCCTTCTGCAAATGGGTGCGCCAGTTGTAGCGGCCGGTCAGTACGCCATAGCGGGTCGGTGTGCAGACCGAGGAACTCGAGTGCGCATCGGTGAAAATCATCCCTTCCGCTGCCAGGCGATCCATGTGGGGGGTGGGGATCTTGCCCCGCTCGGGATTGAGGCACTGCACGTCGCCGTAGCCCATGTCATCCGCAAAGATGTAGATGATGTTGGGTTTCGGTGCGGCTCGCAGCGTGACGAGCGAGACGAAGAGCAGGAGAATGAGTCGGTTCTTCATGGGAAAATCAATGCGTTTGGAGTGCTGAGGTTGGTTGGGAAACTAGGGTGCATGACTCGGTTTCAAGCTGGATGGTTCAGGCTTCTCCAACTCGACCAGCCGGGACGATATGAGGAGTCCCCGGGCGTCTTCCAGATTCACGTAGTAAGTCATGCCGGTATCCGGCAGCCGTGCCTTGACCGTGCGAGTCATGGCATCCACTTCTGCCTCCATGGACATCCACGGACCCGGTCGGGAATGCTTCGCCTTGGGATCATCCTTGGGCTTCCGGTAGGTCAAAGGCTCATTCAGGTAGTGAACCGTCGCTTTCTCGATGGGACTTTCGGATTCATACTCAAGCTCGATGGCCCGGCCGACTGGCTGGGTGACGATCCTCGCCAGGGCTGGCCCGTTTCCCTTCAGTTGGTGATCCGCAAAGGCATAGATCTCCGGGACGCGCACAGGATCCCAACCCGCGCCGTGACCGTGAGGCAATCCCGGGTGGATGCTCAGCCATGCATGATCGCTCGTGACATCAAAACTCTTCGAGGTCGTGTTGACCGAGAAGTGGCCGTCTCCATCACCATTGACCCAGAGGGTGGGGACGGTTCCGTTTGCGAAATGCCGGGCCGGATCCCAGAACTTCTCGGCTTCGGTCCGCACGCTGCTGAAGTGTCCATGCGACTCGTAGAGGTAGCCGCAACCGTAGACCGGGATCGCGCATTTGTAGCGGGCATCGATCCCGGAGACGAGGCTGCTCAGGATGCCACCCCAGGAGATCCCGGTCATCCCGATCCGGTCTGCGTCGACTTCTGGTAGGGAGGCCAGAAGTGTGTGGGCGACGAAGATGTCGGACACGGCATGGTACATCCATTGTGCTTCGAGAGGTCGTTCCGCATCACCGAAGCGTCCGACACGGGAGGGACCACTGTGATCATGGCTCAGCCGTCCGCGTCCGGTCGCAGCATCCTTCGGGAGATGCCCTTCGAGATCCATGGCGATTGCCGCATAGCCGCGGTCGTTCCAGAGTTTCACCCACTCGTAGAAAGCAGTGCCTCCACCGCCATGAACCAGCACCATTCCCGGCACCGGCTTGTCGCTTTCGGGGATCCCCAGATAGGCGAATACCCGCTTCTTCTTCCCGTCGTGGGGGACGCTGTCAAAGAACACCGCCTTGACGCTTCCTCGGTCATGGGACGAATGCGAATGAACCGCAGGAACCTCAAACACCAAAGGATCGAGCCGCTCGAGCAATGACGGGTCGGGAGCTTCCGCCGCGGGAGCGGCCAAAGGTCCGATCGCCCAGGCGATTCCAAGTTGGATGCATCTCCGGATCATTGTCGAACCCCTCTGCGGATGTTGATCTTGCCGGTATCGTTCTTCTGATCCGGCCCCGCGGTGCTTCGTCCGCGCTTTACGTCAGATTCAAGTTGGGTGATCAGTCGCTCAACGATCTCGGGATGGGAGTGGTAGAGGTTGTTCTGTTCCTCAGGGTCGACCTCCATGTTGTAGAGCTGCATTGGTGCATCGACTCCCATCTTCTCCCGGGTCCAGCCGCCGGAACCTTTGGCCAGAAGCAGTTTCCATTTTCCCTCGCGATAGGCGAACTGCCCGCTGACCGAATGGTGCACGACACCCTTGCGGGCCGACTCGATCGGCTTGCCCTTCAGCGCTGGCGCGAAGCTGACGCTATCCTCGCCGGCATTGGCAGGCAGGGTGGCTCCACTCAGCTCGGCGCTGGTGGCCATCAGATCGGTCAGGCAGATCACTTCATCGCTGGAAGATCCGGCTTTCACCCCGGCCGGCCAACGGACGATGAAGGGGACCCGGTGGCCGCCGTCCCAGATGTCGGACTTCGAGCCACGGTATTTCCCGTTGGGGAAATGGCCCATTTCTTTCAAGGCGGGGATGTCCGCCACCTTTGAACAGCCGTTGTCGCTGGTGACGATGATCATCGTGTTCTCGGCAAGCCCCGCCTTGTCGACCGCCTCGGTGATCCGGGCGACCACGGCATCGGTATGCATGACGAAGTCGCCGTAGAGTCCGAGCTTGCTCTTACCCTTCCACTCGTCGGTGGGAATGATGGGGGCGTGCGGGGAAGTCAGCGGCACGTAGAGGAAGAACGGCTGGTCCGCGGATTGCGTTTGAATGAACTGGGCCGACTTGTTGCCGATCTCGTCGAGCACATCGATGGCCTCGAAGTCGGCATGCGCCGGTCCCTTGCGATGGAAGGCCTTGGTGGTCGTGCACTTGCCGACGAATTGGTCATCCTTGATCCAGATATACGGCGGCATGTCCAGGGAGGCGGAAATGCCATACCACGAGTCGAAGCCGAGATCGACCGGACCTCCGGTGATGCGGGCGCTCCAGTCGACTCCATCGACCGCCGCACGCTGGCCGCGCGTCGGTTTGCCCTTCGGGTCGACGAGGCCAAGTCCCAAGTGCCACTTGCCGACGATGGCCGTGTTGTAGCCCTGCTTCTTGAGAAGCCCGGCGACGGTCAGGCGATCGGGGGCGATCAATGGCTGGTCGAAGCCGAAGAGCACTCCGCTCTGCTTGTAGGTGCGCCAGTTGTAGCGGCCGGTGAGCACGCCATAGCGGGTCGGTGTGCAGACCGATGAGCTGGAGTGGGCATCGGTGAAGACCATGCCTTCCTTCGCCAGGCGGTCCATGCCGGGCGTCGGGATCTTGCCGTGCTCGGGATTGAGCGCCTGGACATCGCCGTAGCCGAGGTCGTCGGCGAGGATGTAGATGATGTTCGGCTTCTCGGCGGCAAAGGCCGCTGAACCGATCAGGCAGGCCAGCGTGAGTCCGATGGATTTCAGATGGGTCATCATGTCTATCGAGCCTCCTTGACCGCTCCGGGCAGCTTGTGCTCGCCCGCACCGCGGCTTTTCCGGATGTCGGTGTGGCGCTTGGCGCGCGTGGTGTACCAGTGATACTTGCCCTTGGCCTCGGGGTCGGCCGCGATGGCATCGGCGTATTCCACGGCGATCACCGTATTTCGCGCATCCGGTGCCTCCTCGGGCACCTCGATGGTGGTGACGTGACCGTCGGCCTTGTAGGAAATGGTCAGCGGCTTCTTTTCGGAGTCCGAGAGGAAGTAGGCTTTGACCGGCTTGCCGATCAGGCCGTTGAACTCGATGCCCTCCGGCTTCCACTCGAGGACGTGCAGGTAGACCGTCTTGTCCTTCTGGGTCATGGCGCCCCACCAGAAATCGAAGTCGACGGGGGATGAAGTGGTGCCATAGATCGACTCACCATTGACCGCCATCCATGCTCCGGCGGCTTTGAGGCGTTCGGATTCCTCGGGTAGGATGTTGCCTTTGGGATCGGGGCCGACGTTGAGCAGGAGGTTCACGCCGCGGGCTGCGCAAAGGGCCAGGAACTCGACGATGTCCTTCTCGCTCTTCCAAGCGTCATCGGTGCGGTCGTAGCCCCAGTTGTGACGCATGGTCATGCAGGTCTCGCTGTCTTCGGTCATGCGTGTTGCGGGAAGCATGCGGTCGGGAAGGGAGTTGAAGTCGGCAAACTTCTGTTTCTCTGCCGGGACCTTGCGGCTGTAGAGGCGACTGCAGATCACCGCGTTGGGCTGGAGCTCGCGGACCCGTGCGCCCTGCGCGTCGGCCTCGACCAGGTCGTTGCCGCCGGTATCGAACCAGAGCACGGACATCTCACCGTAGTTGCTGAGTAGTTCGTCCAGATTCTTTTCCACCAGTTTGAGGTATTCCTCGGTGGTGAGGGTTCCTTTTTCCCGGGCCCGGCTGCGGTGATACCAGTCCTTGAACTGGGAATAGTAGACACCGAACTTGATGCCCTGCTTCGCGCATTCGTCCGACAGCTCCTTGATGATGTCGCGCTTGAACGGCGTCGCGTCCATCACGTTGTAGTCGGTGGCATCGGTATCGAAGAGGCAGAAGCCGTCGTGATGTTTGGAGGTGATGACCATGTACTTCATGCCGGCTTCCTTCGCGAGGGAGACCCATTTCTTGGCATCGAAGTCGGTCGGATTGAACTGGGGTGCGAGGGTCTCGCGGTATTCCTTGCCGGGGATTTTGGCGCTGTTCATCACCCACTCGGCGCTGGCGCCGCCCTGTTCCTTGCCGTAGTCCTTGCCTTTCCATTCGCCACCGGCGATGGAGTAGAGGCCCCAGTGGATGAACATGCCGTAGCGCGCGTCGCGCCACCATTCCATGTGGGAGTCGTCCTGCTGGTCGCAGCGGGCGGTGGAGGGGATCAGGAGAAGGGATGCGAAGCAGGAGATGAGGGTTTTACGTTTCATGATTCGGTTCTGGATGGATTGGATGATGGATGGCTGAGCACCAGTCTCTCCCTCTGGTTTGAGCGCTCTGATCCGCTCTCAGGAGAGGTGCCGAGGTCGTTCGGGAGACCCCGCGGCTTATCGAGGTGAGGAGGGTCACATTGCGGTTGGGGGTGGCCATGGACGGTCAATTCCTGAGTTCCGAGCTGGGAGGCAATGGCACCTCGTTCTTCGTGCGCCACTCCACGAGCTGCTTCAGCATTTGCTGCGCGATTTCGGGGTGGCTCTTGGCCAGGTTCTTCTTCTCTGCCTGGTCGTCGTTGGTGTTGTAGAGTTCGATGTCCCCCTTCTTCAGATACTGGATCAGCTTCCACTCGCCCTTGCGGATGATCGAGCACGGCGGGTCCTTGTAGGTGCTGGCGATGTGCCAGAAGAGGGCTCGCTCATTGAGCTCCCGCCCCTGCATGAGAGGAAGCCAGCTGTCGCCGTCGAGGGTGGCGGTGTAGTCATCGACCCCGGCCAGATCGAGGAAAGTGGGGAAGAGATCGAGACCGTGAACCGGGGTGGCATTGCGTGAAGCTCTCACCACGGAGGGCCAGTGGACCAGTGCGGGAACGCGCAAGCCACCGTCATACACGTTGCCCTTCGCGCCCCTCAGGTTCTTGTTGGCGCTCTGCAGCCCGTTGAAGCCGTTGTCGGAGGTGAAGACGATCACGGTGTTGTCGCGCAGACCCGCCTGGTCGAGGTAGTCGGTGAGGCGTTTCACGTTGTCGTCGATCGACTTGATCATGGTCGCGTAGTCGGCGACTTCCTTCTTCTTTTTCGCCGGCCCCATGCCCTGTCCGGTCGACGGGTCGCCCTTCTTCTTCAGGAAGTGTGTGCGCAGTGCTTCGCTCCGTGGAACCGACGGTCGATGGGGGGCGTAGTAGTGAAGATTGACAAAGAAGGGGCCATCCTTGTGACGTTCGATGAAGTCGATCGCGTCGCTGGTGAGACGGTCGGTCAGCCATCCGTCGTCCGGCTTGTCCTCGATGAACGGATTCTTGAAGGGGGCGACGTAGCCGCCACCGGGCGCGTTGTAGCCCTTGTCGTAGCCGCGCGCCGGGTCACCCCACCAAGTGCCGCCGACGTTCTCATCGAAGCCCCGGCCGGTGGGGTAGTACTTGCGAATCTCCGGCGTCTTGTGCGCTGCGACCCAGCTGAGGTCGCCATTTCCCGGTTGGGTCAGCTTCTTTTGCAAGGAACCCGGTGTTTCCGCAGCGGGGTTCGGCCCGACGATGTGCCACTTGCCGAGGTGGATCAGTTGGTAGCCCGCCTTCTTCAATGGCTGCGAGAACACCGGGTGTTCCTCACCGACCGTCCAGCGCGAGAAGATGTTGTCGCTGCTGTTTCCCTTCTCCAGCACCGGCACGGTGTAGCAGCCGGTGCGGAAGGATTGCCTGCCGGTCAGGATGGCCGCGCGCGATGGCGAGCAGGTGGGATACATGAAGGCGTTCTCGAGCACCAGACTGTGCTTCGCCAGAGCATCGAGATGCGGGGTCTCGAAGTATTTGCTCCCCATGAAGCCCACGTCCTGCCAGCCAAGGTCATCCGCCAGAATGAAGATGATGTTGGGCCGTCCCTGATCCGCGCCCGGGGAAGGGGAGATCAGGGTGATCGCGAAGATCAGCAGAGAGGTGAGGTGCTTCACGGTCTTAGTAGCTCAACTTGCCGCCGAACTTTGATTTCTGCCGCTCACTCTCCCACCATTCGTTGGGGCCTTCCTTCACGATGTCCTCCCACAGCTTGAGCAGGGTTTTCTTCATCTCCTCGGTCTTCTCGGGCATCTCGGTGGAGAGGTCGTTGGCTTCCGCCATGTCCTTGGGGATGTTGTAGAGCTGGAACTTCGTCAGCGTTTCATCGCCGACGATCTTCCAGTCGCCGATGCGCATCGCGACGCGTTGGTCGGGAGGTGAGACATGCGTGCGCCAGAACAGCGGCTGCTTGCGCTCCACTGGTTCACCCTTCAGGGCGGGCAGCATGTTCGCGCCGTCGATGGTGCGGTCGTCGGGCAGTGGGATCCCGACGATGTCGAGCACGGTGGTGAAGACATCGGTGCCGATCACCGGGACGTCGCTGGTGGTTCCGGGTTTGATGTGCTTGGGCCAGCGCACCAGGCCGGGGACGCGGATGCCCCCCTCGTACTCGCTGCGCTTGTTGCCGCGCAGTCCGCCACTGGAACCTCCGAAACCCGGGACGGGTCCGTTGTCGGACGTGAAGAACAGGAAGGTGTTGTCGCTCACTCCCTGTTCCTCCAGGGCGTCCATCACCATGCCCAGCGCGTGGTCGAGCTGGGTGATGTTGCCCATGTATTTGGCGTTCTTGTGGTCCTTGTAGAGCGCCTGGAACTTGGAATCGGTGGCGATTGGCGAATGCGGTTCGTGGATCCACACCGAAAGCGCGAACGGCTTGTCAGGGTTGCGGATGTCCTTGAGCCAGCGACCGGCTTCGGCGGCCACCAATTGGGCCGAGTAGCCTTCCATCTCACCGACGGGCTCGCCGTTGCGGACGAAGTTGTTCGGGTTCTTGTGGCTCGGCGCCGCATTGTTGTGCGTCGCCATCCAGTAGTCGTAGCCGTGGTCGCCGGGTTGGGGGAATTTCTCGTTGTTGAACTGCTGCTTCGAGAGCAGGTGCCACTTGCCGACGTGGCAGGTCTCGTAGCCTGCCTTCTTGAGGAGCTCCGGATAGGTGATCTCACTCGCCCGCAAGTGGGCCTCATGGTTCCCGGAAAGGTGACGATACACGCCGTTCCGGTAGGGAGTGCGGCCCGTCAGGATGGCCGATCGGGATGGTGAGCAGACGCCGCAGGCCGAGTAACACTGCGTGAGTTTCACGCCCTGCGAAGCCAGCTTGTTCATGTTCGGCGTTTTGATCAGCTCGTTCCCGTAGGTCTCTGAGTCGCCCCAGCCCATGTCGTCGGCGACGAAGACCACGATGTTGGGAGGTTTCTCCGCGGCAGCGGCGGAGAGCCCGACGACGCTCGCTGCCAAGGCAGAGAGCATGAATATATTTGATTTTTTGATCATGGGTTGGTCGATATACTCAAAACGCGGTTTTGCGGTGGGTCTTTCGAAAGATGCGACGCGGTTCGATAAGTCCATGGCTGTCAGACGCCAATAAGACCGTTGTTTGGAGAATTGCCGGGATCTTTCGCGGCTTGCAGACAGGAGGGGTGAAACGGAGCTTTCCATCCCTCGAAACAAGCCAAGACTATCTAAAATATGCCAAAATGACGAAAAGTGTTAACGAGATTCACGGTGTGCTGACGCCAAAGGGTCCTCCCAGCTGGCTGGCTGATCCGAAGTTGCGGCCCGCGTCGAGGACGGGAAGATCCGCAGTCTGGAGTGAAAGAATTCGAGGGCTCCGTCCAGAAACTCGTTAACGTCGTGGCGCCCTATGGCTTATTTGGATTGGATGAGTTCCGCCTCCAACGTTTCTCCGCAATTTGTGACCCTCCTGACTGACCACCAGGAAGTGTTGCGGTCCTACATCATTTCCCAGATCCCCAATCACGCCGATGTGCGGGATATTCTGCAGGAGGTGAATGTGGTCCTGTGTGAGAAGATGAACGATTTCAAGCTCGGCACCAATTTCGGAGCCTGGGCGTGCACCGTCGCCTACTACACGATTCTCGACTACCGGAAGAAGCAGAAGCGGGAGGGCTTCCTGGTCTTCAACGAGGACCTCTGCCAATCCCTGGCCACGCAGTCCGAAAAACGCGAACCCGCGATCCTGGAGGCCAAGAGGCGCGCCCTGCAGTTCTGCCTGGGCAAATTGTCGCCGGCTCACCGTGAGTTGATCGAGGCACGCTACGATGACGAGCGTGGCGGCATGGAACAGATCGCTGCGGAAACCGGGCGGACCCGGGCGTCGCTGCGGGTCACACTTTCTCGACTGAGAACGACCCTGCGGCGCTGCATCCACAATACCCTCGCGGTGGAAGGAGGTCGGCTTTGAAGAGTGGAGAATTTGAACTCGCGATTTCGCGATACCTGGATGGGACGATTTCACCTGAAGAGTTCGCGGAACTCGAGGAATACCTCGCGAACTCCGAGGAGGCACGAGAGCTCTATCTTGATTACGTGGATGTCCACAATGTGCTCGACCTGGAGATCTCGATGCCGCGAGTGATCCATCCTGCGTTCTCAAACGTCGTGCCTGTCGAGCAGATCAGGGAGCGTCAGCAGCGTCGTTCCATGATTCAGGCCACAATGGTTGCGGCGGCCGTGCTGATGTTGCTCGCGGTGGTGTTCAAGTTTGTGATCGTGCCCGATCGCCCACCGCTCCTCACCTTCGAGGTCGCGCCGGATACCATTTTTGCGGTGACCCATTCCAAGGCACGGGCGGACGGGAGTGAACCTGAAGCAGGCACACTGGACAAAGGTTCCCAGCTGAAACTCCGGCAAGGAACCGTCAAGCTCACTCTCTCCAATGGCGTCACTTCGGTGGTTCAGGCTCCTGCCAATCTCACCCTTGTCAACGAAGACCGGATGGCCATTCGGGAGGGGGTGGCGTGGTTCCATGTCCCTGCGAATGCTGTCGGCTTTCAAGTCACTACGCCTCGCCTGCAGATTGTCGATCTCGGGACCGAATTCGGTGTGACCTGTGCCCCGCACGCTCTGGATCAGGTCCATCTTCTGCAAGGCAGGATCGAGGTCAGCCACCGTGTCGGGCTCAAGAACAAGGAGGTTCTCAGTGGGACCACCGCACGGATCGCAGGACCTGCCGGCCGACTCAATCCCACCCCGGTCCGTGCGGAGGATTTCATCAAGACTCTCCCGAGTTCGCTGCCTTATGTTCACATGTCTTTCGATGAGCTTGAGGGTGGAGGGCTCACTGTGGAGGGAACCCACCCCAGCGTCCCCGACATCAGGGCCCTTCTTGTGCGCCCCAAGGCGCTGGTCGGGCCATCGCTGAGCCCCGGAAAATACGGTAACGCCCTGAAACTTCATGGGGTCGGGGATTTCGTGCGCACCAACTGGCCGGGGATCTCAGGGAGCCGGCCCCGGACGGTATCCTGTTGGGTCAGGCTGCCCAAGGAGGGGGATTTCAACCCTGCCATTCCTCTCCTCGGCTGGGGGTCCATGCGCAACAACGGCAAGTGGAAGCTCCATGCCGTGCCGGATCCGGAAGTGGGTGGACGAGTGGCCCGCATTTCCCTCGGGAAAACCTGGTATTCCACGGATGACATCCGCATCGACGACGGTGGCTGGCACCATTTGGTGGCCGTTTACTACGGTGACATGCTCGAAGACGGCCGGCCCAACCTCGCCATCTACGTCGATGGGCTGCACCGAGCACTCATTCACCGTGGTGAAAGTGGAGAGCTGGAGCGTTTCAGCGAACTCTACACCATCACCGATAGCAAGGACTCGGAGCCGTTTCTGATCGGCAAGGCTTTGAGGAAACGAGGTCCCTCCTTCACCGGGGAAATCGACGACCTGTTCATTTATGACGGTGCTCTGAGCGACGACTCGATCCGACGGCTTGCGGCCGAAGAGTCACTCGTGACCGACTCCCCGTAGCCTCATCTTCAAACCCATGAACTTGAACCCATCATCCAACGCGGCCCTGCCGTCGTTTTCGGAAGGTGCGACGTCCTCGATGTCGCAACGGACGGGGATCTTGGAAACGAGGCATCGAGCTTCGGACGGGAAACCCATTCTCAGGCCTGGTGGCCCATTGACATCATGCTCAAGCCCAATGAGCTTAAGGTTGGGCAACTGCTCTCAAACAACCCGTGCAACGTAAAAATCCAGACAATCCGAACCCATAACCGCAATGAAAAAGCATCAAACCCCGCAAACCCAATCCTCGCTCTTCGGGAGTGTCCGCTCCTCGATCGTTCTCCTCGGTCTTCTGACTCCCGTCATCGCCACCGCGGCGGATGGCACCTGGATCGGCGGCAATATCAATGGTAACTGGAGCGACACCGCCAATTGGCAAGACGGTATCGTCGGCGATGGCGCCGCCTCGGTCGTCAGTGTGACGGCCGACTACATTGGAACCGGTGGTGCAGCCAAGTCCGTCACGATTGATACCACCTCACGCACCGTGGGCGTGCTAACAATCGGTGATACCGATCCGGGAACTGCCGGCAAGATGCAGATCTTCGGGGATGGTGCCACGGATCTGACCTTCGACAACAGTGGGTCGGGTGCAGTGGTCACCAACATCGGTGGCGTCAACAATGGTCTGGTCCTGCCCATGTTCCTTCTCGACGACCTCACCCTCAACAACAATGCGGACACCCTGATGGTCCTGGCCGATGATATCTCCGCGGGCGATGCCGGGAGCTACACGATCACCAACGCTGGAACCGGAACGGCCGAATTGCGGGTTGGGACCGGCATTGCAGATGGTGGTGGTACGGTGGCTTTCACCCAGAACAGTGCCACGTCGAATACGGCATTCTTCAACAGCGTGAACACCTACACCGGACTTACGACGATCAGTGCAGGATCGTTGAGCGTGGAGGAAGGTGGCACGCTTGGCATGGGGGATACCCTCAACGACTCGGCCCTTCTTTTCAACCGCAGCGGCGGTGAATACACCTATGCGGGCGCCATCAGCGGCATTGGAACCGTGACCCAATCAGGTGCGGGCACGGTCACGCTCTCCGGCGCCAGTACCTATACCGGCGCGACCTCGATCACCAGCGGCACGCTGGACATCACGGGGAGCTTGACCTCGGACGTCACGGTGGGCGCTGATGCGACCCTCAGTGGCGAAGGCAGCACCACGGGTGCCGTCACATTGGAAAACGCCGGTGTTTTGAGTGTCGACCCCCTCACTGCGGGGGCTTTCAGCACCACCGGCACGCTGACAACGAATGCGACCACGCTCATTGCCCTCGAGTCACTCCCTGCGGATAGCAACCCGTTTACCCTCATCAATTACGGGACCTACGTGGGAAGCGTCACCGATTTCTTCACGGAGAACTACCGCACTTCAGGGGTGGTCGACGATTCCGCGAACAACCGTCTCACTCTTGCGATCGATGTCCAGAGCAGCAACTGGACCGGAGGCGACGCACTCGTTCCTACCTTCTGGGACGTTGGTAACGGCGAGAACTGGAGCTCTTCTGACAGCCTCTATTATGATGCCGACAGTGTCACCTTTGGCGACACCGCTGCGGGATTGGTAGAGGTCCAGTTCCCTGTGGCTCCCAACACCGTCACCTTTGCCAATACGAATGGCAATAACTATACGATCGATGACGTCACTGCCGGTTCGGAGACCATCACCACCACTTCCGGGGGCATCAATGTCACCGGAGGAGGGGATGTGACCATGAACATCAAGCTCACCGGCAATACGGACATCACCCACTCCGGAACCGGAACGCTCAGCCTGGGTGGCGGTGGCGCCGTGAACAATGACTTCATCGGCACGATCACTGTGGATGGTGGAGGAACGCTCAAGAACCTCCGCAATACGGACAACATCAACTCGCTCGGCGACTTCGGGAATACCTTCAGTTTCACCAATGGCAGCACCTTCGACCTGAATTCGATCGCCAACCACCGTGACTATCAGAATTATGGAGCTGGAAGCTTCTTCTTTGGTGATGGAACAACCATCAGTAATTCTGGAAATACCTCGAATGATGCCTTTGGTGACCAACTCGTCTTCGGGGGTGATGTCACCTTCGACGGCACCGGTCGCTTCGATATCCAAGGAACCATCGATGTCACCGGGACTGACATCACCATCACCCTCGAGAACAACGTGGGCAACGTCATCAGCGGCGACAACGGCGCCCAGTCGATCGCCGAATGGGTGGTCAACGACGGCATCCTGATTGTGAGTAATGACAATGCTTTGGGTGATAATGCGACCATCACGGTCAACCCGGGTGCCGGGTTGCGGGGGAACATTGCCACCAACCAAGTACGCACCATCCCCAACGATGTCACTCTCGCGGGTGGCCAGTTGGAATCCGGATTCCAGAACAGTGATACCTACTTTACCGGGGCAATCGATGTCACGGCAGACAGTCGGATCGTTCCCAATACCAATGACAACGACGATCGCGAGATCCATCTGATCGGGTCCCTTACGGAGTCTGGATTGGGTGGGGATCTGACCATCGACAGCGGAACAACGGTCCTGACATCGAGCCTGGATCTCACTGGGTTCACGGGAGACTTCATTCTCGACAAGTCCCTGACGCGAAACACCGTTCTCCAAATTCAGGATGGAATCGATGTGACGCAGGATGTGGTTGTGGTCGATGGGCCCGGATTGAAGGAGATTCATGTTACCACCGGAAACTCCGCCACCATTTCCGGGAACATCACCATCAATGATACCACCGCCGAATCCTTTGATCTGCTCGTGCAGGATGCTTCCGATACCCTGACGGTTTCCGGCGACATTTCCGGCACGGGTGGTGCAGGTCTGACCAAGACCTTGCCGGGTAGCCTGATCCTCAGTGGTCAGAATTCCTACGCTGGAAACAGTGTCATCTACAACGGCATCGTAACGCTCACGAGCAGCAGTCGCACCACGATCTACCCAACGGTCGATGCTACGAGCAATCAGATCGATGTCCGCGGCGCGGGGGTCGTCAATGCCGACGGAGAGCTCTACTTCGACCTGAGTGCAGCCGACGCCACGGCTGGCAACAGCTGGCAGATCATCACGGGCGCTGGCACGGTGACCCCTGGTGGGACCTTCACCGTCAACAGTTCGCTGGGTGCCTTTTCGAATGCTGGGTCCGAGTGGACCTTGGATGACGGCAGCAACCTCTGGACCTTCGACCTGCTCACCGGAGCTCTTTCGGTGGCGACTGCCGGGACGCCGTTCGACACTTGGATGGCCCAGTTCACCACCCTTTCCGGCCCCGACACCGATCCTGGTGCGGATCCGGATGGCGACAACGTCGACAACTTCACCGAGTTCGCCTTTGACGGCAATCCGGAGGACGGTTCGAACAACGGTCGGATCCATCTTTTCACCGAGGACACGGTTCCGAATGATGTGCTGGTGCTGACCGTTGCGGTGCGTAGCGATACCGGTGCGTGGTCGGGCAGCGATGCCTTGACGGCCAGCTCGGCTCCGGATGGCGTGGACTATACGATCGAAGGGTCGCTAGATTTGCTTGCTTTCGATCAAGTCATCTCGGAAGTCTCACCGGTTCAGGATGCCGGACTCGCTCCGCTGAGCGCTGGATACAAGTGGCAGAGCTTCAAGCTCAACGGTTCGGAAGGCTTGTCCGGCAAGGGTTTCATGCGGGCGGCTGCCGCTGAGGTGGCCGAGTGATCCGCTGGGTCGGGATCGCATCCCGACCATCACCGTCAATCACTGGAGCCGTCACCCATCATCGGTGGCGGCTCCACGATCACGGTTCGGGTAGGAAGGGTAAAGTAGGTGAGGCGGGTAGCGCCTCGGTCTTGAACAGAAGAAGGCGGCATGTCGATGGGTCCCAACAGCGTTCTCACCTGGCACCGGCTTCTCAAAAGCACTGTGGAGGGGCGTTTGGCCAACCACATTGACAAACGATGGAGAGGCTCATTGGTGGCGGTCAACCGCTTGACCAAGGGCGGCAGCGTGGAGAGAGTTGCGCTACTTGGGAAAAAGGAGTGAAACCTTAGAATTTATGAATCGAATGGAAAAATATTCAGTGGGAATTGGTGTGGCTGGAACGAGCTTGTTCCTGTCAGCAGGGAGCGTTTCCGCCGAAGGGGACTTTGCGGATGATGTGAGCTTCATGAAGGAGCATACCCCGGTGGTGCTTTTGCAGGATGGGGACGCAGCGGTGGCGGTGGCTCCGGACTATCAGGGGCGTGTCATGACGAGCACCTATGATTTCAAGGAGGGTCCGAGCTTTGGCTGGATCAATCGGCCGGTGATCGAAAAGGGCCTGCTCTCCGATGAGGAGAAGAAGGGCAAGCTTGAAGAGCATATCTACATCTTCGGTGGCGAAGAGCGCTTCTGGCTCGGGCCGGAGGGTGGTCAGTATGCCATCTTCTTCAAACCCGGAGCCAAGTTCGAGTTCTCGGACTGGGCGACACCGCCTGTCATTGATACGGAGCCCTTTGAACTGACTGACAAGTCCGCGACATCCGCGAAGTTCAAGCACGAGGCGGAGTTGATCAACCACAGTGGCACCAAGTTTGAGATCGGAATCGAACGCACCGTGAAGCTGATCAGCAAGGAAACGGCTTCGAGTCTATTGGGCGTCGATCTCGGTGAGGGTCTGCGCATGGTCGGCTACGAAACGGACAACCGGATCACCAACACGGGTGAGGACGCGTGGAAGGCTGAAAGCGGACTGCTTTCGATCTGGTTGCTTGGAATGTACAATCCATCACCCGAGACCACGGTCGTCATTCCTTTCAAGAGTGGCTCGGAGGAGGAACTCGGCACCAAGGTGAATGATGCCTACTTCGGCAAGGTGCCACCTGAATACCTCAAGGTTGAGGATGATATCCTCTTCTTCAAGGGAGACGGAACCCATCGGGGGAAGATCGGTGTCACCGCACAACGATCCAAGGGCATTGCCGGGAGCTATGATGCCGCCGGCAAGGTGCTCAACATCGTCACCTACAACGTCCAGGATGCGCCGAACGGCTTCGTCAATTCGATGTGGGAAATCCAGAAGGAACCCTACGCCGGCGATGTCATCAACGCCTACAATGATGGATCGCCGGAGCCCGGCGCACCGCCACTGGGACCGTTCTACGAGCTGGAGACTTCTTCACCCGCCGCGGCCCTGAAGCCGGGCGAGACGATGAAGCACATCCAGCGGACCTATCACATCCAAGGGAGCGAGGCACTCCTCGACCCGCTTGCCAGGAAGCTGCTGGGAGCTGGTCTCGAGGAGATTAATTCGGCACTCTAACAAAACGTCACGAGGATTCCAGAATGATGAGTCGATCAGGAAAGGGCAGCGGCGTGGGGCATTCTGGAGATTGCTGTGGAAGTGATGGAACGGCTTTCGGGCGTCGTGACTTCATCAGGACCTCTGGATTGACGGCTGCCATGCTGATGGCGGGCCGCATGAAGGTGATGGCCGGACCGTTTTCAGCAGAAGACTTCGACAAGATCATCCCGGCCGACAAGAAACTCAGCAAAGAGTGGATCGACACGCTCTACGCGCGCGGCGAGCCGACGACGGTGAAGGCGGGCAAGGTCGATTACATCGGCATGCCGATCAACGGGCTTGGAACCGGGCAGGTTTATCTGAGTGGTGACGGGGAGCTGTGGTATTGGAATCTGACCGCGCAGAAGCGCAAGAAGCACAACCCGAAGGGCCCGGCCTACATGAGTCCGGATCTGGCCAAGGGACCTGCCGGGCAAGGTTTCGCGCTGCAGGTGAATGGCAAGACGCACCTCTTGAATTCAGAGGGTTTTCGCGATGTAACCTTCACCAACCAATATCCGATGGCGCGGGTCGACTACGCCGATGCGGACTGTCCGGTGGATGTGCAACTCGAAGCCTACACGCCCTTCATTCCACTCGATCGGGATGAGTCGAGCTACCCGGTGGTCGTCATGCGCTATACCTTGACGAACCATTCATCTGAGACCCGGGAGGTTGCCTTGGCCGGGTGGATCCAGAATCTTGTGGCCGCCAGGAAGGGGCCGAAGGTCAGCGCGTATCGTGAGCTGGACAACATCGCGACCGTCGAATGCTCCGGTGGAACACCGAACAGCAACGGAATGGCGCTTGGAGTGTTCGGTGAAGGAAGGCCGGAACTGGTGGATGTGGAGAAGACGAAACCGGGAGCCGAGGGTGTCTTCGATGGCGGCGTTGGTGTGAAGCAGGGCAAGTCGGACGCGGCTTCCATGGGTCGAAGGTTCAGCCTGAAGCCAGGGGAGTCGAAGACCGTGTCCTTCGCGGTTTCCTGGCGCCTCCCGGTGGTGAAATATGGCACCGGTTTCGGGCACAAGACCTCGCCGGGTCGCTATCACTACGCGACTCAATGGCCGAGCGCGTCGGAAGCGGCGGCGCAGGTGGCGAGTCGTGAAACCACTCTCTATGGCGGCACGAAGAAGTGGGTCGATACCTGGTATGACTCCACCTTGCCGTATTGGTTCCTCGAGCGGGCCTTCATTCCGATCAACTGCATGCAGACCCAGACCGTGCAGAGGGTCATTCCTCAGGGATCCAAGCAGGACATCTACAACATGGAGGAAGGGGTGCGCTGTTGCCCGGGCAACTGCACCCATGTTTGGAACTACGCGCAGGGGCTGGCACGCATCTTCCCGGTGATCGAGCGCGAATGCCGTGAGCGGATCGAGTATGGGCTCGGCTTTGACAAGTCGAATGGCGAGATCAGTTTCCGTTACAACGTTCCAGGGAAGCGGGATCGGGACGACGCCCTTGATGGCACCTGTGGGACAATCATCCGAGTGCTCCGCGAGAGTCAGATGACGCCCGACTACCGTTTCCTCGAGAGTATCTGGGGGCGCGTGAAGCTGTCGATGGACGGCGTGATCAAGCACTGGGATCCGGATGAGGATGGTATCCTGTCGGGTGCCCAGCACAACACCCTCGACGAGCCCTGGCATGGCAAGGTGCATTGGCTGATCAATGTCTATCATGCGGCACTCAGGTCCGCCGCCACGATGGCACGGCAAATGAAGCAGGATGCGGTGGCCGAGCGCTACGAGAAGATCATTGCCAAGGGCGCGCCGGTGATGGTGAAGGAATTGTGGAACGAGGACTTCGGTTACTTCATCCATGTCCCGCCCGACGATGAAGCGCGCATGCACGGTTCGACCAAGGGCTGCCACATCGATCAGGTGCTGGGCGATAGCTGGCTCCATGAGGTCGGGCTCGATCCAATCCTGCCGCGGGACAAGACACGCAGGGCGCTCCAGTCACTCTGGAAGTACAACTTCACACCGGATGTCGGTGCTTTCCGCAAGATCATGACGAATGGTCGCTGGTATGCCGGACCGGGCGACGCCGGACTGGTGATGTGCAGCTTCCCCCATGGGAAGATCGAACCGAAGAGCGGCAACAAGAATTATGCCGGATACCTGAATGAGTGCATGACCGGCTTCGAGTGGCAGGTCGCCGCCCACATGCTCCGCGAGGGCATGGTGGAAGAAGGCTTGGCGATTGGGAAGGCGATCCACGACCGTTATTCCGCGGATCGGCGCAACCCCTACAACGAGATCGAGTGCAGCGACCACTACTCTCGCGCGATGGCCAGCTACGGGACCTACCTGGCAGCCCTGGGCTACCGTTACGACGGACCGGAAGGGAAGCTTGGCTTTGGTCCGAAGCTGAGCCCGGAGAACTTCCGGGCCGCCTTCACGACGGCGGAAGGATGGGGTCGCTTCACGCAGCAGGTCGCTGGCGGGAAATTGAGTGCGGGGATCGAGATGGGATATGGAAGTCTGAGACTGAAAGAGCTTGGACTGGACCCCGTGGAGGGGACCTCTGCAAGGGAGGTCGCGGTGGAACTGGACGGTGAACCCGTTGCGGCGGCATTTGAGCTTGGGTCCGGTCGCCATGTGCTGCGATTCGACGAGGAACTCACTTTGGGGGTAGGGCAGCGCCTGGCTGTCATGTTTTCCTGATGGAGCAGGCCGGCGGTCTGGTAGGTGCTGTGAAACTCTTAGGGCCAATCAGATTTCGAGCCGCAATCGAAATCGATCTAATCGCAAAAAAGACAAACTTTCTTGTTAACGCCCGCTCCTGAAAACTTCGAATTTTGAGTTGAGTCTCGTAGGCCTGAGCGTGAAGATCCAAACTCGGGTCGGATCGTCCGAGGCAACCGATTCGCACGAGTTCAACCCGAGAACGATCTCCACTTTGTAGATATGAAAATGGTTCCCTGCATTCTTACTGCTCTCGGCGCGATTGCGCTGACGCCTACAGCCAGTGCCGCACTTGTTTTGGGTGATACCATCGGGATTGATTTTGGAGATACGGCCTCCACAGATCCGAATAACGCTTGGAACAATCTCAGTGTAGGAGGGAACGAAACGACTGCTGGACTGGCTGATTCAGGCACCGTGGTTCTCTCGTCGGGAACGGTTCTGAACACCTCGAACATCATCGTTCCAGACGTCTCGTTTTCATTCACGAACTCTTCTGGTCAGATCGCTTGGGACTTCGGCGCTGCTGGGAACGCTGGTATCGGGCTGTTCACCGACGCGACCGTTTACGGCGACAGCATCATCTCCAATGACAAGACGGGGACCCCCTTCCGGCCTGTGCAATCCGGAACCGACACCTTCGTCTTCACCTTCGCTGGATTGAATGACGCACTGAGCTACGAACTGGTCGGTGGCTGGAGTCATGGAAATGGAAACTTCGAGGCAAACTGGTCCGCAGATGGCCAGAGCTTCAATACCCTGATTGCCCCGGGTAACGGATACGGCTCCTTGACCGGTCTCGAGACGGACGGGAGTGGCAACCTGGTCATCACCGTGACCGGTGTGGGCGGCGCAGGTCATATCACGGCGTCAGGTTTGACTCTCAAGGCGGTTCCCGAACCTTCCGGGACCTTGCTTTTCGGCGCTGGTGGAATCCTCTTGCTTCTGCGGAGGGTTCGCCGCGTTTGACGCAAGAAGCTTCCGGGTTCCGTGATCCGGAACCGGCGAGCATTCCCCGGTTTCTTTCCGACGGTCGGGCGAGTGGTGTAGGCTGCTGCTCTGTCCTCCTCTACATGTTCCACCCATTTCCCATGCCTGGACGCCCCATGCCTAAACTCGCCAACCAGATGGTTCTTCTGGGGGCGGTGTTGCTTTTGCCCCGAATGTCTGCAGCGGCGCCTTCCGAAGGACGTGGGGAAACTCAGAAGCCCAATTTCGTCATCATCTTCACGGATGATCAGGGCTACGGAGATCTCGGTTGTTTCGGGGGTGATCACGTCCAGACTCCGCGCATCGACCGGATGGCGGACGAGGGAGTGAAGCTGACCAGCTTCTACGTGGCGGGCAATGTCTGCACTCCGTCACGAGCCGCACTGATGACAGGGAGTTATCCCAAGCGCGTCGGCCTGGCCGCAGGCGTCTTTCTCGCCGGGGACAGGAATGGCCTGAATCCCGACGAAGTCACGATCGCCGAGGTGTTGAAGCCAGCTGGCTACGCGACCGGGATTTTCGGCAAGTGGCACTTGGGCGATCAACCGGAGTTCCTTCCGACGCGTCAGGGCTTTGATGAATTTTTCGGGCTGCCCTACAGCCACGACATCCATCCGTTCCACGGCAACAAGAAGCACAAGTTCCCGCCACTTCCCTTGATGGAAAAGGAGAAGGTGATCGAGGAGGAACCGGATGCCGACTTCCTGACGAAACGGATTACCGAGCGGGCGGTTGATTTCATCGTCCGGCATCAGGACGAGCCGTTCTTCCTCTACGTGCCGCATCCCATTCCCCACCGGCCGATCCACATGTCCCCTCCGTTCATGGAGGAGGTTCCGGAGGCGATCAAAGCGAAGTTGAGTGATGAAGAAGGCATTGATTATCTCACTCGTGACAAGATCTACAATCAGGCGGTCCGCGAGATCGACTGGTCGGTGGGTGAGATCCTCGATGCCCTGGAGGAGAACGGCATCGACGAGAAGACGCTTGTGATCTTCACCTCCGACAATGGTCCGTCGGTCGGGAAGACCGGTCCGCTATCCGGTGGAAAGGGGAGCACTTTCGAAGGTGGACAGCGGGTGCCGGCGGTCGTGCGTTGGCCGGGAAAGATTCCCGCGGGTCAGACGATCGACGAACTGACGACGGCGATGGACCTCCTGCCGACTTTCGCCGCGCTGGCTGGCACCGGCATTCCGTCCGACCGGGTGATCGACGGCAGGGATATCCTGCCGGTCCTCACCGAGGATGCGAAAACGCCGCATGAGGCATTCTTTTTCTTCAAGGGCAATGCTCTCAAGGCGGTGCGCTCCGGGAAGTGGAAACTGCATCTGGGCAAGGCGAAAGGAAACGCCAAGGCCCGGCGAGGAAAAGGCTCCAGTTCGCCCGTGATGGCCTTGTATGATTTGGATCGGGATAGGGCCGAGGAGAGAAATCTTCTCAACGAGCATCCCGAGCTCGTCGAGAAACTGCGATCGGAGGCGAAGATCTTCGAGGCGGAGCTCAAAAACGACATGCGACCTGCCGGACACAAGCCGGATGCAAAGCCTCTCACCACGAGAGCACATTGAGCTGGATCTGAGCAAAATGGGTTCCAGCACCAGCCGGAAAGAAATGGCGCCACCACGGGGTCCTGACCTGTTGACCATGGCGCCTGATGCCCAGAGGCCGGGATCAGACAATGGCTGAGATTGTCCAGGTGCTTCCCGAAAATGCGGCGGAATGGCATGTTTTCACTTTGCATCATGCATAATTTTCTCCTATTACCGTTTTTCCCATATGCCGTGCACTCGTCTCAAGTTTTGATGACGGTAAAACTCTAAAACCCCGAAATACCCTCCGAACCCATGAAACCCACCCCTGCCTTTCGATTTGGCTCCGGCCCGACGATTCTGTCACTTTGCTTCGCGGTCATCCCGAGCTTGACCTCTTCCATCGCTCAAGCTGCCGATTTTACTTGGGATGGCGACACGGATGCGACCTGGGCCACGGCTACCAACTGGACGGCGGACTCGGGTGTCCCTGGAACCGCAGACACCGTCACTTTCAATGGCGCGGGCAATGGAAACACGATTATCGATCTAGGAACGGCCCAAAACAGCGGTGCGATTACCTTTGATACCGCATCCGCCGCCGCCTACACGATTGGAGCCGGTGCGGTCGGCACCGATACCCTCACGTTCGACTACAGTGGCGGTGGCAACGTCATTTTGATGGAAAGCACCGTCACCAACGACCAACTGTTCAATGCGGATATTGTTCTTGGTGTCGACGGGACTGCTGCCAACTACGAATTTGATAATAATAGCGCGGATGGTACGCTCACTTTTGCAGGTGATATCAGTGGAGGAAGCGGTGGCACCGCGGGACAGAAATCCCTTTTTCTCGACAGCAATGGCTCACTGATCCTTTCAGGCGATATCAGCAATGGGGGTGCCAGCAGTGTGCGACTGTTGCTCGCCGCCAACCGCGGAACTGATGTTGTGACCTTGAGCGGGGACAACTCTTTCACCGGCGTCCTGAATATCAGCAGCAACAGAACCGCCTTGCTGACGAGCGATACCGCAGGAGGGGCTGGACTTATTCAAGTCGCCAATACCAACTCGCAATTGCGACTGGCAGACGGCGTCAATGTCGCCAACACCATCCAGATTGGCAACGGTGGGAACAACAAGGTCATCCGGCCTGACCCAAACGATCCAACTGCCTCGATTGAGATTTCGGGGATTATCGACATCAACGAGACGGGTGCGTCGAATTTTGATCTCATCGCCACGTCTGAGCAGACACTCACTTTTTCCGGGACGGTTGCTGCTTCTCCAGGTGCCAACATGACTTTGGTAAACAATGGCACATTTGTGATCAGTGGCGACAACACCGGCTTCAACAAGGACACAAATGTAACAGGCAATGGTGCGACCCTCCGCCTTCTGCACAACAACGCCGTTGGTGACACCGTCGCTGGCGATTTGTTTGTCAGTAATACTGCAACCGTTGAATTGGGCGACGGACTAACGTTTCCAAGTGACGTGGTCTTTCGTGTTCAAAATGGCGGGGCCAACAAGATCCTTCGCCTCGTCAGTGGTGCCACCAGTGCCGAGTGGTCTGGTGGGGTGAACATTGTGGAAACCGGTGCCAACAACTTTGATGTCATAACAGATTCCGGCCAAACGATCACGCTCTCAGGTGCCATCACTGGGACCGGAGCCGCGGGCCTATCCAAGTTCGGAGACGGTGATCTTGTTCTCAGCGGCACCAGCACCTACACGGGTGCCACCCAGGTGAACGAGGGCACCTTGTCCCTGGCAGGTAGCATCGAATCGGTCGCTAACGTCAATTCTGGCGGCACATTGAGTCTCGATTACGCCACCAGCGATACCAGCAAACTTTCAGATGCTGCAGCACTGAACCTCAATGGAGGCGCACTCGATCTCTCGGGCGGCACCCATGGCGAAGTTGTGGCTTCGACGACGTTGGGCGCCGGCACGGCCTCGTCGGTGACGCGCAGTAGCGGAACGGCGGTGTTGCATATGAATGCCATCACGCCCGGATCCGGAGCTGCGATTGATTTTGGCGCGGACAATATCGCCACGACCGATAACACCAACACCAACGGAATCCTCGGTGCGTGGGCAACGGTGGGCGGCACTGACTGGGCTGCGAACGCTACGAACGGGGCTGATGGCTTGATTGTCGCTTACACCGGCGGCTACACGGATGTGACCCTTCTGGAATCCGGCCCCAAGGTAATCTCGAATGATCCGACCTCGCAAGTGCGCGTCATTGACGGGACGGGCTCCACACCGGCCGACCTCACCTTGGGCTCGGCTGTCACGACAATCGATACCCTGAAGGTGTCCGCTACCGGCGGGCTGGTGACGATTGATCCCTCTAGCCAGACTCTGGAGCTCACCGGTCTCCTTGTTGAAGCGGCAAGCGGCGGTCTAACAATCGGCAACGGGGTCAGCAACGGCGTGCTGCGCAGTGCTGGCACCGAACTGAACGTGATTGCCAACGCTGCGACCACGGTGAACTCTGAAATCGCGGACGGAATCGGTGGGGCGAGCGCACTGGTGAAGACCGGGACGGGAACTGTCACGCTAACAGGAGCGAATACCTTCTCCGGCGTGACGACCGCAGGCGAGGGAATCCTTGAGCTAAGCAACAGCCTGGCACTTCAGAACAGTGCACTGGATACGTCCGGGAGCGCAATCGGAGATGCCACCAACGGGCTGAAGACCACGGTGACGACCCTGACTTTAGGGGGGCTCACCGGTGGCACGGATCTGGCCTCGCTCTTCACGACGACATCCGGTGGCTATGATGCAGTGACCGAGCTGACATTGAACCCGGGAACAGGAACGTCCGTCTATTCCGGTGTCATCGCCGATGGCGCGGCAGGCATGAGCCTCGTGAAGACAGGCGCGGGAGCGCAGACTTTGACTGGAGTCAGCACCTACACCGGAGGCACGACTCTCAGTGAGGGGACATTGAACGTGAGCACTACGGGAGCGCTTGGCACGGGCACCATCACCCTTGATGGCGGTTTGCTCTACGAGTCGGGCGGGACCGTCAATCTGGCGAATGACATTGATGTGACCGGCACGGCGGCGATCCAGGCTTCAGGTGGAGGAAACTTCAATTTGAACGGAGCCATTACCGGCAGCGGCACACTTAATGCGGGGGGTACTGCACCATCTTCCTCGGTTTTGATCGCGGATGACTTGAGTGGCTTCACAGGTACGATGTCCCATGAGAGTGTTAACCAAGCTAACAATCTCACCTTCTCAGCTGCCGTCAATACCACCGCCGCGTTCTCGCTCACAGGCGCTTCGTCCGGAACCAACCGCTCTTTGAGCTTCAACGGCGGCGCGACGATTGGGGAGCTTTCAGGTGACGGAGGTAGATTGCGGACGGCAGGAGCGCTTGTTGTCAACCAAAGCACGACGACGAGTTATGCTGGTACTTTGGAAAACTCTGGAAGTGCCATGAGCCTGGAGAAGCAGGGCACGGGTATCCTGACGCTGACGGGAAACAGCAGCTACACAGGTAGCGTCACGGCAACGGGTGGCGGCTTGGTGCTGCACCGCCCCGCCATTGTGAATGGCGTGTCGAAGCAGTATACCGTGAACAGCCCGGCGACTCTGGAGTTCTTCATTGATACCGGTTTAGGAACAACGGTGACTGCCGGCTACAAATTGGATGGCGACGGCACCTTCAAGAAAACGGGTCCGGACACATTCAACCACTATTCCTCTGGCTCCAACATTGCGATGGGTTCGGGTGGCTTGATTTGGATTGCCGAAGGGACTTGGAATTTCGGAGGCGCGACTCCGGGCACTTGGGTAAGCAACCTTTCGGATCTCCAAGTGGACGGTGGTGCAACCCTCGAGGGTCGCTCGACGACCATCCGGGTTGATGCCCTGGATGGCGCGGGAACCCTTGGAATCGGAGGCCAGGTGGCCAATGGCGGTGGTTTGATCGTCGGTGTCGACGATGGAAACGGCATCTTCTCCGGTGTGATTCAAGACACGACGGCGGATGGCTCAGCCTACTCACTGGAGAAGCAGGGCACCGGCACGCAGACCTTGAGCGGCATCAACACCTACAGCGGTGATACCACTGTGACAGCCGGCACTCTGACCCTGGCCGATGGCGGTCAACTGCTCTTCGAGCCGATGGGTGATGGCGTGAACAACCAGGTCAGTGGCTTTGGTTCCCTCAATCTTGACGGGGAGATTTATCTCGACCTGAGCGGGGCTGACTCCACCGATGGAAACAGCTGGCTGATCGTGGATGTGGCCAGTCTGACAGAGACTTTCGGTGCGACCTTCACCGTGAACAGTTCGCTGGGTTCGTTTTCCGAGGATGCTGGAGTGTGGACGTTGCGCGACGGAGCGGTGGAGTGGACCTTCAGCGAAGCCACCGGGACGCTTACAGCGGGGTTGACCCCATTTGGAACCTGGGCAGGTGCAACCGGTGCGACTCCCGACCCAACCGCCAATGACGATACGGACAGTCTCAGCAACCTGCTGGAGTTCGCCTTTGGAACGGATCCGCTGGTTTCCGATGCGGTGCCGCTCGACCCCTCAGTCCCTACCGCTGGTACTCCTGCACTCTCGGTGACCTACGGCCCGCTTGACTTCGATGCACAGTTTGTGCGACGCAAGGACGGCTCGGTGAATTATACCGTGCAGTTCAGTAATGACCTGAGCTCATGGGAGAACAGCGCCGAGACGCCTTCAGCCGTAGCGAATATCGATGCCGATTACGAAATCGTGGAAGTCAGTTATCCGATCGTCCTCAGCAATGGGAAGAAGGCCCGCTTCTTCCGCGTCGAGGTCCTGCTCGACTGATTTGACCTGCGAATCCCCATCATCTCCCTCTTGTGAAAATCCCCAAAAATACCCGCTGGATGACGGCCCTGGCGCCGTGGCTCTTCGCAGCCACCGTGCAAGCGGCCATCACCCACGTTGATCCGGTCGACATTGCCATACCGACGGACTTCGGAGGCATCTACATCGACTTGAATGCCGCTACGACCAGTGGCTCCACGGAGAGTGGGAGTGCCGCGAGTGACTCCTACACGATTTCATACTCCGAGCCGCCCTCCGGCGATTGGGATGTGAACTTCATCTTTGGTGGCGCGGGCATGATCCACAATGAGTCCATCAACGTTTATCGAGAGGGGGGAGGGACCGACAACCTGTCCGCGGTGAGCAACCTTGCAGGGAGCCTTGGTTTGAACGTGCTCATCGATGGAGATCCGATCGGGAGTGCGCAGCCTTTGGACGTGGCTTCCTTCGGCGCTTCGGGCGCGTTTCCTGCGGATTCCTACATGGGTGCCGGTTCGCATCAGTTCACTTCGGGTGTGGATGGCTACATCGGCTTCGTGCTGGATGAAAGCACGACGCCCCTGTATGGATGGATGAGGGTGACCTTGAACGATGACGGGACCCCGGGGCTGGTGAAGGAGTGGGCCTATTCGGACGCACCGATTGAGGTCGGCCAGGTCCCCGAACCAACCATTACGCTGATGCTCTTGGCTGGCCCGGCCTGCCTGTTGCTGCGACGCAGAAGAGCCGCTTGAGTAAAGTGCTGACGAATCGCGGAAGTAAGTGTCGTTTGTCTCAAATCGGCGTTGATTTCTGTTGATCGAATCGGCGGGCTTCCCGTTGATTGCGGGCATGTATGGGACCCAAGTGGGAAGAAACTTGTAGAAGCCTTGATACCCGTTTGGTTGGGCACTCTACCGAGGCCGTAGGTCAGAGTCGCGGGATTCGCTTCCATGACCACATCCGGAATCATTCCCTTGTGGGACTGGAGAGCCTGACGGACGAACCAACACGATCATGATCCCTGTGCATCAACTCACTTTGATGGTTGCCACATGCATGTCGCTTTGGGTGACTTGCTCTTCGCTCGTCGCCGAGGATCGCCCGAACATCATCCTCATTTTTGCCGATGACCTCGGCTACGGGGATCTCGGTTGCTACGGCTCGCCGGTGAAGACGCCGGAGATCGATCGCATGGCGGCGGAAGGCTTCCGCTCGACCGACTGCCTGGTGGCGGCGAACGTTTGCGGACCATCGCGGGCGGCGCTTCTGACCGGGCGCTACCCGATGCGCTGTGGGCATCCGATCTCGAGGCATCCTCTGCCGAAGTACGAGAAGTATGGGATCGCTCCGGAGGAACTGACCATCGCGGAACTGCTGAAGTCGGGCGGCTACCATACCAAGATGATCGGCAAGTGGCATCTTGGGTTTTACGTGGAGGGATCGCACCCGCTCGATGCCGGATTCGACGAGTATCTTGGACTTCACGGGAACTACGTCACCACAAAGAATCGTGTCGACGAGCGAACGATCTACCGTAACCGCGAGGTGTTGGAAAAGGATGTGGAATTCACGAAGGTGACCAAACTTTACACCGATGAGGCGGTGGATTTCATCAAGGGCGAGCACGACAAACCATTCTTCATCTATTTCTCCCATCATATCGCCCACACACCGATCGAGCCCAGCGCGAGCTTCAAGGGGAAGTCGGGTGTCAAGGGGCGCGCGGGGCTCCACAGTGACTTCGTGCTGGAGCTCGATGACAGTGTGGGGCGCGTCCGAGCTGCGGTCGAGGAGGCCGGGATCGCTGACGACACCCTGATCGTCTTCCTTTCCGACAACGGCCCGGCGCGGGACGGTTCGGCCAAGCCACTGAGTGGTGGCAAGTATGTGACCATGGAAGGCGGCCACCGCGTGCCGGGGATCTTTCAATGGCCGGGGACGATTCCCGCCGGCCAGGTTTCAGGAGCGATGATCACGAGCATGGATCTGTTGCCGACCTTCTGCCAACTGGCGGGCGTCGAGCTGCCGACGGATCGGAAGATCGACGGCAAGGACATCAGCGGGTTGCTCACCGGGAAAACGAAGGACAGTCCGCACGAGTTTTTCTTTTACTACAACGGTCTGGACCTGCAGGCGGTGCGCAACGAGAAGTGGAAACTGCATTTTCCGAGGACACCGAAGGATCAGCCCTACTGGGCGAAGCAGGACAGTGGCAAGCGGGTGCACACGACTTTGAAGAAGCCCTTGCTGTTTGATCTGGAGGGGGATGTCGGGGAGAAGAAGAACGTGATCGCCCAGCATCCTGAAGTGGTCAACGAACTGAAGAAGCAGGCGGATCGCGCGCGGATAGAGATCGGGGACATCGATGTCATCGGCTCGGACCAGCGTCCACACGGACTGGTGAACCCGCAGGAGAAAGAGTGAATGAAGGCGCTTGAGGAGTTGAAGGATCGGTTGCGTGCGACGGTAGTGCTGTGTTTTTTGCTCCTTTCGCTGGAAGTCGCCTTCGCAGAGCGGCCGACCCGTGTCGCCTGTGTGGGTGACAGCATCACCTATGGGTTCGGGATCGGGAGTCGGGAGGAGAAGAGCTATCCCGCCCAGCTTCAAGGTTTGCTGGGAGATCCCTGGATCGTCGGGAATTTCGGCAAGAATGGCGCGACCGTTCTGAAAAAGGGACACGCTCCCTATTGGAAGGCACCGCAGTATCGGGCGGCCCTCAAGTTTCAGCCGGATGTGGTGATCATCGCGTTGGGGACCAACGATTCCCGGCCGGAGAACATCGGCAAGCAGAGAGAGAACTTCGTCCCGAACTATTTGGATTTGATCCGGAGTTTCCGGAGTTTGGAGAGCAAGCCGGTCGTTTGGATCTGCCGTCCGGTTCCAATCTATGTCACCAGGAAGGGAATGACCGATGCGGTGCTCAGGAACGAGATCATTCCCTTGGTGGACGAGGTTGCCAACCGGGCCGGCGTCGAGGTCATCGACTTCTACACGGTCCTCAGCCACAGAAAGGAAATGTTTCCCGACGGGGTGCATCCCGATGCCGCAGGGGCGGGGCGGATTGCAGAAGCTGTGGTGGCTGCGATCACGAAGGAAGACCGTTGATTCGAGAGCATGATGAGAACAACCCTGCTAACGACCGTCGTTTCGCTTACCACGCTCGTGGTCTGCGCGCTGGCGGCTCCGCCCAATTTTGTGATCCTGCTGGCGGACGACATCAGCGCCACCAGCCTGGGCTGTTACGGATCGGACAACCCGCACACCTCGCCGAACATCGACAAGCTCGCCGACGAGGGCATTCGTTTCACCAACATGTTTGTGTCGGAGGCGATCTGCGCCCCGGCGCGGGCGGAACTCTACACCGGGCTCCAGCCGCACCGGAATGGCTGCATGCAGAATCACAAGGCGACGAACAAGGGCACTTTGAGCGTGGTGCAGCGCCTTGAGAAGCTCGGTTACCGGGTGGGCTTGACCGGCAAGACCCACATCAAGCCGAAGTCGGTCTATCCTTTCGAAGTGGTGAAGGGCTTCCCGGCGAACTGCAACGCGAGGAGAACGCCAGGAGAAGACTGGGGTGGGGTCGAAGGCTTCATGACGCGCGATCCCGAGCAGCCGTTCTGCCTCTTCATCTGCTCGATCCACGCCCACGCGCCATGGGACTCGGGCGATTCCTCGCGATGGGAACTCGACGAGTTGAAGCTGCCACCCCATTTCGCCGATACCCCGGAGACCCGCCGTTTTTTCCGCGAGTATCTGGCGGAGATCCGGCTCTTCGATGACCAGGTCGGTAGAGCGCGGGCGCTGCTTGAGAAGCACGGACTCGACGAGAATACCGTCGTGATCGTGCTCGACGAGAACGGTGCCGGGATGCCCTGCGGCAAGTGGACGAATTTCGACTGGGGCGTGCGTTCGGCCTGCCTGATCAAGTGGCCAGGGGTGGGGGGATTCGTCACGGATGTCGTCGCCCAGTACTGCGACATCCTGCCGACGTTGATCGAGGCGGCGTGTGGTAAAGTTCCAGCCGGTCTGGATGGTCGGAGCCTGTTGCCGCTGATTAGGGGTGAGACGGAAGCGCACCGAGACTTGGCTTTCTTCACCTACAACAGCGGGCCGGAGGGGCCGCCGTTCGGGTCGCGCGCAGTGACCGACGGTCGCTTCAAGCTGATGTGGAACCTGACGCCGGACAACCTCTTCGCCGTGAGGACGATCAACGGCTTCGACTACGGCTATGAGGACACCAAGATGCCGGATCGTCACGTGCGCCAGATCTATCAATCATGGTTGGAATTGGCTGAGATAGACACCGCCGCGGAATCGGCGGTTCAGCGCTTTCGCAAGCATCCGGAGTTTCAGCTTTATGACTTGTCGAAGGATCCATGGGAGCGGGAAAATTTGGCAAGTAACCCCGAATATGCCGCAACGCTGGAGCAGTTGAAGAACTCGATTTCCACATGGATGACGCAGCAGGGTGACGATGGCGTGACCGCTCCTGCTGGTAAGCAAAAGAAGAACTGAACCTCTAGGTATCTACCCATTTCCCGTGAAGAAATTTCCATCAGTGATCCCCGGGTTCATTCTGGCGCTTTGCCTGTGTAGTAGCGTTTTTGCGGCCACAAGTCGTCCCAATGTGATCCTGATTCTCGCAGACGACCTCGGCTACGAAGCTATTGGAGTGAATGGAGCCGAGCAGGTTCAAACGCCCAATCTGGATCGGCTGGCCGGGGAAGGGGTCCGGTTTACCAACTGTTTCGCCAATCCGATTTGCACACCCTCGCGTGTGAAGATCATGACGGGGCAGTACAACGTGCGCAACTACACGAAGTTCGGCGAGCTCGATCGCGGTCAAACGACCTTTGCTCGTCTGGCGCAAGAGGCCGGTTATGCGACGTGTATCGCGGGGAAATGGCAGTTGGGGGTTGAAAAGGATTCACCGCAGCATTTCGGCTTTGAGGAATCACTGCTCTGGAATCACACGCGTAGAAATCAGAAGAAGGTGAAAGGCAAGCGGGTGGATACGCGCTTCGTGAATCCACAACTCGAACTCAATGGCGAGCCGGTCGATTACGGCAATGGGGAATACGCGCCTCAGCTCTGCGCGGACTTTGTGAGTGAATTCATCGAAGCGAACAAGGATCAGCCGTTTCTCGTCTATTATCCGATGATTCTGACGCATTGCCCGTTTGATCCGACCCCGGATTCGTCCGACTGGGATCCGACCCGTCCGGGGTCGACCACTTACAAAGGGGATCAAAACCGGCCGCAGAAGCACTTCAAGGACATGGCGTCGTATATGGACAAGATCGTTGGTCAACTGGAAGCCCGGTTGGTGGACCTGGGTATTCGCGACAACACCTTGATTCTGTTTACCGGTGACAACGGAACGGACACGCCGATCGTCACCCGCTGGGAGGGGAAAGCCATCGCCGGGGACAAGGGCAACATGACCGACGCCGGTACCCGCGTGCCCTTGATTGCCAGCTGGCCGGGCAAGATCAAGTCAGGCCTGGTGACGGATGAATTGGTCGACTTCGCCGATTTCCTGCCGACCCTGTGCGAGGTCATGCAGATCCCCCTGCCCGAAGATTATCCCGGCGACGGGGTCAGCCTTTGGCCCGCGCTCAATGGAGGCGAGCGTCATAAGCCATACGCCTACGTGTGGTTTTCCGGGCATGGGAAATTCCCCGCAAATGTCTATGCCCGGACCAAGGAATATCGCTACCTCTGCAACCTGGATCTATCGAATCCGGTCTTCGCGGATGTCTCCAAGCCTTATGCGCCAATCACCTTGGATCCCACTCGTCTGAACTCCGAACAAGAGAACATCATGAGCGAGCTGAGGCAGAAGGTGGGCGATATGGCCAAGGTGCCGACGATCCGTAAACCCAACAAGCGTGCGAAGTAGCGCTGGGTTTCATCCTACCTTTGTTAAGAATTCACTTTAGTAAAACCATGCAGCGTAAACCATCATTCTTGTTGGCCGGAGTATTGGTAATCTTGTCACTGGCCGCTTCCGCCGAGACGCAACGAGAGGGGAAGCCCAACGTGATCTTCATCCTGATGGACGACATGGGCTACAACGATGTGAGCTGCTATGGCGCGACCAAGGTGAAGACCCCGAACATCGACCGGATGGCGGCGGAGGGCATCAGGTTCACCGACTTCCACACCGCGGCCTCGATCTGTTCGCCCTCGCGGGCGGCTTTCCTGACCGGAGCGTATCCCCAGCGGGCCGGGCTCTACATGGGGATCAACCAGAACCGCGAGGCGCACTGGTTTTTGGGCCTGAACCCCGATGAAGTCACCCTCGCCGAGCAGTTCAAGAAGAAGGGATACACCACCGCAATGGTCGGCAAGTGGCACTTGGGTAAGGAGGAGAAGTTCTCCTACTACCATCAGGGCTTCGATCACTATTACGGCGCGCCGGACAACATGGGCCACAACTCCGCGTTCTACGATGAGAAGGAGGTGATCTTCAAAAGCACGCCGTTGGAGAAACTGAACGCCCTCTACACCGAGCGGATGGTGAAGCACATCGAGGACTTCAAGGAACAGCCCTTCTTCATCTACTTCGCCCACAACTACCCCCACACGCCCTACAAGGCGGGGCCGAAGTTCAAGGGCTCGTCGAAAGACGGCGTGCGCGGCGACATCATCCAGGAGGCGGATTGGGGGATTGGCGAGATCCTGAAGGCCTTGGAGAAAAACGGCATCCTCGAGAACACCTTGGTGATCTTTAGCTCCGACAACGGAGCCACATCGGCGAAGTATACCAAGCCCTATAGCGGCACGAAGTATGTCTCGCTTGAAGGCGGGCACCGGGTGCCCTTCATCCTCTATTGGAAGGGAACGATTCAGCCGGCGGTGTCGGACGTTCCCGTGGTCGCGATGGACCTGTTTCCGACTCTGTGCGAGTTGATCGGCGAGCCATTGCCGGAGGGTCGGATCTACGATGGGGTCAGTCTTGTTCCGCTTTTCAAGGGCGGCAAGATCGCCCGTTCGGAGGACGAGCCATTTTACTACTACAACTGCGAGAACCTGCAGTGCGTCCGTGTTGGCGACTGGAAGCTCCACCTGCAGCGCGAGAAGCGCCAGATCCCCTGGTGGGCGCGGAACAAGCAGCAGCCGCTCGAGAAGCCACAGCTCTACAACCTCGAGACGGATGCAGCGGAGCAGCAGGACGTCGCCGCCCAGCACCCGGAGCGAGTGAAAGAGATGATGGCGCTGGCCGAAGCAACCCGCGAAAAGCTCGGCGAGTTCATGCAGCGTGGTTCCGAGCAGCGCCCGACCGGCACCCTCTTCCCGGAGGTGCCGATTTTGAGCAACGAGCAGCAGGACTGGGTGAAGCTGTCCGATAAGGAAAAAGGCCGTGGCAAATCGGAGTTCAAACCGGCAAGCAAGCCACGGCGAAAGAAGTAGCTGACTTCCCTGCCGTCAGGGTGAGAGAGATGATTATGATAAGAAAATGGATCCGTCGGTGGTGTTTCATCCCCGCGTTCGCTGTCGGTTCAATCGGTTTACTTGCCACTCCGGTGGATGCGGAAACCCTCCCGAACGTGGTTCTGATTTTTGCCGACGACCTCGGCTACGGTGATCTGAGTTGCTACGGAGCAACGAAGATTCAGACACCCAACATCGACACGCTGGCGGCGGAAGGCCGGCGCTTTACCGATGCTCATTCGGCTTCGGCGGTTTGTACGCCGTCGCGCTATGGACTGCTAACCGGTGAGTATCCGTTTCGGGCGAATGGAGGCGAAGGCATCTGGGGCCCCTGCGGTCACTTTCAGTCCCTGCTGATTCCTACCGAGAAATTGACTCTCGGTCAGTTGTTCAAGAACAAGGGCTATGCCACGGCCGCGATCGGGAAATGGCATCTGGGATTCGGAACGGGCAAGACCGACTGGAACAAACCGCTGCGTCCGGGGCCACTGGAGCTCGGGTTCGACTACTACTTCGGAGTGCCCAAGGTGAACAGCGGCTATCCTTACGTCTACGTCGAGAATGATTCGATCGTCGGCTATGATCCGAGTGACCCGATCACCTTCGAGAAGCCGTTTTCAGAAACCACGACCTATCCAGAGGCAGCCGGGAAGAAGACGGCCAATGGGGCGGGCGGTGCCAAGAAGGCACACGCCATCTACGATGATGAGAAGACCGGCATGCTGCTGACCGAGAAGGCCGTCGAATGGATTGAGGAGAATAAGGAGAAGCCATTCTTCCTCTACTTCCCGACGACCAACATCCACCACCCCTTCACGCCCGCCCCACAGTTCAAGGCCTCGAGTCAGGCGGGGCTTTACGGTGATTTCATTCACGAGTTCGACTGGATGGTCGGTGAGTTGGTGAAGTGCCTCGAGAAAAACGGACTGGCCGAAAACAGCCTGATCATCGTCACCAGTGACAACGGCGGCATGTTCAATCGCGGTGGGCAGGATGCCTTCAAGGCCGGTCATCGAATCAACGGTGATCTACTCGGATTCAAGTTCGGCGTCTGGGAAGGCGGGCAGCGCGTGCCCTTTGTCGCCAAGTGGCCCGGGATGATCGAACCGGGTTCGGTATCCGATCAGTTGATCAGCGGTATCGACATGCTGGCGACCTTTGCCGCCGTGACCGGTCAGGAGATCGAGAAGGATCAGCTTGCTGACAGCATCAACGTATTGCCTGCCCTAACGGGTGATCCCGAGGGTGCCGTGAGGGAGAGTCTGGTGCTCGTGCCACGTCAGGCCAGCCATGTTTCCATCCGCAAGGGCAAATGGATGTACATTCCCAAACAGGGTGCTGGCGGTTTCAATGGCAAGCCGGGCAGCCATGGTGCCGGTGGCCCTGCCTGCGTCTCGCATGTCGGCAGTGAGAACAGCGACATTGAAAACGGGAAAATCAAGAAGGGCGCTCCACCCGCCCAGCTCTACGATCTCGAAGCCGACGTCAGCCAAACGAAGAACCTCTACCATCAGTATCCTGAAGTGGTGAAAGAAATGAAAGCCCTGCTCGCAGAATCGAGGTCATCCTCTTCCTCGGGAAAGAAAGCCAAGAACAAGCAATGAAACTGAACCACACCGTTCTGATGGCGCTGCTTCCAGCGTGCCTATCCAGCGCCCAGGCCGACGAGAAGTCCTACGGCACCGCCACCCTTACCCACTCGGCCCTGACTGGAATTGGCGCCGAGAAGGACGTCTCTCGTCGTGATCCCAGCGACATCATCAAAGTCGGAGATCTCTACTACGTCTGGTACTCGAGAGGTCCGGTCAAGACGGGCTACAACGCCACGGTGTGGTATGCGACATCGCCCGACGGGGTGAACTGGACGGAGAAAGGTGAGGCCGTTGGCAAGAACCCGAAAGCCGGCACCTGGGATGAAGCGAGTGTCTTCACGCCGAACATTCTCGTCGCCGAAGGGAAATACTGGTTGTTCTACACGGGGATCTCGAAGCACATGAAGGTAAGACCCGACTCGAAGATCGGCCTTGCCGTATCGGACTCGCCGGATGGTCCCTGGACGCGTTCGCCGGACAATCCGGTGCTCAAGAACAGCGACAACGAATCCGACTTCGACAGCCATCTCGTTGACGATTCCTGCCTGCTGGTTCGCGACGGAAAATACTGGTTCTACTACAAAGGCCGTCAATTGGGGAAGAGCGCGAGTCAGACCCAGATGGGCCTTGCCATCGCGGAGAAACCGGGTGGCCCCTATGTCAAACATAAGGACAATCCGGTCATCCCCGGGAACCACGAGGTGGTCGTCTGGCCGCAGGGAACGGGCGTGGCCGCCATGATCGGCAAGGTCGGCCCCAAGGACCTCGTCCGCACCATTCAGTATGCCGAGGACGGCGTGATCTTCAGCAAGACGCATGACCTTTCCGAGGAGGCTTTCGCCGGAGGAACCTACCGTCCCGAGGCATTCACGGACAGCGGCAAGGGTGAAGCACCCACTTGGGGTGTTGAAATCGGCAAGGCCGGAAAACTTCTGTGCATCCAGCGCTTCGATATCGAGTGGTTGGACTCCAGTGAAAGCAAGTAGGCCCCTCAATGCAGGGCCGATGCTGGTCGGCGGTGCCACCAGTAATCCAGGTCTCCTGAAGAACCCGACCTCGGCAGCGCAGTGAACACCGGCGCGGCACGAGCTTGCATCAGACTTGAGAGCCAAGTCATGCGAGATCGGGCGGACAGATTACGTATGAAAATCACGAGCATGAGAACTCAGCGAAAAGAGATACCACTCAAGAATGACCTTCTCCTTCCTCCCTTACCGGGGGTGTCCCGTCGACGCTTTCTGGTAGCTGCCGGGAGCTTCGCCGCGGGCCTTGCTTCATCCGGCAAGCTGATGGCTGCAGGCAACCGGGAATCCTACTCCGCGCTGTTGAAATCGGAGTCCACCCTTCGTGGCTATTGGCGCTTAGACGGAGACCTCGTGGATGTGCTTGGCAAGTCGAAGGCCCAAGCGAGTGGGGCGACTTCCTTTGTTGACGGAGCGATCGACGGCAAGGCGATCAGCCTTGAGCCGAACGAACCCATCCTGGTTCCCGGTGCCGACAAGCTCAAGGGTCGGTCCACGACCCTGGAGCTTTTCTTCCGGGTCGATGTCAAGCCGAGTGGTGAGGGCAATCCGGTGATCATCGCGCAAAGCAACGGCAAGCAGGCGCTTTTCGTGATTGGTGTGAAGAGCGACCTGTCCGCGCTTCTCTATCAGAATGTGAACGGCATGGTGGTCACCGAGATCAACCTGCCGACCGACCAGCCGATCGAAGTGGGTCGCTGGTATCACTTTGCGCTGACCAGTTTTGATCTCGACGTGCGTGCTTACGTCGATGGCTACGAGTGCAGTCTCGTGGGCGGTGCGTATGAATACACCCGCCGGGGTCCGAAGAGGACGACCATGATGCTGGGCAGTACGCCGGTTCCCAATGGTTGGGGATCGACCCGACTGACGGTAGACGAAGTGGCCTGCTTTGCCCGTGGATTGACCCAGTCGGAGATTCAGGCTCACATCAAGGCGGGCGGATGGGAGAAGCGGCTTGCGGAAACCGGTGAGTTGGTTTCCAGAGTCAAAGCTGAGCGTGATGCGGTTCGGGAGCGGAAGGCTCGGGCGATCCTGAATGATCCGGGATTGACCGCGCACGGCAGCACCACGGTCTATGAAGGCGAACGTCTCGAGGCGATCAACTTCATCGTCGGGGGAATCGGTGCGGGAGGGATCCAGTTCAATGGCAAGGCCGAGCCGGCGATCTGGCAGATCGCCTGCAACTACAAGGAGCACCGCGTCGGTGAAAGCTTCCTCGGGATCCGGGCGCAAGAGGAGGGCGGCAAGCCGGTCGTCCGGGCGTTGCAGACGGAGGCGGTCGGTCCGTTCGAGGCGATGAAGTCGCTCAAGTTCGAGGGCGAGTATCCTTTTGCCCGCTATCGCTTCGAGGAGCCTGCGTTGCCGGTTGAGGTGGAAATGGAAGTCTTCAATCCCTTCATCCCGATGGACTTGAAGGCCTGTGCGATTCCCTGCGCGGTCTATTCGGTCACGGTGAGGAACCCATCGTCGGGGCCGGTGACGGTTGATGTGCTTTCGGCGCAGAAGAACGCCCTCGGATTCAACGAAGGGAATGGTGTTGCGAAGTATGGGAAGAATCAGAATGAGTCGGTGAAGCGGGGCGAAACGACGCTCGTCCATATGACCCGGGCGGGCAACGACAGTGCCGACATGGTTCTGATGACGAATGCCCCCGGGGCGACGGCCGCGACCGATTGGGGCACGACCGACGTCCTGCATCGTGCGGTCGATGTGGCTCGCAAGTTGCAGGGTCCCAAGAAGACCAAGCCATCCGCGGACGGGAAGTCGGTGAACGGCGCCTTGCTCGCGCCGCTGGAGCTGGCCCCGGGAGAATCGAAATCCGTCACCTTCGTGCTGACCTGGTATTTCAAGAATGGAAAGCACGGCTCTGGCAAGGGGATGCCGACGACCGAAGGAGAGAGAGCGAACAGTGTCGGCTGGTCCGGGCAGGGTCAGAACTACACCAACTGGTGGCCCAGCGGGATGGCGGTTGCGGAGTATCTCGAGGAGAACCTCACGGAGCTGACCAAGCGAACCCGGCTGTTCCACGACACCCTCTATGCTTCATCGCTGCCGGTTTGGCTGATCGACCGGATGAGTTCGCAGCTGGCGGTCCTGCGCAGTCAGACCTTCTGGTGGGCCAAGAACGGCTACCTCGGCATGTGGGAAGGCTGCAATGAAGACGCGGGTTGCTGTGGTGGCAACTGCACCCACGTCTACCACTACGCTCAGGCTCATGCTCGGCTCTTGCCCGAGATGGGGCGCCTGATGCGTGAGCAGGATTACGAGAGACAGACGCCGAAAGGGCTGACGCCCTATCGCCACACCAATAAGCATGGCGCTGCCGATGGCTTTTACGGGACGATCCTGAACACCTACCGCGAGCATCTCTGCTCGAAGGACGAAGGCTGGTTGAAGTCGCAATGGCCGAAGGTGAAGAAGGGCATGGATTGGAGTATCGGCTACTGGAATCCGAGTCGTGACGGCTTCATGGAGACCACCCAGCACAACACCCTGGATGGCGACTTCCAAGGTTGCTCGTCGTGGATCGGCAGCATGTATCTGGCCGCGCTTGAGGCGGCTGCGAGGATGGCGGACATCGTCGGCGATAGCCGTTCCGCCGCTGAATATCGGAAGATCCGTGAGTCGGGCATGAAACTTCAGAACGAGCGCCTCTGGAATGGGGAATACTACATTCAGGAGCAGGGCAAGAAACGGAGCCAGGACTATCTCGACGGCTGCCACATCGACCAGATTCTCGGCGAGTGGTGGGCGGATCAACTCGAAATCGATCGGTGTTACCCCGCGGAACGCTCCCGCAAGGCGATGGAGTCGCTGTTGAAATACAACTTCCTCACCGATTTCCACGGTCACTCGCTCAAGCCGCGTCAGTACTGCGAGGTCACCGACGGTGGCATGAAGATGATCACCTGGCCGAAGGGGCCTCAGCCGATTCCCGGTATGAAGTACGGCGATGAGGTGATGACTGGGTTCGAGTATGGAGCTGCGGTGACGATGATCCAGAACGGCCTGATCAAGGAGGGCTTGATGGTCATCAAGATCATCTTTGATCGCTACAATGGCCGACTGCGAACCGAGGGAGTTTCCAAAGTCAGGAACGGGCCTTGGGGTTACTCGGGAAATCCGTTCGGTGACGACGAATGCGGCAAGTTCTACGGGCGTTCTTTGAGTGTTTGGTCCGCGCTCCTGGCCCTGCAGGGATTCAGCTACGATGGTCCGCGGGGTCACATCGCGTTCCGTCCGGTCCTCACGCCGGAGGATCACAAGAGCTTCTTCACCGTGGCCGAGGGCTACGGCCTCTACTCGCAGAAACTGAGTCCCAACCAGTTGGATGCTTCGTTGAAGCTCGCAGAGGGTGAGGTCCATCTGAGTCAGTTGACCGTCAGGCCAGGAGAAGGCCAACAGGCCAGGTCGGCGCGGGTGACCCTGGGCGATCAAACCGTGTCGGCCAAGCTCGACAGTGCAGGGCAGGACCTGCGCCTCAGCTTCCAGAGCCCAGTCATTCTCAAGGCCGGTGAGCAGCTGGAGGTCCAAGTCGCAATCGCCTAGTTCCCGAAATCATCAGCCCTATTTCCATCATGAGATTACGAATCCCTTGGCGACCTGTTGTCGGCTCCCTTTGGCTCTCCGCGCTCGGCCTGAGTGCAGGCCAGGATCAACATCCGCTGGACGGAGGGAAGGGGGAGCGATCGTGGGCGGATCGTCTTGAATATGTAGGGATTGCCGTCGAGGAGCCGGACTACCACGTTTGGGGCTCCTCACCCGTCATCGGTCCGGAAGGCAAGACCCACTTGTTTGTGGCGCGCTGGCCGATCTCGTCAGGCTTCGGCGGGTGGCTCACGCATTGTGAGATTGCCCGCTACCTTGGCGAGAAACCCGAGGGTCCATTCGAATTCAAGGAGGTGGTGGCCAAAGGGTCGGGCAAGGAGACATGGGATCACCAGTCGCCTCACAACCCGAACGTTCAGAAGATCGGTGACCGATACGTGCTGAGTTTCATCGCCAATGCCGGTGGAACCAAGAAGCAGCAGGTGGCGTCGCAACGCATCGGGATGATGGTCGCGGATCATCCGTCGGGTCCGTGGAAGAAACTTGGTGAGGATGGTTTGGTTCTTGCCCCTCCCAACGACCCGGAAGTCTGGAGTCATCAGTCAACGGTTGGCGTGAACAATCCTGCGCTCTTCGCTCATCCCGATGGACGAGTCTTCTTGTATTACAAGGCGATGAAGGAAGGTGATGTCCGGCGCATGGGGGTCGCCATCGCGGACCAGATCGAGGGGCCGTATGTGTTTCACAAGAAGCCCCTCACCAGCAATCAGACCGAGATCGAGGATGGCTACGCGTTCTTCGAGAACGACAGGGTCTTCCTGCTCACCACCCACAATATCGCGGGAACCGGGTATCTCTGGGAATCGAAGAACGGCCTCGACTTCGGAGATCCGACCTTGGGATTCGACACAATGGCGAGCTACCTGGGCAAGAAGGTTGTCAACGGAGCCAAGGTTCTGCGCGGAAAGAAGTTCGAACGTCCCCAGTTGCTGCTTCAAAACGGTCATCCAAGCCATCTGTTCGTCGCTTCCGGCGCGAACTGGAATGGCGGCAAGGGTTCCTATTCGTGTGTGCTTAGGGTTCGTGAGCCCTAGCTCGAAACCTTGTAGAGAATAGGGTCGGTGCTGATATGGGTGACTGGAATGTGAAAGGGAATGACCAGCCGAAAAGTTCCTACCCGGGCAAGTGGAACACGCCGAATTGGAAAAGGCAGCCGGGCCGGAAGTAGGCTTGTAATGTGATGAAATCAGAAAGCGCGATGAGAAGAATGTTGAAGAGAATCTTTTGCTGTCTGCTTGGGCTGGGACTCGTGCAATCGGGCTGGTCGAACGAGAGGCCCAATCTGGTGATCATCTTCACTGATGATCAGGGCTATGCCGACCTGAGTTGCTTCGGAGGGAAGCAAGTTTACACACCGAACATTGATCGGATGGCGAAGGAGGGCGCACGGCTGACCAGCTTTTACGTGGCGGCTCCACTGTGCACGCCCTCGCGTGCGGCGCTGATGACCGGTTGCTATCCGGCGCGCATCGACATGGACATTCCCTCGTCGATCACAGTGAAGGGTGTGAGTGAGAAACCCTTTCCGGTCTGCCTGGCGGGCGACGGGCGAGGCTTGAATCCGAAGGAGCTGACGATCGCGGAAGTGGCGCAGTCGGCGGGCTACAAGACGGGCATGTTCGGCAAGTGGCACCTCGGTGATCAGCCGGAGTTTTTGCCGACCCGCCAGGGCTTCGAGGAATTCTTCGGCTTACCCTACAGCCACGACATCTTCCCGGGGCATCCGCGGAACAAGATTTTCAAGTTTCCGCCCTTGCCGCTGCTGGAGGGTGAGGAGGTCATCGAGATGAACCCGAATGCGAACCTGCTGACCCGTCGATTTACCGAGCGGGCGGTCGATTTCATCGAGCGGCACAAGGACGAACCCTTCTTCCTCTATCTGGCGCACCCGCTACCGCACGGGCCGCTCGCGGCTTCGCCCGAGATCAAGAAGGAGTATGCCAAGCAACTGAAGGCGAATGGTGCGGGTAAACCGGGGATCTTTCCGGCCACGATTTATGAAATCGATTGGTCGGTGGGAGAGATTCTTAAGACGCTCAAGGAGCAGGGGGTCGACGAGAATACCATCGTGCTCTTCTCGACGGACAATGGTCCCGCCAAGGGCTCCGCGAAACCCTTGAGTGGGAAGAAGGGAAGCACGCTGGAAGGTGGTCAACGGGTGCCGACGGTGATCCGCTGGCCTAAGGGAATCCCGGCGGGTGGCGATGTCGATGAAGTGCTGACGGCGATGGATGTGCTGCCGACCTTCGCGAAACTAAGCGGTGCGAAGCTTCCGGAAGATCTTGTCATCGATGGCAAGGACATGATGCCGACCGTCGCAAAGGGCGCCGAAAGTCCGCACGAGTATTTCTTTTACGCCCACTGGGGGGTGCTCGAGGGTGTGCGGTGGCAGTCTTGGAAGCTGCGCGTCATCGACGGCAAGGAGGCTCTCTACAATCTGGACAGGGATATCAGCGAGAAGAAGAACGTGGCAGCCAATCATCCCGAGATTGTCCAGCAGCTGAAGGCTGCCATGGGGGCTTTCGAGGATGAGATGACTGCCGGTGTCAGGCCTGCCGGTTCTGTCGAGAATCCAGTCCCACTGACCAAGAAACCCTGAGATGAGATTCCTACTGCTTTTACTCCTTCTGCCGCTCGGCGTGGCAGCCACGAAACCCAACTTCATTGTCATTTTCACCGATGACCAGGGCTATCAGGACCTCGGGTGCTACGGCTCGCCGGACATCGACACGCCGCGTATCGACCAAATGGCGAAGGAAGGGATGCGGTTCACCAGCTTCTACGCCCAGACCGTGTGTGGGCCGTCGCGTGCTGCGCTCATGACGGGCTGCTATCCACTGCGCCTGGCCCGGCAGGCCGATCCGGATTCGATTCATCCCGAGCTGCACACGGATGAGGTTACGATTGCCGAGGTCCTGAAGAAGGAAGGCTATGCGACCGGTGCTTTCGGCAAGTGGGATCTCGCGGGGCACAACCCGATGAAATACAAGCCGGAGTTGCTGCCGAAGCATCAGGGCTTCGATACCTACTTCGGCACTCCCAGCAGCAATGATCAGGTGGTGACCCTCATCCGCGGCACCGAGATGATCGAGAAGCGGGCGGACATGGCGACCCTGACCCGGCGCTACACCGACGAGGCCCTGTCATTCATCGAAGCGCACAAGGAGGGGCCGTTCTTCGTCTACCTGCCGCACACCATGCCGCACACCAAGCTGGCGGCTTCGAAGGACTTCAAGGGCAAGTCCAAGGGTGGGCTGTATGGTGATGTGATCGAGGAGCTGGATTTCAACGTCGGTCGCGTCCTCGATAAGGTGAAGGAGCTTGGTCTCGACGAGAACACCTACATCATCTTCACCAGCGACAACGGGCCGTGGTGGATCCGGAAGGACCATGGCGGACACGCCGAGCCACTGCGGGGGGCGAAAACGAGTTGCTGGGAAGGTGGGCTGCGCGTGCCCTGCATCATGTGGGCACCCGGCAGGATTCCGGCAGGATCTGAGACTGATGCGGTGGCGGCGACGATTGATCTGATGCCAACGCTGGCGGACCTGGCCGGAACCGCTCCGCCTACCGACCGGGTGATCGATGGCATCAACATCTCGGATCTGATCCACGGGAAGACGACCACGCTGGAGCGCCCGTATTTCTACTACCAGCACGACTGTCTTCGTGCGGTGCGTTCGGGAAAGTGGAAGCTGATGCTGCCCCATACGGAACCGGTGAAAGCGAGCATCGCGACGAAATGGAAGAACCACATCAAGAAGAGCGACGCCATTCGGCTGAAGGAGCCGCAGCTCTATGATCTGAATACCGACATCGGTGAGACCCGAGATGTGGCAAAGGATCATCCGGAAGTCGTGGCGGAGCTGATGAAGCTCGCTCAGGAGGCCCGCGCTGACATCGGGGACCACAATGTGTTTGGGGAAAACGCCCGGTCGTTCGGGGCTCAACGGCGAACGCTTTCGAACGAGAGTCCACCGAGGAAGGCGACGAATCGGCTCAAATGAGTTGGGGATTTTGCTCCGGATGCGACGCCTGCCGGCATCTTCCCTCGATTCAGTGGGGATCGGTTTCCGCTGATAGGTGCGAGTGCTTCGTGGGTTGGTCACGACCCCGGAGCCGCATCGCTCATCATGACACGACAAAATGAATTTCGAGTTAACAAGAATCCAAGAACGACGATGAAGAGAATAATGCATACTACTTTCATGGCTCTGCTCCTTGCGGGGGCTGTCAGCGCCAAGCAGCCGAATGTCGTACTGATCTTCGCTGACGACCTCGGTTACGGGGATGTGGGCTGCTATGGAGCGACCAAGCTCAAGACACCGAATATCGACAAGCTCGCGGAGGAGGGGAAACGCTTCACTGATGCGCACTCGTCTTCGGCGGTGTGCACGCCATCGCGCTATGGACTTTTGACCGGGGAATACCCGTTTCGAGCGAATGGCGGCAAGGGGATCTGGGGGCCGGCTCCCATCTTGTCGCCTCTGTTGATCGACACGGAAACCGTGACCGTCGCCGATGTGTTCAAAAGCAAGGGCTATGACACGGCGGTCTTCGGTAAGTGGCATCTGGGTTTCAAGGAGGGCAAGAACGACTGGCAGGAGCCGCTGAGCCCAGGTCCGCAGGATCTCGGGTTCGACTACTATTTCGGCATGCCGGTGGTGAACAGTGCGCCACCCTACGTCTATGTGGAGAATACGGGGGTTGTCGGCGGCGATCCCGACGATCCGCTGGTTCATCTCGGCAGGAATGCCCAAGGCAAGGCGACACCAATCACTCCGATTCCTCCGGAGGCGGCACAGCGCTCGGCGAACCAGTTCAAAGGCGCGGTGGAGGCCCACAAGCAGTTCAATGATTTCGAGGTCGGGACCAAGCTTACCGAGAAGGCGACCGCGTGGATCGAGTCACGTGAAGGGAAGCCTTTCTTCCTGTATTTTGCCACCACGAACGTGCACCACCCGTTCACACCGGCGGAGCAGTTCCAGGGTAAGTCGGAGTGTGGCCCCTACGGTGATTTCACTCAGGAGCTCGATTGGATCGTCGGCGAGGTGAGGAAGAGCCTTGAGAAGGCCGGCGTCGCGGACAACACGTTGATCATCTTCACGAGCGACAACGGCGGGATGTTCAACCTCGGTGGTCGCGCCGCCGCCGCCAAGGGGCACAAGATCAACGGGGACCTGCTGGGTTCCAAGTTCGGCATCTGGGAAGGCGGGCATCGGGTGCCATTCATCGCCTGGTGGCCGGGCAAGATCGAGGGAGGAACGGTGTCTGACCAGATGCTGCTCAATGTCGATCTGAAGGCGACCTTTGCCGAAGTGATCGGCAGGGAGTTGAGCGCGGATGAGAAGAAGGACAGCATCAGCATGCTGCCGGCCCTGACCGGAGATCCGGAGAAGCCGCTGCGCACGGAGATGGTGATCACCCCGCACAAGCCGACCCACATGGCGGTCCGCAAGGGCAAGTGGATGTACATTCCCGCACGCAGCGACGGTGGATTCGGTGGATCGAAGCCGAACCAGCACGCTTGGGGTGGCGCCGCCGTCACCAAGCTGGTCGGCACACCGAACAGCGACATCGAGAACGGCAGGATCAAGAAGGGCTCACCGCCTGCTCAACTCTACGACCTCGAGGCGGACGTCAACCAAACCAAGAACCTGTTCAAGGAGAACCCGGAAGTGGTCGAACAGATGAAGACGCTCTTGAACGAATACAAGCAGGGCAAGAAATGATGGATGGAGTTAACTTTTGAAGAAATGGACATGAAAACGAATATGAGAATTCCTTTGGCCTTGTTGTTTGGTGCCTTGGCCGTCCTTCCGGCGGCGAGTGCGGAGGAGCTTGGCACCGCCTCCGTGACGCGTAAGGACCTGTCCGGAATCGGGCAGGAGAAGGGGGTGATGCGCCGGGATCCGAGTGACATCATCAAGGTCGGTGACCTGTATTATGTGTGGTACTCGAAGGGGGAGATTTCCCCGGGTTACGACGCGACCGTTTGGTATGCCACTTCCAAGGATGGCGTCGAGTGGACGGAGAAGGGGATGGCTTTGGACAAGGGTGAAGCGGGAAGCTGGGAAGGAGCCAGTGTCTTCACCCCGAACATCCTCGTCGCTGAGGGACGCTACTGGCTTTTTTACACGGGGACTTCGAGGTCGTTCCACAAGAAGCCATTCAATCCGGATTCAAAGATCGGTGTCGCCGTCTCCGATTCGCCCGACGGCCCGTGGGAGCGGATCGCCGACAATCCCGTGCTGAAGAACAGCGATGATCCAAAGCGGTTTGACAGCCATCTGGTCGATGATGCCTGCCTGATTGTCCGGGATGGGAAATACTGGTTCTACTACAAGGGCCGTCAGCAAGGGAAGAGCCCGGGACAAACGCAGATGGGGGTTGCTATCGCGGACAAGCCGGGTGGTCCGTATGTCAAATCCGAGCACAATCCGGTGATCCCCGGCAATCATGAAGTGCTGGTGTGGGCGCAAGGCAAGGGTGTGGCGGCGATGATCGGCACGACCGGGCCGAAGGACATCGTCAACTCGGTCCAGTATTCCGAAGACGGCTTCAACTTCACCAAGACCCACAACGTGAAGAACGGCCCGTGGGCGGGCGGTGCGTATCGTCCTGAAGCCTTCACCGACAGTGGCAAGGGCGAACCGATCCAGTGGGGCGTGGAGATTGGAAGAGCGAAGGGAGCACTTCCGTTCATCCACCGCTTTGATGTCGAATGGTCGGAGTAGCCTGCGTTTCGCCTGGCGGATGGAGATTTCCGATGCAGGCGAGAATCGATCGGTGAGTGACAGAGGCGGCAGTCCAGTCCGGCCTTCTGCTTGCTGGCAACCTGTCGCATGACGCGATGAACGAAATGATCCTTGGAGTAATGAGACATCCCTTGAGACGAAGATGTGGGGCAGGCTTGGCGGCGATTGCAGCCGTCCTTCCGCTGTGGGTGCAGGCCGAAGTGACCATCGCGTCTCCTTTCACGGAGAACGCCGTGCTGCAGCGGGGATTGCCGGTTCCAATCTGGGGCAAGGCTGATCCCGGCGAAGAAGTTACCGTCGAGTTCGCCGGTCAGAAGAAGTCGGTTGCTGCCGATGCCGATGGCCGATGGGTCGTCCGCTTGGATTCCATGACCGCCTCGGCCGAACCGCGGGCATTGCGGGTCACAGCCAAGGAGTCGGAGCTGTCTCTGGCGAATGTTGTGGTGGGCGAGGTCTGGATCTGTTCGGGGCAGTCGAACATGCAGTTTGCGGCAACTTCGGTTCCCGAGATCAGGGTGCTGGAGCGGAAGGCGAAGAGGATCCGGACATTCGAGGTCAAGCGGACGGTAGCCTTCGAGGAACAGGATTCCTGCGAAGGCAAGTGGGTCGACAAGCACCCCAACAGTGCGGTTGCGTTCTCCTTCGCTTACTTTCTTGAGGAAGCCGGCGATGTTCCGGTCGGGATCATCCTCAGCTGCTGGGGAAGTTCTTCGATCGAGGCGTGGATGCCACGCGACATGACCGAGACCGTGCCGCACTTCAAGACGATGATGGAGGAGTTCGACTCCGATGCGAAGACACGTGAGCGGATCACTTCCATTCTCGAGGGAACGAAGCCGTGGAGCAGGAATGATGATATCTTCCTGCGCCGCCAGTCGAACATCCTCTACAACGCGATGATGCATCCGCTGGCACCGTATGCCTGTCGGGGCTTGGTTTGGTATCAAGGGGAGCGCAACACCCAGTCGATGTTCGGGATGCTCGAGGAGCCGTGGTTCTCCCGCAATTCCGGGATGTTGAAGTACGGCGATACGCTCAAGCAGTGGGTCCAGCGCTACCGGAAGGAATGGGGGAATGATGAGATGCAATTCCTGATGGTGATGCTGCCGGGTTATCACAAGGAGATGGCGACCGGACCGAAACTAGGTGCTGAGCATCCCGCGAGTCATTCGTGGGCGTGGATGCGGGAATCGCAACTGAAGGCGCTGGAGTTGGAGCATGTCGGCGTCGCCAATACGATCGACCTGGGCGATGTGAAGAACATCCACCCGAAGGACAAGCTGCCGATTGGTAAACGTCTGGCGCTGCTTGCAGCCCGCGACACCCTGGGCCTGGATGTCGTGGCGAGTGGGCCGGTGATGAAGACCGTGGAGGCCGGAGGCGATCATCTGGTGGTGCGCTTCGAGCATGCGTCCGGACTCACGACGACCGATGGCGAAGCACCGACGGGCTTTTGGCTCGCAGATGATTCTGCCAAGTGGGTGGAAGCCGATGCCGAGTTGAAAGGCGAAACGATCCTACTACGATCGTCAGATTTGGCGAAGCCCCTCTACGTCCGCTACGCCTTCGCAGGAAAGCCGAAGGTCAACCTGGTCAATGGAGCTGGCCTGCCTGCCTATCCGTTTCGGACAGATACCTTTGCGCCCTGAGCTTGGCTTTCGGCGTTGCGCCGGATTGCAGTTCAAGCACCCCCATCATGAAAGACAACCAACCGATCAATCCGACGTCGCAGCATGCATTGCTCAGGTGGGGCGGTCTGTTGGTGTTGCTGCTGATGTCCTTTGCTCTTGCGGAGGCGTCTCCGGAGCAGGGGGGATCGAGACTCCCGGTGGTCGATGGTCTGATGCTCGACCTGGATGCGAACGTAGGTGTCGAGCTGGAGGCCGGGAGTCGGGTCAAGGCATGGAAAAATCAGGTCGAGAATGCTGCGGTCGACTTGTTCGTGAAGCGGGATGAGGGGCGAGAGGAAGCGGGTTCAGGGAGGCCGACCTTGAAGACCGAGGTGGAAGCGATTGGGGGAAACAGCACGTTGGTGTTTGCGGAGCAGGAACTCATTAACATGGACGAGGATGCTTTCGATCATCTGGTCACCGGAAGGGGCTATACCTGGTTCTCGGTGATGTCGGTCGACAAGCAGCATGTCGGCAAGAAGGACGTGAACTCGTTCTTCGGGAATCTGCGCAACGGACCGCCCTACGATGGGTTCTGGGGCAATCTGATGGACGACAACCGGGTGTGGATGGGGACGCGCAACGGGATCATGCCGAAGGGCAAGAAGCGGGTTGCGCTGTGGGATGAGGAGCTCAACCCCTGTGTGGCGACGAGTGAACCGATCGAGGAGAATCGCTACTATCTGATCATGGGGCGCATGGGCGCCGGTGCGGGGACGGTTGATCTGGAGTTGTTCGTCAATTCCTCCACTCCGGTGGATCGCAAGCCAGTACCGGTGAACCCCAAGGCGAATCCGTCGAGAATGGCGATCGGTCAGGAGCGAGATGCCATCAATCATCCGGGCAAGGAGTCATTTCACGGCGAGATTGCCCGCTTCCTTGTTTTCGAAAGACCGCTCAGCGATGCGGAACTTTCCTCCATGATCGGGCACCTGATTAAAGTTTACGAAATCGAGACCGGGGACTAGCGCCCGGCGACATCACCCACCCACAATTTTCCCAGTGAAACTACGATCCCTCTGCAACTTTTTGCCTGGCTTGCTGCTGGCCCTGTGTACGTCAACCACGACGCTCGCGGCGAAACCGAACATTGTTTTCATCATGGTCGACGATCTGGGTCCGGGGTGGGTGGATTTCGATGGTTCCAGCCCCGAGATCAACACGCCGAATTTGCAGCGGATCGCCGAGAGCGGGATGGTGTTCAACAAGGCCTACTCGGCGGCCACGGTGTGCTCGCCGACGCGTGCCGCCTGCATTACCGGCATGTCGCCGGCGCAGATCGGCCTGACGACCCACATCCCGGGGAAGGCGGGCAACGAGCGTCCGGCGCCCAAGGGTGGTCCACGTGATGCGCCGTCGCTGAACCATCTCCCGCTGGAGATGCCGAGCTACGCCCGGGAACTCAAGAAGCAGGGCTACGTCACCGCCTTCATCGGGAAGTGGCATCTGGCGGGTGAGGGGTCGATGAGTTCGAAGGATGGCATCGTCGATGCGCGCTATCACCCCGAGCACTTCGGTTTCGACAGCAACATCGGTGGCTGTGCCTACGGGCAGCCAAGGCCGTGGTTTGATCCCTATCGGAACGGGACGATCAAGAACCGCAAGAAGGGTGAATACCTGACCGATCGACTGGGTGATGAGGCGGTGGCATTCATCGAGGCGAACAAGGACAAGTCGTTCCATCTGTCGCTCTGGCCCTATTCCGTCCACACCCCGATCCAGGCGCCGAAGGAGTTGGTGAAGAGCAACGGGGGCGACAAGTACCTGGCGATGCTTGAAAGCATGGATGCCGCGGTAGGCAAGGTGCTGGCGGCATTGGAGGCGACCGGGACACTCGAGAACACGATGCTGGTCTTCTATTCCGACAACGGCGGGTGGAAACCCACGAAGGGGCTTGCCGACAAGAAGGGCTCGCTGTTGGAAGGGGGCATCCGGGTGCCAATGGCGGTGAGTTGGCCCGGGGTGATCAAGCCGGGAACGAGCTGCGATGTTCCGGTCAACTCGATGGACTTTTTCCCGACTTTTGTGCACGCGGCAGGTGGCTCGACCGACGAAATCACCCAGTTGGAGGGACTTGACCTGAAGCCACTTTTCGAAGGCAAGGACAAGCTGGATCGCGAGGCGCTCTACTGGCACTACCCGCACAACCGGCCGGATGTGAAGTACTTCATGGGAGGTGCGGTCCTGATGGGTGACTGGAAGCTCTACGATGGTTATGGTACGATCCCGGACGCCTTGTTCAACCTGAAGGATGACCCGATGGAGAAGAAGAACCTCCTCTCCGATCATCCGGAGAAGGCAGACCAACTGCGTGGGAAGCTCGCCAAATGGCGTGAATCGATCGGGGCGAAGATGCCGCCATCGGTGAAGAAATAAGTCAACCATTCGACCCGTCGCAGACGGATCTCCAACCACAGATTTGCATCATGAAAGAATTCCAATTCATCACCCTTCTGGGTCTGACGACCTTGTTGCCTTCGTCCGTGTTCGCTGCTCCGGCGATTGGCTCGCCGGACAAGCGCATTCAGCTCCAAACCCACGCGGCCGACGGAAAGGTCACCTATTCCGTCGAATTTAACGGGAAGCCCGTGATTGCGGAGTCGCGTCTGGGTGTAGAGCTTGCCGGTGGCGCCTTTTCGGGGCCCTTGGAAGTGACCGGGACGGAGACGGCTTCCCACGACGAAACTTGGAAGCCTGTCTGGGGGCAGTTCAGCGAGTACCGCGACCACTACAACGAGTTGACGCTGGATCTCGCCGAGACCGCCGGGTCGAAGCGCACGATGAAGGTGGTGCTCCGGGCCTACGACGACGGGATCGCATTCCGCTACGTGTTCCCGAAGCAGGAGGGACTGCCCAAGGTGAACTTCGCCAAGGAACTGTCGCAGGTTTCGGTCGTTTCGAAGAAGCCGGTCGCCTGGTATGCGGCCTCATCGACGACCCTGTTCAACGATGTGCCATTCGCGAAGATCGCCAGGCCCTGCCGCACGCCGTTCACGGCGCAATTGGGCGATGACTGCTTCATTTCGCTGCATGAGGCTGCCGTGGTCAATTCCTCTGACGCGATGCTCCAGCTGGGATCCGACAAGCGTACGCTCACCTACTCCTCGTCATGCAATCAGGAAGCCGGAAGCGTGAGTGCGTGGCGCACGATCCTGATCAGTTCGACTCCGGGAGCGATGGTGGAGTCGTCGATGATCCTCAACCTGAACGAGCCCAACAAGCTGACCGATACCAGTTGGATCAAGCCGGGGGTGAGTCTTTGGGACTGGCGCAACCACGGAGGCAAGGCGGACGACGGTTTTGTCTATGGCATCAACACCGAGAGCTACATCCGCTACATTGATTTCGCCCATGAGAATGGACTGGCCTATGTCCTGATCGACGCCGAGTGGTATGGCCCGGAAAAGAGCCCCAAGTCCGATCCCGTGACCTACGAGCACGAGGTCGACATGCCGAAGATCACCGCCTACGCCAAGGAGAAGGGGGTTGGGATCTGGCTCTACATCAATGACAAGGCGCTCAAGTCCTTCGACATGGACCGCACCTTCGCCCAGTATCAGAAGTGGGGCATCAAGGGGATCAAGCACGGCTTCCTCGGAGGGGGCAATCAGGTGAAGAACGCGTTCAGCGTGAAGGTGATCGAGAAGTGCGCCGAGTATGGGATCATGTACAATCTGCACGAGCCGAACAAGCCGACGGGATTGACGCGCACGTATCCGAACTACATGTCCAACGAGTATGTGAACAGCATGCTTGATGCGGCCAACCGGGTTCCCGCCACCCCTTCGGAGCTCAGTGTGTTTCCGGTGGTGCACAACCTTGGAGGCCCTGTCGACCGCAGCTGCGGGCTCTTCGACATGGATCAGTCCATCGGACGGGAGAAGGTACACAAGCAGATCCCGAGCACGGTGGTTTCGCAGGTTGGCCAGTGCCTGGTCTTTTACAGCGGTATCCTGACCCTGCCCGACATGCCGGATGCGTATCGGCGTAAGATGGACCTCTTCGAATTCATCAAGCAGCTGCCGATGACCTGGGATGACACCAGGGTGCTCGAAATGGAGATCGGCAATCACATTACGATGGCCCGCCGCTCGGGCGACGAGTGGTTTGTGGCGGCCCTTGCCGACGAGTCCGGCCGCAAGCTGGACCTCGAGCTGGATTTCCTGAAGCCCGGCGTGAGCTACGACGTGACCCTGTATGAGGACACCGCGGAGAGCCATTACGAGTTCCCGGGGGGCTGGAACAAGAGGGACGCGGCAAAGAAGAAGGTGCCGTTCAAGCCCGTCGAGACGAAGCGTGAACTCTATCAGGTCCGCAAGATCACGGTGAAGCAGGGAGACAAGGTCGAGGCCAGGATCGCGCCGGGTGGGGGACACTGCATGTGGATCCGTCCGCAGGCTTGAGGACTGGCTGACCGGACTGGATGATAGAGTGGATCGAAGTGCGGGGTAGCTGACTGGAGAACCAAGTGCATGAAAAGGGATCAAGACGGTAGAGGTAGAAGAGACCTGATGAAGGCGGCGTGTGTCGCGTTCCTCTGCACGGTCTTCCCGGGCTCGGGTGAGGTGGTAGCCTCCGAGCGGATGCCCGAGTTCAGCTGGGACACAGTGCCGCTGTACATGCATGTCCGCAAGGTGACTGCCTTCACTCCGGAGGAGCTGAAATACCTTTCCCACTTCCCCCTGATCACCTTCGAGAAGACGACAGGGCTCAGGGAGTTCGGCAGCACCGAGTCGGGCACGGAAAAGGCGGCCCAGGCGGTGAAGCAACTCAACCCGAAGGCGAAGATCCTTTATTACCGGAACATCCTCGTGCACTACGACTGTTACGAAGCGGACAAGGATCTGAAGAAGATCGAGAATCCGTTCCTCGTGGGGCGATCAGGAAGCACGAAACTGGTGAGGAACAAGGTTCCGGCCTACGACCTGTCGAACAAGGAGGTTCAAGCGTGGTGGCTGAGGAATGCCCGCGAGGTTTGTGCTTCGGAGAGCATTGATGGGTTGTTCATCGATGGGAACATCAAGGCGCTGGAGAAGGGGTATCTGCGGGGCCAGATCGGCGCGGCGAAGCGGGACGCGGTGACTTCAGCCTATCATGAGGTGATGAAGCAATTGCCGCAGACTCTGGAGAAGAAGAGTCTGGTCGTGGCGAACGTCATTCGTGCTCGTTTCAAGGACGCGGGCCTCGAGTATCTGGACTACTTCGATGGATCCTACATTGAGGGCTTCGAACACGAGGTCGGGGGCGTGGAGCGAAAGGACTACGTGGCGAAGGGTATCGCCGCGATCCAGAAGGCTGCGCGTTCCGGCAAGATCATCGCCTTCACGATCGGCACGGGAGCGTATGCGGATACCGACATGGATGCGCATGGAAGCCAGCAGAAGGTCAAGAAAACCCCGTTGCAGGATCGCTTGGAATACTCGTTGGCGCTGTTCCTGGTTTGTGCGGAGAAGCACAGCTATTTCATGCTGTCCGGCGGTTATGGCGTGGACGGAGGAAGCAATAAGCTCTGGATGAAGGACTTCCCGGAGTATTCCAAGCCACTCGGGCCGCCCAAGGGGCCGGCGGTGCAGAAGGGCTACGTCTATGAACGCTCGTTCGAGCATGCGGACGTTCGCCTCGACATCGACAAGGAGACCGCCGCCATCACTTGGAAGCAGGCGAGCGAGTAGTGCGCCGGCGTGGCTGGTCTCCTACTTCGCGCTTTGGGTCGCGATTGCGCAATGGGGACACTCGGATCCGTGAGGAAGAAATGGTAGCAGAGGGCGGATTTGAACCGCCGACCAAAGGCTTATGAGTCCTCTGCTCTACCCCTGAGCTACTCTGCCATTCCTTTGCTGGACGCCACTGAGGCGTTCCGGGGCGCGCTGGATACCTCCGAGTTCCGCGCCTGACAACCGAAAAATCACTGTCTCTTTCACCGAGTGCCAACTCTGTCGGGATTCGGACCTCAATCGATCTCCGAGTGACGTTGCTAGGACGCGGCGGGGAGGAGATCCTGGATGGTGCGGATGCGCGGCCGTTTCGAAGTCGGATCGGTGTAGGCGAGGATCAGGTAGCGCATGCCGGGGAGGAACCTGAGGGCGCTTTCGTTGCCGATCCGCCACTTGTCCTCCTGCTGGAACTGGAAGACGACGGGGGCCATGTTGAAGGTGTCCCGCTCGCTGGGTCGGGCATATCCCTTGAGTCCGCCGGGACGTAGGGCTCCGCGGTGTTCTCCAAGGACGAAGCGGATATTTCCTGAATGGAAGTTGGCCACGAATGCGCCGCCGTCAGGGAAGTTCTTGGCCGAATCCTCGATGACGAGGACCCGCCATGGAGCTCCGTCGGGCTTGTCGGCAGGAGCTGGTACGAACAAGAGGATGGCTGCGGTCGCGCTCGACGGAATCTTGGCGACTCCAGCTGGCTTGCCGCCATCGGTGACGAATCGAATGGTGTTCGAGTATGCTGCACAGGTAATCTTCGGTGACAGCTGACTGGTGGGCAGCGGGCAATTCACGCCTTCTCCTTTGAGGGGCTTGGTCTGGACCGACTTCGGAGAGGCTGCGTTGCCTCCGAACGATAGAAAGCGACACGCGACTTGGCGGGAGTCTTCGTTCTCGGATTGTCCGTGCAGTGGTGCAGCGAGGAATAGAACGGCGATTGCTGATAGGATACGCATGGTCAGGAGGGGCTAGACTATACTTCGTTGGAAGAAAGCCAGCGGAATGATGAAATTTCGAATCGACGACCGAAGCGCTTGTTGGCTTCAGCATTGAGTGAATCAGGGTCGGCATCCACGGAGTCGCTGGCGTCCAAGTAGTCGGGCACCCGTTGCACGGTGGCTTCGCAGACCGCCGAGGCGACCACGCGATTGGCGGAGTCACGGGCTTCTCCATAGGCCCGGATGGTGAAGGTGTCCGAGCGCGGTGTCGCGGCATTGCCGAGAACCGTGAGCAGGTCGGCCTGGCTGAGGTAGCCGGGAGCGCCTTGGTAGCTGGCGCCCGCCCCTGCTTCAGGGTTGGCGTAGCGGTAGTCGGCGACCTTGGCCTGTGGAATGTCGAAGCCGGCGTTGGCGGCTGCAGCCAGGTCGGCATTCAAGCCCGCCTCATCGATGGCCTCTTGCAGGGCCCCCTTCTGGGCCATGGTGTCGCTCCCCAGTCGGCGATTAACGAACTCGGACATCGAAAGGAAGGGGCCTCGTTTGCGGACCTGTTCGACGATTTCCTCGGCGAGACGCTCGAGTTGATCTTCGGAGTATTCACGGGGCCCCAACCAGTAGGCGTCGATCGGATCAGCTCCGTCATCGGCCGACTCACTGGCCGGGAGGCGGAAGCGGCTGATGCGTGCTTCGTTCTGTGCGGTGTTCGAGGCAGGCAGATCAGCAAGCGACGCAGTCTTTCCGGCTTTGTTGATCTGATTGTAGATGGCCTCGGCGTCATGAATGGATCCAAGCATGGCCTTCCACGCCTGAACGGAGGTGGAGTTGATGTTGAAGGCACCGTTCATGACCTGCCAGGCGGCGATCTGGCGATGAGCGGTGTCATCACCCACGACGTCAGCGACGAAATCGGTGTCGGCGGCTTCCCTGGGGGTGTAGGGACTCAGGCGTGGGTCGGCGAGAGGTTCACCATCGATGAAACTCTGCGCGAGGCTCGATGCGGTCTGGCCGCTTCCGAAGGGCCCTGTGCGGTCGCCCAATCCTGAGAAGTAGAAGCGATCGTAGAGGGCGGTATTCAGGAGGAAGGAGTGGTCCAGGTAAGGATAGTCGCCTCCGTTTGTGGATACTTCGTTCGTATTCACCAAGGGGTGAGCCCAGGAATTGCCGATCGGCGAGGAGAAGCGGGGGAGGTAGCCGGAGGACCCGCCCGGATTGGCGGCATTCAGGGCAGGAAGTGCCTGCAGTGGGGCCAGAGGCAGCTCGTATTGAATGCCGAACTTGGCGCCGGTGTTCCCGGTCAACCCGCTGATGAAGTTTCCGCGTCCGGTGGCTGGATCGAACTGGAGGAGGTTGTTGGTGCCGTTGTCGAGACGCTGGATGGAGAATTCGTGCGAGTGGTTCGCAGGATGCTCCGCCACGAGGTTGCCGGAGAAAGCTCCGATGTTGGCGTGACCGAAGCACCAGGGTTTGGTGGCGAGATCGCCGTCCTCACCGTCCGGGTTCAGGCCACCAAGGGTTGTTTTGGCGTGGGCACTCACCACGGCGAAGGGTTTGACCGTGGCAATGTCCTTGATCGGAGTGGAGGCATGGGAGTGCATCGCCATTGCATTGATCGTGCCTTCCTTCGGGTAGGTGATCGTGCCTCCGGGCCCGAGCAGCGTGTCTTGGAGGCCGGTAGGGGAGGAGTAGTTCATCTCGATCGCCCCCGAAGAGACCTGGCGGCGCCCACTGGTCCGCCCGAAGAGTTCAATGGTGAACTTGTTGTCACTCAGGTTGGGCACGCTCAGCGGGGCGAACTGCACCATGAATTCGTCGTCCGCCTTGACGCCGATGCATCCGCCGCGGTCCATCGCTCTTCTTCCCTCCCGCTCATACTGGGAGGCACGGATGTCCGCGGGCGCGAACCAGTCGAGGTCGAAGCCGATCCCGTCGCCGCGCCAGCCCGGAATGCCGTCGACATCGACGGTCATGGCACTGCCGCTGCGCCAGTCGGCGAAGTCTTCCTTGTCGTTCCAGCTGGAGTTGGGGTCGATGTAGGGCGAGAACATGATGACTTCTCCCGGAAGCATGCGGAAGGTGGTTGAGCCGACTGCTGGACGAGAGGTGCTTCCCCCGTTGGTCCTGAGCGTCATGCCGAAGCGCTTGTGCACTAGACCCTTCTCGGAGTTTTGGTAGAACATCTTGTCGAGCGGGGCGGGAGCCGTGGTCTGGGCAACTCCATTGCGGAACACCTGGAGGCCGAAGGGAACGTTGCCGAACATGACCTTGAGGTCGTTGAATTCGAGCGCCACATTGTAGGGGTTGTGGAGGGTGACCACCGGAGTGTACATCAGGTGGAGAAGGTAGTCATAGTCACTGCCGGCGAAACGTTTTCCCCACGGGCCGTGGATCTGGGCCGCTTCCTCCTGAGCCTTCGTTCCCGGGGGCTTCGGTGTGGTATCGCTGACTTTGGTATAGCGGTAAATGTCGCGGGTCAGCAGGCTGAAGACCACCTGCACCTTGGCAATGGTCGGCATCAGGATCATGCCCGGAGGTGGATCGCGGTCGAGTTCCCCCCGGTCACCGGTGGTGGCACTTGAATTGCTCGCAGCCCTCCATGTGGAAGGGATGCGTGCCTTTGCCACCGGGATGCCCCCGGATGACGTGAGACGATCGGCGTCCCTATACAGCCCTGCGAGTTGGCGGAAGGACTCCCACCGGGGATCCGAGGGGGCTTCGGCAGCCTGCATGTCGAGAAGGGTGTCATAGATTCCACGGGTGCCATCGTAGGGGGAGGGCAGATCGTCGCCGTTGGTGAGGAGGTTGAAGTCTTCCTTGAGCCCCCCTTGGGCGACATTGGTGAAGAGACCCACCGAGGAAGTCGTGATGTCATGGCTCAAGGGCTTCAGGGCTTCTCCGGTTCCCGAGGCCAGTTGATCGACTGCCATGGCCATGCTCTGGCGGCTGAATCCCTTCTCAATCGTGGAGAACGAGGACGATGAAGACTCGAAGAAGTCGCGTTCGAGACTGCCGAGCGATTCGATCGAAGCTGTATTGGGTCGCTGACCGGCACCGAGTTGCATCGAGTGGCTGGCAAGGGGGCCGGTTGGATCACGATGAGGGGTGTTGATTCGGACCTTCACGCCTTCATCCATGACGGCGTAGGCAAATGCTCCGGAACCATCCTCCGTCGGGACACGGGCGGCCCTGACCAGATCTTCCGCTGCCGCGTTGTCTCCCAGCGACCCTTCACCCCAAAGCAATGCTGGATCATTGGGGGCACTCGAAACGTAGTCTACTTCCGAGGTGTCTGCGGGATCGCCCCCTGAGGTGAGCCAGCCAAGGAAGCGCTCGTTGCGGGCGCTGTCCTCGTAATCAGAAGGCTGAGGGGGATTCTTCGGGTCGATTTCCCATGATTCCCAAACGCCGGCGATGCGAGGGTTGGCCACATTGGCACCGATTACATCGGCACGGGCGGTGACACGGCGGTCCGGTCCGGCGAATTTTTGGAGTTCTCCGATTGAAATCACCAATGCCATCCTTGCATTGGCTTTCGCCGTTGCCATCGCTTCCGATTGGCTGCTCGAACGGAGCGCCACCCCAGAGAGCGAGAGGAGACCCACGGCAACAAGGGTAAGCAAAACCATCAGCGAGATGGTGATGATAAGAGCGAATCCGGAAGGCTTTTGACGAGTCGGCTGGGTCGAGCGACGGGTTTGCATGACTGGGTTTGGGTTGGATTGGATCAGGTCTCGCGTCTCCCGGAAGGGAAAATGAAAAACCTTGGGATTTGATCAATCAACGGGTTGGGTGCGGAAAATCGCACCATTATTGGGAAAATGCGACCACAATCTGTGTATGCCATGTATTCCCTGTTGAGCAGCGACTTTCGACTTCGGACCATGACAGGCGATGCCCCAATCCCGGGCTGAATCCGGGATGGGTCCTCAGCTACTCCTCCATAAATTCCTGAGAAATAAGGGGGTTAGGGAGAATGTAAAAAAATGCAGAATAGGGCTTGTCACCTTGAAGTTCCTGAGTAGTCTCGCCGCCCCCAACAACGCGGCCTGTCATTGCGAAAGCAAAACGGGCTGCTTCGACAATCTCCATTAACTATCGGGTGCAGCACCGGAAAATTGGCTCCTGCGAGGGAATCTCTCGCCGGTGGTCGGTGCGCCCCAAACGCAAACACCGAAACTCCGCAGGAATCTTATGCCGACCATCAACCAGCTTGTCCGCAAGGGACGTCACGTGCCGGTCGAGAAATCGAAATCGCCCGCCATGGCAAACTGCCCACAACGTCGTGGCGTTTGTCTTCAGGTGATGACCCGCACGCCAAAGAAGCCGAACTCGGCTCTCCGTAAAGTCGCCAAGGTCCGTTTGACCAATGGCTTTGAAGTCATCGCCTACATCGGTGGTGAAGGTCACAACCTCCAAGAGCACTCCATCGTCCTCGTGCGTGGTGGCCGGGTGAAGGACCTTCCAGGTGTTCGCTACCACATCGTCCGTGGTGCCCTCGATACCCTCGGTGTCGAGAAGCGTCGCCAAAGCCGCTCCAAGTATGGGGCGAAGCGTCCAAAGGCTTCTTAATTCATCATAATCCTTAGCTTTAACTGATCATGTCCCGCCGCAAGCGAGTCTTCACCAAGCCTGATCGTCGCGATTCCCGCTACGACAGTTCCCTCGTCGGTCACCTCATTTCGAAGGTGATGCGCGACGGCAAGCGTTCCCTCGCGGAGCGCATTGTCTATGCAGCCATCGACAAGGCGAACGAGGGCGTCGACACCATCGACCCTCTCGAAGTTGTCACCCGTGCCGTTGAGAATGCCAAACCACGCGTCGAGGTGAAAAGCCGTCGTGTGGGTGGTGCCACCTACCAGGTGCCGCTCGAAGTTGACGCCAATCGTTCCGAGTCCCTCGCACTGCGTTGGATCGTGGGCTTCGCCCGTGGCCGCAAGGGCACGCCGATGCACGTGGCCCTCGCCAACGAGATCAAGGACGCCGCCAACAACCAGGGCAGCTCCGTTCGCAAGCGCGACGACGTGCACAAGATGGCACAGGCCAACCGCGCCTTCGCCCACTTCCGCTGGTGATCTGATTCTTACCGCGCCGCAAGGCGCTCCTACCGATGTCTGCGAATCCCAACAATCCTGATCGTCCGTTTCCGCTTGAGCGGACTCGGAACATTGGGATTGCTGCGCACATCGATGCCGGCAAGACGACGCTCACCGAGCGGATTCTTTTCTACACCGGTATGATCCACAAGATCGGCGAGGTGCACGATGGTGCTGCCACGACCGACTGGATGGAGCAGGAGCGTGAGCGCGGAATTACCATCACTTCCGCCGCCGTCACCACCGAATGGTGGCAGCGCAAGGAAGAGGATATCTTCAAGTCCTTCGAGGACGAGAAGCAGCGCATCAACATCATTGATACGCCCGGGCACGTCGACTTCACCGCCGAGGTCGAGCGTTCCCTCCGCGTGCTGGACGGAGCCATCGTCGTGTTCTGCGGCGTGGCCGGTGTCCAGCCCCAGACCGAAACGGTCTGGCGCCAGGCAACCAAGTACAACGTGCCTCGATTGGTGTTCGTCAATAAGATGGACCGGGTCGGAGCCGACTTCGATCGCGTCTATGACGAGATCAAGGAGAAGCTGGGTGCCAATGCCGTGCGCATCCTCATCCCGATCGGGTCCGAGGAGGATCTCCGGGGACAAATCGATGTGGTCAACCAAAAGGCCGTCCACTTCGTCGATGACGCCACCTTTGGCTCCACCTACGAGGTCAAGGATCTCTCCGACGAGCAGAAGGAAGAGGCTGAGTTCGCTTACCAGGAGCTTCTTGAAACCGTTGCCGGGGTCGATGACGAGCTCGCCGAGAAGTTCCTCATGGAGGAACCCATCAGCCGCGAGGACGTCAAGAAGGCCATTCGCCGTGCAACGATCGCCAACAAGCTGATTCCGGTGGCCGGTGGCTCCGCCTTCAAGAACAAGGGCGTGCAGTGCCTGTTGGATGCGGTCATCGACTACCTGCCGAGCCCGATCGACATCGACTCCGCTGTCGGGATGAATCCCGATGACGAAACCGAGCAGATCGAGGTTCCCACCGACGACAACGCCAAGTTCTGCGCCCTCGCTTTCAAGCTCTGGGCAGACAAATTTGTCGGCAAACTCGTCTTTTTCCGTGTCTATTCCGGCGTCGTTCGGAAGGGCGACACCATTTACAATCCACGCACCCGTCAGAAGGAGCGCGTGGGTCGCCTGATCCGGATCCAGTCCGATCAGCACACCGACATCGACGCGTGCTACGCCGGTGACATCGCCGCCATGGTCGGCCTGAAGGTCGTCCAAACGGGTGATACGCTTGCCGCCACCGGCTACGACGTGGTGCTTGAGCCGCCAACCTTCCCGGAGCCGGTCATTTCGATGGCGGTGGAGCCGAAGACCAAGGCGGATCAGGAAAAACTCGCCGTGGCACTGGTTCGTCTCTCCGAAGAGGATCCGACCTTCATGGTCAAGACCGATGAGGACACCGGCCAGACCATCATCTCAGGGATGGGCGAACTCCACCTGGAGATCATCGTCGATCGCCTGCGCCGCGAGTTCAAGGTGGAGGCCAATACCGGAGCTCCGCAGATCGCCTACCGCGAGACCATCACCGCCGCCGCCGATGGCGAAGGCAAATTGGTCAAGCAATCCGGAGGCCGCGGCCAATATGGCCACGTCCGCCTCCACATGCGCCCGAACGAAAAGGGGAAGGGGCTTACGATCGAAAACAAGATCGTGGGCGGCGAGATTCCCAAGGATTTCCACGGCGCCGTCATGAAGGGCATCGAGCAGGCCATGAGCAACGGGATCGTTGCCGGCTACCCGGTGGTCGATGTGCATGTCGACGTCCTCGGCGGATCCTTCCACGAGGTCGACTCGAACGAAAACGCTTTCGCCATGGCCGCCATCTTCGCGATGCGCGATGGCTTCAAGAATGCAGGCCCCATCCTCCTCGAGCCCATCATGGGTGTCGAGGTTTCCACCCCGGACGACTACCAGGGTGATGTGATGGGGGACCTCAGCCGTCGCCGCGGACAGATCGGCGAAATGGAATCCAAGGGCAACGTGGCCGTCATCCACGCCGCGGTGCCACTCAAGGAAATGTTCGGCTACTCCACCGCCGTGCGCACTCTCTCATCCGGTCGTGCCTCCTACTCGATGACTCCGTCACACTTCGAACAGGTGCCGCCCAACGTTCTCGAACAAATCATCAACGAACGCTGAATCCAGCCAACTACTTCTAACCCCGCTACTTCCGACGCCATGGAAAATCAAAAGATCCGCATCCGCCTCCGGGCATTCGACCACCGTGCGATCGACCGCTCCGCTCAGGAGATCGTCGAAACTGCCAAACGCACCGGTGCCAAAGTCGCTGGCCCGATCCCGCTTCCGACCCGTATCGAGAAGTTCAGCGTGAACCGTTCGGTCCACGTGAACAAGAAGTCGGCGGAGCAGTTTGAAATCCGTACCCACAAGCGCGTGCTCGACATCGTCGATCCGACCGCACGCACGGTGGATGAGCTCAAGAAGCTCAACCTGCCTGCTGGTGTGGACATCGCCATCCGTATCTGAGTTGCCTGACCAGAATAACTCACGTTTCGAAATCTCTAATTACCTTTTCTCATGTCTCTCGGACTCCTAGGCAAAAAACTTGGTATGACCCGTCTCTTTGACGAGGAATCCCAAGCCATGATTCCTGTGACTGTCGTCGAAGTCGGCGGCAACACGATTCTCCAGACCAAGACGGTCGAAAAAGACGGCTACTCCGCAGTTCAAGTTGGTTACAACGACCAGAAGGAACAACGCGTCAGCAAGCCCCTCAATGGTCACTTCAAGAAGCACGATTCCGCACCCAAGCAATTGGTGCAGGAATTCCGTTTCGAAGAAGGTGCCGAAACTCCTGAAACCCACCCGGGTGCGGAGCTTTTCACCGCCGGCCAGTGGGTCGACGTGATCGGCACCACCAAGGGCCGCGGCTTCCAGGGTGCGGTCAAGCGTTACGGATTCGGCGGTCTCAAGCAGACCCACGGTTCCATGATGCACCGCCGGACAGGTGCCATTGGTGCCGGTTCCACACCAGGCCGCGTCTGGAAGAACCAGCAGATGCCCGGTCACATGGGCACCGACCGCCGCACCATCCAGAACCTCAAAGTGGTGGCTGTCCGCCCCGAAGACAACGTGATCCTCATCTCCGGTGCGGTTCCAGGTCACAAGGGCGCCTACGTCACCGTTCGTCCTGCCGTCAAGAAGCCCGCCACTGCCTGAGTGGGCCACGCAACCTAGCAACCAATTACGAACATGTCCGCGAAAGTATTTACTGCAGACGACGCCAAGGCGGCGAACATCCTCCTCGCTGAAGAGGGCAAGGGTTCCCAGGCCGTTCACGACCTCGTGACCGCCTACCGCGCCAACCGTCGCACCGGATCCGCCTGCACCAAGACCCGTGGCGAAGTCCGCGGCAACAACAAGAAGATCTATCGCCAGAAGGGCACCGGTGGTGCACGTCACGGCGACAAGCGCGCCCCGATCTTCGTCGGTGGTGGCACGGTCTTCGGTCCTCGTCCACGCGACTACTCGAAGAAGGTCACCAAGAGCGTCCGCCGTCTCGCACTGCAACGCGTCCTGGCCGATATCATCGCCGACGGGAACCTCAAGGTGCTTCCTTCATTCTCGATCGCCGACGGCAAGACCAAGAGCTTCGTCTCGACCGTCTCCGCTGAAGCTGATCCGAAGAAGGTCCTCATCGTCGCCAAGAGCTTCGATGACACGACCTACCTCGCCGCACGCAACGTGCAGTGGGCCCAGTTGGTCACCGCCGACAGCGTCAACGTCGAGGAGCTTCTCCACGCCAACACGGTTCTCCTGGTCGAGGACTCGCTGGAAACCCTCGCCGCCCGCACGGCCTAACTCCTCCTCCGAACAGTGCCATGAAAGATCTTTATCAAGTCATCAAGAACGTCCGCATCTCGGAGAAGGCCACGATGCTCAACGAGCTCAACAACGAAGTTGTGCTCGAAGTGGATCGCCGCGCCAACAAGCTCGAGATCAAGCGTGCCGTCGAACAATTGCTCGGCAAGAAGGTCGTGGGTGTCCGCACCCTCAACCAGGCCGGCAAGTTGAAGCGTCAACGTCGTGCCGACGCCGGTCGCACGAACCACTGGAAGAAGGCCATCGTCCGTCTCAAGGAGGGCGAGAACCTCGACCTCGTATAAATCCATTTTTCCCCAGCATTAACGCCTAACCCTCTAGCGAGCCATGCCTCTTAAAGAGTTTAGACCCCTTACTCCGCCACAGCGCTACAAGGTGCTGCCGTCCTTCGAGGAAGTCACCAAGAAGACTCCCGAAAAGTCGTTGCTTTCACCGCTCAAGCGTAGCGGTGGACGGAACAACACCGGACGCATCACGACCCGTCACATCGGTGGCGGTCACAAGCGCCACTACCGCCTCGTCGACTTCAAGCGCCGCAAGCACGATGTGCCTGCCAAGGTGCTCGGAATCGAATACGACCCGAACCGCACCTGCCGCATCGCCCTCATCCAGTATGAGGACGGCCAGAAGAGCTACATCCTGTCGCCAGCCGGGCTCGAAGTCGGCGCGACCGTTGTCGCCGGCGCCAAGGTGGCTCCAAAGCCGGGCAATTCGATGCCTCTCAGTGAAGTGCCACTCGGAACCGCGATCCACAACATCGAGCTCATCCCGGGCAACGGTGGCAAGGTGGCCCGCGCCGCCGGTCAGCAAGCCATCCTTTCCAACCGTGACGGTGAGTGGGCGCTGGTGAAGATGCCATCCGGTGAGATCCGCCGCTTCAATTCCAACTGCTACTGCACCATCGGTCAGGTCGGCAACCGCGACCACATGAACGAGGTGTCCGGCAAGGCTGGCCGCACCCGCTGGCAGGGCACCCGCCCGACCGTCCGCGGCATGTGCATGAACCCCGTCGACCACCCGAACGGTGGTGGTGAGGGTAAGTCGAAGTCCGGTGGTGGTCGTCAGCACCTTCTCAGCCCATGGGGCCACGCGAAGGGCGAGAAGACCCGCAAGAAGAAGAAGCCGACCGGCACCTTCATCGTCGAACGCCGCAAGAACAAGAAGCGCTAAACCGAACCATTTGAATCATGCCACGTTCCCTGAAAAAAGGTCCATTCGTTGACCAGAAGCTTCTCGCCAAGATCGATGTCGCCATCGAGAAGGACGACAAGAAGCCCATCAAGACCTGGAGCCGCAAGTCGATGATCACTCCTGATTTCGTCGGCCTGAACTTCGCCGTCCACAATGGCAAGACCTTCGTGCCGGTGTATGTCACCGAAAACATGGTCGGCCACAAGCTCGGTGAATTCGCCCCGACGCGCATTTTCCGCGCTCACGGTGGTATCGGTAAGAAATAATTCCTGACGCGCATTCTCCGCCATGAAGTCCATTCGCACCATTCGTTCCATCTCCCTCGGCGCCCTCGGGTTGCTGATCGGTGGGACCGCGGGTGCTCAGGACGAGGGGAATGCCGACCTGCAGCGCATGGTGACGGATCTTCAGATCCGGAACCGCGTGCTGGAGCAGGGGATTGCCGAAGCCAACCGGGCCGAGAAGGAGGCATCCGAGCAGCTGGCGCAGGTGCGCGAGCGTCTCGAAGCCCTCGGACGCGATCTGCTCGACGGTGGCGACGAGCGCCTGATCCAGGCGACCGCCGACATCCAGATTCTCAACGAACGGATCAACCGACTCGAAGGAAGCGCGATGCGCTTCAGCGGATCGGTCTCCGATTACCTGCGGACGGCGCTTGCCGCAGATCCCGATGCGAGACTTCGTGTCGAAAGCGCCATGCGGGAGCTTGACGAAGTCCTCGGACTAAGGCAGAAGCCCGCCCCCACAGCTCGTAGCACTGGTTCGGCCCGCCGCGCCAAGGTCATGAGCATCGACAAGGAAAGTGGTCTGCTCGTTCTCAATATCGGGGAACAACAGACCGCTCGAATTGGAACCACCTACCGCCTCTACCGGGGCGACCAAGCCTACGGCACCGCCGTGATCGCCGACGTCCGTCAGTCGATTGCAGGTGCCTTTGTCGAGTCCAGAGAGGCGAATGAGCCTGTCCGACTCGGTGATACAGCCATTCTCGAAACCGAATAATCCGCCACAAGGCACCCAAGACCAACCTTCACTTGCCCGATCCGATGGAAGTCAAGAGCACCACTAAATTTGTCCGCCTCTCGCCGAAGAAAGCGCGTGACGTCGCCCGTGAGATCCAAGGTCTTCCGGTCTCGACCGCACTCGATATTCTCGCCTTCACCCCCAAGAAGGCAGCGTATTACATCAACAAGACGCTCAAGACGGCCATCGCCGACGCCGAGAACAACTTCGCGCTCGATGCCGACACCCTGATCGTCAAGGAAGCGGTCATCGGAGCCGGTCCATCGCTCAAGCGTTTCAAGCCACGTGCCCGCGGATCCGCAGGCGGCATCCTCAAGCGCACCAGCCACGTTTTCATCACCCTCGCCGAAGCACCGGAAGAGGAAGCCAAGCAGAAGCGAGTTCACGTTTCCGCCAAAGCCTGATCAAGAACCCCGCAACCGAATTTTATCATGGGCCAAAAAGTCAATCCCATCGGATTCCGTCTCGCCGTCAGCAAGGACTGGCGCTCCAAGTGGTATGCCTCCGGCAAGGACTACGCGGAGAAGCTTCACGAGGACCTCAAGATCCGTAAGTACATCAAGAACCGCCTGCAGTTCGCCGCTCTTTCCAAGGTCGTCATCGAGCGTGCCTGGGCAAGTGTCCGCGTGACCCTGCACACCTCGCGTCCAGGCCTCATCATCGGCCGCAAGGGTTCCGAGATCGAGCGCATGACCAAGGACCTTCAGAAGCTCTGCAGCGAAGGCAACGTCAAGATCGACATCATCGAGATCCGCAAGCCTGAGCTTGATGCCCAGCTCGTCGCCGAGCAGGTCGCCGTCCAGCTTGAACGCCGGATTTCCTTCCGCCGCGCCATGAAGCGCGCCGTGCAGACCACCATGGACTTCGGTGCCGACGGCATCCGGATCCGCTGCGGTGGCCGTCTCGGTGGTGCTGACATCGCCCGTGCCGAATGGTATCGCGAAGGCAAGGTGCCTCTTCAGACGCTGCGTGTGCCTCTTGACTACGGTTTTGCTGAAGCCCGCACCGTTTACGGCATCATTGGCGTGAAGTGCTGGATCAACAAGAAGGAGGACGCCGACAAGGGCCCAAGCCCGCACGGTGACCGCCGCGACCGCAACCAGCGTCGCCCACGTCGTGACAACAACAACCCGGGTGGACCCAATGCGGGTGGCCCGGCCCCAGCAGCACCGGCTCCGGCCCCAGCTGCTCCAACAGCCTGATCATTTCCCAACCTCAACCACTCATTAAGAGTAATCAGTTATGCCTTTGATGCCCAAACGCACGAAGTTCCGCAAGTCACACCGCGGTAGCCGCTCTGGCAATGCCCAGCGTGGAACCAGCGTGGCCTTCGGTGACTTCGGCCTCCAATGCCTTGGCCGTGCCTGGATGAGCAATCGCCAGATCGAAGCCTGCCGTATTGCGATCAACCGTTTCCTGAAACGTAAGGGAAAAGTCTGGATCCGGATCTTCCCTCACAAGTCGATCACACGTCGTCCCCCTGAAACCCGGATGGGTAAGGGTAAGGGTGCCGTTGATGGCTGGGTCGCCGTGATTCGTCCAGGCACCATGCTTTTCGAAGTTGCCGGTGTCCCTGAGTCCCAGGCTCGCGAAGCCATGCGCCTCGCATCCTACAAACTCGGGTTCCCGACCCGTTTCGTCGTCCGTAATCCTCATTCCTGAACCGCTTAACCGTCTCCAGCCATGGCAACGACCAAGATCAACGAATTCGCTGAGCTCACCGTGAACGAGCTTGAAGCCAAGCTTCGCGACCTCAAGGAGGAGGCTTTCAACCTCCGTCTCCAGCAGGCCACCGGCCAGCTTGAAAACTCCGCCCGTATCCGCCTTGTCCGCCGCGACACCGCGCGGGTTCAGACCTATCTCACTGCCCGCCGCAAGGAGGGTTGAGTCATTTATCCAACCATTCATTTCCTGCCATGAGCGAGACCCAAGCAGACACTCCCAAGAACCTCCGCAAGACGCGCGTGGGGTTCGTCGTGTCGAACAAGATGAACAAAACGCTGGTTGTTGAGCACGTTGCCCGTGTTCCCCACCCGCAGTTCAACAAGATCGTCAAGAAGTCGAAGAAGTACTACGTCCACGACGAGAAGGGTGAAGCCCAAGTCGGTGACAAGGTCCGCATCGTCGAGACCAAGCCGATTTCCAAGTCCAAGTGCTGGGCCCTCGAAGAGGTCCTGACGCACTGATTTCCGAACCTTTAGCCTTACTTTTTCCGCCATGATCCAAATGGAATCCCTTGTTTCGGTCGCCGATAACACCGGCGCCCGCACTGCCAAGATGATTGGCGTCCTCGGCACTCGTTCGCGCAGTGCCGGAGTCGGCGACATCATCACCGCCCACATCCGTGACTCGATCCCGACCGCTTCCATCAAGAAGGGCACCGTGGTCAAGGCCGTGGTCGTCCGCACCGCGGCTCCGATCCGCCGCACCGATGGTTCGGTCCTTCGCTTCGACGGCAATGCCATCGTGGTGATCGATAAGGACAACAACCCCCGTGGCACCCGTATTTTCGGCCCTGTGGCCCGCGAACTCCGCGAAAAGCAGTTCATGAAGATCGTGTCGCTCGCACCCGAAGTTCTCTGATCCCGCAGCACCTATGAAGACGCACGTCAAGAAAGGCGACGAAGTTGAAGTCATCGCCGGCAACCACAAGGGCAAGCGCGGCACCGTGCTTTCCGTCAACGTTGGCAAGAGCCAGGTGATTGTCGAAGGCGCCCGCAAGATCAAGAAGGCGACCCGCCCGACTGAGACCAATCCCGATGGTGGCATCATCGAACAGGATGGCCCCATCCATATTTCCAATGTGAAAAAACTGGGCTGAAACCCACCGGTTTCCGCCCGCGCTTAAGCGTAACCAAAACTAGCGCTGACCCGCTGAAGAACAATGAGTACACCCGTCCTTAAAAAGCACTACCTGGAGAAGGTTGTGCCGGCTCTCAAAGAGAAGCTCGGCTACACCAATCCCCACCAGGTGCCGGCTCTCGAGAAGATTGTCGTCACCTCCTGCATGGGCAATGCCCCTGACCGCAAGGTCGCCGTCGATGACGCCGTCCTTGAAATCGCGAAGATCACCGGCCAAAAGCCGTCGATCACCTATTCGAAGAAAGCCGTTGCGAACTTCAAGTTGCGCGCTGGTGAACCCCTCGGTGCCCGCGTCACGCTTCGTGGCGAGAACATGTGGGAGTTCCTCTACCGCTTCATCAACGTGACCGCCCCGAACATCCGCGACTTCCGCGGCATCAGCTCGAAGAGCTTCGATGGTCAGGGCAACTACGCCGTGGGCTTCGCCGACCAGTCGATCTTCCCGGAGATCGAGCTTGATCAGATCAAGCGTCAGATTGGGTTCGACCTGATCTTCGTGACCACGGCCAAGACCGACGACGAAGGCCGCACCCTGCTTGCTGAGCTGGGCATGCCATTCCGCGACATCAAGAAGGACGCTGCCGAAGGTGCTGCTGCCTGAGACCCGAAACAGACTACCAACAGGACCTAATATCATGGCTGTTCTCACAGATCCCATTTCCGATTTCCTCACCCGCTTCAAGAATTGCTGCCGGGCTGGAAACGAGGAATTCTCCGCTCCCTATTCCCGCATGAAGGCAGACATTGCCAAGATCCTGCAGGAAGAAGGCTACATCTGGAACTACGAGCTGGTGACCACCGAGCAGTTCCCAGAAATCAAAGTCAAGGCCCGCTACGTCGACGGCCGTCCCGTGCTCACCGACCTCAAGCGGGTCTCCAAGCCGGGCCGCCGTGTCTATGCTGGTTCCAACGACATCCCACGCGTTCTCAACGGTCTCGGTATCGCGATCGTTTCGACCTCGAAGGGTGTGATGACCGGTAACTCCGCCAAGCGCTCCAGCCTCGGTGGCGAGATCCTCGCCAACGTCTGGTAAACCCCAACACGAGAAAGGAAAACTACCATGTCACGAGTTGGATTGAAACCGATCAGCCTGCCTGAAAAGGTGAAGCTTTCGGTCAGCAACGGAACCGTTCAGGTCGAAGGACCGAAGGGTAAATTGGATTTCGCCCTGCCGGGTGGAGTTAGCGTCTCCGAAGAGGACGGCAATGTCGTCGTCTCCCGGGCCTCCGAATTGCGCGAGCACCGCGCCCTTCACGGCACCGTCCGGAGCATCGTCAACAACATGATCACCGGGGTCACCCAGGGTTTCGTCAAGGAACTTGAGATCCAGGGTGTGGGTATGCGTGCCGCCGTCAAGGGCAAGGACCTTGACCTCGCGCTCGGCAAGTCCCACCCGATTCTTCACCCGATCCCATCGGAACTGACCGTCAGTGTCGCTGACAACACCAAGATCAAGGTGGAAGGCATCGACAAGCAAATGGTCGGCCAGTTCGCCGCAGAAGTCCGTAGCTACTACCCACCTGAACCCTACAAGGGCAAGGGCGTGCGCTACGTCGGAGAATACGTTCGCCGCAAGGAAGGCAAGAGCGTCGGTAAATAATAACCCGCACCATTTCCAGAATCATGAGTCAACTCAATCGCAAGGAAGTGCGCCGCCGGATCCACAAGCGGATCCGCCGCAAGGTCGCCGGCACTGCCGAACGCCCACGCCTCGCCGTGCACTACTCGAATCAGCACATCTACGCCCAGGTCATCGACGATGCCAGCGGCAACACGGTGGTTTCCGCTTCGACGCTCGACAAGAGCGTGGAGAAGGGGGCATCGAACGTGGCTTGTGCGACCTCCGTCGGCAAACTGCTTGCCGAACGGGCCAAGGAAGCCAATGTCAGCGCCGTGGTCTTCGACCGTGGCGGTCATCTCTATCACGGAAAAATCAAAGCTCTGGCTGACGCTGCGCGTGAAGCTGGTCTGCAATTCTAATCTCTCGCGCATATCGTCATGGTGACAAGCAACGAATCAGCTCCCGCTCCGAAGTCCGACTCCACTCCAGCACCCGCCGGTGACAACAAGGCCATTGGGCCCGTCGCAGGCAGCGGTGGTTATGGAGGTCCAGGAGGCCCGGGTGGCGGACGTGGACAAGGCGGACGTGGACAAGGTGGACGTGGAGGCGGACGGGGTCGTGGACCACGCCGTGAGCCACGCGAGCCCGACATGATCGACGGTAAGGAAATCACCGAGAAGGTGGTCTTCATCAACCGTTGTGCGAAGGTGGTCAAAGGTGGTCGTCGTTTCAGCTTCTCCGCCCTCGTGGTGGTGGGTGACAAGGACGGCAAGGTCGGACTTGGTTTCGGCAAGGCCAACGAGGTCGCAGACTGCATCCGCAAGGCCAGCGAGTATGGCAAAAAGGAGCTGGTGAAGATGAATCTTGCCGATGGCACGATTCCTCACGAGATCTACGCTGAATTCGGTGGTGGCAAGGTGCTGCTCAAGCCGGCATCTCCGGGAACGGGGATCATCGCCGGTGGTGGTGTCCGCGCCGTCTGCGAAGCGGTCGGTATCCGCGACGTGCTCGCCAAATCACTTGGATCGCAGAACCACGCAAATGTGGTGAAGGCGACCCTCAAGGCACTTTCCGAACTCCGGACCCGCGATCAGGTGCTCTCCGCCCGCGGCAAAAAGAAGAAGGACAAGTCCATCTAAGGAACTCTGAACGTCGAACGTCGAAAATCGAAATTCGAATACTATGAAACTTCACACACTCAAGCCCAACAAGGGTGCCAAGCACCGCATCAAGCGACTTGGCTGCGGCGAAAGCTCCGGTCTCGGCAAGACATCGGGCAAAGGCCACAAGGGACAGAAGGCCCGCTCCGGCGGATCCGTCCGTCCTGGTTTCGAAGGTGGCCAGATGCCCCTTCACCGTCGTCTCCCGAAGAAGGGATTCAACAACAAGGACTTCAAGACGACCGTGTCTGTGGTGAACCTTGCTCAACTCGAGAAGCACTTCTCCGACGGTGATACCGTCAATGAGGAGATCCTTCGCGAGAAGAACATCGTCAATCGCAACAGCGACATCGTCAAGGTGCTGGGCCAGGGCAACATCACCAAGAAGCTCACGATCGCCGTGGATGCCATCAGTGGCTCCGCTCGCGAGAAGATCGAGAAGGCTGGTGGCACGGTGGAAGCACCGACTGCTGGTTGAGCTTTCGTCCCTCCATTACCGGAATGATTCCGATTTGTTGAGGAAGCGCTTGCTCGCTTCCTCAACGCGTTTAAAAGAGCGCCGCTTTTTCTCCCACTTCTAACGACCCATGATTTCCGCTTTCGCGAACACCTGGAAGGTTCCTGAACTCCGCGACCGCATTCTCTTCACCCTCGCGATGATCGTGATCGTGCGCCTCGGCGTCCACGTCACGCTTCCGGGAGTGGACGCCACCGTCATCGACGCGTGGATGGAGTATGCGAAGAAGAACCAAGATGCCACCCAAGGTGGCGGCTTGCAGGCCATCCTCGGGATTTTCTCGGGGGGTGCCCTTCAGCAGGCGGGCGTCTTCGCCCTTGGCATCATGCCCTACATCTCGGCATCGATCATGATGCAGCTGATGACGGCGGTGGTGCCGAAGTTGTCCCGTCTTTCCCGTGAAGATGGCGGCCGCCAGAAGATCACCCAGTTCACCCGCTACCTGACGATTGCGATTGCGCTGGTGCAGGGCTTCTTCGTCGCCAAGTCGCTGATGAATCCTGCCTCGATCCCCTACATGGGAGGCATCGATGTCGTGATGGGCGAGTTGGGGCGTGACCTGGTTCCGAATCCGACGGTCCTGTGGCAGATCCTTACGGTGCTGACCATCGTCAGCGGCACGCTCTTCCTGATGTGGATCGGTGACCAGATGACCGAGCGCGGTATCGGCAACGGTACGTCGATCATCATCACAGTCAACATCATCGCCGCGCTTCCAGGTGCCTTGTTCCAGACTTGGCAGCACTTTGTGGCTCGCGAGGGGGCAAGCTCCTTTGAAGTGATGATGCTGGTGGTCATGATCGCCATGCTCCTGCTGGTCATCGCCGGAACGATTTCCATCACCCAGGCGCAGCGCCGGATCGCGATCCAGTATGCGAAGCGCGTGGTCGGTCGGAAGCAGTTCGGAGGTCAGACCCAGTATCTTCCCCTCAAGGTGAACTACGCGGGTGTGATGCCGATCATCTTCGCCAGTGCGGTGCTTTCGCTGCCGACCATCATCCTGAGCCAGATCTTTCCCGAAGCGGGTTGGTCGCGTGCTCTTCAGGAAGCCCTGCTTGGTGGTACTTGGTATTACGTGCTCGGCGCGATTTTCATCTTCTTCTTCTCCTATTTCTGGGTGGCGACGATGTTCCAGCCTTCGCAGATCTCGGAAGACCTGAAGCGTAACGGAGGATACATCCCGGGTGTGCGCCCCGGTAAGCCGACTTCGGACTTCCTCGACTTCACGATGACCCGCCTGACCTTTGCAGGTGCGATCTTCCTGACCCTGATTTTCATTCTGCCGGTCGCCATCGGCAAGATCGTCGGACTTCCTCCGGGATCGATGGTTCTCCAGTTCTTCGGCGGCACCAGCTTGCTGATTCTCGTGGGTGTGGTGCTTGACGTGATGCGTCAGGTGGAAACCCACCTGCTGCAGCGCCACTACGATGGCTTCCTCCGCAAGGGCAAGCTGAAGGGTCGCTACGACCGCCTGTCGCAGAACAGCCAGGGGCCGACTTCGAGCACCGCGATTGTCTACCTCTGGGTATTCATCGGCATCCTTCTGGTGGTCGGCGCCGTGGCTTACTTCGCCAAGTAAGCTGGAGCAGGACCATGGCGCTTCATCTGATCCTGCTGGGACCCCCTGCCTCAGGCAAGGGGACACAGGGTCGGAGGCTCGCCGAACGCGAGGAACTTGCCTACCTGAGCACTGGAGCGCTTCTGCGCGAAGTGCTCCGGAACGGTGGGCCGGTTGCTGACGAGGTGCGGCCGACGCTCGCCGTGGGCGGCTATGTTTCGGATTCGCTGATGTGCGACATCCTGGAGGACTGGCTGGCCCGCCATGAGGACGGCTGGGTCCTCGATGGGTTTCCCCGGACCGTGGCGCAGGATGACTTCCTGAAGCACTGGCTCGCTGCGAAAGGTCAAGCGGTCGATGGGGCCCTGGCCCTTGAGGTTCCGAAGGCCGAACTGGTGCAACGCATCGAGGAGCGCGTCGAATGCCCCTCCTGCGGTTGGTCAGGTCAAACGAATCAACTCAAGGAAGGTTTCCAGTGCCCGTCCTGCGGCGAGAAAGCAGCTCGCCGGGACGATGACAGTCTGGAAAATTTCATGCACCGTTTCGAGGAATACAAGGAGCACACCGTCCCAGTGATCGAGCGATACCGCGCGCTCGGGATGCTGGCACCCGTCGATGCCTCCGAGCCGATCGACGTGGTTTCGAAATGCGTGGAACAAGCGGTGAACCAACTCAAATCAGATGGCCAGAAGGCATAAGATCAAGATCAAGAATGCCCGCGAGATTGACCTCATGCGGGTCGCGGGACAGACGGCCAGCGAGATCCTCCAGACCGTGGCCAAGGCCGTGACGCCTGGGATCACCACGGGGGAACTCGACCAGATGGCGGCTGAGCTGATGAAGGAGCGCAACTGCAAGAGCGCGTTCCTCGGCTATCGTGGGTTTCCGGGCTACACCTGTCTTTCGGTCAATGAAGAGGTGGTTCACGGCATCGGAGGCAAGCGCAAGCTCCAGATGGGCGACATCATCAAGATTGATGTCGGTGTGGTCGTGAACGGCTGGATCGGCGACAACGCAACCACCGTGCCGGTGGGCGATGTCAGCGAGGAGATCAAACGCCTGATGGCCGCCACCGAGCAGTCGCTCTACGAGTCCATCGACAAGGCCCGTGCAGGCCTTCGCCTGGCTGAGCTGTGTGGTGCGGTCGAAGCCCACGTGAAACCTCTCGGGTTCACCGTGGTGCGCGAATTTGTCGGCCACGGCGTGGGTCGTGACCTGCACGAAGAGCCGCAGGTTCCGAACTACCGACCGCAGGGCAAGACCCCGATTCTCGAGCCCGGCATGGTGCTGGCCATCGAACCCATGGTGAATGCCGGCACGGGGGCGGTGAAGTTCCTCGAGGATGGCTGGACGGTCATTACGGCAGATGGTGCGCCTTCCTCACACTTTGAGCACACGGTGCTGATCACCGATGGAGATCCCGAGCTCCTGACCGCACGGCCGCGCGAGGCCACCCCGGAGATTCTGGGCATCCAGGCGTAGGTAAGGATTCGCCTTTCTACAACTTGGGTAGCTCGGGCGTGGCGAAGTATTTGGTCGGGTCCTCGAGACCGGCAAGCATGAAGGCCTCGCGTCGTTCGACGCAGGTGCCACAGGTGCCGCAGTGGATGTCGCCGCCCTTGTAGCAGGACCAGGTTTCGGCGAAATCGATGCCGAGTTCGGCTCCACGTCTGGCGATGCCGGTCTTGTCCATGTCGATGAAGGGTCGCAGGAGCTCGATCTTCTCGTAGGTCCCTTCCCGCATGGCGTCAGCCATGCCCTGCATGAAGGGTTCACGGCAGTCGGGGTAGATGGCGTGGTCGCCCGAGTGGGCGGCAATCGCGAGGGCCTGCGCCTCCTTGCTTTCGGCGAAGCCACAGGCGATGGCGAGCATGATGCCGTTGCGGAAGGGGACAACGGTACGCTTCATGTTCTCCTCGGCGTAGTGCCCGTCGGGAATGTCTCCTCCGCTTTTCAGCAGGTCGGAGGTGAAGTGCTGGTTGATGAAATCCAGCGGAATGGTCTGGTGCGGAACGCCGGCCCGCTCGGCGTGAAGCCTGGCGAACGGGATCTCGCAGGCATTGTGCTTGGAGCCGTAATCGAACGATAGCGCCGCCACGACTTCGTGGCTACGAAGGATCTCGTAGAAGGCGACGGTGGAGTCCATGCCGCCGCTGAGCAGGACGACCGCTTTCATTGGTTCGGGTGGCTGGCGGAACAAGTGAGCTGGATGCCACCCCGCGAACCGAACTTGCCTTCAATGTGCAGTTCCTGCGGGTTCATCGCGGCGACAAGATCGTCGAGGATGCGGTTGACAACTTCCTCGTTGAAGGCGGGAAGGTTGCGGAAGGAGGCGAGGTAGAACTTGAGCGACTTGGTTTCCACGCAACTCTCGTCGGGCACGTAGCGGATGACGATGTGCGCGGTGTCGGGCTGGCCGGTGACCGGGCACAGCGAGGAGAACTCCGGGCAGTCGAGGGTGATCCAGAATTTCCGGCCGGGCCGGCAGTTCGGGAAGGTCTCGAGCTTGGCTTCCTCCGGAGAAGCGGGCAGTCGGTTCTCGGAGTGGCCGAGAAGTGTCAGGTCGGGGTCAGTCACGCCGTGAAGTTAGCGTTCGCGCGCGTGGCTGTCGATTCCTGCCTACGGGCGACTTGCAACGACGCGGACGAGGCAACGGGTGAGATTGCCAATGACTCCATCAACCCCATCCATGACCGATTTATCGAGGACTTCGTTGAGGATGCTGCCGCTGCCCTGATGTTCGGAGTACAGATGCCATGTTGATAGGTCGCTGGTCCAGTAGACCTCATACTGTCTGTTCTCAAGACTTGGCCAGGAGATGCTGAAACCAGTGGGAGTGTCTGCGGTTTCAAGGACTTTGAAGGTCGAGGCAGCGAGGTTGGGGTCGGTGCCGGCGATGAATTCATCGAGGTTGCTCTGTCCGTCGCCATCGGCGTCCTGATTTGCGTCTTTTGGACTGTCAGGGTCCAGCTCGTGGACGAGTTCGAAGGAGTTCGGCATGCCATCCGCATCATTGTCGGGGCGTCGGGGGAAAAGCGTGGAGGTTGTTGTTGTGCGGTAGTTGTCGAGCACCGCGAGGAGATCGCTGCCGGTCAGGGAGGCGAGATTGCTGCGTATCTGGGAGGTGTCTGTTAGTTCAGAGATCAGGTTGTTGTCCTCTCCGAGGTCGACTGACTGCCGGAAGAGCTGTTTCGGTACCCCTTGGTCGGTGCCCAAGGGGTTGGAGATTGACGCGTTGGATGAGTCCCAGGAGACGGAGTTTCCTCCGCCACCGGTGGAGTCGATCAGTTTCCATCCGTCGATGGTCTTGAGTGCCAGGTCTCCGCGGTTTCCGGAGACGACGATCGAGTCTCGGTGGGGTGAGGGTTTCTGCTGCCCTCGGAGGACGTTCAGGAAACTTTCTCCATCGGGTGCGACATCATCGGGAAGCTCTTGGCCAAGGAAGGCAGCGACGGTGGCGAATACATCCCCCTGCCAGATGAGTTCATTTGTTTTCATTCCGGCGGCGGCCTGGCCAGGCCAGCGCACGATGAAGGGGACGCGGATTCCGCCGTCCCAGACGTCGCGCTTGTTGCCGCGTAGGGGGCCGTTCGGGTCCTTTCCACGGGAGAGGCTTTGCGACATTGCGATGTCTTCTGGGCCGTTGTCCGAGCTGAGAATGACGAGGGTGTTGTCGTGGAAACCGTTGTTGTCGATTGCGTCGATCACACGGCCAATGCGGTGGTCGACCTCGCGCATCCAGTCCGCGTAGTAGAATCCGTTGGCGCTGTCCGAGCCGATGAAGGGGTCGGTGAGAGCCCAGGGAAGGTGAGGACAGTAGAGGGATACGTAGGCGAAGAACGGATCAGGATCGCCAACGCGATCCGCCATGTAATCCTCGACCTGAGTGATCATGAAGGGGCCAGCATCGACCTGGCGGTAGGAAGGGTCGCCCAAACCACTACTCGATCCCTTGCCTCCGACGACCGTGGAGTTCAATTCCGATGTGGTGAAGAAGTGCATGGTGTCGCTGTTCGTTGCGTCCCGGAAGGCTCCTGATCCGCCGTTGAGAGATGCATCCCAGATCTGACTCCGGTCATCCTTGAGGTAGACGTAGGGGCCGAGGTTGATGGAGACCGAAAGGCCTCGGAAAAGGTCGAATCCGTGGGCGGTCGCGTGGTTCTCCACAGGACGCGCCCAATCGACAGCTGACGAATTGCTGGGGTTGCCGGTGATGCGGGTGTCCGAACCCGGGGCGAACCAGGAACCGCCGAGGTGCCATTTGCCAAAGGCTGCGGTGTCGTAGCCCTGCGTCTTGAGGAACTCGGCGATGGTGGTGTCGCTCAGGAGAGGGACTTCGTCCATTCCGGGGTTGGTCTGGTAGCCGTAGCGATGTGAGAAACCGTTGAAGAGCCGCCAGTTGTATTTTCCTGTTAGAAGGGCGTATCGGCTGGCGGTGCAGACGCCGTTGCTTGAGTGAGCTTGGGTGAAGAGAACCCCTTGGTCGGCGAGCCCGTCCATTCGCGGAGTGACGGCGGGACTGGAGATTCCGAACAGGTCTCCGTAGGCGGACATGTCGCCAAAACCGAGATCATCGGCGTAGATGATGACGATATTGGGTTTGCTGGGATTGGGGGAGTGGTCCGGACAGGAATCCGGGTCGTCGGGGCCACTGCCGAAGGAAATCTCAGCACCGTCACTGTAGAGGTCGCCATCGCTGTCGATGAAGGTGAAAACAGGCCCGTTCGCGGGCGGCAATGCATTCGGATCCGAACTGCTGATGACTTCACTCAGGTCGTTCACTCCGTCGCCGTCTGAGTCTGCAGCATTAGGGTTGGTAGGATCCCCAGGTGCCGAGCCCGGCTGGCCAGAAGTCCATGGATTGAGAGCACCTGTCAGCTCATCCATGTCCATGATGCCGTCGTTGTCACTGTCGGCCCTACCCGACAGAGTTTGTCCGAAGCCCGAGGGACTGCTGGTTGAGTCATTTCCTTCAAACTCCTGAAGGTTCGTCAGTCCGTCGAGATCACGGTCCAGCATGGCATCATCGAACTCAGGATCCGTGCCGTTGGCGGACTCGTATTCGTCGCTCATACCGTCTCCGTCGGTGTCTGTGGTAGGAGAGGGGACGACGGTGAACTCCAGGAGGTTGATGGCCCCCCCGCCGGATCCGGTGGGGGTGCTGATGACCATCGCGATGTTCCCTTGGTCGTTCGCAACCAAGCCCGTGGCTTTCGGGGCGTGGGTTGCGTTGTCCAAGGTGTTGGCGATATTGAGGGGGGTGTTGCCGTTGCGATCGGTGATCACATAGTTGCAGGAGGTGCCATTGTTTCCGCGGGCCCCGTAGACCATCAGGTCGTAGGTGGCTCCTCCGGTAAGCCCTTCAAAGGTCATGCTGATCGAGCCGGTTGCATTGGTGAAGAAGGAGTCGGAGATGGCGCTGTCGGGAAAGGTGCTGATGGGGTCAGGGTAGCCACCTTCATAGTCGGCACCGCTGCCGGCAGCCGATGCTGAAGCGACGTAGCTCAGGTTCAGGGCGATGCCTGTCGAATCGCCGTTGAGATCGATCAGATCATCGATCCGTGCCGTGTTAGAACTGAGGTTTCCCACTTCGGCAGTGACGTTATTCCAGCCTGGGGCTGTGGTGGGTTGGCCGGCGTCGATCCGTCCGAAATCAATGCGGATGGTGTGGGGAGTGGCACCTTCATCGACGGGCACCACGTCGAATCCCAGCCGATTTGAAGCGGCGTTCGGATTACCGTCGGCATCAATGGCGGCTGCTTCGGGCAGGTGAACACTGAGAGCGCCCTCGGTGGTGCGGGTCACGGTGACGGTCCACTGGGTTCCGCTGCCGCTGAGGTTGGAGGCACTGCCATTGGTGATGGCAAATTCATTGGCGTGAAGATGCTCAACGGGTTCGTTGAATGTGGCGGTGACCTCGAATGGTCCGGGTCCCTCGGTCCCCGGGCAGGAAAGGATCACTTTGGGTCGAGAGGAATGGATGAAGGGCATGTCGGTGTCGACCGAGGTGCGCCAAGCATCGTACTCGTCGAGCATCTCCTGGTAGACCTGCTGGATGGCTGCTGACTTGGTGCCGATGTCGGACTCGGTAGCGAGTGGTGTTTCCTCGGGTTCCTCACCCGTGGGAGTGTTGATGAGGTCGTAGAGTTCCCAACCGCTTCCCTTGTTGATCAACTTGTAGCGATCGTTGACCCATGAGCGGTCATCGTTGATGAGGAAACCAATAGGGCTGGTTCGTTCGGTGGCGGTGCCCTCGATCAATGGACGAAGCGAGATGCCGTCGATCGGCTTCTGGTCGGGCACGGCAAGTTGAAGGAAGTCGAGAATTGTCGGGTAGTAGTCGGATGTCACCGCTGGGAACTCCGTGACCCGTGCGGCCGGGACGCCATCGGGCCATTCGAGGATGCCCGGTACCCGAACACCTCCTTCGTGGAGGCTTCGCTTTCGTGCAAGGTATCGGCCGGACCGGATCGAGCGCAGCGTGCTTGTTTCGTTGAAGGAATTGCTGCCATCTTCCGGGCCATTATCACTGGTGAGCCAGAACATGGTATTGTCCTGAATCATGCGCGTGGCGAGTTCGTTGCGCAGGCGCCCGAGGGCGGTGTCCATGTCCTCGATGGAATCGCGAAGTGCATCACTCGAGTCCAGTCCGCTGGACTGCCCGGGGTCGGTGACGGGCTTGTGAGGAGTATGGAACCAGAGAACGAGAAAGAAGGGTTTGCCTGCCCCATTGGCCTCTTCGATGAATTCGATGGCTTGGTCGACGATGAGCTTTGAGCTGTCGCCATCCGTCGGGTTGTTGACGTCCTCCACTGGAACGATCAGGCCTTCGCCGCTCAGAGTGTTCCAAGTCGAAGGCATACGCCAGAAGTAGGTGCCGTAGAAATTGGGGTCTGTGAAGCTCGTGGGGAGCGGCAGGTTGTTGTTGGTGTTCCGGTAGGGATGATAGGTTGGCACCTTGGACTCGGTGGCGAAGCAGGTGTCGTAGCCGTGGTGCCAGGGTGCGGAATAGACACTGGCATCGCCACCCCGGTTCGAGTCGGCTCTCAGGGTGGTCATGGAGCCGAGGTGCCACTTCCCGAAGTGGCCGCAATGGTAGCCGGCTGCGGAGAGGACTTCCGAGAGCGGGGTTTCGTCGAACCCGAGTCGACCCAGATTGGCAAACGGGATGCCGACTCGGAATGGGTTCCGCCCCGTCAGGCAGCTGGCCCGTGTCGGTGAACATACGGCGGATGCCGAGTAGAACCGATCGAAGCGCAGTCCGTTGGCGGCCATGGCATCCATTGTCGGAGTGCTGATCCATCCTTGGTCCGGATGGGGTGATCCGTCCGGGAAAGTGACACCATTGCTGTAGCAGGACGGGTCGCCCCAGCCCATGTCATCTGCCATGGCAAGAATGATGTTCGGCCGTGGCGGGGAAGAGGCGAAGGTCCAAGAGGTGATCGGCAGAAGGCACGCGAGGGCAACCTTGAGGGTAGATCGATTTTTCATCATGGGTTGGGGAAAGGACAGCCCCGCCTCACAAGGAGGTGGGGCCATGAGATTGGGTTGTTTGGTTTAGGGTGTGACCAGAACCTCTTCCAAACGGTAGAACCCTTGCTCAGTGGGAGGACTGCTGTCCTCAAAGATATCAGAAGTGCCCGCAGGGAGTCTCGGCCCATCTACAATGGTTGGGAATCCATCTGCGAGGTTCTCGGAGCGGACCAGTTGATACTGGGTGCCCGTGTCCAAACCCGTCGCCTGAATTTGGAAGGCTCCGGCATCGAAGCCGAGCACCGAGATGGTGAAACCTGCGGGAGCCTCTGCTTCGCGAACCTGAATGAAGGGAATCTGAGTTCCTGAGTAGGTGCCGTCCGACAGGTTGTGGCCGTGGCTGAAGCCTTGGACGGTGGAGGTGGCGGTGAACGTCCCGGTCATCAGGATGGTGGGATTCGTGCTCCCTCCATAGATCGTGTTGGTCGGGCCGACCGGGTCTACAGCGGTGTCACCTCCCAAATCATCGATGAAGAACCAGCGACCGGGGATGGTTCCGGCGTCGCGGTCGTCGGCGCGTGCCATCTGCACCACGTAGGTCTTTCCCGGGGTCAGGCCGGTGATGGCGATGTTGTTCTTCAGAGGGTCGCCTCCGTTGAACCACACGGTTTCGAGTAAGCCGGACAGCTCGGGGACCGCATCGTTGTAGATCGAGCTGTCGTTGGCTTGGGATGCCATGGTGGTCTGGACTTCAGGCGAGGCCTTCACCGATCCGGCCACCGTCATCTCCGCGAAGGTCACTCCGTTTACGACCGTTTCGCTCCCATTGAAGTTCTGGGCGTAGAGAGATGTTCCGGTGTTGATGATTTGAGCTGTGCTGGTCAGCGCGTCGAGTTCCCATGAGACCGGGGCGAAGGCGGGGAGCGAGAGCTCATCATCGGGATCCAAGCCCGCCAGCACTTCGATGTTGTCCCGGTGGCCGTCGGAGTCGGTGTCGATAAGCAACGGATCGGTTAGGTGGACCAGCACTTCATCCCCATCTTCAAGGAAATCGCCATCGGAGTCGGGGAGCAATGGGTTGCTTATGTATACGTTGACTTCGTCACCATCGAGGAGGTCATCATCATCCGAGTCCGGGTCCTGGGGATGAGTGCCGATCGACAGCTCGGCACTGTTGACCAGGTTATCCATGTCCGGATCTCCGCTGGCTCCATCGTCACCTGTGCCAACCGCGGGATCGAGCCCGTTGGCCACCTCGTAGGCGTCGGGCAAATCATCGAGGTCACTGTCGCCGAAGTTGGGGTCAGTATTATAGGTGAGAATCTCTTCTCCATCGGTCAGGGTGTCGTCGTCACTGTCGCTGTCATGGGGATCGGTGGGAAGACCTGGTGGGCCGTCTGGAAAGCCGAACTCGTCCCATACATTGAGCGCTCCATCGACCTCATCACCATCGTTGACATTGTCGCTGTCGGAGTCTGCCGTCCCGGAGAGGGTTTGGCCGTAGCCGCTGGAAACTCCGCTGCTGTTCTGCCCGAGGAATTCTTGCAGATTCGTCAGGCCATCGGAATCGAAGTCCCCGAGTGCGCCATTCGGACCATCCTTGGCACCGGGGGATGTTTCACCCACCGTGCCGTCGTCATTCGGATCGGTGCCGTTCTCGGTTTCGTAGCGATTCGGCATCCCGTCGTTGTCGTCGTCGGGTGGCAGCGAGCCAGTGAGGATGATGGCATTGAGGGCGCCACTGCTCTGCTGGGCGGTGTTGCTGCCTGACCCGTTCTCGCTGAAGACCCCGGTAACCACCACGGTGATTTCATTGGCGGTGTCGGGGACGAGCTCGCTGAAGGTCGCGACGTTGGTCGCGTTCTGGTAGTTGTCCACCAGTTGGACAGGCAGGGTTCCAGTCTCGTCAGTGACTGTGAACTGCGTGGCTCCTCCGTTGTTTCCCCGTGCGCCATAGCAAGCAATCTCGTAGACGAGACTGGGATCCAGTCCCGACAGCGTGAACGTGGTGCTGGCGGGTTCACGAATGAACAGGGAGTCATCGGTGGCTGTGGCCGGGGGAGTGTCGAAGGGGGCTGGCTTGGTTCCCGAGTAGTCGGCTCCCGACCCGGCCCATGACCCCCCGCTGCTGAAGTCCGTGTTCAGTGTGTAGGCGGTCGGATCACCTTGATCGTCGATCAGAGCGATGGACGGAGTACTCAGAACCTGCCCATTGGGGCCGTGCACATTGTTCCAGTTGCCGGCGGTTTGATTGTCACTTCGACCGAAGTCGATCTGAACCGTCTGACCCGCGAGCGGGGCCAGCGTCATAAGCGGAGTAAGAGAAGCGAGTCGGGCGATTGATCGGATCATGAAGCGATGAGTGTTGGAATTCTGGAAGCGTCCTTGCAGGGAAGCGTCAGGAGAAGGGTGCCGTGGGTTTCAACGACGGCGGCGAAGAAGGGTGGTGCAAGCCAGGGCCGCCAGCATGACTGTGGACGGCTCCGGGATGTTGGAAGTGATCTGGAGGGCGTTGAAGGCTCCGCTGCTTTGCTGGTTGGTGTTGATTCCTGTGCCTGTCGAACTGAAGACACCTTGGAAAACGATGGTGATCTCACCCGAGCCATCGGGTACCAGACCGGTGAATGATGCGACTGCCGAGTCGTTCTCAAAGACGTCGAAGGACTGGAGCGGCTTGGCACCGCTGTTGTCGGTGACGACGAATGTCGAAGCGCCGCCGTTGTTTCCCCGGGCGCCATAGAAGACGAGGTCGTAGGTCTCGCTGGCACTCAGTCCCGTCAAGGTGATGGTAGTGTCGGCAGGAGTCCGAACGAAGAGAGAGTCTCCTGTAGCTGTTGTAGGGGCTCCAGCGAAAGGAGCGGGCTTGGTTCCCGTGCTATAGTCAGCCCCAGATGCGGCCCAAGATCCACCATCGTCGAAGTTGGTGACAAGGGTGTAGTCAGTGGCATTGCCCTGATCATCGATCAGGTCAACGGAGGGGGTGGTCAAGGTCGTAGTCCCGCTTGGCCCATGGACATTGTTCCAGTTGCCGGAGGTCTGATTGTCTGTGCGACCGAAGTCGACGAGCATGGTGGCTGCTTGGAGGTGGGCCGAAAGGCTGACGATGGCGAGGGCGCCGGTGAGGGAGGATCGGAACATGGTGCTTCAGTGGTGTTCGTGGTTCGTGCGAGTCCGTAGGTCGAGTCATCGCGGAAAGACTACTTTGGAGTCTTCTCACATGGATTCGTCGGTCCCCGGAGTTTTGGGACACTCACCAAGAAAAAATCTCGGGTCACCGCTGGCCGGGCGTCCGGATCAGCTTCAGTTCTCGTCGGCTCTGAATCTGCCGGAGCCACTCCTGTGGAAAATCCTGTTTCTCACTGAGTTCGATGGTTTCAAGCATCGGCAGCGAAATGGGGCGGGAGAGCCTGAGGTCCGCACAATCCTTCAAATTGAGGCGGTGGATGTCAGCCTGATCGAGAGTGGCAAGATCAAAGGGCTCGGAGAGATCCAGTCGGAGCAAGTCGGTGGGGAGGAACCTCAGGAATGATTTGCCGGAGTAGCCTTTGACCACCGGACGGCGGAGATGGACGGATTGATCCGACCAGATGAACAGAGAGCGTTCTTTCGATTGGTAGGCGGCGATGATGTGCTCAGGGCCCCCATGAAGGTATTCCAGGAAGGCAATCGCAGGCTCGGCGTTTCTGAAATCGCGTCGCGCTGCCACATCGTAAGATAGAATCCGCTCCATCAATGGGCCGCGCCTGGGATTGATCTCCCGGGCACGGCGGAAGAAGTCTGCGAGCATTGCCGGTGAAGGGCGCAGGCCCCGGTCGTAGTTGAAGCGGGGAAATGCTTCTGCAAACTGCAGGTAATCCCCGAATCGATGTTCTGCGCTGGGCGGGCTCTTCAAGGCCGATGAGAAATCGAGTTTGAGGCAGTTCAAGGAGAACAGTTGGAAGATCGCTTCTTGGTTCTGCGGGTCGAATGCGAGGGCAAGTTCGGTCAGTTGGGCAGATTCTTCGATGCTGCTGACGGGGGTATCGAAAATTCCGAGGTTCTTGAGACGAATGGCGGAGGAACTCAACTGCTCTGCCAGTTCCTTGCTGGAGCGCCCCGCACGTGCAGCTTCCTCACGCAGTCGGTCCGCCATCTGACTGGCTTCTCCTTCCAAGCGCTCCGCACGCTGGGCCTGCGCCGCCGTAGCACGACGCTGGTCATTGAGGCCCTGGATGAAGAGTACGCTGATGACGCTGATTGCCACGGTGGCGATCAGCCCGACCGCCGCAGGTAGGCGGTGTCGGCGGAGAAACAGGATGGATGCCTTGTAGAAGCTGGGCTCCTCAGCTTCGGTGGCGAATCCCGCGAGGTGTTTTCGAATGTCATCCGCCATCTCAGTGGCCGAGGGGTAGCGTGCGTTCGGCTCAAGTGAGCAGGCCTTCAGGATAATGGCATCCAGGCTGTCCGGGATCATCTTCTCGGGAAACCGAAGCCGTGGCGGAGGAAAGCACCCGAGTCCCGTCTTTCTGATGATTTCCTCCTGGGTGGTTCCCGTGATGGGAGGAAGGCCCGTGAGAATGCAGTGAAGGAGGCAACCCAACGCGAACACATCGGTCCGCTGGTCCTTGGCGGCCCCCGGGCGCAGTTGCTCCGGCGCCATGAAACCCGGTGTGCCCTTGACCTCGCCGTGGATGGTCATGTTTCCGATCGACTCTGTTTGGCCCGGAAACGGGAGTTCGTCTTCATCGGTTCCGCTATCGGACATCGTCTTGGCGAGGCCCCAATCGCAGACAAGCACCTCGCCGAATCGCTCGGCCTGAATGTTCTCGGGTTTCAGGTCGAGATGGAGAATGCCCTCGGTGTGGGCGTAGGCGATGGCGTCGCAAACCTTCAGGAACGCATCGATGAGGCGCGGGCGTTCCTCCATTCCATGCATCCTTATCAGATCAGCGAGGGTGGACTTGCCCTTCAGATCCATCGTGAAGTAGGGCCGTTTGTCTTCATCGACGCCGACATCGTAGACCTTGATGATATTCGGATGGCTGAGGGACGATGTGATCCATGCCTCGTTGACGAAAAGGTCGTAGAACTCCGGCCCGCGGTCTTCGCGAAGACGGGCAAAGGCGACGCGCCGTCGGGTGCTCGCATCCCAGACGCTCGAAACTTCCTTCAGCGAGCCAAGCCCGAGTGGTGATTCATCGTGGTAGCGTTGCCCTGACTGCGCCTCGGACAACGTGACAAAGGATGGGCAGAGGGCTTCGAGTCCGTTGTCATCGAGTTCGTTGGCTTCGAAGTAGGCATCCGCGAGGCGGTGGTCTACGGTGAAGGTCTGGAATTCCCGGTCCTCTGGGGCACTCATGGCTCCATTCTTGCAGTCAGGGCACGGATTTCGAGGTAGAGGCGTTTCTTGACCCTTTTCCGGAGGGTGTAGACGGAGGCCACGGTAAGCCCGGTCTTGTCGGCAATTCGTTCAGTGCTCATCCCGTCGAGGCTCATCTGAAAAATCTCCACGGCATTGCCGCGAAAAGTCTGGCGAACCCGCTCCATGGCCATTCCCGAGATGTAGGCAGCCCATTCGTGTTCGATGAGGCGGTCGAGGGCACTTTCACCGCATGTGGGATCTTCAAAGAGCTCCGGGCGACCCGAGGTTTCGAATCGGTTCTTGTAGCGGTTGAGTTTTCGATGGTGTGAGAACGCCGTGTTCCGGATGATCGTGCTCAGCCAAGTCCGGAACTTCGCTCGCTTGCGGTCATAGTTGGGCAGGCTTTGAGTGAGGGTGAAGAGGACTTGTTGACTGAGGTCATCGATGTCCGCTCGGTCAATATTGAGCTGATGAAGAATGTGAAAAATGAAGCGGTGGTAGGTTTCCACCAATTCTTCCCACGCGCCGTCACTTCCAGTGTCGACAGCACGCTCCAAGAGGGTGTAGCGGGTGCCATTGGTGACCATTCTGCCCAGAATGCAGATTTCGTGCCGTACGGCAAGGCAACGCCGTCCAGGCAAGGGCCGACGACCATGGAACTCGGTGAGCACCGGGCCGGATTTTCTTCTGGGAAGGTGGTTCGAAGGGGGATGAAAGGCGACTCTGATGGATCTCATGTTTCCTGGGGGGACAGCCAGCGGAAGCTGAGGACTTCGAAGCGTCGGCCCAATCGAGCATTGATGTCGCTTGAGTCGAGATCCCGAGGGTGGGTGCTCGGGGCGATGGAGGAGTCCAGGTAGGCAGGTGTGCGCTGGAGGGTGGCCTCACACCAGGCGCGAGCCACATTCGTTCCTGAACCGGCTTCTCCATAAGCGCGAATGACAAAGGTGTCGGACCGCACGGTGATCAGGGGAGCAAGCGGAGTCAGCAAGTCGGCTTGATTGATTACTGCCGGAGCACCATCTCCACTGGTGCCGATACTCGCTTCCGGGAAGGCGGCACCTGGATCCGCAGCCACTGGCGTGGCACCTGCGAGCGCATCGGAATTGATGCTGGTGCGGTCAATGGCGGATTGAATGGCCCCACTGACTCCGAGTTCTCCATTTTCCAAGCGACGGTTGACGAATTCCGAGGTCGATTGGAATGGTCCGCGGAGTCGGATCTGGCGAACCAGTTCTTCAGCAAGCTCTGAGATCTGGTAGTCGGAAAGACGCCGATGACCTTGCCATACCAGTCGCTCTTTCTGTTCAGGGTCGCTGGCGCTGTCGAGTTGATCTTCAAGCGGGGGAACGTGTCGGCTTACCAATGTGCCTGTTCCACCTGTCTTGGCGAGAAGGCCTGTGGCGGTCGCGATGCGACGAACGTCGCCCGGCTGAAGGCTTGCAAGAACGGCTTCCCATGCAGCGACGGAGGTCGAGTTCACATTGAATGCTCCGTGGATCCCCAAGTGTGCGGCGATCTCCTTGTAGCCGACTTCAGGATTTGTGATCGCGGATGCTTCGGGGGTCTTCACTCCTCGCACCTTGAAGCGCTTCATCCTTGGGTTTGGCAGGCTGGATGATCCTTGGAGAAAGTCGGTGGTGACCTGAAGGAGTGATCGTTCCGTGCCGAAGGTTTGCTGCGTCTGGCTGGACAAGCTGGAGAAGAAGTATTGGTCGAACAATCGGTGATTGGCGAGGAACGAGTGGTCGAGAAAGGTGCGGCTTCCCATCGGAGAACGCACGGCTGTGGCCGAGATCAGTGGATGGGCCAGTGAGTTGCCGACGGCCTGGGACTGCAGGGGGATCTGTCCTCCCGTGTTGATGGGTGCGTGGCGCAGTTGTGCCATTGAAGTCAATGGAGCAAGCGGGATGCTTGAGAATGGAGCATTGGTCTGCCCGGTCTGTGCGTAGATTCCGGATGCGCCGAATCCACGGTTGCTGGGATCGATCTCAATGGTTGGAGAGCTGGTCCAATCGGTCATCGCTTCCCAGCTGAACTCGTACTGGTGGTATCTCTCAGCCTCATCCTGATCGATCCCTGCGGAGGCGTAGAGGTTGGTCGGGCTGTTGTGCAGCCAACTCCTGGAGGGTTCTCTGGAGTCCAGTGCTGTTTTCAGGTGCATGGATGCCAGCAGGAACGGCTCCTTGTGACGGCAGTTCGGAGGAGGTGGTGACTTGCTGCTGTCCCCTTGAATGTTGGTCATTCCCCCGGGAACGGTTATCCACGGAAGATCGCGCGGGGAGTAGGAAGGTAGGAGTTGATTCTCATCGGAACCATAATCGAGTTCGATCGCGCCAACGAGAGGTGGCTCGCTACCCTGGGTCTGGCCGTCACTTTCGACGTAGTATTTCAGGTAAGAGGTGATCTCCTCGCCATTGGTTTCCCTCAGCTTGTCGATGTTCGCATTGGCGGGTGAGACGGATAGCCCGATGGTATCCCCCGCCTTTACTGGAACCACACGGGTGGTGACGCCATTGATCCTTCCCGAGTCCCTGCCAGCGGAGTCGACGCAAAGATTGAGGCTGGAAACGCCGCCGACGTGCGGGTCGCTGGATTCACCGGCTGGAGCGTTCCAGCCCGGACGCAGGTCGACCCCTTCGAGCATGTAGCGCTGGAGGTAGTGGGGCATGTGGTTGTGGGCAGTGAACACGAGGTGTTCTCCCGGTTTCATGACGATCTTGTCCGTCGCAGTGCCGCTGGTGTCCAGGCCGGGGAGGATGTTCAGGCGATAGTATTTTTCGGCCCGTGAGTTGAAGTCACCAGGAAGGTAGGAATTGGCGAACAGGGTGGGATTCGGCGAGACGCTTTGCCCGTTGCGATAGATCTGGAACGCAAGAGGTACCCGGTGCAGGTCGACACGGGCACGCTCGAAAGACAGGGAGACATCGTAGGGATTCCACAGGGTGATGACGGGGTCGGTGATCAGCCATGCCACCCAATCTTCGCCATCTTTCTGGGCATCTTCAGTGCCCCCCCGCGCCTGTCTCGGAGAGGCACCGAAGCCGATGCTGAAAACGAACTGGGCCTTGGCAATTACTGGAGCGATCTGCTGCTCGTTGAAGTGGGGATGGAAGATGGTTCGGACCGCAGGCAGCCCGGCCTGTGGACGTTCATTGACCCGGGTTCCTATTGTTGGCTCGGAGTTCACATTGCGCACCTCGCGATGAAGGCGGGCATGGGAGTGGAGCAGATCCCAGCTTGGATCGGGGGTGGGTATGACATGGGCTCCAGAGAATCGGGATGCCGGGTTGACGAGGGGGCGGTTTCCATCGGCATAGAGAAACTTCCTTTCAAACTCGCTGGGCAACGAGTCGTGCTCGAAGGCGAGGCTGAGGTCTCTGGCTAGACCGCCGTTGGCGACATCAATCGGGATGGCGGTCGAGTAAGCTGTGAGGTGGTGGAAATTCCGGATGTCAGGTTCCGCTCCGACCAAGGGGATTTGTCCGATGGAGATCAGCTTGAGCCGATCATCGCCAGCACTTTTCAGACTGCTCCAGTTGAGTCCCTCCGCGGTCACCGATCCAAATCCCGGGCTGGCAGGAGCCGTTTGCAGGGCAAGCTCATCACCCAGGGTCGAAGCCTCGACATCGGGTAGGGTCATGCAGGCTTTCTGGCCTTGATCGAGCACGACCCAAGCACCTTGACCCTCATCATCGGATCCGATGGGGAAGGGCTCGGCAAGGACTTGATTTGACCCGAACTCATCACCGGGCACCATCGTGATGGCGTCTGAGGAGGGCAAGTTGAGGGCGAAGTCCGGGTCTTCGACGGCGTCATTGTCTGGGCTGGAGACCAGCCAGCCGAGGAAGTCCGACTCCTTACGGGTGGCGTAGTCAGGCGTTTGTTGCATGTCCCACTTCCAACTCTTCCACACACCGGTGAGATGGGGACGGGCGGAGGAAGCAACTGAGGCATCAGGGTCGGCGAGAATTCCCGAACTGGCTGTAATCCTCTGGTCGGCGCCGGCAAGCTCCTGCAACCGGCCGATCGCGAGATTGAGCGAGAGGCGGGCGTTGCTACGAGCCAAGGCCGCAAGCTCTCCATTGCTGCTTGCCCGGAGCGAGACTGTCGAAAGCGAGAGCATCCCAACGGCCAGAATGGACAGGAGCACCATCAGGATGATGGTGATCACGAGGGCGAAGCCTGATCGGACAGTGCGTTTGGTGCGCGGGGTCTTGTGGGGACGGAAGGGAATCAAGAGTAGCATTCGTTACCCTGATGTCTTCGATCGTCCCGGGCGTCTTGGGACAGATGAGTGGGGAAAAGTTCTGAATTTGTGCCTCTGTCATCTTCCGGAGTATGCTGCGGGACGGCTCGGGAGAACCTTGTTGTCGTCCGAGAAGACCTATTTGAGTCGTGGAGCGGTGTGCCCACGCTTCTGGTCTTCTGAGAGGGCCTTTTGCATGGCGGCGACCCGTTCGGGGTGTTTGGTGGCGAGGTTGTTCTTTTGCCCGATGTCCTCGGCGAGGTTGTAGAGTTCGACCGCAGAGCCGTCGTCCTTGGGCTGGTTGTGTTTCTCATTCCACTCCTTCGGTGCCTGGCGGAGGTAGCCGGTTTTGGCGTCGATGAGGAGCCAATCACCGTCGCGGTAGGCGTAGTGGTCTTTCTTGGTGTTGTGCACCATGGAGTCCCGTGGGCCTGTCTCGGAGTTGCCTCTCAAGTAGGGCAGGAAGTCGTGGGAGTCATGGGCGGAGTCATCCGGCAATTCGAAGCCGACGGCGGCGGCAAGGGTGGCCATGAAATCAACTTGTGAGATCAATTCGGGCGAGACGGAGCCGGGTTTCGTCAGTCCGGGCCAACGGATGAGGAAGGGGACATGGTGCCCGCCTTCGTAGATGTCGCGCTTCAGGCCGCGGAGTGGAGCCGGGGACCAGTGGTCGTATTTCTGATCGCGGGCGAAGGCGTAGTATTCGGGTCCGTTGTCGGCGGTGAAGATGACGATGGTGTTGTCGGCATGTCCTGACTCTTCAAGGGCCTTGAGAATACGGCCGCAGGAGTCGTCGGTCTGGTGAACGAAGTCGCCGTAGGGGCCGGCCTTGGAGGTGCCGTCGAATTCATCGTTCGGGATGATGGGTGCGTGGGGTGACGGGAAGGGGACGAAGAGGAAGAAGGGTTGGGTGTTGCCCTTCCTGCCCTCGACGTAGCGGACCGCTTTTTTGGTGAGAGTGGGCAGGACCTGGTAGAAATCCCAATCGTCCATGGCCGGACCGGGTCGGCACTCCCAGTTTCCTTCCTTGGTCTCCGCGGCGGGTTTCCGGAGGGTGGTATTGGGCGCGGTGACAAGCTTGTCGTCCTCGATCCATGCGTAGGGCGGGAAGTTGATGACGGTGTCACCGAAGTAGTGATCGAAGCCGTGGTCGAGAGGGCCGCCGGGAACGGGCTTGGACCAGTCGAAGTGTTGATGGTCGATCGACTTCTTCGGGGTGCCAGGTTTGCGAATGGCGTCCCAGTCCCAGCCCAGATGCCATTTGCCGATGCAGGCGGTGGCGTAGCCCTTTTCCTGCAGCATCTGTGGAAGGGTCAGTTGGTCTTTCTTGAAGACCGACTTGCCCAACGCGTTGACGATGCCATGGAAGTCGCGCCAGTGGTGGCGCCCGGTCAGCAGTGCGTAGCGTGAGGGAGTGCAGATGCCTGAAGAGGAGTGGCCGTCGGTGAATCGCATGCCTGAGGCCGCCAACTTGTCGAGGTGGGGAGTGGGGATCTTGCTGTCCGGATTGTAGCAGCCCAGGTCGCCGTATCCGAGGTCATCGGCATAGAGGATGACAATGTTTGGTTGGGCGGCTTGAGTTGGGACCCAGAAGGCGAGCGCTACGAGAGCAGCTGGAAGTTTCATGATGTCCTTTTACCCCATGAACCATCTTCACCTATCACCCGGTGAGGGACTCGTGATCACGGGGTGAGGACCACTCGGTAGAATCTGCGACCGGGCAGGGAGATGCCCGGATCTGCAAGGTCCGCGGCTGTGGTGCTCGCACCTCCGGAGGGCACGTCCGTGGCGAGGGGACTCCAGCTACCGAGGCCATCGGAAACCTCGATGTCATAGGAAAAACCGGCTTCGCTGTTCCAGGTCAAGGTCACGGTCTTGGCCGACAGGTCGACGGAGGAGGCGGTGATGTGGAAGGTCTGCCCGAATGGGACGACGACGTCCGCAACGTCCGGACCGGGGTAATCGACTTCGGCACCCGTGGATCGAAGGGTGAGCTTGTGGGCTTCCCAATCCGGATCCGGCTGGGTGAGCCAATCATCCATTTGAGAGGCCATCTGGTCGGCGATGTCGCCGTAAAGCAGATGATTCGAGTAGCTGCCGTCGATGAGGTCAGTGGTTTCCGAAATGTCCGAGCTGAACTTGAACAACTGCCATGGATCACCAAGTGGATCGAGTCCTTCCTGCTGGTCTTCTGTGGATGACGGGTTGCCGGTGTAGGTGAGGTCGTAGTTGTAGATCAGTTTGTAGTCCTCTCCATCGATCCTTGCGATGGCGACGTCCACGGGGCGTGCCCGCTGATCGAGGTAGCCCGGGAAGTGATAGAAGATCGGGCTTCGCTTGCGCGGTGTACCGACCGGGTCGGTCATGTGGGCTGCGAAGGATTCCCCGTCGAAGGTGATGCCCGCCGGCATGGATACGCCGGCGTGTTCAAGTAGGGTGGGGTAGATGTCGACCGCGTGGACGAGGGTATCCGTCTGACTGGCGGCTGGCACTGTGCCCGGCTGACGAAGGATCATCGGCACGCGAAGCCCGCCATTCCAGAACGATCCCTTGCGGTGGCGGAGCGGGTCGTTGTCGGTCGGTCCGATGTGACCTCCATTGTCGGAGATGAAGACGATCAGGGTATTGTCAGCGATGGAATCGGATGGATCGCCGTCACCATTGGGGTCGTCGAGGCGGTCGAGGATCCGCCCGATGTTCTGATCCATGCCCTCGACGAGGCCCGCGTAGTCGACGTTGTCATGGGTGGCGCTGGGTGTGATGCCGGTGGCATATTTCGTGGTGAGATCCGGGCGGTCCTGGATGGGGGTGTGGACGGCGTAAAAGTGGACCTGCATGTAGAGCGGCCGGTCAGCAAGGTTACCGGTGGTGTGATCACGAATGAAGGCGGTGGCGGCATCTCCCATGGCATCGGTGAGGTGCTTGTTGTCGTTACCGAGTACGTCGGGATCGTTGGGCTTCTCCTGGGGGAAAATCAGAGGGTAGTTGCTGGCCCGGTCATTGAGCGGATTGCTGGGCGGAGCCTTGAGAACCGTGTCGATGTAGCTCTGGTCGTAAGGGGCGGCGTAGGAAGCCAGACCGGGGCCGATTGCCGTGTTCCAGACACCACTACTGGCGAAGAAGTTGCCCGGGTTGCCGTTCTCCTTGCCGCCGAAATTGAAATCAAAGCCCTGGTTCTCGGGCATCGAGGCAAGTCCGGTTTCGTGGTTGGCGACGTGGTATTTGCCAAGATGGGCGGTGACGTAGCCCGCCTCCTGAAGTGCCTCGGGTGAAATGACATGGGCGACGGGGATGTCTTCGTTCTGGGATGGACCGAGATAGGTCGTGCCGCTTCCCCCGCGATTGAGGCTGTCGACATGATAGACGCCATTGCCGGAACGCGAGGGGTACTGTCCGGAAAGCAGGGCAGCCCGTGTCGGGGCGCAGTTCGGATGCACGAAGGTGTGCGTGAATGAGAGTCCTTCCGTGGCGAGTCGAGCGAGGTTGGGCGTCTGATAGAAGCTGGTTCCGTGGTTGGTGCCGTTGATGACATTCGGTCCGGTTGGGCCGCATTGGATGTCGGTCCAGCCGAGGTCATCCGCGAGGATGAATACGATGTTGGGCTTGCCTGTGGGTACCGGTGGCGATGCTTCCTGCGTGCCGATGACGGCGAACAGGAGGTCGGCATCGGGGTTGTTCAGTGGGCGCCATCCAAGTGCGCTGTTGTTGCGTGCTCCGGCACCGGTGGGGTAGAGCGGGTCTTCGGAGAAGCGTAGGGGAAAGCTGGTCGATCCGAGGCCTTCGAGTGTGATGATGTAACTTCCCCGCTTGAGTTCCACGGCGGTGGGCAGGGTAATCTGGAATCGGTCGCCGGCAACGAGTCCGGATGGAAGCGAGGCGATGCCGGAAACGATCGGATCCAGCAGCCACGGGATGCCATCCATGGCTTGATGCAGTGCGATCTTGAAGTCCCCGGGGGTGGCGACTCCACCGGACTCGAAGACGAAGCTCCCGATGGTTGCGGGTGCGCCGAGTGAGAAACTCTGACCCTTCTGATTTCCAGCGGCCACGATGGTGATACCCACGTTGGTTGCCGGGTTGGGATTCTCCGTGAGGACGGGAGTCGGTGGGGTGGTGACAATGGAGGCCTGAAGCGTGGGGGAGACGCTGAACTCGTTGAGCAATACGTCATTTCCACCACCTGAGATGGTCAGTTCGAGCACGGTGTTCGCCTGGATGATGCTGATCCCTCCGGTGACGATGGGATCGCTGGACAGGAGAATGTCGTAGGCCGGGCCTTGGTTGCCATCCCCTGTGATGGAAAGTGAACTTCCCGAGGTGAATGGGTTCACCCCGGAGACGAAGCTGAGCACGGCGGTTTCACCATTGCTGAAATTTCCGAAGCGAAGGGAATCAAGTAGGACGTCCTGACCGAAGCTGAACTGGATGGATTCTCCCTTGTCGCCTTCCAATCGGGTTTCATTAGCACCGGATTCATTGTCGGTGCTGACGCCGAAGCCCTGGCCATTGGCGCCGATCTCCGCGGCGCCGCTGGTTGAGAGGGCGGTCAGGCTGAGCGCGACACCGTCGATGGTGGCGGTGGTGGAAGGGACCGATGCATCGCTCACGTTGACATTGCCCGACGCCCCCTGGCTGTTGTTGCCCGAGGTGCTGCCTGTTTCTGAGAAGTCGAAAACTGCGGCGTGGGATGAAAGCGCGGAGGATACGAGGATCGGGAGTAGGAGACTGGGTCGTGGCATCATGGGGAGGGGAGGGACGCTGGGGAATCGGCGGTTGGCGCTCAGGCACGGAATCAGGTCATCATCTGGGAGGGTCCATTCAAGCAAAGAAATCGCAGAAAAAGGCAGAGAAATACTGAAAAATACCGAAATAAAGACGATTGGGGCGGCGTTTTGGGAGCAATGAGATTTTGGACACTAGCAATGGTGATGGGGGCATGGCTGCCTGTCGGGGCGACGCCGCTGGAGGTGAAGCCGCTTTCTGTCGAGCGGGGGTGGTTTCTGCCCGGCGGGGAGAGCGGTGCGGCACTGGCACCGGGCGAGTCGGTCGTCGGTGATGTCGAGGTGCCGGAGCTTTCTGAAAAAGAGGCGGGTTTGCCGGGCGCGTGGCGCGGCGTGCTGGCGCTGGATGTTTACGGAACGTCCGGGAATGGGTCCGGTCGGGTGAAGCTGGAGGCGATTGATCCGGCATCGGGTGAGGCTTTTGCGAAGGCTGAGGCGGAGGTATCGGGGCCGGCGCCGCGGGCGGTTTGGGCAGCCATTGCTTCTTCAGCCCAAGGTGGATCGGACGTTTCCAAGGTGTTTGATCGGAATCCGAAGACCGACTGGCACTCAAGGTACGGGAAGGACCAGCCGAAGCCGCCACATTGGATCGGGGTGGAGTTCGGACAGGCCACGGTGATCGAGGGGGTGCGCTATCTACCTCGCCAGGGAGGTTTCACCAATGGTGTCGCCAAGGACTACCGGGTGGAGGTTCGCCGTGCCGGTCGGGCTGACTGGGAGGTGATGGAGGAAGGCACGAGCGATCGGGTGTCGGTGGCGGACAAGCGCGGTCCGATCGAGGTGCGTTTCGAGAAGCCCATGGCGGTGGAGGCATTCCGCTTTGTGGTCGTGAGTGACTGGAGCGGTGGAGGCTTCGGCACTGCGGCGGAGCTTGAGGCGATTGGGTTGAAGTTGCCCGAGCGCGAGGAAACGGTTGAGGCCTCCGAGAGGGCGTGGCTTGAAGTTCCAGCAGAGTTGCTCGAATCGTTGACTGGCAAGCGCTTTGGCTTGCGTGTCGTTTCGGCCGGTGGAGCGACTGTCGTGGTCGGGACTCCACGGTGGTGTCGGATCCACGAAGCTCCGACGGGTAAGCTGTTCGGTCGCTCGAATGGGGGCCTTGGTCCGGACAAGCTTGGGGCGGGTCTGCTCGGGTTCGATGGAATGACCGAGCACAAGCAGACGGTGCTCTCCGTGATGAAGGTTCGCGAGGGCGGCCCTGCCGCGAAGGCGGGCTTGGTGGTCGGAGACGCGATTGTCTCGGCGAGTGGATCGCCGCTGCCGGTGAACGATCTGAATCCGGGATGGGAGTGGTTTCAGCGAAGTCACGAGGCGGTTCTCGGTCGGGCGACGGAGGCGGTTCTTGCGGCAGGCGGCACGACGCTTGATCTCGGCGTGCTGCGCGACGGGAAGGTTCAGACCTTGAAGGTGAAACTTCCACGGATGAAGGCCTTCACGACCATGAACCCCGAGACCGATCCGGTCGCTGCCGAGCTGTTGGAAGACTCCCTGAACTGGGTGCGTGAGAACCAGAGGCCCGACGGATCCTGGTCGGGTGACATGAAGCGGACGACCTTCGCCGGATTGGCTTTGCTTGCGACAGGGGAGAAGCGCGATGTCGAGCAGGTGAAGAGGGCGATCGATTGGGGTTTGGAAAAGTTCCCGTCGCCCGAGAAGCACGGGAACCTTGGGTTCTGGGCGGGATCGTACATGGGCATCCTCTACAGTGAATGGTATCTCCGCACGGAGGATGACCGGGTGCTCGCCCATCTCGAACTCATGCGGGACTGGGCTTACGAAGGTCAGCACAACTGCAAGTGGGATGTTCCGGCCCTTGGCCACGGGCCCAGTGGCCTACCGTATGGAGAGAAGGCCTTGGTGGCCCCGGCCTGCCACCTGCTGGTCTTCGAGGCACTGGCACAGCGCTGCGGTATGGAATCGAAGCTGTGGGAACTATTGATGCCGTACATGGAGATGTCCTGGTCCGATCCGAAGGAAGGGGGCCATGGAGCCATGGGCTACAACCGATCCTACAAGGACCTCGGAGAATTCTGGTCGAGGAGTGGTCTGTTCGCGACGGCCGCCCATCTGCGGGGTGAACGTCAGGACATGGAGAAGTCGATGACCAAGATCATGGTCGAGCGCCACTCGTGGTTCCGCAACAGCCACGCCTACGGGGAGCCCGGAGGCGGGCTTGGCTTGCTGGCCTTGAATCTGTGCGATCCTGAAAACTACTCAAAGGTCATCAAGGACTACGCCTGGTGGTTCTCCCTGGCTTGGGAGCCGGACTACGGACTGCGTTTCACGACTCCTCACATGGGTGCTCCCTACATGGGCGAGGATGATCTGATGAATGTGGTTTACGCTCTGGTGCTCCAGGGGCCGAAGCAATCCCTGCATCTGACCGGTAAGACGTCGAAGCCATGAGAAGCAATCATCGTTGGAGTGCTCTCGTCCTCGCTCTGCTCGTCGGGTTGACGGGAGTACACGCGGCCGAGGAGTCGGGGAATCCGGCCTTGGACGAACTCAGGCGTACGATCGGGGAGTCCGAGTGGGAAACCTGGGTGGCCGCACCCGACCACCGGAGGTTTCTCGCCGAACTGAAGAATCCCGACGGATGGTTGGACGAGCTCATGCATTCCGGCCCATTGCCGGATGATCCGGCGAAGATGCTGTCGCTTGCGGCTGCGCTGTGGAAGAGCGATGCCTCCGGGCTGCGCGACCGTTATGAGTTGACCACGGCTGCTGCGGTGGCACTGACCTTCGGACAAAAATCGTGGCCGGGTGAGGAGGAAGCGATGAGTCGCTACGTGTATTTCAGGGATTCCCGCAGGCAGGGGCTCCTGCATCCGATGTTCGACCAGCTTGAGACATGGGAGAAACGCTTTGTGGTCTCTGCTGGCAACAATGGTCGGTGGGGCGACAAGGGTGGCTGGGGAGACGACTCGCTGGTATGGCTCCGTGATCATGTGAAACTTCCCGTTTCGGCCTATGTCGGTGCCTGCTGGCAGGCGCCCTACCGGCTGCACAATGTCTTTGGCGATTCGATCCATGGCAGGAACTACTATGCTCCCTTTAGTGACATGATTCATGCCGAGCGTGTCCGTGATGTCGGTGGGGTCTGTGGCTCGCTGTCCCACTACGGGGCCACGGCGGCGCGTGCCAACGGCATCCCGGCGATCACGATGGGGGAGCCGGGTCACTGTGCCTATGCGGTGCGCGTAGCACGGGGAGAGTGGACGCCTGCCTACAGCTTGTCGTGGAAGCGTGGCCTGCATACTTCGCTGTGGGGGAGAACATGGACGCAGCTGCTCCTCCAGGAGAAGGTGATGACCGACAGCGAGGCCACACGCCGAAGCACGGAGGAACTCTGGGAAGCCCGGTCCCACCTCGGAGGAGATCCGAAGAAGGTGGCTGACGCCTATCGGCGGGCGATTGCCGCCCAGCCCCTTGCTCATCCGACCTGGTTGGAATTCGCCAAGTGGCAGTTGGACGTGGCGAAACCTTCGTTGATCGAGTGGAAGCAGTTTCATGACGAGGTCCTGGTGGCCTTCGCCGACTATCCGGAAGCGGCGTGGGATGTGCTCAAGGTGTTCATGCCTTCGATTCTCCCGCAGGTTCCCGCCGAGGAACGGATGCCCTTCCTGGTGGCGTTTCATGATGCGATTGCGGATCACCCGGGTCCGGTGATGTGGAACATCGAGGCGGCGCTCAACGAGCAGGCCACCATGTTGGGTGGAGACACGGCGACGCAGCTTGAGTTCTTCGAACAGGTGGTTGCCATGCAGCTTCGCTCCGAGCGGTGGCTGGCACCCTTGGTAGCTTGGGGGCGGAACCGGTTTGTGAAGGAAGGAGAGGATGCGAACGCATTCTTCAACGCGCTCACGGCGGGTCTTGCGTCTGGGGGTGAGGGAAGTGAGTCGCTCGGGAAGGTGCTGAGACCGGTCATCCTGGCGGCGGCCGAAAGTGGGAATGCGGATGCGTTTCAAGGCTTGAGTCAGCTGAGATCTTCGGCTGAGACCGAGGCCCCGGATTACGAGCCCTTCGATGGGGAGCTTTTGTCGGCAGGAGGGATCCTGACGGTTTCAACGACGAGCCGCTGGGACCGCCCGGAGGAACACGCCGCCCTGCTCGGTCCGGGCATCGGCTTCTTCCACACGAATGCCGAGGTGCGGCCCCATGCCATCGTGCAACTTTCGAAGCTGGGGGAACTCAGTGGCCTGGTTGTGATCGAAAACTCCTGGGGTCACAACGCGAACCGAATCATGCCGTTCAAGGTTTCCGTGTCGGAGGATGGGGAGACATGGACGGAAGTGGGGCGCTTGGAGAAGCACGAGAAGGTGTGGCGATTGCCGCTGGATGAACGTGCGGCTCGGGTTGCGTATGTGAAGATCGAACGCGATGACGATCGCAAGGAGGTCTTCCACCTCCATGGGATTCACGTATTTGGAAGGAGGCTCCAATGAATCGTTGGCTGAGTGTTTGGATCGCGTTGCTGTTGCCGCTGCTGGGCGTCGAGCGTGCCGCCGACTTTACGGAGGCGCTTGAGTTGGCCAAGGCCGGGGGCAAGGACATCGCGGTTCTCTACCACGGATCCGAGTGGTGCGTGCCGGGACGACCGCTGGCGGAGCGATGGGAGTCGGATGGTTTTGAGAAAGCACTGGGCGCGGATCTCATCCTGGTCGGGATCGATACGAAGGAGCACCCGACGGAAGCCGAGGCGGAGTTGGGCAAGCGGAATGACCGGTGTCCGGTGAAACCCCGGAGCTATCCGGCGGTGATGCTTTTCGACTCCGAGGGGCGGCTTGTGGCGCGGCGCGATGGAGTGTCGGAGATCAAGGCGATGGGGGTCCTGGAGACGGCGCTTGAGCGGGCGGTTGAAGTCCGCAAGCAGCGCGACATGCATTGGGCTGAAGCTGAAGCGGCGGAAGGACAGCGTGCTGCCAGGCTTTTCGGTGAAGGACTGGACCTCATGAATCTCGGGCTCGGCCCGAAGAACATCTACAAGCCCGTCCTGGACAAAATGAAGGCCGCCGATCCCGATGATCAGTCGGGCTTCGCTGCGCGCTACGAGTTTCCTGGCATGGGGCTCGTGGGTCAGTCGACGAAGTTGGCAGGCGAGAAGAAGTTTGAGGAAGCGGATGCCGAGATTTCGAAGTGGCTGAGCAAGAAACGGCTGACGGATGATCAGAAGCAAGTCGCCTGGTCGGCAAGGTTCGCGCTCTATCAGCGATGGCCCGAACGCAAGGAGAAGGTGCCGGATGTGCTGAAAGCGCTGCAACGGGTGGACCCGGATTCCGACATGGGAAAGGCGGCTGCCCAGTATCTCAAGATGCTGGAGCAGTGACGGGAAGTCTGATGGCCAATGCCGCCAACCGGCCCTTGTTTCTGCCGCCGCTTGGTTCTTCCAGAAGCTGGGAACGAATGACTTCGAATCCAGCACCTTGCAGCTCAGCAGGGAGTTGATCGGGAGGGTGGGCGTCGTAGTGGAACTCGACGTTCCACATGGTGTCACTGAATGGTTCCTGCGGAGACCCGCCTGAGGTGAACAGGAAGGGCGCGCCGGGCAAAAGTGAAGCGGCAAGGCGGTGGAACAGAGCGGTTTGATCGCCTCTCTCAAGGTGGAACAGGGAATCCCATGCGATCACTCCATCCAGCCCCGCCGGAATCTGGTAGTGCTTCAAATCGGCAAGCTCGGAGGTGCCGCGGGGGACGTGAGCGCGGGCGCGTGCGAGAAGCTCGCCTGATGCGTCGATTCCATGCCAGGTGAGCCCGGCCCGGGTGAGGTAGGCTCCATTGGGACGCCCGGTTCCACAGCCCAGATCGAGGACCCGTCCGCCGCTGGGAAGGAGTTCGACGAAAGCTTCAAGGAAGGTTTCCTCCCCAGGCCGGAAACCTGACCGTGTGGCGTCCCACTGCTTGGCGATGAGGTCGTAGGGTGAATGCTGGGAAGCGGGCATGGGGGAGGATCCGTGATTTTCCGACAGACTGGCGCTGTGGGTGATGGGGGCAAGCAGGAAGGTCATCGGGAGTTGTCTTGAGTCCATCCGGCCCGTGTGGTGTGTTAGGTCATGGCAAGGATCGGTCCGAATAGCTGGTTGGTCGTGATAGTCCTGCCATTGACGCTTTGGTCGGCGTGGCATCCGCATGACCGGGTGACTTGGTGGTTGGAGGTGGTTCCGGTTTTCATTGGTTTGCTGGCGCTATGGATTGCCGGGCGCAAAGGATGGGTGCTGTCGAACTTCGCGCTTTTCTGGGCGGGAGTGCATATGGCGGTGTTGCTCATCGGTGGGCACTACACCTATGCGCTGGTGCCGATCGGGGAATGGGCGAGGGAGGCGTTCGGGTGGCCGAGGAATCACTACGATCGTCTGGGCCACATCCTGCAGGGTCTGGTTCCTGCGGTGATCTGCCGCGAGGTCCTGATCCGGAATCGGGTGATCCAGAAGCGGGGGTGGCTGGGCTTCCTCGTGGTCTGTTTCAGTATGGCCGTGAGTGCCTGCTATGAACTGATCGAGTGGGCGGCGGCGGAGGTCTCCGCTGAGGCGGCAGAGTCGTTCCTCGGGACTCAGGGCGACGTCTGGGATACCCAGAAAGACATGGCCTGTGCGCTGGTCGGTGCGCTCGTGGCGGTGATGGCCCTCCGATCCCCCCACGACCGGTCGGTTCGACGACGGGTCCCGGCACTCTAACGGACCAATGCTGCTGACAAGCCTGTGATGGTGTGATAGGTGTTCGGGATGAATGGATCCCTCGTCGCCTTGCAACGTCGCCGACTGCTCGTCGTTGGTCTCGCCATTCTGCTCGTGTTGAATGTCGGAAACGCGGCTTCCATCTACGCGCTGTGTATCCTGGAGAAGGACTTCGCCTTCGGGATCGTGCCGCTGTTCAATTTTGATACCGAGGGAAATTTCCCGACTCTCTTCAATGGGGTTCTCTTGGCGTTCGGCAGTTTCCTCGGCTTTTCGATCAGTCGTTCGCTGAGTTCCGGTGGAGGGTCGTCCCTCGTGTCTTCGTGGAAGGCGGTGGGCATCGTTCTCGGATTCATGTGTCTGGACGAACTTTGCCATATTCATGAAGCCATTGGCTGGATCTTGATGACGAGGGTCGAAACGGATGGTGCTCTGAGTTGGCCCTGGGTGATTCCTTATGCCTTGCTGACTTTGGGCGTTGTGGCCTTCTTCGCTCGGTTCTTCTTCCGCTTGGAGAGGAAGTATCAGGTCTATCTGGCCGTGGCGGGAGGGCTTTATGTGTTCGGTGCCATTGGCCTTGAGATGTTTGAAGCCAAGCATGTTGAGGGAGTATTGGCCGCCGGTGAGAGCGACAAGCACGGGAAAGATTCACTCGGTTTCTGCATTCTCTACACCATCGAGGAGAACCTCGAGATGATCGCCGTCATGATCGCGAATTCGGGATTCATGGCCTACGCCATGGAGCACTGCAACGGGCTCAACATGAAGGTCCGAGTCGAGCCCTAGTTCATGCCGGTGATGGCTGCGGGTCGCGCTTCCGGCAAAGGAGAAGTCGGTAGGCGGCGGGCACGAAGAGGAAGGCGAGAAGGGTCGATCCAATCACGCCCCCTGCGAGCACGACTGCAAGCGGTGGCCAGAAGTCACCACCGATCAGGAGCAGAAGGGGAAGGAAGGATCCCATGGTCGTTAGGGTGGTGGAAGTCAGGTGTCGCCCGTTTGATGCAACCTGTGCGGCAATCGCATGGGGGGCCCCGGCTCGCGCCTTGGGGTTGGCCCGGATGCCCGAGAGCACCACGATGCTGTCGTTGAAGGCCAGACCGATGAGTCCAAGTGAGCCGAGGATGGTATTGAAACTGAGGGGTAGGCCCCAGAACTTCGTGGCCAGCAGCCCGTATCCAACGGAGAGACCACCGACGGCGATCAGAATGGCTGCCATGCGTACGCTGCGGAAGGAGAGGATGAGGATGCCGATCGTGAGCAGGACCAGAACCGGGAGGTAGAGCCCAAGGTTGCCAATGGCTTCGTTCTGGTTCTCGGACTCACCTCCAACCTCCAGGGTGTAGCCGACGGGTAGAGCAAGTTGTTCCACTGCGGCCGTCACAGAGCGGGTGATTTCGATGGGCAGGGACCCTTCGCGGGCAAAACCGAGGATGTTGTTGGTCCTGACGCCATCCCGGCGCGTGATGCTTCCCACTTCGGGCATCAATTCCAAGGTGCCAAGTGCGCTCAACGGTGCCCATCCGGTGGCTCCCTCGGCAGCTTGGAAGTTGATTCTGCGCACCCCGGTGACGGAGTCCCGGTCTTCGTCGGAGTAGCGGACGGTGACCGGCATGGTTTCCACTCCTTCGATCATGGATCCGGCCTGCTGGCCGCGCAGGGAACTCTCAAGTTGCTCTGCCAGCACTCCGGGGCTCAAACCCGCAGCACGTGCCAGATCTTCGTCGGCCTGATACCAGAGCTTCGGTTCATCGCGATTGATGCTGGTGGTGGCATGAAGGATTTCGGGATGCCGAGCAACCTCACGGCGGACTTCTTCGCCGAGCTCGCGCAGGACGTCGGTGCTCGGGCCTGATAGACGGAATTCCACATCCGCTGCGATCGGTGGTCCTTGGGCGAATTTCTTCACCAGCATCCGGGCCTCCGGGAAACTTTGATCGAACTCGTCCTGAAGTTCGACCACCAGACGGGCCACGTCGTCCGCCCGCTCGGCTTTAAGGAAGGCTTGGGCGAAGTTCGCGGCCCCATCGTTCTGCATGAGGTGGTTGTAGTAGACGCTCGGGATACTTCCGCCGATCAACCAGTTGCGGTGGGTGATGTCCGGGTGGCTCTCGAGTCGGGCATCGATCGCTCTTGTGAGCGCGGCGGTGTGGTCGATGCGGGTATGGCTTGGAAGGGTCACTTCCAGTACGAACATGTCGCGGTCGGTCCGCGGAAAGAACTGACTTCCCAAGGTGCTGGCCAGACCGAACCCGACGAGGGAAAGCACCGCCGTCATGGAAATGCCGAGCAGGGGTTTGGCGGTCGTGATCGTAAGGAAGCGGGTCGTGGCTTGAGTCAGTCCGGGTCCACCCAGTCCATGGCGAAGGAAGCGGGGAAGTCGGTCTTCCCACGGACGATTGGCTCCGAGTCGCCCGGCGAGTGCCGCGATCAGCGTCAGGGAAAGCACCAGGGACGAGGCCAAGGCGATGACGACACTGGTGCCGATGCTGCCGACGAAGTCGCCGGTGCTACCGGGTAGCAGCATGATGGGCATGAAGGCGAAGATCGACGTGAGGGTGGACGAGAGCAGGGGAACGAAGAGATGACGCAGGGTGGCTCCCACGGCGTCTGCAGCCTTCATCCCGGCCGCCATGTGCTTGCGGACTTCGTCGGTGACCACGATGGCGTTGTCGATCAGCAGACCGAGAGCGATGATCATCCCGAAGATGGACATCTGGTGTAGCTCCCCGCCACCTCGTGCGAAAAGGAAGAGGGTCATGGCTGCGGTGAGGGGGAGAGCGAAGCTGATGACCAACGAGGAGCGCCATCCCATCGTAAGCACGACGACGGCCATGACGACCAAGGCTCCAAGGAACAGGTTGCCGCCAAGTTCGCCAAGCCGCGCGCTGGTATAGACCTCCTGATCAAATACCACGTCGGCCCGCATCCCACGGCCCAACTCCGGCTGAAAGCGTTCGACGGTTTCGCGGGCCTTGTCGGACCAGAGGTCGACCCGCTGATCGGCTGAGACACGCGCCGCGACGAACACCGTGGGAGCACCGTCACTGAGCCCCAGACTCGAGACGGGTGTTTGCATGGACCGCGAGACCTCGGCCACGTCCCCAACGCGCACACTCAGGCCGTCCTTTTGGACGAGTGGAATCTCGCGGATCCGGGCAGCCGTTGTGAAACTGCCGCTCACCTCGATCTGCAATTCATGGCGCTTGCCGAACACCGCCCCTGCGGCCTGCTTGCTGTCACTGATGCGCAGGGCGCGGGCGACATCACCGAGAGTCAGTCCGAGTGCAGTGAGTTCGGCATCATCCACGGTGACCGTCCATTCCTCCTCGGCTTCGCCATAGACACGGACGATGTCGGTTCCCGGGACGTTGCGCAGGCGATCGGCCAGTTCTTCGGCTTGGCGGGAAAGCAGTGCTGTCGTCGGTTGCGCGTCGTCGTCTCCCCGGACCGCGGCGATCAGGGTGAACGCGACTGCACCGCGGCGGCCGTCGAAGATGGGCTCATCCGCACCCGAGGGGAGCAGTCGGGAGGCTTCACCGATCTTGTCACGGATGCGGGAGAAGAATTGCTCCTTGGTGTCGGCGTTGACCTCATCCGCCAGTTCGATCGCCAGCACGGAGATTCCCGCGCGCGACGTCGACTCCACGTGCTTGATCTCGGCGATCTCCTTGAGGGCGGTCTCGAGGGGTTCGGTGACCTGGGCTTCCACTCGCTCGGCGGAGGCACCGGGGAAGTAGGTCAGGACCATGGGGTCCCGGTTCGTGATGACCGGATCTTCGGTTCGTGGAAGTGCCTGGTAGGACGCCCATCCTGCCGCAGCGATCAGGACAAGGGTGACTCCGAGAAGGTACCGGTTGTGGAAGAAGAGCAGATACCACGGCTGCTTCTGGCGATCCTCACTCATCGGTTGGAGGCGGTATGGTCGTGGTCAGATGAGGCGGCCTCGATTTTCTGTCCGGGCACCAGTCGGTGCAGTCCCTTGGCGACGAGTTTTGGCTCTTCGGGAAGGGGGGCACGGACGAAGGCGCGCTCTCCTTCCAGATGCAGGATTTCGAGGTTCACCCGGTTCACTCTCAAAGCGCCATGGCCATCTTGCTCCGCGAGGTAGCCAGCCCAGAGGCCGCGGTGGCTCTCCGCGAGTGCGGCGAGAGGAAGCCAGAAGCCTGACTCGTTGATTTCCCGCGAAACGGCGATGTGCACGAGATCGCCATCCCGAAGAAGTGGGGTGTCCGGGCCGGCTTCGAGGATGACGTCGACGGTTCGGACCGAGGCATTCAGGGCGGGAAGGATGCGGCGGATCACGGCGGTGCCGATGCTCTCCCCGTTTCGATGGAGTTCCACCTCCTTGCCGACCTCGCCCACCGCATGGGTCGGCATGCCCGCCCGGATCTCAAGCTGATGGGACTCCAACAGGTGAAGGATGGGCTGGCCGGCAGAGACGGCGGATCCCGGGTCCTGACTGCGTCTGGCAACAATGCCGTCGTACGGTGCCCGTAGTATTGATTTGTCGAGGTCCACCTCCACGCGGTCGAGTTCGGCCTTGGCGCGGCGCAGTGAGGCGGCTGCGGTGTCCCGTTTCTGCAGGGCTTGATCGAGTTGCTGGGCGGAGACGGCTCCGGATGTCTTGGCGGACTCATTGCGGTCGAGAGTGGCCTCCGTGAGGGAAAGAAGGGCTTCGGCTTGAGCGACTGAAGCCTCCGCCTCGCGGCGGCTCGCTTCCAGACGGGTGGTGTCGAGTTCGGCAAGCGGATCACCCATGGCCACGGCGTCCCCCTCATTGCTGAGTACCGTGACCAAGGTACCGGGAATCTCGAACCCAAGATCGCTGTGCCTTGCCGCTTCCACTCGTCCGAGCGCGAACTCCTGCACTTCGTAGGAGGCTTGGGATTGCGGCGCGATGAGGTCGACCGTCATCGCTCGTTCGTCCGTGGGAGGGGCTGGCTTCCGGCAGCTCATCAGCCCGAGAAACAGGGAAACAGAGAGTCGTGATAGGAGAGTGGTCGTCATGAGAAAGTGAAAAGGTTTCGGGGTCAAAAAATGACTGGGAGTCAAAATGAATGCAGCAAAAGATCAGGGGTTTCAGGATGTGCCGAAGAACTGGCGGAAGCGTTCGTCGTAGGTTTCGATATTCTGATCTCCGAACAGGGCCTGCCAGCCGAGGGAATCGAGGTAGAACTCCTGGTATTCCCGGATGAAACGTTTGGAGTCCTCGATTCCCGCCATCCGAACCAACTCACACTCCTCGCCCATGATATGGCTTCCCATGGTGAGGGAGGCGAGGCTGAAGGAGATTTTTTCGGCGCTGAACCGGCTCTCCGGGAGTTCCTTGAGAGCGAGTGCCTGGTGAATGATGGTATTCATCGAGCGGAAGCACCGGGAACCTTGAATCTGGTGGTTCTCCTTTCGGGAATCACTGCTCTTTTCCCAAAAGCTGGCGGACTTGAGCATCATTTCGATATGGAAATAGTCCGGGTGCTGCTCAGCGAACTGCACGCAGCTGAAACCGATCGCAGAAATCCGCTCGCGGGTGCTTCCTTCGAAGTTCGACGCCTTTTCAAAGGCATCCGCCCGGCTACGAAGCGCCCGGGTGGCGACGGCCAGAACCAGGTCCTCCTTGGTCGCAAAGTGTTGGTAAACCGTGCCTTTTGAGTATTCCACCTCGGCCGCGACATGGTCCATGCTCAGCTGCTGGAAGCCCTTCTCCAGAAGCTGTTGCTGCGCAGCATCAACCATCAGCTCCTCCCGCTGAGCCAGTTCCCGCTGCTTTCGTGTCGCCGTGGACATGGGTGAATTTATGCTGAGTCAAGTTTTGACTTCAAGTCAAAAATGATTCCTAGGTCCAATCGATGAGAGGGTGGCTCGGCCCCCTTTCTTTCGGAAAGGTATCTTGTTCGATCGCCTCTTTGTGTGCGAGGAGTCTGGCCGGAGTCGGGAAGAGAACGCATTGATTCGAGAGTTTGAGGAGATGAAGGATGCGGTCGCTGGGTGTTTGGATGGAAGTCGATCTAGTTACATTTTTTGGACCGACCCTAGCGGAACTCGTGAAGGGACTGTTGAGCGCTGTCAAAAAAAACACCCCGGCCTCTCGGCCGGGGTGTTTGGAATCAGAAGTCCTGTGGAACCTGGATCAGCTCAGTCGAGCGGCCAGCAGTTGTTGCTGGAAGACGAGTTCCTTCGGCATCAGGTCGTAGAGCTTCAGGAACAGGTTGCCTTGGTCGACCAACTCGGCGGTCCATTCGTCGGCATTGTATTCCATGCACTTGTCGAACTGTTCTTCGGTGAAGCCTTCGAGTCCCTCGAGATTGAAGTCCTCGATGTGTGGCGTCCATCCGATGGGGGTTTCGTGGCCGGCGACGCCGCCTTTGCAGCGGTTCACGATCCACTCAAGCACCCGCATGTTCTGACCGAAGCCGGGCCACAGGAACTTGCCGTCTTCGTCGAGGCGGAACCAGTTCACGTGGAAGAAGCGTGGCAGATCCTTGATCTGGTCGCGCATGTCGAGCCAGTGGTGGAAGTATTCGGCCATGTTGTATCCGCAGAAGGGCAGCATGGCCATCGGGTCGCGGCGGACGCCGGCCTTGAGGCCGATGGCAGCTGCGGTGACTTCCGAGCCCATGGTGGCACCGACGTAGACACCGTGCGACCAGTTGAAGGCCTGATAGACCAGGGGCATCGTCGTCGGGCGGCGACCGCCGAAGATGATGGCTGAGATCGGGACCCCGTCGGGGTTCTGCCAGTCCGGGTCGATGGTCGGGCATTGCTCGGCCGGGGCCGTGAAGCGGGCGTTCGGGTGAGCGGCGAGTTCGCCGCAGTCCGGTGTCCAGTCGTTGCCTTTCCAATCGATGGCGTGGGCCGGTGGATCGCCGTCCATTCCTTCCCACCATACGTCGCCGTCGTCGGTGAGCGCACAGTTGGTGAAGATCGCGTTCTCGGTCATCGAGTCCATCGCGATCGGGTTGGTCTTGTAGGAGGTGCCTGGTGCGACGCCGAAGTATCCGGTTTCCGGGTTGATGGCGTGCAGTTTGCCGTCCTCGTGGCCCCACATCCATGCGATGTCATCGCCGATGATGGTGGTTTTCCAGCCTTTGTCCGCATACTCCTTGGGCGGAATGAGCATGGCGAGGTTGGTCTTTCCGCAAGCACTTGGGAAGGCGGCGGCGACGTAGGTCTTTTCCTTTTCAGGTGACTCGAGTCCGAGCAGGAGCATGTGCTCTGCCATCCAGTCGTGTTCGCGGGCGATGTTCGAAGCGATCCGCAGTGCGAGGCATTTCTTGCCGAGAAGGGCGTTGCCGCCGTAGCCGGAGCCGTATGACCAGATCTCGCGGGTTTCAGGGAAGTGGCAGATGTATTTCGTCTCGTTGTTGCATGGCCAAGGGACGTCCTCCTGGCCGGGCTCAAGCGGAGCGCCCACGGTGTGGATGCAGGGAACGAAGTAGCCGTGTCCGTCGCGCTTCTTTTCGATCTCGCCGGCGTTTTCGGCCTCGAGTTGATCGAGGACCTTTTTCCCCATGTGGGTCATGATCCTCATGTTGACGACGACGTAGGCACTGTCGGTGATTTCGACGCCGATCTTGGCGAGTGGTGAATCGAGGGGTCCCATGCAGAATGGGATCACATACATGGTGCGGCCCTTCATGCAGCCGTTGAAGAGTGGCTGAAGGGTCTCTTTCATTTCCTTCGGGTCGGCCCAGTTGTTGGTGCCGCCGGCTGCGCCCTTGCGGCGGGTGCAGATGTAGGTGCGGTCTTCAACGCGGGCGACGTCGGAAGGCGTCGACCGTGCGAGGAAGGAATTGGGGCGCTTCTCGGGATTGAGACGTGTAAAGGTTCCAGCGTCGACCAGCAGTTGGGTCAGGCGGTCCCATTCTTCCTGGGATCCATCTGCCCATTCGACATTGTCAGGCTGGCAGAGAGCGGTCATTTCCTCGACCCACTTGGCGAGTTCTTCGTGTTTCGTTTTGCTCATGGCGGTGACAGATAAGCCGGAATCGTGTTCCAAGGGCAACCTCATCAGAGGATACGAGGGAAATCTGACGGATTCGGCGCACCTTCGTGAAAGCATGTTCGCGTTTCCTGCTATGGGCATCAATCCATGCGGATTTTCCGGGTGCCTTGCGGGATGTCACGGGCCGTGCTAATGCCGGGGCGCAGATGGGATTCAATGACCGAGATTACGCGCGGACGATGCGCCAGGGCCCGCCGCCGATGCCCCGGGTTTCCAAGACCCTACTGATCGCGAACATCGTCATCTTCCTGTTGGATCTGCTGACCCGGGCACCGGGTCAGGAATCGGGGAGGCTCAATGATTTCGGGGCGTTCACGATTGGTGAGGGGCTGCTCGGGGGGCATGTGTGGCAGTTTCTCACGTTCCAGTTCATGCACCACTCGGTCGGGCACATCCTGTTCAACTCGATCGGGATGTATTTCTTCGCGCCGATCGTGGAGCGGGCGTTCGGTGCGCGGAGGTTTCTTGCCTACTACTTGATTTGTGGTGCCGGGGGGGCGGTGTTCTACTCGCTTCTCTATTTCATCGGGCTCATGCCGACAAGTTCCCCGGCGACCCATCTTGTCGGTGCCTCGGCCGGATTGTTCGGTCTCTTCTACGCGGTCTATCGGCTTTCTCCGGATGTGAAGGTGAGCCTTCTGTTTCCACCGGTGACCCTTTCGCTCAGTCGTCTCGCGCTGTTCGTGGCGGGCTATGCGGTGGTCATGATTCTTGGGGGCTGGTTGTTTCCGACGGCTCCGCTGTTCTGGAACAGTGGGGGTGAAGCGGGACACCTCGGGGGGATTCTTGCGGGCGTGGTCCTGATGAAGTTCCCGCAGCTGCTGTCGTGGTCCGATGGGAAGGGAGGCAAGGTGATCCGACCGAAGCAGTTCAGGAAGAAGCGGGTCAAGCCGCAGTCGCCCAAGGTCCGGCCACGGACGAGCGTGGATCTGGCGACCGAAGATGAGGTGGACCGCATTTTGGACAAGATCAACGAGAAGGGAAGCGGGAGTCTAACAAAGAGCGAACGCAAGGTGCTGGAGGAGGCAACCAAACGGAACAAGTGATGAACGATCAGGAGATGATGGAGTGTGTCGGCAAGGAACACCAACTGGAGCGGTTGCGTGCGATCATGCATCGACTGAGGGCGCCGGGAGGATGCCCGTGGGATGCGGAGCAGACCCACGAAAGCCTGATCCCCAACCTGATCGAGGAAGCTTATGAGACGGTGGATACCATTCGTCGTGGTGACAGGGAGCACTTGAAGGAGGAACTGGGCGACCTGCTGTTGCAGGTGGTCTTCCACAGCGAGTTGGCGGAGGAGGACGGGGTATTCGACATGGATGAGGTGGCGCGGGGGATCAGTGAGAAGTTGATCCGACGTCATCCCCATGTATTCGGACAGAGCGATGCCGAGGGGTCGGAAGCGGTGCTGAAGCAGTGGGACGAGATCAAGCGCGCGGAGAAGGGTGATGAGGATGAGGTCTATCTGCACGGTGTGGGCAAGGGGTTGCCGGCGCTGATGAGGGCGGCCAAGCTGCAGAAGAAGGCGTCCAAGGTCGGCTTCGATTGGCCCGATGAAGAGGGGGTTTTTGAAAAGGTGAGCGAGGAAATCGTGGAGATCGCCGATGCCTTGGAGAATGGCAGTGATGAGGATGTGGCGGAGGAGATCGGGGACCTGATGTTTTCGGTCGTGAATCTGGCGAGGGTGAGGAAGCTCGATCCCGAGGTGCTGATGGCGGCTGCCAATGCGAAGTTCGAGAAGCGCTTCGCCGCGATGGAGCATGCCTTGAAGGAGAGAGGGCAAGGTTTGGAGGAAGCTTCCCTGGATGAGATGGAAGCCGAATGGCAGGCGGCGAAAGCGAGGTGAGGCTCTGAGAGCGCCCCCAGTGCCAATGGTGCGACGTCGCTGCTGGGGGAGGAACCGCGGTGGGGAAGGGGACCCGGGATTGCGGGTGTCGGTGGACCCTTGCTTTCGCAAAATATGCACAGTTTCAGAGTGCGGGTGGGTAGCGGTCGGGATGGTGGCGGCTGATGATCGCGCCGGTCGAAAGAGAACCGGCCATCACCAACCATCCAAACTACAGAAATGAAACAAGCCCTAGCCTCCACAGTGACAGGTCTCCTCGGTGCCTGCGCAGCGACCGCTCTCGCGGGAACCGTAGCCGTCGAACCGGCTGTGCTGGAAACCACGACTTCAGGATTCGAGAAGGCACGTCGCCCGATTACGAATCCGACGCTGTTCGACAACGCTCTGCCTCAGACGAACGTCCACCCGATTTTCATGTATCACAACCTGCCCGCTCAAGCGAGCATCATCGGGGGCGGCAAAGTCCCGATGGGAGGTCACGTTGAGATCTATGCGCTTCAATTCGAGTATGCCTTCAACGAACGTCTTTCCCTGGTTGCGACCAAGGATGGTTACGTGCGTTTCCGGCCGGATACGCCGGGCCTTTGGTCGGCGCAGAGTGGCTTCGCCAACATCGCGGCGGGTTTGAAGTATGCCTTCATCTATGACCCGGTGAATTCGTTCGTGATGAGCGGCACGGCGACCTATGAGTTCCCTCTTGGCAATCACGATGTGTTCCAGGGGGAAGGCAACGGGGTGCTGAACCTCATTGTTTCCGGACTCAAGGTGTGGGACCGGTTCCAGTTGGCCGGCGGTGGTGGTCTTCGCCTTCCGTTCGACGGACAGCAGTCGACCAACAGCTTTGTGAGTGCCCATGCCAGCTATGAAGTGGTGCCGTGGTTCATCCCTCTGGTGGAAGTGAACTGGCACCATGTGCTTTCCGCAGGCAATGGTCGCCCGAACTACTTCACTCAGGCAGGTGGATTGGTGCCGGTGGTGGCCACTTTCGAAGGTAATGATCTTCTCAACTTCGGCACGGCGAACGCCACCGAGAACCGGGATCTTGTGACGGCTGCCGTGGGTTTCCGTTCGCGCATCACCGAGAGTATCGATCTTGGTTTCGCCTATGAGATCCCTCTGACCGATGAGGAGAATGGGATCATCGACGATCGTTTTACCGTGGACCTGGTTTGGAGGTTCTAAGGTGTAAACTGGAGTAGTTTTCTCTGGGCTACTTCAGCTCCCCGGGCAGGTGCGCATCCTGTCCGGGGATTTTTTTGTCCTGACGGAGTGGGTTTCCCGCTTGGCGGGGTGGTCGCGCTGGCTAGCCTTTCGCCCATGAAAGACAAGGCGCTGTCACTGCTGAAGGAACTCACTGAAGCCCACGGAGTCCCCGGCAACGAAGGAGAGGTGCGTGAGATCTTCGCGCGCGAGCTGGCCGGGACGGGTGAGCTTTCGTGCGATGGGAATGGCTCGGTGATTTGTGATGCGGGTGGAGACGGCCCGCGTGTGATGATTGCCGGCCACATGGATGAGGTGGGTTTCCTGGTCCAGAACATCACCGTCGATGGGTTTCTCCAGTTCGTCACGGTGGGGGGATGGTGGCCACACAGCCTGCTTTCCCAGCGGGTCGAAGTGAAGACGCGGGCCGGGCGGAAAATTGTCGGGGTGGTGGCGTCCATGCCGCCGCATTTCCTGCCTCCGGCGCAGCGCAAGCAGGTGATGGAAGTCGATCAGATGTTCATCGATGTGGGTGCGAGCTCGCGGCAGGAGGCGATGGAGGATTTCGGGATCTCATTGGGTGACCCGATCGCGCCGGTCAGTGAGTTCACGCCGATGGCCAAGGAGGACACATACATGGCCAAGGCATTCGACAACCGGGTGGGGATGGCCGGGGCGATTCAGGCGGGCCTGCTGGTCGGCAAGGAAGCTCGGGGGAACCAACTGCTGCTTGCCGGAACGGTGCAGGAGGAAATGGGGCTGCGCGGCGCACGGTCGGCGGCGAATTTCGCGAAGCCGGATGCGGTGGTGGTGCTGGAGGGCCCGCCGGCCGATGACACTCCGGGATTTGTCCGTGTGGACTCGCAGGGTCGGCTTGGAGGTGGGGTGCAGATTCGTTTGTTCGACAGCAGCGCGATTGGCAATCCCGAGTTCGCGCACTTCGCGATCGACACGGCCAAGGCGGAGGGGATTCCCCATCAGGTGACCGTCCGTCGCAGTGGTGGCACCGATGCCGGGGCCTTCCACATTGCCAACGAGGGCATCCCCTGTGTGGTGCTCGGTGTGCCGGCGCGCTACATCCATTCGCACAATGCGGTCATCGACCTGAATGACTACCTTCACATGGTGTCACTGAGTGCGGCTCTGGCGCGTCGCCTGAATGCGGAGGCCGTGGACGGGCTCACGCGATACCTGTGAGGTCGCGCTTGCTGGAGAGGGGGAATTCATGTCAGCTCCGCCCGTGCTAGCCACCTACGTTCACGACCTGAACCCGGTCATTTTCCGCATCAATGATGCGATCGCCCTGCGGTGGTATGGCTTGGCCTATCTCGCGGCCTTCCTCGTGGGTGCCTACCTGCTCAATGTGCTTTCGAAGCGCAAGCTGTGGGTGCTGCCACCGGGATCGGCGGCGGACTTCATCGCGGCGGCGGCGATCTTCGGTGTCTTCATCGGCGGGCGGCTGGGCTACATGCTTTGGTATTACCCTCGGGCGCATGGTTGGTCCTGGATCACTGAAGATCCGTTGTTGATTTTCAAGGTCTGGGAAGGTGGCATGGCGAGCCATGGGGGCATCCTTGGACTGGTGGTGTTCACCTGGTTCTACGCGCGCAAAAAGAAGGTCTCGTGGTTCGGCCTCGGTGACGGGCTGTGCGTGGTGGCTCCGCTGGGGGTGATGTTCGGGCGGCTGGCGAACTTCATCAATGGTGAGCTCTATGGGCGGGTCGCGGAAGGCGTGGCCTGGGCGATGAAGTTCCCCAATACCCTGTTCGATGAAAAGATGGAGGAATTCGATTTCCGAGGCACGGCTCTGGCTGCCGCCGCGGAGGCTGATCCAGACCTGGAGGCACGCTTCGCGGAGTGGCCGGACCTCCCGCTGGGCGTGCAGTTCGAGTGGATGAAGGAAGCGCAGCGCTCCAACCCGGCGATCAGTGAAGCAATTGCCCCGCTGCTGGAGCCCCGTCATCCGTCGCAACTCTATCAGGCGGCATTGGAAGGGCTGATGCTCTTCGTGATCCTCTGGACGGTCCGTGTGAAGTTTCCCAAGGCGTCTCACGGGCTGCTCACGGGGCTGTTCTTCATCTTCTACGCCGTGTTCCGGATCATCGGGGAGGCGTTTCGTGAGCCGGACTCCAAGCTGGTGCTGAATGGCATGCTGACGAGCGGTCAGTTCCTGTCGCTGTTCATGATCGTCGGCGGTGGCGTGTTCATTGCGATTGCGGTGAAACGCGGCAAGGCCGAGGCGATCAGCGGGGAATCTTGAGGCGCTGACCGATCCGGATTACCGATCCGCGAATGCCATTGGCACTCTGGATCTTTCCGACCGTGGTGCCGTAGCGTTTGGACAGGCCGTAGAGCGTGTCGCCTTTGCGCACCGTGTGGTAGCGGGTCGAAGGCTTGGGCTTCGGCTTGGGTTTGGGCTTCGGCTTGACCACGGGCGCGGGTCTCGGGCTGGCTTGCACCACGGGAGGGGAGTCGTTCTTGGCGACCTGTGTGGGTTGCGTCGGCTGGGGCTTCGGCTCGGTCGTGGTGGGGACCGAGCGGCCGTTCCATTTCGACGGGTTGTCGGCCCAGGCTTCGACGTAGTTGCCACGCGAATCAAATGGACCCGTGCCGGTCGGATGGGTGCCGGAGTAGCCGCCGCACCCGACCACCGCGAGGACAAAGGCCCCGGTGAGGAAGTAGTGTGGCAGTGGCAACATGGCCGGATTATGCCGCTTCTACGCAGGTTGGCAACGTATGTTTAGGGTTTCCGAAATAATTTCATGCGTCAGAGGCGGACGCCCGGGATGGATTGGCGGGGGTGCCGGCGCGGACGTCAGAGACCAATCATGGCCCGTTCCCGATGGCTTTCTGTTGGAAAACCTTGGAGCGGGGTGGTGGGTCATGCGTCTCGTTCGGGAAGGAAGGCACGCCAAGCATCGGATTCGGCCATGGTCTTGAGCTCTTGATTCCGGGTGGTCAGGAACCGTTGCAGGTGGCGGGTGATGAACAGCCGCGCGGCGCATCGACCGAGTATGCCGAGGGGGGCGGTGAAGTGAAACTCGTCCTGCATGCGCGTGCCGCCTTGGTGCGGGTGGAATGCGTGGATGTGACGCATTGAGGCAAAGGGTCCTGAGATCATGTGGTCTTCGAATCGGTGAGGGGGGTGGAGTTCGACCATCTTGACGGTGAGGTGCTGGCGGATGCCAAAGTGGCAGGCTTCCCAAGTGACCGATTCGTCGAGCTCGAGGAGTCCGGAGGTGCGGCCTGCGATGGCGCGTTCTGATGAATGACCTGCGCTGGCCACATGGGCGTCGATGCTGCGCGCGAGATCGAAGACCCGCTCAACGGGGGCATGGATGTCGGTCTGGATGTGGATGCAGGCCATGATGATCTCGTGAAGTGAGTCTGCGCTTTTCCCGTGCTTCAGACAATGCACGAAGGTGGAGGAGTGCTTCCGATGAAAGGTGCGCGGGGTTCCCTCTGGACCAAGGGGAGGCGTTGTCCCACCTTGCGTGGGTCAGCAAGACGAAGGGGGAATGGCCGAACTGGATAAGTCACAAAAGCGCGATGCGCGGCGGATGATCACCGCCTTGACCTGCACGAAGCTGGGCGATGCGCTGATCAATCCGAAGACCGTGCTGACGTGGATGCTGACGCAGTTGGGCACATCGAGTGCGGTGGTGTCGCTGCTGGTGCCGATCCGCGAATCGGGCTCGATGCTGCCCCAGTTGTTCATCTCCGACTGGGTGAAGCGGGCCCCACGGCGCAAACATGTGTTCGTGGCTGGTGCCTTGATGCAGGCGGTCGCGGTGGTGGCGATGGGCGCGGTGGCTTTGCTTCTGCCGCCGACGACAGCGGGACTGGTCATGCTTGCGGCGGTGGCGGTGTTTTCCGGGGCGCGGGCATTCTGCTCGATCAGTGCGAAGGATGTGCTTGGGAAGACGATTCCGAAGGGCGCGCGCGGCCGGGTCACTGGATTGGCGGCGACGATTTCCGGGGTGGTGGCCACTGCGGCGGCGCTCGCCCTGATGGTGATCAAGGAAGACTCGGCGGCGCGGACGCTTGCATGGGTGGTGGTCGGTGCTTCGCTGCTCTGGCTGTTGGGCTCCTTTTTCTACGGCCGCATCGATGAACCCGAGGACGACCCTGCGGACAACGAGGCCTCGGCGGATCTGATGGGGAGGCTGCGGCTTGTGAGGGATGATGGGTTGTTTCGTCGTTTCATCGTGGCGAGAAGTCTGCTGCTGGGAAGTGCCCTGGCGTCACCCTTGCTCGTGGTGTTGGCGGGGAAGCAGGGGAGTTCGATGCTGGCGCTCGGGGCATTTGTCATCGCCTCGGGGTTGGCGACCGCGACGAGTTCGTTCCTCTGGGGCAAGCTGGCGGACCGGGCTTCCCATCTGACGATGGCGCTGGGTGGTTTCATCACGGCGTTGGTGGGGGTTGCGGCCCTGGCGATCGGGTGGTGGGGTCCTGACTGGGCGCAGCGACCACTGGTGTGGCCGGCGATCTTCCTCTTGTTCAATCTGGGATACGCGGGGGTGCGTTTGGGGCGTTCGACCTGGGTGGTCGATGCGGCTGAAGGGGATCGCCGGACGGATTACGTGTCGGCTTCCAACACGATCATTGCGGTGGTCATCCTCTTGTTTGGTGCGTTGGCCGCACCCCTTCAGGCGTTGTCACCCTTGGTCCCCTTGGGCGGCTACTCGGTGCTCTGCGTGGTTGGTGGAGTGGTTGCCCTGAAGGCCGATCCCGATCGTTAGATCCTGGACTCGATCCATGGAATCAGCGGTCGCAGACGGGAGAGGCAGGTGTCCCCGTGGGCGAGCTTCTTGAGAGGAATGATCGAGTCCGGGGTCTGTTGGATCGCGACGAGCAACTCAGGACGCCGGGACGGATCCAGCAGTCGTTCCATCAGCTGAGCGAAGTAGAGGGACGCATCGCCGAGAAGTTCGGGATGGTCGGTATCGGCGAGGATGGTGGTGAGGGACTTGAGTGCCCGCGCCGTTTCCCCATTCCACGAGTCGCAGGCGGCCTGGAGCAGGTCGATGTCCCGATGATAGCGTCCGTTCGGGAAGCGCGTGCGATGCTCTTCGATTGCCTGCACGGCTTCGCCGAGCTTGGCGGGGTCGGGTCGGCTGTGGAGTTGCTTGTAGCCATTGGCAATGGGAGCTGCGGGAAAGTGGAACGCCCGGACATGGGGAATGGGAGCTGCATGTCGAACGAGGATGCGGGCCCGACGCAGGGAAGCGGCTTCGCATTTGGGGCTCTTCGGGTAGGTCTCGATGAACTTCTGCCACCTCGCCGGGCTTTGCCGGGTTACTTCGTTGCCATTGGGCAGGGGCCGGATCAGCGAGAGGAATTCGTAGAACGAAACCAGCGGTGAGTCGCTCGGCGGCTCTCCAACCGGGGAAGTGGATGACAGTCTCAGGGCGGCGTATTCGCCGAGCTGCTCCACCGTGACTCCGGGTGTGTGGGCGGCGGCGTGGAGGTCGTCGAGATTGTCAACCAAACGTAGTAGTTCATGGGCTTCGAGGTGGCTTCGGATCAATTCGAATTCGTGAGTCGCCTCGGTGAGGTCACCCCGGATTTCCTTCATCGTCTGATCGCTGTGTGGGAGGAAATGGAGACTGGCGAGGATGGCTTGGTAGCGCTGGTTGACGGCCTCGTCGGTTCCCCGGTCATTACCGGCCTCGAGCTCGGCGGCAATGGCGGCGTCGGCATTGCCGGGATTGTAGTCACCGGGCATCCAGTGGCCGAGAATGTCGGGTGGGACGAAGGTGAAGCGGACGGCGCGGGCGGTTTCAGGGCGGTCCGGGAAGTCGGATTCCAAGCGGTCGACCAATTCGTTCGACAGGCGGGTGGCGTCGGTTTCCACCGCGCGGGAGCACCGATAGAGAGAGAACTCGGCGAGTTTGAAAAGCACTTCGTTGGCGCCTTCCAACGCAGGTGCTGCGATCTCTGGATGAGTGGACCCGGCGGCGGCAAGGTAGTGGTCGAGCGCGTGGCTCAACTCATCCCGTGAGTCGAGTTCGGCGACGATCTCCTGATCGCTGATGCCGAGCATCCGGCCGTTGGTGCGGCGCAGTTGATCGAGCTTCGGGGATTCGCTGGCGGAGTAGTCGAACACGCTGAGCAGGGGGAGGGTGAGATGGCCGCGAAGGGCTTCCCACTGGCGGGCGTGACGAAGATGGGCGGCGGCCAGTCCGGGGTCGCGGGGGCTGGCCAGACGGATGGCTCGAGCGGTGTTCCGCAGCGATTTGAACTCGTCCTTCCAGCGCTCGGGGGTCAGGTGGATTTGGCGATGACCATTCCAGCGGCGGCCGAACTGATGGATGGGGAAAGCGGGCTGATCGGCCTCATCGAGGTGTTTTCCCGCCAGCGCGAAGTCTTCCTGGCAGAGGGCGCGGCTGCGGACGAGCGCACGGAGGATCCGGGTGCGGGGATCACCAGCCGGGAGGCGATCGAGCGGGCGTCGGATTTCATCGATCGGGGCAAACTGGGCGAGGGTGTCAATCCACTGGATGGCTTCGTGATCGGGATGAAGCATCATGTCCGGACGCTCCCGGTGCTCGGGATCGTAGAAACCGTCGAGGTCGAGAAGGATCAGGATCGCTTCGCCGGCCTCTCCGGCCCGCTGAAGCGCGAGGGCGTGATCGAAGCGCGATGGTCCGGTCAGCGGGCTGTCGGGGAAGGCTTTGTTGAGTTCGGCGTAGGCATCCGCACTGGCTTGGTAGTGTTCCTGTCTGGAGAGGGCAATGGCTCGGGCGTGGATCAATTCATCCGTCCTGGCGAGGGTGAGGCCGCGATCGAAGAGGGATAGTGCCTGGGCGGGGTCATCGTTCCTGAGCGCTGACCATCCGAGGATGAGGTGGGACGTGGCATCGAGGGCGATGTCCCTTTCGATGATGGTTCGTCCGAGTTCCTTCAGGGCGAGCCGGGAAAACGGGGAGGTCTTGAGGATACGTCGTTCGAGGAAGTGCAGGGTGCCCCGGTCACCCGTTTCGTTCGAGTAGTGGATGGGAAGGTGGACCTGATAGGCGGGGTCGACCGCGTGGAAAAGGAACAGGCGGGCGACGTCGGGATGGGAGGCGAGCAGCTCGAAATCGGGCATGGTTCCGAAGTAGCTGTGGTCTTCGTCCCAGAAGTCCTGGTCGAGGGCGCGGTCGTAGAGGCGAGCGAACAACTGATCCAATTCGCGCAGGGCGGAGGACATGACTTCGCGGGTCTGTTGGATTTCGAGACGGGCAAGCTGGCGGTCGATGGCGAGTCCGAGCTGGTTCTGGTCCGCGGCGACCGCGCCCAGCCAGCCATAGGCATCATCGGTGAAGCGTCCCTCGGGAAAGGTTTCGAGGTATTTGGCGAACTCCGTCTCGACGAGGTCGTATTGGTTGCGCTGGAGTCGGTGTTCTTCCGGAGTGCGATGGGGCATGGCCCGGGTAATGGCGAGCGAACAACGGCCCAGCATGAACGCGGCCACCTCACCACGTGGGTGGGCGGGGAATTCGGCCGAAGTTTCGACGAACAGGCGGTGAGCCCCACCGAATTCACCGAGTCGCATGAGCAAGGCGGCGTGGCGAACCAGATGGTTCGGGCGTAGGCCTTCAGGAGATGTTTTCAGCTTGTGCTGGGATATCCTCAGCAAGCTGGCGAGCTTGCGCTGGTGTGCTTGTCGAAGCTGTTTGATCTCATCGTCATCAAGATTCCAGTCCTTGACGGGTGCCTTGGGGAAGGTGCGGGTCAAGTCCGCCGAGCGCTCCCTGAGGTAGTCTTCGAATCCCGGTGTGGGCGCGTCGAGGAGCTCACCGCATTCAACGAGAAGATTGCCGATGGCCGGCTGATAGCGGGTGGCGCGGTTTTGCTCGATGAGTACCTGAAGTCGGGCTCGGCGGGTGGTTTCGTCGAGCTCTGGAAATGCTTCGAAGAACTCCGTGGTGGCTTGCAGGACCTGCTTGCGCGATTCACCACTTGAGGGTTTCGACTCGGCAAGCAGCTGCTGCCATGTCTTCCCCGCGGTGCGTTCCGGATAGCGGGCGAGCGGTGGGGGTGCCTGATAAAAGTGGGGTCCGCACGCAATGACCAGCGGGCTGAGCGCGATGAGGGTTCTCCTCAGGATCAGCGTGATGCGATGAGGGAGGTGGATGCGGCGGGTCATGGGGTGGGGTGGACGGACCAAGTGAGTTGGTCGGGATCGGTCAGATGAAGGAAGCGGTTCGCGGTGGAGAGGGATTCACCACTGTGGAGCTTGGCGAACTCCAACTCGAGGCGCTGGATCGTCTCCGGATGATTCAGCGAAGCCCCCGGTGCATGTTTCCTGAGAAAGTGATCCGGGCCGCCGTGGCCGAAGCTTCCGGGTGGGGCCTCGATGATGAGTTTGAACGGCCTGCCGGTGGGATGCATGATTAGATCCCCGGGGCCTTCGTTGATGAGTCGCAGGGTTCCGGCGGGGCGGATCTGGATCGTGAGTTTCGGGCTTGGCTTGGATCCCGCCTGGATTGCGGCGAGGTGAGGCACCGAATGCCATGCCTTGGACGGCGATGCCGGGTGGGCGAACCAGACAATCCCTCGTGCCCCCGCGGTGCGCGCCGCCTCGATGGCTTGGCGGGTGGTTGTCTCGTCGGGTTGTCGCCAGACCAGCGTTTGCTTTCTGGAGATCCGCGTGCCTGCCAGGCTGCCATTGGCAGTGACCTGATAGAGGCGCATCTGGTCGGGCTGCTGGGCGAGCGGCTCGATCGCAGGATGGGTAATCAGCCCGTTGATCGACCACTTGCGGTGGTGTCCGACGAGTGATCCGTCCTCATTGAAAAACGTCAGGCGCTGGTAGTTGGGCAGGCCGGCGCGCCACGGGGTGGAGCAAACCTTCCACTTGCGGATCCAAGTCACGGTGGAGGCATCGATGAGGGGATGCAGTTGTCCGTTGCGGACGTCGGCAGCATCATCCTTCTCCAGGTCGTAGAACATCGGCACGAGTTCATCGGCGACCTTCTCGAGGGCATCGAATCCCGGGGCATCGATCCAACTGGCGAGCGCGGTGACCGATAGGTGATCGAGTTCGAGGTCCTTCCGGAGTTTCTTCAGGCGTGCCGCGTACTGGGGAAGCAGGGAAGCGGGGCAATCGAAGTCGATCTGGAGTCTTCCGTGAAGCATGTAGCGGTCGAAGATGGTGATCTTGGCGGGGACCCCGCTTTTCGACGGACGGAGGAGGGTCCAGCAGTGATCCTGGAGGACGGTTTCCGCGCCGGGTGGAAAGCGGATGACCGGGCAGTAGTCCTGCAATTCGTAGTCCCGAATGCCTCCCGGTATCGGGAAGTTTGTCTGCATGTCCTCCATCAACCAGTAGAGCTGGGAACTGCCCAATTCCTGGAGTTCCTCAAGATCGTCCGGCCGGAAGGCGGTGCGGTCCCAAACCCAGAAAGCCGGGGCGGGGTCCCAGGTGGACTCGTCTGCGGCCGTCTCTTGGGAAGGCGTGGGCGGGGTCGGAGCATCGGTTTGGGACCTGCCGATGCAGACGCCGAGTCCGACGCATAGAAGGACGAGAAATCGAGCCATGACTCGCCGAGCCTAAGTGATGCTCGGGGCGATGGGAATACGGAATGACCACGGACGAAGTGGCTCTGTTCCGCGGTCCGGGGGCGCGGGCCGTCGGGCCATCCCGTGCCTGGGGCGCGGGCATGGATGGATCTCTTGGCAGGATCCCGGAGTTGAGGAATCCAGACGCTAGGACTCGCCGAGGAAGCCTGCCTTCAGGCCTTCCGCACGGCTCAGGCAGTCCTCGACATCCGGTCCGAGCAGGTTGGCGTGTCCCATTTTCCGGCGTCCGGCAGCGCGGCGTTTGCCGTAGAGATGGAGGCTGGTTCCTCCATCGGCAAAGAGGGGCGTCCAGTCGGGAGCGGTGGTCTCCTCCGGCCACATGTCACCCAGGAGGTTGAGCATGACGACGGGAGAAAGGAGCCGGGTCGAGCCCAGGGGAAGTCCGCAGACGGCACGCACCTGTTGCTCGAACTGTGAGGTGGCGCAGGCATTCAGCGTGTGGTGTCCGCTGTTGTGCGGGCGTGGAGCCATCTCGTTGACGATGAGCTCGCCGCCGGGGAGTTGGAAGAATTCCACTCCCATGATGCCACGGTAATTGAGTGCCTCGGCCACCGTCTTTGCCAGCTCGCGTGCGTCCTCGGCGTGTTCCTCGGGAATGCGGGCGGGGACGATGGAGACATCGAGGATGTGGTGGCGATGACGGTTCTCCGCCGGATCATAGACCGCGGTGTTTCCCTTGCCGTCGCAGGCGACCATCACGGAGATCTCGCGTTCGAAGGGGATGAATGCCTCGAGGACGGCTCGCGCGCCATCGAAGTCTTTCCACACTTCCTCGGGATCTTCTCCGCCTTCGAGCTTGCGCTGGCCTTTGCCGTCGTAGCCGAAGGCCGCGGTCTTCAGCACCGAGGGAGTGCCGATGCTGCGCATGGCGGCGGCGAGTTCCTCGGCGTTGCTGACGACTTCGAAGTTGGCGCAGGGGATCCCGTTGGAGCGGAGGAATGCTTTTTCCCGTTCCCGGTTCTGACAGATGGTCAGTGCTTCCGGGGACGGATGCAGCGGGACTTCGGAGGCCACGGCTTCGAGGGTTTGGCGTGGGATGTTCTCGAACTCGACGGTTGCGATTTCGACCCGTGAGGCAAACTCGGCGAGGGCTTCCGTGCTGTCGAAAGGAGCGTCGATCGCTTCATCCGCCACGGCCATGGCCGGAGCCTCGAGGCCGCCGGTCCAGACGAGCGTGCGGTAGCCCATCTGACGGGCCGCGGTGCAGAACATCCGGCCAAGCTGGCCGCCGCCGATGATGCCGATCAAGGTGCCGGGAGGCTTCATGCGTCGGTAAGTGGAGGGAGTTCGGCGGCCTTCACGGTGTCGCGCTGGTTGCGGCGGAAGGCTTCCAGTTTCTCGAGCAGCGCGGGGTCTTCACCGGCGATCATCGATACGGCGAAAAGCGCGGCATTGATGGCGCCTGCCTTGCCGATGGCAAAGGTGGCGGTGGGGATGCCGCCGGGCATCTGGACGATGGAAAGGAGTGAATCCATGCCTTTGAGAGCTTTCGACTCCACGGGAACTCCGAGGACGGGAAGGTCGGTGATGGCAGCGGTCATGCCTGGGAGGTGGGCGGCGCCACCTGCTCCCGCGATGATGCACTTGAGGCCCCGGGAACGGGCGGACTCCGCATAGCTGTAGAGCTTGTCGGGAGTGCGGTGAGCGCTCACGACTTCGGCTTCCCACGCCAGCCCGAAGTCCTCAAGGGTCCGGGCCGCGTGCTCCATGGTGGGCCAGTCGGATGTGCTGCCCATGATGATCCCAACGCTTGCGTCTGCCATGCGCGGAGCGTGGGGGATCAAAAACCGATATCCAACAAGGAATTTTCAGGATCCGCAGGTGAAATTCCCAGCGCCTGCGGATCCCGCGGACCGGGTTTCCCGGGCGCTCATGGGATCGGGCAAGGGTGCACCGCCCGGGTCGTCTACCTGACCTCGAGCTCGACTGTGCCGCTCATCGTCTCGGCGAGGATCCAGCGGTCGTTCCGGCGCTCCGCTTTCACCTGACTGCCATTCACGAACACCGAGGTTCCGGCTTTCCCTGCGGGAAGACTGACTCGAGCGGGCATGCCGGTCGGGAGCTTGAGGGAAAGCTTGAACGCATCGCCATTCGTCCAATCAATCAGGATCGGGCCACGGGGCGTGGGGACCTTGCCTTTGGCGTGCTTGAGGTCTCCGGTGTGGGGTTCGATCGAGGCGAGTTCCCATCCGGGAGCGGCAGCCTCGGCGCCGAGGATGTAGCGTGGGAACAGGTTCGCCGGAGCGGCGCCCCAGGCGTGGTTCCAGTCCTGGTTGGGCTTGTATTTCTGGTCCCAGGCTTCCCATGAGATGGTCGTGCCACTGTTGACCATGTGTTTCCAGCTGCGGTCGTTGTCCGCGGTGATGAGCTGCAGGGCGGCATCCGATTGTCCGTATTCGAACAGCCCCTCCATGAAATACTGGGCGGCGTAGACCGAGCACCTCATGCCCCGTCCAGCCATCCATTTCGCCAGAGCGCGTTCCTTGCCCTCCGGAGCGAGGCCGAATGCGAGGGGAAAGAGGCTGGCATGGAGTGATGCGTGATCGGTGCCGATCCCGTCGCGGTAGATGCCGCGCTTGGCGTCAAAGAAGGTCTGTTGGAACTTCTTGTGCGAGGCCTTGGCCTTGGCTTCGAAGTCTTTGGCTTCGTTCTCCAATTTCAGAGCCCGCGCCATTTCAGCCATCATTTGCAGGGCGCGGATGTGGAAGGCGTTGACCACCGTGTTGCGCGGAGTGAAGACATAGCCATCCCGCTCCTTCTGGGGCCAATCGACGATGTCCGTCCTCTTGATGTCCTGCGGTCCACTCTCGACGAGGTTGTCCTTGCCCCGTCGGTTCATGAGGGTCTTGGACTTGAGCGCTTCGTAGCGTCCGGCCATCCAGCCGAGGTCACCGGTGTGCATGTAGTCGGCATGCACCATGAAGACCATGTGCGGAGCCCACTCGGTGGGCCAGGTGCCATTGAGCAGGAGGTGGTCGATGGTGTCGCGGGCAATCTCGAGATCGTTGTCGGTGTAGTAGTGGCTGAGTTGATTCAGGTAGGCGTCCGCTTCGTAGGGGATGCGTTCCCGGTCACCATCGACGTAGAGCCCGGCGAAGGTGGTCGCCTTGATCGAGTAGTGGCAGAGGTCCCAGATTCGATTGATGGTTTCGTCCGAAGTCTTGAACGAGGCGGCGTCGTCATCCCAGGCGGCGAGGAACGAGGCGCGGCGGGTGATCTGCTCCGGCTTGAGCTCACCGGGCCATCCTTCGATTTCCACCCAGCGGAACGGGAGCAGGACGCCCCATTCCGCCGGGGTGAGGATGGCGGGCGGTGGCGGCGTGCGAGGCGTGCGGGGAGTCTTGCTCCAATCCTCGTACTTCATCGTCGTGGGATCCCAGGTGTTGCGCACGTCGGCGGGCGGTGCGGCGATGACGGTCGACTTGCCCTTCGGATCGACGGTGGTCAGGTTGTAGCGAACTGTGCCGGGTGGTTTGCGGTCGATTCTGCCGTCCTTCATCGACTCTCCGAAGTGGATGGTGATGGGTTTCGTGGCGCCGTCGGGCAGCTGCAGTTCGAGGTTGCCGAAGGCGACTTTCTCGAAGTCGACGAGCACGGTATTGTCGTCGAGCCGCTTGATCTTGAGAGGGGCTTGTTCGACCAATTTCACAGGTGCTGCATCGCAGGTCAGCAGGGTGACCCAAAGGCAGGTGGAGGCGACGAATCCTTTGGCCACGACGGGCAGGGGCTTTAATAGGTTCATGGAATGGATCAAGGAGGCAAGGGTTGGGGAGTGCAACTAAAAGCCCGCTGAGCGTTCGCTCAGCGGACTTAAAGCCCCGGAACAACCCAATTAAGTTCCGGGCTCTCCAGACCAACCCATATCGCTCTGGAGAAAATCTGTTGGGTCCCCTGACGGGGCATGAAAGTAAGTGAGGTGGAATCGGGGTTTCTCGCAGGAGGGCTCGGCATCATACCAGCGATGCTCAAGCTTATCGGAGGCTAGCGTTTCGCCGATGCCTGTCATGTCCCGGCTTTCAGGGACAGCCCGTCCACGGCCGGAGCTCATCCGCGGAGTCCCAAGAGGTCGGGCCTGCTGAGCGAGCATCAACCGGTGAAAATCGATGGCGACAAGCAGGGTCCCTGCGAGCCGCTCGGAGGGCACAGGTGCGGCAGAATGCTGTCGATGAAGGTCGCTAGATCGCAACCCTTGGAATTGTCGCATGCATGCACATTGCAATCAAGGATTGCAATGTGCAACAAATGTTCATTGCGGGAATGGGCATCATGTGCTCTGGCTAGGGGGATAGGCGTGCCGCACGGCGGGCACGGTTTGAGCTGGAGACTGCTGACAATTGCCCATGGACATCCTGATTATTGACGACGAAGAGAGCATCCGTACCGCCACGCGACTGGCCGTCGAATCGGAGGGGCACTACGTCGAGACCGCCGAGAACTCGAAAACCGCGATGATGCGGGTGCGTGAGGAGAACTGGGACCTGATCTTCCTCGACGTCCGCTTGGGCGAGGAGGACGGGCTCGAGTTGCTCGCCAAGATCCTCAAGAAGCGGCCCGACCAGCTCGTGGTCATCTTCACCGCCTACTCGTCGGTCGAGATTGCCATCAAGGCGACCCAGGAAGGCGCCTTTGACTATCTGGAAAAGCCCTTCACCCCCGATCGTGTGCGCGGGATCCTGCTGAAGGCCCGGAAGGCACTGGCCGATGGCAACGAGATCCGGACCTTGAGAAATACGGTGACCGAATTGAAGACCCAGGTGGAGAGCTCAGGACCTCCGACCCGGTTCTCGTCCGAGGATCCGATGATGCAGGGAGCGCTCGACACCTTGTTCAGGGCGGCGAAGACGCCAGCCTCGATTCTATTGCTGGGCGAAAGCGGAACGGGCAAGAGCGTGATTGCCAAAACGATCCACGAAAACAGCGACATCGCGCAGAAGCCTTTCGTCACCGTGAGTTGCCCGAGTCTCTCGAAACAACTGCTCGAAAGTGAACTCTTCGGACACGTGAGGGGAGCCTTCACGGGCGCAGTGAAGGACCAGTGGGGCAAAGTCCATGCCGCCGATGGAGGAACGCTGTTTCTTGATGAGATCGGTGAGCTTCCCATGGAAATCCAGCCGAAGCTTCTGCGACTTCTTCAGGAGCGGGAGTATGAGCGCGTCGGTGAGAACAAGACCCGCGCCGCCAATGTCCGGATCATCGCTGCGACCAACAGAAATCTGAAGGCGAGCATTGAGAAGGGCGAGTTCCGTGAAGACCTATATTACCGCATCAACGTGATCTCGGTGGAGCTGCCACCTTTGCGGGCGAGGACGGGTGACCTGCTGGCTTTCGCGGATGACTACCTCACCCATTTCAGCAAACAGATCGGTCGCAACATCAAGGGATTCTCTCCAGCCGCGCGCGAGTTCGTATCCTCCTACCCGTGGCCCGGTAACCTGAGGGAACTCCGCAATGCGATCGAGCGGGCGACCATCCTCGCCCGCGACGAGTACATCGAACCTCAGGACCTTCCCAATCGGGCGGCGGGTGCCATCGGGACTCCAGGGGCCGAGGAAAACAAGATCGTGCCCGGCGCGGATCTCACCATTCAGGAACTGGAGGAGGAGCACATCAGGCGCGTGCTTGAACGAATCAAGAGTCAGCAGCAGGCGGCGAAGATCCTCGGGATCGACAAGGCCACCCTTTACCGGAAACGGAAGCGTTATGATATCGCTTGAATCCATGAATCAGTTTGAACCGCAGGTCTGGCTTCGGCATGGTGTCGGGGGAGTTCCTTCGCGTCTCAACAAGAGAAGAGTGAAACCATGAGTGAAGAGTCCGATCCTGAATTGTCATCCGTGAGTCACGATATGAAATCTCCTCTAACAGGGATTCAGATGATGCTTCATTTGCTTCAGGAGCAGAAGGTCGGTCCTCTGAACGAAAAGCAGTTGATGATGGTGGAAAGGGCGAAAGCCGACTGCGACCGCTTGGTTCAGGTCATCAGCGATTACTTCAAGGATTAGCCTGCATCCCAACTCCCCCCATGCATCCACTTGCGGCCGCGATCGCCAATTTCAGTAAATCTGTGACCATGCCGAATTCATCCGAAAGCGACTCAGCACAACAGACCGCGGATTCTCTTGAAGAGGAAGCCTTGCAACATGTTGCCGAAGTGCTTCCGCACATTGTCTGGACGGGGACACCGGAAGGGAGCGTCGATTTCATCAGTCCCCAACTGAGTGAATACACCGGGGTGCAACCGGATGATGAGGGCTTTCTGGACTGGACGGGCTATGTGCATCCGGACGACTTGGAACTGGTGGTGAGTCGATGGTCTGAAGCTCGCGAGCGGAAGCAGACCTATTCGGCCGAGCAACGTCTTCGTTCCAAGCGAGGGGGTTACAAATGGTTCATTGCCCGGGCCGAGCCGGTCATCGGGGAGGACGGGGAAGTCACGAAGTGGTGTGGCACGCTCACCAGCATTCATGAGCACAAGGTTGCCGAACGGAAGCTGAAGTCTGCCTCCAGGCAGAAGGATGAATTCATCGCGATGCTCGGCCATGAGCTCCGGAATCCTCTCGCCGCCATCGCCGCGAGTCATCTGGCGCTCAGTAAGGAGGGGCTGGGGGAAGAGGACCGACGTGGTGCACTGAACATTCTCGGCCGGCAGATCAACCACCTGACTCGATTGGTGAATGATACCGTGGACGTGGCGCGGCTGTCCTTCGGCAAACTCCGGCTTGATACCCAACCTCTGGAACTCAATCAACTGGTTGCGGACTGGGCGGAGGGCTATCGTTCGGTTGTCGAAGAGGGGGGCTATCGATTGAAAGTCGAGCTGGAGGCGGATGAGATATGGGTTGATGGCGACGCAGTCCGACTTTCCCAGTGCATCAACAACCTCGTCGGGAATGCGATGAAGTTCGCCGAGTCGGGAACCGAGGTGGTGGTGAGGACCACTTCCGATCCGTCCGGCGATCATGCCGAGATCCGGGTCATCGATTCAGGGGTCGGCTTGGATGGTGAGGAGGTGGAGAATCTTTTCAAACGCTTCACCCAGGGGCGGGGTGCTGGTGTGCAGGACGTCGGGGGACTCGGCCTGGGTCTGTCGGTGGTTCGTGAGATCATGCAGATGCACGAGGGTGCGGTGGAGGGCTCGAGCAGGGGCAAGGGGCGTGGAGCAACCTTCACTCTCAAGATGCCGATCGGCAAGAAGCCTGACGTGGCAGCCGAAAGGGAGGAGGAGCAGAGTGAAGATCCGCAAGCCAAGAGCATCCTCCTGGTGGAGGACAATACCAGTGTTGCACGATCTCTTGAGTTATTTCTCCAGTTGGAAGGTCATTCGGTCACCCTGGCAGCGGACGGCAAGGAGGCGTTCGAGAAGCTTGCAACCGACCGCTTTGATCTGATCCTGAGTGATTTGACCCTACCGGGGGAAATCAGTGGATGGGATATCGCAAGCCGTGTGCAGCACGACTTTGCAAACACGCCGGATGATTTACCTTACCTGGTAGCTCTCTCCGGTCATGCGCTTCCCGAGCATGTGGAGAAGTCGAAGGCCGCTGGATTCGAAGAACATATCGCGAAACCCCCGTCGCTCGACCAGTTGCGTGCGGTTCTCTCTCGCGCGTCGGGTCCGGCGTGATCAGAGTTCGGGCTGCTCCGCTTTGTTGATTCCCGGTTGCCGGGCCATCCACCGCTGGGTGGCCAGTCTCGCAACCGCGCCTATGGCGCCCGTCACGATTGCCCAGCGGGCAGCATCCTTGAACGAGGTGTCGGGATGGGCGGGGTGCTGTTCGCCGTCCCCCAATTTGGAGAGACCACGGTCGGCGGCCGACCTTGCCGCCTTGGCGGCAAGCGTCGGCAACAGGGCCGCGGCGACAGCGAGTCCGAGTGCTTTGGAATTCATGCCTCGATTCGTGGGTGCAGCGGGGGTGCGAACCACCCGCTGCTTGGAGAGCTATCGTTAGAGGAAAAAGCTGATGACCGCGATGATGAGGAACACCACGAGTAGGATCTTGGCGATGCCAGCGAACTGGCTCGCAACTCCGGTGAATCCAAAGATGGCAGCGATGAGGGCGAGGACGCCGAATATGATGGCAATGTGTAACATGGTTTTGGTTGTTGTGTTTGTTGGAGAGTCTTGGCTCTTCCCCTCCCTTCTTTGCAATCCGTGTTCCAACGGGATATCAAGGGATTTGGCAGAATTCAACGAGTCAAATCGTGCATCGTGCATCATCGGAGTGGCTTTCGGGTTGCGATATGACTGCCAATCGGGCGGTTGGGTCTGATCGGGAGATCGGCAAGAAAGGGCGATTGGGAGGTTTCTTCAGTGCAGTAGGAGGAGAATGTGGGGAATCACCAGCAATCGACCGCTGAAACGAATTCCATGGGCGGCGTGGTTTCGGAATTGCTGAGTCAAACGGCCAATGATCAAGCGACTGAAGGAATCTTTCGACTTTTCGAAGCGACAGCTTCGCGACGCGACCCGTCTCGCTTTGCAAGCTGCGGCAGCGGCCTCATCGACCTTTCTCATCATGCAGGCACTGGGCATGGCGGAGGAATTCGTCGGCATTCTCTCTGCGGTCCTGGTGCTCAGTCCTGGCATTGGTGGCACCATTACCAGTGCTTGGAAAAGGTTGGCTGCCACGATCATTGGCGCCGCAGTGGGTGCGCTTTGCTTTTGGATCATTCCTGGCGGCTACGGGACCGCATTGGCGTTGTCGATTTCGATGCTGGTGATGAATGGGATCACGGGACTGTTCCCACAGTGGCGCTACGGAGTCGTGGCCGCCGTTGCACTCGCACTTGGCTCGGAGGACGATGTCATGGCCACGGCTCTGGACCGGAGCCTCTCGATTGCGCTTGGGGTGGTTGTCGGCATCGTGGTTTCGATCGGGGTGTGGCCAAGCAAGTCTTCGGCGCGTAGCAAGTCGTTCATCCGGGAGGCGCTTTCGTTGACGGCTGAGCGACTGGAGCTGGCTCTGTCACACACATCGAAGGATGTGACGGATGAGGCTTCCAAGGCTCTCGCGGATCTGGAGAATCGATACAGTTCCCTCATTTCTCATGCGCGGAGTGAGGCATCGAACGTGAATGTGGCCGACAATGAACGACTCCTGGAGCGTCTCGATGCTGCGGATCGGATTGATCACTCGGTCCGCCTGATTCACCGCGTGGCCACCGAAGAGGACCAGATCGAACATGAGGGAAACAAGATGGTGCAGACACTGGAGGAGGTCGGGCAGTCGATGCAGCAGATTCTGAGAGGAACCTCGTCCGACGAGCAGGATGAAGAACGGCCATCCATGCGTGCGCTGCATGATCGGATTGAGGAACTGAGGGGCGTCACGGGCGGGGACGAGTCGAAGGATGACTGGCATCATGTGAACCGAGTGGTGCTCGTCTTTGCCTTGGACGAGATTGTCGAAGCCATGGAGATACTGGGACGATCTGCCGAAAGCGGATCATCGGGCGGGTAGGTGGGGCAAAATGCCTACCTGCAAGATTCAGCTAAGTGCAATCTGCCCTCGTGCAGGCTCGATGGATGGGTCTTGAATCTGTGGAAACGTCGTATTTCCAAGGGTCAAGGCCAGGGTCAGTGGATGGCATGGGGCGTGCGAAAAGGTTCCCATGATGAAACTGCAAGGAAACCTCATTCCCTACATCGCTGCGAGCATGCTGCTGATCGCGGTGGATCTGACACTGGCAGGTCCGGGCATCGGAGAACCGGTGCGGAAGGCGCAGGCATTGTCTGAGGCCAGTTCGTCGCTCGAAGAGAGGATCAGCAGGTTTTTGAAGAACAGTGACCGCATGCAAGGTGCGGCAGTTGATATTCAGGTCCGCGACCACATTGCCATCGTGACGGGAACGGTCGACAACCTCGACCAAGCTGAGTGGATTGCAGCCACCTGCTTTGCGACTGATGAGGTTTACGGAGCGGTTCAGCGGATCGAGATCGATGCTTCCCGGTATGATCAGAGCACCGCTCAAGAGTCGCTTCAACACATGCTCAATCACTCGCCTGCTCTGGAGGCCACCGAATTGGTGGTGACGGCGGCCGAGACACCGGAGGTGATGATCACGGGTGAGGCAGGTGATCCTGATGAGATCGAGTTTGCGCGAGAGCTGGCCAGCAGGATCCCCGGTGTGCGGGCGATTCGAGTGAACGCCACGATCGATCCTCTGCGCTTCCGTTCCGACGAGGCGATCGAGGCGCAGCTCGGCTTCATGCTGCTGGATGACCCACTCACTGCCCATTTTCCGGTCAGGTTCCTGGTCACCGACGGCTTGTTGAGTATCGAAGGGAAGGTCGGGTCATCGGACGCGAAGCGCTACCTCGCCGAGAAGTTCATGGTGAGCGGTATTCGCAACGTCGACCTGAGTGGCATCGAGACCGATCGCGACTTGAACCTGCCTGGGATGTCCGACAAGGGATACTTCCCTTCCGATGGATTGCGGGTGCTTGAGATGGCTTGCGACATGGATGCTCGCCTTGCCGAACTCGACCGTGAGTTCAGAGAGGATGCCGGGAGAATCTTTGTGGAAGCTCCGCGGATCACCCGTTCCGAGGCGGAGGCAATCATGGAGAATGCCCGTGGGCTTCCAGGGATCCGCGGGGTATTCCTGCCGGCCCCTACGGACGGAAACAAGGTACTGAGTCAGCGTTGATCGCCAACAGCTCAGGATGCCGCATGGACACTGATACAAGAGGTGGCGAGTTCGTCGGGGCCGAGGGATGGTTGGAGTCGGGTTTCCGCCCGGGGAACCAGGTGGAAGCGTTGGTCAATGGAGACGAGATCTTCCCGGCGATGCTCGAGGCCATTCGAGATGCGCAGCACTCGATCTGTCTGGAAACCTATATCTACTGGAACGGCGAGATCGCGAAGGAGTTTGCCGATGCGCTTTCCCATGCTTCACGCCGCGGCGTGGAGGTGAGGGTCGTGCTCGATGATTATGGTTGTAGCCGGCTCGACGACCAATTGCTGGTGGAGATGCGCGATGCGGGAGTCGGGATCCACATGTATCGGCCCGTTCGTTGGCTGCAACTGCGGCGAAGCAATCATCGCAGTCACCGCAAGCTCATGATCGTGGACCGGAGCGTTGGTTTCATTGGTGGGGTCGGCATTGCCGACGAGTGGAACGGCGACGCCAGGAATCGCTCCGAGTGGAGGGACAACCATTTCCGTGTCGCCGGCCCGGTCGTCCACGACATGGAGCGCGTGTTTGATCAGCACTGGCCGGGGGATGCTCTGGCTGTGGGTAGCGACTGCCCTGCCAACATGGAACCGAAGGGTTCACTTAGCGCCGGGGTTCTCGCATCCGAACCACTGCAAAACCACTACGAGGTGGCAATGGTGTTTGCCACGGCACTGGACCGTGCGGAAGAGTCGGTCCATATCTGCTCTCCCTATTTCCTTCCGGATGATCGTCTCAAACGAGCGCTGCTCGCAGCCCGCGAGCGCGGGGTTAGCGTGGTGGTGGTCACAGCGGGGAAACATACCGACAAGCAGATCGTTCGGTGGGCTTCCAGGCACAACTGGGAAGATCTGCTGGAAGCGGGTGTGGAGATCCATGAGTTCGACCCGACGCTCATCCACGTGAAATCCATCGTCGTTGATCATCTTTTGACCATTGTCGGGAGCGCCAACTTCGACGTCCGCTCTGCGAGGTTGAATGATGAAGCCTGTCTTGTGGTGAAGGACCGTGGCTTTGCGGAGGAAGAGGAAAGGCGTATCGCGGAAGACCTGAAAAGGTGCAGCAGGGTCTCACTGGATGACTGGCGGTCGCGGACGCTCTGGCAAAGGCTGCTGGACGGGGCTGCCAACCTTCTCAAGGCTCATCTTTAGGGCCATGAGTCGTTTGCACCTGGGAATGACTGACCAATCAAATCGATGAGTGAATGCGACCACGAGGACACGAGCTCCAGTCATGAACTTGCCGAAGAGCGTACGGCGAAGGCGGAGAAGCGGACGGATATGGCGAGCGAACGCACCCTGTTTGCAAGCGAGCGGACTTTCGCAGGCTGGGCGAGAACCTCGTTTGCATCGATTGCCCTGGGGCTCGGCCTTCAAGCCCTGTTCAAGGCCGTGGAGCCCACTTGGTTGGCAAAGTCCATTGCCACCCTGTTCGTGGTGCTCGGTGTCGTGATCATCTGGGGAGCGGAACGCCGTGCTGCATCCTTGCTTGCTGGAGAAGAAGAGTCCCTGGTCCTGCCATCGAAGTTCTTCCGGTTTCTTGCCGCCGTTGTTTCAGTGGGGGGACTGGCATTGATCGCCGTGCTGTGGTGGTGGGCCTGATCTCCGCGATCGGATGATTGGAAGCGATGTAGATGAATCGTCGCTTGCTGGCCAATGTCGTGGCTTCCGGGAGAGTTTCCGTTGAGTGCGGTAATCCAGCTTGTCCCAGCGCGAATGGGTTGGCTCGGAGCACAGGTGGCCGCCGGGCGATTGGCTATTTGAGAAGATTCTCTTCTTCGCTGCTCATTTCGACCATGGCGATCTGCTTGTCGATCGTGTCGTCGGCCCGGGTCTCCATCGGGCTCTCCGTCACCTTCCTTTTAGGTCCCTTGTTGGGGCCGACTGAGGAGTTCTCCATCATGTGGATGCGATAGATCGGCTCCGGCATTTCGATGTCCGCGTCGTCAAAGCGCTCCTTGACCAAGCGGATCGCCTCGCTCCGAACCCTGAGGAAATCGCTTTCCGTCTGATCGATCCAAGCGAGGAGGCGGAGGTTGACCGTGCTGTCTCCTAGCTCCTCGATGATTGCTGACGGTGCCGGGTCATGAAGTACGGCAGGAATGGAACCCAAGGTCTCGAGGCCAAGTTCGCGCACGGCGACAAGATCCTGCTCGACGGAAATGCCCACGCTGAAGTCAAAACGTCGGCGAGGATTTCTTGTGTAGTTGACCAGTTCCGAGTCCATCACTTTTCGATTCGGGATCCTGAGATGGTTGCCTTCGAGGGTCATGAGAACGGTGTCCCGTGATGTCAGCCGGATGACCTTGCCGGTGAACTCACCGACCTTGACCGCGTCGCCGGAAGCAAAGGGGTTCCTCATGCTGAGAAGAACACCTGCAAGGTAGTTCTCCACGATGTTCCTGAAGGCAAAGCCAAGCGCGATGCCGACCACTCCGGCCACGCCGAGCAAAGCGCCCGCGATGGCGGTCGCGTCCAGCAATTCGAGTGCGATGATGATGCCGAGACCGACAAAGACGAGTCGGATGACGCGTCCCACCAATGCGGTCGCGAGGTCTGCCAAGCCGAATTTTTTCCACCAGTGCTGCTTCTTTGACAGCCAGGCACCGAGGAATGAAAAGAGCAGGATCGACGCGAGTGCCAGCAGGATGAGAGGCAGTCGGCGGATCGTCTCATCCCACAGCTCGGTTGTTTTCTTCAGCGCAGGTGCCAAGCGGCTGTCGATGTCGACTGCTTTCGACACACGGTTGCGGACATGAACCACTCCTTCCATCCGACGGGCAAGTGCTCCCGCCGTCTCCACATCGCCTTCATTCTCAACCTCGCCATTCAAGGATACGACGCCTGAGGTGACGACCACCTCAACGTCAGCGAGGCCGTCGACAGCTCGGAAAATCTCCCGCAAGCGTTCCTCGATCCTGCTGTCCGAGGCTGCGGGATCGGCTTCGATGGTTTTGGTGATCTCCGATTCAGAAATCGTGGGAGGATCCTGTGCCCGCATCATTCCGCACGATGCAAACAGGATCAGAACAACTGCGATGGCAGCTGCGGCCCGGGCTGGGAGCCCAGGTGACGTGAGCGTGGAGGAATCGAGAGCTGTCATGGAGATGCAAGAGGGTCTTGAAGGTCGGGAACTACCAGGCCCAGCCCTCGTCAGTCTCGACGATGTCAGGAGTCTCGCCTTGGCCGGCCGACGGAACGGCATTCGCCGGAATTTCACGAGTGCCGGATGTCGGCCCAATCTCTCGGTCTGCGAACGAAGGATGCGTCGGAAATGCACCATGACGATTCAAGTCGGTCGTGGTGCGGTCACTCTGGTCGTCGACGATGGAGAGATGGCGCATGAGTTAGAAAGCGTAGGAAGGATCGTACTCCGTTCAATTTCTGGTCAGGACCATGGCCCCGAGCGCTTGTCCAAGGGGCGCCAGCTCCGTCTTCGGCGCGTTGGAAAGGATTCCATCGAGCAGCCGAACCCACAAATCACAAGCGCGATGGTTGGTTTCGTCCTTGGCCTCGCTGATGGCTTCAAGGGCCTCTTCGTGGCGCATCTCGTTCACCAAACGCAGTGCGCTGCAAAGCGGCGCCGGCCAGCGGCTCTCCAGCGCATCGGAGACGACTCGGCGAAGCACATTCAGTGTCACCGGCTTGGCCACAAACGTGGTCACTCCGAAACGAACGGCTTCGACAAATGCCATGGGTGGAATGAATGCGCTGCAGATGACCACGCGGGTCTTGTCCGCCATGCGCCGCATTTCCCTCAGGACATCGATGCCGCTCAGACCAGGCATCCGGAGGTCCAGCAGAATGAGGTCAAATGAATCACGTCCGACGAGATCGAGTGCGGCGCGCCCGCTTGAGCAGGAGCGGGCAGTCCGTCCTTCAGATTCCAGAGCGAGTTCGAAGAGTCCGCGGATGGATTCTTCGTCGTCGACTACAAGGACCTTTTGGATTTCGGAAGCTGTCGCTGATCGATTCACGTCAACGGAAATTATAGCTCGTGGCGTACCGAACCCGACGATTGGATCTGGGACGATGGAAATGCCGAATTCATGGGGGATGGAGCTTCCTTGTGACCTGCGGCGGATTCCTGAGTGGCGGGCGAGGGGAGGTGAAAATTGCAATATTCGGGGCCCGAAGATTGCGATTTGCTACCCGACGGCAGGCTGTTTCGAGGGGGCGGAAGGTGGGCGTCTGAGCGCATTCGCCGCAGTGACAGATGATAGGGGCACACGACGACCCATGTCCGTATCTGGAATGGTTTGTGCGAAGAGAGACGGTGTCGTGGCACCGGCGATTTCCGCCCGTCGCTCCGACCTCACGTATTATGGAAAAAGAAAACAGCAAAGAGAACGCGAAGGCGGCCACCGGTTCGTCGAACGAGGAACCACTTTCACCGAAGGAGGCTGCCGAGATCCGTCACGATGAGGAAGTCACCGGTAGCGGCATTGTACGCTCGCTCTTCATGGCCAACGAGCCAGCGCAGCGGATGGAGGTCGATGAGGCCCAGCCTGACGAAGCCGATCAGGATTCCTAACCCCATGAAATGATTTGAAAGAGCGATGATTTTCTCGGTCCACTCCCTCAAACCTTGGCGCCTGGGTTACCTGCTTCTCGCTCCGCGTCGCGTTCTTCAGCGCAAGGCCGGGGTTCAAACCGGAGCACAGCCGAACCCGGCGCCGTAGGAGCGGCCGTTCCGGAGCTGGGCGGACGGGCGTGTGTTCTTTCGAAGGTTCCTCTCTTCGATAGGCGATCGCAAAGGTGCGAATGCTTCTTTCGATCATGTGGGGCCCACCTTGGCGCAGAGCATTCGGGTATCGTTGGCTGAGCGCTTACTGGATGGGTGCCAGAAGTCGTGCCACCCGGACCTGGACCCTGAACGGGAACCCCTTGGAACGCAGGTCCTCGACACCTGCCCGGCGACTGTTCTCAAAGTCGGTCGAGAGCATCTTCTCGACCTTTTCGGCGAATGCCTGGTCGTGGATCCCGGCCATCAGTTCGAAATTGAGACGGAAGGACCGATTGTCGAGATTCGCACTACCAATCGCCACGAACTCGTCGTCGACCAGCATGACCTTTTGGTGGAGGAAGCCATTTTGATACCTCCACACTTCGACGCCTGCAGCCTCAAGTTCTTCCAAGTAGGAGAATGACGAAAGGTAAGGCAGTTTGCTGTCGCTGAGTTCGGGGATGAGAATCCTCACTTCGACTCCTCTCAATGCAGCAAGTTGCAGAGCGAGCACGAATGCTTGGTCAGGTACAAAGTAAGGTGAGGCGATCCAGATTCGTTCCTTGGCGGATTGCATGGCACTGTGAAAGAGCATCGAGCATGTCTCGAGTTCGTCGCCCGGGCCACTGGGAATGCATGCGGTCTGGGCGGCTCCCGGCGGATTCTCCTGCCATTGCTCGATATCCCAGTTCAGCCCTTTGGGAAGCTCTCCACTTGCCCACAGCCAGTCTTCGGCGAACGCGACCTGCAGGCAGGTGGCGATCGGACCGGTAAGCCGCACATGGCTGTCACGCCAAGGTGTCAGGACCGGATGACGACCGAGATATTCGTCGCCGACATTGTGGCCACCGATGAACGCGGTTTTTCCGTCAATCACGACCAGTTTCCGGTGGTTCCTGAAATTGAGCTGGAAGCGGTTCACATCGCCTCCGAGGTTCATGAAGGAAAGAATCTCCACGCCGGCGTCCTTCATCTCCGATACATAGGCCCCCCCCAGATTGAGGCATCCGTAGTCATCGTAGAGAACCATGACCCGGACGCCTTGCTCCGCCTTGCGGATGAGCCTGTCCTTGAGTTCGTTGCCGACTCCGTCCGACTTGATGATGTAGAATTGGATCAGGATGTAGTCTTCCGCAGTCTCGATCGCTTCAAACATCGACCGGAAGGTGTTGTGTCCATCGACCAATAGCTCAACACGGTTTCCATCCGTCACCGGGAGGGACGAGATTTTGGCGAGCGTTGTCATCAGCTCCGTGGTCTCCTCGGGCTCGAGGCCTGCCTCACGGATGTCTGCGATCAGCTTGTCGGCTGCCGGTCGGATGGCACCGATCTGCTCGGAACGCTGATCGAAGTAGCCTTCCATTTCGCTTTCTCCAAAGATCCAGTAGGCAGGGACGGCGACGTAGGGGAAGGTGTTCAGCGATACGGCCCAGGCGATCGCACCCTGAGGAGTCCGGGTTCCCATGATCGCGGAGATCGACATCGCGAAGCCGATCCCATGCATGATCACGAAGAACAGCGTTGTCAGGGGGCGCCGGCGCCTGCGGGCAAAATCGAAGAATCCGGCAATCCGCGGGAATCGTTTCGAAAATCGATCCATCGCCATGCGGACTCTCGCAGCGAGTTGTAGTTTCATGAAGGTGGCAGGCTGTTGGACGAAGAAGACGGGCTCAATTGGCACCGGCTCACCGGTCATGGATGAGGATGCGTCCGAGGAGGGCAATCGCCCCGACGCCAGCCACCAGGAAGAAGATGATCGCGATGCCCGGGTAGCCCATCAGGGTGAAGGATGTTTCAATCTTCGCAAGCATGGCGGATCCGACGATCAAGGCCGCCAGGATGAGACCCAGAGTGATGCGGTTCGCGATCTTCTGAAGGCCCTGCATGAGTGTTGCTTCGTCGATCGCATCCACTTTGAAGCGAAGGCGGTTGTCTGCGACCATGTCGAAGATCCGGTTCATCCGGGAGGGGAGTTGTTCAATGAACTCCTTCGAGTCTGTCAGCAATCCCATGAAGTTGGACGATGTGAGGGTCTCTGCGGTCTTGGCGGCGCCGATCGACTGCATATGACGCTGGATGGCCTTTTGGGGATCGAAGTCCGGGCAGAGTGCTGCACCGACACGGTCGAGATTCAGCATGGTTTTGCCCAGCAGGTTGATCTCGGACGGAATGAGCAGTCCGCAATCCGCGCAGGCCTTGGTCACGCTCATGACGATCTCGCCCATGTTCAGTTTGGCGAGAGAAGTTCCGCGGGTCCCGCCCACGATATCTTCGACGCGGCGGGTCAGCTCATCGGTATCGACCGAATCCTCGGTGCCCCTTCCCAGCGCAAGAGCGGCACGGGTGGCCTGAACGCCATCACCGTCGGCGATGCCGACCAGAAGGTGGAAAAGGTGGTCCCGGCTCGACCTGGGAATTCTCCCGACCATTCCTAGATCGAGAATGGCGATCTCACGCTCCTGGGTGAGAAGCAGGTTCCCGGGGTGTGGGTCGGCATGGAAAAAGCCATCCACAAGGATCTGCTTCAGGTAGGCGTGGAAGAGTTCGTCTGCGAGTTGATCCCCGTCGACGTCGGCCATGACCGCACCTGAAAGGGCGGTGATCTTGGTGCCCGGAAGGAAGTCCATGACAAGTACGCGGGTCGAGGTGTAGTCGGTGATCACATCGGGGATCTTCAGGCGGGAGAAGGACGACAGGTTGCCGCGGAGTTCCATCAGCTGACTCGCCTCCTGTTCGTAGTTGAGCTCGCGCATGAGGCTTTCCCGGAAGCTCTTTACCAAGGAGGTCGTTCGATACTTCTTGCCGAAGTCCGTGTGGGAATCGAGGAACTCCGCCAGCTCCTGCAGGGCGCTCAGGTCCTCCGTGACCTGCTGTCGGACTCCTGGACGCTGGACCTTCACGGCGACCTCCCGACCTCCGTGGAGAGTGGCGCGGTGCACCTGGCCGAGGGACGCGGAAGCAAGAGGCTTCTCATCAATGTGGGCGAAGGCCTTCTTGATGTTCACCCCGAGCTCTTTCTCGAACACCTCACGGACCCGGTCGAATGGCAACGGCTCGCAGTCGTCCTGAAGTCGGCTCAGGGAAGCAAGGTAGTTGGGTGGCAACAGGTCCGGGCGGGTTGACAGCAGCTGGCCGATCTTGACGAAGGTGGGACCCAGCCGTTCGAGATCTGAAGCGAGTTCGTCGGCCTTTCCGGAGGAGCTCATGTCTTCATCGCTGAGATCCGCTGCGAATCCCGCCTGTTGGACGACGGATGAATCGCCATATCGATAGAAGAGCATGGCGACATCCTTGTATCTCTTGAGGTGCGTGGGTGAGGTCTTGATCATGATGGGTTCTTTGAGCATCCGATGTGCCACGACGTTTCTGCTAGAAGAGTGCGTAAAATAGGGAGCTTGCAATGGAGACATGACGATGCCTGATGCGTTTTGCACGAAGAGCGGCGCGATCCATTGCGAATTGCGTTGGGAAGAAGGCTGTTTGCGCTGCAGGTAGGACTGGTCATTGAAGCTCACGCACTTCGATGAAACCCTATGATTCCAGTGTTTTTCCTGAGATCAGCGGATCCTGTTGCCGCCTTGAGAGCCTGGGCATGCTTCTTGCGATAGATGAGTCGCCATGAAGAAATATATGAATGTATTGTCCCTCGCCGCTTTTTCGATCGGAACTGGATTTGCCCTGACGGCGTGTGACGTCGACAAGGTCGAAGACGGTGAGATGCCGGAGGTGAAGGTCGAAGGTGAAGTGAAACTTCCGGACTACAACGTCGAAGGCCCCGAGGTCACGACAGGTACCAAGAAGGTCGAGGTCGAAGTGCCTACGGTTGATGTCGATCTGCCTGACGAGGAGGACACTGCAGAAGAATAAAGTTACCCGAACTTCTCGTATCTGAACCGCCAAGGGGCTCCCGTTTTCGGGAGCCCCTTTGCCTTGTTGGGGAGGAGGCTCAAGGGAAGCGGTCGCCATGAACCTCGCCCATGGGGAAGGGGCTGGGCACAATGTAATGGAGCCCTTCTTGGATTCGAGCGCAGCCCTCGAAGTGGCCGCCCGAGGCTTGGGATCAAGGTAGGTCCGGATGTCGCGAACGAGGGGAATGCAGCAATGATTCAGCCCCCCCACTTAAAGCCAGTGGCGGTCACGGGCCATGTCAGGGGAAGCAACCATGCTTGAGCCAGACCGTCGTCCACTTCGGAGCGCGTCCTGAATTGCGTTCAGGAGATTGGGGGGTCCCTAAGCGTCACAAGGTGATGACGCGCTCCACCTTGCGTAGCGAGGGAACGCGGGAGCAGAGGATTCTGAAGGCCATCAACAGGGGGAGGCTGATCAACATGCCGGCCAGTCCCCAGATGGCGGCCCACGCGAGGACCCACAGGAAGATGACCACCGGATTGATGTCAAATCGCTGTCCGATGACAGCAGGAGTGATGATGTTTCCTTCCAGGGCGGACAATCCCATGTAGATGCAGCCGGCAGTGATTGCCGTGCCTGCTGATGCGGTTTCAAGCGCCGCGATCAGCGCGATCAGAATCGAGCCGATGAGGGCCCCTGCATAGGGAATGAAATTCAGGATGGCCGCCATGCATCCCCAAAGGAGAACGTTGGGAAGACCGAGCAGCCAGAGCCCAAGGGCGATACCCGCGCCGAGCATGATATTGATCGTCGTGATCGTGAACAGGTAGCCGGAAACGTCTGAATGAACCTGATCGAAGATCTTGGATGCGGTCGACTCGGAGCTGAACTTCTCGGCCATCCGCTGTCCGTAGGCGAGAAGGAAGAAGAGGAGGACCAGCGTTGATAGAAGGTATGAACCGAAGTCCTGAAGACCGGCGTAGACGATTCCGACCGGGTCCTGTTGGATTTCAACTTCGACAGGTGCGGCCTTCGGCTTGGGAACCGGTTTCGGAGCTACCCGCTCCACGTGGTTCAATGGAACCGGTGTGATGCCGATGGGGGCGGCCTGTCCCTCGGGTGGGACGCTGGTGCCCTTGCCTTTGCTGCCGGAGAGGTCCTTCACTTCATTTGCCAGGTCGGAGATCTCTCCATGGATCTTCTGGATGGGCGCAAACAGCTCGCCGATCTGATCCTTGACCGAGTCTTTGCGGAGTTCCTGGACGTAGAATGTGGTGGGGCCTGAGAGATAGTATCCCGCAGCAAGGGCTGCGGAGGAGAGTCCGAGGACGACCGCAAGGGCGGTGAGGATGCGGGGCAGGTGGAGGCGTTCCGACAGGAGCCGTGCCACCGGCTGAAGCACCAGGGTGATCAGTAAAGCGAGGATGGCAGGTAAAAGAACGGGTCGGGTAAACCTGAGGAACCCGACGAGGAGAATGAGGAAGATGCCGCCGACGAAGAAGGTATTCCATTGCTTCCGCCGCTGGGCTCTGCGGCGAAGTCGTGCGAGCCCGGAGGCCGAGAGGCCTCCGGGGTCATTCGCCGGCTCAGTCGAGGTCCTCATTTCGAGGAGTAGAGCTTCCTTGCGATGAGGAACCCGAGGCCGAACAGGATGCCGGCGGTGGCTTTCGGGTGGCGCTTGGCCACGCGAGTCAGGTCGTCACCCATGGATGAGGAATTATGGGACTGGAGGTAGTCCGACGTTTCACGGAGCCGCTGCTGTGCGGTTTCGAACGCTGGAGCCACTTTCTGCTCGTAGCCTTGTTCGATGAAGGCGCGGGCGGCGTCGGACTTGTCGGCAACTGTCGACAGGGCGGCGCCGATCTTGGTCGAGTTCTCGTTCACCACGGCCTTGCCCTTGGCTTTCGCCTTTTCTGCAAGCTGGCTGACCTCGTCGAGGATCTGCATGCGCCTCGGCTTGCGGGTGTCCGTCGATTGATGGCTTTGTGGATCTTGTTCTGTGCGATTCATGGCAGTGGATTCTTCGCAGTTTCCGAGCCAGAAGTGTATCGGGCGCGATCCACGCAATCAGGCTTCAGAGGGAGGTTGCCTGGTGGATCTGAGCTCATTCTGAGGGGCGAACTGCATTTGGGTGTTGCAAGTTGCACCCTCCGTCCGGTGTCGGAGCTTCCCGAATGGGTGACTCATCGTACGGTTTTCCGGAGCGCCTGCTCGATCGAGTTGAGCGCATCCAGTTGGTTCATGATGTGTTTCCCTTGCCTGCGGATCGTCGCCGCGATGGATTCCGGCAGGTCCGGGGTTTCGAGCGCGGTTTTGTAGTCGAGAATTGCAGTACGTTCACCGCGGCGGCATTCCTCGATCAGGGCGATGTCATTCTCGTTGGAGAGAGCCGTCTTGATCTTCATGAAAGGCTTGTGAGCCTTGCTGGCGAGGCTTCTTCCCGGTTCGGGTTTGATGGAAAGCTCATCGAGATGCTGTCGCCATACCTGCCGGAATCTCCAGCGCTGGTGCGAGTTTTCCTCGAAGAAATCCCGCAGTGCTGGATTCAGTGTGGCTTCGGCGGCGACGAGGTAACCGTGTTCCGCATCGTGTGCACGGGTGAGGAGTTGATTGAGCGTACCGGCGAGTGTTTTGGTCAGTGTTGAATTGGACATAACGGGTTCTCTTTTGCAGAAGGTGTTCCAATGACTCCGGATGGCAAAGAAGCGCTTGCCAGTGGAGACTCGAGCCGGGTCGCCCGGCGTGAGGCGTGCATGATGTTGCAGGGTATTCCGGGTAGGGGGCATCACGCACCCGACGGTGCCAAGCGCTCAAGGGCCCTCATTGTTTCTTCCGTCGGATCCTTCTTGTTGAAGAGGGCGTAGAGCTTGGATTCGCTGTTCTTGAGTTCGCCGATGACGACGAGATTCTCGCTCTTCTGTTCGTCCAGGACCGTCCTTGGAAGCACGCCGATTCCGAGGCCTCGCGCCACTGCGTTATGGACGATGTACACGTCGTCCGCCTCAGCGGTGATCTGCGGGTCAATGCTGTGCTGGGAAAGGAAGGTGTCGATCTGCCAGCGGTAGGAACTTTGATCAGTGTAGTGGATGAAGGGCTTGCGGTGGAGCAGTTGGTGGAGTTCCCCTTCGAGACCTTGCAGGAAGCCGGTGGATGCGACAAAGACGAGGTCGATGTCGGTGACCACCTTCCAGTCGACTCCCTTCTCCTTGGCTTGGGCGGGTAAGGTGTCCGAGATGAGGATATCCAGCCCGGAGCTGACGAGTTCGTGAAGAAGGAAGCGGTTGTCGCCGTTGCGAACCTTGACGAGGATTTCCGGCTCCTCGAACAGTTCGACAAGGCGGTCGGATGCCGCCGATCTGGCGGCAGAGGTCACGATGCCGATTTCCAGTCTCACCTTGGCCGGTTCATCATCGGAACGGAAGGTCTCCGCGAGCCGGTCGGCGGTTTCGAAGATGGTCTGGGTGTATTCGAGGGCGCGTTGGCCATGGTGGTTGAGTTGGAGGGCGCCCGCATGTCGATCGAAGAACTTGACGCCGAAATGTTCTTCGAGGCGTTTCAGTTGCTCACTGATCGTAGGCTGGCTGAGATTGAGCCTTTTCGAGGCTCTTGCGATGGTTCCCTCTTGGGCGACCACGTGAAAATAGTAGAGATGATTGTAGTTCATGGGATGGAGAGTTCACTGCGTTTCGCAATGCAGCGGTCCCTTTTGGTCTAGCAGAATGCATACCCGCAGCTGTTCTCAACGGGTCCAAGGGATTTCCCGGGTCTTCGGTCAAAGCGAATTGCAACTTCGAAAAGAAGTAATTGCAAAAAGCATGGTTCAGTTGCTTGAGTTCGGGATCAAAATTCTGCCCCAAAATCTGATGTTCGGTTCGATTGAGGTCCCGCTTGGCCGTTTGCTGCGTGCGGCGACGGCCGACGCCCACCGCAGACTGGATGAGCAGCTTTCGGTCGAGGCCATCACGAGATCCGTCAGTTGTTGCCATGACTACCTTGCTCGGCATGCGGATGCCCTTCGTGAAGTTGATGGGCAGCTCGACTGGGCAAGCATTGGAGCTCTGGAGTTGCCGGATCTTTCGGCACGTCGTGCGCGCTACGCACTCCTGCTCGATTCGGAGATGAATGCACCGGAGCCCTCTGCGTGCGCCCGACCGAGCCTCTCGACTGCCGGGATGGTTGGGGCGCTGTATGTGCTCGAGGGGAGTGTGCACGGCGGTCGCGAGATCCTGAAGGCGCTGAATGCGCGGTTTCCAAATTTGGGACCCGAGTCGACGTCGTACCTCGCTGGCTTTGGGGAGGAGACCGCCGTGATGTGGCGGAGCTTCCTGAACTGGCTTGATACGCTTGATTTTGATGCGGCGGGGAAGGAGGAAGCGAGTGACGCGGCACGCATGGTGTTCGGGGTGTTCACCCGTCATCTAGGACTGACTACCGAAGCGACGGCGTGATGAATGATAACGATGCTCTCATCGATCGGTGTGCATCCGAGCCGATCGCAACACCGGGGCTTGTGCAAAGCCATGGGTTCCTGTTTGTGGTTTCGGCGAAGACGCTGGAGATCGAACAGGTTTCGACGAACATCCTGCAGCTCTTCGGTTGTTCTCCGGACGAGGTGATTGGAAAGCCTCTTCCGGATCTGTTGGAAGAGAGCAGTCGTCACTATGCGGGGGAAGTCATTCGGCGCGCGGCCTACACTTACATCAACCCCTTCAGCATGACGGTCATGGACTCGGCCGGCAGGACGGTCACGTGCAATGCGATCGCGCATTCCATCGATGATGAGTCAACGATTCTCGAGTTGGAACCGGTCGCTCTCGATAAGCAGCGGGAACGGGGGTTGGACGGGTACTTCCAGATGGTGGAGACCTCGCTGGCATCGACGTCGGAGCTGGATTCGGTGGTCGAGATCGCCGCCACGATGGCGGATCAGGTGAAGGAGTTCACCGGGTTTGATCGTGTGATGGTTTATCGGTTTGCACCGGATCTTCATGGAGAGGTAATCGGTGAAGCGTTGGAGCCCGGAATGGAGCCCTTTTTGAATCTGCACTATCCGGCTTCGGACATTCCGGCCCAGGCCCGGGCATTGTACCTAAAGAATCTGGTGAGGTTGCTCTACGATGTCGATGCGGACACGGTCGGCCTTCATCCGGTCCAGCACCCTCGCTATCCCGCCGGCCTGCCGATGGGAAAAGCAGTGCTGCGCAGCCTTTCGCCGGTGCACTTGCAATATCTTCGCAACATGGGTGTATGCTCCACTCTCACCATCTCCCTGATTGTGGATGGAGCACTCTGGGGGTTGATCGCCTGCCATCATCGGGAACCCCATTTCGTGCCCTATGAGGTCAGGGCGACGTCATCATTCTACGGCGTCATGATGTCAGCCCAACTCGCCAGAGCGGAACGGATGAATCGCGAGAAGGCCGTGGGCGCGGCTCATCGGGGGGTCGCCCAGTTGCTGCAGCGGCTCGATGAACGGAAGAGTCTGGGGGGGCAGATTGTTGGGGAGCTGGTGGGTCTGTGTCGCTTGTTCGAGGCGGATGGCTGTGCGTTTGTCGAAGACGGGGCTGTCTCGGCGTATGGAGCGTGTCCGGAGGATGCATTGGTCACCGAGGTGGTGGCCGGGCTCTCGAAGCGGGAGCCTGAAAGGGTGTTGGTCACCGCCGCGTCCTTTGAGGAGGTCCCGGAGATGAAAGGGTCGGTTGGAGAAGGGGCGGGCCTCGTGGCCATCCCATTTGCGACCGATACGTGGTTGCTTCTTTTCAAGACGGAACAGTCGCAGTCCGTGATCTGGGGAGGGGACCCATCCGACAAGGTCGCCGTCGATTCCACAGGCCAACTGACTCCCCGTGCCAGCTTCGCCCAGTGGAAGCAGGAGATATCCGGCCAGTCGCTCCCATGGCCGGTGCACACGGATCAGGTCGTTGATGAACTGATGAGTGGACTCTCTGGGTTTCTCGTTGCGAATACCCGCTATTTGGAAGGCTTGAATGAAGAATTGGAGCAGTTCGCGGGGGTCATTGCCCATGAAGTGAAATCCCAGCTTCAATCGCCGACCATGGCCCTTGCGATGCTGAGGGAGGTCGAAGCCGTTAGGTCAGACCGGACTCTTTTCGAGATGGCAACAATCGGTTCGGATGCTCTCGAGACGCTCTCGGAATTCACCACCGAGATGCTCAACTTTTCGAGAATCAATGATCCGGACGACGAGCAGGAGGATGTTGATGTCGAGGGGCTCGTCCATGGTCTGGTCCAACAGATCGAGCAATCCATGCCGGGGCGCAACCAGCGGATCAAGTTCAAGGTCCATGAGATTCCACGCATCAAGGTATCCCGGCATGTCCTGAGACATCTGCTCTCGAATCTGATCAGGAACGCGGTGATTCATGGCCCAAAGGAGCATCCGCGCGAACTCTTGGTCGAGATCGGCTGCGAGGAATCGGATGGTCCTCTCGTGCTGTTCGTAAGGGACAATGGGCGGGGGATTTCAGAGGAATCCCACGCCCGCATCTTCGACTACTTCTACCGTGGTCATGGTGCCCGCAAGCGCCAAGGCACCGGGATTGGTCTCGGCTTCGTACGGAAGCTTCTGGATCGGAACGGAGGGAGGATCTGGGTGGAATCGGTACCTGATCAGGGTGCGACATTTCGCTTCATCCTGAATCAGGAGCCTGGCGTGTGAATGGGGTGAGCCCACATACTCGCTTTTTCAGCGCACGATCCTGACAGGGGTCCCGATAGGGGCGTGTTCGAAAAGGATGGCGGCCATTGCCCTGGGCATGCGGATGCATCCGTGCGAGGCGGGGAGTCCTGGATTGGGAATGGGACCTGCGTGCATGCCGATGCCGGAGGAGGTCAGGCGCATCCAGTATGGCATGGCAGCCCCCACGTATTTGCCGCCGGGAGGAACGCTGTCGCGCCGTGTGTCTGCATCGGCTGTCACCACAGCTCCCGAGGCATCGTATATCTTTCCGTAGAGGTTGGATCGCTTGTCGGCCGTCTTTTCGGTGATGGTGAAACGGCCTCGGGGTGTGCGATGGCCTTTCCGGCCGGTGGCGACCCGGGACTTGCCGACGGTGATGCTCCCTCGTTTGAACCAAGCCGTCTGTTCGCTGAGATCGATGGTAACGGAAAGAGGGCCATCGCCGGGCTCATCGTTCCAGAAGGAGAAGCCTGATTCGGAGCGGTAGTCAGCCTCGCTGTCCAGTTCCCGTTGAAGCAATGGATCCTCGTCTCGATCCGATCCCTGATACACTGAGCAACTTGTGAGAAGCGCTGCCGCCGAACAGATCACGAACGCGCAGAAAGCAGGCTTTGGCAGAATGGACATGCATCTCAATCAGCATGGGGTGTTCCACATCAGGAAATGGGTGATGCACGGATGGGTTCAGCGCTCCGAAAATCCCATCCCTTCCGGCGGTTGCAGCATTGCCCCATTCGGGAAATGGGCCTTTGTTTCCCGTGGAAAAGTGCACTCACTCCATGCAGTCCGGTGGGCCTGCCTCCTCCGAGGATATAGTTCATTCGATGGCTCAAGACGCCAAGGATCCTCGATCGGAATCGCATCAAATTTCTGGGACGCAGCTCGATCCGTGCAATTCTCTCATGCTGATCGTTGCGATTTGCAGCGTAATCAGGGCTGCGGAGCAATCTCAGTGTGATCTGAAATCAGGCCGAACTGACACGCTTGATCCGCCGCCTCGGATCCGTCGTTGGAAAACGAGACCGGGATGTCATGGGCCTCACACGATTCAAGAAGAAGGCGCACCTCTTCATCGCGTTGGTGGTCGGAGACATCACGGATGAAGATGGCGTCCACGCGGTCGGGGAAGTCATTGACCACCTTGAGGTAAATCTCGGGATCCTTCTCGCCGCTGTCGCCAAGTAGGACTACCGAAGCATCGGGATGGTCACCCAGAAGCCGGAGAATCGAATCCAGTTTGTGGGATGAGTGACTTGGTTTTAGAATCTTGGTTGGATCAATTCCCCAATCGGTCATGAAGAGGGGGCCTTCGGGAACCTCACGAAGAGTCAACAGCTCGGTGATGAAGTCATGCAGATTCCATGGAGAGCTGGTCACGTAGAAGATGGGGTGATCCTCATCACCGGATCGCCCGGCCTTCAGTTTCCGGTAGAAATCTCCGACGCCTGGGAAGATGCGTCGCGTATGGATATTCTCAAAGAGCGTGGTCTTGAGAAGCGTAGGGAGGCTGGTGGCACCCGATTCAACGACGGTGTCATCAATGTCGCTGACGATGATTCGACGGACCGGAACCCTTGGCGAAATCACATGACCCGTGGTGGCAGGTCCGATGGCTTGATCCGTCTTCGGATCAACGACGAAGGCTGCATAGGATAGCCGGGAGGCGGATGACTCGATCGCGTGTCTTGCGTCGAAGGTGACCGTGAAGAACCCTTCGTCATCACAGGTCGTCGTGAATCGATGACCCAAGAACTCTCCGGCGACCGACGCATGAGGGATTTCGCTGGTAAAGAAGCGTCGTGCGATGTCCCGGAAGTTGGAGATTCTGGAATCTTCCTCGCTGGTAACGCGAGCTCTCTGGATCCTCTGGACGCGCCCCCGGATGATGACCTGTGCGTTGGTGACGTATCCGAGGTAATGATGGACCACGGCGCGGTGATCGGCGACCCGATCCGGCCTTGTCCGGGCGATGGCCTTCTCTGCCTTGTTGAGGAAGTTGGCCAGCATGTTGGTCTCGGTGGTCATGAACCTGTGGCGGATGGGAGAGGGAGCGAGGTAGTGGTTGAAGATGGCAGATGAACGAACTGTCGAGCGCAGTACGCGAGAAGACAATCGATTCGTCATCTCGTCCTCGCAAAGATCATTTCAGGGTATTGGACGCCGATCAGACCTTATGAATTCATGCCAAATGCCAGATGGATGGGTGGGCTGGGTCATATTTCCGAGGTCAGCGAGGACCCGCGAAGTGATGGCGGGTTTGAACGTCCATCGTCTGGAGGGCCTTAGCGCTTGGCAAATGAAACCCGTGATCCGGGGGGATCACGGGCAGATTGCGCCTCGGAGAAGCGAGACCGGAGGATTTTGATCAGTGGGAGTGGGCGGCTTCTTCAATTTCGTCGCCGACCTTCTGGACATCCTGGCCGACCCCGGCGACGGTAGAGCAGGAGGTTAGAGCAAACAGGGCGATGTAGCCGATCAGTCCTGCGCCTGCCAATGTCACGGCCTTGAGGCCACTCATGCTTGGAAATTGATTTGATTTCATGTCGCTTGCTTTCTTCGCACGACGAGGGCCAACCCGTGGATGCTTGAGAACACGGGGATTGGGCGCCTTTCCATTTCAAAGCGGGTTGCGAAATTCGGCTTTGGGATTGCAATACGCTCCTATGACCAGCGGGGACTGGAAGCTGCTGGTTGAGCTTTCCTGTCCGGTCGCCTTTCCGTCGTGGGAGTAAATGAATCTCACCGGGCCGGGTTCGAAACCGTCGTGCCGAGGCAGCTGAGGCCACGAGCGTTGCCTGCGATCGAGGGTTTCCTAACGGACGGGGCATTGAAGGGGCGGTGACGCAAATGTTCAGGAAGTATCCGCGAAGATTCAGTGATCGGAAGCTATGATATCCTCATGATCATGGCGTTAACTCGGTCGATTTCGACCAATCATTAATCCTTACAGCCAGATGAAGACCCCGATCCTTGTTCTCCTCGTTGCCTTGGCCTCCGCCACCTTTCTCCCTGCTGCTGTGACGATCACTGTGTCGAACTTCACACCAAACGGGATAAGTTCCGGAGGCGGCGGGAGCGGCACCGGAGCCTTCAGCTCCACACTTGGTGATGAGGCAACCGACAACGGAATACCGGTGACCACCTACACGATCACCAATGTCGATCTCACCTCGGTGGGAGGCACCGCGACCGAGTCCTTCAGCTTCACCGTAAGTTACTCGCAGACCGGCGGAACGGGTGTGCAGTTCAATGGCTTTGGAAACGTCTCGGTCACGGGTGGCGACAACAATCAGGTCGGAACCGATGAAACCCTCACCGCTACCATTGCCATGACGAGTTCCAGCTTCGCAGATCTGTCGTTGACGGGTTTCACGATCGTCAGGGGAGGGGGAGTGGCAGGTACCGACGCGGGGACATTCACTCACGCTGGAGGAAGCGAGAATATCTCGGCGGGCAGCTCGGAGGCCTCCGTCACCGGCACCTCCGTCACTCTGGCGGTTTCGACTGGCGCCATCAATTTCGAGGGATTCCGGGCGGAATTCGTCGCCGTTCCCGAACCGGCTTCCCTCTCCCTGATCGGCCTCGGCACGCTGGTGCTTCTTCGCCGCAGAAGAACCGCATGACGGATGCGCTTCGTCTTACGAGACGGCCAACCGAATCCACAGAACGGCTTCTTCCCTCTTTGTCTCGCTCGGCAGACCGCCGATATCGTCAAGGCTTCTTCCTTTCGCCCCACCCATGACCCGACGCATCCTTATCGCGCTGCTCGTTGGCACTACCGGTTACTTCCCCGCCGCGGCGAGCCCGTCCAAAGAGAAACCAAACCTACTATTCGTGATGTCGGACCAGTGGCGCCGTCAGGCGCTGGGTTTCGAAAATGACGATCCGGTCCTGACGCCTCACGTGGACCGCTTCTCGAAGGACGCCGTGGTCTTCACCCATGCCGTCGCCACGGTGCCGGTCTGCACGCCCAATCGCGCGGTCATGCTCACGGGTAACCACCCGCTCACCAACGGAGTCATCGCCAACAGCATGCGCCTGGATGAAGCCTCTCAAAGCCTCGGCGTGGTCTCCAAGAATGCAGGCTATCGCACGGGTTACATCGGCAAGTGGCACCTCGATGGCCGACACGAATACATTTCCCCCGGGATGCGCCGTCAGGGGTTCGACTTCTGGCACATGTCGATCTATCACGCGCCCTTCAACCAGCCCTACTACATCCAGAACAACCCGAAGCAGATCAAGGTGGAAGGCTGGGCACCCACCTACGCAACCGACACCGCGATCCAATTCATGAAGGAGCACGCCGAGGAGCCCTTCGCGCTCGTGGTTTCGTATGGTCCTCCCCACAACGGAGGAGGCAAGGGCATGGAGAAGACCTTCACGCCAGGCATGCTGGATCAGGAGAAGAAACAGAAGTATGGCTATGGATACAAGGCTCCGGCCCGATTCGAAGCGCCCTACCGCACCGCTGAATTCAAGGCCAAGCCGCGCCGACCAAACGTGAAGCCGGTGCATGGGAAATTTGAATCCGAGCCCGCAGTACCCGGCTATTTCGGTGCGATCACCGCGCTTGATCACGAGTTTGGTCGGCTGATGCGACACCTCACGAAAAGCGGCCTGGAGCAGAACACGATCGTGGTCTTCACTTCGGACCATGGGGAAATGTTGGGTTCCCATGGCCGCATGACCAAGGGCCTCTGGCATGACGAGTCCGCGGGGATCCCCTGCTTGATCAAGGGTCCAGGCATCCAACCCCGGGAGATCGATTCCCCGTTCGCATCGGTCGATCTCATGCCCACTCTTCTTGGGTTGATGAAGATCGAGGGCCCTCAGATGGATGGCACCGACTTCTCGCCGCTACTCACCGGCCACACGATGGAGGTGCCGGAATTCGCCTTTCTTTCCTTCTACAAAGGAGGCGCTGATGAAGCCTATCGACAATGGCGTGCCGTTTATTCGAAGGACTACACCTATGTGGTGGTGGATGACTCGCCATCCTACCGATGGACGGGGATCGCGAACCAGGGTGGAGCGGCGCTCTACGATCGACGCCGTGATCCCTACCAGCAGAAGCCGATCCATCGCGGAGGTGGCTCCGATGCCATCATGGACTCCTTGCACGCCGCTCTTGCCGCACACCTCGACGAACAAAACGATCCGTTCCTGACCAAGTGCTGGGCCGGGCGCGAGGACAAGGAAGCGGATGCTCGCGCAACGACCCGCTACGACGAGCTGATCAAGCGCTACCACAAGAAGAAGCACTGAACGGGAGAAGCCGTCCTTGCGACGGACGGCTGAACCCGCTTCGGTTCAAGCTCACGGCAATGCCCACCGGGCGCGGTAGAAACGCCTTCCCTCTGGAGCCGGAACTGAGTCGGTCAACTGGATCGAGACCCGGCTCGTCCCATCACCCGGAAAATTCTCGCGACCTGTTTCGACGTAGCTGTTTGCTGGAACTTCATCCCAGGTGCCAAGCTCGGACGAGGTTTCGACGATCATCTTGGAGGTCGCCGAATCGACCGGGTAGGACATCTCGAAGTCGACCGTGAGGCTCGCGCCGTTCAGGATCACCGATCCTTGAAGCTTTGGATTGGATCCGGCATTGCGAGGGTCAGTTTGAAACTGAAACTCTTCGTCGTTGGTATAGCCATCCCCATCGGGGTCCTTGTCGCCACCGAAGATCTCGGGGTCTGCCTGCTCCACCGGGGTGAAATGGACGTCATCCCAAGAGCCACGATCGGCGAAGACCCGGATGGTCGTCGTCGCGGTGGCACCCCCGTTCAGAGTCAGGGTGTAAGTTGTGTCCGATGAAGGCGAAACCTGAAGGAAGCCGATGCCGTCGACCGTCTGGGACAGGACGTCGCCGATGCCCTGATCCACGGTGAGTGTCACCGGGGAACTGACGTCCCACTCGAGGACGGCAGTCGCCCCACTGAGAATCGATGGCTGCACGGCCCCGAAGTAGTGGATGGCCGGAGCTCCCGGAGCCGAAGCCGTCTGGCTGTTGTAGGTTTCCGAGACCGCTTCGTCTCCATAAGCAACCTCCACACGATAGCTCAGTGCATTGTCGTAAACCGGTGGTCGATAGCGGCTCCCACGGACCCTCATCGCGTGAATCAGCTCACCAGAGGCTTCATCAAACACGCGAACCACCGGGTTCGTTCGCCACAGGCTGTCGATCACCGGTAGATACCCCGTCGGCACCCGACCGTCGTTATCGGTCTGGCGGAAGGTCTGGGGCCAGTCGGCATACTGACTACCGGTTTGTGGAAACTCCGGGTCGGCATAGATGGGCCAGCATTCGAAGGTGACCTCGCGGGTTGTCCGGTTGACTCTCGTAATCCCGTAACCAGGCGCCCGGTCGTGATAGTTGGGCGGGTTGACGCCGGTGGTCTGCTGATAATACTCCGCCGAATTTCCAGAAGCGAGGATGGCAAAGTGGTGGGGGTCGTTGGCCGTCAGGTTGGGAGTGACCCCATCGGGCAAGGTGCCATTGCCATCGAAGAAGTAGTCACCTGTGTAAGGGCTTTGGGTGGATGTCGTCCCGCTTGAGTTGTTGAGAGGATCGAAGATCCGAGGGAAGAAATTGGCCATCGCGGGAGCGGCAAAGGAAAGGCCCGCGTCCCGTGGACCATCGGCTCCGTGATGGGCGATGGTTCCAAGATGCTGGTCGCCGGCGAGCTGGAACATCCGGCTGGCTCGCCAGAGGCGCCATGCTTCGTTTCGACGGTGGGTCGGCCAGCCGTGGGCATCACGATCATTCAGACGGAAGGTGTATCCCTGACTGGCATGAGTGTTGAGGCTACCCAGCGGGGATTGGGAAACGACGAGCTTCAGGTCCTGACCCGCCCAATCCTCGTTCCACTCACGAAGGAAGTCCTTCTGGCGATCGCCGAGCAGGAACTGCTGGTCGAGGGGGATGCTGCCACTCCCGTTGGGACCCGTCTTGAACTTGCGGTCCTCGAGAATCGCGAAGCCGAGCCGCCCGTAAGTCATTCCGGTGAAATAAACACCGATGCCTTGGGCGACCGGGGGGGCTGGCTGAACCGGATTGTAGGGATCGGGATCGGGAAGATTGGAAGCATGGCAACGCTCGACCATCCGCACCCAGTCAGCCGGCTCGATGTAGCCACCGGTGGATTCCTCGCTGGTCGCAATTCCTCCCTCGCCCCACAGATTCCCCTGATAGATGTCATGGTCATCCGGAATGGCCACGGTCGGGATCTCGCGGGCAAGCTCACGCACCTGGAGCATCCACAGGTTCCACTTGTAGAGGAAATCGAGTTGGCGGTTCTTCGCGGACGAAGTGTCCTTGTTCGTCGGTTGAGGTTCATAGAGTTGATCTCCATGGGCGAGCAACACGTCGGGCTGATGCTTGGCGATGTGGGCGAAGGACTGAGGATGCGGATGCCAGACCATCACGGGCGACCAGTCGAAGCCGTTGTTCTGCGCATTGCCGTCGTTGATCCGCTGGCAGGTGGTCATGGCGATGGAGATCTGCTCCTTCTCCACCGGGTCACGGCGGACCGTGCCGGTCCATTCGTAGTCGCTGCCATCGATATTCACCCGGAGGCGATAATCGGTGTCGACCGCATCGTTCCATCCGGGGACGACGAAGGTCGCGGTGTAGGACGACAGGTTGTCGGTGTTGTCCACCGGCGCAGTGGCAATCTGCGACCAGGAAGCGCCGTTCCACGTATCCAGCGCGACGGTCGGACTGTTCGCCAGGCTGAGCGGTGGCAACTGCGCGGTGATCTTCAAGGTTCCCTTCGACAAGGTGTGCATCGCTCCGATGATGGCAAGATGGCGGTCGGGCTCGGGATTGAGGGCCGATCCGGTGCCGGAGAAAGAGTCATACCAGTGGGTGGCTGAGGAAGTGCCCCGATGGGTCAGGAGACCAAAAGCGCCGAGGACCCGGTCTGAAGGGACCTCAAAGCTTACGGCTCCAACTTGAGTATCCGAGGCATTGAAGGCCGTCAGGGCAAGCGTGTAGGTCCCCGGACCATCATGGTAAGTCGCGTCGAGCTCCAAGCGGGTGTTTTGGGCAAAGCCCCCCGTCACTGCCGACGTGGCTCGGGCGGTCACAGCCCCGGTCGAGTAGTCCTCGATGACCAGATCGCCTCCTCCGGTGAGGCCAAGGAACAAACCGAAGTCGCGACCGAGGCCGTCCTGAACCAGCAAGGCGGCGCGCCAGTCAAGACTCGGACCCGCTCCGAGGAGGAATCCGGATCGGGAGTCGCTGCTACTGCTGCCGGTATTGAGTCCGGTTCGCACGCTCAGTGAGAAGTCCTCACCATTGCCACGAATCGAAGTGCCGGGACGGTGCAGGGTCAAGCGGTCGCGATTGCCACGGATGCACTGCACGCGGTTGCCTTGAACTTCCCAATCCTGAAGGCGGTTCGCCCAGTATCCGGGGCCGGCCCAGACCTGGTTCGGCAGACTGTCCCAATCGTCAGAAAATCCACCATCCGGAGCGGCGGCGGGCCAGAATTCCAGCTGAACCTGGTCGAAGCTCTGGAAGTTGCCATTGGCCTGATCGTTCGAGCGGAACTGCACGCCCACCGTTTTCCCGGCATGCGCATCGAGCGAACCTGAGGGAACCGCCAGATGATAGTGATCCCAGCTCCCGACGACCGGCGTTTTGAAATCGTAGGTCCTCGTGGCGACCGGGAGCCGCGCGCCGTTGTCATCGACGTAGAGCTCCGCGATGATCTGGCGATCCGGCAGGGAGGTTGCAAAGGTGCCTCGCTCGAGGACGAAGTTGTCGAAGCGGGCAAAACCATTGCTGGTGCCGCTGCCATCGACCCCCTCGATGAAGACGAAGAGGCGCTTGCCCGCTGAAGCCGAAGCGACTGCGTTGAAGGTCAGCGTCGCCGATTCGTAGGTGGCGTTCTGGCTCGAAACGGGAGCCTGCAGGGTCTGCAAAGCGGTTCTCGCCCCGTCGATGGTATCATCGGACGTCGTGTAGAGCGTGACGGCGACGAGATCCTCGTCGTCAATCCAGTTGCCTGCATCACGCCAGACGAATGAGGTCCGGAAGAGTTCACCCGAAGCCAGAGTGTGGCCGGTATCCAAGGCAAACTTACGACCTCCATTGTCCGACAGCACCCCGTTGCGGGTGCCATCGAAATCCACATCTCCGCCCGGTCTTGTGGCTTCCGTTCCCTGGCCGCTGCCCAGGTTGAACCATTCCGGTGTGTCGGCGAACGTGTTGCCGGTTGTGGTCGGATCATTGAAGTCGCCGTTGCGCGTGGCCCCGCCGACGAGGGTCTCCACCGGAACGAATCCACTCCCCCCGCCAGGGAGGTTCCCCGCGAACATCGCGGCATCAAAGCGCAACGAAAAGGCATCGCCTGTTGCGATGACATGAGACGTCATCTGCCATGCCTCCATGCTGTCCTCGATACTCAGACGCCACCTGCCGTTGCCGTAGTCAGTGCCGCCATCAATCAGCTGAGCGGATGAGCCTGACCCATCCCAACCCAGCACCGAGACATCCGAGAGTGTGACACGATCGACGCCATTGTTGATCTCGCCTGAGTTGTTCAGCATTGGGATCGGCGCGGCCGCAGCTACGGACAAAAACACTCCCCACAAGAGGGATACAGGATTCAGTTGCATGGGTTTAAACACGGGATTGGAACAAATCCATTCCCTCGGAAGCAGTGAAGGCAATCTGAATCAACCTCGTGACGCAAATGTTCAGGAGATTTCCGTGATTGTTCAGTGATCCCCTTGAGAGGTCGTGCTTTTATGAACTGTCGATTTGCGCGAGTCGCCAAGCTCGCCTTCTTCTTTCAAACCCCTCAAATCCAAATCATGAAACCCTCAAAAGCCGTTTTTGTAGCGCTCTTGCCGCTGTTTGCCCAAGTCTCGCCGGCCCAATTTGTCGATTGGAAAGGAGGAACGGGAACCAATCTGTGGTCCAATGCGGACAACTGGAATCCGGCTGGATCTCCCAATACCAACGGAGTCGATGCGAGATTCAACATCAACTCGGATGTTCAAATCAACGTCGACGGAAGTTTTGTCGTTCGCAGCTATCGCACCGGCTTTGCCGCCAACGGTAGCAACCCGGCCAACGAGCACCTGCTCTTCGGAGGGACCCTGACCATCGACCCGAACAGCGCCAGCGATGTCCTTGGAATCGGCAACCTGACGAACAACGACCGGAAGCTGCGGATCAACTGCGATATCATCATCGACAACACCCTGGCAGGCGAGACCTTGGTGAGTAATGGCAATGGAGCGGCAAACATTCTGGAGTTCGACAGCAACTGTGACCTGACCCTGCTGACCAAGCTGCGAACCAACACCAATGTTGGGAGCATCATCTTCAACTGCAACTTTTCGCCAAGCGCTGAGAATCTTTTCATTAACTCGAACAACGTGTCGTTCGGTCCCGATCACTCCAGCGTCAACTTCGGCCGGGACATCGTGTTGTTTTCGAATTCGAAGCTGGCTGTGGATGGAGGGATCGTGCTGACCGACTTCCGCAAGTTCCAGATCAATGGCTCGGGTGCGGAGCTGGAGCTGAATGCCGCGGATGCGGTCAACAATGCCAACATCATCATTGGCGGCACGAACTCCCTGGAGTTGGACGTGAACGCGGATCAGGGCACCATGGGGTTGATCAACGTCAACGATGGAACGCTGACCATCGACATTGACCCCGCTGTCACGAACCTCGTCTTCAAGGACAGTTCTTCGCAGGCCTGGGGATCCGGCTCCATCACGATCACAGGCTTCAAGGAGAACACCATCCGCTTCGGTACCGACGACACCGGCCTGACCGCTGGGCAGCTCGCGGCAATTGACGGCGGAGCTTACAGCCTGACCAGTTCGGGTTTCCTCACCGCGGGAACCCCATTGCTTCCTTCGCTGAAGATTGCCCTCGACCCCTTTCCCTCAATCACCTTCCTGAGTAACCCCGGACAAACCTATCAGCTCCAGAAGAGCGGGGATGGTGCCTTGGGTGCATGGGCTGATGTCGTCGGGCAGTCGGTGGTCGGTGACGGTACGGAGAAGACGCTTTCCGATCCTGCGGGAGGGCCACCGGGCGAAAGCCGGGCGTTCTACCGCGTGGAAACCAACTGAGGCAGGCGCCCGTGATCTGCACCCAATCATGATCTCCTTGCACCATCGCAAGCATCAAGTCCGCAGAGGATGCCTGCTTCGTCCGGCGGGATTCACGCTGACCGAGTTGCTGATCGTCATCGTCATCATCGTTGTTCTCGCCGCGATCGCCTTTCCCATCAACTCGGCGGTTCGCGAGCGGGCCAAGGCGGCGCACTGCGTGAACAACCTGAAGCAGATTGGAACGGGCCTGCTGTCCCACATTTCGGAGAACAACGGACAGTTCCCCGACGGTTCAGCGGATGTGTCATGGATTGGCAAAGGAACTTCTTGGTATGATGCTGCGTCCGCCGACATGGGCCGCAAATATCTTCCGTATCACAAGGGTGACCCCCTTCCGACGGTTTTTGGCTGTCCTGCGGGGCATGGTGAAGCATACGAACCGGCCTGGCCCTATACGGGCGACTACGCGGCCAACCTGCGCCTTGGCCGGGAAGGGGATGGAGTCATGAGATTGGCATCGGTCAGGAAGCCCGCCTCAACACCCTACGTCCAAGACACCGTGAAGCAGAACAACTTCGGCGAATGGATCTTCCGTGGAGGGGCTAACAAGGGTGCCAACATGGCATTTGCGGACCGGCACCGAGGCAGCGGAAACATCCTGTGGGTGGACGGGCATGTTTCGTCCCTTCGCTACAACGAATACATGGAGTTTGCCAACGAGCCCCATCATGGTGGCCCCTACAATTTTGTGCGGGGCAAATGGTAGTGGCCGGGTGAATCGGACTCGAGGTCGGCCATGGCTTGCAAGCATGTCATGGTTGTGCAGAGCGAATCAGATTGAGGACCCGAGTGCCGACAGGCATACTTGAACCGCTCATCCAATGGTCGTGCACTCCAAGTCTGAACAGAGATCTCATCGACATCCCGTCGCACCAGCTTTGCTCTCCGGGCTGGGTATTTGCCGTGCGTGTCCGGCACAACGGTTTGCCCGCCACCAATGACCATGGAGGAGATTCATGGCCTCCGCAAACGGTCTCAGCTCTTTGTTTTTGAGGCTCTGGGATCGCTGGCCTGTGGCTTCTACGGCAACTACGTATTCTTTCTCTTTCGGGATCGGCATGGTTTCGGAAATCTTGGAAACCTTGGCGTCGCCGCCCTGATGGGCCTGGTCATCGCGGTGGCCTCGTGGCAGGGGGGAAGATTCGCGCAGCGGCGTGGTTGTTTCCGGGCGATGAACGTGGGACTGATCGGGATGATCCTCGCGCTAGGCGTGGGCGCGTGCTTCGAACCTCTTCCAGTTCAGCTTTTGGTCATGGTCGTCTGGGCGGCCTCGCAGTTCATGGTGTGGCCGGCACTGGAGGCGCTGGTGACCGAGGGAGTGAGTGGATCAGCGAGGGCGAACATCGTGGGAATCTACAGCGTGGTATGGGCAGCCTGCTCGGCCCTGTCGTATTTCTTCGGCGGTGGCCTGTTTGAGCGGCTCGGGGCCTCCAGTATCTTCTGGCTACCACCGGTGCTCCATCTCCTGCAGATCGCTGTTTTGTGGGGCTACTCGCGGAATGAGGCCGAGGCACCGCCTGCGATTCCAACAGCGCCGCTGCCCCAAGCGTCGCCTCCGGCCTCGAGGTCCGGGTGCGATCCCAAGTCCTTCCAGCGCATGGCCTGGTTCGCGAATCCGTTTGCCTGCGTCGCGGCGTTCACCCTGCTGGCGATGATTCCGGAACTTGCGCGCAAACTTGGCTTGAGCGTCACGGTGGCGGGTGTGTTTTGTTCAATCTGGTTTTTCGCGCGTCTCGCCGCCTTCGTGATCATGTGGCGATGGCCCGGGTGGCATTACCGTTTCCGCTGGCTCTTGGTCGGCTACATCCTCCTGCTGATGGGTTTCGTGCTTGTCCTGACCTCCGGAGGCCTTTGGCAGCTGGCGATGGGGCAGGTGGCGTTCGGCTTGGCGGTCGGGAGCTTGTACTACGCATCCCTGTTTTACTCAATGGACGTCGGTGAGGCCCGTGCCGAGCAGGGTGGGATCCATGAGGCGATGATGGGGGCGGGAAATTTGGTTGGTCCGGGCATTGGAGCCATGAGCCTGCTCATCGCCCCACAGTTGCCGAATGCCGGAGTCTGGTCGGTCAGCGGGTTGCTGGGGGTTGGATTGATGGTGCTTGTGGGAAATCGCTTGAAGCGAAGGATGTAGGATGTCCCATTTCATTCCATGAAAGGCATGCCCACGAAAAGGCCCACGCCACGAGTTGCTCTGCTCATTGAATCGTCGCGCAGCTACGGCAGGGAGCTCTTGATGGGCATCGCCAGCTACGTGAGGGTACATGGCCCGTGGTCGATCGAGTTTGAGGAGGGCGATCCGGCCGAGCATTTTCCCAAGTGGTTCAGCCGTTGGAATTGGGACGGGGTCATCGCCCGTGTCTCGACCCCGGCGATTGCCGAAATCCTTGGAGACACGGGAGTACCAGTGGTTGATTTGAGCGGCAGCTTGCCCGACGCTGGATTTCCGAGGATCCGTTCCGACGAGGAGGCGGTGGGGCGAATGGCTGCCGAGCACTTGCTGAGTCGTGGCTTCAAGAACTTCGCATTCTGTGGGTTCAATGGGATGGATTGGTCGGACCTGCGCCGGGCCAGCTTTGAGCGGCGGGTTGCCGAGGCTGGATTCGAATGTCAGGTCTTTCAGAAGCCCGGCATCTCACCCTCGTCAGCGGAGGTGGACGGGGAGCATCATGGCGAGCTTCAGGAACGCGAGTTGATGGCTTGGTTGAAGTCCTTGCCGAAGCCTTGTGGAGTCATGGCCTGCAATGATGCCCGGGGACGACAGGTGTTGACCTGTTGCCGTGAGGTCTCGGTTCCCGTGCCGGACGAGGTGGCAGTGATCGGGGTCGACCGCGATGAAGTCTTCTGTGAGTTGTCCGTGGTTCCGCTTTCCAGCGTGATTTTGAATACGCAACAGATCGGGTTCGAAGCGGCTGCTCTTCTGGCCCGGTTGATGGATGGGGAAGCCACCGAATTTTCGTCCACCATTGTGAGTCCGGTCGGGGTGATGGCCCGGCAATCGACGGATGTGCTTGCGATCGATGACCGGCACATCGCGGCGGCTCTGAAGCACATCCGTGAGCACGCCTGCTCTGGTCTCGATGTCGAGTCGTTGCTGAAGGTGGTTCCGCTTTCGCGTAGCGTCCTCGAGCGCCGGTTCTCGAAGATTCTCGGGAAATCTCCCAAGACCGAGATTCTGCGGGTGCGGCTCAATCGTGTTCGTGCACTGCTGGCGGAGTCTGACCTGACCCTCGCCGAGGTGGCTGAGAAGACCGGATTCGAGCACCCGGAATACATGAGCCGTTTGTTCAAGAAGAAGGTGGGGGTCACTCCCGGCGAATTCCGAAGGCGGTCGGGATCAACGGGGCTTCCTGCGAAGTGATCCTCCTTTTGAGTCGTTGTCGAGTTTGAGGGGTGGTCGATTCATCATCGGTTCAAAGTCGACGGAAAAGTTCAGGAGATTTCCCTGAAAGTTCAATGATGCAGGCCGGTGCGAGGTGTCAGTCTCTAGGCGCTTCTGAATGCCCTCCAATCCCTTTCGCCAATCACTCATGAATACGACTCCGATTCACCTCGTCGCAGGACTCCTTCTCCTCTGGACTACCGTTGCCAACCCCGCAGTCGCGAGGGAAGCCGGAGTGATCGACGTGAGGGAACTCGGTGCGAAGCCGGACGGCAGCGACACGACTCCATCGGTCAGGGCCGCGCTGGAGGCTGTCCGCAAGGGTGAAGGATCCAAGATCACCTTCGGGCCCGGTCGCTATGATTTCTACCCCGATCGGGCATTCGAGGAATACCTTTTCGTCAGCAACAACGACGAGGGTCTCAAACGCATCGCCTTTCCACTGAAGGAGATGGACGGGTTGGAGATCGATGGCGGGGGGGCGACCTTTGTCTTCCACGGTTACACCGTGCCATTCCTGATCAGTGGCTCGAGTCAGGTGAAACTCAGGAACTTCAGCGTCGATTTCAGCCGTCCATTTCACTCGGAAGGAAAGGTGCTGGCCATCACGCCCCAGCACGTGGACCTCGAGTTCACCGAGCACTATCCATTCGAAATCCGGAACGGGGTGCTCGTCTTCACCAATGGCAAGAAGGCGAAGACCAAGGCCACCACCGTGACCAGTGGGGAAGTGGTCTATCCCTATGGCAGCCTGCTCGCTTTCGACCCGATCAAGCAGGAGACCGCCTTCATGGCCAAGGACCGTTACCAGGTTGGTGCCGGAATAGCCGCCCACCCGATCGGACCGAACCGGATCCGCCTCAGGATCCCCAACATCTCCGCGCGGGTGGGTGAGATCCTCGTATTCTCTCCGAAGAATCGCGACGTCCCGGGGGTCATCGTGACCGACAGCTCCGGCGTGCGCCTCACCGACATCACGCTGCACCACTGCGGCGGCATGGGGGTGATCGCCCAGCGCAGCGCGGACCTTTTCTATACGCGCCTGAAGGTCACTCCACCCTCCGGGGGACACCGCATCATCAGCACAACGGCGGATGCCACCCATTTCGTGAACTGCAGAGGCCGGATCGAGATGGTCGATTGCCTCTTTGAGCAGCAGAAGGACGATCCCACCAACGTTCACGGGCTCTACGCGAAGATCACCCACATCTTCGCCCCGAATCGTTTCGAAGTTTCCATGATCCATCCGCAGCAGGCCGGCGTGGATTTCATCGGGGCAGGCACCCGCCTTGAACTGAATGATGGCCCGAGCCTCACCGAGGAAGGCTTCGCGAACGTCAAATCGGTCGAGCGCCTCAACAAGCACCGCACCATAGTCGAGATCGAGGGAACCCTCCCGGAGAGCGTCACTGTCGGGGACTCCGTCGCCGATGCGGATGCAAACACCGCTGAAGTGCTGATCCGCAATTGTGTGATGCGCGGCAACCGTGCCCGCGGCCTCCTGCTCGGTTCACGGGGAAAGATCGTGATCGAGGGCAACACCTTCCATACTCCGGGTGCGGCGATCCTCTTCGAAGGCGACTCCCGCTTCTGGTTCGAGCAGGCGGGCGTGCGCGACGTCGTCATCCGCGGCAACACCTTCGACAACTGCAACTACGGCGTCTGGGGTACTGGCACCATCCAGGTTGGCTCCGGCATTGCCGAGGAGTTTCGCAGCACTTCCCGCTACAATCGGAACATCCGCATCGAGAACAACCTCTTCCGCAGCTTCGGCCGGGTCCCCTTGCTTTCGCTCTACTCGGTGGATGGTCTCACCTTCACCGGCAACCGGCTGGAGAAAACGACGGATTACCCGCTTCCCGACGGCCAGGAGAGCAAGCTCTTCGATGTCACTGATTCCGACGATGTGAAGATCGAAGAGCCCAGCACGGTTTCCGAGGAGGCGGCGGTGGGCGGGTGAGTTGACTCGGCGCTGTCCCGTGGGGCGCCGGTGATCCTCAGGGTTCGCAGTACTCGAGCACGATCGGCTCGATCGCTTTGCCATCGGGGCCCGTGGACTGACCCTTCGGTCGGTCGGGCAGGGTGTTGCCTTCGATGGTCAGGTTCTTGGCGGAGGTCACCCGGATGAGTGGCCAGGCGCAGTCTTCGATCCGGTTGTTGACGATCGAGATGTTGCGCAGCGCCCCTGCAGGCAGCGGTCGATTGTTGCCGCCAATGGCGAGGATCTGAATGGGCGTCTGCAAACTGCCCTTGATGGTGTTGTCACTTACCTCGATATCGCAGGGGAGCCCTCCCTCGAGCCACCAGAATTCGGGCCGTATGAGGACCGCCGCCATCCGGCTGCCGATGATTCGGTTGCGCACGACCTCACCCTTGCTGGCCTTGATCAGGATGCCGCGGGATCGGTTGTGTCCGAAGTCGCAGTCGGTCACGGAGAACCCATTGCCGACCCGCAGCGGGCAGCAGACCGCGGAAGCCGGGGGCAGGTTCACCTCGCGATCCAGAGTCAGGGTGAGGATACGCGCCTTTGATGAAAGCATGCGTGTCTTGGTGTCATTGTCCATCCGCTGCTCGTTGAGCAAGGCCCGTTCCCCGTCGGTGAGTGGGGTGGAGGCCGGGCGGATCCCCGTGACCACCGCATCGGGCGGGCGCGGACCGGAATGGGGAAGGAACTCCACCGGGTCGCCCGGGCGGAACCTCAGCTTGCTGATGACCACGATGCGAAGGTCCCTTCCCTGACTACTGGCAACGTAGTGGTATTCTCCGTTGATATTCACCGCATCGTCGCCCTGATGGTGGGCGGTGCAGGCGACGATCGCGGGGCCTTTACCGGCATCCTTGCTGTGAAAGGCGTCTGCATTCAGCGAGCGCATGCGCGGAAGGGCACGTTGGACCGGATCATGGCGTGGATCGCGCCGCACCACCCTGCATCCCCGGTAGATGGATCCGTCGCAACCTTTCTCGAGGAAACCGAAGCAGGGCGAGGCATGGAGCGTGATGTCCTCGAGTCGCATGTTCTTGCAGTCCCGCAGATCGACGGCATGAGGTGGCCCCGGGGTGCCCTTGGCGTTGTTCGTGACCAGGATGTCTCCGATTTGCTCGGTATCGCGTTCCGGGTTGAACCGGTAGTTGCCTTTCTTTCTGACGCGGTAGCGACTCTCGCCAAGGGGCTCGATCTGTTGATCCCATGAGGCGTCGTCCCGCCGGAGTTCTGCGGTTCCGGGATCATAGATTTGGATCCGCTCGATCAGTTCGTGCTCGGGGTATCCCGCGGCAACTTTGAAAACCATCGAACTCTTGTCTTCGGCCATCGACACGATCGTTCCCTGAGTGAAGGGCAGGGGATCGTAGTCGATCTTCAGTCCGCGGATCGTGACGTCCGAGCATTGATCGAAGAGCAGTGCCCGCACCGTCGAAGTGCAGACCAGCTCCACGTCGTAGGCGATGATCTCCACGTTCTTGAGGTCCTTGAAGACGAGATGCTCCCCTTTCTCCGCCTGAACCCGGTAGCGTCCCGGCGGGATGACAATGCGCTTGTTGCCTGCGGCAAGCTCATCGGAAATCAGCGTCCGGAGATCCGCCGACTGTTCGGTCAAAGAGATGGCACTCGGTGAATTTCCCTCGGAGTGCCCCTCGTTGCCCTCGCGACATCCCGTCAGGAAAATGCCCACGGCAACTGCCGAACACCCGACCCAAAATCCCAATGATCCAAATCTTCCGCATTGCATTCCCTCACTGTGATCCAGCCCCACGACGTGCCAAGTTTCAAATCGTGAGCTGGCAGGAGGTGCAGGGGTCTTTTGCCCCATGCATGCAGAACGGTCGGGGACAAGCTTCGTCGCCGTTCGCCGGAGACCGGGAGGGCATCCGGCGGTAGGGGAAAGCACACCCGGCTGGATTCGAACCAGCGACCATCCGCTTAGAAGGCGGGTGCTCTATCCAACTGAGCTACGGGTGCGTTCGGGGGAGAGGTAGTGTCTTGAATCTGGGGAGACAAGACCGGATGCAGCGGAAATTTGCTGGGAAACCGAACTGGGGGTGGAGCGGTCGGCGCCGATTACCGGGCCGTTGGGGTTCCTATGGCATGGTGTAGCGGATCTGGAAGCCGCTGTTGAAGCCGCTGGGATCAAGCTTGAAAATGGTGGGGCCGGCCTGACCGCGGAACTCGCTGGCAGTATCCAGTCGGAAGTAGGCACCGATGCGGAAACGTTCGCCGACATCGTAGGTGATGTCTCCCTGAGCGTAGACACCCGGGCGGAACTTGACTCCGGAATTTTCATCGACCCATGCGGCATAGGTGCTCGTCCCGCGTCGTGTGGTGACGCTCAGGCGTTCCGCCTGTTGGCCCTGCCAGTTGTAGACATTGCAGATGATGCCGGCCTGAACCGACAGGTCGATCCCCCCCCACGACTGGGTCAGAGACGGGCCGAAGGTGAAGCTGTAGACGTCGACGTCGATGTTGGCAAAGACGCGGTTGGAAAAGGTCGCGACATCGGTGAAGAGCAGAACCGGGGTGATTGAGCGGCTACCTGGGCGATTGGGGATCAGAGCTCCAGCGCCTTGATCCGAACCTGCGTAGGGAGGAAGGGGAGGGATGACGCCACCAAGGTCGTAGCGATCTTCGTAGTCCAGGCGGTAGTCGTCACGTGTCTGGCGTCCGCTCCAGTTGCTGAAGCCAATCCCTTGATCGACTGATGCGAAGTCGAAGCCGACGCTCCATCCAACCCGAAGCCCGCCGATCTTCCATGGGGTGGCCAAGTCAGCCTGAATGTGCGGGGAGACGGCCTGGAGCGTGTCGCGGCTGGCTGGACCATGGCGGGGGATGTTGAAGCTCTGGTTGTAGATGCTTTGATATCCGGTCGCTTGGTAGGCCAGCTGATCTCCCTGAACCTGACCGCTGTTCTGATAACCCCAGTATTGGGTCAGCCCGTCGAAACCGGTGGATGCATCCTGACGGACATAGCCGTCATTGTATTCCCGATCCGAGTTGGATCCAAGATCACCGACAGGGGGAACGGTGAGGGAATTGCCGCCCACGAAGCTGGGAGGGATCAGGCTCTTGCTCCGGTAGCTGGAGTTGATCTTGAGTTCTCCGACCTTGCGAATGCCAGCCGCCATGGAGATGGACCACTGCCAGTCGCCTGAGTTGCGGCCTGAATCGATCGGCGACTTGGACGTGCCGGCCGACAGCGGCAGGCAAGTGAGCGCGGCGAAGGGGAGGATGTTGAATTTCATGCTGGAATCGGGAAGGAGAATCACTCGGAGGGAAGCTCAAGGACGCGGTAGAAACGCGAGGATTTGTCGGCAGGCGGTGAGTCGGTGCGCGGTGGGCCTCGATCGATCCATTGGACCCGGTTGCCCGCGGCGCGAATGCGGGCCGGGGAGACCTTCCAATCGGATGCGTTGTCTGAATACTGGACCTGATAGGTCGCTCCGGGGGTGGAAGTGAATTCGATGAGGAGACCTCCATCCCGGAGCATCAGGCATCGCTCCACGGCGACGCCCGGTGTCTCGGCTTCGGGATCCAACTCCGGTTCGGTCACGAGGTTGACGGTGACTTCGGGGTCGATGACCGTGCCTCGCAGGGGGGCATGGTATTCGAGGATGAGGGTGGTGGATTCCCCGGCGGCGAGGGCCTGGCGATGGTGGATGCTTCCTCCGCCGGCGACCTGGTTCGATGCATTCTGGATGGAGACGCCATCAGGAAGCCCTGAAATCGTAAGATCGAATCCAGCGATTTCCCGAGCACCGGTATGGGTCACGACGATGGTGTGTTCGTAGAGTCCGGTCTGGCGGTTGAGGACGAGTTGTTCATTGATCTGAAGTTCCGGATCGGGGTGCTCGGGGACGGTGAACGTGATCGTGGTTTCGGTGACATTCCCGGCCGAGTCGGTGATCGAGATCAGGACATCGGACGAGCCCGACTCCCAAGGGTTGTAGATGACGGTCAGGTCGCCGGATTCAGGTTGAAGCTCCAGGGTCCGGAAGATCTCCGGACGGGTCACTGACAGGATGCTCCACATCAGCGGGTCGCCGGGGTCGAGGTCGGCTGCGAAGGCCGCGAGCCCCACGGTCAGGTCGTCTGCGGCCGCTCCGCTGTCAAGAGCTGCCGGCATGGCCTCGGTGAAATCAGGTGCGGCATTGGCGAAGTAGGCGTGGATGGTGCCATCGCTCCCCTGGGTGCACAGGTAGCCATCGGAGTAGGCAAGATCTCCTCCACCGGTGAGCGTTTGGACGGCCTCCCGGGTGGTCAGATCGAAGATGTAGGTGTTCGCTTGGCTGCCGATCATGAGGTGATCGTTCACAACCAGTGCCTGATCCGAGGTGATCGTACTGCCGGTATCGTAGGTGGCTCCTGGCGCGCCGGTGTCGAGGGCATGGGTTTGCACGGAACTTCCCTGAATCGAGTAGACGATGCCGCGGGCCACGGCGGGACTGCCGCTGATGCCGGGCTGCGTGACGTTCCAAACGATGGATCGCTCGGTGAGGTCGATGCAGGTGAGGTCGTTGCCTTTCCTGACCACTGCGTGATTTCCGCTGATGATGGGGATGGATGTCCCTGATGCTTCCGTTTTGAGCGACCAGAGTATGGTGCCGTCAATCGGGTTGTGCTCGTTGAAGTCGTCGCGAAGGGAGGTGAACAACCGGCCGTTTGAGACAGCGGGAGTCCAGTCCGAAACCTGTGAAAGCGACTGGAAGAACCTTTGGGTTCCATCAGGGGCGAAGCCGTACATCCCGCCGTAGGATCCGCCGTTCACCCAGATGCCGTCGTCGGTCACAGTGGGCGCTTCGTAGCGCTCCCACTGGGCGGCGTGAGGGCTGCTCCAAATGGGAGTTCCGGATTCGGCATCGAGGCACCACAGTTGGGTGTCGCTGCTGTGGTTCCCACGCTGGATGTAGATGCGGCCGTTGTGGAATGTCGGCGGATTGATGGAGAAGGCTTGATCGAACGAGTGGGACCATAGGGTTTCCCCGGACGCGAGATCCAGTGCCTGAGCGTTGCGGGAGCCACCGAAGTAAACCCGGGGCGTGATGAACACCTTGCCGTCGGCGATTGCCGGACGCTGCATGATGCCGTTCAGTGCGGTTCCCTGAGCCTGCCAGGCCGGGACGAAGGTGTGACGGCCAAGGGTGGCCGGGTGGAAACCCGAATGTCGTGGGCCTCCTCCAAAGGTCGGCCACGCACCGGCGAAGCGATCGGCCGGCCGAACGGTGACGCGTGCTGGTTGTGAGGTGACGGTGCTGACGATGTTGCCGACCGTGAAGGTGTAGATCCCGGCATCCTCGGAGTCGATCTCGGGGATGTTCAGGGTGGAGGTGGTGGCTCCGGGTATGTCGATTCCATCAAACTGCCATTGCCAGGAGAAGGGGCCGATTCCTTCCACTGAGCCGCGCAGGATCACCTCCTGTCCCGCGGACAGGTCGGCGCCTGTGGGCTGCATCACGATGACAGGCACATCGGTTTCGGCAAGCAGCTCAAGCCGAACCGTTTGCAGGGACGATGCTCCGAGAACGTCCGTGACTTGCAATTGGATGTCATGGTGGGTGCCTGAGGCTCCGTTGGGAGTTCCGCGCAGGCTTGCCGATCCGCCGCCATGATCCGACAGCTCGAGCCACTCGGGGAGCTGGAGGGCTTCGATGACGAGTCCGTCGGCGCCGTCGAGATCCGCCGCGGTAATCGGCGCGTGGAGTTGGCGACCCGAGATGGCCTGGGAAGGGGGGGTCGAGGAGAAATAGGGAGTGTGGTTCGGCGAATCCTCGAGCGAGAACAACCAGGACTTGTTGCTCCCACCCACAAGGAGCCAACCGTCGTGCACGGCAAGGGATGACCCGAACTGGGATCTGGATCGATCGTGCGGAACAATGGAGGGTCCCTGATTCCAGGTGTTTCCAATTCTTCTGAAAGTGAAGACACCGCCGCCACTGATCCCTCCGAGGTTCGCCCCTTTGTCACCAATCAGAAGGAGGTCCCCGTAGCAGGCCAGGCTGCTTCCGAAGGAGCTTGTCGCGCCCGGGACGTCATCGCGGTCGATGGCGGTGGAGTATGACCACGTCGTCGAAGTTCCCTTCGAGTAGACATACACGATGTCGTCGGAGTCATTATTGATGGCTAGATGGTTGTCTCCCAAGGCGATCGAAGTCGCGGCGGTGTCGAATCGGTCGACGTTCGGCAGATTCAGCTCCTGGCTTTGGGACCAAGCTGCCGTTGCCGGGTTGCGGGTGAAGATGTAGGCATTCGCCAGTCGGTTGTATTGGCTGCCTCTGCCAGTGGCTGCGATCAGTGCTGAATTCCCACGCATGGCGATGGCACTTCCGAACTGATCACCCGGCTCGGAGTCTCGTGGTTGAATGACCTGGACCTGTGCGAGAGAGGGCTGGGTGTGGTAGGCGATGACCCTTCCGAACGTCGATGTGGTGTTGCTTCTCGTGCCTGCCAGCAGCATGTCCCCGGCTACCGCCATCCCGTGACCAAGCTGCTCGGACCCGGTCCCCTGCGGGACGTCGCCATCATTGCTTGCGGCGAAGAATCCTTGGGGATTGATGCGGTAGTGGAAGACTTTTCCCGAATTGTCGGCGGGCTCGTTGAACTGGTAGTCACTGATCCATACCGTCCTGTCGTCGATCGCGAGCTTCGCGCCAAATGCATCGTAATAATCCGTTCTTGGGGACCGGAAGGTTTGAATCGGACGGCTGATCCCGCTGGAGGGATCGAACCGGTGCAGCCAGGCGATGTCATCACCTCCGATGAGAAGGGACTCCCGGACGAAAGCCACGGCAAGACCGCTGGAGACATCAATCTCAGGGCCTTCGGGAAAGCGGATGTCCAATTGATAGGTTGGTGATGGCACGGTCCCGGCGGGCGTGCTTGCCAGAACCTGCCATTCGTAGGACCTGCCAATGGGGAGGGTCGTTGGCAGCGTGAACGAGGTTCCAGATACGCCGCTGTAGGTCCGCCGACCTCCCGGCGCTCCGTCAATGATCAGGGTGTAGGATGAGGCGCCTGAAACGGGTGACCAAGAGAAGCTGCTTGGGCTTTCATCCAGACTCTGGCCGGGTCTTGGCCATGGACCGGGTAGGACTGTGACGGGAAGTGACCGCAGTGAGGAAGCTTCGGCATTGAAGACCACAAGGTGGCTGGAATCCGCAGTGAAAGCAGAGGTTCTGGCGCTGACGGGAAGGGCGAAGGCTTCCGCTCCGCTATCGCTCCACCAAACCGAGTCGATCCCCGCTGCCAGTTGGCCATCGGAAGAGAGGCATTGAGCCGGGTCCTGGAGCTGAGTGATCACGTTGGTGTCCGGGTCGAGCAAATACGGGCCGAGAATGGCCCGGGAACCGTCGGCACTGAGTTCGAAGGTTTGAAGGTTGCCGGAAAGAACACCGGATTGGGCCTCAAGAACGTTGGGCGAGACCCCGATGTTCAGCTTGGTCACCGTAGGAGAGTAGTAGGTTCGAGCGTGGAACAAGTGCCCGGACTGATCATCCAAGGCGATCTGGCCGTATGAATAATTGCCTTCCAGCGAACTGCCGGTGCCAGCATTGAGGTCCCATACCCTGACAACCCCACTCGCTCTCTGGGAGGCATACAATTGGCCACGGCCGTCTAGCTCGATCTGTTCGATGTTCGAGTCGAGCGTGATGGGTGGCAGGGCGCTGAAGGTGTCGAGGTCGACCACTTGTACTACCGGGAATGTATGGTTGGCGGCATAGAGGAGTCCGCTGGTCGGGTCGATATCGATGTCGGTGGCGTTGCGGCCGATCTCGATGGCGCCGGTGACACGTCCCGTGGTGCCGTCGATGCGAAGCAGATGGGAGAAGTGGGTTTCCGGATCGGCATGGTTGATTCCATAGACGACGCCTCTTCTCGCTGGATCCGCGATCATGACGGTGACGTCCATTGCGATGATGTCGAGAGTCACCGGGAGCTCCCAGGTATCCGTCCCGGACGTGAAGGTGATGAAGCCTGAGTGGCTGCCTGGATCCAGATTGGTCGAGTCGAAGGAAACCTCCAAGGTTGATCCGGTCGATCCGGATGATTCTGCAAGACTCAGCCAAGGGGTGTCATCGGTGTTCGCAGACCATGGCGTGGGATTGGGCGCGTCGAGCTGCAGGGTTTGCGAGGGGATGGGTGAGTTTTCAGGAAAGGCGAACTCAAGCCGGGAAGGAACAATGTCGATCGGAGCAATGTCGAAGGACCAGACTTCGCCCGTTTGAACTCCCCTGAAACCGTTGACATCGAGTCTCCAGTAATACTCTTCATCCAGGTTGAAGGAGAGGGGCTCGTTCCATTGGTTTCCGATCACATTGCCAAGGTGGAAAGCGCTGCCCGGGGAGGCGCTGGCAACTGCGTTGCGGTCGGTGCCGAAATACAGGTCATAGGAAAGCGCGAAGGGTTCAATGGTCCAGCCCAGTTGTTGGTTGGTGCCGATCACCGTGGCGCCGTCCGGAATGGATGGGATGGTGCCGCGAGGGGGGAGTGAGGCGATCTCGGCCAGGTCGACTGCGATCATGTCCGAACCTTCAAAGAGGAAGAGTTTGTCCTGGGCCGATGCAACCGTCTGGATGCTGGAAGTCGTGGGAAGGTCTCCGATTCGAAGCCCGTTGTTCCCGTTGTAAATCCCGTTCTGGGTGAAGAAGAGGTCTCCGTGAAGCGTGGCACAGATCACCTCGTCGGACAGGGTGTGAAGCACGTCGAGTTCCGGATTCATGACTCCGCCATTCCAGTAGACGTACGAACCATCTCCGCTCAGGAATACCCGGCGGGATCCGTAGCTGCTCCTGCCGGTTACTCTGATATCCCCGATCTGAACGAAGTCGTCGGCTTCCGTATCGAAGCGTGTGATGCTTGCATTGGAGATATTACTATCGCCGTGGTAGTAGTAGCGACCGGTCGGATCAAACTCGCCGTCGCCTTCCCTTTCGGACTGGGTGGCAAGGATCGAGCCGTCTGTCGTGTCAATCAGACTGACGTTGATCCACTGGTCTTCCTGTTCGATGACGAGGCGGCCGGCTCTGCCTGCCGACACTCTGAAGATGTCACCAGAAGAGGTCCCATAGCCGCCGGACGGTTCGAATTGGTAGGTTTGGACTTCCTCGAACGTGTTGCGATCCAGGGCCCGGAGCACACCGGTCCTCCAGTTGGGCACGTAGATCCGGTTCTCCTGATAGTGAACCGCGAGATCGGTCACGGAGAACCCGACCGGAATGGCCCGGGTGATGGTGTTGGTGATGCTGTCGATCACCAGCAGATGGGCTGGTTGGTTGCCGGTTTCCGATTCCTGGGAAATGGCGTAAATCCGATCCAGTTCGAGATCCGCGACCGCGAGAGTGAAATTCAGGGGGATGACCTCGACGGAAACCGGAAGGCTCCACCGATCCGAGCCGCTCGTGAAGTCGATGGTTCCCGAGTAGGTCCCTGCCGCCAGCCCGGTGGTATTGAACCGAATGGAGACACTGTCCCCGGAGGTGCCGCTCGTGGCACTCAGGCCGAGCCATGAAACGGAGGGAGAGGCACTCCACGACAAGGGAGTTGGAGCGTCGAAGACGAGCCCTTGGTCCGAGATCGGGCTTCCCTCGGGATGTGAAACCGAGATTTCACGTGGCGTGATGTCGATGGGTGCCACGTCAAAGCTCCAGGTGCTTCCCTTTTGAACTCCATTGAACCCGACGAGGTCGACGCGCCAGAAGTATTCGCCGTCGAGTGCAAGAGCAGGCAGGTCACCGTTCCATGTGTTTGATATCGATTCACCAAGGAAGAGAGGGCTGTCAGGAGTGGCGCTGTTGACGGCGGCTTCGTCGGTCCCGAAGTAGATGTGGTAGCTGAGGGCGAAGGCTTCCAAGCTCCAGGAAAGTGTCTGTTCGGTGCCGATCACGGTGGTGCCATCCGCGATGGCAGGAGTGGTCCCCGGTCCGGGAAGCTGGGCGATCGAGGAAAGGTCGACCGTGGTGACGGTGTTGTCCGAGAAGAGGAAGAGGTCTTCCTGCGACCGGGCGACTGCCTGAACGGCAGTGGAAACCGGAAGGTCGGCGAGTTTGGCGGCATTGTGGCCGTTGAAGGCAGCGCCGATGGTAAAGACCACGTCACCATGGCGGGTGGCAGACAGCACCTCGTCGTCAAGCAGTTGGAGCACGTTCAAGTCCCGGTCGAAGATGCCTCCATTCCAATAGACCCGGGAGCCATCGCCGCTCAACAGGACCGTCCTGGAACCGTAGTAACTATGACTGTCGACCCGCTGCGTCGCGAGTAGGGTGAACTCGTCTTCGGAGATATCGTATTTCGTGAGGTCCGCACCGGAGGAATTGTTTTCGCCATGGTAGTAGTAGCGTCCGCTGGGATCGAATGCTCCGCCACCCTCGCGAAGTCCGATGGATGCAAGAATCGAGCCATCGGACGTGTCGGCGAGATTGACGTTCACCCACTGGTCCTCGGCTTCGAAGACAATCCGGCCTGCGGTGCCACCCGCCACACGGTAAATGTCGTCACGGCTGTAGCCGACCCCACCGAAGGGGCTGAACTGGTAGTTCTGGACGTTCTCGAGCGTGCTCCGGTCCAGTGCTCTCAGGATCCCGGTTCTCCAATTCGGCAGGTAGAGGCGGTTCTCCTGGTAGTGGATCCCGATATCCGTCACGGAGCGTCCTACGGGAACCACGGATACCATGGATGCCGTGTTGGAATCGAACACCACGAGGAAGGAAGGATCCGGAGAGGAGTCGGATTCCTGGGAGATTGCATAGATCCGGTCCAACTCGAGGTCGGCTTTTGCCATGGTGTAGTTCACGGGGTAGACCCGGACTTCCAGCGGTATGGGAAAGGAAATGCCACCGCTGGTCAGATGCAGCAGGGTTCGATGAACCCCTTGCGCCAGATGGGTGGCGTCGATGATGGGAACGAGATTGGAGGGCGTGGTGCCTGAGGTTTCCACGAAGGAAACCCATGGGTCATCGGCAGAGACCGACCACGCAACCGGGGTGGGGGCGTCGAGGGCGAGGCTTTCCCGATGCTGGCTGAATCCCATCAGGGTAACCGTCTCGATCCCGGTGCTGGACAGGGTGAGGGTGGAGACAAAGAACGAACGGACCGGACCCGCTCCGGTCGCGCCATCGGCAAAGACGGGATCGACCCGCCAGAAGTAGGTGATTCCGGAGGTCAGGGCACTGGGCAGTTGGATCGTGGGTTGGCTGCTGGTGCCGATGAACTCGGGGGACGAGGTGTCAGCGGATTCCACCCGTGCACGGTCCGTGCCGATGAAGACCCGGTATTGGAGGGCGCCTGTCTGGGGGATCCAGCGCAGTTCCTGAGGCTGGGCGACAGCGCCTCCATCTGCCGGGAAGATATTCAAGCCAAGGGCTTCGGCTCCGACCGTATCGATCAGGTCCAACCACCTCAATCCGCCTGTGGAGGAGTCGAAGTAGAGGAGGTAGGAGTAGTCAGGTGAGACCGCCTGGACTGTTGAGGGCGCAGGAAACTCGAACACCGGGTCGGGCACTCCGGCCGCGTAGATGGCGGAAGCACCTGACACGATCTCGGCTCCGGGGGAGATCGAGTAGATCTCTTCCTGATAGATGGCGGGGAATTCGTTCAGATCGAGTTGGTCGACCATGCGGTCCTTGATCACCAGTCCGCTGCCATCCGCGGTCATGAGGATGGGGGTGTCGAATGGCTCCCGGTCGAAGTTCGACGAGTTCACGCTGTTGCTCTTGGTGAATCCGCTGAGCGTTCCGTCCGGATCGATGTCGAAGCGGACCACATGGGATCCACCCGCGCCGGCACCGTCACCGTATTGCCTCCACCCGAAGAGTCGTGAGCCGTCCTCGCTGACGTGGATGTCTCCGTAGCCGTAGTCGTTGGATGTGTTGGGCGTGGTCCCAGTTACGGAGCCAAAGGTCTGGAGGACGGTTCCGGTGGCGGTATCGAAGACCCGGAGGCGTGGACCCCACTGCTCATCCACATAGTAGACGATGGACCCGGGACCGTCCTCGATGTGCCCGCCGAAGTCATCGTTGCGATTGCTGAATTCGGATAGGTCGTGGGTTTGTGTGACCTCCAGAGAGGTCAGATCGATCCGGGAAATCGATGGGTCGGATGTGTTGATGACGAGAAGTTCGGCAGAGGTCTCGGTGAGATCCAGATCAGTGGGTTCGTCTCCCACCGGGATGCTCTTGATGATCTCCTGGCTCAGTGGGTCGATCACGAGGATGCTTCCCTGTTCCTTGCCGTTCTGGTTGATGGCGTAGAATCTCGGGCGGAGGGGATCTGGAATGATCTTGCTCAGGTTGAGGGTGTTGACCGTCAGATCGATCTCGACGGAGATCCGGCTGTTCTCATCCCAGATGAAGACCGTGCCACGGTGGGTGCCGGGTTGGAGGGTGCCGCTGGAGAATCGGACTTCGATGGATCCCGCATCCGAAACCGTGGCGCTGAGCCAAGGTTCGGACGTGGATGCGGACAAGTTGCCTGGAGTTGGGTTCCCGCTCGTCGGTTGGAGTTCGATCTCCAACGGGTCCGGGCTGAGTCCGGCGATGCTCACCAAGGAAGGGGCCGGCGACGTGGGTTCGAACGTGGGCTGAGCCACTTCGATCCGGACCGACTCCCAAGCGGTTTCCGGAAGGGTGGCGGGATCGGTGCCGGAAGGGACGATGGCGAAGCTCGTGGCATAGTCACCCGGGGCCAGGCCAAGAGCGGAGACCGCAGCGGGAAGGGGGCTGGTGAGGCCTGCTCCGATGTTGCCGGAGCGGGTATTGGCGATGAACCATGGTGGTCCTGGAAGGATCAGGTCGAGAAAGGTCTCCGCCAGTGCTTGAAAGACAGAGGTGTCGTAGATCGCACCGGAAGGCTTGGCGAAGAGAAGGTAGTGGATCTGAGAGGCGTTGGTGAGACCGGCGATCCGGTGATTCTCATCGGCGGTCTGGTTCAGATGGGTTCGTGCCAGTGCCGGATCGTCCGGCACGAGGATAAGGTGATTGATTGAGGGGTCGCCGGCGCCGTACACCCGCTTGATGAAGGCTCGGTAGGAGATCCCACCGCTGGAGATGGCGAACTCCTCGACGCTCACGGATCCATAGCCATCTGCGCCGAGATTTCCGGTGATCGCGAATTCGTCCACATCGTCGAGGTCTGCAGAAAAGATGAAGAGCCCGTCGTAGTTGCGGGTGAAGTAGGTCGCGGATGAGGCGGCGTTGGTGTAATTCGCCGGCGTTCCGTCGGAGTAGTTGAGGATATCCCCGTTCAAGCGGAGTTGGTTGCCTCCGTCATACATGTCCCCGCCGCCGTCGCTGATTGAATTGCCGGACACCCCACCACTGATGACATGACGATCAGAAATGATCTGCAGGAGTTCTGGCTGGTGGTCGTCCAGGGAGTCGACCCGGGTTTGCATCGCGTCACCTGATTCGTTTCGAAACACCAGATTCCAATCGAGTGAAGTCGTCGGGTTCTGGTTCTCGATGGAAAGATCGAGGGTGGCTTCCTGACCAAATCCGAGGGATTGGACGTAGGGTCCACCGGGATGAGTGGCCAGATCAGCGGAGGAGGGCGAGGTGGCGGCCAGTTGACCAGAGAGAAGAAGAGAACCCAGTAAGGTCCTTGGGATGGAAGTCATGAGCGCCTAGGGATGAGATGAAATCGGGACGGGTGAGGATTCGTTAGGTCCTTGTGTCATTCAAGTCGCGGATAGGTGCGTTTCCGCACCCATCTCCGACATGGTAGATACACGGACGCAGCCCGACTTATTCCGGATTGTTGGAAGTTGCTTTGTTTCGAGGGTTCAATCGCCGATCCTTGGTCATGCGGTGGCTCGTGGATGGCGTGACGCTTCGGCGGATTGGAGGACGCGGGTTCTCCCTGAAATGGATCGCCATTCGCCCCGATACTTTGGTTTTGTTAAATGTTTTGCAGTTCCTCGCTCTGTGTGGAAGCGCTGGCCCATTCCCGTTGGCTGCAGAGGTTTGAGGTCGTGGGGCAAGTGTCCGTGATGCGCTTTCGGATTTCTGCAGGATGGGGTGGTCCCAGTGAGGGGTGGAGCCGGGGGAATGCAGGGCACCAACACGGGGCTGGATGGCGGGGTGGTTCCGTGATTTTCTCCTGCTCATGGAGAACCTGCCTGCCATGCCCCCGATGCCGAATCCGCAGGCGATCCAGGATGCGGAGCACATCAAGATACTGGTGATCTGCCACTACGTGCTCGCGGGGATTACGGCCCTTGGTGCTTCGATCCCAATCATCCATGTCGCGATGGGAGTGATGATGCTGTCGGGTGGATTCGGTGCGAGCCCCGGAGCGTCAGCTGCCGAACTGAAAATGATGGGCTGGATGTTCGTAGTGATGGGCGGGCTTTTTGTGGTGCTGGGATGGGCTCTCGCCATCTGCATCTTCTTCGCGGGCAAGTTCCTGTCCGAGCGGCGGCGGAAGACCTTCGTGTTTGTGATCGCGTGCATCAGTTGTCTGAATGTGCCGATCGGGACCGTCCTCGGGGTGTTCACGTTGCTGGTGCTGGAACGCCCGAGTGTGAAGGCTCTGTTCGAGGGATCGAATCCCGGAATCGGGCAGTTTCGTTAGTGGGGAGCGAGCCGGCGGAGTGAGCGGGTTGGAAATCCAGGTGTTCGGGATTGGAGGGTTTTGAGGAGGTGGAAGAGTGCGTTTCCGCACTGGTTGGGTGATCGCACTTCACCTGAGGCGCCGCTTGAGCGGGCGGCTTGGACTTGATCTAGTGAGGGCGAGAGTCGGATGTCCGGCTTTCGTTCAAAACCCAGACCCATGATGAACCTGCTGAACAGTGACTGGAGAATCCTCCCATCGACGGGTGATGGCGCCGGAGCGGCGATTGTTGCTGGAATTCCCATGTTGGAAAGGGGCGGACTTTGACGAGTGTGAGTGGAGCGAGTGGAGGGGGGAAGGATGGGCGTCTCGGGTGGGGCGAGCGCATCGGCTACGGGCTCGGTGATCTGGCATCGAACCTCTACTTCCAGATGTTCAACATGTTCCTGCTGTTTTACTACACGGACGTGTTCGGCATCTCGGCCGTGGCTGCCGGGTGGATCTTCCTGTTGTCCCGGATCTGGGATGCGGTGAACGACCCGGTCATGGGGATTCTGGCCGACCGCACGCGGACACGCTGGGGAAGCTTCCGTCCCTACATCCTTTGGTTCGCCGTGCCGTTCGGGGTGGCGGGCTACCTGATGTTCTATTCGCCGGATCTTTCGCCGGGCATGAAGATTGCGTATGCGGCGGTGACCTATCTTGCCGTGCAGATGCTCTACACCGCGGTGAACATCCCCTATTCGGGCCTGATGGCGGTGATTCACCCATCTTCGGCGGAAAGGGCCCGCGTTTCGTCGATTCGCTTCATTTTCGCGTTCCTCGGTGGCTGGGTCATCGTGCAGTTCCTGCCACCGCTGAAGGAATCATTGGGTGGGGGGGACGATGTGCTCGGTTTCCGCAATACCATGGCCATCTTCGCGACGCTTGCGACCGTGCTTTTCCTGATCACCTTTGCGTCCACCCGCGAGCGCGTGGCTCCCGAGGTGAAGACATCCTCCCGAGCTGAGATCCTAGCGGACCTGAAAACGCTGCTTCGAACCCGGCCGTGGTTGATTCTGGTTTTCGCTGGTCTGATCAACCTGATGGCAGTGGCGATCAAGAACGGATCGAACATCTACTACTTCAAGTATGTGGTGGGGAACGAGGTCGAGGTGGCAAGCTTCGGATCCGGCGGATGGATGGCCATGATCCTCGGGGTGATGTGCACCGGGGTGCTCATCAAGTTCTTCGAGAAGCGTCAGCTCATCATCTGGCTGACCATCATCGGCGGTATCGGTATGGCGCTGCCCTACTGGATCGACCCGGAGCTGAGGATCACCCTTCCCGGGTTGGAGACGGGGGCCTACACCATCTTCGGTCTGGAGATGACGAGCATCGAATTCTTCCCGGAAAATCCACGCTGGATCTACCTGATCAATCTGATCGGGTCCTTTGCGGCGGGGCCGCCGGTGGCGCTGGTCTGGACGATGTACACCGACGTGGCGGCCTTCATCCGGTGGAAGCACAACCGCCGGATTACGGGACTCGTCGTATCTGCCGCGGTGTTCTCGCAGAAGTTCGGCATGGCGCTGGGCGGTTGGTTCGCCGCGGTGCTGATGGCCTGGTGCGGGTTCAAGTCGAATGTCGAGCAGACGGACGATTCGAAGCACGCCATTCTCCTGCTGTTCTCGCTGATCCCCGCGGTGCTCATCGTGGTGCAGGGGATCTCGATCTTCTTTTACCGTCTGACGGACTCGCAGATGAAACGGATCGAGCTTGAACTCGAAGCGGATGAATCGGCGGCTGCTCAGCCGACGGGTTCCTGATCCCGGAACTTCTGGCGGTAGGCGCGTGGAGACAGGTTGGTGTCACGCTTGAAGGCGAGGCTGAGATTGGAGCTGTTGCAGTAGCCGCAGTCGCGGGCGATGGCCTCGATCTTGATGTCGGTCTGGGTCAGCATGCGCTTGGCGTGGTCGATGCGGATCCGCCGCAGTTCGGCAGCGGGTGAGCGCTGCAGGTGGGTGCGGAATGCCTTCTCCAAGCCGCGTTTCGACATGCCGACATGTTCGCACACGTCATCGAGTGTCATGGGAGTTCCGAAGGCGGCGCGCATCAGCCGCAGTGCCTTGGCAACGCCTGCGTGCGGAACGGCGAGAACGTCGGTGCTCCTTCGATTGACCACCCGACCCGGTGAGATGAGCATGGGCGGTTCGTCGTCATCGATCTCACCGTCCATGCGGCGCTGGAGTTGGCGTGCCGCCTGGTAGCCGAGTTCCTCGAGGCGGCTGTCCACGCTCGACATGGGAACGGCGAGGCAGTCACAGAGGAACTCGATGTTGTCGACGCCGAGCACCGAGATTTCCTCGGGGACGTGGATGCCATTGCGGACGCAGACCTCGATGAGTGTGGCTCCGAGGTTGTCCTGGCCGGTGAAGACGGCAAGGGGACGGGGGAGCTTTTCGAGTTGGTCGAGAATCGCTTTCTCGTGTGCCGCCCAATCGCGGAGGGTTCTGGCGCCGGGTTGCTCGATGACATGGAGGTGGTCTTCGTCGACTCCTGCTTCAATGAGGGCTTCGCGATAGGATGCATGGCGGATGGGATTCACCTCGACCACCGGCCAGCGGAAGAATGCGAAGTGGTGGAAGCCGCGCTTGAGGAAGTGTTCGGCGGCGAGCCGCCCGATCAGGTAGTTGTCGTTGAGCACCCGTGGGACGGTTTCCGGCATCTTCGCCACGCTCACATCGACCTTGGGCATGGTCAGCGAGTCGATGAATGGAGCGAGGGTCGGGCCGTAGCAGGTGATGGCACCATCTCCGGGCCAGTTGAAGGGGACGTTCCGGTCCGAGAACAAATAGGGCGAAAGGTGCCAGTTGGCCTGAACGGCGAAGCGGGCGATGCCCTTGTAGATCCGGTGATCGAACCAGTCGAAGGCGACGAGGATACTCGGTTGGTTGGAAACCTCTGCAGGCTCAAAGTCCCGCAGCTTCCCCGAGGTCGACCTTTTCTTGGCGCTCATCGGTGATTAGTAGGCGAAATTTTTGCTCAAGCGCAAGTCGGAAGGGCGCAAATGCACCGGAATGCGGGTGCTTTTGAGTGCGAAACGCGCTTGTGGTTCGTCGCTCGCGGGCGTTCTTGTGTGATCAGGCCACTGGCCAAGAACCCATTTTTCCGCAACCGTGAATCTTAAACCCACTCGTCCATTCGCCGGAGGATGCCTGACTTTGATGGCATGCATTCTCTCTTCCGCGCCAGTTCATGCCAGCGAGCGCCCCAACATTCTGTTCATCGCGGTCGACGATCTGGTGGCGACTTTGGGGTGCTACGGCGACCCGGTCGCTCTCACGCCGAGAATCGACGGTCTGGCGGCTGAAGGCATGACCTTCCTCAACCATCATTGCCAGTGGGCGGTCTGTGGTCCGTCGCGGGCGGCGCTCAGCACCGGGCTGATGCCGGAGGAAACCGGGGTGATGGGATTCAAGGCCATCCGGCATCCGGATTTCCTGCCGGATGTGATCACCCTGCCCCAGCACTTCAAGAACGAGGGTTACGAAACGGCCTGCACGGGCAAGTTTCACGATCCCCGAACGGTGGGAGACACGAGCGGAGGCCTGACCGACGATCAGTTTCCGAACGGCTCGAATGTTGACGATCCGTTGTCGTGGTCGATTCCCTACGTCAAGGCTGCGTCAGGATACAATCCTCCGGGGAAACCGGCCGTCGATGCCTCGTCGACCGAACCTTTCTCGAACTACGGTGACCATCATATCAAGCAAGAGGGCCTTACCCTCATCGATACCCTGGCGGGTGGAAGCAAGCCGTTCTTCCTCGCGGTCGGATTCAAGAAACCCCACCTCGGGTTCTACGCGCCGGATGAGTTCTGGGCGCTCTACGACCGGAACGACATGCCGCTCGCGCCATTCACCGCCCATCCGGCGGGAGCCTCGCCCTACACGGGAAACACGCTCGATTTCCACAGTGAGCTGCAGGGCTATTCGCCATATGACACCAGTTGGCCTCCGACCGACGCCCAGTCGAGGGAGTTGGTGCACGGGTATTACGCCTGTGTTTCGATGATCGACGAACTTGTTGGTAGTCTGCTCGACAAGCTTGCGGTCACCCCTGATCCGCTCCAGTCGGGGAAGAATCTTGATGAAACGACGGTGGTCGTACTTTGGGGTGATCATGGTTTCCATCTCGGTGATCATGGTCGCTGGGGAAAGCACACGGCGATGGAGGAGTCGACGCGATGTCCCCTGATCATCCTGGATCCCCGCACGCCGACGGTGCCGGGGTCGAACACGACGACGACTCCGGTGAACTCCATCGACATCTATCCGACCCTCTGCGAACTGGCCGGGCTGTCGGTTCCCGAACAACCGCTCAACGATGCCGTGCCCGACGGGCGTCCGATTCGTGGGCGGAGTCTCGTTCCGCTGCTGGGTGATCCGGATGCGTCGGTGCACGATGGTGCGATCACTCATTTCAATTCGGCCGGCCGATACGGCTATGCCTATCGGACCGAGCGTTTCCGATACATCGAGTGGGTCTGGAGTGATGGTTCCGTGGATGGTGTGGATCTCTACGACTATCTGGATGATCCCCTCGAGACCCGGAATCTTGCGGCGGATCCTGCCTACGCCGGAATCGTCCATCAGCTTTCGCGATCGATGCGGGCTGAAACCACCACCAACGGAACGGGAAGGCTCGGACTGGCGGCGCCATCGGCGGTGGGGGCCGATGCGGACCTGCCGGATCTCTCGATTGAAGCGGATGGTTCCGGAGGCATCCGCCTCGCCTGGCCCGACAGCGGGGGCGTCAGTTATCGGGTCCTTGGCGATGAGGATCTGATCGCTCCATGGCAGGTCGATGCGGAAGACGTGTCGGGCTCTCCGATCGACCTTCCGATCACCACCGCACGTCGTTTCTTCCGGGTGGCATTTGATGACAATGTGCCGCCGGTTTTTGTGGCTGATCCACTCAAGTTGGCCGACGCATCCCTGGGTGAGGCGTATTTGGGGAGTCTCTCCACCTCCGTGGTGGACCCCGGGGATGCGTTGACCTTCTCGAAGATCGACGGACCGTCGTGGCTCGTTGTGGGCTCCGATGGGGCCCTTTCGGGAACTCCCGCGGAGTTGGGTGCGGCGTGGTTCACCGTCGATGTCGTGGATGGAGCCGGGGCCTCGGCAAATGCGCGGCTGCAGATCTCCGTGGTGGACGATGCGCCACCTCCGGCGCCGACGAAACTCGAGGAGTTCCTGTTTGCCGATGCCGCCGATACGGGGCTCAAGGATCTGACCAACTCGGGGACGGTCGGGTCATCGTTCGAGTTCAATGCCGCCGACGAGATCGAAGCCGATGGTCTGGGCAGACTCATGATCGGTGATGATCCGGGTGCGGCCGGTGTGACCACCGGGGTGAGCAAGGACTGGTTCCGGAGTGTTCCTTTCGCCGCTGACCCAGGAGCCGGGGTATATGAGCTCGAGTTCCGTATCGATGCGTGGACCTTGTCGACGGCATCCGGCCACGGTTTCGAGTTCGCCCTGCTGGATGCGGATGGCACGGCGCTCAAGACGCTCTTCAATTCGACCTCCGCTGCAGACGACACGCGCATCCGTGCGGTCGACAACGGCACCGGGGGAGCGACAGGGCAGGTCAGTGGATTCGGGGTGTCGGGTGCCACGGGACTGACGGTCCGGACGACGGTGGATCTGGTAAATGGTCAGTGGCAGGTGGATTACAAGCCGGACGGGGCGTCGGGGTTCAGCCCTGCGTTCGGATTGAGTGCGATCAGCCCGGACTTCGCAGGCATCAGCGAGATGAGGCTCGTGGTGGAAGGGTCAACCCCATGGACGGCGGGCGACCACGCGGCCATCGACTACGTCCGCCTGACCAAGCTGCCATGAGTGCGCAAAATGATGGGTTTACGGGTAATCTTCAATCCGTGTGCTACTTGTTGAAGCGATCCGACATGGCAGACTACCTGAAAGATCCTAGCCATTGATTCGATGAAATTGATCCTCCCCACCACCCTTTGCGCCCTCCTGACCGCCCTACCTGTCTCCGCCTCGGTACTTGCCGTGGGGGAATCCTGGTCCGGGCTCGAGGACTTCCAGCTGAATGACGCGAGCGGTACCGGAACCAACGGTCTCTCCAACACCGGAACCAACGGCAACAGCTTTGATGTGAATAGCCAAGGGGGCAAGTTCGTGACCAATGGGAGCGGTTTGGCGGTGACCTCGGGTGATGCGGGAAGCTGGACGCGGTTTTTTCCAGGCAATGGCTCGTCGGGAAATGACGGTCAGGAGGACCGGTATGCAACTCCTTATGGAACCGGGAAGTTCCGCATTGAATTTGTTCTGGGTGGCTACGATTTCACCAACCACGCGGTTGCGGTGAACGGGCAGGATCAGTTCGAGTTGAACCTGCGGGATGGAAGCAACACCGTGATTGCCGGCTTGCGGCTCCGGATCAAGGATTCCGACGGCAATGGCCTCGCTGACCAGTTTCAGACCCACCACCTTGGTGTGAATCCCGACAGGTTCTCCGGTAATCTGGGTGTCGATAGTTCGGCGGGGTCGAACATCTCATCGATGGCAATCGAGTTCGATTTCGACAACGACACGATCTTCTACGAGCGGAACGGAAACATCTTCGCGGGCACGGGAGTGTCCGGAAGTGATCTGGGCGCCTTTACGGCGAACAACTTCAACCAGTTGACCATCGGATCCGATGGCACCTGGGGCACGTCGGGCACTTTCCTGAATACGGATTCATTCACACTTTACACGGCGGTGCCGGAGCCTTCCGGCGCACTGCTGGCCCTCCTCGGTCTCCTTGGCCTTCTTCACCGTCGTCGTTGACCGGACGATCATGCGCAATCGACGCCGCCCACCTTCCCGGTAGGCGGCTTTTTCTTAACAAGTTATCCAGCCATGTCGCGATTTGGGCCTCTTGCGCTCGCTTTGTGCCTCTGGGCAGGCCTCGGATGGGTGGGCTTGCCAGCCGCGACGCTTCGTCATCACTGGACGTTCGACGAGGGGGCGGGCGGCGTGGTGGCCGATTCGGTGGGTGGTGCCGACCTTGCGATCCGTGGAAATGCCACTGGGTGGACGAGCGGCAGGGATGGGGGAGGGTTCGCGTTTGATGGCAGCAGTTTTGCCCAGACGGATGGCAATGATGAGGTCGCGGACCCGGCCGGTGGCGTGGCGGTGGCGGGATGGTTCCGGACGGCTGCGAACACCAGCAACCGCAGCTTCCTGTTTCAGTTCGAGCGCGAGTATGAGATGCGGATCCGCAATGGTGGATTGCAGGTTTCCTTCGCCGGCAGCGTTGCGGGCGCGCCCACCTGGAGCGGCGATCTCGACGAGGGTTTGTGGCATCATTTTGTGGCCCAGAATGATGGCACGACCACCCAGCTCTACATCGATGGGGAACTTGTCGGTAGTCGTGGGGAGTCCCTCGGTTCGCTGACCTCGGAGTCGAAGCCTTCCGCCCTCGCGGCGAAACAGAACGGACAGCGTCTGTTTGCAGGGACGCTCGATGACCTCCGCTACTATGAGGGGACCCTGACACTTCCCGAAATCCGTGCGCTTGCCCAGGTGAGCAATCGTCCTCCAATGGCGCGCGAAGATGCCTACAGTGGGGCATCCGGCACCCCGCTGGTGGTGGCCGCCCCGGGGGTGTTGGCCAATGACACGGAGACGGACGGCGATGCAATGAGCGCGGTGCTGGTGGAGGACGTGGAGCTGGGGAGCCTCATGCTGAATGCCGACGGCGGGTTTGTTTACGATCCACCGGTGGACTTCAGCGGGGTGGTCAGCTTCAGCTACCGGGCGGAGGATAGGGATGGCGCTTCTTCTCCGGTTTCCGTCACGCTCACGATGCTTGATCCTTCAACCAGCCTGACGCCGGACGAGGTGGCGCGGATCGAGGGTGATCTTGGGATTGTTCTGAGCGAGCAGGAGAAGCTGGATCTTGCGTCGATCGTGAAGCCGCAGGTCTTCCCGGGGTGGCGGAATGATGCGAACCAGAGAATCGAAGCGCACCGAAAGGCGGATCTTTCCGTCGAGGTGGTTGATGCAGCGGGCAACCCGGTTCCGGGAGCCGCGGTGCGGCTGCGGATGAAGCGCAACCGCTTCCATTTCGGAGGGGTGGTGACGGTGATGGATCAGACTGATGCGGCTGGCAACCTGTCGGGCGCAGGCTCTACGGCAGCGGATTGGGAGCGGTTGACGAAGGCGCTTTTCAACGCGCTCGGCTGCAACAATGCGCTGAAGCCGCGAATTGTCAGCCAGCATGAGTATCTGCCCGCCTTCTTCGATTGGGCGGCAGCGAATGAACTGCCGGTGCGCGGCCACCTTTTGCTGTGGCCCGGCACCGGGGATGTGGAGGACATGGACGCTCCCGGCGCGGTGGCGGGTGTCGACTACGGCCAGCACCTGACCAATGCCGGCACCTCGGACCATGCCTCGTATGATGTGGCTGCGGCGGTCGAAGCCTACCGGACGAGCGCACGTACCCAGACTGATAAAGATGCGCTGCAGGCGATCGTGGACGCGGAGATCGAGGAATGGGCCGGTCAGTGGAATGTTTCCGAATGGGATGTCCTCAACGAAACCCTCAGCAACCGCCTGCTCACGGACATCCTCGGTGACGACCGGATGGCCGAATGGTTTCAACTCGCCGCCACCCATCAACGGAGTCCTTCGACAAAGCTCTTCATCAATGAGTTCCAGATTGCCTCCGCACGCTTCGTCACCGGCAGCACCAGCTACCAGACGCGTCGCGATGCCTACTTCGAACGCATCGACCGTCTGATCACCGACGGCGCACCGCTTGACGGCATTGGCTTCCAGAGTCGTTTCCGCTTTCTCGACGAGTATGATCCGGCGGTGGTCCATGCGAGGATTGACGAGTTCGCGACGCGCTACCCCGGGCTGGACATCGTGGGCACCGAGTTCGAGGTGAAGGACGATTACGCATTCACCAGCGGGGATCTGGTGCAGGCCTACGACGAGGCGACCCGGGCGCGGGTGACGGAGGAGGTGATGACGACCTATTTCAGTCACGATCAGGTGACCGGGCTCAGCGCCTGGGATTTCATCAACCCCCTGCCGGACGGAACGACGAGCGCCCATTCCCGGGCGCTGTGCTACTACGGCGATGGCCCGGGCGGGGTCCCGGGTCCGGTGGTCAAGCTCAACGGCCTGGTGTGGTACTATCTTCACCGTATCCGCTATCACACGGATGTGTCGGGCACGACGGGAGCCGACGGAAAGGTGGGCTTTCGGGGTTTCAAGGGCGACTACGAGGTGGTGGTGAGCCATGGGGAAAACGACTACACCACCAGTCATGCGCTGGATGCCGATGGCGGCCTTCAGGTGGAGCTTGATGGCGTGACGGTGGTGGCGGACAGCGTGATGCTGGAGCACTTCGAGTTCGAGGATCCCGCCGATACCGCGCTGGGTGCGGTCGCCAAGGCTGCGGGTTCCGCAACGTTTTCAGGGGCTACTCCAAACCTTGTGACCAACGGGGCCGGGTCGCTGGAGATTCGGCAGCACCCGACCGTGGCCAACCAAGGGCAGGGGAATTTCCTTGTCGGTGGCCCGCTTGAGTTCGGTGGGCGCGGCAGCGGACGCTACGAGCTTGACTTCACCATCGCGGCCGCGGATCTCAGCGGTGGCGACCCCAACGGGGCCTCTTTCGGCTTCGGGCTGCGGGATGGGGCGGCTGGCTCGCCGCTTTTCCTCATTCGGCTCAACAAGACCGTCGGGGGGCTTGCCTTGAGCACGTTCATCGATTCGACCTACACCCAGATCCAGAGCTTCGCGGGGCAGTTCGAGCTGGAGGATTCTCTGCGGATTCGCAGTGTGATCGACCTCGATGCGGGGACGGCGGACATTTATCTGAGCACGGGAAACGGGGCGGAGGAGTTCAAGCAACAGGTCGCGCTCAGTACGCTGGCGACACGCTGGGATCAGCTCTATCTGGCGGCGCAGAACAACCAGACCGACTGGGGGGCGGATGATGTGGTGGAGATCGCCGAGATGAGCGTGAGGAAGCTGGACGTGGACACCTACGAGGCATGGGCCGGGCGCACGGATTGGGATGGATCGTCGGCAGTCCTTCCCGAGGAGGATGCGGATGGCGATGGGTGGAGCAACTTCCTCGAGTTCGCCTTCGGGCGGAGTCCGGTGGCAATCGATCCGGCCGGTTCAGCTCCCCAACTCGGCAATACCCCGCAAGGCCCGGTCTTTGAGGCAACCCTTGGTGTCGACTCGCTCGACCTGAATTTCATGCTGCAGACCTCCGATGACCTGGCCGACTGGACCACGATGAATGCGGTCCGCCTGCACGGGGAAGCGGGTGAGACGCTGCGGTTGCCGGTGGGGATCGAGGGATCGGACTCGGGCTTCTTTCGGGTCGAGGTTTCCCCTCTGCGGTGACCCGGTAGAATCGATCCACTCGATGGGGGGATCGACCCGATGGGAGTCCCCAAGGATGATGGAGTGGTGCGTTTTCGCGGCCAAATTCATTCCCAAATCACCGATATGCGAAGTTGTGAAGCGGGGGACGAGCGGTGAATATCCGAGTGTCGCAGGTGATGAATGCCTGCAATCAACCCCTCAAACCCATGATGAAAAAACTACTCCAGAGTTGTGCCCTGTTGGGCCTGTGTGCCGGATTTGCCACGGCGGCGGAACCACTGATCAAGAACGGTTCGTTTGAGAAGCCCTTGAATCCTTGGAAGGTATTCTCGATCAATGATACGCCTGCCACGGACAAGGCGGTGGCTGACGGGGTGCTGACCCTGACGGCCGCGGATGCAAGTGACAGCCCTGGCAATCGACAGTTGATGCAGGAGGTGAAGTTGGAGGTGGGGAAGACCTACTCGTTGAGCTTCGACGTGAAGGGAAGCGTGGAGAAGGGAGAGAAGTTCCCCGTGGTGGTGACGACGGGTCCCGGCAAGTATGCCTACTTCAACCGCATACCTCTGACGGCGGAATGGGCGACCAAGAAACTGCGGATCACACCCAAGGCGACCGACGGTACAAAGCCGATGGCGTTGAAGTTTCTGTTCGGTGAATTCAAGGGTGAGATCAGTATTCGCAAGGTCTCGCTCGATCTGGTTGAGTGAACCAATCCGTCCCTTGAACATGAAACCCAAAGCGCTGGCCTTCGGAGCCGCATCGATTCTCGCGGTGTCGGGGGAGCCGGTCCGTGTGGAAATCCCGGAGGAGGTCCGCACGGTCGACCTGGGGCGGATCCTCGGCGGCAACGTGGCGCTTTGGTATGAGTCCAAGGATCTACACACGCCGCAGCTCGAAGCCCACCTCGACCGATGGAAGCCGGCCTTGCTGCGTCTTCCGGGTGGTTCGTGGTCGGACGAGATCTATTGGAATGGCAATGGGGTGCGCGACGGTCAGAACTTCGACCTGACCAAGCGCGACGGTCACATGTGGAAGGTGGATTTTTCGGGCTATGCCCCGGGATTCAGGCTGTCGAAGTCGGATGGAACCCTGTCCGACTTCCACGGGCACGTCGACGTCAAGGCGCTGCATGATTATGTGAAAGCGCAGGGAGCCGCTGCGATCGTGACGGTGAATGCCGGCACCGGCACGCCGGAGATGGCGGCCGAGTGGGTGCGCTGGGCGAAGAAGGAAGGCTACCGGGTGGACTACTGGGAGGTTGGCAACGAACTCGATGGTGAGTGGGAACTCGGCCATGTGGGTCCGGATGGCAAGGTGGTCGATGCGGCCGAGTATGCCCGCCGATTTGTGGCCTTCGCGAAGGCGATGAAGGTGGTGGATCCGACGATCAAGGTGGGAGGGCCCACGGCTTCGAATGACCAGCTTCCCTTCGTGGAAGCGGTGATCCGAGAAGGGGGTGAGTTGCTCGATTTTGTGACCTTCCACACCTATCCGGTTCTCGGAGGCGGGAAGTCGGAGGCGGAGAGGTTCGCCAAAGCGGATGATGTGGGGGCGGCGGTCGAGAAGATCCGTGGATGGATCGCGAAGTATCAGCCGGGCCGCGAGGACGAGATCGAGATCGGGGTGACCGAATGGCACAAGCAGGTGATGGAGACCCGGCCGACCGTGGATCTGTCGAGTGGTCTGTGGACGGCCGTTTTCGTGGGATCGATGGCCGCGAGCGGGGTCGATTTTGCCAATCAGTGGGACTACTTTTCCGATGTCGGTGGTGGGGGCCACGGGCTGTTCGGGAAGCACGGCGAGGGGGCCCGTGCTTCGTTTCATGCGATGATGCTGTGGCGTGAGCACATGGGTTCGCAGTGGGCGGACCTTGGCGAACTTCCGAAGGGGGTCGTGGGCTTTGCAACGCTCAAGGAGGGTCGCCCGCGGGTGATGTTCATCAATACAACGCGCGATGCGGTGGGAATGGATGGGGTGGCGGTTGGCAATGATGTTCTAACAGGAGGCTACAAGGCCTGGTTGTTCTCCCAGCGGGAGTACTTTTGGAATCCATACGAGCAGCGACCTGAGTGGAGCCATCCGGCTCGTGAGACCGCGATGGATGCTTCGAAGTTCGAGTTGCCACCGTTCTCGGCCCTGGTGTTGAGCGATGAACCCGCTGAGCGGCAGGATGAGGACCCGGGTCAGCCTGCCTTGGAGATCCTGCTTCCCGATGAAGCTCCTGCAGATCTGCCGGTCGAAGGCTTCGTCCTTGTCCGCGGTGGCAAGGGTGCGTGGGCGGGAACTTTGGACGAAGTGGAACTGAGTGTGGAAGGAGTAGGCCAGGCGGATCGGCAGAAGGTTTCCACCGTGACGTCAGTGGGAACATTCCAGCTGAGTGCGGGTGGAACCGGCCGAGCCACGGTGAAAGTCCGGGCCGGTGGGATGATCGCCGAGAAGACGATCCACTGGGCGGAAGTCAAGGAGCGCGCCCAGGTGTTCTGGGAATTTGCCGGACAGGAATCGGTTGCCGGTCTTGAGCACGATTACGGGCTGGGCGTCGACGGTCAGGTGCGGCCAAACCAAACCGTGGCGGTTGCATCCCTCGAGAAGGCGATCGACGAGCCGCAGAAGAACTGTTTGCTGGCGATCAAGGAGATGCCGGAGGGCTTGAAGAAGGATCGAGTCGGGGGAGTGACCGGCCTGCTCGGTGGATCCGCCGATCTGAAGACCGATGATCCCCACGCTTTCGTGCAGGTGGTGGTTCAGAGCAACCTCGATCACTGGATGCCGATCGGAAAGGTGCCGTTGAAGGAACTCGTCGGTGGCTGGAAGTCGCTGTCGATTCCGGTATCCGACCTCCGCGTGCTTGAATCGATGCACGAGCTCTACGCCGTCCGCTTCCATCTCAAATCCAAGTCTCCGGTCAGTGGTCGCATCTATTTCGACGACCTTGGGTTCATCCTTCGTGGCGAATGAAATTCTTCCTCCTTTTCCTGTTGGCTGGCTCGGTTCTTGCGAAACCGAATGTGGTTCTGTTGCTGATCGATGACCTCGGTCGCCAGGATGTCGGATTGCATGGCAGCACCTTTCATCAGACCCCGAACATCGATCGGATGGGCAAGGAGGGGTTGGTGTTCGAGAATGCCTACAGCGCCCACCCCCGTTGCGTGCCCTCGAGGTACGGGATCTTTAGTGGAAGGGTGCCAGCCCGGGGAGGGGTTCCGGGCTTTCAGAAAAGTGAGCACGCGCTTGCTCCCGAGCGTGTGACCTTCGCCGAGGTCATGGCGGATGCCGGCTACGTGACCGGCTACATTGGCAAGTGGCATCTTGGTAAAAAGGGCGGAGGCCCCGAGACCCAGGGGTTCTCGGACAGCCGGATTGCGGGGGCGGCGGGAGCTCCCCGGAGCTACTTTCATCCCTATCATGTGACACCCGACGGTCGTCATCAGGAGAAAGAGGACTTTCCCGTCGTCGATGGCGAAAAGGGTGAGTATCTGAATGACCGTCTCACCGACGAGGCCATCGACTTCCTGCGCAAGAATCGCGAAGCGCCATTCCTGTTGGTGCTTGCCCACTATGCGGTGCACACCCCGTTCCAGGCACCTGATGCTTTGGTGGAGGAGGCGAGGGAGCGCCTCAACGGGAAACCCGCCGGAGGCAAGAGCAAGGATCCGGACTTCGAGGCTTCCGACTCGGCGACCGACAAGACCGAGCAGAACAATCCGATCTACGCGGCAATGGTGAAGAGCATGGACGACAGTGTCGGTCGTGTCCTGAAGGAGCTGGATCAGCTGAACCTCACGGAAGACACCCTGGTCATCCTGACTTCGGATCATGGTGGGCTATCGACCCGCGGCGGATCGAGCGGGCGGCCCTTGGCGACGACGAATCGACCCTACCGTCACGGCAAGGGATGGCTCCATGATGGCGGGCTCCGGGTGCCCATGATCGTGAAGTGGCCGGGCACGGTGAAGCCGGGATCGACCCCTGTGCAGACACTGGGGACCGATCACTACGCAACGATCGTCGAGGCGGTGGGTTTGAAGGTGGATGCGGGCGAGGCAAGGGATTCCGTGAGTTATCTGCCGACCCTGAAAGGGGAAGCCCAGCAGAGGCCTCCCATGTTCTTTCACTCGCCGAGAGCGCGTCCCCAGTCCACGGGAGATCGGAATGCGTCTGCCGTCATCGATGGTGAGTGGAAGCTCATCGAGCACCACGATGGCGGTCCCAAGGAACTCTATCAGCTCGTGGAGGATCCGTCCGAGTCCACGAATCTCGTGGAGAAGCATCCGGACAAGGCCTCAGAACTCACCGACCTCCTCACCCGGCTGAAAAAGGACGCCGGTGCCCGCCAGGGCGGGAACAACCCTTTCGACAAGTAAGATCCAATCCATTGAACCCATGATGAAATCCCTTCTTCTGACCGCCCTGATGGCGGCATCGGCTCATAGCGCTGAGAAACCCAACGTCCTCTTCATTGCGGTGGATGACCTCAAACCGATGCTCGGTTGCTATGGGGATCCGGTGATCAAGACCCCGCAGATCGACCGTCTGGCTTCCCAGGGGACCACCTTCCTCAACGCGCATTGCCAGCAGGCCGTATGCGGCCCGTCCCGTGCGAGCCTGCTTACGGGCCTCCGTCCGGACACCACCAAGGTGTGGGACCTGAAGACCCGCCTGCGCGACATGATTCCCGAAGTGGTGACCCTGCCGCAGCACTTCAAGGACCACGGCTACACTTCGATCGGTTTGGGGAAGACCTTCGACCCGCGCAGTGTGGACGGGATGATGAAGAATGATCCGGCATCCTGGAGCCGGCCGTATGTGAAGACTTCGGAGAACCCGGAGTCCCAGATGGGATTCGTCGACCCGGAATTTGTGGCTCGCGCTCAGGCGGCCAAAAAAGAGAACCGTGGCAACTGGGACAAGATGAAGCAGGCTCTTGGCGGAATGCCCGCGGTGGAGATCGACCAGGATGTGTCGGACACCGCTTACGACGACGGCATCTACGCGGAGAAGGCCGTCGAGTTGATTGCTGAGTTGTCGAAGGACGAGAAGCCCTTCTTACTCGCGGTGGGATTCAAGAAGCCCCACCTGCCGTTTGTGGCGCCGAAGAAGTATGCCGACCTGTATTTGGGGGACGACATTCGATTGGCGGAATTCCAGAAGATGCCGGAGGGAGCCCCGCAGGTCCACTTTCAGGATTCATGGGAGCTCAAGAATGGCAGCTATGCCGGCTACAAGGAGTATCAGGGGAAGGAACTTCCTGAAGCGGACCAGCGCCAGTTGGTGCACGGCTACATGGCGTGTGTCTCCTACATTGATGCTCAAGTCGGAAAGCTTCTCGATGCGCTCGACGAGCAGGGAATTGCGGACAACACGATCGTCGTTTTCTGGGGTGATCATGGCTGGCATCTCGGGGACCACGGGATGTGGTGCAAGCACACCAACTACGAGCAGGCCACCCGCGTGCCGATGATCATTGCCCGCAGGGCGAAGGGCGGGAAGGGAGCGAAGACGATGTCACCGGTCGAGTTCGTCGATATCTTCCCGACGCTCTGCGACCTCGCAGGGATTCCAAAGCTGAAGGAACTGGAAGGAGTGAGTCTGACCCCGGTGCTTGATGATTCGAAGGCGAAGGTGAAGGACTATGCGGTGAGTCAGTATCCTCGCGGCGGTGGTGGCAAAGAGCTGATGGGCTACACCCTCCGAGACGGGCGCTACCGCTACATTCGCTGGATTACCAAGGGCGATCCTTCGGACATGAAGTTCGAGGAGTTCTATGATTACGAGACCGACCCGCTGGAGAAGCGCAGTCTGATCGATGATCCAGCCGTGGCCGACGAAGTGAAGCGCTTCCGGGCCGCCACGGACCAGTTCCTCAACTCCTGAGATTGATGAAATTCAAATTCCATTTCCTTCTTCTGGCTGCCGGTAGCCTGGGTTTCAGCGGCTGTGACAAGCCGGCCGGGGCACCTGCCGAACCGGGTGCGGAAGCAAACGTAGTCCCGTCGGCCGATCAGGTCGATGGGGTGGAACCTGCCAAGGATTCGGCCAAGAAGCCCAACATTCTCTTCCTGATTACCGACGACCAGTTCAAGCACCACATGAATTGGATGCCGGAAGGCAAACAGGACAACGGCAAGCCACGCAACTTCACCCCCAATACCGATCGCCTTGCGGAGAGCGCGACGATCTTCGATCGGATGTACGTGACTTCGCCGGTGTGCACGCCCAGTCGGTTTGCCGCGCTGACCGGGATGTATCCAAGCCGATCGAAAGCGCAGAGTTTTCTCGACCGCCAGAAGGAACTGGGTGGTCAGGCTTCAGTGGAGTGGAACACCTTCATCACGGAGGGCATGCCGACGCTGCCAAAGATGCTGCAGAAGGCGGGCTATCGGACGGGAATCGTCGGCAAGAACCACGTGGTGGAAGTCAAGGGCATGAAGAAGCCCGAGTGGCTGGCGAAGGCGGATGACCCCGAGATGCTGGCGATTCTGAAGGACAACTACGCGAAGCAGATGGAGGCCATCCATGAGGCGGGATTCGACTATGGTGCCTCGCTCTACTACGACAACCCCGACTTCATCGGGGTGAAGGCTCTCGCTTCGCACAACCTCGATTGGATTGCCAAGGGGGCGCTGGATTTCCTCGACGAAGAGGATGACCGGCCGTTTTTCCTCTACTGCGCGGTGACCATTCCCCATGGCCCTGGCGAGCCGGAGCGTTCTTACAAGGCGGATCCACGGATCACCGCCGTGGGCATGCTGAAGGAGCCTCTGGATGTATTGCCTGCGCGAGACACCCTCGAACCTCGACTGAAGGAGGCCGGTGTGCCGGCCAAGTGGGGCCGCCCGAACCTGTTGTGGCTCGACGACATGGTGGGCGCACTCGTGGACAAGCTGGAGGCATCGGGTGAGCTTGAGAATACGATCATCGTCTATTTCAACGACCACGGCCAGCAGGCCAAGGGGACGATCTATGAAGGAGGGGTGCATTCCGAGGGCTTCATCCGCCGTGAGGGTGGTTTCCCGGTGGGGCCACGGACTGATGCACTGGTCAGCAATCTGGATTTCGCACCGACCCTGGTGGAGCTTGCCGGAGCAAGCAGTGGGGAGGCGGACTTCGATGGAGCTTCCATCATGCCGGTGCTGAATGGAGAGAAGGAGCAGGTGCATGATGCGCTTTTCTTCGAACTGGGATTCGTGCGCGGGGTGATCCAGGGCGAGTGGAAGTACATCGCGCTCCGCTATCCCGAGCCGGTCGCGAACATGTCGGTGGAAAAACGTCAGCGCGTGCTGGATCGCTTCAACGAGAACCAGACGAGACGGGGGCGTCCGGTTTACACGGAGGATCCGGCGGCTCCATTCTCCCACGTGCAGTCGATTCCCGGCGGTGGTGATGCGGAACACATGTCGATCGGCAAGTATCCGTCCTTCCACGACGCGGATCAGCTCTACCACCTCGCCTCCGACCCGACCGAGCAGAAGAACCTCGCCGCGGACCCGGCACATGCCGCGAAGCTGGCCGAGCTGCAACAGGTCCTGCGCGAGCATCTGGAAGGAATGCCCGGCACCTTCGGCGACCTGAAGCCAGCCAACTAGAATCCGAGTCGAGATCGATTGATGCAATTTCCCGAAAACTTCACGTGGGGCACTGCGACCTCATCCTATCAGATCGAAGGCGGACACGACGAGGGGGGCAAGGGGCCGTCCATCTGGGATGCCTTCTGCGAGATTCCCGGCCGAATTGCGGGCGGGGACGACGGCAAGGTGGCCTGTGACCACTTCCACAAATTCCGGGAAGATGTGGCCCTGATGGCTTCGCTGGGCTTGCGGGCCTATCGTTTCTCCATCTCATGGCCACGCATCCTTCCGACCGGCCGGCTTGATCGTGGTTCGATGAACGAGGAGGGCATCCGTTTCTATTCCAAACTGATCGATACCCTGCTGGAGCACGGTATCGAGCCGTGGGTGACGCTCTACCACTGGGACCTGCCACTGGCACTCCAGACCGAGCGCGATGGCTGGTTGAATCCGGAGATCGCCGATGATTTCGAAGCCTACGCCCGGATCTGTTTCGAGGCCTTCGGGGATCGGGTAAAACACTGGATCACGCTCAATGAGCCATGGGTCGTGGCCATTCTTGGCTATGGGCAAGGGGTGTTCGCCCCGGGGCGAACCTCCACCACCGAGCCCTACGTCGCGGCGCACCACCTGCTGCGCTCCCATGCCAAGGCGGTGCAGTGCTACAGGAACGAGTTTGCCCATCAAGGCGGGAAGATCGGGATCACGAACAACTGCGACTGGCGCGAGCCGCTCACCGACAAGCCCGAAGACAAGGACGCCGCGCAGCGTGCTTTGGAGTTCTATCTCGGGTGGTTTGCCGATCCGATCTTCCGCAGTGGAGACTATCCGGAGTCGATGCGTGAGCGGGTGGGAGACCGACTTCCGAAGTTCACGGAGGAGGAAAGCAAGGCGCTTCTCGGGTCCTCCGACTTCTTCGGTCTGAATCACTACACGACGATGTTTGCTGCTGAGGCATCCTCGGATGGCAAGGAAGGAAGCGTCTACGGCAACGGTGGTATTTCCGAGGATCAGGACGTGGACCTGTCCGTGGATCCCGAGTGGCCGCTGACCGAGTTCAAGTGGGCGGTGGTGCCATGGGGCTGCCGCAAGCTTCTCGGATGGATCGCCGAGCGATACGGGGATCCCGCCATCTACATCACCGAGAACGGTTGTGCGATGGATGATCAGGTGTCAGCCGACGGAAGCGTGGATGATCAGGACCGCCTCGAGTTCTATCGTGGCTATCTGGAGGCCTGCCACCAGGCGATCGGCGACGGTGTCCATCTGAAGGGTTATTTTGCGTGGTCGTTGATGGACAATTTCGAGTGGGCGTCGGGCTACCGGTTCCGCTTTGGTCTGGTCCACGTCGACCCGAAGAGCCTGAAGCGCACACCGAAGAAGTCGGCGCACTGGTACTCGAAGGTCGTGCGAACGAATGCTCTCGGAGACGAGTGAAAGGCGCCGCCGATGGTGGCGGTGCCGGTGCTCAGATCAGGTCCCTTCTTCAGCGACGACGGCGAAGCAGGAAGCCGGTGAGGCCAATCATCGAGAGGAGGGCCGTTGAAGGTTCGGGAACCACGTCGAGCGAGAAGCGTGCCCGGAAGTGGTTGACCTTGAAGCCGTCGTTGGTGTCGCCCGACACGTAACCCACTGTCATGGCATCGGAATTGGGGGCGAAGGTGAATTCGTCGGTGGTGACGTTGGTGGCAGCGCCACCCCCGAAGGCGAGGCTTGCCACGTCGTCAGGAGCCGTTCCGTCATTCGTAAACTGGGAAAAATCGATCTGGTTGAAGCCGATGAAGTCGATCACTCCTGTATCGCCGGGGGTTGCACCCGCCCCCAATGTGATGGACCCGCCGGTGTAAGTGAAAGTAAGGCTCTCGGACACGTCACTGATTCTCCCACCACCATTGCCATTCACACCGAGGTCGTTCGGGTCGTTGTTGATCGTTCCTCCGGTGGCGGACACGGTGAAGTTGAATACCGCGGTGTCGTCATCCGCTCCATTCCCGTCCAGAGTCAGGCTGGTCAGCGTGATGGTCATGGTGCCGCTTGCCTGTCCGTCAAGCCCGGCGGGCGATTGGGAATAAGCTGCGTTCACCATGCCATCGACATCACCGACGGCGATGGCTCCACCTGAAGGGTTGGGGGATTCATTCGGCCCGATCCGATCGATGTTGAAGGTCAGGGCACCATGCGCCACGGGCGAGGTGATGGAGGCGAGTAAGAGGAAGTGGGTTTTTCTCATCAGTGAAGCGAAGGGATGGTTGTTGAAGGGTAACACTCCAATTGTTTCGGACAATTTCCCAGTGGGCTCGAATTCGACCAGAAAACCCTGCGGGTGCGCCCATTCGGTGGGTAGGCAGCGCATGCCAATCCGTCAGTCGGCGACTCGGACACGACCAAATCCGATGCCGCCATTCGGAAGGTCCACTTCCACCAGAGATCCGGCGGGGGCGGTGATGGGCACCTCGGGGATGCTCACCCAGTCATTGAGGTCGACGGAGCTCTGGACGAAGTAGAGCAGGCTTGTGGTATTGCGGACCGGGACGAAGCGGAGGGCTGGCCCGGTGCCAGAGTCCTGCACGGTGACGGGACTGCCATGGGCGCCGCTGGTGGGTGAGGTGCCGAGGGCGAATTCCAACAGGTTGACCATGCCGTCTCCGTCGGGGTCGTCTTCCGGCATGGTCTCGAGCACGCCGTTCCATGGCTGGCCGGTGGACCATTGCTCGTAGAGACTGACTTCGGCGGTGAGGCGGCGAAGTGTCACTCGATCGATGGACGCGGTGTCGCCTGCTCCCCATTTGGTGCTGGTTTGGTTGCCCTGGAAGCGCGTCAGGGCCAGTCCACCGGTGGCCGCGGTGTCGGCATCAAGTTCCGGTAGTGGGATGGGACTGCCCCCAGCGATGGTCAGGGTGCCGGACCACTTGCGGGTGTCGAGATCGAGGATGGCTCGGACCAGCAGGTCGCTGGCAGTAGTGACTGCGCCGCCACCTTGGTCGAAGTCATAGAGGCGTTCGTTGCTGCTGCCGATGCGGTTTTCCAGCACCAGCGTGCCTGCATTCTTCCTGAATCGGATATTGCCGAAATCGTTGCCGCCTTCGTCGCGGAGCGAGAAACCGAAGGTGACCCCATTGGGCGACTGGGTGAAGTCGATGGAATCGACGGCGATTTCCCAGGCGAAACGGCCGGTGGTGAAGGGGGCGCCGGGGTAGTTGGTGGTCGTGCGGAAGTGATCGGTGGTGTCCTGTTGGAGGAGCAGGTTTCCCGCTCCGTCACAGGCGACCTTGTCCGAGGTGGTGCCTGTGAAACCGGTTCCGTTGGCACTGAGGCAGCTCTCAAGTTGGACTCCCGATGCGTCGTCGAAATCCCACTGCTCGATCACTTCGTCGGCCGGAGGGACCGGCAGGGTGAAGGTCACGGTGGCGTTGGCAGTCTGAGCAGCGCCATCGATTGCGGTGTAGATCATGGTGACCCCACCCGCAAAACTCTCCGGGGCACTGAAGGTGATGGATGAGCCGTCAGTCGTCGCGGATCCGGAAGCCGGCTGGGTGATGGCGGAGATACTCAGCGGGCCATCGCCGAAGTCGTTGAGCCGGGGATCAAAGGTGAGTGTTTCGCCCGGCAGGATGGTGATGGCGTCATCGACGAGGGTGAGAGCGGGGGAGACAGCTCCTGTGTTGAGTGTCAGGGTCACATTCCCGGTGTTGGTGGTGCCATTGATGTTGTTGCCGTCGGAGAACTGACCACCCGGGTCGATCGTGAAGCCGTTCCAGCCGCCGAGGTTCTCACTCTCCACGCGATACTTGTATTTCTCGCCGTCGCCAGAGGAGAAGTTGTCATCGACGTAGGTACCGATGTTTCCCAGGACGAAGCCAATCTCGCGGTAGCTGTCGGTGCCGCCATTCAAGGCGCGTTCGTCGGGTCCGGAGCGATAGATGATCGAGCGGGTGGCGTTGGTGGCGTTGATCGTCCAATCGAGATGGATGGCGTGGTCGGAGAGTTGGGTCAGGACGAGTCCGCTCGGTGCGGCATCCGGAGGGGTGGGGAGTTGGTTGATCACCGCGTTGTCGATCAGCACCCGTTGTTCGCTTTGCCACGAGTTGCTTCCCGGTTTCGGCATCTTCGTGCCTGCGGAGAGAACCTTCTGATAGAGAGCGTCAAGCATCTCGGCGGCGAGGTCGGGTCGGCTTGGAGCTAGGTCGTTTCTTTCGTAGGGGTCGGCCGCGAGGTTGTAGAGCTCGAGACGGCGCTGGACCATGAAGTAGAGCAGCTTGTAGTCGCCCTTGCGGTAGGCACCGAGAGCCGGATTGGCGGTGCCGACATTGGCATTGGTGAAGAAGTGATGAAGGTCCGGGCGGGCCGAACGGGTGGGCTGGCCCGCGCTCAGCATGAAGCTTTCCGAGTCACGTGCTTCTGCCGGTTGTTGGGCCGCTCCGGTGAGGTCGGCAAAGGTTGCCCAAAAGTCCGCACCGTGCACGAAGGCCTTCGAGACACTGGCGCTGGTCAGGCCGGGCACATGAACGATCAGGGGGATCCTGAGGCCGCCCTCGTAGACCCAGGTCTTCCCCTGGCGGAGGGGGTAGTTTGAGGTCGGATAGGCGGAGTAGGCATTCGAGAAGTCGCCCGTGTTCACGGGGTCGGTGGCGTCGTCCTCCAGATCCTTCGAGGGGTCGACTCCGTCGCCGTAGGCAGAGGTCGATTTGCCGCCGTGGTCAGAGGAGACCACGAGCACTGTGGTTTCCGCCAGCGTCTTGCCCGGGTGGCGGGGATCCGAGGTGGCGGCGAGGTGGGCACGGAGGTCAGCGATGCTGTCGTCGTAGCTCTTCATCATCGCGGCATAGACCCGGTTGTCCTGTACGACCCGAGTCGCCGAGGAGTAGTCGCGGATGAGTCCGGTGCCCGCGGGGTGGTTGGCGAGCTCGTCGGCCATGGACGTCTTCCTCGCCGTGAAGTAATCGATGTCGCTTTGCTTTGCCTCGGCCGGGGTGTGGACGGCATAGTGGGCGAGCGTGAGGAAGAAGGGGGAGGTGCTGTGATTAGTGAGGCTGTCGTTGATGAAGTCGATGCCTTCATCGGTGAGACGGTCGGTGAGATACTCCTCGCCGTTCGCTGCCGGCACGGTCAGTCCGGTGCCCGGGCCCATGTTGTAGGCAGGGTCGGAAAGGTCTTCGTAGAGCAGGGTGTTCGGGTCAGGGAAGTAGGAGAGGCCGTTGGTTGGATTGGACGAGGGGGCTCCGGCATGTCCGGCGGCGATGCTGACGTCGAATCCCTGCTGAGCCGGACCACGAGGAATGGAGTCGTCGCTCTGACCGAGGTGATACTTGCCGATGTAGCAGGTGCGGTAGCCAGCGCCTTGGGCGGCCTCACCATAGGTCACGGCATCGATAGGAACGCCGCCGCCGGTGGAATTGCCACCCGGGTCGAGGTAGTCGCTTCCTTTGCCCACCACTTCCGGGTTCCAGTCATAGGTGCCGGTGAGAAGAGAGCGGCGTGCCACCACACAACGGGGGCCCGAACAGTAGGCATTGTCGATCACCATGGACTGGCCAGCGAGGATGTCGAGGGCGGGTGTCTCGTGAATGGTCGGTCCGTCGATCGGGCGGTTGCGGAGGGCCACGATGTCCTTCACTCCCATGTCGTCGGCGAGGAAGAAGATGATGTTCATGCGGATCGTGGTCGCCGCGCTTCCCAGAACGAGGGGTGCGGACTCCGTGGCACCATGGAGAGAGCGAACCTCATACGAGTAGCTCGTCTCGGGGTTCAAACTACGGTCGTAGTAGTAGGTCGATCCAGCGGGCAGGTCGGCAACGGGGGATCCGTCCCGATAGATCCGGAATCCGGTTTCTCCATCGACGGAATCGGTCCATGCAAGGGCGATGGTCGCGGGCCCACCGGGCGAAGCGGCTCCGTGGCTCGGTGGATCGATCGCAAACAGGCTTGAGCCGAAGAGAAGGCTGACGAACAGCTGGGTTTTGAAAATTCGGGTCGTCATGGGTTGGAAAAAGGAAGCATGGGAGTGCGGGTTCTCAAAGGCGCGTCAGCGTTCTTTTTCGGCCCACGATGGCCGAGAAAACGCCCTTCTTCGGGGAAGGGCTTCCCAAGGAATGCAAAAGGCCGGCATCGTGAGATGCCGGCCAGTTTGAATGGTTGAAGCTTCTCCGGCTCAGGGGGTATTGAGACGGTAGAAGTTGGCCGGAGTGCCTGGGGTGGAAATCGTCAACTCGAAGTTGTCACCATTCTCGACCGGCACGCCGACGACTTGTTCCCACGCGTCCGAAGCACCCAGGTCCGTGGATTCCTCAAGCACGGCATTGGCGGGGGTGGCGATCGGCCAAACGAGAGTGATCTCTCCTGCGCCCGGGCCTTGGACGATGGACAGGCTCAGGTCGGTCGGAGCGTTGAGATCACGGATGACCAGATAGTCGACGAGCACTTCGTCAGCAGCACCCCAGTCCAAGGTGTTGGTGTTGGCTGTCGTCCGGACCTGATCGAACTCGAGGCCTGTGGCTGCCATGGCGATACCCGACACGCAGTTTCCGATGCCGTCACCGAGTTGCCAGTGGACGTCGAAGGTGTCGGTGTCCAAGTCGGCGACCACCGAAACGTTCAGGTCGGTGATGGTGGTGACTCCGAAGTCGACTAGGGTTGTGTTGGTGTTTCCGACACGGGTTTGCAGGAGGAGGCTGCTGTTCTGCCGATGGAGACGGACGATGAAGAGGTCGGTGCCGGCGCCTTTGTCGCGCATCCCGAAGCCCACATTCGCGCCGGTCACATCACCACCGGAAAGAGTGGCCGAAGGGACGAACCATTCCATGCCGAAGCGCCCGGTCGTCTGGTCCGGTGTGGTGATGTCACCGTTGCGGAAGATGCTGTCGGTATCGCTCGTGCCTTGGGTGAAGACCATGTTTCCGCCCGAAGTCACGGCATTGTCGGCGTTTCCACCCAGCGTGCCGGTGCCCGCGTCGTTCTGGGCGTTGCCGAGGCTTTCGCCGTCGATATTGAATTGCCAGTCCTCGATGGCCGGTGCGACCGGAGGGTCGGTGTAGGTCGAGAGTGTCAGGAAATCGACCGCCACTTCGTCCGTGGCGCCCCAGTCGGTCGCATTCGTGCTGGCGTAGAGGCGGAGGCGGTCGAGCGTTGATCCGGTGATATCCATCGGGATGTTCGTCTGGCATCGTTGAGGCTGGCCGTCCGGAGTCCAGTAGACATCGTAGGTGTCGCTATCCATGTCGAAGATCACGCGGACTTCGAGTGGGCCGGTGAGACTGGTTTGCGCGAAGTCCTCCAGATCGGTGTTGAGGCCGGTGGAGCTGTTGCGTCGCTGGAGGCGGAGGTCGCCATTTTGCTTCTGGAGGCGGACATTCAGCAGGTCGACGTTGCTCGAGTTTCGAACTGTGAATCCGACATTGGCACCAGTAGCATCCCCGCCTGCCAAAGTCGCGGACTGGTAGGTGAAGGCGAGTTCGAACTTGCCGGTGGTGGCACCTGGTGTGGTGACGTCGGTCGTGCGGAACAAATTGTCGGTGGATTCATCGACTTCGGTGGTCTCCGGGTCGTCGACGCTGACGGAAAACACCAGGTGGCCTGAGCCGTCGGTGGCGACGTTTGCGACGTTACCGGCCCACGCGGCGGTGCCTGCTGAGTTGACGAGGCCAGTGAAGGGAGTGTCGGCGGCTTCATTGAACTGCCAGTCCTCGAGCGTGCTGGCCGAAGCGGGTGACGAGCCGACTCCTACGACAGCCATGAGGCTGAGGAGAGTGGTCAGTGAATTGGATGGTTTCATGGGTTTCGAGTAAGATTCGTGGTTTGAATGATCGGAACCATAGTGAGTGCCATTGGATGAAATCAACAAGGCGCTATTGTGGTGAAGAACGGTGGGTTTAAGTTGATAAAACGCACTTTGCGTCCGTTTCTTGCAATTCCTGATGGTGCTGATTGATCGGTTTCTGGATGCGATAGTGCGTTCCTGCATGGTTTCGAGGACGAAAATGGCTGCGGGGTTCCCTTGAGCAAGGCGCAGGGATCGGGGAAGGTTCGGAAACTCAAATCCGAATCCTCTTCATGAAAACCCATTTCTTCAAACCAACCCGCGCCGCAGGTTTCACCCTGGTCGAACTTCTTGTGAGTATCGTCATCGTGGCGGTGCTTGCTTCGGTGGTCTTCGCCGTTTCGATCCGCGTGAAGTCGAAAGCGAATGCTGCCGGTTGTGTATCGAACCTCCGTCAGGTCGGCAGCATGATGAATGCAGCGGCTGTGGAAAACAGCGGCATGTATCCTCATGGCGGGCCACCCAAGGGGTGGATTCGTCGTCTGGTGTCCGAGGTTGATACCAGTTATCCGGATACCGGTGGTCCGGCGGATGGTCCCTTCTTCAAGGATGGAGCCGGGAACATCTTCAATTGTCCTGCCGACAAGGATGGGTGCCGCGAACTTCATAAGAGCTACCTTGGCAATCCATGGGTGCTCGGGATGAAGGACGGGGAGGGTGAGTGGCTCGGAAATGGTGCCTTTTCCCCGCGGCGTGTGCAGTCGATTCGCCAACCGGCCCGCACCTTCCTCATCGTCGAGGACTGGACCCGCGATGCGCCGCTGTGGCGTGGCAACGGCCTCCGTTACCGGGGTGATCTCAACAAGGATGCTGAGAACCCTGCCCACGGAGAGGGGCGGCACTTCCTCTATGTGGATGGGCATGTCGAGTATCTCGCCAAGGACCCGGGCATGACCGACGAAGGTTATGCGGTGCACTACCAGGGCCGATAAGCGTGTTCGATTCACTTTCTTTCCTTCTGACTCAGTCATGAAATACGGTTACTTTGACAACGATCGGCGCGAGTACGTGATCACCGATCCCAGGACCCCGGTCAAGTGGGTCAACTACATCGGCTCGCTGGCCTTCGGCGGTATCGTCGACCAGACCGGTGGTTCTCTGCTGTGTGCCGGTGATCCGGGGTTGAACCGGATTACCAAGTACATCCCGCAGCTCCCGGCATCGGACTTCAAGGGCACCACGCTCTATCTGAGGGTGCGGGGGAAGGACGGGGTTGAGTTGATCAGCCCCTTCTTCACTCCCCGCCTGGACGCATTTGATCTCTATGAATGCCGGGTCGGGTTGTCCTATCAGACGATCGTCAGTGAGATCCGCGGAATCCGCACCGAGGTGACCATCTTCGTGCCGACCGGCGAGTCCGTCGAGTTGCGTGATATCCGGGTGACCAACCTCCGCGACGATGAAGTGGATGTGGAAGTGGTGCCGGTCGTGGAGTACAGCCACTTCGACGCGCTCAAGCAGTTTGCCAACGCCGACTGGGTGCCGCAGACGATGATGAGCGAGGCACTGCCAATCGATGCCGATCATCTCGCCCTCCTCCAGTATCCCTTCCTGAGGAAGGACGGCGCGGTGAACTATCTGTCCGCCAGCGGGGCGGTGTCGTCCTTCGAGAGCGACCGGAAGATCTTTCTTGGTGGAAACGAATATGGCACCTGGCGTGAACCGCTGGCCCTGGCATCCGGGCACCCGCTATCCTGCTACGAGGCCCGTCGTGGGGACAACATCGGTGCACTGGTGCTGCCGCTCGGAACGCTCCAGTCGGGAGCAGAGGAGCGGGTGGTTGCCATGCTCGGGCAGGCCGAGCGCGACGAGATCCGCACCACCGTGACGAAGTACTGCAACCATCATGAAGTGGATGCCGCGTTCGAGAGGTTGGCGGATTTCTGGAGCGCGAACCTTTCCGTGTTCGAGTGCCGCACGCCGGACCCTGACTTTGATGCCATGGTCAACGTGCACAATCCGCGGCAGTGCTACATGACGATGAACTGGTCGCGCTACCTTTCGCTCTATCAACTCGGCATCGGAACCCGGGGACTTGGTTTCCGTGACAGCTCGCAGGATGTCATGGGCGGACTGTCGGGTGCGCCGGGCGAAGCGAAGGAGTTGTTGCGCAAGCTGCTGAGTATCCAGAAGCCCGATGGATCCGCGATGCACCAGTTCTATCCGGCGACGATGGAGGCCGACTGCGGGGATGCCGAGGAGGAGAAGGATAATGGCAAGCTGGTCTATGGCGATGACCACCTGTGGATCGTGTCCGCGGTGTGCGCCTACCTGAAGGAGACCGGTGACCGTGATTTCCTCGATGAGAAGATCACCTACTACGATGCTAGTCTTTCCATTGACGGACGACCTGATGGAACGGTGATGGAGCACCTCTGCAAGGCGCTTGCCTGGACGAAGGAGAATGTCGGTGACCATGGCATCCCCTTGCTCGGGTTCGCGGACTGGAACGATTGCGTCAATCTTCCCGGCAAGGCGGAGAGCATGTTCAATGCCTGTCTCTACGGGCTGGGCCTGCGTGAGATGATCGAGCTCTGCGAGCACCTGGGGCATGATGACCTGGCGGAACGCTATCGGGGTGATCACGCCGACATGCGGCAACAGGTCAACGAGGTTGCCTGGGACGGGGATTGGTACGTGCGCTACTTCACCGAGCAAGGTGAGGCGCTCGGCTCGAGGAACAATGCCCATGGAGCGATCTACACCAACGCCCAGTCGTGGGCGGTGATGGCAGGGTTTGCACCGGAAGAACGGGCAAGTCGTGCCTTGGATTCAGTGCGCGAGAAACTCAACACGCCCTTCGGGATCAAGCTGAGTGGTCCGGGATACAACCAGTATGACCCGGAAATCGGTGGAGTGACGACCTATCCGCCCGGTGCCAAGGAGAACGGCGGCATCTTCCTGCATTCCAACCCCTGGGTGATGATCGCCGAGACGATGCTTGGACGTGGCGACCGTGCCTTCGAATACTACTCACAGATCAACCCGGCGAAACGCAATGACGACATCGATCTGTTCGAGGTGGAACCCTATTGCTATCCGCAGAACATCCTCGGGGACGAGCATCCCCAGTTTGGCCTCGGCCGGAACAGCTGGTTGTCGGGCACGGCATCGTGGACCTATCAGGCGGCGACAAAGTTCATCCTCGGCATCCGACCCGGGCATGACGGGTTGGTGGTGGATCCCTGCGTGCCGAGTTCCTGGGACCGCTTCGAAGTCACCCGTCGGATCCGTGGCGCGAGCTACAGGATCGTGGTGGAGAATCCGCAGGGAGTGTCGCGGGGGGTGGCTTCCATCACCGTCGACGGCAAGGCCTTGGACGGCGGAGTGATTCCTTACTGCGACGGCGGCGAACATCTCGTCGAGATCACGATGGGTGAGGAGTCTCACGGCGTGGTCGAGGATGTCACGGAATTGGCGGCTGCCGGGTGAGGCGGGATTCGAGGTCCTTTTTCCATCATTCATCCCGCGGGAAGTTTCGGTCACGGAATGAGGCCGAACTCCCGCTCGATGGTCGGCATCGGGCATTGCTGCCTGGGGTGTTGATCCGGGCTGGCGCAGAGACTGCGTTCAGCGTCCTGGCTTTCACTCAAACGCATACTTCCCGTCGACGATGCTGGTGTCCGGCGGGCGGCGGGTCTTTTCGAAGTGGTCGTGGCCTTGCTTGAGGTTCTTCCAGAAATCGAGATGCTTGCTGGAGGCGGCACGGCGCATGCGGGTTTCGGTCATGCGGAAGGGAAAGAGGTGGATGCGGATGAAGGGTTGGCCGTTGGTGAGGGCGGCATCGCAGAGGGTGTAGATTTCCTCGATCTTTTCGTCGCTCATGGCGAGGCAGCCGATGCTGACGCAATTGCCGTGAACCATGATGAAGGAGCCGGTGCGTTTGTGATGCCGGTCGTAGGCGTTCGGGTAGCCGATGTTGAAGGCGAGGTGGAAGGTGGAGTCGGGTTTCATGCCGGAGCGGGCGAAGAAGTAGAAGCCCTCGGGGACCTGGCGGTCTCCTTCGGCGGTCTTCGGTCCGAGGGCGCCGGAAGCGGCGGCGATGGGATAGCTGCGGAAGAGTTTGAATGTCTGGGTGCCGGGTTCCTGCACCCAGAGTTCGAGCACGTTCTCTTCCTTGTAGGCGCGCAGGAATACAGGGTCACCGAAGCGGAGTTTCTTCGCTTCCAGATCGCGGGTGAGGGATGCGCGGACGCGCTGGGCGGCGGCCTTGGCCCGTGCGGGCCCTGGCAGGGATGAATCGACAGCGCGGTTGGCTGCGGTGGTGCTTTCCTCGTCCACGGTGCTGGTTTCTGAGTCGGTGTCCTGACTCCGGCAAGAGCAGAGGACGAGAGAGAGGATGAAGAGAAGCGCTTTCATGCAGGCGCGGCGTGGTCGGCGGTGGCGGTGGCGGGAGGTGCGGGACTTTCGGTGTGAAGGGATTGGATGGCGTCGGCGAGGAGGGTGGGGTTGGGTTCCGGGAGGGTACGGAGCAGGGGGTGTTGGGGAAGGCCGCAGGTGGAGGTGGCGATGACGGGGATGCCGTGGGCGAGGGCGCGCAGGGCGAGGCGGGGTTGGTGCTCGACCCAGGCGGGAAGGATCAGGGCGTGGCAGGTGGGCAGATCGGAGAGGGTGGCGGGATGCCAGCGGATGGACTCAAGTGGATCGTCAGCAGAGTCTTCACGGGCGCGGCCGAGGACCAGGAGTTCGTGGTCGGTCCCTTCGAGGGCGGCGGCCAGTTCGTGGATGCCTTTTCGTCCAAGCGGGGAGCAGGGGAGGAAGAGCCGGAGAGGTGCCGAGCTGTCGTGGGGTGGACGGGTGCCCGGGGTGGTCGGGTGCGGCATGTCCCAGTCGATCAGCCATGCGCGGTGCCCGAAGTGGCTGGCGAGGGCGCGGTGCGGGGTGATCAGTCTTCCCGCCTGCTCGAGGGCTTCGGTCTCGGAGCGGACGAGTTCGTCATCGGCGCGGAAATCGCCGAGGGTGGGTGAGTCCGGTTGCTGCCGGGAAGCGGTGTCGAGGCGCCGGTGGAGTTCGGCCAGCGGCCAGCGGGTGACGAGGACGTCGAAGGTCCGGCCCCCTAGGGTCCCGAGTTGCCAGAGGTGAGGGAGGAGGTTCTGGCTGACGACGAGGTGCCGGCACTGCGGAGAGATACGGTGGTCGTAGTAGCTTGCGAGGTCGGCGTCGGCCCTGAGGAGGGCTGCCTGCCGGATCGCACCCTGGGCGGGCAGCCGGCGTTGCTGGATGGAACGGCGGAGGGTGGGGATGGTCGCGTGGCAGGCGACTGCGTGGCCGGGTGGATTCCAGCGGTAGTTGGGTTTTCGCCACTTGTGTCCGTCGAGCGGAGTGAACCAGTGATCTCCCTCGCGGGCGTGTCCGGCACACCAGCGATCTAATTCCGGCCAGCGGGCATCGAGGAAGAAGGCGGAGTGGCCGAGGGCGGGCGCGTGGGAGGTGATGGCGGAGGGGTGCCGGAAGCACTCGGTTTGATTGCAGGTGAGGCAGTCTCCGGTCGCGGGCGGTCGCGGCAGTTCGGTGGCTTCGGTTTTCCGTGATACCACATCGATGGGGGAGCCGCTGCGCATGCGGACTGCCAGGGTGGTGGCATCGAGACGGACTTCGAGGCGCCAGGCGACGGGGGCCCGGAAACGAAGGTCGACGTAGTTCCAGAAGACGGTGGCGTCGCGATCCTTCTCGGCGTCGGACCCGGGGATGGTGCGTGAGTGGGCGTGGCGTTCGACGATTTCCAGACCGGCGGCGAGGGCGGCCTGATAGAGCAGGCCGGAGAGTTGGCACAGTCCGCCACCGCGGGAGGGGACGAGGCATCCTTCGCGGAGTTCGCGGCCGATGGTGTAGCCGCGGCTCCGGGTGGTGCGTCCAAGTTGGCGCCAGAAGCTGAAGATTCGGCCTGCGGGGACTTCGATGCCGTCGAGGGCGCGTGCGGCGACCCGGAGGTTCTCGATCTTTCCGGCAGTGAGTGGAAATTCGGCGGGCGTGGTCTGGGTCCACAGCGGGGACTCAGCGGAGCCGAGGACCGGAGCGTCTTCAAGGCTTTGTGCGCGTGGGTGACGGGCGGGGCGGTGGCGGAGATCCCAAGCGGCCCGGCGGCATTGGAAGACGCGGGTTTTCAGTCCGAAGAGGAGGGCTTCGAAGCGGCTGGGGAGTTCGCGGGTGTTGGGGTCGGAAGACAAGGTGGCTGAGGAATCTAGCGCCGCCGCCGGTGAGTTCTATTTGAAGGGCAGGTGAAGAATCGGGATGGCGGGATGCGGGCGGTCGGGTTTTGAGGTTGATGGATGGGGTGGGGGATGAGAAGGGCATGGCATGGCTGCAGCGATTGGCATCATTGGTGGAAGTGGGCTTTATGAGATCGAAGGCTTCGAGAAGTCGGAGGAACGCCGGGTGGAAACGCCGTATGGTGAGCCGTCGGATGCTTTGGTCGGTGGCATGCTGGGAGGTCGCCAGGTGTGGTTTCTTCCTCGCCACGGGCGGGGTCACCGGATCCTGCCGCACGAGATCAACCATCGGGCGAACCTATGGGCGCTGCGCAGTCTGGATGTCCGCTTCCTGATCTGCGTGACGGCAGTGGGCAGTTTGCGCGAGGCCTACGCTCCGCGGGACGTGGTCCTGCCCGACCAGTATTTCGACCGCACCAGTCGCCGTGAGCATCACACCTTTTTTGGCAAGGGCATCGCCGGGCACGTTTCCTTTGGTGACCCGGTCAGCGAGGGAATGAGGCAGATCCTGCGTGATGCAGCGATCGCCGAGGGGGCGACGGTGCATGACCGTGGCACCTACGTGAACATGGACGGGCCGGCATTTTCGACGCGGGCGGAGAGCGAGGCGAACCGCCAGCTGGGATTCGATGTGATCGGGATGACCAACCTCCCGGAAGCCAAACTTGCGCGTGAGGCTGAGATTGCGTCGGCGACGCTGGCGATGGTGACGGACTACGACTGCTGGAAAATCGAGGAGGATGCGGTCAGTGCCGAGTCGGTGATGGGGCACTTGAAGGCCAACGTGGCACTGGCGAAGCGGGTGCTGGCGAAGGCGGTGCCGGCGGTGCCCGAAGAGCCTGAGTGGCCCGAGCATCAGTCGCTGGACGGGGCAATCATGACCCCGCGGGAGTTCTGGCCGGAATCGACAACGGACATGCTGAGACCGCTCTTGGGGCGGTTCCTGTGAGGGATTGGTTGCAAATGAGCGCGTGACATCTGCGGAGTCGGGAGCATAATACGCGTTATTCCATGACGCGCCCTCTTTCGGAGATCTTAATGAAAACCGCCCTTCACATCGCTGCCTTCTCGCTTCTGAGCATGTCGCTCGGCAGCTGTTCGAACCAAGAACCCGAGACAGCGGCGGAAGCGGCTCCGGTGAAGAGCAGTGCGAACCGCTCTTACGAAACGCCGAAGACGAAAGGTCCGGTTCCCAAGAATCCGGACATGCGGATGTCCGCCAATTTCTCCAAGGATGCCGGCGTGACCATCTCCCGAGTTTCGGTTGGCCAGCCATTTGTGGCGATGACCTTTGACGATGGCCCGCACCCGCGGAACACACCGCGTCTGCTGGACATGCTCCGGGAGCGGAACATCAAGGCGACGTTCTACGTGATCGGTCGCAATGTGGATCTCTACCCCGCGCTGACCCGCCGCATTGTGGCGGAAGGTCACGAGATCGGGAATCACACCTACACGCACGGCAATCTGACCAAGATGAGCGACGAGAAGGTCCGTGGTGAGCTCAATCGCTGCCGTGAGTCGATCGCCAAGGCGACCGGGGTGCAGCCGCGCACGATGCGTCCTCCCTATGGCGCATTGCTTCAGCGTCAGCGTTCCTGGATCCACGGTGAGTATGGCTACCCGACGATCCTGTGGTCGGTTGACCCGCGGGACTGGCAGCGTCCGGGGCCGTCGGTGGTGACCTCGCGGATTCTTTCCGGCACGACGCCGGGAGCCATCATTCTGGCGCACGATCTGCACGCTCCCACGGTGGACGCGATGCCGTCGACTCTCGATGGTCTGCTGCGCAAGGGATACAAGTTTGTCACGGTGTCCCAACTTCTGGCGATGAAGCCGGATTCCGCTCAGGCGTCGGTCACGCCGGCTCCTTGATCGGTCGGTTGAAGGCTTCCTTCGGCCATGGTGGGTGAGCGGTATTTTGCGGCACGGGAAAGGCTGCTGGCCTGCGTCGGGGACATCCGTCGCCTCGGCGAGGAAATCCAGTTGGCAGAAGGTGGCGAGGGCGATGAGCCAAGCGGCCTCCGGGAACTTTCGCGCCCGCTCAGGGTCGTGGCGCTCGGCGAGGTCAATGCGGGCAAGTCCACCTTGCTCAGTGCACTGGCTGGCGCCGAGATCTGTGAGATCGGGCCGCTGCCGACGACGCAGCGGACGATCCATTACCGCTATGGGTCCGCGGAGAAGGAAGTGGAGGGGAAGGATGGCTGGCTTCACGTATCGAAGCGGCATGAGTTCCTGAGGCGGGTTGAACTGATCGATACGCCGGGGAGCAATTCGGGCTGGCGGGAGGTCGTGCTGGCCGACATCGGGAAGTTTTCCAAGGCCGACCTGATCCTGATGGTTTTCCCGTCTGGCAATACGTGGACGGCGGCCACCTGGGATCTTCTGAGTGCGGTTGACGATGAAGCGCTGGACCGGGTGCTTCTCGTGGTCCAGCAGGCGGATGAGAAGTCCGCCGAGGATCTGCGGGTCATCGAGGGTCACATGAGGGAGCTATCGGTGAAGAAGGTCGGTCGTGAGTTGCCGATTCTCACCATGGCGGCCGGTCTCGCGCTGGAGGCGAAGATCTCCCCGGAAACGGCGAGGAAAGGCTGGTCGGCGAGCCGATTCTCGACCTTCGAGGACTTTTTCACCCGCGAGGTGTGCGATTCGGTGGCGAAACGGTATGTGTTCGACCGGACTTGTCAGGAGGCGACCCGGTTGTTGCGGCGGATCGAGGATGCCCTCGATCGTCAGCGGCGGGGCATGGATGACGACGGCTGGTTTCTTGCCGGGCTGGAGCGTGAGGCGGATGAATTGCGCGAGTTGGTGGTTGCGGATGCCGACCGGACCCTGGTCAAGCTGAGGGAGCCGTACGAGGCCTTGGTGGCACAGGTAGGGCGGGCATTGGCGGGTCGGCTGGGGCCGATGAGGACATTCATCGGTTTGCTCTTCGGAGATCGCAGTGCGACGATTCTTGAAGCGCAATTGGCGGAGAAACTGCAGGACATGATGGCGGACTTCAGTCGCCAGGATGCTGCCCGCTTGCTGAACGAGTGCGAGGGTCACTGGGGTGAAGTCCGTCCGCGGGTGATTGAGCGCATGGGGATGGATCCCGGCGAAGCCGTCACGTCCGGGGAAGCCCGGGAGGGGGTGATTGATCACTCGGTCGAGGAAACGAGCAAGGCGTTGCCGGGTTTGCTCCAACAACTCCGGTTGCGGGGTTCGTTGGATGGTCCACTGCGGAGCCGGAACCGGCGTTTGAAGGGGATGGCGACCTTGTTGTTTCTCCTGCTGATCGGTGCCGGAGTCTGCGGCACCCTCGGGGTGGAGCCGATCGCAACCTGGTTGCTGCTGACCGCAGGAGGCATGGCGTTGATGAGCCTTCTGGTGACCTGGGTCAGTGGACGACGGGTCGTGAGCGATGCCAAGCAGCGCTTGATGGATTCCGAGGCCCAGGTGGAACGCGCGGTGCGTCCGTTTTACATCGAGTCCGTCCGGGACCTGTTTGGAGCCTATTCCAACGGCTTGATCGGGGTCAGACGTCAGCTTGCAGATCGTCAGGCTGATCTGGCACCTCAGGCGGAGAAGTGGGACGCCCTGTATCTCCGGCTCAAGATGATCGAGCAGGAACTGGAGGAAGGCTGAGGGAGTCGCTGCCCTCCACTGGGCGGGCCGGGGCAGCGTTGAAAGAAAACGGCCCGAAGCGAGATCGCCCCGGGCCGTGAGAATGACTGAAGTCAGTCGAGTGCGACCTTATTGGCCACCCTTTGGCTTGCCTGGGCCGCCTTTGCCGCGGCCTTCGCCGCCTGCACCTGGACCACCCTTGCCGCGACCTGGGCCGCCGGCACCCGGGCCGCCTTTACCGCGACCTTCTCCGCCACGGCCAGCCATTGGGCGTGGTGGGATCTGCTCACCGGCGTCGATGGCTGCCTTGCGCTCGTCGGGGCTCAGCTTGCCGTCCTTGTCGGCGTCATACTTCTCGAGGATCTCCTTGCGCTTGGCTTCCATGTCGGAGCGCATTTGCTCACGTTCGGTCTCGTCGAGTTTGCCGTCTTTATCGGCGTCGTATTTTTCGAGCATGGCGGCGCGGCGCTTTTCCATTTGTGCCTTGCGTGCTTCGCCAGCGGCCTTGCGCTCATCGGCGTCGAGCTTGCCATCCTTGTTGGCGTCGAACTTCTCGAGGACTTCAGGTGGGATCGGGCGTTCGCCGCGGTCCTTGCGTGGTCCTTTGTCGCCTTCCTGTGCGATGGCGCTGAGTGAACCAGCCGTGAGGATGGCGAGTGTCGAGCAGATGATTCGTGCTTTCATGATATCGATTGGTTGGTTGTTTGCTTTTGTTTCTGTGAATCGCAGCGGTTGCTGTCCTTCGCTGTTGAAGGGAACACCCGGTTTCGGAAAAGGTTGCGGACGAGAATGATTTGCCACAAAGCCCTTGGCCCGTTTGGATGCGGCCAGCCTTTGACTCAATGAGTTCCGCCCCAGCAAAAGATTCCAAAGCCACCGTGTTCTTCAAACGCACGGCGAGCACTCTCGGGCTTTGGGGTGTGGTCGCCCTCGGCTTTGCCAGTCGTCAGGACTGGGCCTACCTGATCCTGATCGGGGCGATCATGGTTCTGGCCACGGTGGAGTATTTTCAGATGCTGCGTGTGCGCGGGGAGAAGTGCTTCCCGCGTTTCGGCATCGGGTTGGCGGTGCTTTATGCGGTGGCCATGTCGTGGTTTCTCCTGCGTGGCGATGGTGTCCTGCCGGTGGGATTCACCGGTGCCGCGGTCTTCCTGGCGATTGCCGGTGCCTTCGCGTTGCAGCTGCGCCATCCGATCCGTGGGGACGAGCCACTCAAGGCGGTCGCCTTCACGTTGCTGGGATTCATCTACCTGCCGGTTCTCTTCGGCTATGCGCCACGCCTTGTCTTTGAGCTCGATGGGCCGGGTGAGGTGCCGGGGGCGATGGTCCTGTTGTGGTTGATCGCCGTGACCAAGTTCACCGACATGGGTGCCTACATCGTGGGATCCGCGATCGGGAAGCACAAGATGATCCCCCACGTGAGTCCCGGGAAGACGTGGCAGGGTTTTGGTGGAGCGCTGATTTTTTCCCAGCTGGCTGGCTGTGGCCTCTATGCATTTTTCCAGGATGACATGCCGAACTTCGCCACCGGCCTGCATGTGCTGGGTGGCTGGGGGGCGGTCGTCGGCCTGGGTGTGGTCATTGCCTTGCTGGCGGTGATTGGCGATCTGGCGGAGAGCGTCGTGAAGCGTAGTCTTGAGGCGAAGGACTCGGGCCACATGTTGCCGGGGATCGGGGGAGCGCTTGATCTGATCGACTCGCTCTGCTTCACCGCGCCATTCCTGTATTTCTACCTCCAGTGGGTGCATTGATTGTGAGCGGAGTGACGAAGAGGAAAAAGGTGGTCTTGCTCGGTTCGACGGGCTCGATCGGAGGTTCGACCCTTGAGGTGGCGAGGCAGTTGCCCGAACGGGTGGAGTTGATCGGCCTGGCAGCCAACTCCAGTGTGGAGGCCCTGGCCGAGCAGGTGCGTGAAACCGGGGTTCGCGAGGTGGCGATTTATGACGCCTCGAAAGAAGCGGAGTTGCGCTCGCTGCTACCCGAGGGCGTGCGCGTCCGCGTGGGTGAGGAAGGATTGACCGAGTTGGCGACGCTGGCGGAGGCCGACATGGTGCTTGTGGCCATCGTGGGAACGGCCGGTTTGCAGCCTGCGCTCGCCGCGATCGAGGCGGGTAAGGATCTGGCGGTTGCATCCAAGGAGATACTCGTGATGGCCGGTGAGGTGGTCACGGCTGCGGCCGAAAGGCACGGAGTGCGCCTGCTGCCGGTGGACAGCGAACACAACGCGATTTTCCAATGCCTCGACGGTCACCGTGGTGGTGCCGATGAAGTTTCACGGCTCATCCTAACAGCCTCGGGTGGTCCATTCCGGACGATGCCGGCGGACCAGCTCGAGCAGGTGACGCTGGAACAGGCGCTGAAGCATCCAACCTGGGAGATGGGCCGGAAGATCACGATCGATTCCGCGACGCTTTTCAACAAGGGGCTCGAGATGATCGAGGCACGATGGTTGTTCGGGATCGGGATGGAGAAGATCGACGTGATCGTGCATCCCCAGAGCATCGTTCATTCCATGGTCGAGTTCGTCGACGGCTCGGTGCTTGCCCAGCTGAGCCGCACGGACATGGGGTTCCCGATTCAGTATGCGCTCACCTGGCCCGAGCGCTTGAAGGGCGGCTTGCAGCCGCTCGATTTCGCGGAGTTGGCCAAGCTGGATTTCGAGGCTCCCCGTGAGAGTGACTTCCCGGCGCTGAGGTTGGCGCGCACCGCGGGTCTGAAGGGTGGGACCCTGCCGGCGGTGTTCAATGCGGCCAACGAGGTTGCGGTGGATGCCTTCGTGGACCGTCGACTCAGCTTCCCGGGAATCTGGCGTGTCGTGGAAGCCACGATGGACGCGCATGCATGCGCAGACGCCTCATCCTTGGATGCCGTGGTGTCCGCCGATGCCTGGGCGCGCGAGGAGGCGCTGAAGCGACTCTGAGCCGACCCGTTCGGGTGGCTCGAGAGTCGAGTGGCTCGCCGGGTTCCGAAGTGGCTTCGAATCCGGCGATGACCGGGCTGCGCGGTGTTCAGCTCATGCGGCGTGGCGGGCGACCTTCTGCCATTGCTTGACGACCTTCTGCAGGTCGGGTGCCGGCTGTTCCTCGCGCCCGAAGCATGAGGTTTCGATTTCGCGAATCTGTGAGGTGATGGCTTCGCGATCCTTCTCCGACAGCTTGTCTCCCACTTCGCTGCGCACGCGGCGCAGGAAGACGACGGTGGAGAATGGAGTCACGTTTTCAGGAGCTGTGAGCCGCTGCTCGGCAACGACTTCGGTCTTCCTTGAGCGGAGGACTTTCCACAGCAGGAGAATCACCACGAGCAGACCACCCGCAGCCAACAGCCAGCGGGTCAGGTGGGTCTGACCAAGGACGGAAAGGGCGATGCCTTCCGCAGCTTCTTCGGCATCGAGGTCGATCAGGTCGGTGTCGCGATACAATTTGTATTCGAGGGTCGCGGACTCCGCCGAGCCGATGGGTTGTGGAAGCGGGAAGCGCTCGGTGGCTTCAAAGTCCGGCTGGCGGCGGTAGGTGATCTGCCAGTTCCGGTCGGCGCGCGGTGCCCTCGACGATCCGTCACTGACGAACTCGATGATGGCGAGCGTGCCATCGACGACTTCGGTCTCGAATCCATCGCGCTGATACTCGAAGCACTCGTCGAGGTCGGCGATGATGCCTTGGCCCGTGGCGGAGATGTCCACGGTGAGGAGGCCTTCGCTCCAGTCGCGCTCGTCCATGGTGACGGACAAGGCGAGTTCGGGGCAGGGGCGCGGCGGCACATCGTCAGGCCGGGCATTGATGGGCTGGACCTGGGAGATCACGGGCAGGACGACCTGACCGGGCTGGTCGACGAAGTCCATGTCGAGCTGGATGGATGGGATCCGGTCGACCGCGGCATTCTTCGCCTGCAGCACGGCATAGACCATGGGGGTCTCGGTCCAGCCTTCGCGTGACAGGGGGATGGGCTTCACTCCGGAGTCGTGGAAGGTGAGCGAGACGACCTCGAAGGTCTCGTCGAGGGCGGCGTGGATGTTGCGTTCGAAGTCGCCCCGCAGGTCGCGTTGTTGGGCGCCTCCCATTCTGGCCGAGCCGGGGCCCCTCAGGTATTTGCCGTAGCCACCGCTCTCGCGGAGCAACTGGCGGGTTGATTCGAGCCCGATGTAGATGCCGAAGGGATGACCGTGGCCGACGTCGGTGGGTCCGTCGACGGTCACCCGGAGCTGGATTTCATCGAGAAGCTCCCGGTAGTAGTCGAGCGACCGGGTGGCGGCCTCCGCGGCCGGATGATCTTCGCCGATGATCTTGAGACCGGATGAGAGGAAGCGTTGTCGCACATTCGCAGGCACTCGTGGAAACAGGGTGCCCAACATCTCGCCGAACATGGTGAGGTGCGCTTCGGCGGCTTCGCCGGGCAGGGCCCTCATGGCGTCGCCAATCGACTGCAGTCCCGGGTCGGTGCGTGCGGTGTTGCTGGTCAGTTGGGCCAGGTCGCTGGCACCGAGCATGACGAGGAACCACGCCTGATAGGGCTCGACGGTCCACTGGCCTTCCGGCATCGATTCGGTGTCCTTGGCGTAGGTCTCCGCCGCTGCGCGGAAGCTGGAAAACGCGCCGTCCCGCAGGTCCACGTAGTCGGTTAGCTTGATCTGGCGGTCGAATTCATACTGCGAGGCGTCGTAGAAGAGACGGCCGCGGGTGATGAGTGCGCGCCAGTCCGAGTCGTCGTCGGGGATGCCCCGTTTGGCGAGTTCGAGAGCGGTGCGGTAGCCGCGTGAAACCTCGTCCTTGGTTTCTTCCTTGGTGCGGTTGGTATTCGCCTGCTGCTGGGTCGCGGGATCCTGCCACTCCTCACCGAGTCGGGCACGCATGCCTTCCAGCAGGTTGAGCAGTTCGGCGCGGACCATCGATTCAGGGGGGCCGAAGATGGCGACGATGTCATCGAGCTGATAGACCTCCGCACCGCTGTGCAGGGCCATGAAGGCTTCGACGACCAGGGAAGGGTCGATGGGTTCCGGCGAGATGCCACGCAGTTCGGCAAGCAGGCCTTTCAGTTCCTCGATGTTCTGATTCTGGCGGAGGCGGGTCAGGGGAATGCTCTGTCCGCTGGCGGCGAGTTGAGGAGGAACGTACATGCCGTAGGCCCGCATCTGCTTCACCCGGCTGTCCTCCGCGGGTTTGCTCTGCTTGGCCACCCAGGCGGCGAGGATGTCCTCACAGATCTGCCTTTCCAGGCCTGGATGCTCCTCGGCGTATTGCCGCACGCTGTCCATATCAAGCGAGTCCGAGTCCAGCACTTCGAGCTTGAGCAAGGTCAGTCGGACGCGCTGGGTGAGGCCGGGGTTGAGGCGCTCGACGATTTCGAGCGGCGGTGCGGATTCAAGAATCTGAGGGGTGGCGAGGGTCTTCACCTCCGCTTGGTTGAGCATCCCGTAGCGCTGGAGCATCATCCGTTGGGCCTGGGTCATCTCGGTGGCCACGACCCCGCCGGCCCGATAGCAGGCTTCCGCTTCGGCAAGCCAGTTGAGGACCAGCACGGACACATTCGGGGGGAGTGCTTCCTCCATGGTTTTCAGGCTGTCGAGAATCAGTCGCTGGGTGCCGAGGCTGTCGGTGCGGGCCTGCAGGTCGTCATCCAGTGATGCCTTCTGGCCCTGCTCGCCAAAGATGGCGATGAGGTCGGAAAGGGTCGCGCGTTGGGAGAACAGGTGTTCCTGAATCAGTTTTTGGGCGACGTCCGGTTCGAGGGCGGGGAGGAGCGCGACCAGGCGCTCCATGGCGAGGCGGAACTGGGGGCGGGTGTAGTTGCCGATGCGTGATGACTTCATCAGGATGGCGCAGACTTCCGCGGCCTTGGCAAACTGGCGTTCGTCTCGGTCCTCGATCCCGAGGGTGGTGAAGTATTCCATCGCGTAGACCAACTGGGTCAGGTCGGCCTTTTTCCATGCTTCCTCGTCGAGGGGGAGGAACGGGGCGGCATCGCGGATCCAGCCGAGCTTCGAGAGGAGCTGGGTGGCGAGCATCGCGCCTTCCTTGGTGTCGCCACCGAGGCCCTGCCAGCCTTCCTCGAGGCGTTTGACGAGGGTCTGCCGTCCTCCATCGCCGAGCGCGACTTCGGCGAGCTTGGCGACGGATGGCAGTTGGTCCTCGGTCAGGCCGCCGGGTGCGGCGGACACCAATCCGTAGAAGTCCTCACTGAGAATGGGCGCGGGGAGTTTGCGTTTCTCACGGTTCTCCTGCTGCTGCTGGGACATCCGGCGGCGGGCGGCGTAGGGGTCCTCGCCATCCGATGGGCGGGCGGGTTCGCTGAGGAGCTTGCCGACGGGCACGGCCTGATTGGCGAGGCTTGAGATCAGCTTGGTGTAAACCGGGCGGGCCTTGTCGATCGGGAGCGAGTCCAGGGTGGCCTCGACCGCCTTCCAGTCACCGAACAAAACGGCATATTGGAATTCTTCGACGGGAGTCAACTCGTCCTTGGCTTCGCGGTTGCGAAGGACCTCGAAAATCGCCTGGGGGGACCGGTCGAACTTGAGTTCCTGCAGCTCTGCGGCGAGGTCCTTCTCCGGCTCCGCGGGTTCTGCTTCGGCGGCGTCGACGGCGGCATCCGGGAGCGGTGCCTCCAGGGTTTCCAGGAGCGGGTTACCGGTGGTCGGGTCAGGTACGGGAATGACCGTAGTTTGAGCGGTGACAGCGGTCCACAACCCCAGCATCAGCAGGATCGATCGGCTCGAAATGGTGGTTTTCATGGCAGTGATGGGTCGGGTGGGTCAGGAACCTGATCCGGGTTTGAAGCGATCGAGGCCGGCTCCGGACTTCGGAGGTCCGTCACCGGAGGGTCCGCGGCCGGGTTGCTTGCCCCGTTGTCCGCGGCGTTTGGCCATTTGCTCGCTGAGCCCTTGGTTGGCCATGCACTGGCCTTCCTTCGGCAGCGGTCGGGCCATCAACTCGGTCAGGCTGAGGCGCTGGAGTTGCACGGCGGACTCGAGATCCTTCTGGTGTCGCTCGGGGTCTCCCGAATCACTGAATTCCTCGGCGAGCATGCGGTAATTCTGTCGCGCGAGCTCGGCTTCCTCCATCCACAATTCCCGCTGGGCGCCTTCGAGGCGCATCACCCAGGCGGCATAGTAGTGGATGCGGCCAGACAGCTCGCGGGCTTCACCGCGGAAGGACTTGGGCATGGAGGAGAAGCCCGGGTCGTTGACCAGCGACTCGGAGAGGTCGATGGCCTCCACGGCTTCACCGGTCCGGAAGCGGGTGCGGATCTGGGCGAGGTCGAGGCGAAGCTTCAGGTCCGGCTCGGAGGTTGCGACCAGCTTGGCCGCGTCCCGGAATGACTTGTCGGCTGTCGCCCAGTCGCCCCGTTTTTCCGCCAGCTCGCCTTCGCGGACGAGCACGCGTGCCTGATCGACTTCCAGCCAATCCTGACCGTGGCTGAAATGCAGCACGACGACGGGCAGTGGCAGGAGCAGCCATAGTAGAGCGAGATAGCGTTTCATCGGATCATGGTGAGGTTTGAGGATTCAGGGAGGCAGGGCGATGGCGCCACGGGCTGCCGAAGGCATCGAGGAAAAGGGGGATCAAGACCAGCATACTGGTCGAGCCGGCGAGCAACAGCAAGGCGGCCATGCGGCGGTCGACGCGCCACTTCGAGCCGACGGAAGGTTCGGCGGTGAGTGACTCGAGTGCTTCGCGGGGAAGGGGGCGGAAGTTGCAGTCGTAGTAGCGGGCTCCGAGGCGGCGGGCCAACTGCCCGAGATTCGCGGTGTCCTGGCGCGATTGGTGGCCGTCGATGAAGGATCCGCGGGCCGGGTCGCCGACCCCGATGACCACCGCCTGTGCGACCGCGGGTGGCAGCGGTTGCAGGCCGGTCGGCGGCAAGCTGTCGCCATCGGATAGAATCAACAAGGTGGCCGACTTCCGGGGGAGGTCCTTGATCAGCTTGCCGGCCTCATTGACCGAGGCGAGGATGTCGGTCTTTCCCGGCTTGTAGGTGATGTGGAAGGGGGTGCCGGAGGCAAGGTGGAGGAGGAGTTCGCGATCGCGGCAGCGTTCGACGAGCATCCGGGCTTCGGTATAGAAGCCGAGGGCGGTCAGGCTGACGTGTTCATCGGGCAGCTGGTCGAGCACCGACTTGAGCACTTCGGCGGCCCGGGCGTTGCGGGTCATCTCGCCGGACTCGCCGGCATCCGTCAGCAGCATCGAGGGTGAGACATCGAGCATGACGACGAGGTGTCGCTCGACGTTGTTGCCCGTCTTGCTTTCGCGGGTTCGGTTGTCAAAGGAGACCAAAGTCACAAGCGACCACGCGGCGGTGGCGATGGCTGCGACCCGCAGCCATGGGATGGCGCGGGTCCACGCACGGGGCTGGGCATCCGGGCCGAAGGCAAGCGGAGCGATCCGCCGGATGCGCCGGGCGTGGAGCCATTCGCCCAGACCCGCGAGCAGCGCGGTCGCCAGAGCGGCGCCGAGTGCGATGGCGGGGAGGTTTTCAGCGTGCCACATCATTACCACGGGGTGTAGCGGAGTCCGAGAAGGGTGAGTGCATACAGCAGCAGGGCGGCGAGCCCGGCGATGGCGAAAGGTTCGTGGTAGTCGACCCAGTCGGCGGTCGATGGCTTGAAGCGGGCTTTCTGCATCCGGTCGATTTCGCGGAAGACCTCGTCGAGGGCTCCCGAGTCGCCGACGACGAACATCTTGCCTCCAGTCGCGGCGGAGACGGTTTCCAAGCCACCGGCGCCAGCACCATCTCCGATCAGGATTCCGAACACGCGGATCCCGTCGGCCGCCAGTTCTTCGGCGACGGCGCGATCGCCTCCATTGTTGAAGTCGGCGCTGGATCCGTCACTGATGAGAACGACGGCCCTGTCGCCCTCGGCGACCTGGAGCAGTTGTTCGCGGCACCCGCGCAGGGCATTGGCGATGAGGGTGCCGCCCATCCATCCGGGCATGTTCGAGGGGCGGACGTATTTCATCGCATTGGAAACCGCCGACAGCTCTCGGGTCGGGGGCACCCAGTGAAGGTATTCGGAGCCGAAGACGGTCAGGCCGAAGGCGTCCCCTTCGCGGAAGTCGCAGAACGCTTGCGCGGCGGCCACGGCGGCCTCGAACCGGGTGCCGTTCCCACCGAACGGGACGCTCATCGATCCCGAGACATCGATGCACAGGAGGATGTTGTTGAGCACCCGCTCATCGGTCGGCGGGGCGGGGCGTCGGGGGCCGGCGAGCATCAACACGGCCACCGCGAGCAGGACGGCGGGCAGGCTTCCGGCGAGGTGGATGAAGAACCGCAGCACCCGCCCTTCACGGAGTCCGCCATGGTCGAAAGGGAGGGCGACGGCATGACCGCGACGCACCCATTGCCAAAACCCCCAGATCAGGGGCAGGGCGAGCAGCCACAGGAATGCGGGATGGTGGAAGCTCACGGGATGGCCTCCTTTCCGCTCGTCCGATAGGGGGCCAGAAGGCTCTCGATCTCATCGTCTGATGCGCCGTCAGGGTGGTGGAGCCAGCGCTCGAGTGCCTGAATCAAGCCACCCGCTTCCGGGTGCTTGCGCAGTGCCGCCAACTCGCTTGCCATGCGCTGTTGGGGGAGCTTCAGGCGGTCGCGCCAGTAGGCGGTCAGCAGGCGTTCGAGTTCGGCTTGTCCGCGGCTGTTGAGTTCTCCTGCGGCGGCTTGTTCGACGTAGGGTCGCAGTTGCTCGGCGAGGTCGGGTTCGGCCGCTGCGGTCACTTCGTCTTCGACCGTTCGTTTGCGTCGGCCGAACCAGGCGAGTGCGATCCATCCGAGGATCCACACGATTCCCAAAGCAATCAGGAGAATCCGGTAGCCGCCGAACCAGGGGACCGTGGATGGCACGAATTCGGTGAGTGATCCATCGTGATCGTTCGGCAGGATGGTTCCCACGGTGAAGGTTCGTTCTCCCAGTTCGGTCGCGGGGCTGCCGTCAGGATGCATCAGGTAGTCGGCCAGCCGATACTCCCCGGGCTCGAAGCCAATGAAGTGGAACTGGTAGGAAAACCCGTCATCGACCGGCGAGACTTCGCCGAGTCGAACGATCAGGGGAGTGCGGTCGTCGAGGGGGCGGGGAATGTAGTCACCTCGCTCCAGAGTCACGCGGTTTCCCTCTTCGATGCCGAGGGCGTGCGAGTCCTCCGGCGGCTCGGTGGCCAGTGCCAGCGCTCCGTGCACGAGGACGATGATGGCGACCAAGGTTCTCATCCGCGTCTCGCCGATCCGGCACGGTTTTTCATGAAATGCCGGAGGCTCGAAACCACCGGCTGGTCGATCGGCAGATGCAGGTAGGAGATGCCGGCTTGAGCGAGTTGGTTGCCATCGCCGTTGCCCGGGAATTGCCGATGGCCGTGGGTGACGAAGGACTTGCCGGTCTCCGCCTCGACACCCCGGAAGAAACCGGCTTTCAGCGCGCCGCGCTCGGCGGGGTCCTCCAGGTGAAGGACCATGCAGTCGTGGTCCTGGGCCATGCGCTTGATCGCCGCCACACCATCGGGGTCGTGGAGGTCGCTGATGACGACGAACAGACAGCGCTGTTCGACGCGGGGAATCAGCTCGCGCACCTTCCTGCCGAGGCTGGTTCCACCTCCGGATGATCCTTTGCGAAGCTGGTGGAGCCACTGCATGATCGATCCCCGGGAAAGCGAGGGTGTGTGGTGGAGCCCGCAGTCTCCGACGCTCATGATGCCGACGGGGTTCATGTGCTCGACGGCGGCCAGAGCGAGGCCTCCTGCGATCCTAACTGCCCAGGCGTATTTGTTCGGCGAGCAGGTTCCCACCCGCATCGAGGCTGAGGTGTCGACCAACAGATAGACTGGCATCTGGCGTGGGGCTTCGTATTCCTTCACATGGAAACGCCCGGTGCGCCCGGTGACCCGCCAGTCGATGAATTTGACCGGGTCGCCATTCTGATAGAGGCGGGACTGCACATACTCGATGCCCGCGCCGAGAAAGGGTGAGCTTTCCTGACCGTAGGCGAGTGCGTCGGCCAAGCGGCGAACGACGATCTCGAATTGCCGCGCGTCGAGCGGGTCGTCAGCGAGTGGTGCGTCGTCCGGCATGACGTGGATCAGCCCAACTGGTGAAGGATCTCTTCGAGGACATCTTCCGGTTTCCGTCCTTCGGCCAGGGCTTCGTAGCTCAGCCGGATGCGGTGAAGGACGACATCCTCCGCGAGTTCGAAGAGGTCTTCCGGGGTGACGAAGTCACGCTCCATCACGAAGGCGCGTGCGCGTGCCGCCTGGACGATGGCGAGAGCCGCACGTGGCGAGCAGCCCAGCTCCATGGCGGGATGTTCGCGGGTCAGCCGGACGAGTTCCACGCAGTGCTTCATGAAGACGTCGCTCACATGCACCTTCTGGACGGTTTCCATCGCTGCGATGAGATCGGGGAGGCCGCAGACCGGTTCGTCGGAAATCATGTCGAAGGCCGTCTTGGGAACGGCGCCGCCGTCGACGTGTTTGAGGCCCATGCCGAGTTGGCGGCGGAGCACCGTTTCCTCCTGGTCGGGGGTCGGGTAGCCGATTCGGTGGCACAGCATGAAGCGGTCGAGTTGGGCTTCCGGCAGCTCGAAGGTGCCTGCCTGCTCGACCGGGTTCTGGGTGGCGATGACGAGGAACGGGGTGGGCAGGGGGTGGCTGGCGTTGCCGATGGTGACCTTCCGTTCCTGCATGGCCTCCAGCAGCGCGCTCTGGACCTTCGGCGCCGCCCGGTTGATTTCATCGGCCAGCAGCAGGTTGGTGAAGACGGGGCCCTTGTGGGTGCGGAATTCGCCGCTCGCCTGATCCAACAGCTCGGAGCCGAGGATGTCGGAAGGCAGCATGTCGATGGTGAACTGCACGCGGCCGAACTTCAGGGCCACCGCTTTGGCGACGGTGTTGACCATCAGTGTCTTGGCGGTGCCGGGGACGCCGAGGAGGAGCAGGTGACCTCCGGTCAGCAGGGCGATCATCATTCGTTCTACGACGACGTCTTGGCCGACGACGACCTCGCCGACGCGTTCGCGGACGGCGGTGACAAAATGGGGTTGAGTCGCGATCATGGAAGGGTGTGTGGGGAAAAGGAGTTGGAGATCAGGGAAGGCGGCCCTCTTGGTAGGCTTTGAGAGCGGCTTTCATGGCCGGGGTTTGGGATGGGGCGGCAGATTCCACCGCCTGAGTCTGCAAGCGCACCGCCTTGTCGGGTTCGTCTTTTCTGAATGCAACAAGTGCCAGCACTCCGAGGGCGTCGGCCTTGACCGGCGCGGCGGAGGATGAGAGGGGCTGGGCCAGCGCGGCGGCGGCGTCGAGCATGGCGGGCGTTGCAGCCGGTGCCTGAGCGAGTGAATTTGCCACCGCAATCACCACGGTCGGCTTCTCTTCGAAGTCCTCGGCGAGGATTCCCGCCAGGGCCACGGAGTCGTCGTACTGCTTCCGTGCGATCATGAGGTCGAGCTCCATGAGACCGCCGATGTGACGGAATCCATCGGGGAGTGCTTCGTGGAGCGCGGCGACGACCGGGGCGGCTTCCTCCGGTTTGCCCTCGGCGAGCAGGGCGGATGCCTTGGTGGCCAGCGCCTTGGCTTCATCGCTCAGTGTGGCGGGTGCCGCCTTGTCGGCGGTCTTTGGCTTGGTGCCGGGTTCGGCGAGGAGTTTCTTGAGGAATGATTTCTCGAGGCTCATCGGATGACCGATGTAGGCGAGTTTGCCCTGCTTGTTGACGACGAAGGCGCAGGGGATGCCGTTCTGGCCGGCGGCTTTCAGCCAAGTTTTGGCCATCGTGCCTGCGGCGTCATCGACGCCAACGCGATAGCTCATCTTCGATCCCATCTTGCGCACGAACTGATCCACTTTGGCGGCGTCCTCGCCGAGATTCTGCCCGACGACGACCAGCCCGTCCGAGGCGAACTCTCTGGACAGCGCGTCGATATGGGGAATGGCGGTGATGCACGGGCCGCACCAGGTCGCCCAGAACTCGACGATGTAGACCTTGTCGCCCTCGAGCTCCTTGACCGGCTCACCCTGCGCCCATTTGCCCGGGGCGATGCGCGGCGCCGGGTCGCCTACTTCGAGGGCTGCCGATGCGACCGATGGTGAGAAGGCCATGCAAATACTCACAGTTGCCAAGGAAAAGTAGCGGATCATGACGCCGCGCATGTGATCCGCAAAAACCGAGGGTTGAAAGCGCAAAATCCTCTTGGCTGAGCCGATGAGAACGCCGGGGTTTTCCGGGGAACCGCAGGGAGTGGCAGGGAGGGGTTGGTTGCCAGCATGTTAGGGCGTGGTTCCTTGATCACTCGATGCCCCACCGCCCGGTTCCGCTGACGCCCGGACTTGTGGGAAGATGGTTCGGTCGATAGGGTGTGGGGAATGAAGCTCATTCTTCCTGCCTTGATGCTGGCTGTAGCTCCTGTGGAGGCGGTGCTTTTTCATGCGACGGATGACATTACGCACAACCGGGAGGTGGCACCGGGCGGGAGTGTGGCCGGGTCGGGCTGGCAGTTTCAGGGAGAGTTCGGGAATTTCACCGGCACCATGATCGCGCCGCAGTTCTTCATCACGGCGAAGCATCTCGGGGTGCCGTCGTCGACATTCGTGTCGACGGGGTACTTCAACGGCGGTTCGGACGTGGTCTACACGGTCGACACGACGGCCAACGGTGGCACGGGATACTGGAACATCGGCAGTACTGACCTGAGGGTGTTCAAGATCAACGAGACCTTTTCTTCCTACGCACCGCTCTACACCGGCAGCGGGGAAGTGGGTGAGGAACTGGTCGTCATGGGGCGGGGGACGCAGCGGGGGACGGCCGTGACCGAGATGGAGATGAGCGGAGCGACGATCGGGTGGAAGTGGGGGACGAGTGATCATGCGACGCGCTGGGGCACCAATGAGGTCCATTCCACGGTTTCCGCGGGTGGGGCGAACTACCTCTATTCCACTTTCGATCTCGGAGTGGGTGGTGACGAGGCCCACCTTTCGACGGGGGATTCGGGCGGCGCGGTGTTCATTCAGGATGGCGGGGTTTGGAAGCTGGCGGGCATCAACTACGCGGTGGATGGCCTGTGGGACTACAACGATGTGGTCGATACGAACGAGTTCAACGCGGCGCTGTTCGACTCCCGGGGGCTCTACGTCGGCAGTGATGGGGACGGCTGGACCCTCGTCGAGGATGAGGGAGCACCGGAACCGAGCGGATTTTATGCAACGCGGATCAGCAGCTACCATGGCGACATCGCTGCGATCACCGGGGTGCCAGAGCCGGGGATTTTCGCCTGCCTTGTGGTCGGTCTGGGAGTGATCGGGCGTCGTCGGCGTTGACGGCGGCGGGGTGATGGGCTCCCATCGTCCCGATGCCGACACACGGGGAGACGAAGGAGGAAGGGAAGATGAAACCGGGCGCGGCTTTGGCGTGGCTCTGGACCTACTTGTCTCCGCACAAATCGATCTTCATTCCCTCGCTGTTGGCCCTGTTCATCACGGCCGGGTTGGCCTTGGTGTTTCCTTTCCTGCTGAAGGATCTGATCGGGGATCCGGCGGATGCGTGGAAGGAAGGGGTGAATGTGGAGCACGTGAAGGAGGGCCTGGACCGCAATCTGAAGTGGCTGGTGGGCGCGCTGTGCCTTCAGGCATTCATCGGTTTCTGGCGGGTGTTGGGATTCATGAAGTCCGGTGAGGGCGCCCTGAACGGGCTTCGTCGTGATCTCTTTTCGCATCTTCTGAAACTGCCGGTTTCCTTCTTCCAGGATCAGCGGGCAGGGGCCCTGAGTAGTCGGGTGGCGGCGGATCTGACCATCGTGCGCGAGACGCTCATGAGCACGGTTCCGCAAGCCGTGAGGCAGATCGTGATTCTGGTGGGTGGCTTGGCCGCGGTATTCTGGTTCTCGTGGAAGCTCGCCTGCGTGATGCTGGCCTGTGTGCCGGTGGTGGTGCTGGCCGTGGCGGTTTTCGGGCGCAAGGTGAGGAAGCATTCGCGGGCGGCGCAGGACGCGCTCGCGGAGTCGGGCACGGTCATCGAGGAATCGGTCCAGAGCATTCAGGATGTGAAGGCCTTCGGAAACGAGGGTTTCGAGGAGCGCCGGTATTCGGGAGCCTTGGACGAGTTCTTTGGTGTGACGATGCGTGGTGCCTTGGCTCGTGCAGCGTTCCTTTCGTTCATCATTCTGGTGATGTTCGGAACGATTGCCGGAGTGGCGTGGTGGGGGGCGCACTTGCTTGTCCGTGGCGATGTGACCAACGAGGAATTCGTCGGCTTCATCCTCTTCAGTATCTTTGTCGGTGCGTCCTTGGGGTCCTTTCCGGAGATCGTCTCGCAGTTCCAGGCGATGAGTGGGGCAACTGAACGCATCCGCGAAATTCTCGATCATGATATCGAGCAGGGTGGCACGCGCCGGGCCGAGCTTCACGGGGCGCTTGCTTTCGAGAATGTCGGGTTCGCCTACGCATCCCGTCCGGACCGCCTGGTGCTGGACGGAGCTTCCTTTGAGGTTGAGGCCGGACAGCGTGTTGCCTTGGTTGGGCCATCGGGTGCGGGCAAGTCCACGGCGATGTCCCTGATTCTTGGTTTTCACCGTCCGAACGAGGGGCGTGTGACCTTCGATGGGGTGGATGCCACGGAGTTCTCGCTCGGATCGCTGAGGGGAGAGATGGCGGTGGTTCCTCAGGAGGTCCTGCTTTTCGGAGGGAGCATCCGCGAGAATATCGAGTATGGGCGTCCGGGAGCGACCATGGAGGAGGTCGAGGCTGCGGCACGGGATGCCAATGCGCATGAGTTCATCAGCGCGCTGCCCGAGGGCTATGAGACGCTGGTCGGACCCCGTGGGGTGAAGATTTCCGGAGGGCAGCGCCAGCGGATTGCAATCGCCCGGGCCGTCCTTGCGGATCCGAAAATCCTGCTGCTGGATGAGGCGACGAGTGCGCTCGATGCCGAGAGTGAACGTCTGGTCAACGAAGCGCTGGAAACCCTGATGAAGGGGCGGACAAGTGTGGTCATCGCACACCGACTCTCGACGGTGCGCCATGCCGACCGGATCCTGGTCATCAACCACGGTAAGGTCGCGGAAAGCGGGACCCACGAGGAATTGATGGCACAAGCCGGGACCTATCGTTTCCTGGTGGAGACCCAGCTCAGCTGAGGTGATGTGGCCGAGTGGCTTCCGGGTGGGGGAGTCCCGGGAGTGCAGGCTGTGGATTTCCGCGATTTCGGGACAAAACTTCCCTTGCGCTCCCAAGGATCTGCGGCTATCTCCGCCGCCCGCGCGATGGCAGAGGAGCAATCCAAATCCCTGAAACTGGCAATCCCGAAAGGAAGCCTGGAGAAACCGACTCTCGATCTACTCGAGAAGGCCGGCTACAACATTTACGTTTCGTCGAGAGGGCTGCGTCCTTCATCGGATGATGCGGATCTCGATTTGTTCCTCATACGGGCCCAGGAGGTGGGTCGCTACATCGGCCAGGGTTTCCTCGATTGCGGGATCACCGGGCTGGACTGGGCCACCGAAGCGGGAACGGAGTTGGTCGACCTGGCTGAGCTGCCGTATTCGCGTGCGACGGTCCGCCCTACCAAGTGGGTGCTGGTCGTGCCGGAAGATTCACCGATCCAGAAGCCGGAAGACCTCGAAGGAAAGCGCATCGCCACGGAAGGCGTGGGCATCACCCAGCGCTATCTCGCCGAGAAGGGGATCAAGGCCGACGTCGAGTTCTCTTGGGGAGCAACCGAGGTGAAGGTGCCCGATCTTGTCGATGCCATCGTCGACGTGACCGAAACCGGATCGTCGATCAAGGCCAACAAGCTGCGCATCGTCGACACCCTGCTGACTTCATTCCCCCACTTCTACGCCAGCCCGGAAGCGGCGGCTGACAAGTGGAAGCGTGAGAAGATGGAGCGCATTTGCCTGATGCTGAAGGCGGCACTGGATGCCCGCGACAAGGTGGGCCTGAAGATGAACCTACCGGAAGGTCAGCTCAAGCAAGCGCTGGACAAGCTTCCCTCCCTCCGTCGCTCGACGGTCTCACCCTTGGCTGAAGACGGCTGGGTGGCGATCGAAGTGGTGATCGAAGAGAAGGTGGTCCGCCACATCATTCCGGCTCTGAAGGAGCTGGGTGCCGAGGGCATCATCGAGTATCCGCTCAACAAGCTCGTTTCCTGAATTTCCTAGCAACAACCGTAACCACAAACTGCAACGATCATGGGTTCGCTCAAAAAGCGCCGTAAGACGAAGATCAGCAAGCACAAGCGCCGTAAGCGCATGAAGCAGAACCGCCACAAGAAGCGGCTCCGCTACAAGTCCTGACGCTCCGGCGTTGAGACTCGCTTGTTGACTGAAATCAACGCAAATCACCATCGGGGATCCAGTTCGCTGGATCCCTCGTTTGGCGTACGGTCATCGGGCGGATTTTGGTGTGGGTGGATCGGGCGATTCGAATTGATGTGTCGGGCGGGGCGGTAATGATCGGGGCTGATGCGTGTCCTGTTGCCAATCATCCTCTCCCTGCCGCTTCAGGCCGACCCGAAGGCGGAGTTCGCCCGTGGGGTGCTGGAGGAAGCGAGGGGGGGGTCCGGAGCACCGTGGTTCGATCGGGCCTACGAAGAAGATCCGGAGGCGTGGCCTCTCGTGCGGCGCAGGGCGACCCGGCTCTTCGAGGAAGGAGACATTGCCGGAGCATCGACGCTCTATCGCGAGTATGCGTCGGGACACCCCGAGCGTCTGGAGGTCCAGGTGACTTATGCGGATTTCCTCCGCGAGAGCTCTCCTGGGGATGACTTCGCGGCCAAGCTTGCCGGTGAGGTGCTGGAGAATGCGCTGGAGCAGCATGGCGATTCATTGCCGGTCATCCGACGGCTTTTCCGCAGCTACGAGCAACGTGGCATGAGGGAGGATTCGCTGCGCTTGTTTGACAAGGTGGCAGCCGAGGAAGGTTCGAGTGCGGCCCTCGCCGCGGCGGAAATGGCGCGGACGCTTTTCCCTGGCGATGATCTGGAAGCGCGCGCCAAGATCGATGGGGTCTATCTGCAGGCGTTGGAGCGCTCGCCGGAGGATGCGGTGCTGGCGCGGGCGGCGAGTGAGCATTTCCGGCGCTCGGGACGTCTGGACGAGGCGGTCGAGGTCCTACGCAAGCATGCGGAGGCGGCGCCTGCCTCCCTCGATTTGCGGGTGCGTTTGGGAATTTTGTTGTTCGCGGCGAAGAAGGAGGAGGCGGGTGAGGCTTGTCTCAAGGAAGTGCTGGCGATCGACCCCCGGCAGGCCTTGGCCCATCAGACGCTCGCGAAATTCTATCGTCGTCAGGACGATCCGGAGCGGGCGCGTCCACATGCGGTCCAGGTGCTGAAGATCCGTGGCGGGGATGCCGATGAGTTCCTGGAACTGGCGGACGAGCTCATGGAGCTCGAGCGCCCGAGGGACGCGCGGCTTTTGCTGGAGAAGGGGCTGTTTGATCACCCCGAGGATCCCGACATGGCGGTCAAGCTGGCGATTGCGACCCAGGAGGACGAATCGACCCGGGACCAGGCGGCCTGGAGGTTCCGCGAGGCGGAATCCTTGTCGGGGGTGGACGGTCCGGCGACGGAACCGGGCTTCCAGTTGGCCTTTTCCGAGCATCTTCTCGAAACCGGCCAAACCGAGGCAGCGGAGACCCGGCTGAGGGCGGCGATCAAGGCGTATCCACCGGAAGCCAAGGGAGAAACCGCCGCCGCGCTGAGGCGATTGGCGGGGATCTGGCTGGAGGACGGACGCAATGAATCGGCGGCGAGGGCGCTTCTCAAGCGGGCGGAGGCCCTCGATCCGGAGGGGAAATAGTGGTCACGCCCGGGGATTGCACAATTCGGATTCGTCCGGTATAGACCCGCGCTTCATGTCCAAGACTCCCTCCAAATCTTTTGTTTACCGCCTGGTGGCTCCGGCCATGGCTCTGGGTGGGGCGCTGTTTCTCGCGAGCTGTGCTACCGACACCGGCTACACGCTGGGCCCGGACGGCAAGCCTTACGACAAGGACGGCAATGCGATCAATCCGTTCGAAGAAGGAACTTACGAGCACTTCAAGGCGGAGCCCGGATACCCCAAGACATCCAACGTGTGGAAGAACGATGAGGTGCTGGCCAGAACGAGCGCTGAGAATTCCAGCCTTGTCATCTCGATCCCGCTTCAGCGTGGCTTTCTCATGAATGGTGAGGAAGTGGCGATCGACTACCCGGTTTCGACCGGTCGCAAGTCGCACCCGACTCCCACGGGGGAATACAAGATTCTCGAGAAGGAAGCCGAGAAGCGCTCGAATGCCTATGGCAAGATCTACGATGCCGAAGGCAATGTGGTGAATTCCGATGCGGACTCCCGCAAGGATGAGATCCCGGAAGGTGGCAAGTTCGTCGGAGCATCGATGCCCTACTGGATGCGTCTGACGTGGGACGGTGTGGGTCACCACATCGGCCGGGTGCCGCGCTACCCGGCCTCTCACGCGTGCATCCGCGGTCCACGCTCGGTGATGCCCACGGTCTTCAAGAAGACCAAGTTGGGCACTCCGGTGGTGGTCGAGTAAGGCGGCTCCTGCGACGGGTTGCCTCCGCCCTGACTGCGGTTCTTCCTTGGAAGGCCGGTCGTTTCCGTGTTCTGATGTTTCAATCGGAATGGAGGAAAACGATGTCGGCGTTGGCAGAAGTCAACTCGTGGGGGTGGAACGGGCCCTTCGGGTCGCTCTGGCATTCTGTGGCATCCTCGCGGTCCTCTGGTTGGCCCTGGGGGAGTCGTCGGCTCCATCGCGTGCCGCGGCCGGTGCCGTTGGGGCACTGGCCATCACCAGTCTTGCCTGGCAGCAGCGACGTCGTGCGGGGGATGCCAGCCGGGAGGCTGAGATTCTCGCCCAGCAGCTGGTCGATGAGCGGCAAAAGATCGAGCACGATTTCGTCCGTCTGCGTGAGGAATACGAAATTCTGGAGCACTACTTTGAGACGGTGATGAACAACATCCCGGCCAACCTCTACTTCAAGGATGAGGATTCCCATTTTCTGAAGGTGAATCAAGGGATGGCGGAGTCGTTCGGATGTTCTCACCCAGCCGATATTCTGGGCAAGACGGACCATGATTTCTTCGGTCCCGAGCACGCGGATCAGGCATTGGCCGACGAGAGGCAGATCCTCGCCACGGGGAAGGGGATCGAGGACAAGGTGGAGTTCGAGAACTTCGCCGATGGCAAGGTGGGCTGGGTGCTGACGACCAAGCAACCTTTCCGCAATCGGGCGGGCGAGATCATCGGCACCTTCGGGATGTCGAGCAACGTCACCGAACTGATGGAGACCCGGAACACGCTCGAGAAGGAGCGCAACATGCTGCGTTCCCTGATCGACAGTTTCCCCGACAGGATCTTCGTGCGCGACCCGGGCCGTCATTATCTTGTCGTGAACAAGGCGATGGCCGAGTGGGTAGGGGCTTCTTCGCCCGAGGAGATGCTCGGGAAGCGCCCTGATGATTATTTCCCGGAGGCCCTGGTGAAGTCCGGGGCGCGCGAGGACCTGAACCTGCTTGCTACGGGAACCCCCGTAATCAACCGCGAGTGGAAGCTCCGCGGGCAAAAGGGCGAGCGGAGGATCGTGGTGACTACCAAGGTCCCGTGGGTTGATGCCGAAGGGCGGTATCTGGGGATCGTTGGGATGGACCGCGATGTGACCGAGGAGCGGCGTGCCAAGGCCCTGCTCGAGAAGACCGAACAGAACCTCCAGGAGTTGATGGATAACAGCCCGGCGGTCGTTTACATGAAGGATGTTTCGGGCCGCTACCTCATGGTCAACCGGGGCTATGAGGAGTTGTTCGGGCTCGACCGTGCGGACGTGCTGGGCCGCACCGATCATGACTTCATTGCCGACCCTGAAGCCGCGGACCGGTTCCGGGACAGTGATCTGAAGGTTCTCGAGAAGGGCAAGTCCATCCAGATGGACGAGCGCCTCTATGTCGACGGCGAGCCACGCTGGTATGTCTCGGTGAAATTCCCCTTGTTCGACGCGAGTGGCCGCGTCCACGCCACGGCGGGGATCTCCACCGACATCACCGACCGCAAGGAAGCGGAGCAAGCGATGGGCCAGCTCAACGAGGAGCTCGTGCTGGCGAATGACAATCTGACCCGCGCTCATGAGCAACTGATCCAGGCGGAGAAGATGGAGTCGATCGGCAGGCTGGCATCCGGCGTGGCGCACGAGGTGAAGAATCCGCTCGCGATGATTGGCATGGGGCTGGAGCTTCTTGCCCGCAGGATTCCGGAGGACGACGAAACGGGCCGCGAGACGCTGGAGCGGATGAAGCGAGGGATCGAACGGGCGAAGACGATCATCAAGGGGCTGGTCGATTTCTCGTCGGCACGGCAACTCGAGCGTCTGCCGGTCAACCCCAATCAGGTCATTCGCGATTCCCTGGCACTGGTCGACTATGAGCTCCGCAAGGGTGGGGTGAAAGTGATCGAGGACCTGGCCGATGAATTGCCGGAGATCAAGATGGACGCCACCAAGATCGAGCAGGTGCTGGTCAACCTGCTGATCAATGCCATGCATGCCATGGGTGCGGGCGAGATCGTGGTGAGATCGCGGCAGGGCCGGCTCGTGGGAAGCGGGCGCGATGAAGGGGCGAGGACGGCGGGCCATCTCCGTGAGGGGGATCCCGTGGTCTTCATCGAGGTTGAAGACTCGGGTCCCGGAATCGACCCCGAGAACCTGAGTAAACTCTACGATCCGTTTTTCACCACGAAGCCCACGGGGATGGGAACGGGGCTGGGTCTTTCGGTTTCCCGGAAGATCATCGAACTGCACCAAGGGACGCTGGATCTTGAGAACCGGGAAGAGGGAGGAGTCCGTGCGACCATCGTACTGAAGGTGACATGATCGGAACCGTCTTCGCTTGCTAGGGTTTGCCGAACCGCGTTAGAACTAGGTTATGAGATCCACTCGAATTCTGATCATTGATGATGAGCCTGACTTCACGGCCTTGCTGAAGGCCAATCTCGAGGAAGCAGGGGACTTTCTCGTTCGGCAGGTCAACGATTCCGAACTGGCGGTCAAGGCGGCTCATGAGTTTCGTCCGCACCTGTGCGTGATCGATGTGGTCATGCCGGGGATGGATGGCGGTGACATCGTCGCCAAGTTCCGCGAAGATCCGGATCTCAAGAAGGTGCCGGTGATGATGTTGACGGCCTTGGTCGAGGAGAATCCGGAGAGCACGGACGGGGAGACCCAGACCGGCGGGTTGCCCTTCGTGAGCAAGACCTCCGATTTTGAAACCATTCTGGCCTGCATCGAGAAACATCTCGAGGAGCACGACCGCTGAGATCTACTTCAGGGTCACCCGGAAGAACATCCGGTCGCTGCCTCCCAGCGCACTGACATCCAGACTGGTGGACGAGCCGGTGACGTCCGCCGGGTGGTCGTCCACGACCGTGGACCAACTGCCCGCGGCGAGGGTGGTGGATGACTCAATGTGGTAGAGCGCCCCGGGTTTCGATGGCCAGGTAATCATGAGGTTTCCATCGGCCCCGGATGGAGTCGCCTTGAAGAAGCTGGTTGGGTTCAGTGGGTCGGTCCCGGTTCGGAGTTCGTCGCCATCCAGGGTGCGGTCGCCGTCGCTATCGTCACGGTCGGGGTCGGTTTCACCCGTGTCGATCAGACCGTTTCGGTTCGGATCCTCATCATTGTCGGGAAGGCCGTCGAGATCGAGATCGACGCCGGGAAGAACGGGCATGTCATAGGGATCGTCTGTGCCGCCCGAACTGAAGGTCGGCCATTGGGCACCGGCGTCGTGCAAGGCGCGTGCCATCCTCCGGGCCATGCCCATGACCCGATCCGGTTCGGAGGCCGCGAGATCGGTCGCCTCCGAGATGTCGTTGGCGAGGTTGTAGAGTTCGTAGCTGTTCGAGGCGTAGTTGTAGATGAGCTTCCAGTCTCCCTCGCGGAGAATGGTGAAGTAGTCCGAGCGATGATCGTGGGGAAAGTGAATGAGGAGTTGCTGGGGACGGTGCTCACCGGGTTGACCACGGAGGTAGGGGGTGAGGTCGTGCCCATCGATGTCCTGCCCGTGTGAAATGCCGACCACTTCGGCCATCGTCGGGAACAGATCGAAGATGGCGACAATGTCGTCTTCACGGCTTGCCGCGGGAATCGGCAGGGCGGCTTGGAAGGGATTGCCCGGATCAGGAGTGGCCCAGGCGATGAGGAGCGGTTCGCGGATTCCTCCTTCGTATTTGGATCCCTTCTTGTGGCGGAGGGGGGCGTTCGAGTCGTTGACGTTGGCCGTCGGGGCGTCCCCTCCGTTGTCGGACGTGAAGATGATGAGGGTGTTCTTGGCCACCTCCGGGCTGAGGTTGGCCATCATGTCGGCGAGGGATTTGTCCATGCCCTCGATCATGGTGGCGTAATTCAGTTCCCCCCCGCTCAGGGTCGGGTAGTTCGCACTGAATCGGGTGTCCTCGGTGAAAGGTGAGTGAACCGCGTAGTGAGCCATGTAGGCAAAGAAGGGGGCGCCATCGTCGATGCTTTCGTTGATGGCCTCGTTGATCTCAAGGGTGAGTGCTTCGGTGAGGAAAGTCCCGGTATTGTGGTAATCCTCGAGTCCGGGGACGGGCCTTGAGCCTCCCTGACCGTAATCGCCAAGGTAGGATCCGGGATGGCCGATTTCAGAACCCGCGATGTTCACGTCGAAGCCGACATTCAACGGGTCCTTGGCGTAGTCGGTGGCCCCGAAGTGGGCCTTGCCTGCATGGATCGTCCGATACCCGGCCTGCTGCAGCAGGGATGGGAGGGTGGTGTGGGTGTCGGGCAGTCCGCTGCGGATCCAGTCGGTCGGCGAGCGGTGGCTGGGGGTGGAGTTCTGGGAGGTTTCGGTGCCGGCCGGATTCGTCCAGTTGGTCACGTGGTGCCGGGCGGAGTTGATGCCGGTGATCCAGCAGTTCCGCGACGGCGTGCACACCGGCATGGCGTAGGCATTGGTGAATTTCATCCCGCGGGCGGCGAGTGCCTCCATGCCGGGGGTGCGGTAGCGCTGGTTGAGCGGGGTGACGACGGCATTTCCACTGGAGTCATAGTAGAATGGCACGGAAGTGTCCTGCCACCCCATGTCGTCGACGAGGAAGAAGATGATGTTCGGGCGTTCGGGGCCAACCCCGACGCGGATGGTTCGGGAGGTGATTTCTTCTCCGAGGGTGGCGTGCAGGGTGAACTCGGTGGTCTCGTTCAGGGTGAGTTGGAGGCTGCCGATGCCGGCGCTGGTCAGGGCTGCCGCATCGATGTTCCCCGGATCAAGGGTCAGGGTGTCGAAGGCGGGGGCGTCCCACGAAAGGGTCACCGTGGAGCCGGGTGCGACATAGTGGTCGTCGGCGGAGAAGTCCGTGATGACCGGTGGGTTCGGCGGGTCCCCTGCGACGATGACCAGCCCGTTGATCGCGCTGCGCGTGTCGCCTGAACCGGGGTTGCCCGTCAGGGTGAACGACGTTCCGCTCAAGCCGCTGATGATGACGAAGTTTCCTTCTTCGACGAACGTTCCACTGAATACCGACGAGTCGAGAATGGTGGCGGTTTGCGCACCGGTCCCGTCGTCGATGGTGTAGTTCATGGTGCGACTGGACGAATTGGAATCGCCGTAGATGACCGCGTGATAGCCGCCGTTGGTGATGCTGGGTGGAAGGTTGCTGACGGTGAAGGCCTCGCTCTGCTTGAATCCATACCATCCCTCCATCATCACCCAATCCTTGTTGGCTCCTCCCCAGCCGTTGGAAGTGAACCCGCTGAAGCCGGAATTGACGGCCAGGGTCGCTCCGGACGCAGCACCCTTCGCCGTGGTCAAGGGGAGACCGGTGAAGTTCAGGCCGCTTCCTCCTCCATTGCTTACGTTGTTCCAGTGGCTGTTCGAGGTGTCGACAATCCCCCCCTGACTGAGCGGAGTGGCGCCATCGGCCATGGCGGTGGCGGTGGTCGTCCCATTGTGCATCGCCACCTGGATGCGGTCGCTGGCGGGGTGGTCGAGCGATACGATCTGGAGGCCGGTGATGCCACCGCGGCCACTGGAGGCATCCATTTCCAAGGTCAGGTCGCTCGCCGTGAGTCCCCGGAACACCATGAGATTGGAATCCGCAGGTTGAAGGGTGGCGTCATGGTAGAGGCCTGACCAGGTCGAGGCATCGGTGCCGGTCTGGGAAGTTCCATTGACGGTGATGGTGTGGCTGCGGTTGTTGTCGGAAGTCTCAAAGTAGACGTAGAGGTCGTAGCCGGGGGTGGTGAAGTCGGAGGACAGCGATTTGATCTCGAGGTCGCCGACATCGCCCGCGTCCGGATCCCATGAGATGTAGGACGCCATCATGTCGCGGTCGCCACTCTTCGGCGCGCCTCCATTGACGGCATTGGTGAAGTTCACGTAGGCCGAGGACAGGACGAAATCGAGCGTGGCGGCACTCGCGTTGCCGGCATCGTCTGTGAGCGGGTTGACAAGGTTGGCGGTGGTATCGAGGTGGCTGAAACCAAATTGGTTCCAGTGCGTCCCGTCCACCGGAATGACGCCAGCCGTCTCTCCGGGGTCGACCTGGTTGTTGTCGGCGGAACTCGCCGAGTTGTCCCAGAAGTTGATGCTGATGGTCCGGGCGCAAACCGACGTGATCAGGGCGAGGCCGAGGTAGGAAAAGAGTCGCATGGATTTCGGGGAATATGGCTGCGGGAGGATGCCTTGGCAAATCAGCATGTTGCGATGGGGTGAGAGCTCAGGGGGGAATGGGGGATCGGTCGAAATCCGAAAATCGTCAGGAGGACTTGAAATCCGCTCGACGGCCAAGGAGCGCTTCGTTTGGCTGTTCGGACCATGAGAAACACGCGATGGATGGGTTTGGCGGCGGTCGTTTGTGCTGCGGGGCTGGCAGGCTGTGGCAAGAAGGACGAGGGGCCATCCTATGCCTTCGTGACCAATGGTGTGGCCTCGTTCTGGGACATCGCGAAAAGCGGAGCCGAGGCCGCCGGGCAGGAGCTCGGGGTGGACGTGACCGTGCTGATGCCCAATGGGGTGGTCGAGCAGAAGCAGATGATCGAGGACCTCGTGATCCGCGGTGCGGATGGCATCGCGATCAGCCCGATCGACCCTGACAATCAAACGGAGGTGATCAATGAAGCGGCGGCAGCGACGAACCTGATCACGGCGGACTCCGATGCGCCGAAGTCGGACCGGATGTTCTACCTCGGAGTCGACAACTACGAGGCGGGTCGGATGTGCGGCCAGTTGGTCAAGGAGGCGCTGCCGGATGGGGGCAAGGTGATGATTTTCATCGGCAGGTTGGAGCAGGACAATGCGAAGCGCCGTCGCCAGGGGGTGATCGATGAATTGCTGGATCGGAGCATGGATCCGACGCGCTTCGACCCACCTGCGGAGGTGCTGAAGAACGACAAGTATGAGATTCTCGGAACGCTGACCGACCAGTTCGATCGGGTGCGTGGCAAGCAGAACATGGATGACACCCTGACTGCCCATCCTGATCTCGGATGTGCGGTGGGCCTGTTCGTGTTCAATCCACCGCTGATCCTCGAGTCACTGAAGAGTGCCGGGAAACTCGGTCAGGTGAAGGTGGTTGGTTTTGACGAGGCCGACGAGACGCTGCAGGGGATTCTCGACGGTCACGTTCACGGAACCGTGGTGCAGAATCCGTTCGAGTATGGGAAGCGTTCCATTGAGATCCTTCACGCTCTGAACCAGGGGGACACGTCGGTGGTGCCGGAGGATGGTTTCATCAATGTGCCGGCGCGTCAGATCCGGAAAGACACGGCGGAAGCCTTCTGGGCGGACCTGAAGTCCAAGTTGGGTGAGTGAGCGCGTTGCTGGAGCTTCGTGGGATTGAGAAGCGTTTCTCCGGGGTTCACGCCCTGAAGGCGGTGGACCTGCATGTCGACGAGGGTGAGGTGCTCGCCCTGCTCGGTGAGAATGGCGCGGGGAAGAGCACGCTGATGAAGATCCTCGCCGGCGTGCAGCGGGCTGACGGCGGGGAGATCCGCGTGGGTGGTGAGGTCCGGAGTTTCCGCTCGGTCGCGGAGGCTCTTGAAGCGGGCGTTGCCCTGATTCACCAGGAACTCAATCTGGCCGAGAACCTCGATGTGGCAGCCAACGTGTTCTTGGGACGGGAGCCATCGCGATGGGGGGTGATCGATGCGGCCCGCATGCATCGGGAGGCGGGGACTTGGCTGAAGAAGGCGGGGCTTGAGATCGACCCGTCGACCGCGGTGAGCGAGTTGTCCATCGGGCGCCGTCAGCAGGTGGAGATTGCCAAGGCGCTGGCGGTCAATGCACGCATCCTCATCATGGATGAACCGACCTCGTCGTTGTCGGAAACGGAGACGCGGAAGCTGTTCGATGTGATCCGTGATCTGAAGGCGAGCGGGGTGGCGATCATCTACATTTCCCATCGCCTCGGTGAGGTGCAGGAGGTCGCTGACCGGGTGACGGTGCTGCGCGACGGGGAGAAGGTGGGTGATCTCGACAAGGAAGGGATTTCCCATGAGTCGATGGTCAGGATGATGGTTGGTCGTGATCTCGATGCCTTTTTCCCGCGCCGTCAGGGCGAGGTGGGTGAGCCTGTGTTGGAAGTGGATGGGCTGAGGACCCTGGCCTTCCCGGCCGAGTCGATGGGGTTCTCGGTAAGGGCGGGTGAGATCGTCGGTATCGCCGGTCTGGTGGGTGCCGGGCGCTCGGAGATGTTGCAGGCCGTCTTCGGGGTGGATCGGAGACTCGCTGGAGAGGTCAGGGTGGGCGGTCGGCTGGTGCGGGGCGGGTCGCCTGCTGAAGCGATCGCTGCAGGCATGGCGCTGGTGCCGGAGGACCGCAAGCGTGATGGTCTGGTGCTGGAAATGGGCGTCGGCGAAAATCTGAGTCTGGTGACGCTCGCCCGGGATGCCTTTCCGGGTGGTTTCCGTCGCGGCTCGGCGGAGCGGCAGGTCGAGAAGGAGATGGGGGAAGCGATGCGGATCAAAACGGCCGGCGCGGGGCAAGCGGTGGGTCGCATGTCCGGGGGCAATCAGCAGAAGGTGGTGATCGGCAAGTGGTTGGCGATGGATCCAGAGGTGCTTCTTCTCGATGAGCCGACGCGCGGCGTGGATGTCGGCGCGAAGCATGAGATCTACGTGCTGATGGAGGCTCTGGCGGAGCGCGGCAAGGCGGTGGTCTTCGTTTCCAGCGACATGGTCGAGGTGCTTGCCATGTCCGACCGGATTCTGGTGATGCACGAAGGGCGCCTGGGTGGTGAACTCTCGCGGGAGCAAGCGAGCGAAGAGGCCGTGATGGCCTTGGCAACAGGAGGAAAGCTATGAAGAAGACTTTGGGAGTATTGATGGTGTTCGTGGCGGTCTGCCTGGCGGCGATCGGGCTGAGCGATGTGTTCTTGTCGGCGGGAAACATCGAGCGGTTGCTGCTGCGGATCGGCCTGTTCAGCATTCTGGCGATCGGGGTTTCCTTCGTGATCGTGACGGGAGGCATCGACCTCTCGATCGGTTCGGTGGTGTGCCTGGTGGGCTGTGGCTTGCCGTGGCTGTTGGTGGAGCAGGGGTGGTCGGTCGGCCTGACCCTGACGGTGCTCTTCCTGGTCGTCGGCTTGATTGGATGGGGGCACGGGATGTTGATCACCAAGCTGAAGCTGCAGCCCTTCGTCGTCACGCTCTGCGGGCTGCTGGTGTATCGCGGACTGGTGCGGGGGGTGACCGGTGACCGCTCGCTCGGCTTCGGCAGCGAGTATGAATCGCTTCGCCAGCTTGCCCAGGGTGAGCTGGCACCATCCCTTCTGTTGGGGGTGCTGGCGGTCGTGCTGGCGGGGGTGGCGGTGTATGGATGGATGAAAGAGCGCCGGTTCCGTGCGGGGGTGGTGGCTTCGTCGGTCGCTGCGGGTCTGGCCGTGCTCGGTGCGGTGCTACTACGTCAGTCGGAGTTCGGCGTGAAATTTCCCTTCGTCATCCTGATGGTCGTGGCGGGTCTGGCCGGAGTCTTTCTGAACCTCACCGTCTGGGGGCGGCACCTGCTCGCATTGGGTAACAGCGAGGAGGCGGCCCGGTTCAGCGGGATTGCGACCGATCGGCTGGTGATCGTGAGCTACATCCTCTGCGCCTTGCTTGCAGGCCTCGGCGGCTTGCTGATTGTGCTCGACGTGGGATCGGCCCAGCCCAGTGACTTCGGCAACTTCTACGAGTTGTATGCCATCGCAGCTGCGGTGATCGGTGGTTGCAGCCTGCGTGGCGGGCAGGGGGCGGTCATCGGCGTGGTGGTCGGCATGGCGCTGATCCAGGTGATCCGGAACCTGATTGTGCTGGTGATTCCGAAATATCAGAATCTGGAATTCGCGGTGATCGGAGTGGTCATTCTTCTCGGGGTGATCGGAGACGAGGTGTTCAAGCGCCTCGCGGAAAAGCGGAGGAGGCTGACGTGATGGAAAGCGTGCGATTGGACAAATGGATGTGGGCGGTGCGCCTGTTCAAGACCCGCGGTCTGGCCGCGCGGGCGTGCGAGAGTGGTCGGGTCAAGGAAGGAGGCCGGATTTTGAAGGCGTCCAGCACACTTCGTGGCGGGGAGTTGATCGAGTTGCCGTTCCAGGAGGGACCGGGCACGCGAGTCGTCCGGGTGACGGGGTTGATCGACCGCCGGGTGGGTGCTCCCCAGGCGCGGGAAGCCTGTGACGACATCACGCCGGAGGATGTAATCGAAGCCCGACGGCTGTGGAGTGCGAACCGCTCCCACCGCAAGGAGGGCGAGCAGGGCCGGCCGACGAAGAAGAAGCGCCGGGAGATCGACCGGGGGTTCTTTGAGTAGTCGCGCGATTTTTTTGCGTTGAGGTTTCAGGCACGGCGGCGGCGAGCCAGTGCGAGACCGCCGAGCAGCACGAGCAGGAGTGACCTGGGCTCGGGGATGATCGTCAAACTCACGACGCCGGGTGTGGCACTGCTCACGGACCACGAGTAGGTCGGGTCAAGGGTGGGCATGGCTCCTAGCTCCAGTCCATTGTCGACGAGAGATCCCGCGTAGGTGGCGAGAGTCCAGGTATCTCCGAGGTTTGCCGAGGTGAAGTCACCGGAACTGGCGGTGACTTGAAGGAGACCGTCGAGGGTGAAGTTGCCAGCGATGGTCATCAGATCATTGATGCCGCCGCCTGGAGTCAGGTCCATGGGGTTCAACTCATAATCGAGGATGCTACTGCTGTTCAGACCGAGGTCGCCCTCAAATCCCAAAGTGCCCGGTGAGTTTCCTGGTGCGATGGTGCCATCGACCAAGGCGTTTCCACCGATAGTGCCTGCTCCTGCTAGGGTCGCAGCAGCAGTCACATTGAGGGTGCCCGTGCCCGTGCCACTCCCTGATCCATTGTTCACGAGCAGGGTCCCGCCATTGATGGTCGTGGTCCCCGTGTAGGTATTGTTTCCAGTCACCTCGAGGGTGCCTGCTCCATTTTTCACCATCGCAGCGGAACCGATGATGGTGCCACTGATGAGGAGATCGGTAGCGCTGCTTCCGGTCGCGTCCTCGACGGTCCAGTTGGAGGTGAAGACATTGCTGACCACGGATGAAACCGTGGATGCGGCTGAGCCGGTGATGAGGAAGTTCGAGTTGTTCCCGGATCTTACGTCTCCCGGCCCGGTGACCGTCGCGCCACGCATCGTCAAAGAACCGAAGTAGTTCTCCCGGGTCATCAAGAGCGTGCCTCCGTTGAGAACGACGGCCTCGCTGTTGCCGGGGTAGCCTCCCAAACCGTGGGCTGTGGCAATCTCCAGCGTTGCCCCGGATTCTACCGTGACGACGCCATTGCCGGTCATGCGGTTTCCGGCAAAGGAGCTATTGTTGAGCCTGAGGGTGCCGCTGTTGACGTTGATGATGTTGGGCAGGGAAACGCCACCGGCGGTGGACGTGATGACCCCCGAACTGTTGATGTTGAGGACTCCATTGCCGGTGATCCCTCCACTCAGAGTCAATGAGCCGGAGCCCTCGATGTTCATGGTGCCGTTGTTGGCAACGAGGTTGGCGAAGTTCGAGCCATTCGCGAGGTCGAGTTCAAGGGTGCCGTCATTGGTGATGGCGCTAGCCCCACTGATGGAGCCAGTGGTCCCATCGCCAATATGCAGTGTTCCTCCTGAAATTGTGGTGGCACCGGTGAAGGTATTATCGTTCGTCAGTGTCAGTGTTCCGGTGCCGGATTTGGTGAGGGTGGAGGCCCCGCCAATCCCATCGCCTGTGAGGGAGTAGGAGGTGGTATTGTTGAACAGGACGGCTGCCGGGGTGATGGTGCCGTCCAGATTCACCGCATATTCGGTCGCGGTGTCATCAAACTCGACCACATCGTAGGTGTAGAAATTCGAGGTGGTTGAGTTGCTCTTCAGAGCGAAATTCGAGGTGGTTTCGACGTTCCAATCCGCCGAAGTGCTCCCTTTCCAGACGACGCTGTCGATGGAATCGATACGGAATTTCACTGCTGTGTTGGCGACATCATCGACCAGGGAGACACCGTAGTGGGGGTTCGGGAGGGCAGCTGCGGTGAGTCCACCGAAACCAGCACCCTGGATGGTTCCGTCGTAGTCGATCACCGTGAATTCGTCATTCACGAAGACTTGTCCGACTGGAGCAATGCCGAGGCTGTGACCTCCCACCGAGCCGGTGGTGAGTCCATTCGAGCCTGATACGATGACCTGATCCGCAGAAGCGCCCACGCGGAAGAGCGAGGAGGAGCCCGCTTGAAGTTCGAGGGTCTGGAAGGTCGCGGTTCCGGTCGTCAGGGGGGTGCCCGCCCGCAGTGTGCCACCATTGGCGACGATGACGCTGGAGACGCCGGTTGCCGAACCGTTCGAGTAGAGCGTTCCACCATTCACAACGGTGTCGCCCGTGTAGGTGGAATTGGTTCCATCAAGGACAAGCGTTCCGGAGTCAACCGAGAAGCCGCCGACCCCAGAGAAATCACCGCTCAGGGTGATGGTGTGGGCTCCTGCTTGGAAACTGGTATCTCCGTTCGTGCCGGTGAATTCGATGTTGCTGGATGAAGACCAACTGCTTGACCAGTCGTAGCCTGATACGGTTGACGACGAAGTGGTGCCGACGGTGCCGCCACCGAACTGGATCAGGTAGCTGCCGTTGTTCCGGATGCCCCATTGACCGATATTGAGTATGCCGCCAGTGAGGGTGAGGGTCTCGGTGCCGCCACTCGTGCTGCGGCCGTCGACGGTGAGCGATGTCGTGTTGACGGTGCCCCCGGAGATGTTGAGGTAGCCGGTTCCATCGATACCGAGCATCAGGTTGGCCTGCCCTTCATTGTTTGGATTCGTGACGGTATCGGGCTGGCTTAGGCTTCCGCCTGAAACGTTGATTGATGAATCGGAGTTACCCCAGTGACCGATCCGGACGTCGTTAGTCACGAGTACATCGCCAGCAATCAGATTGGAAACATGGGGCTGGTTGCCGTTGTTGCCGAGTTCCCAATCGTCGAGCTGCAAGGTGCCGCCAGCTCCGTTGCCGAGGTTGATGTTGGTTGTGCCTCGTCCCAGGTCGAAGCCGCCATCTGCGAAGGCCGAACTGGAGTTGATGTTCAGTGTGGCATTTCCCTGCACCCGGATCGTTCCACCGGTGAGGTTGAGATCGCCATTGATCGTCGTGGTTCCATTCGAGATAAAGAGACCGCCATTGAGGTTGGTGTCACCATTGATGACAAGGGTGCCGCCATCGCTGGTGGTCAGGCGTCCGTCACCAACGATGTCGGATTCGACGGTCGTGACGAAACCGGTCCATGTGTGGAAACCGCTGTCACCACTGGCAATGGTCACCCCACGATTGGCCGCGATATTGAGGTTTACACCTCCGCTGGAGGTTCCCCCTTGAATCCGTCCGCCCCCTTGCAGGATGATGGCATCTGCGGTTGCGGCGCCGGATACGGTACCGAGGGACGAGTCGTCCGCGATGCGCAGGATACCTTGCGAAACCGTCGTGGACCCCGAGAAACCTGTGTTCCCGGTTGAATTGATGACCAAGTTGCCAGAGCCGGTTTTTTCCAGATTGTGGGTCCCGATGATGGCTCCGTTGACTACGCCGGTGGCATTGGTCCACGTGGTAAGGCGGCTATCACTTTCGAGTGTGATGTCTCCGTTGAGGCTGGTGTTTGTATTGAAGCGGATTGCCCCTAGGTTGCCTGCACCCTCCGAGGTCCCTATTCCGTTGATGGAAACGTTGTTCGTCAGGGTACCACCGGAGATCCAGAGTTGCCCCCCGGATTCGACGGTGACGTTGCCGGTGCCGAGGCGGTTGCCTCCGGAGCTGTCGACCGATACTCGAGCCCCCCCAATCGAAACATCCCCGCTGAAACCGGAAAGATCCCCGCCAGCGGTGAGGGATGGGTCGGAGCTTCCACTGCCTTCGAAGCGCAGCTCGCCGTTTCCAACGATCGAGTGTTCCAAAGCATAGCCTCCATTGGCATTGGAGAAGGTCAGCGTGCCGTCATTGATACTGATGCCTCCCATGAGCCCAGAGTGGTTCTTGAGAAGGGTGAGCTCTCCGCTGCCGCTCTTGGTGATGCTGCCATCTCCTGAAAAAGTCCCCTCAAACGTATTGTTGGAGCCGTCAGATCCGATGGTGAGGTCGACCCCACTGTTGATGCTTGCGGTGCCAAGTCCACTGATCTGGTTGAAAGACTGATTGGCTGCGAGGGTGATGGTGTCGTTGAGTGTGACGAGACCACTGATGTTGTTTGCCGCGCTGCCGAGGGTGATGTTGCCTCGAGTCGTTAGGTTGGTGGCAGAAATGGCTGAGTTGATCACCAAGGCGTCGTCCGCACGCAGAAGCCCCAGCCCTCCGGAAAGATTGAGCGTTCCACCGGACAGTGTGATTTGACCGTTTTTGACCCAGACGGCGTCCGCAGCCTGCGAACCGCTCAAGGTGATGGTGTGGCTATTGATCCCATCAGTCCCAGCTGAGAAGACGGCTGCATGACCCGAGGTCCAGCCCCCGGTGGAACTCTCGCCGGTCGGATCGCTGCTCCAATAGCTGTCGGAGCCCCATGTGCCATTCAAGGTTCCAGCGCCGGTGTCGCCCGCGCCTGTGGCCGCACCATTGACGTCCCAGTGGCTGAGCGTGCCCGAGTAGGTGTTCTCGATCTGAAATCCAGCAATGGCGGCCCGGCCTGGGCTGCTCTGAAGAGCGCTGATGGAGAGGGTTCCGTCGGGACTCGCCGCATCCTCGATCCGCAGGTAGTTGTCGCTCTCGGTCAGGGTGTCGGCCCCCGACCAGTTGCTGGCGGTCCATGAGTTGTTGCTGTCTGCAACCGAGATCGTGCCGCCCGCGCCGTCGCCGATGTAGAAGTTCCCACCGACGGAGACCGCTGACATGTTGGCGGGACTTCCCTGATCGGTTGCATGGATGATGTAAAGATCCTGGGTGAGGAATGGGGAGATGATATCCACGGACCAGCCGCCACCATCATCGAGGTAGCCCCTGGTCAGAGCTCCATTTTCGGAGGTGGCAGTCGCTCCTCCCGAGGCTGAGCGCCAGGTGTTGTTGGAGGTCCAGGATGATGAAAAGCCGCTAACAACAGATCCGCTATCATCCACGACGGTTCCTGCCGCCAGCGAGCCGTTGGCCCCAGTGCCATTGTTCCAGAATTCTCCAGAGATAGGAATCGCTCCCGCGCTGGCGGAGCCCGCGCTAGTGTCAATCGATCCGTTGCTCTCGTTTGCTGCGAGATTGACGCTGATGGTTTGGGCTGGGGCGATGCTCCAGTGGGCGGCCAGCAAGGCCCCCGGGACGTAGACGGTGCATGTCCTCAGCGCAGCGCGAAGGAGCCTTCCTCGGTGGGAAGTGGGGTCAGAGGGGGAGTTCATGGTTCTGAGTGGCAGGAGAGCCGCATAAATCGAGCCAAAAGTGCAATAAAGTTCTTCATTGGGGTGCGAGATCGCGCCCAAGTCTTCGTTTCTGAGGCTCCCCGAAATTGTTGGGAGCTGGTGAGATCGGGTTACGGGGAAGGAACCTGCTCGACGATTTCCTCGACGACACCGCGTGCTTCGACGCCGGAGAGGCGGGCTTCGGGTTCGACGACGAGGCGGTGGGCGATGACGTCGGGAGCGAGATCCTGGATGGTTTCGGGGACCACGAAGTCGCGGGCTTCGAGAATCGACAAGGCCTGTGCCATGCGCATGAGGGCGAGGGAGGCACGCGGGCTGGCCGCGAGTTGCAGGTCTTCGCGACGCCGGGTGGCGGAAACGATTTCGACGATGTAGCTGCGGATCTCGTCGGTGATTCTGACCTGCCGCACGGCGGTGAGGAGGTCGATGATCTGGTCTCGCTCGACGGCTGGCTCGATGCTGTCGACGGGGTGCTTTTCGATCTGGTCGTTGAGGATGGCGCATTCGTCTTCGACGCTGACGTAGCCGAGTCGGGAGCGGATCATGAAGCGGTCCATCTGGGCTTCGGGAAGTGGATAGGTGCCGCGGAATTCGACCGGGTTCTGAGTGGCGATGACGAAGAACAGGCCATCGAGATCGTGGCGTGTGCCATCGATGGTGGCCTGGCGCTCGGCCATGGCTTCGAGCAGGGCGGACTGGGTGCGCGGGGAGGCGCGGTTGATTTCATCCGCGAGTAGGATGTCGGTGAAGATCGGTCCGGGACGAAAGCGGAATTGCTGGTTGGTCGGGTCGAGCACGGAGACGCCGAGAATGTCGGTGGGCAGCAGGTCGGGGGTGAACTGGACGCGTTTGAAGGTGGTGCCGGAAATGGAGCGCGCGATGGCTTTGGCGAGGGTGGTCTTGCCGGTGCCTGGGACATCCTCGACCAAGGCGTGGCCGCCGGCGGCGAAGCAGGCGAGGATACGGCGGACGGGGTCATCCTGGCCGACGACGACTTGTCGTACGGATTGTTCGAGTTGGTGGGCGGTCTCTTGAGGGGCGGCGGCCATGGGGTTATTGGGTGACGGTGAGGGATTCGCAGAGCTTGTTGTGCTTCTGATAGAGGGTGTCCAGTTCTTCGACGGCGGGTTCGGGAAGTCGGGCACGCAGGCGTTTCCACACGGAGTCGTTGATGAACCGTTGGGCCCGTGAGGTGGCGTGATAGAGGATGGCTTCGGGGAGGATGCGGGGGCCATTCGAGGTGACGACGATGGGGTGGAGCAGGCGGTGTTCCACCGGTTCATCCCCGTCTTCGTCGGTCCGGTGGACGATGGTGGCTCCCGCCCAGCGGCCGTGACGGTGGATGCCCAGGACTTCGTAGTGGGTGGGGGTGGGGAGTTCCTGACCGAGGAAGGCAAACACCCGGCGGATCGCGGTGTCATCGTCGAAGCCGGTGATGGTGGGGAAGATTTTCCGCAGGTCGGTGTCATCGAGTGCCTCCGTCCATGTTTTCGTGATGGCGCGGGCTTCGTCTTCACTGGGTGCGGGAGCATCGGCGAGCCCGCCGAGTCGGGGGCCGAAGTCCATGCCGGCCAGCCAGGCATCGGTGTCGCGGGCCTGCGCTTCATGACCCCAGTCGAGCAGGGCGGCGGGGAGGTCGGGGTCGTCTTCGGGGGCAATGGTCGAGACGATGGCCCAGCCCGTCTCGTCCTTCTTGAGGATGAGGTGGTGGAGGGTGGCTCCGGGAATCTCGGGTCGCTTCGGATCGAATCCGCAGTAGATCACCCATGCCTGGTCTCCGACCATGTGGGTGTCGAGGCGGACGGGCCGTTGGGTGCCGGGACGGAAGCTGCGCCAGAGTCGGGATGTCTCGCTCAGAAGCTGGGTGCTTTCCTCGACGTCGACGGCGCGGCTGAGGCAGGGGAATACGGCGGCGTAGTCGTCACCCGTTAGTGAGGTAAGGAACTCGTCGGCGAGTGCGATCGGCGTGTCGAAGGCCTTCCGCTCGTGGCTATCGATGAGTCGTCCGGGGAAGTTTTCGTAGTCGGTGGGAACGAAGTGGGTATTGGCGTCTTCGCTCTCTTCTTCCAGCAACCAGAGGGGAAGGCGGATGCGCCAGAGGCCGGCATCGGATTTCTCCAGGCTGAAATGGCGGATGGCCCAGTCTGCCGGGCCCGGTCGGGAGCGCGCGGCATTGAACATCCCGATGGTGACGGTGGCGTTGGTCGCATCGGCATCGGTGTGGAGCTCGACATGCAGCAGTGAGGGGTCGGTGAGTTCCTGCCACTGCCCATCCGCCTTCCATGGGGCGTGGAGGGCGCGGGAGGTGATGCTGACGATGTCGCGCCAATCCTCGGGAAGCTTGGGTTCCAGGCCGCCGAGGTGGGCGAGGGCGAGGGGGGTGTCGAGTTCCCGGCATGCGGCCATGAAATCTGCGACGATCTCCGAGGGTGAGTCTTCCATCAGTTCGTCCTTCGTCTTGCTGGCTTGGATATCGGTCAGCAGGTCGGACAGGATGTCTTCCCTCAAGCGTGTGAGGTGGTGGTTGCGACGGGTGAGCATCCACTTTTCGAGACGTGCGGCGGCGGCTCCCATACCGGGTTGGTAGCGGAGGCCGGTGTTCTCGAAGGAGGCGAGGACGGGGGCGGGTTGCCAGTCGTCGTCGCGGCGGATCAGTCCGATGGCGTGGATGGTGATCTGGCTCGGGTCGAAGTCGACGATCTGGGAGATGATGACGGCGGCCAGATCACCGTCGGTGGTTTCTTCGACGGCACGCAGGTCCCCTTGCTCCAGTCTCTTGCTCAGGCGGTTGAGGCGCTCGGCGATGACGAGCTTCTTTTCCTGAGTGGTGCCGGGAAACACGGCGGTGAACTCCTCCCACTTTCCGGGGGTGTCCTTGGTCGCCTTGAGGAAACCCATCGCCGCCTCTCCAAGCGCTCCGGCATGGGCCGCTGCGCTGGTGAGGATCAAGAGGCAGGCGAGGAGGCGTTTCACAGTTTCTGGTGAAAGGTGTCCTTCGCACTGAGGGACTGAATGAATCCGGTGAGGAGTTGGATGGTGTGCTCGATGTCGTCGAGATGGGCCGTTTCCACCACCGAGTGCATGCAGCGGAGAGGGAGGGAGACCAAGGCGCTCGGAACGCCTCCCCGCTGGGTGAAGATCTTGTCGGTGTCGGTGCCGGTGAAGCGGCTGCTTGCTTCATGTTGAAGCGGGATCTTGCCATCCTTGGCGACCTTGACGAGTTGATCGACGATCATCGGGTGGTTGGCCGTGCCGTGGGTCAGGGTCGGGCCGCCGCCGAGTTTCACGTCGCCGTGTTTCTTGGCGTCGAGACCGGGGGTGTCGGTGGCGTGGGTCACATCGAGGCACACGCAGGCATCCGGCAGCAGCCGGTAGGTGGCCATCATGGCTCCATGGCCTCCGATCTCTTCCTGAATGGCGTTGAGACAAACGAGTGAGACGGGTGGCTTGGTCTTGGCCTTGGCGAGGCGGCAGAGGACCTGGGCGATGATGAAGGAGCCGATCCGGTTATCGAGTGCCCGCGAGACGATGCGCTTGTGAGCGAGCTCCGTCGGTTCGTCCGCATACACGGCGAAGTGGCCGACACGCAGTCCGAGCTCGGCCACTTCCTCGGCGGACGATGCTCCGACGTCGACCCACAGTTCGTGAACCTGGGGTGCCTTTTCGTTGCTCAGCGAATCGCGACGGAGATGGACGGCTGTGTTGCCGATGATGCCGGTGACTTCACCCTTGTCGCCGAGCAGGCGGAGGCGACGCCCACGGGCGGTGGCATGGTCGGACCCGCCGACGCGATCGATCCGGAGGAATCCGTCCTTCTGGATGTGTTTGATCATCCAGCCGATCTCATCGGCGTGGGCGGCGAGCATCACGGAACGCTTGGAGCGCCCGGGGAGGGTGGCCCATGTGGAGCCATAGGCATCGCACTCGACGGTGTGGGCGGATGGTTTGAGGTAGTTGGCCCAGACGCGCTGTCCGGGCATTTCGCTTCCGGTCGGGCTGGGGGCTTCGAGAAGTTTGTAGAGGAAGGTGCGCTCGTTCTTGGTCATCGGAAAAAAGGGGTGCGTGGGCTTTCGGGGCTCAGCGGTCGGGAACTTCCGGGAAATCCGCCGGATCTTCGAGGATCTTGTCGATGCGTTCGATGTGTTCCCACGGGCAGCGTTTGCGTTGGTACTTCCTCCAGAGGATGTCGCGCAGGGCTTCCCACATCTCGCGTGGAACCGGGTCGATGGACTCCCAATCGGGGTCGTGCTTCAAGGTGGTCTGGAAGGACCATCGTCCTGCGTGACGATTTGCCCGCCAAAAGCGCAGGCCATCTTCTGTTCGTTCCCGCCATTCGTGCGATTCCATCCGCGCCAGTGTCGGCCCGGACCTTCGATCTTCCAAGCGTGGAATCGTGTTCGATGAAATCCGGGTGGTGGTCAAAATATGCGTATTCCGGGTGCGAACTGGCACGAAACTTCAAACTTGGCAGGTTCGGTTCGATATCTAGCTTTCGGGGCGTGTTGCGCACCCTCCAAAGCGACGTTTTCAAGATCCTCGTCTATGTGGCGGCCTCGCTGGTGCTGGCAGCGGCGATGGCGCCGTGGATCTACAATCTGGGGATGGGTGTGGCTGAGATTACCGAAGGGAAGGACACGAACGGCTTTCTTTCGTGGATCGGCGATGCGGCGCGGCGTTCGGAAACGAATTTTCCGCGCTTCTTTGACCGCTCACTGCTGCTTTCGGCGCTGCTGCTTCTCGGACCGGTGGTGGCGTGGCTGCGTGTCGGGCGCGATGGTCGGCGGTTCCGCGACACGCCATGGTCCTTGAGGCTTCCTGAGACGGTGGTGAGTGATGCGGGTCAGCCGCTGCGTTCGAATCCGAATGGGTGGCCGCAGTGGATCGTGGGGTTTCTGCTGGCGGGTGGACTGCTGCTGGTCTCCGGCTGGGTGATGGTGAAGGCCGGTTTTTTCATGTGGCGGGATGCCGCCGAGTCCGTGCACGGGGTGCCGAATCCGTGGTTGGAGGACATCCGTTGGGGTTCCGCCGTCCGCAAGGCCCTGCCCTCGGCACTGATTGTTTCGCTGATCGAGGAAGTGCTGTTCCGCGGGATTCTTCTCGGGATTTTCCTGCGTGCGATGAAGCCGGTCGCGGCGATTGTTTCCCTTTCGTTCCTGTTTGCCTTTGTGCATTTCCTGGAGCCTCCGATGGGGGCGAAGGTGCCTGACCCAGAAGCCCTCGACGCCGGGTTCGTGTTTCTCGGGCAGATTCTGGCCCGCTTCGCGGAGCCTTTTTCGATGATCGGCCGGTTTGCGATGCTGGTGACCCTCAGCGTGGTGCTTTCGGTGGCCCGCTGGCGGACGGCCTCCCTGTGGCTGCCGATCGGGCTGCATGCGGGCTGGGTGTTCTGCTATCAGGTTTTCAAATCCGCCACTTGGCCGGTTTCGGGGCTTCCCAAGCTTGCCGAATGGTTGGTCGGTGGTTCCCTGATGGAAGGACTGCTCCCGCTGGCCGTGGTGGTGATGACAGGGGTGTTGGTGGCCATGATGACGCGGGCCCGGACCGATGACCCTTTGGAGAATGCCTGACTGGGCGAATGCTCTGCGGCGGTTGGGGCGGGGCGTGCTGGATCTCGTCTATCCGGCATCTTGCCATGCATGCGGGCGAACGGTGGACGGGGGAGAGGCGCTCTGCAGTGCTTGTCGTGTGGGGATTCCTGATTTGAAGGATCCGTTTTGTGACACCTGCGGCGAGATGTTTGATGGTGCCATCGAGTCGTCCTTTTCCTGCTCGAACTGTCGGGGTCAGACCTTCCACTTTGAGTTTGCTCGGCCTGGAGTACCTCGTTCCGCGGAAGCGATGGAATTGATCCGCGACTTGAAATACAGTCGCCAACTCCATGTGGCTGGAGAAGTGGCCCGTTTGGTGGAGCGGGCGTTCTCGGATGGCAGGCTGGGTGAAGCGATTGCGGGGCGCTGGCCGTTGATTCCGGTTCCGCTCCATCGTCGGCGATTGCACTGGAGGCAGTTCAACCAGGCGCGGGAAATTGCCCTGCCGCTGGGGAAATTCGTCGGTCTGCCCGTGGTGGACGGGTTGAAGCGCATTCGCCCGACGGTGACCCAGACGCGCCTGAGCCGTCGCCAGCGGCAGCAGAACCTGAAAGGGGCATTCGAGGCGCAAAAGGAACTCGGCGGGGCGCCCGGAGTGGTTCTGGTCGACGATGTCTTCACGACGGGGTCGACGGTCAACGAGTGCTCCCGGGTCCTGCGCAAGGCGGGTGTCCAAAAGGTGGTTGTCGTCACGGCGATGCGTGGCTAGCCTCGGGCTCACTCCGAGCCGCGGGGTGTGCCAAATTTCATCACCGAATCATGGGGATTTTCGACAAGCCAAAGCTCCGCAGGAACCGCAGCAAGGACGTCATGCCTGAAGGCCTCTGGACCAAATGTCCGGAGTGCAATGCCATGCTCCACCAACTGGAACTGCGCCAGCATGTCCAGACCTGCCACCACTGCGGGAACCACTTCCTCATGGATTCCCATGATCGCATCGCCCTGGTGGCGGATCCGGGCACCTTCGAGGAAACCGAAAAAGGTCTCATTTCGGCGAACCCCCTCGGGTTTGCCAACTACCCTGAGAAGACCGCGATGCTGCGTGAAAAGACCGGGTTGGACGATGCCGTGGTGACGGGACGTCTCACCATCGGCGGGAAGCCTGCCATGATTGCCGTGATGGACTTCAAGTTCTTCGCCGGTTCGATGGGCTCGGTGGTCGGGGAAAAAATCACGCGTGCGGTGGAAACCGCGATTCAGGAGAAGCGTGGGATGATCATTGTTTCTGCTTCGTCGGGAGCACGCATGCAGGAGGGGATGCTTTCCCTGATGCAGATGGCGAAGACCTGTGGTGCCCTGGCCCGTCTATCGGAAGCCAAGCTTCCCTACATTTCAGTGCTGACCCACCCGACGACCGGGGGTGTCACGGCCTCTTTCGCCACCATCGGCGACATCAACATCGCCGAGCCGAAGTGCATGATTGGTTTTGCCGGACCCCGTGTGGTCAAGGAGACGACCCACCAGAACCTTCCTCCCGGATTCCAGACGGCTGAGTTCATGCTCGAGCACGGCCTGATCGATGCCATCGTTCCAAGAACGAAGATGCGCGAGAAGCTCGGTGCGCTGCTCGGCTACATGATGCCCTGACGGGTGATCATCCTTCCTGCGACCTGTCGTCCGAGCGATGAACTACCGCGAGTCCATCGACTGGTTGTTCTCCACCCAGTTGTTCGGCATCAAGCTCGGGCTGGACGGTCCGAAGCGTCTGCTCCGGCAGGCTCTCGCCTATCCATCCCACGGGGTGAAGGTGGTGCATGTCGCGGGGACCAACGGGAAAGGTAGTACTTGCGCGATGGTCGACTCGGTGGCGAGGGCGGTCGGCATGCGCACCGGCTTGTTCACCTCACCCCATCTGGTGGACTTCCGTGAGCGCATCCGGGTGTCGGGCGAGGAGATCCCGGAAGAGGCCTGCGCCGAGATGCTCACCGCGCTCCGGAGCTTGTGTGAATCGCTCGATGCGCATCCGACCTTCTTCGAGATCACGCTGGTACTGGCGATGCAGTGGTTCCGGGAGAGGGAGTGTGAATTGATCGTGCTCGAAACCGGGATGGGCGGGCGGCTGGATGCCACCACCGCGGTGCCTGCCGACGTGTGTGGCATCACCCCGATCGGTCTCGATCACACGCAGTGGCTGGGTGAGACCCTTGAAGAAATCGCGGTCGAGAAGGCGGGAATCATGGTCGAGGGCAAGCCGGTGATTTCTTCACCGCAGGAACCTTCGGTCGAGCGTGTCCTCCGCATGGAGGCCAACGAGCGCCGTAGTCCGATCCATGTCGTTTCAGAACCCTTGCTCGGGTATTCCCTGGGGATGCCGGGTGAGCATCAGGCGTGGAATGCCGCGCTGGCCCTCGAGTGTCTGCACGCGTTGGGGATTCCGATGAATTTCGAATCGGTCCAGCACGGGCTGTCGTCGGTGCAATGGCCGGGTCGCTTCGAGGTGATCGAACTGGATGGGCGTATTGTCGTGTTCGATGGGGCACACAACCCCGCCGCGGCTGAGGTGCTGGCTAAAACGTGGAAGGCCCGTTTCGGGGAACGGCGGGCCAGCCTGGTCTTCAGCGCTGTGGCAACGAAAGACTTGGCGGGGCTTGGATCCCGGCTGGAACCGCTGGCTCAGGAGATCCACCTGTGCCCGGTCAGTACAGAGCGGGCGGTGATGCCGACGGAGTTGTCTGAAGGATTCGCGGGCGATGCCAAGCTCCACGCTTCCGCGCCTGAGGCGTTCTGTGCGGCGATGCAGGGTGACGGCCCGGTGCTTGTCGCGGGTTCGCTTTTCCTGATCGGTGAGATCAAGGCGATGCTCAGGGGTGACGACTGGCGCAGCACGGAGCAGTAGGACTCGAGATTCTGCCCCTTGACGATCACGGAAGGGGACAGACGGTGGGTCATGAGCGATCCAATACTCGTTGTGGGGGGCAATTCGGGCATGGGCCTGGAAACGGTCCGACGCCTGAAGGCTGCCGAGGTCCCGATGATGGCAGCTGCCAGAACCCCGGGACCCTTGGAGGAGTTGGGAATACCGACCCAGGCTTTTGATGCCGGGCAAGGCGTCAATCTTGACCTTCCCGAGCGGCTTTCGGGCTGTGTGTATTTCCCGGGGAGCATCAACCTAAAGCCATTCCATCGTTTCGAACCGGCTGACTTCCTGAGTGAGATCCAGACGAATTTGATCGGCGCGGTATCAGTGCTTCAGGCGGCAATGCCCTCGCTGAAGGCATCCGAGTCTGCATCCGTCGTGCTGTTTTCGACGGTGGCGGTGGCGCAGGGAATGCCGTTCCACACCTCCGTGGCGGCAGCGAAGGGGGCCGTGGAGGGTTTCGCGCGGGCACTGGCCGCCGAGTGGGCGCCTAAGGTCCGAGTGAATGTCATTGCTCCTTCCCTGACGGATACCCCGTTGGCGGGTTCGCTGTTGAGTTCCGATGCCAAGCGGGAGGCATCGGCCAAAAGACACCCGTCCCAGTCGATCGGAAGCCCGACGGATGTGGCCGCACTGGTGGAGTTCCTGCTTTCCGATGCCTCGAAGTTCATCACGGGTCAGGTGATTCGTCCGGACGGTGGGCTTTCTTCCCTGCGCACGTTCTAACGGGTTCACCACCGTGCGGCGTTTTCCTGCTTGGGACCTCTCGAGGTTTCATGCATCCTGCCGCGAATGTCGGACAGCCGAGATCCGAAGCCGGTTCCGCTCAAGTTGGTGTCGATGCCGACCCAACTCGGGGATCTATCGGCCATGTCGGCGGCTGAGCGCGCCGAGCTTGTCGAGCAGGATGCGAAGCGGCGGATCCTCGAGGAGATGATCACCGCCGAGTCGGATGCTCTGCGCAGCTTCTTCTGGGCGGGCGGTTTCTGGTGCGGCGGGATCTGCGCATCGGTCGGCTCAGCCTTCCTGTTGGACGGCCCCCTGAGTCCAAGGTATGCGAACCCATGGTTCCTGGTCGTGACCTTGGAGATCCTCGCCGTGGTCGGGGTGATTGCAGCAGCGATTGCGATCTACCCGGCAATCTGGTTCGGCATCAAGTGGCTCAAGGCCATGCGTCGGCGTCGAGGCTATTTGAATCGGGGAACGCTGTTCGTCAGGAAGTGAGCGCAGCGCGTCGGGATGCGCGGCGGTTCAGCAGGGCCATCAGGGGAAGCGCGAGGATGAGGCCGGCCAGAAGTCCGCATACGGCACCGAGGGCGAGGTTAAGGGGGACCTGCGGAGAGACGGGGATGTGCGGGATGATCGGGCTGCTGTGAACGATGACCGGCTTCTCGGCGAGACGCTGTTCCATCTGCTGTCCGATTTCCCGGACCTTGAGTTGTTCGAGCAGTCGTTGGGAGGTCTCGAAGTCCGCCCGTGCGTCTGCGAATCCAAGGGGTTCAGGGGCTCCAACTGAATCTCCGGTCGATTGGAGACGGGTGAGGACTTTGCGCTTTTCCTCGACCGAATCCTCTTGTCGGTGGATCGCGTCCCGGAGTTCGGCGCGACTGGCTTCGTGTCTCTCGGAGAGCGCCTGCTTCCGCATGTCCGAGTAAGCTTCCACCGTGGTCTCCGTGAGCTTCTTGCAGAGTTCCGGGTCGGGGAGCCTCGAGCTGACTTGGAGAAGGTCGGTGCCGGTGATGGATTTCACCGAAATGGAGCGTCGGAGTTTGGCGTTCAGCTCGTGTTGAGGGAGCGCCCAGATTTGGGCGAGGTCGAGCTTCTCGCTGACTCCCCTGAGGACGGTGTCCGAGGTGAGCAGTTCGATCTGTGTGGCGATTCCCCGCTCAGCGGATTGGTGGGAAGCTGCGGGCACGTATGACTGGATCTGAATGGTGGCGGAGGATTCGTAGAGCTTCGGCTGAATGTAGCTCACCACCCCTCCACAGAAGAGGCCCACGAATGGTCCGATCACGACCATGATGAGGAAGATCCACCAATAGCGTTTGAACATGGAGTGATCGTGGCATTCTGAGCGACCTGCTGGCCACTACAACCTGCGTGCTGAATCCCAGAAGGGAGGGAGAGCGAGCTGGTATGCAGGCTGGGGGCAGGGCAGGTGGCTCTATGGGTGGGCGCGGGATGATGCGGCACGGAGCGGGACGCTCCGGCGACGGACTTGGAGCAGGATGCTCCAGCCACGGTGATTTGAGTCAGTAGCTGCGGCCCCAGAGGGCGCGGGCCTTGGTTGGCTCGCCGGTGACGAGGCAGGGCGCTTCAGCTTCGTCCTGCTTGTCGAGAGGGAGGCAGCGCACGGTGATCTTGTGTTCTTTGGACAAGACGTCCTCCTGGTCGGAAGACCCTGCCCAAGGGGTCAGGAGCCAGCCGGGGTTGTCCTGCTCCCAGTGCTTGTGGAAGGCCTCGAGGTCAGCACATTCGGCGATGTTCTCATCGCGGAAGGAGGTGGCGGCGGAGAGAAGGTTGTCGTGGATGTCCTGGAGGATGTCGGTGACGTTCTGAATGAACTCCTCCTTGTCCACGAAGGCCTTTTCGTTCGATGCCTGATCGCGGCGTTGGAGGCAGACCTTGCGGCTTTCCAGATCGCGGGGACCGATCTCGATCCGGATCGGAGCACCCTTCTTGACCCACTCCCACTTCTTGCCGGGGATGTCGCGCGAATCGACGTGCACGCGCAGCGGTTCGTTGTGGAAACGGTGACCGCGGAGGGTTTCCGCGAGCGCCTCACAGGCATCCAGTACGGCATCCCTCGTATCCGCCTTCGGGGTGACGGGAATGATGACGATCTGCTGGGTCGCGACGCGTGGTGGACAGACCAGTCCATCGTCGTCGGAGTGAGCCATGATGAGTGTGCCGATCAGGCGTGTGGAGACGCCCCACGATGTGGTGTGGGCGTGCTCGATCTTGCCCTCACGACCGGTGAAGGAAATGTCCTGGGCCTTGGAGAAATTCTGCGCGAGGTAGTGGGAGGTGCCGGCCTGGATGGCCTTCTTGTCCTGGACCATGGCCTCGACGGTCAGTGTCATGTCGGCGCCGGGGAAGCGCTCGTTCTCGGTCTTCTCGCCGGGGATCACGGGGATGGCGAGGTTGTCGCGAAGGAACTCCTCGTAGAGACGGTGGATCATGCGGGTCTCCTCGACTGCTTCCTCCTTCGTCTCGTGGGCGGTGTGGCCTTCCTGCCAGAGGAATTCGGCGGTGCGAAGGAAGAGACGCGGGCGCATCTCCCAGCGCATGACGTTGGCCCACTGGTTGATCAGAAGGGGCAGGTCGCGGTAGGACTGGACCCAGCGGGAGAAGGCGGCACCGATAATGGTTTCGGAAGTTGGCCGGATGACGTAGGGCTCGGCGAGTTCGCCGGTCGGGATCATCTTGGTCTTGCCGGTTTCCTCGTCCTTGTGTGCTTCAAGCCGGTGGTGCGTGACGACCGCGCATTCGGTGGCGAATCCTTCCGCGTGCTCCGCTTCCTTTTCCAGGTAGGACAGGGGAATGAGGAGCGGGAAATAGGCGTTCTGCACGCCGGTGCGTTTGAAGCGCTGGTCGAGTTGCTGCTGGATCTGTTCCCAGATGCCGTAGCCCCATGGCTTGATGACCATGCAGCCGCGTGTCTCCGAGTTCTCGGCGAGGTCGGCGGCCTTGATGACCTGTTGATACCATTCGGGAAAATCCTCGGAACGGGTCGGCTGGATGGCGGTCTTGGGTGGCATGGGAATGAGTGAAAATGAGGCGGTTTCTCTGCGCGTCACGCGGATGCGCGGCGCGCGGAGAAGAGACCAGAATCCAGCGCCCTGAGACCAGAGAAAAGAATGACAGGCTGGGTCGACCTCAATCGAGGGTCACGACGCCGGTGGGCGCGCCATGGGGGTCGAGCCGACGCGTGAGGGCGTGGCGGATGGTGTCGGCGGTCCGCTCCACTTGGAAGCTTCGGGGTTCGCGGTCGTTGACGGTGACCTCGATTTCTTTGTCCAGATCGAGCAAGGAGTCGTGGAGCAGCAAACGGGTGCCGGCGGGCACGTCGCCCTTGAGGGAGATTTTCTGCCCATCCATGGTCGCGACCATTCGCTGACCCTTGCTGGCGGTGCCGTCGGGAAGCTCGATCCAGTAGAAGCGGTCGTGGGTGACGTCATCCTGCAGCCATACGATCTTCTTCGGCCAGGTCCGGCGGGTGAACTTTGCCATCCATGGAACGGACTCGGCGTCCTTGAGTCCCATCCAGTGGGGCATGCCCTTGTAGATCCGGGACATGTGGATGTAGCCATCCTTGTCGGCGGCGTGCAGCTTCTCGATCTCCGCGGTTTTCGTTGCGGCGAGCTCGTTGCGCTTGTAGGCGCTGTCGGCACCTCCCATGAAGATGCCGAAGGGAAGGTTGCGCAGGCCATCCAACTTCGACTCGTTCGGGTGTCCAGCCATCATCGAGGCGGCGGCGAAGCGATCGGCCATTCGGGGAGCGAGCTGCCACACGCCGTCGCCACCGGCGCTGTAGCCCATGAGGTAGACCTTGTCCGGATTCACTCCACGGAGTGCCACCATGTTTTCGATGAGTCGGGAGAAGAGGGGGTCGATGTGATCCCGGTGCCAGAGGTTCCAGGTGTCGGTGGGGGCACGGGGGGCGACGTAGATCCCCTCCTTCGGTTGATAGAGGCGGATCTGATTCTTCCACTGCTGGTCGTTGACCCGCGCGGGTGCGCCGCCGCCGCCATGCATCGAGATCCACAGGCTGCGTCCATCCGAGGGAGCATCACCGAAGGTCTTCTCGAGCCAGCGCAAGCTGTGGTCGTCGAGGGTGATGGTTTTGGCATCGAGCTCCTTGCGGCGTTCCGGCATTTGCTTGGCGACCAGCTCCTGATAGATGGAACGGGTGGCGGCTGCGGCCTGCTCTGAGCTTAGAGGTCCGCTGGGGATGGCTTCGATTTCGGGTTCGGCGGGTTTGAGGTCCTTGACCTGGAAGTCCATGGTGGTCTCGCCGGCTGGAACATCGAAGAGCTGGGATTGAAGCAGGCTGCCATCAATTTCGAAACGGAGCCGATAGGATTGGCTGGTCTTGACGGGCAATCTCGGCATGTCGTTGAGGTCCGTGGTCCCGGCCTTGGTCGTGAATTCCTTAAGGATGCTGCCGTCCTGAAGGGTAAGCCATCCTTTGGCCGCAATCCGGGATTGGCGGCTCTCATTGGCGAAGAGGCGGACGCCGATCTGATCACCGCCGGTGGGGTTCTGCGCGTATCGCTCGGTGACATTGACGCCTCCGACGCTCTGCGACCTGGGTGCCCAGACCATGGGGAAATGGGTCCCACGGTGTTCCCAGGAAGTGGCGTAGATGGCGTGGAGCGGCTTGTCAGCATCGGCCTTGGCGGCATCGCCGGTGAACCAGCCGCGGTTGAGTCCCTTGGCATCGTATTCGTCGGCTCCGGTGAAGTGCCATTCGCCCTTGTCGTAGATCTCGACCCAGGTGTGGTTGCCGCGGCCATTGGTCCACAGCGGAGTGCCTACAGCACGTGCGGGGATGCCCACGGCGCGGCACGCATCAACCAGAATGATGGAAAGCCCCGTGCAGGTTGCTTTTCCCTGCTCGATGGATTCCTTGGGGCTCTGGTTCGTGCGTTTGCGCCCGGTGTGGTAGTGGGTCTTGATGAGCTTGAAGAACTCCTTGTTGAGACGCTGGGCCGCTTCGCTGGCGCTGGTGGCTCCTTGGACAATGGGCGTGGCCTTTTCCAGGAAATCCGCCCGCCACGGGTCACGAGGTTCATCGAAAACGGCGTAGGGTAGGACGTCGTTCAAAAACACGGCCTCGGGTAGTTCCTTGGCCCACGGGAAACTCGCTTTGGCTTCGAATGCGAGGTCGAGATTCTCGTTGAGAAAGTCGGCGGTGAGATTTTTCCGATCCTCCTCCTGCATGTGGGCGATGAGGAATTTTGCCGCTCTGGCACCTGAATCACCGTGCTTGGCTTCAGAGTGCTCAATGAACTCCAGCAGGGGGGCTGGAAGGGCCTTGGCCAAACCCAAACAGAGGAGAATGAAAGCGAAGAATTTCATATTGATGGGGCAAGCGACGCAGGCTCCTGAATCGATCTAATCGAAGTTGATCAGGTGCGGGTTGCAGCGCGCACAGCAGCGCAGTGGGCCGCGATCCGGTCTTCGAGCTTCGCGCTGCTGGGAGTTTCGAAGGTGAAGGAGAGCGGGCAATCGCGCTTGGCGATGTAGATGGCCTCGGGCCAGTGCTCGGGGAAGTCGGCTTCCGCCTCGTGGTAGATCCAGCCCGGCGAGCGGACCGGGTGGTCATCGATGTCGCAAGCCGGCTCTGGCGGGAACCACGGGCCGACGGCATCAAGGATGGAGGAGGCTCGGTCGGGGTCGTCCGCGCCCAGATTGATCTCGTAGAAGTAGAAGCCGGTGCTTTCCCAATCCTCGTGGAGGGAGAGGAACATCCGCGGGACGGGGCGCTGATCGAGCCAGCCGGCGTGGGCCTGGACCTCGGCGGTGATGCGGGACAGGTAGTCGCGATTCAGGTCGTGACCTTCGCCATTTTCCCGGGTGCCGGCGGCAAGCCCGACTGGATTGACCGCAGGGCAGAGGGTCCACGACGGGCCTGTGTCGAAAAAGCCATCCTTCAGCAATGCCAAGGCGGCGAGGGGGCCGGCGGGTTCGTCGCCGTGGATTCCCGAGGACAGGTAGAGTGGGTCGCCGTCGCCGGGCGAGCTGAATCCAAGAATCGGGGCGGCGGAGGTTTCCGCGAGGCTGGTACAAGAAAAACCCCGCTGCTCTGCCTCATCGCGGAATTCGCGGAGAAAGAGGGCGGGGTCGAAGGGGTTCACAAGCGGAAGGATCCGCCGCGGATCAGCGGCTTTCGATCGGAGGAACCGGCATCAGTTCAGCGGGACCGGTGTAAAGGGTCAGCGGGCGATAGAGGCGGTTGTTCCGGAGTTGCTCGAGCACTTGGGCGGTCCAGCCGGAGGTGCGGGCGATGGCGAAGATCGCAGTGAAGAGATCGGTCGGAATGCCAAGCGAGTAGTAAACCGTGGCCGAGTAGAAATCGACGTTGGCGTTCAGGCCCTTGCGTTCGCGCATGATTTCGGCGATCCGCTCGGACATCTGGATCCACTTCGGTTCGCCAAGCTCATCGGTGAGTTCGATCGCCAACTTGCGGAGGTGGGGCGCACGAGGGTCGAGCACCTTGTAGACGCGGTGACCGATGCCCATGATCTTCTCCTTGCGGGAAAGCTTGCCTTCCACGTAATCGTCCACCTTGTCGAGCTCTCCGATCTCCTCGAGCATGTGGATCACGCCTTCGTTGGCACCACCATGAAGAGGGCCCTTGAGGGTGCCGATCGCCGCAGTGACCGCGGAGTACATGTCCGACAGGGTCGCGATCGTGACGCGGGCGGAGAAGGTCGAGGCATTCATGCCATGATCGGCGTGAAGGGTGAGCGCGACGTCGAGGATCTTGGTGGCTTGTTCCGAGGGCTCTTCCCCGTTGATCAGGTAGAGGAAGTGGGCGGCTTCGCCGAGGTCTTCGCGGATCGGTGGGAGCTCGAGACCGTTTCGGAAACGCTGGAAGGCGGCGACGATGACGGGGATCTTCGCCACGATGGAGACCGCGATGGCGGCGTCTTTCTGGAGGTCCGGGTCGCCGATGGCGACGCGTTCGTCGTAGAGACCGAGCATCGAAACCGCGGTGCGGACGACGTCCATCGGGTTGGCGCCCTTGGGTGCGGTCTTGAGGAAATTGATCACGCCTTCAGGGAGATTCCGCTGTGAGCGAAGGCGCTTCTTTCCGGCGGTGAGCTCGGTCTGGTTCGGCAGGTGACCGGTGTGGAGCAGGAAAATGATTTCCTCATACGAGCAGTTCTCAACGAGGTCGTCGATGTGGTAGCCCAAATAGCTCAGGCGGCCCTCCTTGCCTTCGACGTTGGAAAGAGCGGATTCGTTGGCGATGACACCTTCAAGGCCTTTTGCGTATGCGGTCATGACTGAGATTGAGAAGTCTGCCAATTGTCCACGGCAGACGGTGGGAAGAAAGCGAGTCGGCGTAGTCGGTGCAAGGGAGAATCTGGAAACCTTGCCGGGTGGGCCCCGGCGGGATACAGCTCGCGGCGTGCCGACCCTGTTATCCATTGAATCTAGCACGTCGCATGCCTCCATCGCCCTGATGACGGAGGATGGGGTGATTTATGAAGGCGGATGCGTGAGCGATCGGCATCACAATGCGCTGATTTTCGCTCCTTTGGAGGAAGCCATCGAGGCGCTGGGTGACCGCAGGATCGACGAGGTGGTCATTGGCACCGGCCCGGGAAGCTACAGCGGGACGCGCGTCGGTATCGCGACGGGACAAGGGGTGGCGCTGGTGCATGAATGCCCGGCAATCGGGGTTTCGTCGCTGCTTGCGGCGGGACTGGAGCGGGGAGTTGCCATCGGCGACGCCCGGCGGGGGAGTGGGTGGACGGCGGTTCTGGCGAGTGGGCAGCTGCCTGACCCTCAAATACTTCCGATTTCCGAGCTGGAATCGGCACTGGAGGACAAGGCGCCTGTTTTCACCTTCGAGGACCCGGAACGCTTTGTCTTTTCCAAGGAAGTGGCTGTCGACAAGCTCGTGCCCACCGCAAAGCGGCTGGCTCAGGCCTGGCGGTCGCTTTCCGAGGCCCAGCGCGAAGCGCTTCGAGCGGTCCCTCCGCAGCCGGCCTACCTGAAGCCTCCGCATATCACCGAGGCGAAAAAGGGGCATCCTCTGCTGCGGGGGCGGAGCAAGGGATAGCGGCAATGCCGGCCGATCTTGTCGGTGCTCAGGCAGCGGTCAGTCGATGATTTCCGCCTCCTGAAGGAGCGGAAGCCGACGGGCATCTCCCCAGACCCGGAAAAGGAGTCGTGCCTGGCCGAGGTCGTGGCGTTCGCAGGCCACGAGGACCCGGGTACCGTCGCGTTCGAGGTCCCACGGGTCGGTCGAGCCACCCGGCAGCCATCCGGCTTCCAGAAGGTCCTGAAGGGCTTTTTCGCGTCCGGTGGATGACCACATGGCCCACTCCGAGTCGGGCGGAGCAGGCGGGGTAGGGTGGGTATTGACGGGGCCGGAGAATCGTCCGATGCGGGCCCGCGAGCGGAGGCGGGGAGCCATCCAGGTGATCAGTCTGAGCAGTGCGCGATTCCACGGCTGGGCGTGGGCCGAGGCGAGGTCGCGCAGCGGTTGCATGTGCACATTCATCTCCTGATACCCGGCCAGGCCCATCGGGCCGTGGTAGATGGTGGCCGCCCCGGCGATGCGGACCGGGGCGCCGGTGTAGATCATGCCGTGCCAGCGGGCGTCGCCGGAGGGGGAGAAGCGCGACGGGTGCTTGCGCATCAGCATGGCCTCGGCGAGACCGTAGCCGACCTGCTGCTTCAGGTAGGCTCGAAGCGACGGCCGACGGTGGTGCCAGACGAAGGCGGTGGGGGCGAAGCCGATGCGCTTGCCGGCATCCCGAAGCCGCCAGCAGAAGTCGACGTCGTCCCCTGCGGTGCGGAAATCGGGATCGAAGCCGCCAATTTCGAAGAATGCCGTGCGGGTGACGGCGAGATTGCAGCCAGGCACGTGCTCGGCTTCCTCATCATCCAGCATCACGTGGCTCGCCGCACCCGGGGCTGCGGCGACGATGGCCTCCGTGGAGGTCGTGGGCGGAGGAGGCAGATTCGGGCCTCCGGCAGCATCCCATCCGTGGGAAAAGCAAATGCCCAGATCGTGCAGCCAGTCGGGGTCGACTTCGCAGTCGTCGTCAGTGAAGACGAGGATCTCGCCCGTGGCAGCTTCGGCTCCGGCATTGCGGGCGGCGCTGAGTCCGCTTGGAGGGAGTTGAATGAGCTTGGCCTCGGGGAAATTTTTTCGGACTCCGTCCGCGGTGCCGTCCGTGGAACCGTCGTCGACCACGATCACCTCTGCCTTGACGTTGCGCAGTTGAGCGATGGAGGCCAGGCAGTGGCTGATCCGGGGCCAGCCGTTGCGGGTGCAGACGATGACCGAGAAGCGGGGTGTGGAAACTTCCGGGCGGGGATTCCCGAAAGCGGATGCCACCGCTGCCAAGGCTGGCTTGGGCTGTCCTTGGCGATCGATCAGCCCGAAGTCCCAGTCGAGGACTTCGGCGCCATTATTCCACCAGCGGTCGCTCCAGGCATAGACGGTGAGCCCGGCTGCTCCGAGTTCGCGGCAGGCCGCCACGGCCCACGTCAGGGCGGCGGCTTGTTGCTCGGGGCCACGGCGGCGCGAATCGAGCCCGAATTCCGACACCAGCACCGGTCGATCCCCGGCGATGTGGTGGAGTCGCTTCAGGTAGGACCGGAAGGCCGGTTCATCCTCGAGGTAGACATTCATCGCGGTCAGGTCCGCGTTGCCGGGTTCGAGGTATTCGGTGGAGGGATAGTTCGCGTAGGCCCAGATGAGCTCAGGACGGCGGCCGCGGCCGAGATCGATCAGTTCCTCGAGTGCGGCGAGCACCCGGGTCGGGCCCATCCAGCGAACGAGGTCGGTGGGCACCTCATTGGCGACGAATACTCCCGCGAGCGCCGGGTGGTCTCCCGTGGTGCGCAGCCCGGCATCGAGCGCTTCCCTCGCCTCATCCAGACCGTCCGCGCGCAGAAAGTCGGTGGACTGATGCCACACCAAGCCCGCGAACACCCACAGTCCCGCTTCAGCGGCGGCGTCGAGGAGCTCACGAGGGGGCCACCCGTAGAGTCGCAGGGCGTGGAACCCTGCGTCCCGGATGCGGCGGAAGTCCTCCGAGAAGTCCCCGGGCCATCCGCCGGGGAACGGGCCGTAGGTGACCATCCTCAGGAACACGCGCTGGTTGCCCGCGCGGAGGAATTTGCCATCGACACTCAGCCGCTCCATCGGCGGGAGGCTATCGACCGAGTGATGGGTCGGCCAGTCCTTTGAGAGGCAGTCATTTCACACGCCGGTGATTGGAATCGGGAGGCGATTCTGTTGGGATGGGTCATGCAAACGACGAAAGCGGAAAGCAACAGGTCGGCCGGGTCGACTCAGGAGAAGGAGGCATCCCGATGAAAGCACTCGTATTTGATGCCTTCGGTGACCCGAAGACGGTCATTGCCTGCAAGGAACAGCCGAGCCCGCCGCTGGATGCGGATCAGGTGCGGCTCAAGGTGCTGGCATCGCCAGTCAACCCTGCGGATTTGAATCTCGTCGAGGGAACGTACGGCGTGAAGCCCCCGCTGCCAGCGGTTCCGGGCATCGAAGGATGCGGCGAGGTGATCGAGAGCCGGAGTCCGGCCTTTGAAACCGGCGACCGCGTCATGCTTCTCCATCGCTCCGGCATGTGGGCCGAGGAGGTGGTCGTGTCGGCTTCATCCTTGTTCAAGCTGCCGCCTCAGATCGATCCGCTGCAAGCGGCCATGCTCAAGGTGAACCCGGCCACGGCCCTGCGGATGCTCACGGGCTTCCGCACGCTGCCGAAAGGTTCGTGGGTCGTGCAGAACGCCTCGAATTCGGGAGTCGGCCGCTCGGTGATCCAGGTGGCCAAGGCGCTGGGCCTTCGTACGATCAACCTAGTACGTCGGGAATCGCTCTTCGAGGAACTCAAGCAGATCGGGGCGGATCATGTGTTGCTGGACGACGCCTCCGCGGTCGATCTCGCCCGCGAGATCGGGGGCGATTCCGCACCCGCGCTCGCCCTGAATGCCGTGGGGGGAGACAGCGCCCTTCGCTTGATGAACATTCTCGGTTCGGGGGGCGTCCACGTGACCTACGGGGCGATGGGGCGTCGACCCCTCAAAGTCCCCAATGGGCTCCTCATTTTCAAGGACCTGGAGATCCGGGGATTCTGGCTGACGCGCTGGATCGACAAGGCACCGAGGGAGGAGCTGGACAACGCCTACGCCTTCCTCGCGCAGGAAGTTGCAGCAGGCAGGTTGGAAGTCCCGGTGGACTCGACCCACGAACTGGGTGATTTCCTCGCGGCCTTCGATCGTCTCGGCAGCGCCGACCGGAAGGGAAAGGTGTTGTTTGCTCCCGGCATTTGATGGAGCTGAAGTTCACACCGGTCCGAGTCGGCCTGCTGGTCCTGCTCGTGGTCGCCTACGCGATCCATGGCGGTTTTGCGGTGCCCCCGGAAGCACCCCGCCACCTCATGAGGACATGGGTGAGCACCCTGGTTCTCTTCCTGGCCAGTGCCGTCTCCGCGACGGTGGTGGATCACTGGATCGGCCTGATCGATCGATCCAATCTGCGCTGGTTCTACGTGGTCGTGGGGGTGTGTGGAATGGTGGGAGCCCTGATCATGCTTCACGTCTTCCGAGAGCGTGTGGCAATGCTGTAGGGAGCGCGGGCAATCCTGCCCGCGGAGCCGCCTGAGGAGGAGGTGAGGGCTGCTCGGGTGGTTTTTGGGTTTTGCGTTGGCTGTCGGTGCTTCTGCGGGCGGGATCGCCCGCACTCCTTACGCTGTAGGGAGCGCGGGCAATCTTGCCCGCGGAGTTGTGTGTGGCGGGGGTGTGGGCTGCTCGGGTGGTGTTTGGGTTTTGCGTTGGCTGCCGAGGCTTCTGCGGGCGGGATCGCCCGCACTCCTTACGCTGTGGAGAGCGCCCGCGCTCCTTACGGACACGAAAAAGCCGGGAGGGGTGGACCCTCCCGGCTTTGTGAATCGTGGCGCTTGCGCGCGGGCCCTTAGCCTTGCTCGTCCTCGTCTTCGGAGGATGGGCTCCACTCTTCGGCAGCAGCTGTCGCGAGATTGAAGGCCTGTTCGAGTCCCACCATCTCGGAGGATGGGCGGAGGCTTTCGAACGAAGCGCTTTCCTTCTTGAGCTCCTCTTCCGAGTAGCTGACGGCCTTGATCGAAAGACCGATGCGGCGCTCGACCTTGTCGACCTTGATCACGCGGGCTTCGATCTCGTCGCCCACCTTGATGACGTCCTTGACCTTCTCCACGTGGTCTTCGCTGAGTTGCGAGATGTGGATGAGGCCGTCGATGTCGCCGTCGAGGCTGACGAATGCGCCGAAGGACGCGATCTTGGCAACGGTGCCCTTGACCAGGTCGCCGACCTTGAAGCGGTCGTCGATGAGGCTCCATGGGTCGTCTTCAAGCTGCTTGACGCCCAGCGACACGCGCTGGTTGGCCTTGTCGATGGAAAGCACGATCGCTTCCACTTCGTCGTTCTTCTTGAGAACCTCGGAAGGGTGGTTGATCTTGCGGGTCCAGGACATGTCCGAGACGTGGACCATGCCGTCGATGCCTTCCTCGAGTTCGACGAATGCGCCGTAAGCGGTGAGGTTGCGGACAGGGCCCTTGATGGTGGCTCCGATGGGGTAGCGAAGTTCGATTTCGTCCCATGGGTTCGGCTCGAGCTGGCGGACACCGAGGGAGATCTTCTGCTCCTCGATGCTGATGCCCAGCACGACCGCTTCGATTTCCTGGTCGATTTCCAGCACGTCGCTCGGGCGAGTGATGCGCTTGACCCAGGAGAGTTCGGATACGTGGACGAGACCTTCGACACCGCGCTCCAGTTCGACGAATGCGCCGTAGGGAAGAAGCTTGGTGATCTTGCCTTTGACGTTGGTGCCGATCTGATACTTGCGCTCGATGTCCTCCCAAGGGTTGTCGGTCATCTGCTTCAGGCCGAGGGAGACACGCTCCTTCTCGCGATCCACGTCGAGGATCATGACTTCGACCGGCTGGCCGATCATGAGCATCTCGGATGGGTGGTTGATGCGGCCCCACGACATGTCGGTGACGTGAAGAAGGCCGTCCATGCCCTGCAGGTCGACGAACGCACCGAAGTCGGTGATGTTCTTGACGGCGCCGGTGACCTTGTCGCCGATCTTGACGGTCTGGAGGAAACGCTGGCGGAGTTCGGCGCGCTCGGCCTCGATGACCTCGCGGCGGGAGAGTACGATGTTCTTCCGGTCGTCGTTGACCTTGACGATCTTGAACTCGTAGATGTTGCCGACGTATTCGGTGAGATCTTTCGGTGGAATGATGTCCACTTGGGAACCGGGAAGGAATGCTTCGACACCGACGTTGACGGTGAGTCCGCCTTTGACGACTGCCTTGACCTTGCCGCGGACGAGACCTCCGTCTTCGTAAACGCGGACGATCTTTTCCCAGTTCTGTTTGTGGGCGGCCTTCTCCTTGGAGAGGACGACCATGCCTTCGTCGTTCTCGAGCTTCTCGAGGAGGACTTCGACTTCGTCTCCGACTTCGATGTCTTCGTCTTCAAACTCGCTGGCCATGATCGTGCCTTCGGACTTGTAGCCGATGTCCACGAGGACGACCTGCGGGCGGATCTCGATGATCGTGCCCTTGACGATGGAATTTTCACTGAATTCGCGGAACTTCGAATCGATGAGTTCGCTCAGTTCAGTGTTGGTGTTTTCAAGCACTGCGGTGCTCATAATGGTTGAGGTTAGGTTGGTTTGGTTAATCGCTTGTCCTTCCGAGTTGCCCCGATTTTTCGACTGACACGCTACGGGGCTCCGACACGCGCATCAGCTTTAGGAAAGAGAAACGGGCGGCGAAACTAGGGTCTGGGAAGCCCTTGGCAAGGCCAAAAGCCTTTGTTTTCAGGGCGTTCTGCGGGTGAAATGGACACTGGTTTTCGAAAGGATGGGAGTTTTTACGTGGATTTCTTGCTCGGAGGGGGCGAGTGCGACGATCGTTTCGAGGGTGGGATTGGGCACCGCGCGGTCAAATTTCTGGGAATGGAAGCTGATTGCTCTTGAGAGAGGCAGGGGAAACACGGTGGCTTAGGCAACTGATCATGAGGCCATTGGAGATTTTGTGTGGAGGTCTGGTGACCGTTTTTCTGCTCTGGGCCTGGGTGGATTCGAGGCTCCACTCGTCGAGTGTGAGTTGGTGGGCTGGAGTGACCCGCACGAGCGTCTGGGTGAGCGCCTCAAAAGTGGAGATTGAAGCCCTCGAGTATTCGATCGCTCCGTTTCCTCGACCAAGTGGCTTGGAGTGGACCCGCGCGCCCGGAACCCGCTTCCGCGGTGGGGTGACATCATGGCTGCCTGCTCTGGGGCGGGATGAGATCGCCGTGCATGTTTCTACCTCGGTCTCTCCGGTCGCGCAGGGTTTCGTCTACGTGGTGCCGTTCTGGTTGGTCGTGTTGGTTTGGGGACATCTATGGCTGGTGATTTCCTTGATCTGGAGGTGGTGGCAGCGAAGGCGGATGGAAGAGGTAGCCTCATAGGTAGGCTTGGCAGGGCAGCGGGGTCGTGCATGCTGGGACCATGCCGCTCTTGTTAGTGATCCGATATCCCGAGGAAGGAGAAGGGCTCATGGCGTGGGGGCGCCGGGCGGCGGAGGCGCTGGATGTGCCGATGGAGGTGCTCTGCTGCCGGGACAAGGAGGGAGGATTGGTGTGGCCGGAATCGGACGAGTTGAAGCCTGACTACATCGGGGAGTTGGGGGAAGGTGAACGGTGGGGCTGGGTGAACATGGATGGCGCGTTGGAGTCGCTGTGCGAGTATGTTTCACCGGGGAAGGTGAGCTTTCTCCTGATCGGGAAGCACAACTCGGGACGCGGGGCGAACGACTCCCCGGAGCGCCGGCTTTCCCGAGCGGTGTTTGATCGGGTGTCATGTGCGGTCGGGGTATTGAGGTTGCCGGAAGAGGAGCGGAAGTGGGCGGGAAGAGTCTTGGTGCCCTGTGCGGGCGGGCGGAACTCGCGGGTGGCCCTTCGTCTTGCGGAGAAGCTCGGAGGAACGGGCGCGACGGCCTTCCTGGTCGAGCCGGATACGGACGAGGTGTCTCAGGAGGTGGGTGCGCGGTTGCTGGAGCGCGCCGTGCTCCGAGCAGGAGTCGATCCGGTGGCAGTGACGCGAAAGGTCGCGCTGGGGACCCAGATCTCGGATGAAATTCGCAAGGAGGCGGAAGGCGGGAACTATGAGCTCCTGCTGATCGGGGCAAGCGGGACGGGCTCGCTGCGTTCGAAGCTGTTCGGCACGGTGCCGGAACGACTTCTGAAAGGGCCCGGTGGTCTGGCCATCGGAGTGGTCCGCGCGGCCTTGCCGAAGGGTCAGCAGGTCCGTGAAGCAGTGGGGCGGGTCCTCAGACTTTCCGTGCCGCAGCTGGAGCGGGAGGAGCGCATCGTCTTGGTCGACGAGGTGGAAGGGAAGGCGAGATGGACCTTCGACTTCGCGGCACTCATGATCCTCGCCACTACGATCGCGGCCTTCGGCCTGCTGGCCGACTCGGGCGCGGTAGTGATCGGAGCGATGCTGGTGGCCCCCTTGATGACGCCGCTGATCGGCGGGGGGCTCGCGGTGGTGCAGGGGAACTGGCCTCTGTGGCGGCGCAGCCAGAAAGCGGTGCTGCTGGGGTTCTTTTCGGCGCTGGTGATCGGATTGCTGATCGGTTGGGGTGCCCGCGGGCTGGGATTCGGGCTGACCGGTGAATTGGCGGCGCGGGGGGAGCCGACGCTTCTCGATCTGGGCATCGCGTTCGTTTCCGGCATCGCGGCGTCGTACTGCCTGGCTCGTCCCAAGCTCAGCGGAGCGCTCGCCGGCGTAGCCATCGCGGCGGCCTTGGTGCCTCCGATCGCCACCGTTGGGATCTGCCTTTCGCTGGGCGAAACGGATACCTCCCGCGGGGCCGGCCTGCTGTTTGGGACCAACGTGGTCGCGATCGTCCTTGGGTCAGCGGTGAATTTCTATCTGGCGGGCATCCGCGGCAAAGCGGCCAGCGGTGTGTGGGCCCGGCGCTTGGTGATCATTCTTGCGCTGGTCTGCGCCGGGATCTCGGTTCCGCTGACGTCGGTGCTGGTGGGGAAGGTCACCGCGCCACGTTTGCTGGAACGCAGCTTTGGAGAAGTCGCCCGGGATGGTGGATACCGACTGCTGAAACTGAGACGCTCGCATTCCAAAGGTGAGCTGCTGATCGAACTGGATCTCGCCGGTCCCGCTCCACCGGATCAGAGCATGCTGCAGGAGCTTCGCAAGACGGCGGGGCAGGGGGTTCGACTCAGGGTCAGAACACTGCTTGAGACAGAGCTCTGAATCCCGGATTCAGCGGAGTACGATCCCCGCTACCACGGGTGTTCCACGCCAAGTAGTTTAGGAAAATTGATCATTGACGATTCTGTAAATCTAAGGGTATTTGTTCCTCAAAGAATACTCCCCATGATCATTCCTTCCAGTTTGCAACCCTTGCCGACGGTTCCTGTTTCCGATGATGAGGCCGCGGCGAAGGCCATGGAGTCGGAAGCATTTGTCAGCGACCGGTCCGTCCGCCAGCTTTTGGTCGGTCCTCTTTCGCTGGAGCACGAGCCCACCGTCATCCGGTCGAATCCGGATGATTTCGTCGGGCGCGTGGAGTCCCCCTTCATTTCACTGGCGGGACGCGAAGAATGCGCGGATGCCCCTGCCAAAGCGTTCGCGCCGAGTGGGCCCCATCCCGCCTTGGCAGCGCCGCGTCGCGCCGCGCCGCCGGTGCCCCGTAGCATGGTGGAGAATGGATTTGGCCGGCATGGCCGCAGCGAGCGTCGGCTCGTGATCGGCATGGGAGTGGCCGCCGTGACCTTGGTTGTGGCCGCCGTATTCTCCGGATTCGTGCCGATCGAGGTGAAGGCCAAGCAGCCGGTCCCTGCCGTGGAGGTGACTCCGAGCGAGGTGACTCCGGTGGTGGCACCTACTTACCAGGACGCCTTGGCGTTTTCGGTCGAGGAAGTTGCCATGCCCTGAGCTTGCCCGGGCCGTGTCGCCGTGGTCTAACCAGTCCGCATGACTCGTCCAGGCCTCATTCTCAAGCTTAGTTGTCCGGACCAACCCGGGATTGTTGCCAAGGTTTCCGGCTATGTGGCTGGCTACGCGGCGAACTTGATCGAGTTCGCCCAGTTCACCGACAAGCAGAACGGTCGTTTTTTCGCGCGTCTCGAGATCGAGACCGGCGGATTGCAGGTGGACGTGGATGATTTCATCGAAGGCTTCGGGACCCTGGGCCGAGCTCTCCGAGCGGATTGGCATTTCCGGCGGCTTCCCTACAAGATGCGCACGGCGGTGCTGGTCACCAAGACCGACCACTGTCTGAACGAGGTACTCTGGCGGACCCAACTGGGTGAGCTGCCGATTGAGATCACCTCTGTGATCGGCAACCGTGAGGATTGTCGAACGATTGCAGAGAATGCCGGACTGCCGTTCCATTTCATCGAGATGGACGGCGATCAGAAGGCGGCGGGTTTCGACCGCATCCGGAGTATCCTGCGTGAGGAAGAGGTCGAGCTGACGGTGCTTGCGCGTTTCATGCAGATCCTGCCCGATGATTTCTGTGCCGAGTTCGGCGGTCGGATCATCAACATCCACCACAGCTTTCTACCCGCCTTCATCGGTGCCAACCCATACCGCCAGGCGTATGAGCGGGGGGTGAAGTTGATCGGGGCGACCTGTCACTACGTCACCGCCGATCTCGACGCGGGACCGATCATCGAGCAGGAGGTCGAGCGGGTTCAGCATTTCCACACGCCGCAGGATCTCGTCCGACTGGGGCGCGACTGCGAGCGTAGTGCCTTGGCGCGAGGGATCCGCTACCACGTCCACGACCGGACGATCATCGATGATCACCGGGCGATCGTGTTTCCGGACTGATCGATCGGATCATCATGCGATGGGGGATGCCGACTTCCTCGAAAGGTTCGCCGACGGGGTGGAACCCGCACTTTTCGTAGAAGCCGAGCACCGGAGCCCGGGCGTGGAGGGTCACCTCGTGAATGTGGTCTTGGCGAAGAATCTGCAGCACCCGGCTGAGGAGTAGGCGGCCGAGACCACGGTTTTCCACGTCGGGCTCGATCCACATTTGCCTCAGGCGGGATCGTGCTGCCGTCTCCGGCCTGGCGATCACCCCGCCACAGATGCTGCCATTGCTTGAGATGACGAAATGGCGGTCCGAGTTCTCGCTCGCGGTGTCTTCCTCAGTCAGTCTCAGGCCCAGTGGTTGCCGGAGAATGCGGTCGCGGAAGCCCATGACCACGCGGTAGCAGGGGCTGTCGTAGTCGATCTCCCTGACTTCGATGGTGGAAGGGGGCGGGTCCTGACGGGTGGAGCTCAAGATTCATCGAACTTGTCCGAAATCGAGGGCTTTACAAGGGGCGGAATGCTGGTAAGAACTGCGCCCCGCTTCGGCGGGAACGGAGAGATGGCTGAATACGCAAGTCGCATTCGGCGGCTCTCCACAAAGTCGCAAAGCGCTGTTTGGTATGGTCTGACGAAAGGAAGACAATCCGGGAACCGGACGAAAACATCGCGGAGTGCAACGGAGAGATGGCTGAGTCCGGTCGAAGGCACTCGACTCGAAATCGAGCGTAGGTTTGCGCCTACCGTGGGTTCGAATCCCACTCTCTCCGCCAGCGCCCCTGCCCAGCTTGTCTGGGCAGGGGCGCTGACGTTTTGGAGTGGGTGGAGAACGCTGCAGAGCGAAAGCGAATCGGTTTTGAGGGCAGCAGCGGTCATTGACTGCGATTCACCGTAGCGAGCGGGGCGAGCATCATTGGATTGGGTGGAGCGGAGTGCAGGCAATCCCACTCTCTCCTCCAGCACCCCGATGCAGTGTGATTGGAGGCAGCGACGATGGCATCTTTGCCCCCCGCCTGCCGGGAGCGTGCTGAGCGCAGCGATGCAGGGGTCCGGATCGTCCGGATCGGATTCCGCGTGATCCGCGTGTCCCGTTGATGCTGCGATCCGCCTCGCTAGCTGCCGTGTCGGACGATCGAATCAATGGGGTGACAGGGGGCTGACAGGCGCGGAGTTTCAGCGCCTGAATTCCAGCACCTGTCGGTCGGCGAGGAGGCGGGTACGGAGCTTGTCGTAGTCGACGTTCTGGACCTTGACCTTGTCCTCGATGGCGATGCTTGCCGCGGTGCCGGCACTCTGGCCGAGGATCATGAAGACAGGTTCCATGCGGACGGATCCGTAGGCAACGTGGGAACAGGACGCGGCGACGGGGACGAGCAGGTTGGTGCACTCGTTTTCCTTGGGGACGATCGCATCATAGGTAATCTGGTAGGGAGGCACCTTGACGCCGACATCACCCTCGTTGTGCACGTGGCCTTCGGGCGAGATGTAGCGCTGCACGTTGTGGGAGTCGATGCCGTAGGAACCCATGCCGATGGACTTCGGGTTCTGCGGGTTGCCGATCAGGTCGTGCTCGGTGATCACGTGCTTGCCGACCATGCGCCGTGCCTCCCGGATGTAGAGTTGGTGAGACCAGTTGCCGTTGTCGGTGAATTCGTCCTTCGGCAGTCCCCATTCCCTCATGGCTTGTTGGAGTTCCTTGGGAACCCGCGGGTCGTTGCAGATGAAGTAGAGCATACCGAGTTGGTAGGTCTTGTGCTCCTGGATGATCTCCTTGCGCCGTTCGTAGCTGGCTTCGGGGTAGTCCCAGTTCATGCCGATGTTGTCGAAGCTGAACGGGCCGTGGTTGTTGGTGTCGGTCTTGTTGTTGGGAACCGGGTCGAACTTGTGAAAGACATGCATGGGATCCATCTTTTCAAAGATCCGCAGGAGCAGTTCATACTGGGTCGGATCGTAGCCATCCGGCTTGGGGAAGGGGATGCGGTTGGAGGGTTCATTGGTCAGGCACATGCGGAAGCAGTAGGCCTGCACCCGCTTGTCACCGGAGCCGTATTCGCCGGGAGGATCGGTTGAGATTCTTTCAAGGACTCCGCTTTCCGGATCGCCGGGAGTCTTGTAGGGAGAGATTTCCAAGCCCTTGAAGTGGTGCTGGTGGTGGAAGACCCCGGTCTGGACGCCGTTCCATTTCTCTCCGTAGGTGCTGTTGGCTTCGCGACCGACATGGTAGCTGACTCCTGCGGCGGCAAGCAGGTCACCTTCGTAGGTGGCGTCGATGAAGATCTCTGCCTTGAAGGTTTTACCGCTCAGCATGGTGATGGATTCGATGCGTCCATCGACCATCGAGACGCCTTGTTCCCGATCGAGCCATTCGTCCCGGAATACCGGAATCTTGTTCTCGCGGATGAAGTCATCGAAGACCGATTGTGCGACACTGGGCTCGAAGGACCACATGGCATCCTTCGTAGTCATGCGCATGCCGAGCTTCTTTTTCAGGAAGTCGGCTTCGGTCTCATGCTTCCAAGCCTCAGGCTTGCGGTAGGCGTTGAAAACACGCTGGTAGAACTCTCGTGAGAGTCCACCGATCACCTTTTTGTTGCCGGTGTCGGTGAAGCCCAGTCCCCCTCCGGAGAGTCCACCGAGATGCTTGTCGGGGCCGACGATGACCACCGAGCGGTCCATCTTGCTGGCTTGGACGGCAGCGGTGACGGCAGCGGAGGTTCCTCCATAAATCACGATGTCGTAGTCGTGGGGTGGTTCCTCGGCGAAGGCCGGGACCGTGATGCTCAGCATGCAGGTGAGTCGCGCCAGGATGGTGATAAGTGTCTTCAAGATGGTGTAGGGGGTCTTCGGGTGGATGGGTGGAGGCGGATCGGGTCTAGGAAACGCACATGGTGCTGCGAAGATTTCCCGGTAGCGGGGGAAATCAGGTTACACGGGTGAGCAGGTGCCGGGAGGCGGATGCTCAGCGATCGAGTTGCTTGAGCAAGTCGCCCAGCTTCGAACCGATCGAGTCGGTATTCTCTTCCGCTTCAGCCGCCTCTTCGGGAGTGGCTGGAGTGAGGGCGGCTTGTTGCCAGGCCTCGATGAGCTTTTTCAGCTCGGGAATGGATGCCGCCTTGGTGAACCGTTGGGCCTTTGCCTCGGCGAGCCTCTGGGCAGCGAGCGAGAGTTCGAGTGAGTTTCCGCCTTGGGCGGCCTTTCGGTAGCCTTCGGTGGCTTCAGCTTCCGCAAGATTAACCGCGGCCATGTCGGGGTGTTCTGCCAGTGCCTTACCAAGTTTTGCGTAGGCGGCCTTCTCCGCGGGACTCGGCTCGCGCGTTTTCTCGCGTTGCTCGATTTCCTTCACCCTCTCCATCTGTTTTCTGGCTTCCTCCGCCTGTCCGCGGCGATGGTCGGTGTATTCCCACGACAAGTCGGCCTGCGCGGGGGCAAGACCAAGAAGCGCGAGGGTCAGAAGACATCGGGGCCAGATCACGAGTGTGCCATACCTCCTGATGATCAGGATATCAAGAATGAAGCCCAGATGGGGGGCGGGCGTTCAGAAATCGCGGTAGAACTCGCCCAATCGGGTGAGTTTTCCCGAAGGGTCGAAAAGGGCACTGGTGCCCAGTGCGTTGTTGTTCTGGCCCGCGGGGAACCAGGCGTAGCGTTCGATGAAGTCGAGTTGCTCGAGCCGTGGCAGCACCTTCTCCATGAACTTGAGCACGGCTCCCGGACGGTGGCGATTCTGCTCGGGGGACTTCGCATCCCAATCCCCGACGGCGAACTCGGTGATCCAGATCGGTTTTCCATACATCTTGTGGATGTTGTGGAGTCGCTTGATCAGCGCGTCGGGATTGGCTCCGCCGTAGGAGTGAACGCAGACGAAATCGACGCGAAGCTTGCGTTGTTTCGCGGCGGCCATGAAGCCTTTCATCCAATCATTGTCGGGATGGACGCAACCGGGGCTGCCAAGACGAAGACCGGTCTTCATGAGTAGTGGCCACGCCTTGAGGGCTTTTTCGAGCTTCATGTTGGCCTGGCTCTTCTGGTCAGGCTCATTGAATCCCAGAAGGGTGTCGATCCCGGCGGCCTTGGCTGCCGCACCCGCCTTGGCGATGGATTCATCGTTCCCCCAGTAGCCCCAGATCATGGGAATGAAGTCGACTCCCTTCGGGATGCCTTGTGGGATGTTCGATCCCCATGAGTAGAACCAGTGGGCCTTGACGGCTTCGAGGCGCTGAGCCCAATGCTTCGACTTGGTGGTGATGCACAGGCCCTTCTTTCTCGAGCCCGATCTGGAGGTCGGGGCTGCCTCGAGGCGGGGGCAGAGCGCTCCCGCGGCCGCAACAGACCCGAGGCGGAGCATGTCCCTACGATTCCAATCAGTCACGGGGGTGATTTAGCACGCTTGCGGGGTTCACCAACCAAAATGGATGCGGGAGGTGTGAGATTGGGTGAATTTCGTGCTTGGACGGTCGGGGGGTCTTCGCCGCTACTTCACGCATGCGGAAATGGTGGCAGCTGGGTGTTTTGCTGATCCTCGTATTGGTGTCGGCGTGGGGCCTGGGTCGGATTCGTTTCGATACCGACCCTCTGGCGGTCCTTCCGGATCAATTGCCCGAGGTGAAGGGGCTGAAGGCTTTTCAGGAGGGATTCTCGAGGGACGAGGAATTGATCATCCTGCTGGAGGGGGAAGAGGATCTGCCTGTCCGGGCGGAGGAACTCACGCAGTTGCTTCTCGATGCGGAAGTCAGTGAGTCGGTCCGGTGGCAACCGCGTTGGCGAGAGGACCCGGAGGGGCTTGCGGAGTTGTTTGCCTGGCTATGGCTGAATGCCGAGCCGGAGGAGGTCGAGGCGCTGCGTGCAAGACTGGATGGGGAAGAGCTGGAGGCCACCTTGGAGGACGCCTTGGAGCGGGTGGCGACCTCGATGGACGGAGGATCGATGATGCTTTCGGCCCATGACCCGTTGGGCTTGCTTGACCATCCGGCACTTGTCCAATTCTTCTCGGCGGCAGAGGAAGCAGGCGACGGATTCGGGAACCCCGATGGCACTGCGCACTTGTTGTTGGTGGATGCTCCGGGCCCCTTGCCGGGTTATCAGGAGGCGGAGGCCTGGTTGCAGCGGATCCGGCAGGTGACCGAGCCGTGGGCGCGGGAGCATGACATCAAGGTGTCGTTCACGGGAGATCCGGCATTCGAGGCGGAGATCGGTGGAGCGATGCAGCGCGACATGAGCAGCACCATCGGGATTACTTCCGCTTTGATCGGGTTGCTGTTCCTGTTGATGCAGCGCCGGGTGCCGCTGTTGATCGGGCTGACGCTGGTGCTCGGCCTGGTGTTCGTCACCGCGATGGGGTTGGCGGGGTGGATCTACGGTGAGCTTAGTATCATGGCGGCCGGATTTGCCGCCATCCTGATCGGGCTGGCGGTCGACTACGGGGTCTTGATTTGTCAGGAAGGCAAGGTGGCCGGGCACGACGTGGGGTCGATCCGAGGAGCAACCGCCCGTTCCATCGTGGCGGCGGCCGTGACGACGGCGGCGGTGTTCCTCGCCTTGAACCTGAGCGGTCTGCCGGGGATTGCCCAACTCGGGACGGTGGTGGCGCTTGGGGTGCTTGCCGGAGCGGCCTTCATGCTGGTGATTTATGTGCCTTGGGTTTCCCGATGCGGGGCGGGGCGGGAACAGGTCGGGCACAAGAGGGCGCCGATCCCGGCGCGGCGCGGTGCGGTCCTGATCACGGTGGGTCTGGCGGTGGGGGGGAGTCTCGTGTTGGTGTTCGGGGGGCTTCCCGGAGTGGCGTTCGACCGGAGCCTTCTACGGCCGAAGAACAGCGCTGCCATGGCGGGATTCGAGAGAATTCAGGAGGTGTTTCCAGCGTGGGGTGACCCTGCCTTGAAGCTGCTGATCGAGGGTGGACAGGGAATGGGCGAAAGGCTCGATGCACTGGAGGCACGGCTGCAAAGTCTGCAGGCAGAGCGACCGGACTTTGAGATCCGCTACCAATTGCCCCGGGGGTGGTGGCCGTCGACCGAGCACCTGCAGGGGAATCGGGCGGCGATTGAAGCTCTGGCTGCCGATGCTCCGCGGCTTTTGGGGGCGGCCGATGAGTTCGGTTTTTCCAACGAAGGTCTGGCATTGGATCGAAGCATCCTGGAGGCCTTGCCTGAGGTTGTCGACTTGCCGATTGGGACCCTGCCAGCCAGTCCGGCGGCGGCTGAGTTTCTGCGCGGGGTGATTTCCTCGTCCGAGACTGAACCGGCACTCCTGGGGAGTATCGAGGTGGAGGGGCTGGATGATCTCGGGGCTGAGGGTTTCGAGCCATTGCGGGCCCTGAGCGGTGAGGGGGTTCAGTTGGCGGGCTGGGCCTTGCTGAAGCCGGCGGTCCTGCCTCTGGTAAAGCGGGACATGACCCACGTGTTTCTGCCGATGGTGGGGTTGATGCTGGTGATGCTGACACTCGTGTTCCGCAACATCCGCGATGTGGCGACCGCCATGCTGGCGATGGGACTGAGTGGTGTGCTGCTGCTGGCCGCGATGAAGGTACTAGGCCTGCAGTGGAATTTCCTGAACATCGCGGCGACGCCGTTGCTTCTTGGGACCGGGTTGGACTACATGATTCACATCCTGCTGGCGCTCCGTCGCACCGGTGGAGACATCAAGGCGGTGTGGAATGGTACCGGTAAGGCGGTGCTTTTCTGCGGATGTTCCACGGCGATTGGCTTCGGATCGCTCGCCTTTGCATCGATCGATGCCTTGGCCAGTCTGGGGAAGGTGGCGGTTGTCGGGATTCTCATCTCAATGCTGGTTTCGGTGATCCTGGTTCCTGGCGTCCGGGCCCGCCGGCGTCCTTTGGCGGGATGACGACCGGGTGCCGAAGCCGAAGGGGGATCTCAGGGCTGTGCGTCCGCGGGCATCCACGGCGGTCTCCGATGCCCTTTTGGAAGAGGCTCCCATCAGGGCACGAAAAAACCGGAGCGTTTCGGCTCCGGTTTCTTTTGAAAGGGAATGAGGTGCCTGCGACCCCGTGTCAGTTCGGTGCGGGGATGGGACCGGAACCAAGTGTTGGACCCCGGTCCTGATCTTCCGGCACGAATGGTCGGCGGAAGTCGGTGCGCGTGGATGGCGGAGGGTTGATCACCGGTGGCACCCATGGCACGACGATGATAGGCACATCGAGAGGATCGGGTGGTGCGATCGCGGCCGGCTTCACTTCGAGTCCCTTGCCCTTGGCGCTTTTCGAACTGCGGGCGGCGGTGCCGGCACCGGGTTCAAGGCGTGCCATGACTTCCTGGACGCGGAGAAGGGAATCGGGGGCCGTTGCGATGGCGCACTGGGCAATCAGACGCATGTGCTCTGGTGCGGCGCGCACGGCGGTTTCCACCACGTAGCCGACGATGGCGTCGTCGCAATCGGTTCCGAGGATGGCGGCCTTGACGACCTCGCAGGCGTAGTCCGGATGATTGGTGACTTCCTTGTCGACAAGTCGGAGAAGTTCGATCGGATCGGCGGCGGCGCGTTCGGCAGTGGCTTTGGTGCGCGCAATGACCTGCTCGGAACTGTCTTCGGCGAGCGCGGGCGCTGCGAAGATGCCGGTCGCAAGGAGGGAAATCGCAAGGATGCGGTTCATGGATTCGAGGATGGGGTGAGGGGCCCTGCAGTGATGCCGGTTAGCAAAACTGCGGAACTACCGGGAAATCTAGGGCTTTCGTGGGTCGATGAAAAGCATGAAATCCGGAGGGGTGAGCAAAGGCGGAAGCGGGAGCTTACGATCGGGAACAGGGAACGGGGCATGGGCGAACTCGGGAAAGCCCAGCGCCCCCGTTCGGATTGCGGTCTCCATGGGGCTCTGCAGCGTCAGCACCGTTGAAGGTCAATAATTGCTTAAGATTTGGAGGTCTTGGTAGTCTCTAAATGTGTTATAAAAGACTCTTGCTCAATGAGTTAGAGGGGTGAATGGTCTTATTTATGGTCCCGTTCCCCCCCATGATGCTGGCCTCCATTGATGCCATGCGCCCGGTCTTCCTGATGGTCGTAGGGCTGTCGCTTTTATTGGTGGCGTGGCGTCTGACCCGACGCTGCAGCGGCTGGTCCGCCCGCATGCTAATGGGCGGGGCGCTGCTTCTGGCATTCGGCTATGGTCTCGTGCTTCCTCTCTATGCAGCGGAAGTGATCGTTCCCTTCAGGAATCTGGCCTTCTACCCCCATGCAGATCCCGCTTTGACCCTTGGTTGGCATGTTTCGAAGTTGTTCGCCATGAACGGCGGCTGGCTGCTGTTCGGCATGGGACTCGCGCTTTACTCCGGGTTGTTTGAAAGCGCCCCTGCCAGAAAAACCCAAACCGTTTCAGCTCACCCATGAACATCCTCTTTGAAATTGTCATCCAGCAGGGGTTCATCCTCGACCTGTTCGGGGTAATCGGACTTGGACTTGTCGGGCTCGGGGCTCTCCGCCTTTCTCGTCGGATGGACAGCCGAAGCGCTGCCTGCATGACCTGGGGTGCCTTGTCCATGCTTTCAGGGCGGATTGGCATTCTCCTGTATGTTCACCTTACCACAGCAGCCCAGCGAGCCGAGTGGGACGTCTGGATGCTCTCGCTCGCTCGCAATGTGCCTGTGGGTCTGCTCACGCTCGGACTTGGAGCCATTGCCTATGGCTTCTGGAGCCACGAGAAAGAAGTGGGCGAGTGGGCGGAGCTGCGTTGAACGCCAGGGCGGGGCTGCCGATTTCAGGTTGGGTCCCGCATTCTCCGTGTGAGATCCGGATTGGCCGCCGCCGGTCTTGACGACTCCGGCGTTCGGCCTGTTTTGACATCTCGGGTTCCTGGTTTTGGTGGTTCCTGCGGGGATCACCGTGAGCTGTCATCGCAGCCCAAGTATGCCGACTTAGCCCCTCGGATTGCTCAAGGGGCGGTTGCTTGAAAGGTGAGAGTCCGCGGTCGGACTCAGCGGGCTTGCGCATTGCGCAGGCGAGCCGCCATTTCGGCTGCCCAGTCTTCCACCATGGCCTTGACGGCGACCCAGTCAGTCATCGGGGTGATGTTGTTCCGCTTCTGGCCACGGCGTTGATCACTCATGGCGGCGAGGCGTTTGCCGGTCTCACCATCGAGCGCTTCTCCTTCGAAGGAGATGGAGGAGATGAATGGAGCTGCGGATCCCACGGCACCACGGAGGGGGGCTTTCGGGTCGCTGTAGGTGGTGGTGACGGGGTTGGTCGGCGTGGACCCCTGAACGATATCGGTCAAGGCAGTGCGGATGCGGATGGTGCGTGGGCCGGGCGTCCCCACGATCCTCAGCTGCTTGCCGTATTCGCTGCGCAGCGCTTTGATGACGTAGGATGAGAGTTGCTCCGCGATCCGTGGGTCGTGCTTGTCGACATCGATGATGGTGGTGGGTGCTTCGATGTAGATGCTGTCGTAGTCGGTGAGATCGAGACCCGGAGCAGTGTAGACCGCGTAAGAGTTCGTGGTGTCGAACCCACCGCCAAGTTGTCCGAAATTGCTCAGGAAACCCGACGGGGAGGAGCCCGAAGAGCAAGAGGAAGCCAGCAGGGTGAGACCGGTTGCGGCGAGAAGTCCGGCGAGGGTGGGAAGCTTCATGGTGGTAGGTGGGTGTTGGTGACCTTTTGAGCTGGAGATCGGGATGATTTCCATCCTGCTGCTTGTCTCATTTGCTCCGAATCCGGTCAAGAGTGGGAGAGGGGAATGGGTGGCGCCAGCTCAGGTTCCTGAAGGTCGAGATGTGGGTTTGCCATCCGGAGTTCCCGATGTTAGGCAAGCTCAACCATGAAGATGCTTTGCACCCTAGGATGGCTTGGATCTGGAATCCTCGCCCTGGCCCAAACCGAGACTTCAACCGAGGAGATCGATCTCCCGGCGCGTCGTCAATCGGTGGAAATCATGAAGGAACACATCGAGATGCGGGAAGCGCGGCTCGAGGAAGTGGTGGAGGATCTCAAGCAGCGGGGTGACGGCATCGATAAACGGATCGGGCGGGTCGTGGACTCCCTTGTGAAGCTGAAGGATTCCGAAAGTTCGAAGACCCGGATTTCCATGCTCAAGAGTGAGGCCGCCCACGATCTGATGAAGATGATCGAGACGTATCAGGCCGAGCGTCGGCGTCTGGTCGAGCAGGCGAAGAAGGATCCCGATGCACCTCTGGAATCGCTTGCCGCCTTGGTGAAGAAGATCGACGAGCGCATCGAGACCCGCGCGGCTCAGGTGGTGAAGTTGGTGGAATCGATCCCCGGTGCCAAGGACGTCAAGAAGTACGAATCCGCGGGAGGGGGCTACTACGGCAATGGTTGGGGTTGGCGCAACGAGCGCATCAGCGATACTTGGCGCCAGAACCGTCGTGACGGGGTGCAGTCGAAGAAGGCGCGGGATGAAGCACGCCAGGCACTTGAAAGTTCGATTTCTGACTTGGAACGTCGCCGTGACGCGGCTGCGGCGCAGTTGAAACGCAACGACCTGACGGAGGTGGAGCGGGAGATCCAGAAGTTCGAGCTGGAACACGTTCAGAGTCTGCTCGGGATCCGTCACAAGCAACTCGTTGAGGTGAGTCGCCCGGCCAAGGCCCCGGCTGAAGCGGCGTCGAAGGACGAAGCGGACAGCATGAAGGGCCTGTTCGAAGATGCGGTGACGCACCTGAGCTCTGACTTCAACGACACCTTGCGCCTCTACCGCCAAGCTCTGGCTGAAAATGAGAAACTGCATGCCCTCCGACTGAATCTGGCAGCCCGTGAAAAGTGGTTGGCCGAGAATGATCCGGACTGGAAGGGCGGCGAATAAGTGAACGCCAGCTTGTTCATCCGGAGATTCCCGGGGTGGACAATTGTGGCTGGCGCCGCTTTGCTCCCCGCGTGCTGGCCAAACGCATCATTCCCTGCCTTGACGTCACGGACGGTCGTGTCGTTAAGGGTGTCAATTTCGTTGATCTCGTCGATGCCGGGGATCCGGTGGAGTGCGCGATCGCCTACAACGAGCAGCAGGCGGACGAACTCGTCTTTCTCGATATCACCGCGTCGTCCGATGATCGGGCGACGATGGTCGATGTTGTCCGCCGGACCGCCGAACACTGTTTCATCCCCCTGACCGTGGGCGGGGGGATCCGCAGTGTGGAAAACATGCGGGAGATGCTTCTCGCCGGCGCGGACAAGGTGGGAGTGAACACGTCTGCCGTCAAAGAGCCGTCACTGGTCGATGCCGGAGCCAAGGCATTTGGCAGCCAATGCATCGTGGTGGCGATCGATGCGAAGCGTGAGGGCCCGGGAAAGTGGGGGGTTTACACTCATGGTGGGCGCACTCCGGTCGGTCTCGACGCGCTGGAGTGGGCGAAGGAGGTCTGGAACCGCGGAGCCGGGGAGATCCTGCTCACGAGCATGGACTCCGATGGGACTCAGGCGGGGTATGACTGTGAGCTGACGGCGGCCATTTCCGAAGCCGTCGGGATCCCGGTCATCGCCAGTGGGGGCGCGGGGAATCTGGATCACATGGTGGAAGTCATGGAGAAGGGGAAGGCGGACGCGGTGCTTGCGGCGAGTATCTTCCACTTCGGGACCCATACGGTGGGGGAAGCGAAGGCATACTTCTCCGAGCGCGGGATTCCGGTCCGACCGGTGCTTTGATTCATGAAACGCTCCTGTTTCGGGTCCCTGGTCCTGTCGGCGGCGCTTGCCGCCGGAGCCGGCTGGGCATTTCGAGGCGATCTGGAGCGTGCCTGGAAGAAGGTGGGCAAGCCCATCCTGGTGATTGGCGAGCTGAAGCCCGAGCCGGATCCGGAGCGCTACACGGTTCTGAAGGAGGAAGCGGAGCGTTGGCGGCTGGAGTTTTCCAAGCGCTACCGGGAAGCGCGGACCGATGCCGCCCGGAAGGTGGTGATCGGGGATGCCCGCGTGTTTCTGGAAACGGTACTACCCGACATGATGTCCTGCTGGCTGGGAACGCCGTGGGACTTCAATGGCACGAGCGAAACGCCGGGAGAGGGAAACATTGCCTGCGGTTACTTCGTGGCCACCTTGCTCCGTGACGCCGGTTTCCGGGTGCACCGTTACCGACTCGCCCGTCAGCCATCCCAGAACATCCTGAGGACCTTCCTGCCGTCCTCTGAGCTCTCACTCAGGGTCGGCATACCTTATCCTGAGTATGCGAATGAGTTGAGGCAGATGGAGCCGGGAATCCGAATCGTCGGCCTGGATACCCACGTCGGGTTCATTGTCGGCCGGGCCGGGGCCTTCCGTTTCGTGCATTCATCGGGTTCGGAACCCTGGTGTGTGGTGGATGAATCCGAGGAGGATGCCACCGTTCTCGAGAGGTCGAATTACCGCGTTCAGGGCTCCTTGACCGCCAACCCAGCGGTGATTCGGAAGTGGCTGCTGGGGGAGAAATTCCCGGTGCACGGCCACTGAGTCATCCAGCCACGAAAAAGGGCCACCCGGTATTCCGGGTGGCCCTGTGAGAATCAGCTTTCTACGAGTGCTCAGGGTGCCTGATTCACGAGGCGAGCGAATCCGGTCGATCCGGTGAACAGCACCCGAGGAATCGTGACTTCCACGCGATCGACCCCTGGCTCGAAGCCGTCGGTCGTTGTGTTGATGGTGACACCACCCACACCCGCTTCAGCCTCGGTCCATCCGACGAGGTTGTCGCCGTATTCAACGTAGACGTCTTCACCTGCCGAGTCCTGAGTCTGGCGGAAGGTGAACACCATGTTGGTGGCGTCGACGGTAGCAGTCGGCAGGAGGTTGTTGGAGTCCGTGCCGTTCGGATCACCACCGATCACGAACTCGATGCCGTTGTCCACGCCATCTCCGTCGGAGTCGACGTCACGACCGGCACCTGCGATACCGTTGGTGGTTTCCCATGCCAGGTATTCGTCGCCGCCCGTGTATTCGAGCACCAGGTCATTGCCGCTCACGACAAGCTCCCATGTTCCGGATCCCGAGGTGAAGGCAGTGTCATCGACCACCACAATCAGTGGATCGAAGTTGGTGATGCCATTCGTTGTCGAGATCAGCGTGAAGCTTGCATTGCCCTCGCTGAAGTTCGCCAAGGTGTCCTCGGTAATGACTACGGAGAAGCGGTTGAGGCTGGTCGACTGGAAGTCGACGGAATCCGCAACGATGGTGTCATAGCCGACTCCAGCAGCTCCGGTCCAATCCGAGATCTCCCACGCGTAGTTGGAGGCTGGAACAAACGTGAGTGCGCCGGTGGCGGTCAGTGTGCCGGCCGAAGCGCCAGGCGAGACGGTGCCCGCGATGAACGAGCTGCCATCCAGTGTTCCGTTGCCCGAGAGCGTCTGGGTTGCGGAGATGGCGTAGCCGCTGACGGCAGTGACATCGAAGGTTGCTCCGGAGGCCACGTCGATGACGGGCGAATCCGAGTGCGACCCGGTCGGAGCCAGAGCGAAGGTCCCTTCCGTGATGAGCAGGTTGCCCGAATGGGTGTTCGTCGCCGATGAGAGGAGACGTCCGGGACCATTCTTGATCAGCTGATTGTCACCCGTGATGGCTCCGGTCATGAGGAAGTCGGTATCAGGATCATTCACGGTGATCACTGAATTGCCCTCTCCGGTGAAGTAGCGACAGGAAATCTCCGAAGATGTCGCTGCGTCTTCAACGATGATGTCGGTTCCACCAAAGCCGCGTGCCTGAATCTGGCTATCGCTTCCCGGGAAGTTCTCGATCGTGCCTCCGTTCATCGTGATGTCCCGGACGTAGGTTCCGCTGCGGACCTGGAAGGTTCCGCCGTTGAGAGTCATGTCGACGTTCGGATCATACCTGCCTCCATACGAGTGGGAGTTCCAGTTGACCACGGTCGCACCGGCTTCAACGGTCATCATACCAGTGCCCTGCGACGGGTTCTGATACCAACCGCCACCTGTCAGCAAGACGGTTCCGGAGTTCACCGTGAGGCCACCCGTGTTCGAGTTGCGGCCTGCCAGGGTGAGGGTGCCGGTTCCGTTGTATTCCATCCCGCCTGAGCCGCTGATGGTACCTCCGCCGATGGTGGAGACGGTGTAGTCGTTGCTTCCCACCATCTGCAGCAACCCATCGTTGACGATGATGTTGTTGTTCACCGCGCCGTCAGGGAGGTTGAGGATCAGCGTGTCGTCGTTGGTGATGGTGCTGCTCGTGGAGATCGAACCGCTGGTGCCATCACCAATTTGGAGGGTGCCGGAGCTGACAACGGTCTCACCCGTGTAGGTGTTGTCGTTGGTCAGGATGGTGGTTCCACCTCCGGCGATGGTCAGATTCGCTGATCCACCGATGCCATCGCCCGAGAGGGTGAAGGTGTCCGTGTTGTTGTTGAACAGGACGTCGGCGGGAGTGATTGGACCGACCAAAGTCAGGTTGGTGTTCCCCGAGCCATCAACGAAGCCGACTTGGTCGAAATCGTAGTAGTTTGAGGCGTTCAGATCGCTGTCCGTTTCCCAGTTGCCTGTGGAATTGACGTCCCAGACACCGTCCACGCTGCCAGTCCACGTGATGGAATCCACCGAGTCCACCGAGACGTAGATGGTGGTGTCGAGTGGGTCCGCCACGGTCCCATCCACGAGGCTTACAGCGTAGTGTGGGTTGGGCAGGGGATCGAGCGAGAGCGCTCCGAAGCCGGCGCCCTGAATGGTTCCGGTGTATTGGATGATCGGGAAGGTGTCTCCAATGAACAGCTGCCCGGTTGGGATCGCGGTCACTGTGTTGCCGCCGACGGTCAAACCGTCAGCCGCGTTGACCGTCAGTGTTTCGGGTGCCGCGAAGCTCAAGCGGAAGACCGATTCGGAACCGGCCTGGAGGTCGAGGGTTTCGACGGTTCCTGTTCCTGTCGTTTGTGGAGTGCCAACCCCGATGGCACCACCCGAAGCGATGGTCACTGGCGAGGCACCTGTACCGGTGGCACCGTTCACATAGAGCGTGCCGCCGTTGACGGCGGTGTTTCCGGCGTAGGTGCCGGTTCCCGAGAGCACCAGGTTTCCGCTGTCGACGGAGAGTCCACCGGCTCCGGAAAGCGCACCACTCAGTGTGATCGTATGAGCACCTGCTTGGAAGCTGGTGTCTCCGTTGGTGCCGGTAAACTGGATGGGAAGGCTCGTGGACCAGTCGCTGGACCAGTCATAGCCCGGCTCGGCGGAGGAAGAGGTCGTGCCGACGACCCCGCCACCGAACTCGATCGCGTAGTTGGCTCCACCGTTGCGGATGCCCCATTGGCCGACGTTCAGGGTTCCCCCCGTGAGGGAGAGCACGTGTGAACCCGCAGCTCCGGTGCTGCCACGACCGTCGAGCACGAGCGAGGTGGCGTTCAGTGTTCCGCCGCTGATGGCGAGGCTTCCTTCACCATCGATTCCGAGGAACACGTTGGCTTGGCCTTCGTTGGTCGGGCTGGTCACGGTGTCCGGCAAGCTGAGGCTGCCGCCCGAGATGTTGATGCTCGAGGTCGATCCACCCCAGTGGCCGATGCGGACATCGTTCTCAACACGCACATCGCCAGCGGTGAGGTTGGAGGTGTGTGGCTGACTGCCATTCTGACCCAGCTCCCAGTCTTCCAGCAGCATGAGGCCGCCGGCTCCGTTGCCGAGATTGATATTGGTGGTGCCGGTGCCGAGGTCGAGTCCACCATTGCTTCCACCGTTGGTGGATCCGTCGGCGATCACGGAGCTTGAATTGAAGTTTACGGTCGAGGCTCCTTGGACCCGGATCGGGCCGCCAGTGGCGGTCAGGTCGCCATTGAAGGTTACCGTGCCGGAGGCGGCGAGGACACTGCCGTCAAGGGTGGTATCACCGTTCACGACGAGAGAGCCACCATCCGAATGGGTGAGGCGTCCGGTTCCCACGATGTCGGACTCCACGGTCGTCGTGAACCCGGTCCAAGTGTGGAAGCCGGAATCACCGCCGTTGAGGGTAATCCCGCGGTTTGCCGAGATGGTGAGGTCGCCGCCGGCGCCTGCCGTTCCGCCTTGGATGCGTCCACCTCCTTGAAGGATGATGGAATCGGCCGTGGGCGATGCGGGTGTGTCACCAATGGAGGTCTCGTCGGCAAGGCGAAGTCGCCCTGAGGAGACCGTGGTCTGACCGGTGTAGCCGCTGTTGGATGTCGACTCGATGACGAGGAATCCAGTGCCGGTCTTCTCAAGATTGAAGGCTCCGGAAAGCGCGCCCGAGAGCGTTCCGACCGCGCCAGCCCAAGTGGTGAGACGGCTGTCACTTTGGAGGGTGACATCGCCGGCGACGCTTGCCCCGGTCTCAAATCGGATGGCTCCGAGTTGTCCTGCGCCTTCGGTCGTTCCATTCCCATTGATCAGGACGTTGTTGGCAAGGGCTCCGCCCGTGACCCAGAGTTGTCCGCCAGAGAGTACGGTGATGTCGCCTGAGCCCAGGCGGTCGCCACCTGAGGAGTTGGCAGCGACACGAGCACCGTCGATGGTCACGGCACCGGTGAATCCCGAGAGGTCACCGCCAGCCGTGATGGATGGATCCGAAGATCCAGCACCGAGGAAGCTCAGGTCGCCGGCGCCCGTGAAGGAAATCGTTGAAGTGAAGCCTCCACCTGCGTTGGACAGGACCACGTCACCACCTGCGATGTCCACCGTGCCGTTCATGCCCGGGCTGCCTCCGAGGAGCGTGAGTGTTCCCGTGCCGGTTTTTACGACATTGCCATCGCCGGAGAAATTCCCTGCGTAAGTGCTGTCCAGATTGGAAGTCCCAATGGTGAGCGTGGCTGCGGAGTCAATGTTGGTTTCTCCTCCACCAGCGATCTGATTCCAGTCCTGATCGGCCAGTAGAAGCGTGATGCCTCCGACGTTGACCGTGCCGGTGATGGTATTGGTCGCGTTGCCCAGAGTCACCGTGCCTGAGGTTGTGAGGTCGCCGGCAGTGATCTGCGAATTGACAGTCAGGCCGAAGTCGTCGCTCCGAAGCAGCCCGAGGCCACCGCTGAGGTCGAGGATGCCGCTATCCAAGGTGATTTCACCTTGTTGGACCCATACGGCGTCGGCCACTTGGGTTCCATTGAGGGTGATGGTGTGAATGTTCACGCCATCCGTTCCTGCGGAGAAGACGGCGGCGTCACCGGGATTCCACGCCACGGTGGCAAGCTCACCGTTGGCATCGGACGTCCAGAAGGAATCGGTTCCCCAAGTGCCATCAAGGGTTCCGTCAGCGGTGTCGCCCGAACCCGTGGTGAGGCCATTGGCATCCCAGTAGGCCAGAGTGCCTGCATAGGCGTTGACGATCTGAAGACCTGCAATCGGGTTGCGGCCAACCGTTCCACGGTCACCCGCGATGGTGAGGACGGGAGCACTGGCGATCTTCAGGAAGTTGCTTCCTTCCACCAGGGCATCCGCATCCGTCCAGTTCTGACCGGAGAAGCTGGTGTTGTAACCGACGGCCAATGCGGTCTGCGAGCCGTCCCACGTGTAGAAAGACCCGTCGATGCTGACGGGGTTGTAGGCGGCAGGATCGCCTTGGTCCGATGAACGGATGGCATACACATCCGAGAGGAGGAACTGACTGTTGTTGAGGGTGACCGACCAGCCGGCTCCGCCGTCGTCGAGATAACCCTTCAGGAGGTTGGCATTCTCCGAGGTGCCGGTAGCAGCGCCTGCTCCCGAGAAGTAGGTGTTGTTGGAACTCCAATCGATCGAGAGTCCGGGCACCACGGCACCGGTCTCGTCGACAATGGTTCCTGCGGCCAGAGTGCCGGTTGCGCCACTGGCGTTGTTCCAGAACTCTCCGGAAATCGGGATCGCGCCTGCCGGGTTGGCGGCGGCGGCGGTATCAACCGCCCGCTGGTCGGAAGCCAAGTTCACGCTGATGGTTTGAGCGTTCAGGCTGCCAATCGTTGCGACGGCGGCAATGCAGGCCGCCGGGCAGTAGGTGAACCCCGTTTGGAGGGCAGAGCGTAGGAGGGTATCTCTTAGGTTGTTTTTTGGAGCAGTCATAATGGAATCGTTATCATCCAGACGCATTCCCTCTGCGGGTGACAAGAAGATTCCTTTATCGTTAGAAAAATGAGCTAAGAGACCATTTGAATGAGAGGTGTAGAGACACTTGGGCCAATGGTGGGCCGGTTCTGCTGCCAGAGAAGCGTGATCTTATTGCATTAAGAGCTTATAATGAGTGTCTTACGCAAAGAAGCGTAGCCAAAGATGTTCTTGAGTAGATGGGTTTCCATCCCATCCGCTCATCCTAGTTGGTTTGCGGAAAATAAAGTAAAGACTCAAAAAAACATACATTTAGAGCCTCTTTGAGCTCTTTTGAACATCGAATTCAGACGATTTTGTCACTTTCTCATGAGTTTAGCTGGAACGATGTCCATTCTTGGCCGGTAGAGAGGTCACCAGTCGCCTTGAAAAGGATGGGTTCGTTGAGATCGGTGGCTTGTGCCCAATTATTTCGGATCTCTTGAGCTTAGGCAGATTTTAGTCGCTCCAGGTTCGCGATGAGTTTCATGGGGTGGACCCGCTGAAACGAAAGCGACCCGGTCCAACAGGAACGGGTCGCTTCGGATGTTAGAGGGCTGAAGGGGGAACGCCTACTTTTTGGAGCCACGCGCCAGCGCCTTGATCCCAGCTTTCCTGATGGCCCTCGCTTCCGCAGCCGAAATCAGGTCAGCGCCTTCAAGGTCCTTGATGAGGTCGACGAAGCGTGTGACGAAGCGACCCTGGTTGCCCAGCTCTTCCGGAGTTGGAAGGGAGTCGAAGCGATCCGTGAGTGTGATACCATTCTCGTCGAGGCGGTTTTCAACTCCGGTATCGCTTCCAAACAGCTCGATGGTGGGCGTGGTGTTGGAGTTCGGATTCGCATCTTCGGAATCCGGAACTCCGTCACCATCGGAATCAACGACGAGATCAACCTTCCAGAACTGAGCGCTTCCGTAGCCGCCGGTTTGTGTGTCAGCGAGTCTTGGTTCCCCAACCACGAAGCCCAGTCCGGGGAGGATGGACAGTGATTTGCCCAGATAGGTGAAAGGTGAGTCTGACTGAACATCCAGTAGAAGACTGCCGTCCTCTCCGGAAATCATACGGAAGCCGCCGAAGAATCCGGCTGGGCCGACCTTGAAGCCAGGGGAACCGATGAGCCAATCCGTGAAGCCGTCCCCATCATCGTCGATTCCGCCCCCGACGACGATCGGCTGGGCGAAGGGGTGATTGGGAATACTCAGGTCATGGACGATGGATAGGTCAGTTCCCGAGACGACGAAGCAGGTGCCTCCCGATGAGGAGCCGACCATCAGGTCGGGCAGGCCGTCGTTATTAGAATCGTCGACGGCTGCGAGTGTGGCCCCCAAACCGTTGTTCAAGCTGTTGCCCGACAGGTTTGCGATCCGGGTTTGGTCGCTGCTGCCGAAGAGAGCTACCTGACCCACGGGAGCTCCGTCCGGTCTGGAGCCGGGAGCGCCGACGGCAAGATCAGGCTTCGAGTCACCATCGATGTCTCCAAGGGGCGCGATCGCCACGCCGAAGGATGCGGTGGGTTCGGTCGATGAGACGGACCACAGTTGGAAGCCGGTTGCCCCGGAAATCACTTCGACCCGGCCTTGTCCTGGGGCCCCAACGAAGAGGTCGTCGATCCCATCTCCATCCTGATCGCCTGCTGGCGCAAGAGCGCTGCCGAACTGGGAAAAGCCACTCCCGGTGACTTGGAGAATCAAAGAGCCATCTGCACCCGAGTAGATCCAAACGGATCCCGAGTAGAACTGACCATAGGGAGCTCCCACGGCGAGGTCCGTGATGCCGTCTCCGTCTGCATCGAGTGAAGCCAGAGAGGCTCCGAAGAATTGGGATTGGCTGGCCTCTCCGCCGAATTCATCAAGGATCTGCCCGTCGGCACCACTGATGATGTAAGCGGCTCCCGAGCTGAAGAATCCGTCGGCGGTCAATTGGGGATCGGAGACGGCGAAATCATCCGTGCCGTCGTCATTCCAATCTCCGACGGCGGCGAAGGCCGAGCCTAGAGCGAAGTTGTCGTTGGCGGCAGCGAGAGTGAAATCAAGTTCTGCAGCGTGTAGGGCAATGAGGCAGGGAGAGCCGGCGATCAGCCCGAAGGCTTGCCGGGTACTCCGCCAGTTGGGGTGGTATGGCGGTTTCATGGTGGTAAGGGTGAAATACCATGGTCGCCATGAAAGCTAACTGATGTCAATAATCAGTCTAACCGTTAAGTTATGTTAAGTAATCGCCTGAGAGCCACCAGTCAATCCAGTAGAGCAACGGCGATTTCGAGCCACTCTTGATGGAGATCCGCATCTTGGGCTGGGGCAGGCTTGGACGCTCGGGCATACCAGTAGCAGGCATTGCCGTAGTCACCTTCCTTACGATGCAGCCAGGCATGGATCCAGGCGCCGGCCGGGTCCGGCAGGTTTTGGCACTGATCGTGGGCGTCGTGCCAGCGTCCGGCGCGAGCCAGCCACAAGCATCGGCCAGTGGCATCGAGTTCTGTGGGCGGTTGGGCGTCGGATGTCGCGGACTCGGCAAGCTGTTGGGCAGTCATGATGGATAAATCTCTGGCAAATTCGGTGGGTGGAGCTTTCTTAGGGGCTGTCATGAGAACGATTCTTCCCCTGCTTCTGATCGCGTCCGCGCCAATGATGGCCGATACCCTTCCTCAACTCAACGAGAAGCCTTGGGTCGGCTGGTATGCGGGCTCCGAGAACCGCGGATTCCATTTTGGAGTCAAGATGGATGGCGTCGGTGAGTTGATGCCGGTCACCAACAAGGGAGTCATTGGCAGTCCCAGGGAGTGGATCTCGTTCACTCCGGTCATCGAGGAGATCCTGCCAAGTGGACGAGTGGTGACCAAGCAGGTGGCCGAGGACGGCTGGGAAGCACTCACCGAGTCCACGGACGATGCCGAGAAGATCTCGTATCGCGGCACGGTGACGGGTGGCGCCAAGTTCGAGGTCCATTTCGAGATGGGTAAGGGTGAGATCCTGGGTGGAGGGAAGTTGCTGGAGAAGGGGGATCTCACCGAGAACCCGATCCGCTTTGCATTGCGGGTCAAGATTCCCAATGTCTACCACCACGACCGGGATGAGGACAAACTGGAGAAGAAGGCCGAGGGCGACAAAATCCAGATCGTGCGGGCTGATAAAAAGAAGCTGAAGTTCGATGCCTGGGAGCCGGTATGGGCCGAGAAGGATGATGTCAGTGGTCCCGGAGTCCAGTCGGCGCGGATTGATCTCGAAGGTTATGATGGTGCCAAGGTGGAACTGGATGCAGGGGACAAAGGGCTTTTTGAGATGTGGAATGGCTCCCTTCGTCCGCTCTACAAGGGTATCACCTTCGGGTGGAAACCGGATCCAGCCAAGGATCCCGATGGCAAGGGACGCTTTGTGGTCTCGTTCAAGTGACCGGGGTTGCGTCCTCGTGGAGGCGCACTAGTCTCCGCCTCCATGTCGATTCATCAGATCCTCACTCATCCGGGCGGCGCTCATAAGGACGAGTTCCTCGCGTGCTGTGTCCTTGCAGCCGTGCACGGCTGCACCATCGTCCGTCGGGAGCCGACTCAGGCGGATCTTGACGACCTGTCGACCGCGGTCGTTGACGTTGGCGGGGAGCATGATCCGTCGAGGGCGAACTTCGATCACCATCAGTTCCCCCGGGATCATGAGCCCGTCTGTGCGCTGAGTCTGGTGCTGATGGATCTCGGCATCTACGAGGATGCTCGTAGTTTTTGCGATTGGTTGGAGACGGCCGAGCGATTCGATGTGACAGGTCCGAACTCGACCGCCAAATGGCTCGGGGTGGAGCGCGATGCCCTGGCTCGGTTGGTTTCACCGATCGACATCACCCTGCTGCGTCGGTTCGCGATGGTTTCCCAAGTGAAGGCAGGCGACCCGCTTTACGAAGTGATGCGGTGGGTGGGTGAAGACCTGTTGGAGTTCATCAAATCCCTGCGTCAACGTCTGGCCTTCGTGGCGGAGCACGCCGAGGTCTGGGAGGTGGATGGGCTGAAAGTGCTGTTCATGCCGCGGACCGATCCGATGCCGGAGGAGGCATCGGCCGGGCTGGGTCGCTACATCGAGTCCCTGGGGCTGGAAAAGGAAGTGGCAGGCATGGTCTATCCTGATCGACGCGGTGCGGGCTACGGCCTTTCACGTTTCAATGACGATGCCCGGTTTGACTTCACCCGGATTGAAGGGGAAGAGGATGTTCATTTCGCCCACGCGCGTGGTTTCGTGGCGAAGTCTTCGGCCGATCAGGTCGAACGGCTCAAGGAGTTGCTGAAAATTGCCCGTGTGGTGTGAGGATTCCGTGGGGGGCTCTTTGAATCTCCCGGCACAAAAAAGGGCCGCCCGGTCAAACCGGACGGCCCTGGGAATTAAGTATTAACGATTCCTCATGGGGCCGGAGCTTCGTTCACCAAGCGTGCGAAGCCGGTTTCCCCACCTCCGAACAAGGCGCGTGGGATGGTAACCTCCACCCTATCCACACCTGGTGCGAAGCCGTCTGTGGTCGTCGCGATCGTGACGGGATTTGGGCCTACTGGTTCGCCCGCCTCTGCCTCGGTCCAGCCCGTGAGGTTGGTGCCGTATTCGACGAACACATCTTCGCCCGCAGAGTCCTGAGTCTGACGGAAGGTGAATACCAGATCGGTGGCGTCTACCACGACCGTCGGAAGGAGGCTGTTGGAGTCAGCTCCGTTTGGATCACCGCCAATGACGAACTCGATGCCGTTCTCAACACCATCGCCATCCGAGTCGACGTCACGACCTGCACCTGCGATGCCATTCGCCGTTTCCCACAGGTCGTAAGGAGTTCCCACGGCTCCGGTGGTCACATCGAGGACGCCGGTTCCGGTGAATCGGGAGTCGTCGATGTTGGCGGCTCCTGATCCAGTGGCTCCCCACGTGCCAGCAGCTTGGAGGACACCGTCGAAGAACAACGCGTTGATCGTATCGCTGGCGCCATGAGCCAGGTCGATGACTCCCGTGGTGTTGATGTTGACGTCCGCACCGTCATCCAGATCCGGGAAGCTGAGGCTCAGGACGCCATCGCTCACCGTGGTGGAGCCTTGGTAGTCGAGGAGGCCGTTCAGTGTCAGGGTGCCTGTGCCACTCTTTACGAGGGCGAGGTTGCCTTCATTGACTCCGGGCCCACCGATGAACCCTTCAAAGGTCCGACCTCCACCGTTGTAGTTTACGATGAGGGTCGATTCGCTGGCAGCGCCACCGATGATGCTGCTTCCGATGTTGCCATTGTGGCCACCGATGTCTGCGACGGTTTCGCTGAAACCATTGAGCACGAGGGTCGAGGACGTGCCGCCATCGCCGAGAATGAGTCCGGCCGTGTCAGCAATCCTTTCGTCCGCACCGAGGATGAGTGAACCATCAATGATCCAAATTCCTTCAGCGGAGGTGCTGGCACCGTTGAGGAGGATGGATCCTGCCCCGGACTTCCAGAAGTTCACCTGGATGCCTCCGCGCTCCACGCTACCGTTACCAGAAATCACACTATCGATGATGAGATCACCCGTGGCGGTATTTGCGCCAGCCGCAACGATCGAGCGATAGCCGAAGCCGCCGCTGTTGATGTTGACATCACTCGGGATCACCGAGCCAGAGGCATCGGGATTGACGTTCAGATGGACGCTGTTGATATCGAAGCCTGAGAGGGTGGCGCTACCGCCTCCGAACGTCCGGATCGTCGTTGGGGCGGTGGTCAGCTTCAGGCCACCGTTGCGCTGGAAGTTGAGGTTCCTTCCACTACCGAGATAGAGGCCTGACGTCGAGGCAACGCCACTGCCCTCAATGGTCATCCCGTGGTCGTATGCAGACGTCCTGGAGTAATCCATTTCCAGAATGGCACCAGGTTTGATGGTGTAATCAGAGTTGCCTGTCTTACCATTCATGCGGAGTGTCCCCTCTTCCACGGTAATGCCGCCTGTCCAGGTTCCTCCGGACGAGACCATCAGGCCTTCGCCGCTTTTGGTGATGCTACCATCACCCACCACAGGACTGGTCACATTGACGGTCTCACCAAGCGGGATATTGAAGCCGCCGCCACCGGGAGCAGTTGTGGTGATCCCTCGGTTGGCGATATCGAAGTCGAATGACCCGATTGTCTTGATGATGCCACCGTTGAAGGAGATTTGGTCAGCAGTTGCAACGCCGGGAATGGGTCCGAAGACATCGACTCCGTCGACCTCAAGGATGCCACCGTTGATGGCTGTCTTGCCGGTGTAGGTGTTCGTTCCGGTGATGGTTTGTGTCCCTGCTCCGACTTTGGTCAACGCAAGGACGCCACCTGCGTTCTCAAGCAACCCAGAGAAGTTTCCATCTGCGTCACCTGCACCGATGGAAAGCACGGCCGTGCCTCCGCCGGGTGAGTTGGTATTGATGGTTCCGCTACCACTCAGCGCTCCTACCGTTTCACTAGCTGTAGAGAGACGCAGGAAGGCGCCAGAGGAGATGGTTACATTGGAGGTGTCAGGAATCCTGTCACCGGCACCTGCAACGGTGCCGAGTTGGAGTCCTCCAGGACCCGTCGTGGAGATCGTTAGATCACCCACCCAGAGGGCGGGTGAGGTTTGGAAGATTGTGCGGCCAGCACCGGTGACGGTCACATCGCCTGTTCCCGTGATGTTGTCGTAGTCCGTCCGGTCGGAGGCGTTCGAGTCAAGAATCACGTCGCCTTCGAGCGTGATGTTCGAGAATCTGTTGTTGTTTCCACTTCCGGTCACGCTGGCTTGGCTACCCAAGGTCGCGGTGCCGGTTCCCTCACCAGAGATAACCACGGGGGTGCCGAAGTTGATCCGGTTGGTGTCGAGATAGAGGGCAACGTCGGAAGCTCCCGTGTTGCTGTCGCCCAAGGTGATGGTTCCCGCTCCCAATGCGCCAGCTTGGCGAACAAGAATGCTGCCTTCGCTGATCACCGATCCGCCGGTGTAGGTGTTGGGTGCATCCATCGCCAGTACCGAGCTTCCCGTTTTCAGCAGGCTGCCCAAACCGGAGATGAAGTTGCCTGCACTTCCGGTGATCGAATAAGTTGCGGAGTCGGTATCCACAACCATGGAGCCCGGTTGAAGCTCGCCGACCAAGGTAATGGCTGGATTGGCCCCTGAGTCGTCAAAGGTGACAAGGTCTTGGTCGTAGAATGTATTCGCACCGCCGTTCAGCCAGTTGACCGAGGAATTTTGATCCCAAGTGCCATCGGTGCCACCTGTCCAGGTGAGATCTTCGTTGGTGATCGTCAGCAGTACCCGGGAGTTTCCTACATCGTCTGAGAAGACGGCGCCCCGGTAGCCTGCTCCTCCTGGGAAGCTGAGCTGGGTCGTGGGGTCTCCGGTCAATGTTCCGTAGTTGAAGACCGGAACAGTCGGGTTGACTCCGATCAATGCGTCAGTGAGTTCGACTGTGGTGGTTCCGATCAGTTCGACGTTGCCAGCTGCGCTGGGTCCACCGGTCGCCGGGATTTGGAGGGTGGTTCCTGTACTTCCTCCTCCCAGTGTGAGATCTCCTCCAATCGTCCCGTCACCGGCAAAGGCTCCAAGGTCGGTTGCTTCAATCGAGCCGCCGAACCCTCCATCCAACTGGAGGGTGCCGCCGAACACCGAAAGCACACTTGTCGAACTGCCGCTTGCTCCGCTGAGGACTGTGGTTCCCGTTCCATCTTTGAAGAGATCGGCATCGCCCGTGAGAGTGGCCTCGATGTTCTGGGTTCCATTCGTAAAGAATGTGAATCCGCCGCCGCCAGCTGTGCTGATCAGGTCGATCGTTCCATCTCCCGTGATATTTCCGATGATGTCGACGAAGTAGCCGTCCACATCGAATGTGGAGGTTGTGGCGGTCTGGGTCGTCATCCTGCCGGCCCAGTCACTGTCGTCCAATGCCGTGATCGTCCCACCTCCAAGATCCAGGACCTTGTTTGAGGCTGCCGAGATACCGCTGGCTCCAATTCCCAGATTACCGCCGTTGAGACTGTAGACGGCGGTGTTGTTGCGGCCGCTGTTGAAGTCGAGGCCGAGAATTAGGTGATCACCTCCGCTTTGAACAAAGGTCACATCGTTCGAATCCCAACCGAATTTCAGCTCGGCGTCAGGGGAGTTGATCGTGCCACCCGAAAGGTTGAAGGCACTTGTCGCTCCGCCGTTGCCCCAGTGACCCATCACGTAGGAAGAATTTTGATTCGAGTTGTTGAGCGTTCCTGTGATGTTCAGGGTGCCGCCTGTTTGATTGATCGTCGACTGGGCACCGCTCGAGTCGGCACTGACGAAGCGTGAGGTGCTGATGTTGGCACCCGTTCCGATGTTCAAAACTGAAGTCCCGTTTCGTACCCTGGTGGTGGTGATGCTCGAAGCGGCGGACCGGACGTCGAGAATGCCACCTTCCGCGCGCAACTCACCGGTCACATTGATGTCCCCGTTGAGGATCACCGTACCTCCGTTCGTTTTGGAGAGGCTACCCGGACCGACGATGGGTGATTCGACGGTGGTCGTCGAACCGGTGATGGTGTGGAAACCACTGTTGCCACTGCTGATCGTGATTCCACGGTTCGCTGAGATGGTGAGATCGCCTCCTCCTGCCGAAGTGCCTCCCTGAAGTTTGGATCCGTTTTTCAGGATGATGGAGTCTGCGGTGGCCACCGCGGGGGTGTCGCCAATCGAGGTTTCGTCAGCGAGGCGGAGGAATCCGCCCCCGACGATCACACTACCGGTGAAACCACTGTTTGCAGTGGACTCAATGTTCAGCACGCCGCCATCGGTCTTGGTCAGATCGCCGGCGCCAGAGAGTGAGCCAGTGAGGGTGGAGTCAACGCTGCCATAGACGCGGTAGTAGCCGGTCGTTGCGACTTCAAGATCACGGGTCAGCGTGAGTGCCCGATTCGGGTCAAGCAGGCCGCCGCCATCGAGTACGATCTTGTTGGCCGCATTGCCGAATGAGTCGTCATTTGTCCACGCCACAAGGCCGGCAGTGATGGTGAGGTCGCCGGAGAAAGTGTTCGTGCCAGCCAGGTCGATCTCGGAGTTGGAACCGCCACCTGAATCGGCGAGTGAACCGTGCGACGCGATGGTCAGGCCTCCCGTTCCGATCAGCGCGGAAGAGATTACCACGTTCCGGTTACTCGCTGCACCCAGTGCGGAGCTGTCAATGGTATCTGCACCTATGTCGATGGTGCCGCCCGCGAGGGTGACGGTGTTGCCCGCTTCCTCGATGGTGATTCCGGCGGGATCGACGGCGGTTGTTACTGTGGCGGTGAAGTTGGTGCCGTCTGTCCCTGCCGAGAAAACAGCAGTCTCCGAGTCGGTCCAACCTGTAGTGGCGATGTCACCCGCGGCGGCGGTTGACCAGTTTGTACCCGTGTCCCAGTCGGCCGAAGCATTTCCTGATCCTGGTGTAAGATCGTTGGTGTCCCAATAGAGGGGGGCCGCCGAGGCGGTATTGACCACAGCTACAGCTGCGAGGGCACAGGCCGCTGGGCAGTAGCTAAAGCTGGTATGAAGTGCGGAGCGCAAGAGGCAACTGCGCTGGAAGTTTTGGTCTCTTTTCATGCAGATTAACGATGTTGAGGTTGGGCGAAGAGGGTTCTGGATGATGTCTTTCAGATTGGGGAGATGTCGACAATAAAGGATTCAAGCTTACAAAAAGAGCATATGTGACATAATGGATGTCGCCAGCATGCAAAAACGCCTCCAATCGGCCTATGCATCCCCAATGGAGACACCGTTGACCACATTCTAGGTCCAGCAAGGGCTTTGATCTGGCGGGGCGTAAGCAGCCCGTGATCGTCGAACGCTGGGGTTCCTACGAGTCACTCTTCCTTTTTGGCGTCCTCGCGTCGGAAGGACTGGACGATGGCGAGGCAGGCGTCCTTGGTCTTCTCGTCGAGTGGCAGGGCGATGGTGGCTTGGAAGCGGACGAGGTCCTTGCGGCCATCGATGAAGACGGCGACGATGCCGAGTTGGCCCTCTTCGGGAATGAGAGTCACGAAGCGGGCATCACAACCGTCGAGCTTCCCGGGTGAGGCGGTGCCTTCGCCCTTGAAGCCGATGGCCTTGGCCATGGCTTGGGCAGAACTCTTGGCAATGGCATCGAGGTCGGGGGATCGGCCTTCCGGGATGGCGTCGGTATTGATCGAAATGATCGTGCCTTTGTCCGGGCTTTCGCGAGCGAAGTCAGCCTTGGGGGTGGGGGACTTGGCCTTGACCCACTTGGCGGGGAACTCGAAGGAGTAACGTCCGTCAGCGCATTTGACCCGCTCATCGGCATGGCAGGACATGATCAGGGCGAGCGAGATGAACAGCGCTTTCATGCCTCCATCAGATAGGCTGGAGGGGTGGGAAGGTCGAGTATAACCGGATGAGCAGGGTGCCGGGTCGGCTCAAGACGGCTTGATGAGTCTCAAACCGAAAGCAGAGAGCGAGTTCGGTCGGTTCGGTGGCTTCGGGTAGGAGGCGGATTCAAGCATGGCACGGAGAGCAGGAGGCTGAGGTGACGGACCCGTCCAACAGGTGGTCGACCAGGGCCTTTGCGGTGTAGCTGTCGCCCTGGTCCGGGAGCAGGTCGCGGATGCTTTCGAGGTCGTCGCCGAGGGTGATCAGTGCGGGTTCGGTGGGTTGACCGGAGCGCTCCTGACCGAGCCCGATGGTGGCCCCCAGCGAGTTGCACAGGCATTTCGCACCGATGGAGCGCTGGCGGTCTCCGCCTTTGGCGACGTAGGAATCCACTGGCTCACCCGAGCAGCGAAAGCCGATGCTTCCATCAGGCTTCGCGAAGGGTTCGCGGAGCACTCCGATGTCACAAACGCGTTCCCGGGATTGGTAGATCGGGTCTTCCGAAAGGGTTTCCGGTACGGAGGCGACCTTGAAGGGGAAGCCGGTGGGGGAGGCGGACGGGTCGGTGAAGATCTCCAGCTCGTCGGTACGGATGGCATCGATGATTTTCGACTTGAGCGATGGAGTGAATCCGGATTCCGCGCTCAGGGCGAAGGCGGTGCCGACTTGGATTCCGGCAGCTCCGAGTGCCTGGGCTTCGCGAAGTTTGCCGGCCCGACCGAAGCCGCCAGCGAGCCAGAATGGCAGGCCGATCTTGCGGAATGCGGAGGTGTCGATGGCATCGCGCGGGCCATAGATCGGTTCGCCGGATTCCGAGAGCGAGATGCCACCTCGAGGAGGAGCGTTGTGACCTCCGGCTTCTGGGAATTCGACGACGAATCCATCGACCACGCCGGATGCCTTTCGGTGCAGGGTTTTGGCGAGCACGGCGGAGGAGACCACGGCGAGGAAGGCCGGACGCTTAAGGGTGGGATCCGTGATTCCGCAGACATCGAGTGGGTCGAATGACAGGGTGACGGGTTCGGTCGCGCCAGTGACGTCGATCCGCATTTCCGCGGGCTGGTTGGCGGAGAGGAGGTCGAGCAGACCGGGGATCTGGCGAGGAATGCCGGCACCCATGAGGACGTAGTCGACCTTGGCGAGGATGGCTCCGTAGAGGAGTGGCAAGGTCGGGATCTGGCTCTTCTCCAGCAGGTTGATGCCGACGCTTCCGGGATGTCCCTCCTTCGCCAGCCAAACCGTGACGAAGCTGGCGAGGACGGAGTATTCCAGTGAAGCTCTGGAAGGGGGCAGGGCGGACATGGGCACGGGCCGGAAGGGGGCGCCCTCCGGCTTGCCGCCGTCGATGAAGTAACGTTTCAGGAAGCGCTCGGTGAGGGCCGGATTGGGAAAGGCTGCGAGGGCACGTCGGACGTGTCCGCCCGGGTCTCCAAGCTGAAGGGTTCGGGCGACGACGACATCGATCATGGTGCCGGACACCACGCCCAGTTGCCCGATGGACGAGACGGCTTTGGCGAGTTGCCAGCTTGAGACGCCGACGCCCATCCCTCCCTGGATGATTTCTGGTAGTGAGGTGGCCGGTGGTAGGTGTGAGCTCATGATGTTTTCAGATGGTCGTGGGGTAGGAGAAGACAGTCGGTGCCTCTGAGGCGGCGGGATGAAATGAAGATTCTAGAAGAGGCTTGAGATCTCGCAGGAGAAAGGGGGGCGTTCTGCAGGCTCTTGTAGATGGATGCCCCGTTTCATCGACGAGTTGATGAAGGGTCGGTTGGCACCGGAACCTGGTTGGTTCATGAGGTCTGCCGTCTGAGGGCGGCGCGGCGACGGCGCGGGCACTGGCTCTTGATCTCGCCTTCCTTGTAGACCGGGAGGCGAGCCTCACGGCGGAGCTTCCATGCCCAGAATGCGAGAATGACGACCCACAGCAGGGCGGCATAGATGAAGTGGGTGACCCTGACCTTCGGCACGAAGTCCGAGGTCAGGCGGGTGGCGGCCGTGAAGAGGATCAGAACCCAAACTCCGTGAAACCACTTCAGGGGAGAGGAGAGTCGGTCGTGGCGGCTGTTGTGCCCGAGCGTGACGCGGGTGGCGACGGCGAGCATCAGCAGGCCAAGGCTGCCGATGAACATGAGGTGCAGCGAGCCGATGCGTAGTGGCGGGAAGATCATGGCAAGAATCCAACCCCCGAGTGCCGAGGGCAGGACCCAGCGCAGGGCCAGACCGAGGCCGTTGACTTTCCCCCACGAGACGAGTCCGGGGACCGAACGGGTGAGGTGGACGGCGACCACGACGCAGCGGAGCGCCATGCCGGTGCGGCCGCCGACCCAGGCTTCCAGCGCGAAGCTGGCGAGGAAGAGCACGCCGGCGATGGTGGACTCGATGAAGGGGCGCATCCACCCGACCGGCATGTTCAGGCTGTCGTCGAAGGCGTGCAGTGACTTGCGTCCGAAGAAGCGCGGCAGGAGGTAGGGGGCCACTCCGAGGATGGGCAGCCAAAGGAAGCCTTGGAAATAGAGCAACCTCCAGAAGGTCCGCCACGGCATCGAATAGCTCAGGTAGCCTTCCATGCTCAGGGCGAAGCCGGAAAGCATGGCTCCGGTCAGCCCGAGCACGGCCAGCGGCAGTCCGGGTGGTGGCATGTCCTTGCGACCGACGAAAACCCGGAAGAGCAGGCTTTTGAGAATGCCGAGAAGCCAGAAGCCGGTCATCAGGTCGGCCATGGCGATGCGGTTGAATGCCAGGCTGGTCATGACGACCAGTGCCATGACGACATGGAGGATGATTTCAAACCGGCACCAAGGATCCGAGCCCAGCAGTCGGGGGCCGGCGGTGCCGAGGAATCCGGCGACGAAGCAACCGCCGAAGCCGATGACCATCCACCGGGCATGGGCTTCGAGCGGGTAGATGGTGGTCCATTCGGCGAAGTACGCCGGCCATAGGAGGACGCCGACCGCCGATGCCAGGATGCCCAGCGGAAAGAACACGCGGAACGGTTCTTCAGCGATCTGGTTGAGACGGTTCATGGCATGGGGCAGGCGATCCGGACCTCAGCATACGGCATGCGCCCCGATCTCCTCCGTGGTCAGGTAGCAGGCCGGGTCGCTGCCCCAGAGGTGACCATTGGCGAAGGCGGCGCGGGTGCGGAACCCACCGCCGCAGGTGGCGAACCACTGGCATCCGCCGCATGGCCCCTGCATTTTCTCCTGACGTTCCGAAGCGCTCAGGGCACCGACGGAGCGGATTTCGGAGAGGATCTTCGCGGACATGGGATTGCCTTCCTCCCAGATGGTGGAGAAGGGGATCTGCTTGACGTTGCCGAGCTGGACATCCTGCCAGAACTGGTCGGGATGCACGTTGCCCTGGGTATCGATGTTCGAGACGGCGCGACCGGAACTGTTCGCTCCGCCACCATTCCAGTTCAGGAGCTGGCGTGCCTGCTCGAGATTCGGGTGGTTTTCCCGCTCCATCCGCGTCAGCAGGTAGGCTCCGTCCGCTGGTTGGGTGACGGTCAGGACCTCGCGGTTGATGCCGCGGTCGTGCCAGTGTTCGACCCGCTTGATCAGGGTGTCGATGGCGTGGCGGGACTCGGCGGGATCGAGCACCTGGAGTTCGCTGCCACGGCCGGCGGGGACGAGGTGATAGAAGCAGGTCCGTTTGATTTCCTTTTCTTCGATGAAGTCGAGGATGCGATCGAGGTTGGCGACATTGTGCCGGGTCAGGGTCATGCGCAGGCCGGTCTTCTGGTCGACCTCGTGACAGTGCTTGAATCCACGCACGGCGGAATCGAAGGCACCCTGCTTGCCGCGGAATTCATCGTGGATGGCGCCGATGCCATCGAGGGAGATTCCGACGTAGGCCACGTTGGCTTCCTTAAGGCGAGCGGCCTTCTCCGGCGTGATGAGCGTGCCATTGGTGGAGATGGTCAGTTTCAGGCCTTTGGAGGAAGCCAGGTCGACGAGGTCGAAGAAACGGGGGTGGATCATCGGTTCACCCCCGGAGAGCAGCAGCGAAGGCACCTGGTATTCGGCCAGATCCTGGACCACGGCTTGCATCTGCTCCCAGTTGAGTTCTCCGGGGTACTGCTGGGCCATCGAGTCCGAGTAGCAGTGGACACAGCGAAGGTTGCAGGTCCGGGTGATGTTCCAGACGACGATGGGCTTGCGCACGCGTGAGTTGGAAGCGGCTGCCTTGCCGTGGCCGTAGCGCAGGTCGTCGGCAGGTTGGGCTTCTCCGGTCCAGAGTCGGGTCAGATTGATCATGAATTGAGCATTGCAGGTTCGTAGGAGCAGGATGGATCCGCTGCGAAGGCGTCGCCCGTCATGCCGTAGGCACGGGAACGCGAGCCACCACAGATCTTGCGGAACTCGCAGCGGCCGCATTTGCCGCCGAGGGCATCGGAGTCACGCAGGCTGACGAAGAGCGGATGGTTGCGGTAGATCCATGCGGGGTGGTGCTCGCGCACGGTCCCGCATTCGAAAGGAAGAAAGCCGGATGGACTGACCACGCCGGTGTGGGAAATGAACATCACGCCGCGTCCATCACGGATGCCGAGGGGCGAGCGCATGCCCTGACGTCCCTTGTTGCCGCCCTTTCCACGCTGCGCGAGCACGCGGCGGAAGTGGTGGCCTTCGGTGGTCTTGATGGCGAAAGGTGCGTTGCCGACGAGGTCGGCCATTTCCGCGAAGATCCGCTCGAGGTCATCGGCTGCCGGGACGTCTGCGGCGCCGGCACGACCGGTGGGGACGAGGATGAAGACACTCCACATCTCGGGCTTGAGTTCGAACATGAGGTCGCGGAAGGCGTGGAACTCGTGGAGGTTCGAAGCGGCCAGGGTGGTGTTGATCTGTACTGACAGGCCGGCGTCGTGCGCCATGTGGACGGCCTTGATCGTGCGGTCGAAGGTGTGCGGGACGCCGCGGAAACGGTCGTGGGTTTCGGCGGTGGCTCCGTCGAGGCTCAATGAGATGCGCTTGATGCCGGCATCGTGGATACTAGAGAAATCGTAGTTTACGAGTCTCTGGGTGCCGGATGGGCTGAGGCCGACCCGCATGCCTGCGTCGCTGGCACGGCGTCCGATTTCCAGCACATCCTTGCGCATCAGCGGGTCGCCACCTGTGAGGATGAGCATGGGTGGGGCGAGTTCGGCGAGTTGATCCACCAGCTTGAAAGCCTCGTCGTGGTTCAGTTCGCGTGGGTCGCGCCGGGGTTGGGCTTCAGCGCGGCAGTGCTGGCAGGCGAGGGCGCAAGCCCTGGTGATCTCCCAGAAGACCAGAAATGGGCGTGCCGCAAACGGGTCCTTGTCGGCGGTGGAGTTCTGGAAAGGGGCGACCATGGCTTGGTGATGAGTTGACCGGAGTAAACGCCGGGTAGGAGCAAGGCTCCACGCCGCAAGCGAGACTCACTCCGCGTATTCTGCTTTGGATTCTGGCGGGAGTCTTCAGCTCGGATGCGAGGCGACGAGGCGCCGGTCCAAGCCTTGTTTTCCCTGACGGATCAACGGAATCCGGTTCCCCGGTGCAGTCGGGAGGAGCGTGGCCAACGGTATGAATAATGCAAGAACAAAAGGTCTGTAATTCAGTAAATAAGCACGCGTTGACTTCGGTGGGTGGTGAGTGAAGGAGTGGGGGGGCGGGTCCTAGGCGGGTGATAGGTCCGAGGCGGGTGATCCGGCCACGAAAAAGCGCCCGCTCCTGGGTGGAGGCGGGCGCTTTTGAAAGGTGGGAACCTGAGGGGGATTACTCGCCGAGTCCGAAGCGGACGAAGCGGCGGATTTCCAGTTCGTCGCCGACGGTCTTGCCGGTGGTGGCGACGAGGCCCTTGATCTTCTGGTCGGGGTCCTTGACGAAGGCTTGCTCGAGCAGGCAGTTCTCGGAGAAGAACTTGCCGATCTTGCCGAGGATGATCTTTTCGATGATCTCGGCAGGCTTGCCTTCGTTGTTGAGCTGGGCACGGAAGACGTCCTTCTCGGCCTCGACGAGGTCGGAGGAGATGTCTTCGCTGGAAAGTCCCTTCGGTGCGGCTGCTGCGATGTGGAGGGTGATGTCCTTCACGAGCTCTTGGAACTCTTCCTTGGCGGCGGTTTCGCCTTGCTTGGCTCCGACTTCGACGAGGACGCCGACCTTGCCGCCCATGTGGATGTAGTGGGCGATGGTGCCGCTGCCTTCGAGTTCGAAGCGCTCGAACTTGCGGAGTTGGATGTTCTCGCCCAGTTCGATGACCTTGGCCTTCACGAACTCGTCGATGGTGCCCTCGCCCTTGCTGACCTTGAGCGCTTCCTCGAGATTCGAGGCGTCGCTGGCTGCGAGGGTGTCGGCGATTTCGTCGACGAAGGCGACAAAGGTCTCGTTGCGCGACACGAAGTCGGTCTCGCAGTTGACTTCGACGAGGATGCCGGACTTGCCGTCATCGGAGAGGCGGGCGGCGATGATGCCTTCGGAGGCTTCGCGGTCGGCCTTGCCTGCGGCTTTCGAAATGCCCTTCTCGCGGAGCCAGGTCACAGCGGCCTCAAGGTCGCCGGCGGTCTCGGTGAGGGCCTTCTTGCAGTCCATCATGCCCGCGTTGGTCTTATCGCGGAGTTCTTTGACGAGTGATGCGGTGATCATGGTGTGATGTAATCGTTGGATGGTTCGGAGCGGCACGGATCGTGAAGGGGGAGCCCTTCGAGATCAGTGCCTGCTCGGGTGACGTTTCCGTGAGTTCCTCAGCCCTTCTTGCCGACGACGATGGCGTCGACGAGGTTCTGGAGGATGATGCGGATCGAGCGAACGGAGTCGTCGTTGCCCGGGATCGGGTAATCGACCACGCCAGGGTCGGCATTGGAGTCGACAATGGCGATGATCGGGATGTTCAGGCGGCGGGCTTCGGCGACGGCGATGGACTCGCGTGCGGAGTCGACGATCACCAGTGCGTCGGGAAGGCCGTCCATGTTGCGGATGCCTTCGAGGTTGCGGCGCAGCTTGTTCTTCTCACGAGTCAGTGCGGCGAACTCCTTCTTGGAGATCATCTTGAACTCAGGCGACTTTTCGAGGCCTTCGAGCCACTTGAGGCGCTCGATGGACTTCTTGACGGTCGACATGTTGGTCAGCATGCCACCGAGCCAGCGGTGATTGACGTAGAATTGCTTGGTTGCCTCAGCGGACTGCTGGACGGCTTCCTGGGCCTGGCGCTTGCAGCCGACGAAGAGGATCTTCTTGCCCTTGGTGGCGAGGCCGGAGAGGTAGTCGGAGGCCTTGTCGAGGCACTTGACGGTCTGGTCCAGGTTGATGATGTAGATCCCACCCTTGTCCTTCATCAGGTAGGGCTTCATTTTGGGATTCCACTTCTTGGTCTGGTGGCCGTAGTGGACGCCGGCGTCCACCATTTCGTTGATGAGTTCGTTAATCATGTTCTTGGTCCCGCCTTGATTCAGGTCGGGCGATTTTGGGAAACCCGCCGCATGGATCGGTCCCTCCGGTTTCCCGTTGTCGTAGCGGCAGCGAAAGAAGGGACGCGCGGGATAGGGGGTGGGGCCTGGATTGGCAAGGGAAAAGGCGACCGATGCCAGGGATGGTCGGGTCCGGAGCGGGGGAGATCGGCGGATTTCGCTACCGTGGAATGTCCTACTGGTCGGGGAGCTGGGTGAGGTCGTCGCGGACCTGGGAGACCTGGGCGATCAGATCGGGGTCAAGCTGGTCGGGGCTGGAAGCGGGGTCGAAACGTCGTGCCTGATGGAGGCGGATGGCGCTTTCCAGTGGGATGGGGTCGGGAAGGAGGGGGATGAGCTGGCGCAGCCAGCGGGTGATGGGGGTGCCGGGAGGGCGGGGGCCGATGTGGGGGGTGGCGAGGGGTTCGAGGTCGCTGAGGGCGGTGGTTTCGACCTTGCGGCGGTATGGGGTGGTGGTGCGTTCTTCTTCGAGCCGCTTCTTCGAACGCCAGAGCCTTCTGGCGACGAGGAGGGCGCCGAAGACCAGCGGCAGGACCATGAGGAGGATGGCCATGGCCATGTTGCCGGGCTGGGTCCGCCAGACGAGGAGGTCGTCACGGAACATCTGAAGCCGGTCGAGCCAGGGCTGCCATGCGGCCACCCGAGGGGTTTCACGGCCGGTCCAGTCGGCTGGGGTGAGATCGACATCGACCCACTTCCCTCGCGCGGCGTCCCATGCGAGTGCCCAGGCGTGGGCGTGGGTTCCACGGAGGAAGGCGACGCCGGACTTCGGATCGCGCTCGGCAACGCTGAAGCCGGTGGCGTATCGGGTCGGCACGCCACATTCGCGGAGGATGAAGGCGGTGGCGGTGGCGAAGTACTCGCAGTGGCCGCGTTTGGTCTGATTGAGGAAGATGGTGACGAAGGCGGCGCGGCCGTTGTCGGTGCGGGGGCGCGGTTGTTCGAGGTAGCGGGTGTAGGTGAAGTGGTCGTTGAAGTGCTGGCGCAGGACCCGGATTCGCTCTTCAAAGGGAAGATCGCGCAGGCCGAGCCGATCGACGAACTCGGCAATGGCCTCGGCTTCGTTGGTGGGGATGCGCAGGTCGGGGTCGACCCGGTCGGGGTTGCGGGGGTCCTCCCATGGTGGGCGGGCGGTGGTCATGGGGTCGGCCCAGCGGACGACGGTATCGGTGACCGGGTGTTTCGGGTCGAGCCGGAGGGTGCCGAAGGGGTTGATTTCGAGCTGCTGGCTCTCCTGCACGATGCTGGCGGCATTGGCGGGGATGGGAAGGAGGCCCTTCCTCGGGTGGGAGCCGCGCAGGGTGAAGTAGGGCAGGGATGGATGGGTGGCGGCCGCGGGGTCGAGGAAGGTGTTGTCCTCCGCGAGAGCGGTGATGCGGTATTCAATCTCATCGGCACCGACCGAGGGAAGATCCTCGAACATGCCGGTGGTGCGGACGGCGTCTTCGTCCCTCGGATCGACGGGGAGTACGGTGCTCCAGTAGGTGTTCAGGTAGGTGTTGTAGGCTGCGACGCGGACGAGGCGTGGCAGGTCACCGTGGCCGGGGATGAGGCGCCATTGGATTGCGGGAGACTGCTTGATCTCCCTCAATTCGCCGATGGAGGTGCGGGTCTGGCGTGCCCAGTCGAGCGAGCCGTATTGATAGTTGCCGAGGACGAAGCGCTGGTAGGCGTAGTTCAGTGCCTTTTCCCCGCCGAGGCCGCCGATGGTGGCGAGGGTGATCATGACGAGGGCGCCGATCGGGGCGAGCCGCTGTTTCCATGAGAACGAGCGGTGGAAGGCCCAGATGATCAGAATGAGGGCGGCCGGGAAGAAAATGACCGAGCGGGCGTGATCGCCGAGTGCCGAAGCCACCAGGGTGACGGTCAGGTAGACGTAGCCGAAGTTGAAACGGACGTCGCGGAAGGGCAGGCCGTATTTCTCACAATGGGCCTTCCGTCGTCTGAGGAACTGCGAGAAATTCGTGAGTGAGATGCTACGGTGGATGCCGTAGCTCTGCACGAACTGGAGCGGGAGGATGATGACCGGTAACCAGACGACCGTCTTCGGCAGTGCGGAAATGACGGATGAATTCATCCAGATGATCGCCCCGGAAAAGAGGAGGAGGACGAGCGAGGTCCGCCAGGCGCGTTGGCTGGCGAGGTCGCTGAATTCCCAGCGGATTCTCGTCCAGTGGGATGCCTCGACGATGATGGCGGTGATCAGACCGATCAAGGGATGATCCGAAATACCGCCCCACAGCATCAGCGCCACCCCGAGCAGGAGGCGGGGTGGTGCGGTGGGTTCGCGGGGTGATGAGATGGATCTCATGGCGGTCAGAGCCGGGGTGGGAGGCGCAGGAGGTCGGCTGCGAGGTGGGAGCTGCGCACGAAGTGAACGCGAGGTGGGCGGGATTCCGGGATTTCGCGGCAGACGACGACGGCGCCGATTTCGACGCCGGCGCTGCTGATGGCGTTGAGGAGTTGGGCGCGTTCGGGAGACCAGCCGGCGATGACGGCGAGGCAGCCGGCCAGGTCTTCGGTGTGGCGGAGCACGAGGCGCTTGAGGGATTCGAATTCGGGGGTGGGCGAGGCTTCGACGCCGGCAAGGACCTCGAGGAGGGTGTCCGAGCGCCCGGTGCCGCGGCCAGCGGTGACGACCTGCTCGCGACCGGAGATGAACATCAGGTCGATGAGCGATTCCTGGGTGTCGATCGAGGAAACGAAAGAAGCCGCCACCGAGACGGCGTCTTCGAAGAGATCCTCGTCGAGTGCCTCCGGGAAGGTGTCGAGGATGAGGCCGTGGCGGGGGAAGAAAGTGTCCTCGAACTCCTTGACGATGGGTTTTCCGGTGCGCGCCCAGCTTTTCCAGTCGATCAGTCGGAGTGGGTCGCCGGGTTGGTAGTCGCGCAGGCTGACGAACTCACCGGACGGTCCGGTGTTGCGTGATGCGGCGTCGCCGCCGGGCTGAAACCGTGCGCTTCCGGGGAGTTCGAAACCCGGGAGTCGGAACCGTTGCGGGAGGACCGCCAGCGTGGCCGCCCGGTTCGAGACGACGGTGCAGCGCTGGAACAGGCCGAGTGGGTCGGGCAGGAGGACGCGGAGGTCGTCGAGACGGATCAGGCCACGTCGTCGTGGCATGAGTTCGGCGGTGAGGGTTTGTTCTCCGTCGCGCTCGAGCGTAACGGGTTGGTCGGAGGGGGTGGCTTCAAAGAGGAGGCGGCGCTCGCAGAGCCAGTTCCAGCAGTAGTAGGCAAAGGTGCGGTCGAAGGCGTTGCGCTTCTCGCTACCGGGTTCGACGCTTTGCATGAAGAGCTCGCGGCTTGGACGAGGGTCGGGCGGGGTCTCGATCAGCCAGGCATTCCTCAGCTTCCGTTTCCCTTGGTTCTTCAGGTGGTAGCGGAGCCGCACCCTTTCGCCGGCGGTGGCGTGTTGCGGAAGGTCGCGCTGCACTTCGAGCTTGGCTCGGCGTAGCGGCAACCAGAGCAGGGAGATCACGCCGAGTGTGAAGGCGAAGGAGAGCAGGCGGAAGATCGGGTCGGAGGCCTGACCACCCGCCAGGCAGGTCAGCACGATCCCGATGAGCAGAAGTCCGATGCCGGCCGGTCGGAGTCGCCTGCGCAGGAAGAAATTCCACGCGGCCCCGGAGTGGTAGAAGCGGTGGACGGCCCTGCGGAGGCGAAGGGCGGGTGCCGTGACGTTGGTTGCGGATTCCGACAAGGTGGGGGAAGTCTAGAGTCGGGATGCGGGGGGTGCCAGCAAAGACGATCATGGGGCGTCGATGGGTTGCCATCGGCGTGGAAGCTTGGTAGCCGAACGGAGTGAGTGAGCCGCACGATGAGTCTGAGCATGCCCTGGATGGGCGGGTGCTGGCGGCGCAGTGTCGGGAGCTTCTGCTGGCGCTCCGTCTGCGGAAGCTGGCGGGTCGACTCAGGGTGGGCTGGAACCCCAGACTGCGGTCGACGGCCGGGCGTGCCTGGCTTGAAGACTCGTGGATCGAGCTGAATCCGCTGCTGGTCAAGCATGGTGAGAAGGAGGTCAGGCTTACGCTTCTGCATGAATTGGCCCATCTGGTGGCCCATGAGAGGCATGGTCGGCGGATCGCACCGCATGGCCCTGAATGGCAGAAGGCGTGCGCGGATCTTGGGATCCCCGGAGCGCCGGTGACCCATCGGCTGGACCTCCCGAGGAGGAAGGTGGTGCGGCGCTACTACTACGAGTGTCCGAGCTGTGGCGCGGGCATGAGGCGGGTGCGGCGGATGAAGCGCGAGGCTGCCTGCCTGGCGTGTTGCCGACGGCACTCCGATGGCCGGTTCGATCGTCGTTTCGTGATGGTCGAGAAGCAGGCGTGAGCGTGCTAGTGCAGTCCGCCAAGCAGACTGCACTAGGGCTGGTTCGTGGGCCTGAGGTCGACCCGGACGCGAAGGAACCGGCGGACCGGGGTGGCGGTGCCAGCTTCGAATTTCACCGTCTCGGTGCACGGGAGTGGTCCGGGCTCATCCTCATCAGGGATGGCTTCGAAGGAGGTCCATCCGAGGAGGTCTTCGGATTGCTCGAAGGTGTAGTCGACTCCCTGGCACTGGTCGTCGGGCTTCGAGAAGGTCAGGTAGGCGGTGTCATCCTCGATCGAGAGTTGGGGAAGCGGGGCGCTCGATGTGACATGTGGATTTCCAACGAAGGCGTATTCAAGCAGTCGGGGCAGGCCATCGTTGTCATCGTCGGCATTCCAGTCGACCACCGCATCGCCGAAGTAGCGGGCGTGCCACGCTGCGGGTGCCTGATCCCGGTCGTTGGCTTGATCGGTGATGTCGGGTCCGCTGAGGGCGCTGGAGTAGATCCGGAGCTCGTCGATGAGGCCTTCGAAGTAGCGGTTCTGGTCGTCCACCCCGATGGCGAGGGCATTGTCGAGGTTGGTGGTGATGGGTTCGGGGGTGGAGCCACCCGGGGTTTCGAGGTTGCCGTCGACGTAGAGCAGGCAGTCGGTGACATCCGAGCCGCCGGTGGGGAATACGAGGGCCACATGGTGCCATTGGTTGTCGCGCAGGTCCGTCGATCCTCGCAGGTAGCCGCCCTTCACTTCAACGCGGAGTGTGCCAATTCCTGCGGCGGCATTCTCGAGTCGGAAGTGCCACTTGCCCCCGTTGGCGCCGGTGTTCGACCCCCATGAGACGAGGGAGCCGAGGGTTGGAGAACTGGAGGCGTCCGGCACCTTGATCCATGCGGTGACGGTGCGGGGTGTGGAGCCGAGCGGTGGGGTGTAGATGGCGGGATTGACCGGGATGAAGTCATCGACTCCATCGAAGGCGAGGGCGAGGCCGTTCGGGCTGTCGTTCCAGGCTGGCCCGGGGCCGGAATTTGCCTGGGCTCCCAGTGCGGTCCCTCCGGCATCGTGCACGACGGTTCCCTGGCCCTCATTGAAGGGGACCCAGAGGTTGGAAATGGGGAAAACGAGGGTGACGGTGACCCGTGCGGTGGTGGTGAATTGCCCGTCGGTGAGTGTGTATTCGAACTGGTCGGTGCCGGCATACCCGGCTGCAGGGGTGTAGCGGACCTGGTTGTTCTCGATGGCGGTGGTGCCGGAGGTGGGGGCGGCGACGGCTGTGATGGAAAGCGGGTTGGGGAGGCCGTCATCGATGTCATTGGCGAGGACATCGATGAGGATGCTCGATCCGACGGCGGTGGTGGCGTCATCGTCGATGCCGATGGGTTCCGGATCGGGTGTGCCCTCGATGAACAGGGCGGAGGCCGGGAGTTCCTCGGCGGTGGTGCCGGGGCCGCTCCAGGTGATGTCGAGCTGGGGTGTCACTCCGCTACGGTTTCTGTAGTAGATCCGGTAGGGGTGCATGCCGGCTTCGAGCAGCACGGTTCCTGTGGTGACGGAGCCGTCGTGCTTGAAGTCGTCGTCGAGGACCATGATGTCGTGGATCCTGAGGAATGCGCCGGAGTCCGACTGCACGCTGAAGGTCCAGGTGCCCGTGGTGGGAATCGAGATGTAGCCGGTGTAGAGGAGGCCGTTTTCCATGGGGCCCGCGGGGAGGTCGGCGAGGTCCGGGGAGGCGGATGTTCCGTTGCCGAGCTCGGCCTCAGTGGTGAACTCGGGGATCCACGGCCAGAAGCCGCTGTAGGACTTCCACTCGACTCCGTTGACGACGGCCCCGGGTGTCACCGGTGGGACGGGGGTGCTGTCCATGTAGGGGCGGGAGGCCGATGAGTCGGGCTGGCGGATCCGCAGGACGCGGTCCTTCATCCGCTGTTGGAGTTCGACGAAGTAGGTTTCCTGTCCGGCGGGTGGGTTGATGGCCAGATTGTTGGATTCAGTGGGGTCCGCGGTGAGGCGGGTATCGTAGATCTCGAAGTCGGTGTCAGCGGTTGCGGGGTTGCTGCGGATGCCCTTGTAGTCGTCGACGAAGATGACCTGGGACTGGGTGCGTGCTGTTCCTCCGTGATTGGTGAAATCGGAGTAGGTGGGGGTGCTGCCGCCGGTGGTGTATTCGATGTAGGTGGTGGTGGGCTTCTGACTGCCGGTTCCGGTGAGGGTCGGGGTCAGGTCCACGCCGTCGGTGCGGGCGGGAGGGGTGAGGCCGGCGACGGTGCTCAGCGTGGCGAGCCAATCGTGCAACTGGGCGGGCATTTCATTGGTCGATCCGGCGGGGATGGTGCCTGGCCAGCAGACCAGAGTCGGCTGGCGGATGCCGCCTTCCCAGCAGTCGCGTTTGATGCCCTCGAAGGGTCCGTAGGACTGGAACGAGCTCGGTTGGTAGTTCACGCCGGCGATGTAGGATTCGCTGTGAGGACCGTTGTCCGCGGAGAAGACGATGAGGGTTTCATCTTCGATGCCGAGGTCGGCGAGGGTCTTGCGGAGGTCTCCCACGCAGTCGTCCATGCGGCGGATGAGGGTGGCCTGGCGTTTCTCCACATCGGTCCAGGATTCTCCGGCGTAGTCGGGGTGGATGTAGGAGTCCTCGGTGCCGATCGCGGTGTTGATGATGCCGCTTTCGATGCCGGTCCACTGCAGGCCACCCGAGATGCCGAAGCCCGAGTCGTCGTCGTCGTCGGAGGGGTTTCTGCCGGGGAACTCGACGGTGGGGAGTTGCAGGGCTGCGTGGGGGGTGTCGTAGGCGAGGAGGATGAAGAAGGGTTCGTTGTCACCATCGCCGTGTTCATCGATGATCATCTGCTTGGCCTTCGCCGTGAAGAGGTCGGGGGTGAAGCACTTGTCGAGGGCTGACGCCATTTCCATCTCTCCGTCGTAGAGCTCCTTCTTGCTGCGATGGGACGCGGAGTTGCCGAGTGGCCATTCGTAGTCCGGGTAGTGGACGTGGCCGTCCGCATGGCGGACGTAGCCGAAGAACTCATTGAAGCCCCGCTTGGTGGGGTAGGCAGGCCATGCGACGGGGTTTCCACCGCCGCCCTGAAGTCCGTACTTGCCGACGAGGGCGGTCCGGTAGCCGGCGGTGCGCAGGGTGGTGGCGAGGGTGTGGTTGTTCTCGAGGGCCTTGTCGAACTGGTTGTCCCGGATGTTGGCGTGGCCCTGGTGCATGCCGGTGAAAAGCGAGCCGCGGGAGGGTGCGCAGACGGGAGCGGGGCAGTAGTGGCGATCGAGAATCAGCCCTTGATTCGCCATCGCATCGAGGAAGGGGGTCTTGTGCTTCTTGCCGGCCTTGGAATTCTGGTGAAGGACGCCGATGTCACCGTAGCCGAGGTCATCGCAGAAGATGTAGAGGATGTTGGGGCGGTCGATCTTTGAGGCGGGGTCGTTGGGGTCGAGGCCTTTGGCGAGTTCGAAGCCATCGGGATTGCCGTCGCCATCCGAGTCCCGGTTGGCGGGGTCGGTAGTGGTCTCCGCGCCGTCGGCGATCAGGTCATCGTCCGAGTCACCGTGGTTGGGGAAGGTGCCGGCATTGAACTCGGCGAGGTCGGTCAGCCCATCATTGTCGAAGTCCGCGGTACCATCCCGCGACGTGTCGCCGAAGTAGATCGTTTCCCAAGCGTCGGCCATGTTGTCGTTGTCTCCATCGGGGGCACCGGTGAAGGGAATCAACCGGCTGCCTCCGGAGCCGTTTGAGGTGACGGCGATGTTGATCCCGTTCACGGCGGGTTGCCCCTCGACCGTGATGGCGGACAGGAGGTTGTCGACCGTTCCCTCCGGGGAGAAGACGGTGAATTCGAGGGTGGCGGTCGACCCGACCGGGAAGTCGACGGTCGATTGATCGAGCGGGCTGCTGCTCGTATCCAGCACGAGGTTTCCGCCTGAAAGGGTGGCGGTCACGGCTCGAAGTCCCTCGGTGCTGACCGTGCCCCCGGTCATGCTGAGGGGGCCATGGGTGATGCGGTGGTCGCCCCCGAGGGCGAACAGGGTGGTGCCGCCACTGACCGTGAGGGATCCGATCCCGAGGTTGAGTGTGCCCGTTGCTCCACCGCCACCGGGCGTGCCGGATGCGATCACGAGGTCGGCATCGACGGGTTCACCGGCATTGATGCTGGGGATCGTGGTCACGTTGTCGGCGTCCTTCGACCAGTTGTTCTCACCGAAGAGCGAAGCGCCGTCGCCACCGGATGCGCCGGCGGTCCAGGTGTAGCTGTTCAGAACGATGGGCGAGGGTGTGCCGGTGACCTGGAAGTTGTCCCAGTAATGGCCGAAGCTGGTGCCAGTGACGTTGGTGAGGGTGAAGTAGGCGAGGCTGTCATGGGTGGTGCCGTCGTAGGTCGGGATCGAGCTGGAGGTGAAGGTGGCTCCGGTCTGGCTGGTCGTGGCGACGGTCCAGCCCGAGTTGCCCACGGTCACGGTGAAGCTGGCGTCCTTGCTGGTGTCGAGCGAGTTTCCGTTTCCGCCGTTGCCCCACCAGTAGCTCCCGGGGACTCCGGCTCCGGGAAGGGTCGCGCGGACCGGGCCAGCGACTTCGTAACCGGGTCTCTGACGGTCGTTGCTGTCATTGCCGAATGCGTCCCTGTCACCCAGCACGAGCGCGAAGATGGGTTGACCCGACGCGTCAAAGCCAGTCATGACCGTGGTGATCTCGACGTTGTTGGTGCGGATGGAGGCCAACTCGAAGCTGAGGGTGGCGGTGTCCGATCCGGAGAGGCTGACGATTTCGGACAGGTTGAACCGGGTGCTGAGCAGGCCGGTATCGTTGCTCTCGAGCGCCAGGGCCCCGTTTCCAAGGGTCGGATCTGACGAGGGGGACGTAGGACTGGGAAGGGCGGATGCGGTCTCGCCATCGGCATTGTAGATCGCGCTCCCTTTCGTGGGGTAGATCGAGCTCTCGAAGTCGGCCTCGAAGACCGTGGTCTGGGCGAGGACAGTTGCGGTGACGAGGCTGACGGCGATCAGGCCGTGGCGGAAGGTGCTCGGGGTGGGGAAGGAATCGGGGAGCATGGGTTTGAAGGAGTTTGCTACGAATTGGAGCATTCCGCCACGACGATACTCGAAACGAGCCAGAAATTCACAAGAAAGGTGTCATGAGGAAGAGTTCTCGGAAATGATGGGCGAAGCGGATGCGTAGCGTGTCCGATGCGGATAACATGGATGATGGCATGGCTGGCCTTGTGGCTGCCGCTTGGTGCGGAGGAGATTTTCAATGGAAAGGATCTCACCGGATGGGAGGGCGACCCGAAATTGTGGAGGGTGGAGGATGGCATGATCGTCGGTGAGACGAATGCGACGGACAAGAAGCTGAGTGCGAACGAGTTCCTGATCTGGAAGGGTGGGGAGGTCGACGACTTTGATTTGTCCTTCAAGGCCCGGGTGACCGGGAACAACTCCGGGGTGCAGTACCGTAGCGAGCGTCTGCCGGGCGAGGGTTGGCGCATGAAGGGGTATCAACTCGATCTGCACGCGAAGGCGGACTACTTGGGGATGCTCTACGAGGAGCGGGGACGTGGCATTGCGTGTCTTCGGGGGCAACGCGTCAAACTTGCGGCGGATGCGGAGCCTGAGGAGATCGCGACTCTGGCGATCGAGCCGACGGATCTTTCCGAGTGGAACGAGTATCGGATCGTGGCCAAGGGTCATCGGCTCCAGCACTTCGTCAATGGACGGCTGGCGGTGCATGTGACGGACCTGGATGAAGGGCGTCGCTCGATGAAGGGGCTGATCGGTCTGCAGCTGCATGCCGGGCCACCCATGCGGGTGGAGATGAAGGATCTGGTGCTGAAGAAGGCGGTCAGCGCTCCGGAGCCGACGACGGGGCCTGCGGTTTCGTGGATCTGGACGAGTGGTCGACCCACAAAGAACGAGAAGGCGTTTTTCCGGACGGAGTTCACGGCACCCAAGGACATCCTTGGTGCTGAGTTGGTGGTGACCGCCGACAACTACGCGCGCGTCTGGGTGAATGGTGAGGATCTGGGCGACAGTTGGGACTGGAGCGTCGCTGCGAATCACGAGATCCGGAAGTTGCTGGTGCCGGGAGGGATGAACGTGATCGCGGTTGAGGCACGCAATCAAGAGGGCAATGCCGGTATGGCACTCCGCCTCCACGTGTCGCAGCCTGCGGGGAAGAAGCTGTTTGTGGTGTCCAACGCCCAGTGGCATGCGGCCAAGGAAGTCGGTGAGGGCTGGCAGGCCGTGGGGAGCACAAGCACGAAGTGGTCCCCGGCGACCGTGGTGGCCAAAATGGGAGACGAGCCATGGGGTATGGTGATTCCCGAGCCGGTGACCGGGAGTCGTGCAGTCAAGGGAGTCACGCTGCTGCCGGACTTCGAGTTGGAGCGCTTGATGACGGTACCGAAGGAGAAAGGGTCGTGGGTTTCGATGGCAGTGGATGACATCGGTCGCTTGATTTGTTCGGACCAGCACGGTGGCTTGTACCGGGTGACCATTCCTCCGACGGGGGTGCCTGAGGTCGAGGATCTGCCGATTTCGCTGATTGGGGCGCAGGGTCTTCTTTGGAAGGATGGAGCGCTCTACGTGACCGTCAATGAGGGTGGGATGAATCCATCCGGGGTGTATCGGGTCGAGTCGGATGGGGATCGCTGGGGCATGCCGAAGCTGTTGAAGGCGGTCAAGGGGCGGGGCGAACATGGACCCCACTCGCTGGTGGAGTCACCGGATGGGCAGTGGATCTACTTTTGTGCCGGCAACATGACGGCACTCCCGGACTACGAGAAAAGCTGGGTCCCTGAAATCTGGGGGGAAGACCAGCTCCTTCCTCGGCGGCCGGATGGTCGTGGGCATGCCCGGGACCGGATGGCTCCCGGTGGCTACATCGCCCGCTTCAAACCGGACGGGAGCGAGTGGGAATTGATCGGGATCGGTTTCCGGAACGAATACGATCTCGCCTTCAATGATCAGGGGGATCTCTTCAGCTATGATGCGGACATGGAGTGGGATCTGGGAATGCCATGGTATCGTCCGACGCGGATCAATCATGTCGTTCCGGGTGCGGAGTTCGGCTGGCGGAACGGGACCGGCAAGTGGCCGGAATACTATGAAGATAGTATGCCGGCCGCGGTGGATCTGGGTCCGGGTTCGCCGACCGGTCTGCTCGCGGGTCGGGGTGCGGCTTTCCCCGGGAAGTACCAGCGGGCGATGTATGCCTTCGACTGGACGTATGCGACCGTTCATGCGGTCCATTTCGTGAAGGAGGGCGAGACCTACACGGCCGAGCGGGAAGAGTTCCTCTCCGGGTTCGGATTGCCGCTCACGGACGCGGTGATCGGCAAGGACGGGGCGATGTATTTCCTGACCGGAGGGCGGAGGACCGAGTCGGCTTTGTGGCGGGTGCGCTACAAGGGGGAGGAATCGGTGGCACCGGTGCCGTATGCCACGGTCTTGCCGGCTATGACGGTCGCAAAGACCGGGATTTCCAGTGAGGACCGGACCGTGCGCTTCCGGGCGAGGACGGCGCTCGAACTGGAAGGAGTGAATGCGGCGGTTGAGGCCCTTGAAGCCGCCGACAAGCCGTGGGAGGTGATCCAGTCCGCCATGGCCGTGGCCCGACTGGATGCGGCCAAGCAGCAGTCAATGGTGATCCAGAGGCTCGTGGACCTCGAATGGACGGAGCTGAGCAAGCCGCAGAAGCTCAACTGGCTGCGGGCAGCGGGGCTGGCATTCGCGCGGGGCGGAGCGCCGAATGATGCGCTGCGTGGACTGGTCCTGGGTGAAATCGATGCGGCCTATCCGGCTCAGGATGGAGAGATCAATGCCGAGCTGTGCCGGATGCTGTGCTATCTCAATGCTCCGGGAGTGGTGGGTCGGACGCTGAGCCTGATGGACACCGCTCCCCCTCCGGTCGCTCCCGACTGGCTGGCGCTCGCCGAGCGCAACAGCCGCTATGGAGGGGCAGTGAAGAAGATGGTGGCGAATCTCCCCCCCACGAGGGTGATTCACTATGTCTATTGCCTGCGCGCCGTTCCGGGTCCTTGGGAACGGAGCGAACGGGAACGCTTCATGGCCTGGCTCGATCGACTCGAGACCCGGACGGGCGGCAACAGCTACGCGGGTTTCATCCAGGACCTGAGAAAGGAGACGCTCAATGGTGCGACTCCGGACGAGCGGGTTTGGCTGGATGAACGGCAGCCGGTTGAAACCAAGGACCCACTGGCGGATCTGCCTCCGGTGAAGGGGCCGGGGAAAACCTGGACCATCGAGGAGGTGGAAGCCCTTGCGGCCGAAGGTTTCGATGGGGTGGACCGCAAGAATGGGGAGCGCATGTTCCGCGCGGTGCTGTGTGCGGCCTGCCACAGTTTCGGCGGGCAGGGCGGTGCGGTCGGTCCGGATCTGTCGACCCTTGGGGGGCGTTTCACCGCGAAGGATCTGGCCGTGGCCCTGATCGAGCCGAGCAAGGAGGTGTCGGACCAGTATGCCTTCGATGCCATCACCCGTGATGACGGATCGCAGGTGTTCGGGCGGACGTTGGAGGAGAAGGACAAGGTGCTGATCGTGGCGGTGAATCCTTTCGATTTTTCCAAGACCGTCGAGGTGGAGCGGAGTTCGGTGAAGGAGATCAAGCCATCGCCCATCTCGCCGATGCCGGGTGGGCTGATCAATCGCCTGAACCGCGATGAGCTGCGCGACCTGCTGGGCTATCTGCTCAGCAAGTAGAGGCCGCTTCCCGATTCAACGCAAAAGGCCATCCCGGGCGGGATGGCCTTTTTGGGTTTCCCTTGGCTCCCGGGTGGATCCGGGGGCAGGGAGAAAAGTCAGTCAGCTAGCCGGACGACTTCGTTGAGGATCAATTCGTCGCCGGGCTCGGGTTTGACCTCAGCGAAGGAACTCACGGGGTTGGCGATGGCGCCATCGATCGAGACTTCACCGACCTTCAAGGTTCCGAGCACTCCACCGTTGCGCCGGATGGCGAGGACGGTGCCCATCTGGACGTTTTCCGGACGATCGACGGAGAGGATGGCGAAGCCGCCGTAGGTTGGATCCTCAACCCATTCCTTGATGGTCGCGATGAGCATGGCGTCGTTGATGACGCGGGCCCGGCGTTGTTGTTTGTTGCGGCTCTCGGTGTAGCGGCCGGTGAGGAAGTTGGCCTCGTTCTCGGCAACGGCGGCTTCGGCGCGCAGGTCGACGGCTTCAGCTTCAAGCTGCTCGAGGCGTTCCTCGAGTTCCACGACGGTTTCCTTGGCCTCCCCGCGGGTGACGAGGTCGGAATCCGAAGGGGATTCCACGGCATCGCGCAGGGTGCGGCGCTGCTTTTCGAGGCTCAGGCGTTCGAGTTCCTGCTGCATCTCGAAGAGCTGCTGGCGCATCACGGCGACGTCCTGAGGAGATGCCTCCTCGACCCCGCGTTGCATCCGGTTGGCGAAGACAAGCAGGGCTCCGATGAGTAGGGCCATGGTTGCTCCGAGAAGAATTTTCAGTGTGTCCACGAGCGGGATGGTGCGCGGTCCCTCGGCGGATGTCAAATCAGCCTGTGAAGTGACCTTTCGGCCCGACCGGGCCTCCCGAGATGGGCGTGCAGGACTGGGAAAAGCCGCTGGATTCCGGCCTGGAGCAGGCAGGAGAAGGAGTTCGGCAGCTTCGGAGGGGGTGTTCGTGGGCTTTGTCGTTCCGTGCCATGTGCTATAGACGTCCGTGGCATGGAGTGCGATCAGAAGCAGGATCCGAAATTGATGGGGAACGGGGAGACGCCCTCTCCTCGCCAGATCGAGGAGATGATGCGGGAGCAAGGGCGGGTCCGACGGCGGACGATGACCGGCTTCCTCGTCGGAATGAGCCTGGTGGTTTACTCATGGGCGGTCCTGAGTATGCACACCCTGATCGTGAACACCGAGTGGCGGAGCGACATCTTCGGCCAGCTGTTCGTGAACGGGGTTTTCGCCTTCTTCGTCGCGCTGCCGATGGGCTTTTTCTTCATGCTCGGCTACCTGACGGGTCGAGCCTGCCTCCGCCATTCGTGGCGATGGAGGGCGGCGAGCGTGCTCCCGCTACTGCTGGGTGTTTTGATTCTGGCGGTTGCGGTCAGGCACCGGCTGGACTCCGGAGTGCTGTTCCGGAATATCCTCGAGTGCGACTTGCCGGAGGGAGCGACCCAGGTGACCCATGCCTATGACAATCTGGTCCTCGAGGAGCATGCGGAGGTGTCCTTTGTGGCGCCTCGGGGCGAGATCGTCCGCTTGCTGAAGGAACTCCGCCAAGAGCCGGATCCGAGTCTGGGGACCCAGCACTTCTCCGGTGTTCCGTGCACCGGTGACTACGCGAAGATCACGGTTGAGTGGACCACCGGGCGTGTCTTGCTGACCTATCTCAATGTCTAACGGAAGGATCTAACGGTCCAGGTGGTCGAGCCAATCGGCGATGTCCGAAATGACTTCGTCCTTGATGGTGTCGTACATCAGCAGGTGGTGGCCCTCGGGGTAGTAGAGGCGCTTGTCGGGCGTCTCTGCCGGGATGCGGGCCGCAAAGGATTGGACGTCGTAGGGAGTGGTGAAGAAGTCCTTGCCGCCATGCACGATGAGGGTGGGCACCTTGAAGGTCTCGGCGCATTCGGGCATTTCCTCAATCATGTCACCCAGGGCGACGAGGAGCCGAAGTGTGTGGGTTTCGACGTGCCACGAGTTGGTCTCGGATTGGTCGGAATGCAGGCTGTCCTCGGTCATTTGCACCTCTTCGCCGCCGGCGAGGGTTTCGAGGGAGATCCGCTTGGTGGGTGCGACTTTGGAAATTCCGCGGACGAGTTCCTTTTTCCACGCCGGGAAGTCATCCCGGATCTTCACGACGGGTGAGGAGATGGCGATGGCATCGCACGGTGGCGTTTGGTTGCTCTCGACCAGATCGTGGTAGGTGTGGGCGATGATCAGGCCACCCATACTCTCACCAAACCAGACGATGCGGGCATCGGGATGCTTGCTTTGGATGAGTGAGGTGAAGGCGATCAGGTCGTTCGACCAGAGGGCGGGGTCATCGATGTCTCCCCGGCGCTCTTTCTTGGGGTCGCGCCCCTGGCCGCGGACTTCGTAGGCGTAGACGGCGCACTCCGGTTGCTCGCGCATCATGTGGAGGGCGAGGTTCTCGTAGTCGATCGAGGCGCCGCTGAATCCGTGAAGCCCGATGATGACGGTCTCCGGTTCGGTGCCTTTCCTCAGCCATTTGCGGTATTGGAAGGTTTCATCGCGCTGGTCGGCAGGCTGCTGGTGGCTGACGAGGGTGTAATCCGGTGCGCAACTGGTTAGGGCGAGACCCAAGGCGACGGCAGCCATCGCCAGGAGACGGCGGCAGAAGTCGGTGGGGAAGGGGTGGCTCACGCCCCAAGTGTCGCCCCGATGCGACTTGAGAGCAATGTTTGGATTTGGAGTCGGAGGGAGTCGGGTTTCGGATGAATTTCACGTCAACTTCACGGCTTTCTCACTCAAGGAGGCATCATGTCCTGCATGAAGCGGATCGCTCTTATCTGGTTAGGCCTCGCCATTTCAGCCATTGCGGCTTTGCCGCTGGTGAAACTCGAACCCGGTGATGCCATCGAACTGACGGTTCGCGGGATTCCGCCGGTCGAGCAGCAGGGATTGAACGGACCCTACACCGTGGATGATCAGGGAGGGGTAAGGCTCCCCCTACTGGAGGCTCCCTTGAGGGCGGGTGGGCTGACGGCCCGTGAATTCGCCCGGGCGGCGGAGCGGGCGTATCGAAAAGCGGGGATCTATACTGCGCCGGCGATCGAAGTGGTCGCGAAAGGGCAGATTCAGGAGGAGGGGGCGATGATCTCCGTTGGAGGTCACGTCACGCGGGACGGGCGGTATCCTTTCCAGAAAGGAATGACGGTGCTGCAGGCGATCGATGGCGCTGGGGGACGGAACGAATTTGCCAGCCGCAACATCAAGCTCTTCCGCAAGGGGAAGTGCGTGTGTCTGGATTTCAACGAGTTGAGTCACAAGAACATCAAGCTCGAGCCGGGCGATTCGCTGCAGGTGGAGCAGCGACCGGCGTTGATCGACCGCTGGAAAGGGAGCCCTGAAGCGGTGGCTCCGTATCTTTGAGAATTGCTGGTTGGGTAAACCGAGAGCATGCCTGCAGGCGGGTGGGGTTTTGGGTTTTTTCCCGACCCGCCTGCAATTCCGGCTTTCAACCGGCGACGGTGATGGTTTCCCCGATGTCAGGTAGGAGAAGTTCAACGCCCGTGGCCTGAAAAGCCGCGGTGGCATCCGCAGCGTCGATCTCGATGGGCGGGAAGGTGTCGTAGTGGACGCCGACGACGGTCTTCACTCCGGCCCACTCGGCGGCGATGGCTGCGTCGGCGGGCCCCATGGTGAAGTTGTCGCCGATGCACAGGACGCCGAAATCGAGGTCGTGCAGTTCGCCCAGCAGCCGCTGGTCGGTGTGCAGCGCGGTGTCGCCGGAGACGTAGAACGAGGTGTCCTCGGTTTCGATCACGAAGCCGCCGGGGTTTCCTCCGTAGGACCCGTCCGGAAGCACCGATGAGTGGACGGCATTGACATATTTGACGCGTCCGAAGGGGAAGTCGAATCCTCCGCCGTGGTTGAGCGGGTGGGCTTTCTCCAGTCCCTTGCCACCGAACCAGGTGACGATCTCGAAGTTGGAGATCAGGGTGGCTCCGGTGCGTTTCAGGATGGCTTCGGCATCGGCGACGTGGTCCTCGTGCCCGTGGGTGATGAGGACGTAGTCGGCCTCGATGGCATCCACATCGATGGCTGAGGCCTTCGGGTTCGGGGAAATGAAGGGGTCGAAGAGCAGGCGGGTGCCGTCGGTGAGTTCGACCGCGAAGCAGGCGTGTCCGTAGAAAGTGAGTTTGGCCATGACGAGAACAGCCAAGCACATTCCGGCGATCAGGAAAGGCCGGATCCGCTCACTCCCGGAATGGGCCCTGCTGATGCGCCCTGGCGATGAACGAGGGGAGAGGGGTGACCGCCGGGTAGGCCGGCTACTCGCTGCCGGCGCTGAGGAGGTTGTGGCTGGTTCCCTCGCGGGTTAAGAGTGGTTCGCTGGTCACGACCCTGGTGGTCACGGGGTGGGTGATTTTGCGCAACTCGTCACGCAAGCCATCGGCGAAAGTGAATGTTCGCCCCTTGGAAATGCTTTGGTATGGCCAAGTGGCGTGCGATCAGTGGCCAACCAGAGTCAGGGGTTTCCCGGTCTGGAGGCCACGGAAACCATGCGCTCGGGGATGGAGCGGAGCTTTACGCGTTGGCTTTTCGGGTCAAGGTAGGCGCACATGAGGTTGCGCCGGTCGTCCCTGACTGCCCAGCGGGTCTTGGTCATGGTCTTCCAGATTTCCCCATCGAGGTATTCGAAGGTCACCTGCTGCATCTGGCCTGGTTCTCCTTGGGGTTTCAGGTTGGTGACTTCACCGGGCTTCGCATCGATTCTGACTTTTCCGACCAGTCCACGCATCGCGTAGGGGGAGAGGTTCATGAATTGGTAGCTACCCATCGGGAACTTCGCGTTGTCCCGGTCGATGGTGACTCCGCGATAGGGAAGGGGATCGGCCTCCTTGCCGGGGAAAAGGACAATGAGTGGCTTGTCGATTCCTCGAAGGCTGATTTTCCCGACCGGGGGATAGATGGTCTTGCCCTCGGCGTCGGTGTCCTCACGGTGAACGAAGACAGAACCTTCTGAGATTACCACTTCAAGAGGGCCGAGCATGTTTGCGGTGGAAAGCTCGACCTTTTGGTAGACCTCCGCCCCCGTCCGCACGAAGACATCTTCCAATTCGTCGGCGTAGCGGAAACAGTAGAAGGATGCGCTGGTCTTCTGTGGGGCCTGCGCGTGGGCGATGGCCGAGAGGAACAGGGTGATGGCGAGAATGCGGATCATGGGACCCTGCCATAGATTGCCGTCCTGCGTGCGACAAACCAATTTTCAGGGCGGGTTTCCAGAGTTCATGCTGTCGACCGCCGCACATGGGGTTGCGTCCGGGCCGGGGACGGGCATACTCCGGGCACCTGATATTTCCTCCATGCTAAGTCTTCTGAAGATCCGAAATCTTGCCCTTGTCGATGAACTGGTCTGGGAACTGGGACCCGGCCTGGTGGGGGTGACTGGTGAGACGGGCGCCGGCAAGTCGGTGATCGTCGGGGCGCTGAAGCTCGTGCTGGGTGAACGGGCGGACAAGTCGCTCATCCGGACCGGCGAGTCGGCATGTACGGTGGAAGCCGTATTTGAACTGGAGGATGCCGCGGAGGTGGATGCGGTGCTCGAGGAGGGCGGAATGGAACCCTGCGACGGGGGAGTGCTGATCGTCCGGCGGGCCATCGGCCAGAGTGCGAACCGGCAGTTCGTGAACGATTCTCCGGTGACCCTGACCTTGCTCAAGCGGATCGGTGAGCACCTGGTGGACCTGCATGGTCCTCACGATCACCAATCGCTGCTTTCGGTGGATCGGCAGCTGGCGATGCTGGATGCCTATGCCGGGGCGGATCTTGAGAAATACCGCTCGGCGTGGCAGGCATGGCGTCACGCCCAATCGGAGTTCGAGGCACTGCGCGAGGCGGAGAGTGCGGGGGATCAGGAAGTGCAGATGCTGCGGCACAAGATTGACGAGATCGATGCCGCCCAGCTGCGTCCGGAAGAGGAGGATGAGATCACGGACCGGTGGCGGCGGGCTGGGAATGCCACCCGGCTGGTGGAATGTGCCAGCGCGGTGGCCGGGCATCTGGGTGGAGAGGATGACGGGGTGCTCCAGCGTCTTAGCGAGGTTCAGCGCCTGGTCAGGGAGTTGGAAAAGCTGGATCCGACGGTGGCCGATCGGACCCTGGGTCTGGAGGGAGCGGTTCTGGAACTGCAGGAGCTGGAGGAGAGCCTGCGCGATTATGCCGACGATCTCGATCTCGACCCGGCGGAGGCTGCCGAGCTGGAGGAACGGGTGAATCTTTTCGAGAATCTGAAGCGGAAGTATGGGCCGACGCTTCAGGCGGTGCTGGCGCATCGCGACGAGTGCGCGGAGCGGCTTGATGGGATCGAGAACCGTGGTGAGAAGTTGGCGGCTCTCGAGGCTGAGGTGGCGAAGCTGCGTGAGGTCGTGGACAAGCACGGGCGTGCCATCGGGCTGAAGAGGAAGAAGGCGGCACCTCGATTGGCGAAGGAGATCGCCGGTCAATTGAAGGATCTGGGATTCAAGCAGTCGTCGTTCGAGATCCAGATCGAGCCGAAACGGGAGCCGTCGGTGGGCGGCTTTGAAGCGGTGGATTTCCTGTTTGGTCCGAATCCGGGTGAACCGCTCCAGCCACTGCGACAGATCGGATCGAGTGGTGAGGTGAGCCGGGTGATGCTGGCGGTGAAGAGTGCGTTGGCGGACCAGGATGCCACGCCGCTGATGGTTTTCGATGAGATCGACGCGAACGTGGGAGGCGAGATCGCCCGTGCGGTGGGCAAGAAGATGGCCGCTCTTGGTGAACGGCATCAGGTGGTGGCGATCACCCACTTCCCTCAGGTGGCGGCGACGGCGGCCCGGCACTATGTGGTCGAGAAGGATGTCACGGGGGGACGAACCCGCTCGAAGCTGTATCCTGTGACCGGAGAGAGCCGTGTGGACGAGTTGGTGAGGATGCTTGGCGGCGGCGGAAAATCGGCGCGTGAGATGGCGATGAGCCTTCTTGATGAATGATGAAGCGGGTGCTGGAGCCGGAGATTCTCGACGAACTCGATCCCTCCGATCCTGAAGCGGTCGCCTCGCGTCGGGATCTGCGGTGCATCAATTTCCTCATGGGCAATGAGCGGTGGATCCTCCGTCAACTGAGGTCGCGACCCGGGAAGGCGGCGGAGGGGATCGTCGAGTGGGGTGCGGGAAGTGGCGACCTTCTTCGGAAGCTCGGTCGGCATGGTCCGGCGCGTGGGGTGGATCTGGTGCCGAGGCCCGAGGGGTTGGCGGACGAAGTGGGCTGGCGTCAGGGTGATGTGTTCGATGAGTCGGCGGATGGGGGCGTGCTCGTCGCGAACTTGTTTCTGCATCATTTCGATCAAGAGGGCCTAAGGCAGCTGGGTCGGATTGCGCAGGGGTTCTCGGTGCTCTGTTTCGTCGAGCCACTGCGCAGACCGGGGGCACTGACGATGGGGCGGGGGATGTTGCCATTCGTCAACCGGGTCACGAAGCATGACATGATCGTGAGCATCCGGGCGGGCTTCGTTCCCGGGGAGCTGAAAGAACTGCTGGGGCTCGATCCGGCGCTGTGGGAAGTTTCCGAGCGATGCTCGTGGCGTGGTGGCCTGCGCGTGCTAGCTTGCCGCGTTTGAAGAAGGAAGTGGTCATTGCCGGTGGAGGACTCGCGGGGCTATCGCTCGCGATCGGCCTACGTCGTCGTGGAGTGCCTGTGGTGGTTCATGAAGCCGGGCGCTACCCGCGGCACCGGGTGTGCGGGGAGTTCATCTCCGGTGTGGGCGATGACACGCTTGAGGCACTGGGCATCGCGGGGGACCTGGACGACGCGATCCGGCATCGGGCGATGCGCTGGTTTCGGGAGGGTCGGGAAATCCTGACCGGTGAGTTGCCGGAGCCGGCACGGGGGATATCAAGGTGGCTGCTCGATCTGCGCTTGAAGGAGCGCTTGATCAAGGAAGGAGGGCGTGTGGTTGAAGCATCACGGCTCGCTCGTGATGCGGACGAGGGTGTGGTGTGGGCGGCGGGGCGGTTGCCGCGCAGGAGCCCGTGGGTCGGGCTCAAGTGCCACCTGAAAGAATTCGCCATGGAGGATGGGCTTGAGATGCATCTCGGGAAGCATGGTTACCTAGGTCTGACACCGATCGAGGATGGCCGGGTGAACGTGTGTGGTCTCTTCAAGGTGGATCGCTCCCTTCAGGGGAAGGGAAGTGACCTGCTGCTGGCGTATCTGGAGCACGGCGGGCATGAGGATTTGGCCGACCGCATCCGTGCGGCGGACCGGGATGAGTCGTCGTTTTCCGGAGTTGCGGGTTTCGAGCTCGGTTGGCAGGACGGTGGAGAGGATCTGTGTGCGGTGGGCGATGCGTCGGGAATGATTCCGCCCTTCACCGGCAACGGGATGAGCATGGCGTTCGAGTCGGCTGAGATCGCTTTGGATCCCCTTGAGCAATGGGCTCTGGGGGAGCGCGACTGGAGGCAGGTCATCGTTGCCATCAACCGGGCTTCGCGTCGCCGTTTCCGCAGGCGGGTGGGCAGCGCCATGAAACTCCACCAGTTCCTTCTCCACGCCCGTGGACAGGATCTGATAGAAGCCATCTCAACCCGGGGGCTTTTGCCGATCCGGCCTCTCATCTCCCTGGTCCGCTAGTCCCATGTATCTTGAATCCATCGCTTCCTCCCTGCCGCCCCATGCCTTCACTCAACCGGAGTGCCTGGAGGCTCTCAATGCCACCGGCTTGCTGGATGAACTCACACCACGATCCCGGTTGTTGATGGAGAAGGTTCTCGGCAACGGAATAGCGGCCATTGATCGTCGGCATTTCTGCCTTCCGGAGATCGGTCCTGTCGTGGGCAAGGGGGCGCAGGAGTTGAACGAGTATTTTGAGCGGGAAGCTCCTCTTCTTGCATCCAGGGCCTTGTCCGCCGCTTTGGACAAGGCCGGCATCCGGGCGGAGGAACTGGATGCCCTGCTGATCTGCACGTGTACGGGTTACCTGTGCCCGGGGCTGACGAGTCACGTCGCCGAGCAGTTGGAACTTCGGGAGAATGCATACCTGCAGGATCTGGTTGGTCTCGGATGTGGAGCGGCAATTCCAATGTGGCGTGCTGCCAACGGGCTGATCGCCGCGGACCCCACGGCCAAGGTGGCAACGGTGGCGGTCGAGGTGTGCTCGGCGGCATTTTTTGCCGACAACGATCCGGGTGTGTTGATCTCGCTTTGTCTTTTCGGCGACGGAGCTTCGGCGGCGATCTGGTCGGGCGAGGCGGGGGGTGGCAAATGGAAGGCGGAGAATTTCACCACCGTGCATCGTCCGGTGCAGCGCGAGAAAATCCGTTTCGTGAATGCGGATGGCAAATTGAAGAATCAGCTCGACAAGGCGGTTCCGGGATTGGCGGCGGAGGCGGTGGCCGAGTTGTACGATCAACGTAGTAGTGACCCGGACCGGGTGCTTGCCCATTCGGGTGGCCGCGATGTGATTGATGCCCTGGAAGGGGTGCTTCCGCATCGTCTGGATGAGACGAGGGAGGTGCTCGCGGAGTGCGGGAACATGAGCAGTCCGTCAGTCATGTTTGCGCTGGAGAAGGCGCTGGCTTCAGCCAATGGCGACAAGCACTGGTGGTTGACTGCTTTCGGCGCGGGCTTTGCGGCCCATGCCTGTGAGATGACACGCGGGTGAACCCCGCCTGGTCAGGTTGCTGGCGCGACCCGCTGGAGGAGTCTGCCGAGGGCGAAGGCGACCAAGGGAATGGTGACGGTGGCAACGAGCAGGGGTTGTTCGACGAATCGAAGATCCGGAGCAGCCAGGCTGATCGCAAGTGGGACGCAGCTGATGAAATCGATCAGCGGGATGCCGGCGAGGAGAGCTGAGACGAACTTGGGAACCGGGCTGCGGAATCGGGTGAGCGAGAGGCTCAGCCAGATGGCGAACGGAACGAGGCCGACAAGGGTCGGTAGGGGATACCAGCTCATCCACCAGCAACTCATGGCTGCGAGCGGAAGCAGGAGCATCGCACGTGACAGAAGCACCATGCCGTGAGGGGGATGCTCGGTGGACTCATAGCGCGCTGCCAGCGACAGTCCGGCGATGTAGATCAGCACGCCGAGGGCATGAGTGGTAAAGAACCAGAGCAGTCGCAGGGCATCCACTGGGGTGAAGACCATGCCGCTCGTTGCGGTCGAGCTGCCACGCAGGGAATTCACGGCTTCTTCCAGCCAGACATCCGGCATGGCGGCGCATGCGCCCATGAGGTAGAGACCGGCGCGACAGAGACCCATGGGCAGGACGGCCCAGCGGGTGCGTTTGTGAAGCCAGGTGTAGATGCCGATGAGGACCAGAATGGCGACGCCTGAGCCGAGAGTGGGAAGGTTCACTGACGCCGCGGCGGCCAATCCACTGGCCGCGAGGATGGCGGCGGTGAGCAGGTAGTAGATCGGCTGGAACAAGCCTGCCGGGAGGGCCCGCTCCGGTCGGTGGGTGGCGTCCCATTTCCGGTCGAACCAATCGTTGGCAAGGTTTCCCGCAAAGTAGAGGCAGAGGCCGGCAATGATGACGAGTGGCAGCTCGGTCGACGCTCCGGTGCGGTCTCCCAGATAAAAACAGCCGAGCATGTAGCCGAACCATGCGTTGCTCAGCACGCTGGGTGCGTTGGGAATCCGCAGGCTGGCGAGCAGGGCTCGGGCGCGCGAGGGTGTGGGTTGGCCGGACACGGTGGGGGAATGAGGGCTCAGGCTTGGTCCGCCGTGCTGCTGTGTTCCAGCACCCACCGGTATTCGCCCGCGATCTGGGTTTCGACCGGACGTTGCATGCTCTCGGGAAGCACTCCCCAGGTGTAGGTTTCGATCTCGAAGTGCTGGCACACGTCGGGGTGCTTCCGGCAGTAGGCCAGGGTTTGCTCGGCATGGTTGCGGGTTGAGCGAAGGGGCTCGGCAGGATCGTGGTCGAGCGGGATGTGGAAGTGGATGCGCCATTGTTCGGCTTCGCTGCCTTGTTCGTGGGCGGCGATGCCGTCGGGGAGGTCCGGATGGCGGGTGATCCGGCCGTCCGGATGGCGTTCGATCACCTGGTGGAGGTAGGTCGGTTCATCGAAGTCGCGCACCGCCGCGATGGCTCCGGCCTTGCGTGGGTCCAGGCCGAGGGCTGCCGACAGGTGGATCTTGGAAATCCGCAATCCTTCGCGGTGCAGCACCGCGAGTGAGTGGGCGGTGTCCTCATACTCAAGGGCGAAGTGGCAGCAGTCGTAGTTGATGCCGATGCGGCGCTTGATCTGTTCGTGGTCGTCGGCGTCTTCCAGCAGTCGGTCGTAGAAACGCAGGGTCTCCTCGGTGTTCTCGAAGTGCCCGAGTGGTTCGGGCTCAAGGCCGAGGTGAAGGTCGCGCTCCGACACGTCGGAGAGCGCATCGAGGAAGGCGGCGAGCTCGATCAGGTTTTCCCGGATCAGGGCTTCATCGGCACGGAAGGCCTTGAAGGACCCGGGCAGGGTGGAGACCGAGCCGTCGACTCCCTTCGGCACCAACTCGGAGATGATGGTGAAGAGCTCCTTGGTGTATTCGAGTCGGGCGGGATCGCTCCAATCGGGGCGATAGACATTCTCCTTCACCCGGGTGCCGTGGAAGTCTCCGTAGGGAAAGCCGTTGATGGTGAACACGTAGGCATTCTCACTGGCGAGCCAGTCCTTGAACTCGGCGAGTTGGCTGCCTTTCAACAGCTCACGCGCGGCCCGGGCCGACAGCCGCAGGCCGATTGCGTAGGGTTCGCTCGGGTTGGAGACCTGGTCCCGGACCTCCATGGTGTGGCTGGCCAGGACGCGGCGGGTTTCCTCCCAGGATTCAGCCGGGTGGATGTTCGTGCAGTAGGCGAGGTGGCCGCATGGAAATCGCATGGCTGGGAATCATGAATCGGTGGCCCGGAATGTCGAACGAGGATTGCGGATGTCCCGTTGCACTGCCGGGATTTCCGGCCATAGTCCTGCAGATGGACGGAGCGGCGTACGAGTTGATTTCAGTGGGGCGGTGGCCTTCGCTGAGGGAGGCTGACGAGCATGCGCTGGTGGTTCTGGCGATGAATCAGGATTGCCGCGTCCGCGCCGAGGAAGGTGCCTTCGCGCTGGAGGTCGAGCCGGAGGTCGGTCCGGCGGTGGAAAGGGAGTTGGCTCTCTATGCCAGTGAGCAGATGCCCCAAGCGGCGCGTGAGGAACCTCCTCTGACGGCCCTGAAGCCGAGCCGGATTGTGATCTGGGCACTCGCGCTGCTGGTCATGTTCGTCTTCCAGCAAAGGGATCCCTGGATGGAGGATCGACTGATGAACTCATCCGAAGGGCTTTTTGGCCGGCATGAATGGTGGCGGCCGTTCACTGGCTTGTTTCTCCATGCGGACCTGGGCCACCTGGCCGGAAATATCGCGATCGGTGGATTGTTCTGCATGACGGTGACCAGTTTGGTGGGTGCCTGGCGCGGCTGGTTCCTCATCCTTCTGAGTGGGGTGGCGGGGAACATCCTGACGACGTGGTTTCATTCACCGGATCCGTATTTTTCGCTCGGGGCCTCGACGGCGACCTTCGGCGCCTTGGGGATCCTGGTAGGGGCCGGGCTGCGTGAAGTCTGGGATTCCCATCGACTCAGTTCGCTCAAATCCCTGATCGGGCCCGTAGGTGGGGGCGTGGCCTTGTTGTTCCTCTGGGGTGTCTCAGGCGGCACCACGGATGTGATGGCCCACTTCATGGGTTGGGGAGCGGGGTGCGTGCTTGGGCTGACCGTCGATCAGAGTGGCGTCCAGGAGGAAAAGGTCGCGGCCTGACCGATGGGGCTGCCATCGGCGGCGAGTAGATTCCAAACGGTGGCGCGCTGGATCCGGAAACGCTTGCCCGTGCTGGAAATCCGCACGCCCGAGTAGTCGTCGATGTATCCCTGGGTCTGCACGGCGTGCAGCAAGCGGGCCCGCTCGCCACGTTCCGGGGCTTCTGCGGTGAAGCGCGATGGGGTTGATGTGAACGCTTCCCAACTCATCTCGAACAGGTCGAGCGCGGTTTGATTGCCGTAAGTAAGGATGGGATCCGCCGCAGGGCTGTGGGAGGCGACGAAGAAGGGCGCTTCGAAGAGCCGACGTGCGGCATCCGGACCAGACGGGATCAATTCCCGACCGGTCAACCGGTGGTAGCTCCCGAGGAGCAGGTCGATGTGTTCGGACAGGAAGTGATTGGCTTCGGACGGGAGCTCCACGGATCAGGGTGAAAGTTCCCCGGCATCCTTCTTCTCCTGACACGAAAGGCAAAGCGAAACCGAGGGTTTTGCCTCCAGCCTGGCAAGCGGGATGTTCTCACCGCACTTGTCACACTGCTCGTAGGTGCCGGCTGCAAGTCGGGCGAGGGCGAAGTCGATCTTCTGCAGGAGGTTTCCGTCGTTCGCGGCGATCTTTGTTTCAACAAAATTGCTCGCTGCCCGATCGGCCTTCTCCTCCACATCTCCGATGGGATCGGATGAGGGGAGGTGGGCTGCGACCTCGGCGAGAACACGTTGCTTCTGATCGAGGAGGCGCTCGCGGAATTCATTGAACTGTTGCCGGTCCATCATGCCGTAAACTAGCAGGCTACAGGGCCACCTGCTTCCGCTATCCTTTCAAATCCTCGGCATGAACTCTTGCCGGGCGACTCGTGCGCTCAATCGATCTTGAAGTTCGGGGACTGGGAAAGGAAACGTTTGGGATTCTCGAAAAGGATCTGATCGATCTGCTCCGGCGTGTGCTGGCGCTTCTTCATCTCGAATCCGCATTTCACCACGGCGAGGGGGTCGGAGACCCCCCAGTCGCAGGCCGAGTTCATCCACAGGCGGCCGCCCTCGTGGGTTTCGAGGATGTCGATCGCCCGGTTCGGGGTGCATTTGCTCTCGGGATACAAGGTCATGCCGGCCCAGTAGCCCTGGTCGAGTACGAGATCCACCGTATGTTCCTCGACGTGGTCGATGATGACCTTGCCCCGGTCGAGCGAGGCGAAGTTCGCCAGCGAGTCGAGCATCAGCTTGGTGCCCTTCAGCTTGTCCTCGAGGTGGGGGGTGTGGATGAGGATGGGAAGGTCACGATCCAGGGCGAGCTGGACATGCTCCTCGAAGATCTCGAGTTCGTTGCGGGTGTTTTTGTTCAGGCCGATCTCACCGATGCCCAGCACCGTGGGGCTGTCGATGAATTCGGGGATGAGCGACATCACCTCACGGGCGAAGACGGGGTCCTCGGCTTCCTTGGGGTTGATGCACAGCCAGCAGAAATGGGGGATGCCGAACTTGGCGGCACGCTTCGGTTCGTAGTCGGTGAGCTGACGGTAGTAGTCGTAGAAACCCTTCGGGGATGACCGGTCGAAGCCGGCCCAGAAGGCGGGCTCACAGAGAGCCTCGCATCCGGCGAGGGCGAGCTTTTCGTAGTCATCCGTGGTGCGGCTGACCATATGGGCGTGAGGCTCGATGTAGCGCATGACGGTTCAGGATGTGGGTGGATTGGGAGCTCCGAAAGCGCCTTGGATCGTGGCCTCGGGAATGGGCTCGGTGGAGGTGTCGGACAGGGACTCGAGGATGGCCTTGGCGCGTCCCGGTTCTTCGGAGAGGAGCAGCGGGATGGCCTTTTTCAGTCCCTCGAGCCGGAAATCAGGCTCGCCGGGGTGCCGTTCGATGCGGTCAAGAAACGCGGCGACATCGATGAGCTTGCACCGCGCGTCCATGAAATGGAGGTCGAGGATGTCCTTCTTGCTGGGCATGCCGGATCATACGCACGAGATCGGCCGATTCCCACACGGAATCCGTCCAGCATCAGGTTGACTCCCGGTAGCGGTCGGTGAGTGGTCCTCCCTATGATGTCGACGAGGGCATGGCCCAAGAGAAGGCCCGTCACCGTGTGGCGACTGGCCCTTGTCGAGGTGTTTTGGAGAGCCTGCTCAGGCCTCCGGTCCGCTGAGTCATCGGGATTCGATTCGTGCCAAGGCGTGATGGTGACATCCAAGGCGGGCTCTCGGGATGCGGTGGATTCTCCGCCTGCCTGAGAAAGCGGAGCGGGGGGCAAGGTTCCGGCAGATTGGAGTTCCCAGCGGGGGCTCACCTGCTATGAGTCCGCCCATGAGCAGCGAGAGGGACAAGGGAGATCAGCCGGTCGACCGCATGATGGACGACTGGGGACTGAGCAATCACGATCTTGTGGATGCCTCTCCCGAGCAGCTGACCCACAAGCAGGTGCAACGTGCCCGCAAAGGTCGGGTGCTCACTCTTGCCATGATGCAGAAGATGGCCCGCTCGCTGAACATTGCGGTGTGGTACCGGCTGACAAAGGAAGAGCGGGAGCAGTATTTCGAATACCTCCACCGTCACCTCTTCAACTACGCCAAGGGCTACGATGAGGCTTTCGATGATCCGAACAAGGAGCTGATGGCCGCGGTAAAGGGACGGGATGGGAAGATCATCAGCCGCGAGGCTTGATTCCTCTCGAGTCCGGAAGGCCGGGCGTGCAGATGAGCCTCGCTTGAACTGCCTTGGGAGTGGGGCGGGTGATGCAAGATCGGGTTCAGCCTTTATTCCAGCAGCCAACGGGCTCGATAGAACTTGCGTCCGGGGCTCGCTTGGATGCTGTCGTCGAGGCGGATGACGACTTGGCTGGTTCCGTCCGAGGGATTGTTGTTCCTGCCAATCTCTTCGTAGCTGTTGGAGGGAACCGGAGCCCAACTGGTCAGGTCAGTGCTGGTTTCCACCAACAACTGGGGTGCGGAGGGCATCAGGGGGTAGGCGCTCGAGAAGTCGACGGTCAGGCTTCCCCCTGACTCAGAGATCGTTCCCTCAATCTGGGGCGTGGAAGCAGCCGAGCGCGGGTCGGCTTGGAACTGGAACTCCTCGTCATTGCTGAAGCCGTCTCCGTCGGGATCCTTGTCGCCTCCCGAGATCTCCGGGTCTCCCAGTTCAGCTGCGCTGAAGTTGGCCGCATCCCATGCCGCCCGCCCGGCGAAGACGAGGACGGTGGTGTCGGCGGTGATGCCTCCGTTCAGCGTGAGGGTGTAGGTGGTGTTGGCGTTTGGGCTCACTTCGAGGAAACCGATGCCATCCACGGTCAAATTGACAACGTCGCCAACTCCTTGATCGATGCTGAGGGTGGATGGGGCAGTGACGTCCCACTGAAGGATGGCTTGGTTTCCGGTGATGATGGATGGCTGGAGCGCCTCGAAGAAGTGGATGGCAGGTGGTCCGAAGGGAGCTGCGGTTTGACCAAGACGGGTCTCGGATACCGTCTCGTCATCGTAGGCGATCTCCACCCGGTAGGTCGTGGAGTTGTCATAGACGGGTGGACGGTATCGATTTCCGCGCACGCGCATGGCATGAACGAGCGATCCATCGGCTTCATCAAAAACCCGGACCACCGGATCGTTCCTCCACAGCGAATTGACCAAGGTAAGGTAGCCGGTGGGGACCCGGCCATCGTTGTCGGTTTGGCGGATGGTCTGCGGCCAGTCGTCGAACTGCCCACCGGTTTGCGGGAAATCCGGGTCCGGGTGGATGGGCCAGCATTCGAAGGTGATCATGCGGTCGGATTTCCTAACCCGGGTGATCGCATAGCCGGCACCGCGGTCATGGAGATTGACCGGATCGATACCCAGGCTTTGACCATAGTACTGGGGTGGGTTCCCGGCACCGAGGATGTTGAAGTGATGAGGATCGTTGGCGCTGCGATTGGGGGTGACGCCGTCGGGGAGCGTTCCGACACCATCGAAGAAGTAGTCGCCGGCGTAGGGGCTCACCGTGGTGGTGGTGCCATTCGAATTGTTGACCGGATCGAAGGCACGGGGGAAGAAGTTCGCAATGGCGGGAGCGGTGAAGGAGAAGCCCGCATCGCGTGGGGATTGCACGCCATGCTGGACGAGCGTCGCGAGGTGCTGGTCGCCGGCGAGCTGGAACATCCTGCTGGTCCGCCAGGATTCCCAGGCTTCGTTCCGCCGATGGACGGGCCACCCATGGGTATCCTTGTCATTGAGGAAGAAATTGTAGCCGCTGCCTGCGTGAGTCCGGACATTGGCCATCGGTGACTGAGAAACGACGAGTTTCACATCCTGCCCGCCCCAGTCCTTGTTCCACTCATCGAGGAAGGCGTGCTGCCGGTCGCCGAGAAGGAATTGATCGTCGGGGTTTGCGGGTGGGTTGGTGCCTCCGGTTTTGAATTTCCGGTCTTCGAGGATGGCGAAACCGAGGCGACCGTAGGTCAGTCCCGTGAAGTAGACCTTGATGCCCTGGGCCACGTCGGGTGCGGGTTGGACCGGGTTGTAGGGGTCGGGATCGGGGAGGTTGGAGGTTTGGGTTCGTTCGACCATGCGGACCCATGAAGCGGGCTCGGTGTAGCCTCCTGTATTTTGGTTGTTGGTCGCGATCCCTCCTTCGCCCCAGAGGTTGCCCTGATAGATGTCGTGGTCATCGGGGATGGCGATCGTGGGGATGTCCTTTGTGAGGTCGCGGACCTGCAACACCCACAGGTTCCATTTGTAGAGGTAGTCCAACTGACGGTTCGTGGCCGACGATTTGTCGGGCGAGGTCGGCTGGCCTTCGTAGATCTGGTCACCGTGGGCCAGCAGGACATCCGGATCGTGTTTGGAGAGGTTCTGGTAGGTCTGCACATGCGGTTGCCACATGCCGACCGGGGTCCAGTCGAAGCCGTTGTTCTGCAGGCTGCCGTCCGTGATCCGTTGGCAGGTGGTGGAGGCAATGACGATTTCTTCCTTCTCGACGGGATCCCTGCGGACCGTGCCTTGCCAGGAGTAGTCGATGCCATCGACGTTCACGCGAATGCGGTAGTCCTGATCGACCTGATCGTTCCAGCCGGTCACGCTGAAAGTCGCGGTGTAGGACGACAGGTTGTCGGTGTTGTCGACCGGGGTGGTGGCGATCTGCTGCCAGGACGAACCATTCCAGACATCGAGAGCTACCGGTGGCGTGCTGGCCACATCGACGGGCGAAAGTTGGGCGGTGAGCTTGAGCGTGCCTTTCGAGAGCGTGTGCATGGCCCCCACGATGGCCAGGTGCCGGTCAGTCTCCGGGTGAAGCGCGGCGCCGCTACCGGAAAAGTCGTCGTACCAGTGGGTGGCGGCACTGCCCCCGTGATGGCTGAGCAGTCCGAAGGCTCCAAGGACGCGGTCCGATGGAACGTTGGTCGAGGTGCTGCCGAGCGAATTCTCGGAGGTATCAAAGGCCTCGAGAATCAGCTGATAGGAACCACTGGAGTCATCGTAGATGGCGTCGAGGTCAAGGCGGGTATTTTGTGCGAATCCGGTGGTGCCGGCTGAGGAGAGTGCCGTCAGGGATCCGGTGGAGTAGTCTTCGATCAGCAGGGTGCCGTCGCCCGAGATGCCGAGGAAGAGCCCGAAGTCACGGCCGAGGCCATCGCTGACCAGCAGGGCACCCCGCCAATCCACGTTGGGAGCGCCACCGATCAGGAATCCACTCCTGCTATTGGCGCCGAGGGTGCCGGTATTCAGTCCGGTCCGCACGCTCAGTGAAAAGTCCTCGCCATTTCCGCGGATGGAGGTGCCGGGGCGGTGCAGCGTGCGTCTTTCCCGGGTGCCTTGAATGACCTCGATTCGATTGGAGGCCAGTTGCCAGTCCTGCAGTCGGTTCGCCCAGTAGCCCGGCCCGGCCCAAGGGCGGTCGCTTGCACTGTTCCAGTTGTCGGTGAACGAACCGTCGGGCGACGACGAGGCCCAGAAATCGAGTCTGACGTTGTCGACCGACTGGAAGTTCGAGGAAGCTGACGGGTTGCTCCGGAACTGGACACCCAGGGTTTTTCCGACATGGGCGTCGAGGCTGCCCGCCTGGACGGCGAGGTGATAATGATCCCAGACGCCGGTGGTCGGAGACTTGAAATCATAAGTGCGGGTCGCCACGACCTGACGACTGCCTCCGTTGTCCACGTAAAGGTCGGCGGTCAGCACACGGCCTCCCGACAGTGTGCCGCGTTCGAGCACGAAATCATCGAGACGTGCGAAGCCCGAGCCGGAAAGGGGGCCACTGAAGGAAACGAACAGGCGCTTTCCGGCTGCGGATGCCGGAACCGGAGAGAACACGGCTTCGTCGGTCTGGTAGGTCGAGTCGACCTGGGACAGACTGGATTCGATGGTCTCAAGGATGGTGGGCGATCCGTTCGAGGTGTCATCGGAGGTGGTATAGATCGAGACTTGGATGCGTGCGGATAGGTCGTCCCAGCCGAAGGCATCCCGCCATTGGTAGGTGGCCCGGAAGGTGTCGCCGGTCGACAGCGTGTGGCCGGTGTCGATGCCAAAGAAGCGGTTGTTGCCAATGGCGATGACCGCATTCCTCGAGCCGTCCGGCGGTTGGGTGTTGGCCGGTCCGGTGCGGGTGGCCTCACCATTTTGGTCGGGTCCGGCCGCATTGAACCAATTGGGGGTTTGAGCGAAACTGCGGGAGTCGTTCGGGGAGGTATCGGCATTGAAATTGCCATTGAGAACCGCACCCCCGATCAGGGTTTCGATCGGAGCAAACGAACCGGTGGCCGACCCGCCCGAAAAGATCGAGGCATCGAAGCGCAGCGAGTAGGCAGCGCCTGTTTCCACCGTGTGCGATGTCATCTGGAAAAGCTCGTCGCTGTCCTCGAAGGTGAGCCGCCATCCGCCGTTTCCGAAGTCGGTGCCGTCGTTGATGACCTGCACACTGTTATCGTTGCCGCTCCAGCCGGGGGTCAGCGGATGGTTCACGGTTTGCCGGTCCACGCCGCTATTGATCTCACCGGATGGATTGATGATTTCGATCGGTGTGCCGAGTGCCCCACTTGCAAGGGCAACTCCGAGGAGGGGGATTTGGCGTGGATTCATGGGTTGGGTTTGCTTCCCAAAGTGACGTTCCGGATCGGAGGTCGTCAAACCGGAACTCCCGGAAGGAGATCCCGTGCAATCCGTGGTTGCGAGAGTGATTCGCCCGATCCGCTGAGCCACCAGTGGGCGCGACACGGCCATCATGGCGTGCCGAGCCGCATCAGCAAAGAGGATCGAAGTCCCCCTCGCTCATGGCTCGATTATCCGCGGGCGGACCAAGGCCCCGGGTGACTGCCCGGGCTGTAGGCTCAGAGGCGTGGGATGGTGAGACCGCCATCGATCATGATGGTCTGACCGGTGGAGTAGGGGAAGTCGCGACGTGCGAGGGACGCCACGGCCTTGCCGATGTCCTCGGGGAATCCCCATCGCGGGGTGACACAGAGTCCCTCTTCGATGAGTTTGTCGTATTTGTCGGTCACGCCGGAGGTCATGTCGGTCTTGGTAACGCCGGGGCGGACTTCGTAGACGGGGATTCCGAACTCGCCGAGCCGGGCGGCGAATAGCTGGGTGACCATGCCGAGGCCGGCTTTCGAGACGCAGTATTCTCCGCGGTTGGTGGAAACGACCGTCGCACTGATCGAGTTGACGTTGATGATGGTTCCTTCGAAAGCCGGGTCGGCTTCCTTTTGTTCGATCAACCAGTTCGCCACTGCCTGTGTCAGGAAGTAGGGTCCTTCGAGGTTGATGCCCATGACACGGCGGTAGCTCTCCGGTGTGGTCTCCAGGACGTCCTTGCGTTCTGCAGGGGCGACACCGGCGTTGTTGACGAGAGCATTGAGGGATCCGAACTCAGTGCGGATCCGGTCGAGGATGGCCTTGCGGCCTTCTTCGGTGCCGACATCGCCCTGGCAGTAGAGGACGGCGGGTGCGCCGGCGGCCTTGATCTGGTCGAGGACTTCGGTGACTTGGTCTTCCGGGCGCATGCCGTTGATGGCGATGCGGTGGCCTTCCTTGGCGAGGGCGAGAGCGACGCCGAGGCCAATGCCTCGGGAACCGCCGGTGATGAGGGATGTCATGGTGATGGAACGCGAGCTTCAGCTCGTCTTGGGGTTTGGGGTGCGAGCTGAAGCTCGCCCTGATGGAGCGTGAGGTTTGGCTTGCCTTGGCTTTGGGGGTGCGAGCTGAAGCTCGCCCTGATGGAGCGCGAGGTTTGGCTTGCCTTGGCTTTGGGGGTGCGAGCTGAAGCTCGCGGTCCGATATTTTCAGGACTTCAGCTCGGGGATATCCAGCCACTGGCGCTTCTCGGAGGACTCGATGCCCAGCTCAGCGAGTTGGACGCCCTTGGCACCTTCGAGGAGGTTGTATTCCCATGGCTCGTCGAGAACGACGTGGCGCAGGAACATCTCCCACTGGATCTTGAAGGCATTGTCGTAGGTTTCCTGCTCCGGAACCTTCTGCCAGCCGTCGAAGAAGTCGATGGGCTGCTTGATGTCGGGATTCCAGATCGGGCGTGGTGTGTTGCCGTAATGCTGGGTCCAGACGTCGCGCAGTCCGACGATGGCGGAGCCCTTGGTGCCGTCGACCTGCATGGTCAGGAGATCGTCGCGGCGAACGCGGACGTTCCATGACGAGTTGAAGTGGCAGATGATGCCGTTCTCGAGTTCGAAAGTACTATAGGCGGAGTCGTCGGCGGTGCACTTGTAGGCCTTGCCTTCCTCGTCGATGCGCTCGGGGATGTGGGTGGCGGCGAGGGTGGAGACGCTCTTCACCTTGCCGAAGAGATTGTCGATCACGTAGCGCCAGTGGCAGAGCATGTCGACGATCATGCCGCCGCCGTCTTCCTTGCGGTAGTTCCATGAGGGGCGCTGCGGTGGGACGGTGTGACCTTCGAAGACCCAGTAGCCGAACTCACCGCGGACGGACATGATCTCGCCGAAGAAGCCGTTTTCCTTGAGGCGCATGAATTTCACCAGTCCGGGAAGCCAGAGTTTGTCCTGCACGACTCCGTTCTTCACGCCAGCATCGCGGCAGATCTCATAGAGCTTGTAGGCATCCTCGGTTTTGATGGCCGTGGGCTTCTCGCAGTAGACGTGCTTGCCAGCGGCGGCAGCCTGCTTGACGGCATCGAAGCGGCGCAGCGTCGACTGGGCGTCGAAGTAGATCTCGTAGGCCGGGTCATTCATCACCGAGTCGAGGTCGGTGGTGTATTTTTCGACGCTGGTCTGCTCGATGAGTGCCTTGAGCTTGTTCTCGTTGCGGCCGACGAGGATGGGGTCGGGCATGATGGTCTCGGTCGGGGAGACCTTGACGCCGCCTTGCTTGATGATGGCGTCGATGGAACGGAGCAGGTGCTGGTTGGTGCCCATGCGTCCGGTGACGCCGTTCATGATGATGCCGATTCGATGTGTTTTCATAAGTTTCTAGGGGAGCGAAGGCTTCCAGCCTTCGGAGTGTTTCGGGTCAAAGGTTTTCAGGTCGAAGGCTGGAAGCCTT
>NZ_JAENII010000020.1 GCF_016595525.1 Haloferula rosea
GCATGATGCTCCACAGTTTCCATATCACGGCCACTTTCTCGCGGCCGCGATAGTTGATGCGGTTCAGGCCTTTGGCATGTCTTAGATTGGCAAAGACGGGTTCGATGGTTCCCATCCGGTAGCTATATCTCTCTCGTGCTTCGGGGGTGTCCACCTTGTCCCGCATGGCCTGGCAGTGAGGACGCGCAGGCTCGACGCAGATGCTCAAAGTACGGCGTTTGCCGTTTTTACTGAGGCAGCGGCTGCGGAACTCGCAGATCTCGCAGAAGTCGCTGTCGATCTCATATTTGTGGAACTTGCCCTTGCCGCCGGCTGAGCTCCCGCTGCCGGGTTTACGACGCAGGGTTTGCCCTTTGGGGCAGTGGTAGGTGTCGGATTCCTCGTCATGGTGGAAGTGCTCCCGGGTGAAGCGCCCGGTGTCCTTGGGCCGGACTTTGCGCAGGTGCTTGTCGCGGCCCTCGTAGCGCTCGTCCCGGTCACGGTGGTTGGGGTCGGGGATGACGGCATCAAGTTGCTGGGCGGCGACGGTTTCGAGGTTCGGTTCGCTGTGGTAGTTGGCGTCGGCGAGGAGTTCCTTTCCTTGGTAGAAGTCAGCGCCGAGTCCGGCTTGGTGGGCTTGTTGGTTGGCTTGCTCGAAGAGTTCGCCAAGGACGCGCCCGTCCTGGCCGCCTTCGGGAACGTTGGCGGTGGTGATGATCTGGTGAGAGGCGTCGGCCAGGGCCTGGCAGTTGTAGCCCTGGGTGGTGCCTTTGGAGGTGTGCATCTTCGAACTCTCGGGGTCCGTGAGGTTGCTTTGAACCTCCTTCCCTGAGACGCCCATGCGGGGCTCGTGATCCGCGAGGTAGGCGTCGATCTTTGCGGCCTTGGAGAGCAGCTTCTCGGCAGGCGTGAGAGCATCGCCGGCGACTTCGGTTTTGCCTTTGGCGAGGCGGCGGTCGCGGCGTTTGTGCTCCTTCATCAGCGCGGCGGCCTTCTGGCGGAACTTGTCCCGTTTGCGCTTGAGGGTCTTGAAGGTGCCACTCCATTCCTTGGCGGCGTTGGTCGGTAGCTTGAGACCGTCGACGGCGAAGTGGGTGCCCTCGAGCAGGCCTTCCTCGTGGCAGACGGTCAGCACGTCAACGAAGACGCGCTCGACATGCCTGCCGAGTTTCCTGATGAACTCGGCGATGGTGGAGTGATCGGGCCCTTCGCCGCAGAGCAGAGCCATGAAGCGGATGTTGTGCTTGCAGGCACGTTCAATTTTGCGCGATGAGAGAATGCCCTGCGAGTAGGCGAAGAGAATGGCCTTGAGGAGCAGCTTGGGTGGATAAGCGGGTCGGCCGGTTTCGTCATTGGCGAACTCTTCGGCGAGGAAGGTATCGTCGTAGCGTGCCTCGATGAGGTGATGCAGGGCGTACTCGAAGGTGCCGGGCTCGATCTGCTCGTCGAGGTTGACCGGGACCATCAGGCCCTGGGAGTAGTCGTAGGTTTTGAAGCGCGCCATGAGTCATCAATTCCCGCAGCAGAAACCTTGCCCAAGAGGTGGAAAACAGGCTGGAAATGCGGGAACTTTTCCGACAGTTTCAACAAGACGCTGGTGGACGACCCCTATCAGCGGCTTTGTTGCGTTCTTGCCGCCAGCTACGGAACCTGATTGATTGTCCGTGGCCACACTGGTGAGGTTACCGGGTCGCCACAGCTTTTACGTTGGGCTAGAAATGAATGAACTCAGTCAGCGTGCCAAAGTAGTATCAGCCACGGCTTCGGTACTTGCGTTGAGCCTTATTGGGATATACCTCGCCTCGGTCCCGGCACGGAAGAATGAGGAGACCATCGAAGGCATCCTGACCGACTTTCGTTCAGGTAACTCGATCCTAGTTGAGGCGTGCGATCCCAATGGCACGGTGACGAAAGTTGAGCTCACACCATCAGACCAAGCGAAATGGAGATCAGCGCTAGACCACTTTGTGTGGGATGGGCCAGGAGACCTTGGCCAGAACCGTCCACGCAGGGATGTCGTTGGTTTTGTTACAGTAGATCCGGGTACGGCCCGGGAGCAGTACATGATTCTTTATGCGACCAGACACGACAGCACGAATGCGATTTTCGACTTTTCCGACCCCTCCCAGCTGCCGGTCGACTTTGTGGCCTACTCGGATGAGCGTGCGTTCTACCTCCGCTGATCAAGCCCAACCGAAACCAAAAGGCCAACAAGCCGAAGATGGCGACGCCATACAGCGCCCTTGTTGAATTTCCGTTTTGGTGGTTAGGATCCTGCAACGAGAAGCGGAGTGGCGTCGTAAGGGACGGCGCCGCCATTTCTCAGACGTTCTGTATTTATGAGAGTAAATCTATCTACACCGCTCTTGGTGCTGTTTTGCCTCTCAGGCTGCAATAAGAGCATGGATACTGTCAGGAGTGAAAAAGAAGAGCGCCCGGTAATACTGGAGCGGAATCTCGAGTGGGGTGAAGATTACTTCAATCTTTCCGACTCGGTAAATATCCCGGAAGAGGCGCTCGATATACAAGCACTTGAGCAGCTGTTTGGCGCCGAGTTTTCTATCGTAACCCCATTCTACGTCAATCAGCATAGAGAAATTGCCTGCTGCCCAGTCGTTTTCGGAGACAATACTTATCTCGTCACAACTCCACTTCCGGTCGGCTCTCGCAACAATTCAGTCTGGGGGCTTGATTTTTACATTCGAGAACCTGAAAAACCGAATCCTGACACGGATATGAGCATTTCTTTCCAGTTTGATTCCTATCGAAGACTGGTCAGTATCGCCTACAGGGGAGGCGTGTTTGGTTCTACCCGGCAGCACTTTGTGGATCCAACCACGATAGAGCCTTCCGTCCAGTTGGCGGCTACTGTGCGTCAATCAATGTATCGAGCCCTAAAGGGCGACGGTCACCCAAACAGCCATTGGCGCAGGTTTCCCAATTTCGCTGAGAAATTCATTCTGGCAGTCGACAATTCGATAGACCGAAAGTGAAGCTTGGGTTCAAGAGTGAAGTGAACCGTTAGATGTTTTCGTTGAATTCTTGCCGCCAGCTTCGGAAGCTGCTTGGCTGTGCGTAGCCTTTCCGGTTCGGTTACCGGGATCGCCTCACCCTTGACGTTGGCGGGAGAAATATGGGCTACTTCACATCCATTGCTGATCAGGCCTTCAAGACGGGCCCGGGAGGTGAGAGGCTCTTCTTTCTTGGGGGTCCGTGGAGCAAGCCTCTCGTCCTGAAGGATGAACAGCAGTTCACGGTGACTTATCGCAAGCACCTTTGGATGCAGCGCTGCTTCCTCACCCTCCTGATTCTTGGGCAGCCGTTTCTGTTGATTGCGATACCGAGCGTCACCGAGAAGGTTCTTGGCTTCGTCTCATATGCTGGCGCGATCATGGTGATTCAGTGGCTTACGCAGAGAATCGTCTTTGGGCAGGAATTGGCGGGATGCAAGCGACTGCCGCAGAGAATGCCATTGAGTGAGTTCTACCGACAGCTTGGTGAACAGCATCCAGAGGACGGTCTCGTCTGGAGGCTCATCACTTGCCTCGTTTTCGCATTGTGCGGTGTCGGAATCGCGTTGGGACCGATTCAAATGGCCTCTGGGATCGGCGTGATTTGCAGTATTTTCTTTGGTGCCTGCGGAATTGGCTGGTGGTATGCCCTGAGGTTGAAACGGCAGAAGCTGAAGGCGGACAGAATTTCTCACCCCCGATCCTCTACCCGTCCCGCGTCAGGTTTCGTGGAATAAGAATCAACCGGGGCCTGAGTCGAAGCCGCGCTCGCCATGGCGGATCACTGGACTTCAATTTACTCATGACATGGATGCCGCGACGCGAGCGCTGACCGAGCAACTTTCCGATTCGAAGTCGGCGAAGCGTCGATCGGCGGCGAAGAAGCTCCGCAAGTCGGGTGATCCTGATGCCGGACCTGCTTTGCTGGTGGTCCTCAGGAAGGAGCTGGAGGATCCGCGGACGTGGGAGACGCAGTATCAGATGATCATGGCTCTGGGGCATGGTGGGCACTCCGCTGCGCTTGAGTTCTTTGAAGCGCTTTCCCGCGAGGGACGTGTGGAGATGGTTCAGGTCGCGATCGGGGATGCGCTGTTTCGTCTGTCGGGCGGGGGGAACGGCGATTTGCGCAAGGCTGTGGAGTTCGTGGATCGTGCTGCTCCCGAGTTGATTCATGGGGCGTTTCAGGCGATGGCGATGGAGCGGGTGATTCCATGTGACGTCACGCAGGCGCAACGGGTTGTCGATTATGGATGCTCTCTGGAGCTCGGACAGAATGATTGGGCGGTGATTTGGCTCTTGCGGGCGATTCCGGGTTGGCCTCAATCCTTGGTCGAGCCATTGCTTCGCCACTGGAGCACGGTGAGCTTCGCGGATCAGCAGCAGATCCATGGGGCGGTGGAACTCGCGCGGAGGCAGAAGTATTTCAAGTGGTCACCCCTTTGAATCCAATGGAAAGAACCCACTGCAGGTGCGAGGGCTTCAAGCTCGTGCTGAAGGATTTATCATGACGCTCGCACGGAGGGCGGGACTGCTCGTGGCATTCCTGTGTCTTAGCGGATGCGTGGTGCCGGTTCCTCATCGTCGAGTGCACGCGGCGGGCATGGAGGCCAGGGTCGTCGATGCGGAGACGACCGCCCCCGTGGTTGGAGCGAAGGTGTCGAGCCCTGATGGAAGCCGTGTCCTGGCGACCACAGATGCCGAGGGGCATTTCGGGATTCCGGCTCAGTATGGATGGCATGGGGCGTATCTGATCGGGCCGGTTTCCTATTCGTTGCTCCCGCACTTCGACATGCCCTATCCGCGGCCGCCCTTGAAGATCGATGCTTCCGGCTACCGGTCGCGGGTGATCCAACCGTACGACGAGGTGCAGACAGGGCGGCGGGATCGACAGGCGATGATCCGTCTCCAGGCAGAGTGAGTGGCCCGCTCCGGAGGGGGCTGGCTGAGGTGAGGGAGCGGGAATGAATTGAATGGGATGAGGCATGACCGGGACGGTCATGCCACTGGCGAGTGGGCCGAACATTGCTCTTCGAGCAGCTCCCTTCCGGTCGGCACCCAAGAAGGAACCGATGGCTTTGTGGGAGCCATTGAATTTTTCTCGGGGGCTGGTGAGTTGGGTTTCACGGACGGGGTTGGTTGAACCGGCGGTCGAGGTAGGGGTGGAGGAGGTTGGCGATGAGGATGGACAGGGTGCCGAGGTAGAAAGCGGGGTGGAGTTGCTTGTATTCGCCGAAGACGATGGCGGCGGCGAGCATGCCGTAAACGGGCTCGAAATTCATCGCGAGGTTTCCGGTGTAGGCGCTGATCCTGCGGAGGAGGTGGATGTGCCAGCCGTGGCCGAGGACGGTGCAGGCCCAGGCGATGACGAGGAACCAGATCCAGTCGGTCCCGGTGGTCTGGAGGAGGGAGGCGTAGCCGGCGTCATCGAAGGCGGGGAGGAGGGCGAGGACGGCGAGGCAGGCGCCGACCATTTCCCAGCCGACCATCAACTGGGGGGCGCCCCCGCGGTTCACGAGGATGCTGTTGAATACGGGGAAGATGGCGGCAAGAAAGGCTCCGACGAGGGCGACGCCGAGGCCGAGGAGGTGACCGCGTTCGACGTTGGCGATGAGGAGGATGCCGGCGACGACGAGCAGGCCGAGCAGCACTTCGAAGGGGCGGACGCGGCGCCGGGTGATGAGGGGCTCGGTGAAGGCGGTGAAGAGGGAGATGGTCGCCATGCCGGCGAGGCAGATGGAGATGTTGGCGAGCTTGATGGCTCCGAAGAATGCGAGCCAGTGGCAGCCGACGATGGCTCCGACGCCGAGGAGGGGAGCCACTTGCTTCCATCCGAGCCAGATTTTCCGGCGCTGGATCAGGCGGACCCAGAGGAAGGCACCGACGGCGGCCAGCGCGGTGCGCCAGCAAACGAGCACGGGGGCGCTGACCGTGACGACGTGGCCGATCAGGGCGGTGGTCGCCACGAGGGCGACGAGGAGGTGGAGCTGAAGCAGGGTGGGCACGGACGGTGGGAGTCAACAATGGTCCGCCGTGGAACCCTGCGGCGGAGCTCAGGATTCGCCGGCGATGAGGTCGTCGAGGGTCTGGCGTTTGCGCACGACGGTGGCGGTGCCGCCATCGACGAGAATCTCGGCGGGGAAGGGGCGTGAGTTGTAGTTCGACGCCATGACGAAGCCGTAGGCGCCGGCGCTCATGAGGGCGATGAAGTCACCGGGCTGGAAGTCGGGGAGTTCGCGGTCCTGGCAGAAGAAGTCTCCGCTTTCGCAGATGGGGCCGACGACGTCGACCTTGCGGACTTCTCCGGCGGGTTCCTTGATGGGGACGATGTCGTGGTGTCCTTCGTAGAGGGCGGGGCGGATGAGGTCGCCCATGCCGGCATCGACGATCTTGAAGGTCTTGGCGCTGCCTTTCTTTTCGTAGAGGCACTTGGTGAGGAGCACGCCGGCATTGCCTGCGATGGCGCGGCCGGGTTCGAGCAGGATCTTGAGTCCGAGGTCCTTGAGTCGAGGGACGACGGCTTCGCCGTACTGGGCGAGGGTCAGGGGGCGTTCTTCGTCGGACTTGGATGACCACCAGGCTTCCGAGCCGGCCTGGAGGGAATCTTCGTAAACGATGCCGATGCCGCCGCCGATGGACCAGAACTCGATGCCGTGGTCGGCCTTGAGCTGGGAGGCGAGGGGGGCGACCTTGTCGACGGCTTCGATGAAGGGATCGATGGACGTCAGCTGGGAGCCGATGTGCATTTGCAGTCCGCGCAGGTGGATGTTCTTCAGTTCGCTGGCGGCGCGTGCGTAGAGGTCGGAGATGGCTTCGAAGTCGACGCCGAACTTGTTCTCCGACTTGCCGGTGGAGATGTATTTGTGGGTCTTGGCATCGACGTTCGGGTTCACCCGCACGGCGGCCGGGGCGATGACGCCGAGGTCGGCGGCGACTTCATTGAGGTAACGGAGCTCGGCTTCGCTCTCGACGTTGAAGGAGTAGATCTCGTGCTTGAGTGCGTATTCGATTTCCTCGCGGGTCTTGCCGACGCCGGCGAAGGTGCACTTTTTCGGGTCGCCGCCGGCCTTGATGACGCGGAAGAGTTCGCCTGCGGAGACGATGTCGAATCCGGCGCCTTCCTCGGCGAGGAGGCGCAGCACGCTGAGGTTCGAGTTGGCCTTCACGGCGTAGGCGACTTCGTGGTCCACGCCGTCGAGGGCCTGGTCGAGCCGCTTGTAGTGGTCGAGCAGGGTTCCGGACGAGTAGACGTAGAGGGGGGTCCCGTGTTCCTGGGCGAGGGCCTGAAGGTCGGTGTCCTCGCAGTGAAGCGTTCCATTCTTGTAGGCGAAGCCGTGCATGGCGTGCATGTAGCGGCGGATCCCGGCGGGGGCAAGGGCGGGATGCTGGCGGAGAGGGGGGATGAGGTGATTGCATTTGGCACTGTGCAATTCCGGTCTTTGGTCTCTAGATTGCCGGGTCTATGAGCGAAGCATCCGAGAACAAGCCGGGCGAAAGCCTCACGGCGCAGGCGATTGAAGTGGCGATCCGGGTGGGCCTGGTGCTGATCCTGGCGGTCTGGGCATTCAAGATCATCTCGCCTTTCATCAATCCGGTGCTGTGGGGGGTGATCCTTGCGGTGGCGTTTTATCCGCTGTTTCTGAAGGTCTCGGCGAAGTTGGGAAACCGTCGGAAGCTGGTGGGGGTGCTCTTCATCCTGTGCTCGGTATCGGTCCTGATCGTTCCGTCGGTGATCCTCATTGATCACTCGATCGACGGGGTGCACGAGCTGGCGGACACGTGGAAGGAAGGAAAACTGCACGTTCCGCCACCGGCGGAGAAGGTGCGGGACTGGCCGGTGATCGGAGAGAAGGCCTACCAGACATGGTCGGATTTTTCGGAGAATTTCCGTGAGACCTCGAAGAAGTTCGCGCCCCAGATCAAGCATCTCAGCACGGTGCTGCTGGGAATGATCACCGGGGTGGGAGGGACGCTGCTTGGCTTCACGGTGTCCTTGATCCTGGCGGGGGTCTTCATGATCAGCGGCGAAAGCTGTGTGAAGTTCCTGCATGTGCTGGCGAAGCGCCTCGTCGGTGCCCGGGGTGAGGAATTGGTCGCTCTGACCACGGGCACGATCCGTGGTGTGGCGCTGGGGGTGGTCGGTACGGCGTGCATCCAGGGACTGGCGGCGGGCATCGGCTGTGCCTTGGTGGGAGTGCCGATGCCGGCGTTGTGGGGATTCCTCGTGCTGATGCTGGGCATCATGCAGCTTCCGCCCTTGATCGTGCTGGGTCCGGTGGCGGCCTATGTGTTCTCGGTCACCGAGGGGATCTCGGCGACCTTGTTCCTGATCTGGGCGATCATCATCAACTTCGGGGACGGGGTGTTGAAGCCGATGCTGATGGGTCGCGGAGTGGATGCGCCGATGTTGGTGATCCTGATTGGTGCGATCGGCGGCATGCTTTCGTCGGGCATCATGGGGCTGTTCATCGGTGCGGTGGTGGTGGCCCTGCTGTACAAACTTTTCATGGCCTGGCTCGAACTGCAGCAGGAAGCGGATGAGGAAGCCGAGAGCCTGGAAACCGCTGCCGAGTAGGGCGCGAACCCCGACCCCTTGATTTCATGTCTGAAGAAAAGAACGATGCGGATGCCGCGCAGGAGCCGAAAGCCAAGACCCAACCGGCGGAACCGACCGCGGAGGCTCCGGATGGCACGAAGGTGAAGAAGAAGGCGGATGCGGCGACCCGCTGGACGCGACGGGTGCTGGTGGTGTGCATCGTGGCATTCATCTGGTATCTGATCGGTGATCGCTACACGCCGTATACGGGGCAGGCCCGGGTGCGTGGGTATGTGGTGCCGATCGTGCCGCAGGTTTCCGGTGAGGTCATCGAGGTGGCGGTGGGCTTGAACAGCCCGGTGAAGGCGGGCGAGGTGCTGGCGAAGATCCTCTCGAAGGACTACGAGCTGGCGGTCCGGAATGCGGAGGCTTCGCTGGAGAGGGCGGGTCAGGACATGGGTGCGAGTACGGCGGACGTCGGATCGGCCACGGCGGCGGTGGCGGAAGCGAGGGCGGCGCTGGATCTGTCGAAGTCGCAGCTGGTGCGGATCGAGAAGGCGTTTGAAAGTGCCGCGGTCTCCGAGGCGGATCTGGACAAGGCCCGCTCGAACGTGGACCTGAGCAAGGCGCAGCTTGAGAATGCGGAGCAGGCGCTCGAACAGGCGAAGCAGAACCTCGGCCAGGAGGGTGAGGAGAACCCGCGCTTGGTGGCTGCGCAGGCGGCGCTCGAGGATGCCCAGCTGGACCTGCAGCGGACGGTGCTGCGAGCACCGCGCGACGGTGGGGTGACCAATGTGCGCATTGAAAAGGGGCAGTATGCGAATGTGGGGCAACCCCTGATGACCTTCATCGGCTCGGATGAGGCGTGGATCGAGGCCTACATGCGGGAGAACAGCATCGGGCGTGTGAAGCCGGGGGATACGGTGGATATCGTACTTGATGTCAAGCCGGGTCGGATTTTCAAGGGGACGGTCCAGAGCACCGGGTATGGTGTCGACTGGGGGGATGTGGACAATGCCGGGGTGCTGCCGAAGATCAAGGGCTCGAAGGACTGGCTGAGGGATCCGCAGCGGTTTCCGGTGGTGATTTCGTTCGACAAGGAGGAGGCCCGTGGCCTGCTTCGCGAAGGGGGACAGGCGGATGTGGTGATCTACACCAGCGACAACGTGATCCTCAATGCGGTGGGCGGCCTGTGGATCCGGCTCGTGTCTTGGTTCTCCTATGTCCAGTGATGCTCCAGCGGAGATCTCGCCGGAAGATCAGCAGCGTCTTGCCCAGGCGCGCATTTTCCGGCTGACCTTCGGGGTGGTGGCTTCGACGGCGGCGGCTTTTGGCATTGGTTGGCCCTTTGCCTTCATCACGCCGATGTTGGCGGCGGCTTTCCTGTCGGCGCCGGTGCCGCGTCCCACGATCGGGGCCCTGCTGGCATTCCCGGTGATGATTCTGGCGGCCTTGCTGTTCGCCTTCGCCATTTCCGCGGTCACGCTTTCCCAGCCCCTTCTGGTGCTGGCGGCGGTGATGCTGATGATCTTCCGCTGCTTCTACCTGATGTCCATCGGGGTCTCGCGCGGGTTCCTGACCTGGGTATTGATGGGGTTTCTGCTGATTCCGGCCATGGCGGCACAGTCGATGGAGCTCGCGTTCTCGCTGACCACGGGTCTGTTTGCTTCGGGGTTGATTGCGATGGCGTTCGTCTGGCTTTCCCACGCGGTGTTCCCGGACCCGGTGGGGGTGAGCAAACCGCAGAAGGCGACGCCGCCACCGATGGACAAGGCGGGGCGTGATCGGGCGGCCAAGATCGCCTTCATCCGGGTGCTGGTGATTCTTCCGCTGGAGGCTTATGTCCTGATCGGTGGGAACATCGGTGATCTGAAGATCCTGATCTTTGCCACCATGCTGATCCAGAGTCCCAACCTGTCGGCGGGTCTGAAGGGGGGCAAGGCGCTGATCATGGGCAACACCTTCGGGGGGGTGGTGGCGATGGGGATCTACGAACTGCTGGTACTATTTCCCTCGTATCTATTCCTGCTCGGGCTGTTCACGCTTCTGGGTCTGGTCTTCGGCAGGCAGATGTTCGGTGGGACGAAGTGGGGGCCGATCTGCGGGTCGGGTCTGGGGACGGTGATCCTGCTCATCGGTCTGGGTACGATGCCCTTCGGCGGGGAAACGGACGACCAGTTCTACTCGCGCATCTGGCAGGTCATCCTGGCGGCGGTTTACGTTGTGTTCGCCTTCCATCTGGTGGTGTATGTGACCAACTGGAAGGTGCTGCGCCGGCTCCGGAAGACCGGGAGGCTGAAGGTGAAAACGGGTGCCACCGAGGTGCGGACCTGAGGCTCCACGGCTGGTCTTTTCTGCTGGTGGAGGCTGCGGGATGCAGGGATGTTTCGGCCCATGACGAATGCCAGACGTTGTTATCTCGCGGAGATCGAGAAAGTGGAGCAGCCCAGCGGAATTGCCGCGGATGGGCTGAATCTTCCTACGGACCGTTTCGGTGGCAGGAAGCTGGTGGTCGGGCGTCGGGAGTGGGTGCGGCTACCCGGCCTCGGGGTGGGGGTGATGAATGCGAAGACCGACAGTGGTGCGCGGACTTCAAGCCTTCACGCAGAGGAGATCGAGTTGTCCGAGGATCAGCGGAAGGTGAGGTTCATCACGGAGGACCACTACGGGGTCCGGACGCCGTGTGAAGTGGATGTCGGTGGGGTCTCGCGAGTGAAGAGTTCGACGGGGGAGGCGCAGGTGCGGATCTGGATCGAGGTGGACCTGGAGATGCCGGGAGGCTTCCGCTGGCGGGGCCGGCTGACGCTGGCGGATCGCAGCCGCATGCTCTGTCAGATGCTGCTGGGGCGCCGATGCCTTTCGGGCTACTTCCTTGTGGATGTGCAGGGGAACCACCTCGCCGGAGGGGTGAGGGATTTCGCCTGAGGAGCCTGATTGGGAGTGGCCGCGGTGGTTTCAGCAGGGGGTGTCCCTGGTCAGGGAGAAGCGGTTCAGGTGAGAGTGGGCGATCAGCAGGGCGGCGAGCGCAAGGATCACCATCTGCGAGTTGATCGGGCCCCAGTTTTCAATGAAGCAGCAGCCGGTGATGAGCACCAGCATCAGGGCTGCGGTGGCAAGCAGGGCGGCTCTGGTTTTCGCTCCGAGAAGGAGCATGAGCCCAACGATGAGCTCGACGACCGGAATGGCGTGGGCCATGGGGGTGATGAGGAATCCGGGCAGCAGGCTGTCGGCAAAGGCTTTCTCCATGCCCTGGACGAAACCCTGGAGCTTCGGCAGTCGGACGACTCCGTGGAAGAACAGGTTGGTGCCGAGGCCGATGCGGACGACGAGGTAGGCCAGCTGCTTGTCGGTCAGTCCGAGGAATGCTCGCGGGGTGGTGGAATCGTTCATCGCACCATTTTCGCACGTTTCCCGGGGTCTGCCACCGCGGATGAAGCGACTAACGGATGGAGTCGTTCAGGGAGCCTCGGCGGGGCCGACGACATAGAACCGTTTACCAGTCTGGGAGACGGGAGGGGTGAAGGTGCGGGTGACGACTGCTCCGGTGCCGGCGACGAATTGCAGCAGGGTGTAATCGATCAGGTTCTCGGTGTAGAAGAGTCCGTAGTTCTGGCCGTTGGCGGTTTCGAAGCTGATGGTGTTGTCGCCGTTCTCCTCGAGTGTGTAGGCGGTGATGGTGAGCTGAGGTAGTGGGGAGATCGTCGCCGCACCGGGCCCATCCGTGGTGAAGCCGGCGGGGACCTTCAAAACAGAGGTCGATCCGGGGTTGGGCGCGTAGCTGCCATCGGGGGCTGGAAGTGCGTCGCGCATTCCGGGGATGGGTGCGTAGGATCCGGCTGGTGCGTCGACTGCCGAACTCGCACCGCTCTGGGAAACGAATCGGCCGGCGGGTGATGGGGTTTGGTCCTGTGCTCCCGTTTCGCTGACGAAGTATCCCGGGCTTGCAAGGAGGGCGCTACGCATGCCGGGGACGGGCACGTACTTTCCTCGCTGGGCCGTGAAGCAGGTGGAGAGCCCCGGGGTGGGGGCGAATTTCCCGGCGGGCGCGGGTTCGGGCTCGGTGCTGCCACCGACGGCGGTGAAGTATCCGGGTGGAGTTGGGATGGAGGCGGGCATGCCGGCGACCGGGGCGTAGCTGCCGGGTGATGCGGGGGTCGCGGAGGTGGCACCGGAGGGTGCAAATGAGCCAGCTGGAGCGGGGGTCTGGCTGGATTGACCGGCGTTGGCGACAAAGTGCCCGGCAGCTGCGGGCAGGGTCGATGACATGCCGGAAAACGGAGCGTAGTGGCCGGGGGGGGCGCTGAAAGCCGAAGTCTGGCCGGGATTCGGAACGTAGCGGCCTACTGGAGCGGCGAGGGGGGCATCAGCCCCGGGGATTGGGTTGATGTGGCCGACCGGCGTCTCGAGATCGGTGGACATGCCGTCGGCGGGGACGTAGTGCCCGGCTCTTGCTGCGGTCGCAGAGGTCATTCCGGCGGCGGCGGTGAAGCTGCCCGCCGGAGCCGGGAGCTGGGTGCTGGAACCGAGAGATGGGACGAAATACCCGGGGCTGGCCGGGATGGCGGCGCGCATGCCCACGATCGGTGTGTAGTTGCCGGCTGGCGTGGCAAGGGTGGAGGTCATGTTCGGATCGGGCGCGTAGCGTCCGACCGGTGCGGGCAGCACCGCGCCCGATCCTGGATTGATGAAGTAGCCGGGAGGGCTGGTGAGATTGATCCAGCGGCCGGAGGTGAAGAGGGCGGACTGGCCGTCGACGGTGATCTCGATCTCATTGTCTGCTCCAGCGGTGATGGGTTTCTCGATGGTGAGCTTGTCGTGCAGGCTTGAGATGATGGGGGCGGGGTTGCCGCCGATGCTGGCGCTGATCACGCCCACATTGACGCCGAAGTTCTTGCCGAAGAGGGCGATTTGGGGGGTGGACGAGGCGAGGTCGCGTTCCGGGGAGAAGCTCGTGACGACGGGTGGGTCGTAGGAGAAGAGGATCTGGTTGGAGTTGTTGGCGCCGTCGGTGACGATCAAGGGAAGATTCATGCCTGTGCCTGCCGGCAGCTTGAAGGTGACGGAGGCGGGCGTGACGGCGTCGGGTTGGGCGACAGCGCCGCCAACTACGATGGTGGTATTTTGTGGGGCTCCAAAATTCTGACCGTAGACGGTGATGAGCGAGCCGCCCTGGGTGGGAGCATCACCAACCCAGTCGGTAATGGTGATCTGCCCGGAGGCCATGGAAAGCAGGCAGGTAAGGGCGAGTGCCAGCGCGGCCGGGCGGAAGGAGGAGATGGCAGACATGGGAAGCGGATGAAAACTCCGCCCAATCTACCGAGCTGAGCGCCCCGCGGCAAGCCTGCCATTTCCCTTCGCTGCGGCGACGATCCCGGCCAGGGAATCGGTGAGCTGGAAGGCCGGGCGGAATCCGGTCAGGGTTCGGAGCCGACCGGCGTCGCAAACTTTGCGTGGGGCGCCTTCGGGTTTGGTCGTGTCGAAGCGGGTCGGCTTGTCGATTCCGGCCAACTGCATCAGGGCGGCGACCAGGTCGCGCATGGCGATTTCCTCGGCGCTGCCGACGTTCACCGGTTCCGGGTGAGGGTGGTGCTCGGCGAGCATCAGCAGGCCGGAAGCGAGGTCCCGGGAATCGATGAAGCTGCGTGTCTGGTTGCCCGAACCCCAGACCACGATTTCCTCTTCTGCGGGGTCGAGGATACGGCCAAGCAGGGAGGGGATGACGTGGGCGCCGGGCCCGCGGGCTTGGTCGCGGGGGCCGCAGGCATTGAAGGGTCGGGCAATGGTGATGGCGGTGCCTCCGCCGTGGGCGGCGGTAGCGCGCGCCTCGATCTCGCGTTTGGCCAGACCATAGCCGCGGTTGGCCGCTTCGGGCTCGGTGCCTTCGAGCGGGAGTTCGGGGGTCGGCACGGGCGCGTCGTCCGGGTAAACGCAGGACGAACTGACCACCAACAACCGCGGCACTTCCGCCTCGAGCGCTGCCGACAGCACTGCATCGGCCACCGCGAGATTCTCGCGATGGAGGCGCTCATGGCGGTCGTCGTCGAGCATCAGGCCCGGTGCCCGGCCGGCGAGGTTGAGCACGGCGTCGGCGTCGCGGAAGGTGTCGGCCAGTGGTAGGCGGGTGAGGTCGGCCTGGACCCGATCGATGCGGTCGGCGTGGGGGGCAAGCCGCTCCCAATTTCCGGAGGATGTGTCGTCGATCACCCGCACCCGGGCGCCGCAAGCGACCAGCGCGTCGACCACCGACGAGCCGATGAAGCCGGCGCCTCCGGGAACGACCACCTGTTTTCCTGACCAGTAGCCACGCACGGGGGCGGATCCTCCGGGGTTGGCGTGCGGGTGGCGAGACAAAATCACGCCTTGGCTTTACCCGTGGCGGGGGATCGCGCAGCCTGCGGCTCGATTATGGATGACCCTCCGCTGAGCATCATTGTCGCCGCATTCAACGAAGAGGACTCGATCGGGGCGACGCTGGAGGACTTGCGGGCGCACGTGCCGGCGGGCACCGAGGTGCTGGTGGTCGACGGCGGCCGCGATGGCACCGGGCGGATCGTGCGGGAGTTCGCTGGGAGGATGCCGGGGCTGCGCTACATCGCGCACGCTGACGACCGTGGCAAGGGGCATGCGATCCGCACCGGGATGCGCGAGGCGCGGGGCCTGGTGCAGGCGCAGTTCGATGGAGACGGGCAGTTTCTGGCGAAGGATCTGGCGGCGCTGGTCGGGCCGATCGAGACCGGTGCGGCTGACCTCGTGCTCGGGTCGCGCTTCATGGCCGGAAGTGGCAGGGACGAGGAGGCGACATGGACGCGGGACCTCGGTAATTGGCTCGTCAGCGGCTGGGCGAGCGTGCTTTTCGGGTCGCGCATGACCGATGTGCTTGCGGGGGTCAAGGCGTGGTCGCGCGAGGCTGTGACGGTGGTCGAACCACGCAGCGACACCTTCGAGTATGAAGTGGAGATCCCAGCTCGGGCGCTGAAGGGCGGGCTGCGTGTCATCGAGGTGCCGGTATCGACCCGTGCGCGGACCTGTGGAGAGTCGAAGGTTTCCGTCCTCCGGGTCGGTATGAAGGTGCTGGCTGCTACCGTGCGATTCCGATGGAGCTGAGGAAGTCATGGTCGTGGATGTGGGCGCCGGCGCTGCTGGCGGCGGTGGTGTATGCGCCGGTGGCGGGCTTCGATTTCGTCAACTATGATGATAGTAGTTACTTCTATGAGAACTCCCGGGTGCTCGGCGGGCTGACGGTGGAGAACGCCCGCTGGGCCTTCGAAATCCACGGGCCGAGCATGTGGATTCCGCTCACCTGGCTGTCGCACCAGGCCATGGTGAGCCTTTTCGGATCGGACGCCGGGCCGCACCATGTGCTGAACCTCGTGCTTCATGCGCTGAATTCGGCCTTGCTCGCCTTGTGGCTGGCGCGGGCGGTTGGTTCGCGCTGGCTGGCGCTCGGGGTGGCATCGGTCTTCGCGGTGCACCCGATCCATGTGGAGTCGGTCGCCTGGGTCACCGAGCGCAAGGATGTGCTGTCGATGGCCTTCTGCTTGCTGGCGCTGCTGGCCCACGAGCGCCGTGCCCGAGGTGGTGGGTGGCGGTGGTGGGTGGCGATGCTTGTTTTCCACACTCTGGCAGTCATGGCCAAGCCACTGGCGGTCACGCTGCCTTGCGTCATGCTGCTTCTCGATGCCTGCCCCTACCGGCGGCAGCTCACGAAGGGGGTCGTCGCGGAGAAGATGCCACTGCTGGCGGTGTCGGCGTTGGGGAGTTGGCTCACGGTGTTATGCCAGACCAGCATGGGGGCGATCGCATCGGGCGATGACTTTCCGCTGCCGATGAGGCTGGCGAATGCGGTGGTGTCCTATGCAACCTACGTCCGGCGGCTTTTCCTGCCGGACGACCTGATGGTGTATTATCCGTATCCCGATGGGGTGCCGGCGGCCATGTGGATCCCAGCGCTCGGGCTGCTGGCGGTGGTTTCGTGGGGTGTGTGGCGGCTACGCCGCGCGGTGCCGTTGGCGGGTATCGGCTGGCTGTGGTTTCTCGGCACGCTGGTGCCGATGATCGGGCTGGTGCAGGCCGGCGGTTCGGCGATGGCGAACCGCTACGCTTACTTCACCTTCATCGGACTCTATCTCGCTCTTTTTGCCGGTCTTGCGGCGGCGATGAAACGGTGGCCGGAGGCCAAGCCTTACCTTGCTGGTGCGATCGGTGCGGCCGTGGTGTTGCTGGTCGGGCTGGGCCGTCATCAAGTGCGGGTCTGGCGCGACAGCGAGAGTCTGTTCCGGCATGCCCTTTCAGTTTCAGAAACGAACCATCTCGCCCAGAATAACCTTGGGCTCGCCCTCATGGCGAAGGGGCGTGCCGTCGAGGCGCGACAGCACTACCTTGCCGCTCTTGCCGCCAATCCCGGTTATGTTCAGGCGCTCAACAACCTCGGCATCCTTGAGGCTGAGTCGGGTCGGCCCGGTGAGGCGGGTCAGCGATTTGAAGAGGTTGTCGCCCGGCAACCGGACCATGCCATCGCGTGGCACAATCTCGGGAAGGTGCGGGTCGAGCTCGGCTTTCCGGATGCTGCCCGCGTCGCTTTCCGCCGGGCGATCGAGCTGCGGCCGGACTTTGCCATGCCGCGCTACGATCTCGCCGGGCTTGAGATTTCGTTGGGTCGCTGGGAGGAGTCGCTCGTTGAACTCGATGCCTTGATCGAGTCCGTCCCGGACCATGCCAACGCCTGGACCAACCGTGGCTTCGTCCTAGCCAAGCTGGGCCGCCCTGCCGAAGCCGCCGCGGCTTACCGCCGGGCGGAGGAGCTCGGATCGTCGCAAGCGAGGATCAATCTGAGGCTGCTGTCGGAGGAAACAGCACCGCGTGGGGAATGACTCCATCTCGCCGGGCTCGGTTCGAGTGCCGCTTCCGGATTGCCCCGGACGATTCCGCCCGTTCATGCAATTCTGTTAGGTGGTGTCCGGTGTGGCCAGGAATCCGGCAAGCGACTAACTGATGGTGTCGTTCAGGGAGTCGTAGGGGACCGGGTGGTCATCCTCGCGGTTGTCGAGGGATGGCATGGCATCGGCGGTATTGGCGATGCTTTGTTCGGCGGATTCGAGGTCGTCGAGCAGGGCGATGTGGAAGAGTCCGTCCCCTTCATCGGCGACGGCTTCGTTGGTGCGGCCGATGAGGACGCCGGCGCGGGTGGCCTTGACGGGGGTTTCCTTGCTGCCGTGGGGATCGGCGATGAAGCCGAGCAGGCTGTCCTTTTCGACGGCTTTCCCGAGGGCGACGAGTGGTGTGAAGATGCCACCGGCCGGGGAACGTTCCCAGTAGCTGCGGTGGGACACGAGGGTCGGGGTGCGGCGTCGGGACCGCTTGCTGGTGGGCAGCATCTCGAGCTGCTGCATGACGGCGAGGATGCCTTCGGTGCCGAAGCGGATGGACGGGGCATCGAGGCGCAGGGCTTCTCCGGCTTCGTAGAGCAGTGAGGGTTTGCCGAGCTCGAGGCAGCTGTGGCGGAAGGTGCCCTCCCGTGCGTGACCGATGAGCATGACGGGGGGGTCGAAGATGCGTGCGAGCTCGCGCGACTCGGGGCAGTCGGCACTGATGCGGATTTGCGGGAAGTTTGGCCGGTTGATGGCTCCGGTGTGGAGGTCGATGACGGCATCTGCGTGGGGCAGGACTTCCTCGGTGAGGACACGGGCGAGGCGTCCGCCGAGGGATCCGGTGGCGGATCCGGGGAAGAGGCGGTTGAGGTCGCGCCGGTCGGGCATGTAGCGCGAGCGGGTGACGAAGCCGGGGCGGTTGACGATGGGCACGGCGATGAGGGTGCCTCTGAGTCTGGACAGTCTGGGCTGGCGGAGGATCCGGCGGATGATCTCGGTGCCGTTGTATTCGTCGCCGTGGATGCCGGCGGTGAGCATCAGGGTGGGTCCGGTTTTTTTCCCGTGGACCACGGTGACGCGGAGCCTGAGCTCCTCGTGGGTGAGGAAGGTCCCCACGGGGATGGGGATCTGTTCGCGCGTTCCCGGTGCCACTTCCTGTCCGTTGAGGACGAAAGGAGGGCGTTTGGCGGTCTTGGAGGCCCGTCGTTTCGGGCGGGCGGAGCCGTCGTCTGTCATGGTCGGTCAGCCTTTGCCGCGGGTGCGGGTCGATCCTCCCTTGGCGTTTTTCTCGATGAATTCGATGATCTTGCCTGCCACGTCCTTGCCGGTGGCCTGCTCGATGCCTTCGAGGCCGGGGGAGGAATTCACTTCCATGATGACGGGTCCGTGATTCGAGCGGAGGAGGTCCACACCGGCGACGTTGAGGCCCATGATGCGAGCGGCACGGACGGCGGTGGAGCGTTCTTCGGGGGTGATCTTGACGACGGCTGCATTGCCGCCGCGGTGGAGGTTCGAGCGGAATTCGCCCTCGGCGCCCTGGCGCTTCATGGCGGCGACGACCTTGTCGCCGACGACGAAGCAGCGGATGTCGGCGCCACCGGCTTCCTTGATGAATTCCTGGGCGAGGATGTTGGCATCCATGCCGCGGAAGGCTTCGATGACGGATTCGGCGGCCTTGGTGGTCTCAGCGAGCACGACGCCGACGCCCTGGGTGCCTTCGAGGAGTTTGATGACGATGGGTGCGCCGCCGCAGAGTTTGATCAGGTGTCCGGTCGCCTTGGTGTCGTGGGCGAAGGCGGTGACGGGGAGGCCAATGCCTTTCCGCGAAAGCAACTGGAGGGAGCGCAGCTTGTCCCGCGAGCGGGAGATGGCGACGGACTCGTTGACCGAGTAGGTGCCCATCATTTCGAACTGGCGGACGACGGCGGTGCCGAAAAAGGTGTGGGATGCGCCGATACGGGGGATGACGGCATCATGGTCCTTCAGCTCGTCGTCCCCGAGGAAGATGGTCGGTCTCATGCTGGCGATGTTCATGTGGCACTTGAGGTAGTCATAGCGCTTCATGTCATGGCCCCGCTCGGTGCCTGCCTCGAGGAGGCGGCGGGTCGAGTAGAGTTTCGGATTGCGTGAGAGGACGGCGATTTTCATAGGAGAGTGACGGCTAGGGTGGGTAACCCGATGCGTCAAGCAATGGGCCTGATTTGCGGATGAAAGACGAGGATAGAATGCGGGAAATCGGAGGTGGGAAGGATTGAGGAAGCCCCGGCTTGATTGTCGGTGCCGGGCGGTCTTCCATCCCGCCGCGCATGTCAGGAGGCTTTTCATTTGATTCGTTGAACCCCGCCCAGCGGGAGGCGGTAGGCACCTTGGACGGGCCGGTGCTGATCCTGGCGGGTGCCGGGACGGGGAAGACGCGGACGGTGACGTGCCGGATTTCCAACATGCTCGAGACGGGAATTGCGCCGGAGGGGATTCTGGCGGTGACCTTTACGAACAAGGCGGCGAGTGAGATGCGCGAGCGGATCGCCGGGATGGTGGGCAAGAAGCTGGCCGAGAAGATGACGGTGTGCACCTTCCACTCGCTGTGCGTGCGGCTGCTGCGCGGCGGGATCGACAAGCTGGGTTACAAACAGAATTTCACGATCTGCATGTACAGCGATCAGGTCGGGATCATGAAGCAGCTGATCATCCGCAAGGGTGGCAAGGATGAGAAGCTGAAGGCGGAGGTGGTGCTGGCGGAGATCTCGAAGGCGAAGAATGCCGGGATCGAGCTCAAGCACATGGATGACGATTTCTTCGCGGAGCTGGCGGTGTCCTATCAGAATGAACTGCGGGCGCAGAACGCGGTGGACTTTGATGACTTGCTGGTGCTTGCCGAGCAGTTGCTGCGGGAGCATCCGGATGTGCGCGATCATTTCCGCTCGGTCTATACCCGGGTGACGGTGGATGAGTTCCAGGACACGAATGGTCTGCAGATGCGTCTGCTCCAGCAGCTTGTCGGACCGCCCTTTCATGTCTGCGTGGTGGGTGACGACGACCAATCGATCTACGGTTGGCGTGGGGCGGAGGTGGCGAACATCCTCGAGTTCGAGCGATTTTTCCCGAATCCGAAGGTGATCCGGCTGGAGGAGAACTACCGTTCGACCCATGCGATCCTCCACACGGCGAACAGCCTGATCAAACGCAATGCCGGTCGGCGGGAGAAGGAGCTGCGGGCGACGATCGCGGGGGGGGAACCGGTGCGCCTGCTGGGCATGCCGGGGGACGAGGAGGAAGCGGAATTCATTGCCGAGGAGATCCTTTCCCTGAAGGCCACCGAACAGCGGCCGTGGGAGGATTTCGCGATCCTTTTCCGCACGAACATGCAGAGCCGCAAGCTGGAGGAGGCGTTGCGCGAGCAGAACATCCCCTACCGCATGGTGGGTGCGCAAAGTTTCTATGACCGTCGCGAGATCCGCGATGTGATGGCCTATCTGGAGCTGCTGGATGATCCGGAGAAGGATGTGCCGCTATTGCGCATCCTGAATGCTCCGCCGCGGGGGATCGGGCAGGGGACGACGATGATGGCGACGGAGTTCAGCCGCGAGCGCGACATCAGCGTGTGGCGGGCCTTGTGCGATCCGGAGTTCACGGATCCGCTGGCGAGCCGGGGGAGGAATGCGATCCAGACCTTTGTGGCGCAGGTGATGACGGCCAAGATCCAGCTCCAGAACAAGGAGAACCCGCCGCAGGATGTGCTGGCGGCATTCCTCGAGGAAACCGGTTATTTGCCGTGGTTGGAGCGTGGCTGCAAGACGCCGCAGGAATTCGACCAGCGGCGGGAGAGCATCCACGAACTCTATCAGGACCTGGCGAAGTATGCGAAGCGCGGGAAGGGCGTGAGGAAGTTCCTGGATGACAGTGCCCTGGCCTCCGAGCGGGACAACGACGATCTGGAGAAGAAGCAGGGAGCCACGCTGATCACGCTGCATGCGTCCAAGGGGCTTGAGTTTCCGGTGGTCTATCTGGTCGGGCTGGAGGAGGGGGTGCTGCCCCACCAACGAAGCATCACCGAGGGCACCAAGGACGAGGAACGGCGACTGCTTTACGTGGGCATCACCCGGGCCCAGAAGCGCTTGACCATGACCTACTGCATGGTTCGTAGAAAGTGGGGTCAGCAGGTGGGTTGCACGCCGAGCACGTTCATCGGCGAGCTGGACGAGGAGCATGTCATCCATTCCTCCTGGGACGACATCATGGGTGCCGAGGTGAGTGAGGATGAGCTCGGCGACTTCTTCGGTGAGATGGAGGATTTCCTCAAGAGCTAGCGGCACGGGCATCGGAGATGCTTCCGGGCACGCGTGCCGGGAGGCCGTTCTCAGGTTGTCCCGGGCCGAACTTGACGCATTTCGTTCGGTGGATTCGAGCGCTCCGGGTGCCGGGATGGTCCGGGTTCGGGGGAATAGTGCTTTCGTTGACGGGAGGATTTCATTATCTAGCTGCTGACCATGAAACTGATTCTTCCTTTTGTTGCCGCCGCCGCTGCCCTGGCGCTGAGTTCCTGCTTTTCCACTGCCATCGACGTTGAGGCATCTCCCGTGGAAGGTGTGAATTACTCGCAGTACAAGACTTATGCGTGGGTGCCCTTGGATTCGGTGGAAGCCAAGGATTTGACGGAGAAGGACAAGGGCCTGCGCCAGGCATTCGTCGATGAAGGCAACCGCATCATGGCCCGGCAGGGCTTCAAGCAGGCCGAGAGCGGCGAGCCGGACCTCTACATCTATGCCCGCGGTCTGCGTGCTCCGGGATATCGTTCGGTGGGCGGTACACCCAAGTATGAATCCCGCTACGTGCCGGGTGAGGAAGGTGCCATGTGGCTGGCTGGCACGTCATCCGGTTCGGGTCTGACATCCGGCTACCTGAAGCAGGAGAGCCAGATCGGTGTGCGCTTCCTCATCTCCGAGCCGGCCAGCGACAAGGTGGTGTGGCGTGGCAAGGGGTTCGTGCGGATCGATGACAGCCGCAGCGAAGTTCTGCAACGTGATGATGCCCGTGAGTTGGCCCGCAAGCTCCTCAAGGGATTCCCGCCGAAGAGCTGAGTCGGTTTCCATGATTTTCCAAGCGGGCCCGGTGTATGCCGGGACCGCTTTTTTGTGTCGAGAATGAGTTGGAAGATGGTGGGTTTTCCAGCGCAAGAGTCCATCAGGTGGATGGTGGGGCGTGTGAAGAATTCGAGAAGGGTGGATTGATTCTTTTGCCGGGCGATCGGTCTCACTAGGGTGCCGGATCATGAATTTGCGGAGTTGGATGACTTTGGGTTTTGTTGTCGGGCTGGTGGCGATCGCAGCATGTCGTCGCAGTTCGGGTTTCGTGGGTGGGAGTTTCGGTGGGATGGAGGAACGGCAGGAGATGACGCCTGCTGCGACGGCCGATGAGTGGCTGGAACGCCGGGCGCTCGACCGGAAGCAAGCATGGGGAGGCATCCTCGGGAACTGGTATGCCGAGATGCCGCCTGAAGTGGAGTGGCCCAAGCTGTTGGATGCGATGGAGAAGGACCTTGCCGGTCCGGGTGCGGCACCCGAGGAGGCCCGCTTTCCCGGATCCGGCGGGCTGACGCCCGGGAAGGAACGTTTGTTCGTCAACCTGATGAAGGGCGATGAGAAGGGCGCGCAGGAACTGGTGAGGGAGCTGGTGTTGAATGCGCGGAGCAGAGCATCATCGTTTGGTCGGGAGGCCAAGCGCGATGCGGTGCTCGCCTTGAGCGTGGACCCGAAGGAGGGGGTGGAATGGTTGGAGAAGAACCGACCTGAGTTGCTGGCGTCCGGTTCGAGCGGGTCCTACCACCGTTCCTCGAAGAAGGCGTGGGAAGAGGCTCTGGAGGATGCGACGCTCAGTCAGGCGATCACGCTCTTGAAAGCCGACCTGACCGGGGACGACCGGGCGGAGAAGCTTGGCCGGCTGCTGAAGGTGGCGGAACTGGCGGAGGACACGGCACTGCGGGATGAGGTGGTCGAGATGTTGTGGGCCGACGCGCAGAAGGGCCTGAAGGATGAATCCTTCCGTGGGCTTCATTCGAACCGGCGGTTGATCGAGGCCCTGGCCGCGATGGAAGACTGGAAGCGCGTCAAGGAATTGGCCTCCGACCTGCAGGGGATGAGGGAGAAGGTGATGGCGAGGGGTGGATATTATGGGGCGGGTTTCGACAGCATGATGTGGATCGCGATGTACCATGTGGATGGTGCGGAATCCTTCCTGAATGAGCTCGAGTCGCACCTGAAGAGCGGGGAGGTCAGCCTGCAGGAGGCGTATGTCTTGCTGAGGGATGATGGCAATACGGGAGAGGATCTGGGTTCGATCTACGTCCGGGCGCTGCTGGAGTCCGGTCGCAAGGATGAAGCGTGGTCGGTGGTTCAGAGGGTCCTGGTGATGCACCCGAAGAGCGACCCTCACTACGAGCTGGCGCGAGAGGTGGCACCTGGGAAGTTCGTCGGTTTCCTCGACGAGCTGATGGTCTTCGATCCCTTCGAAGAGCGTCCTTTGATCTGGAAGGCGGAGGTGGCGCTGGAGGCGGGCCGGCTTGATGAAGCGAAGGAGTGGGCGGAGAAGGCGATTGCGCTGGATCCGTCTGACGGCGATCAGGGGAAGACATCGCGGATGAAGGTTTACGAGGTGCTTTCGCGGACCTTGGCGAAACTGGGTGACGAAGAGAAATCGCGGTTCTTTGCCGAAGTGATGGTTTCGATCCGCGAGGGGGAGGAGGCGGATGATTTCCTCTATGCCGGATTGATTCGTGAGGCGACGGAAAGGTATCTGGCCGCTCTGGATCACTTCGGGGATGCCTACTGTCTGCAGTCCCGGTTGGCGTTGACCCTGGCGCGCAATGGTCGTTTCGAGGAGGCGGTGCCTCATTTCGAGAAGGCGTTCGAGTTGATGCCGGTCAGCTTCGGGCCACGGGAGAGCCACTGTTTCGGGTGCGAGGGTCTGTTTTCGGATGAGCGGGTGCGGCCGATTGCGCAGCGGATCCTTGCGGAGTTCATGAAGAAGCATCCTGACAATGCGAGGGCTCCCTACCTTCTGGGGCTGGTGCTTGAGTCGATGGATGAGAAGAAGGAAGCGATGCTGGCCTTCCGCAAGGCGGTCGAGCTGGATCCGAACTACTTCAATGCCGCGACGCGGCTGCTGAATCTGCTCAAGGAGGATTTCCGAAACTACGAGGAACGCCGTAAGTTGTTGGCCAGGATCGTCACGATCGCGCCGTACTCGGAATTGGGTAGGTTCTACAGCATGCGCACGGACCTGGCACAGGCGTGGCGGGAAGCGGGGAAAGTCGGGCCTTCACCGTTGACCTTGGAGGAGTGGGGTTTTCAGCCCGCGCCACGGACCGAGCAATTCAAGGACGACCAGTCCATCTACATGTGGGCTCCGGAGGCGGTGAAGGCCATGGATGGGTGGAGCCGCGATGAACTGTGCCGTGAGAACCAGCTGCTGAAAGCGATCGAGGATCTCTGAGGGATTTAGGCATCAAGCGGAGTCACCGGGCGATTCGGTTTCCGGATCCTGCCGGGGGCCGACGAAGCCGAGGTCATCGACGAAGAGGGGGTGGGGCAGTTGCAGGCCGTCCGGTCCTGCTGCCGGACCATGGAGGGTGGTGATGCCATCCTTTTCGCTGAAATCGAATCCCGGGAGCAGATGCCCGTAGGTGCCGGGTTTGCTTCCCGGTTGGTGACTGCAGCTTGGGCTGATCTTGGGGGGATCGGGGAAGGACATGGCGACGATGATGCCGTCGACGGCCAGACACGGGCAGTGGATCCAGCCGGGCGGGTCGATGGGATCGAGCGCGTCCGGGCTGAAGTCGTAGAAGGGAACGGCTCCCTGCGTGGGGGGCAGTGCGAGGATGCTGTGGCGCAGCTTGGATCCGCCGACCCAGCAGTGGTCCTGGGGGCTGGCTTGGTCACGATGGTGGAGCTTGACCTTGAAGAGCTTGGTGAAGGTGGCGACGGATGGCAGGGCGTCGATTTCCGGGTCGTCGCTGAGTCGTGCGATGGCCTGCCGGCGTGGGAGGGCGTTGATCTGACCCAGCTGGTAGCCGTTGGCCTGGACGGCTCTGGGTTCGGGGCGTTTCCAGCCTTTGAGCCGTGCTTCGACAGCTGCGGATGAGGCTTTCAGGATGCCATGGCGGATGAGGCTGATCGAGGCGTCCCTGGGTTCGATCGGCTCGCCGAATGAGATGGCCAGTCCGTAGGGGATGCGGTGGGGGCGTTTGCGAAAGTAGCGGTTTCCCTCGAATGAGAAGATGGATCCCCATGCGCCGTCGAGCCATGCCGGGACGATGGGTGCCTTGGCCTGACGGGCGATGATTTCGAATCCGCGTTTCAGGGGGAGCAGGGTGCCGGTGCGGGTCAGGCGACCTTCGGGGAACAGGCAGACGAGGTCGCCCTTCTGGAGGGCGGCTGCGGCGGTGCGCATGGCCTCACGGGGTTTGCCAAGATCGATGGGAACGGTTTCAAAGAGGGTGCAGAACCAGCGGATGGCTGGCTTTTCCATGTAGATGGCATCCATCACGAAGCGCACCGGCCGGGGGCTGGCGGCGGTGATGAAGAAGGCATCGGCCCAGCTGACGTGGCTTGGAAGCAGGAGCACTCCGCCTTTCTCCGGGATGTGCTCGGCGCCGACCGGACGGATGCGGTAGAAGATGCGCAGGATGCTCAGGCCGATGACGCGGACGAAGTGTCCGGGCAGGAGCCGGATGATGAACCAGGTGATGAGGCCGCAGCCGACGCCGGCGATGGCGAGTTGGATGCGGTAGCCCAGCACCGTTTCGACTCCGGTCATGTCGGCGATCAGGACGAGGCCTTCGACGAAGGCGGCGGCGATGATGCCGATCAGGCAGTCCTGGAGGTTGACCGCGGATTGGAGTTCGCCGCGCTGGTTGGGCGGGTAGCGGTCCTGCATCCATGCATTGAGCGGAGCGAGGAAGAGCGCTGCAAAGAAGGCGAGGGAGGCGAGGCCCCAGAGGAAGCTCCCCGAGATCGGGGAGAGGGCGGCTTTGAGGACGGCGTGGAAGCTGATCTCGGCGGCGCTGAGGAGGCGGAGGGAGCCGGTCGGGTCCTGAAGCGCGAAGATCAGGGCGGTGACGGTCATGGCGACGCCGGCGAGCGGGACCCAACCGAGTTCGATCCGTTTTCTCAGCAGGAACGATGCGACGCCGAAGCCGAGGGCCATGCCGAGGGTGGCGGCTGCCATGAACCACGAGGACAAGGTGCCGAAGCCTCCCTGGCCTTCGGTCAGCACCTTGGCGAGCTTGACCGACCAGAGATTGATGAAGGTCGCGAAGCCCCAGAAGAAGGCGACGCCGAAGGATGCCTGGCGCAGGGGGGCGTCCCGCCACAGGTCGCCGAGGTGCTTGAAGTGCTGGATGAGAATGCCGCCATGGAGTTTCTCGGCACCCTGGGCGGGGGTGCGGGGAACGACCCAGGCCATGAAGATGGCGGGCACGGCGAGGGCGGCGAGGACGACGAGTGGGGGGAAGGCGGCTTGCCAGGCGACCTCGGGGGTTTCACCGAGGGCCTTGTAGCGCTGGTCGTAGATGATGCCGGCGGCGATCTGGCCGCTGAGGATGGCGAGCATGGCCATCATTTGCTGGATGCCTGCGGCAAAGCCGAGGTGCTTGGAGCCGACGAGCTCCTTGTTGATGCCGATCTTGGCGGGGCTGAAGAAGGCGGATTGCACGGCCAAGGCGAAGAATCCGCAGAGGGCGAGCTCCATGCTGCGGATGTGGATCGAGGCGCACAGCCAGAGGAGGATGAGTAACTGGGCGATCGCGGCGCCCAGCATGACATCTCGTTTCGAGAAGCGGTCGCTGAGCCATCCGGCGAGGGGGGCGAAGAGCACGAAGGGCAGGGCGATCATGATGGTGGCCCATGACTCGACGGAGAAGGCAATCGCTCCGCCAAGGGGAACCAGGATGAACTGGGCGGCCTTGTCGTTGAACGCATTTTGCGTCTGTTGGACGATCATGCTCCAGAAACCAACCCAGTGTCGACGTGTGGGCTCTGCATTGGGTGCTTCTGAAACTTCCATCCGAGCGCAAGCTAGCAGGCTCCATCGGCGGGTCGCAAGGTCGGGGACCATCGAAGATTGATGGGGAAACATTGAGCAGGCTTCGAGATTCCCAAGGCCGGGGCTTTCCGCCGGGAGTCCGGTCTGCTGGAATTCCTGCCGTGCAGATCCGAGTGAAGGCCGTGCCCAACGCCAAGCGCAGCGAGGTGGTGGGCTGGGAAGAGGATCCGAGATCAGGTCGGGTGCTGCGGGTGCGAATCGCGGCCCCTCCGGTCGAGGGAAAGGCGAACAAGGCGCTCTGCGCGTTCCTGGCAACATGGCTCGGGACCTCGAAATCGCAGGTGAGGCTGCTGAAGGGGGAGGGGGCGAGGATCAAGACCTTTGAGGTGCCCGATGGGGATTTGCCGTCCGTGGAATCCCCGTCGGCCTGAAGGGAGTGCCTGTCGCCGTGCCGTGAGTGGAAGTACTATGTCGATCGTTTTTGGATTCCGAGAATGGGCGGATCGGGGTTTCTGGTAGGGGCGGATCGGGCGTGGGACGATTGTTTGTCCCGGCAGGCGATGGAGAAACTAATATTGGATGAGATGAAGTGGCAGGCCGACCCGTATCGACGGTGGGACCAACCGAAACCATGACCGTTTTCCTTCCTGCGATACGCCACTTCCTTCTTCTTTTCCTCTGCCTTTGTCTCCCGCTCTCTGCTGCGGAGAAGCTACGTGTCCTGATGATCGGCAACAGCTACACGGCTCAGACGCGGGCTCAGGTGAAGGGTTTCCTCGATGCGGACCCTGAAGTGGATGCCGAGCTGGTGGCGCACTGTCCGGGCGGGAGAAAGCTCGTGCAGCATCTGGCGAATCCCAAGGTGGATGCCCTGCTGCGCGATGAGAAGGGATGGGACGTCGTCGTGTTGCAGGAGCAGAGCCAGGTGCCGGCCTTCGCGATGACGAGCGGAGGCGAAACGCTCAAGATGTTCGTGGAGGGCGGAGAGGGCATGCTGCGAAAGATCCGCACGCTGCAGCCGAAGGCGAGGATCCTGCTGTTCGAGACCTGGGCGAGGCACGGCGGTCCGGAGGGGGCGGGTGTGTTGAAGGGCTTCGGTGGCGATCCGCGGAAGATGCAGAAGGCGCTGTCGAAAGGGTATGCCTTGCTGCGCAGGAACCCGGGCAAGTGGGACTTTTCGGCCACGGTGACGATCGCCCCGGTCGGGACGGCGTGGGAGGCATGGTATCGCCGGCATGGATACGAGGAGGGTTCGCGGAATCTGCATTCGAAGGATGGCTCGCATCCGGGCAAGCTGGGGGCGTATCTCACCGGCGCGGTGTTTTATGAAGCGCTCACGGGTCGGTCCGCCGTTGAGGTGGAGTTTCCGGGCAAGGTGGGGGATGCCGATTTGGCTGCTGAGCTCAGGGCGCAGGCGCACAAGGTGTTCTAAATCCCCTTTGCAGGTTGCCGGAGCTGCGGCATGAATACCCGGATGAAAGCCATAATCATTTCCATGCTGTTGGGTCTCGGGGTGTCATTCGCTGCAGAGGTGGTGCCGATCGAGAAGGGAGAGAAGCTGATCGCCGACAAGGTGCAGCTGCTCGATGTGCGGACGGAAGAAGAGTGGAAGGAAGGGCACCTGAAGGGGGCCGTGCGTGCGGATGTGACCGAGAAGGGCTTTGCCGAGGCGGTGAAGAAGGTGACGGATCCGGACAAGCCGGTGCTGGTCTACTGTCGCAGTGGTGGGCGCAGCGCGCGGGCGGCGAAGCAGCTCGAAAAGCTGGGCTACGAGGTGGTCTATGACCTGAAGGGCGGCATCACGGCGTGGAAAAAGGCCGGGAAAGAGGTGGTCAAATAAACACTATTTGACGCGTCTTCCATCTTGATTGATTAAGGAGTCCGAAGTATCTCTCCTGCCGCTGATGCCCACGCGCAGGAAGAAAATCATGCTCGGATCGAAGACGAGCTCGAATCGTCGACGGGCTCGTCCGAGTTTTTCGGAGGCGATTCGTCTCGCCGAAGCGCGTGCCCGGGTGAGGGCGAATCGGCCGGCGAACCGACGCCGGCACAAGTCCGTCCATGCGTCCATTGCGGGGACGATGGAGCTGGACGACACGCCGTCGATCCTGCTGCGGATGGGGCGGTGGATGCTGGCTTTGGTGCTGCTTCCTTTCTGTGGGGTCACGAGCTGGACCTTTTTCAGTCAGTTCTCATCAGTGGCGCTCGATCATGGATTCTGGCGTTCGAGTGCGTTCTGGTACTTTGCGACCGGTGGTCTGCTGATGGTCGGGTGGTTCGCCACCGGGCTGCTGTGGAATGCGTTTCTCTACCTGTATGTGCTGGGTCACGAACTGACCCACATCGTGTTCATCTGGCTCTTCCGTGGTCGGATCAGTGATTGGGGGGTGAGTGTGGATGGCGGCTATGTCACGACCGACAAGTCGAACATCGTGATCGCGCTGGCGCCGTACTTCATGCCGCTGTGGGCCGCCCTGATTGTCGGGATCTACGCCTTGGTCGGCTGTTTCGTGGACCTTTCGCCCGTCGTCATGAAGTCGCTGTACGGACTGATCGGGTTCTTCTGGGCGTTCCATCTGCTGTGGACCTTGTGGATGATTCCCCGGGACCAGCCGGACCTGCGCGAGAACGGGACCTTCCTTTCGCTGATGATCATCTATCTGGCCAATCTGCTGGTGCTGGTCGTGCTGACCTGTCTGGCGTCGCCGGCGATGGATTTCCGGACCTTCGCCTCCGGCTGGCTCGCCAATGGGCAGGAGGTTCGTGAGGCGGCGGAGATGGCGCTGCGTCGAGTGCTCCGCTGATCGGGCGGGTGGTGACCGGGCTGTGCCCACCGGATAGGGTGGCGGTTTGATTTTTGCCGACAGCCGGGGGATCGATGCCTACCGTGGTGCATGGCGAATGTGGGCGATCGGGCGAGTTTGGAAGTCCTGCGGGATACTCGGGTGGGACTGTTCCTCGATGGTGGTGGGGAGTTGGGCGAAGTGCTTCTGCCGCTCCGCGAAATGCCCGCGAGCTGGGAGATCGGTGGTTTCCTCGAGGTCTTCATCTACTGCGACTCCGAGGACCGGCCGGTGGCGACGATGAAGTATCCGAAGGTGATGCCGGGCGAGTTCGGTTATCTGGAGGTGCTGGCATCCACCGGAGTGGGTGCCTTCCTTGACTGGGGATTGCCGAAGGATCTGCTCCTGCCATTCGGCGAACAGAAATCACGCATCGAGGTGGGGCGCTCGTATGTCGTGCGGGTCCATGTGGACGAAACCAGTGGGCGCATCATTGCTTCCCAGCGGATTGGTCGATTCCTCAGTCAGGAAAGGCCGGTCCTGAAGGTCGGTGAGGAGGTCGACCTCATCCTCTACGGCAAGACCGAGCTCGGCTACAAGGCGATCGTCAACGAGGAGTATTCTGGTCTGCTTTTCGCCAATGAAGTCTTTCGTCGGCTGCGTGCCGGAGAGCGGACGAAGGGCTACGTGGTGCAAGTTCGTGGGGACGGAAAGATCGATCTCTCCCTCTACGCGCCGGGCCGGGCGCGGGTGGAGGAGATGGAGGAACGTCTGCTCGCCGAACTGCGCAAACGCGGCGGGACCTGGGACCTGTGTGACTCAAGTCCGCCGGAGGCGATCCACGCCGCGCTCGGGATCAGTAAGAAGGTGTTCAAGCGTGCGACGGGTGCCTTGTTCCGCAAACGGATGATCGCCATCGAGGAGGATGGGATTCGCTTGTTGGAGGATGAGGACTGGAGTCCGGAGGAGGAAGGTTGATGGCTGGGACAGCTGCCGGTCCGCTCATTTCAATGCCACCCAACGATTCGGCCTTCGGTTCGGCAAACGGATCGAAGGCATCCTTGTAATAGAAGGACGCACCTTTGGTAATAAGGGCATGCGCCTATTCTAATGTGTTACCCATGTACCCGGTTCATACCGGGTCGACTCTCTTCGACTGACTCAGATCAGCTTGAGGGTATCGGTCAAGGTGAGCCAGCCACCAATCAGGATGAGAACGGAGCCGGTGAAGATGAGCGCTCCGCGTTGGAGCGACTGGACCCGGCGTAGGACCTTGCCCGCGGTCTCGGCACTTAGGATTGTCAGGAGAGCAAGAATTCCGACGGGGAGGGCGGTGCCAATGCCGTAAACCACGACGGCGAAGATGGACAGTGATGAGGCGGCGGCGAGGGGCAGGAGGCTGCCGAAGAACAGGGCGGCGGAAACCGGGCAGAAGGAGAGGGCGAACAAGGCCCCGAGAGCGAACTCGCCAAGCAAGCCCCAGTGGGAGATCTTTTCGGCAACCGATTCCGACCCGACCTTGAAGCCCGGTGGCAGTGGCAACCAATCCAGGATCGCCATCCCAGCCAGGATGAGGATCGGGCCGACGATGGGCAGGACGCCTTGGCGTAGGAACGCGGCGAGCTCCGGCATCGAGGCGAGACCGGCAAAGATGGCTCCGGCAATCGCCACGTAGGCGGCGACGCGTCCCAGCGTATAGGCGAGAACGCTGATCATGGCCCGGCGTAGGTTGGCCATCCGTCGCGCCAGCATGGTGGTTGCGGCGATGTTGGTCGCCAAGGGGCAGGGACTCACCGAGGTGAGCAGGCCGAGCCAGAGGGCGGAGGCCGCCGCGAGGAGGATCGTGTTCATGGGAGGGCCGCGAGGCGGGAACGGATGGGGCCTTCGAGGTAGGCTTTGAAGGCCTCGGGGTCATCCTTGAGGGACCAGACTTCATCGAGCTTCTCCCAGTCGCCTGATTTTCCGGACTGAGCCCGGGAGACGACGACCGTCTTGAACGCCAGGTCATAGTCGGATTCGAAGTGTTTGTTCTCGGGGCGGTCCAGGTTGAGCGTCCGGAAGCGCAGAGTTCCGGATGCGAGTTCGGAGGCGAACCCTTGCTCGAGGGTTTCCCGTGTCAGGACTTCGATCGTGCGGCAGGAAGTGCAGCGTACATCGGTGGTGAAATAGGTGACGAGCACCATCGGTTCGGTGCTTGGCGGCGGCTGGGTCGCCGGTGGTGATGTGGCCGCGGTCGCGAGCCCGGTGGAAGCGGGGTTCGCGAGCCGGTCCCATGCCCAGTAGGAAATCGATCCAAGCGCGAAGACGAGGAGGATGGATTGGGCGATCCGTTTCATGATGATTGGAGCATGGTCTTCAGTTCGTCGATCGTGGGCACCTTGCCGGTGGTCCTGACCTTGCCATCGACGACGAGTGCGGGGGTGATCATCACGCCGAAGTCGGCGAAGCGCATCATGTCGGTCACCTTTTCCACTTGATACTCGATGCCGAGTTCATCGGCGGCCTGAGTGGTGGCGTCGGTCAGCTTGTGGCATTTGGCACATCCCGTGCCGAGGATCTGGATGGTTTTCATCTTGTGTTGCTTGGTTCAGGTTGCGGGAAAGAAGGCGCCGTAGCCCCAGCCGGTGAGAGTGGCCATGACGACGACGAGGAAGACGTAGGTGGCGGTTTTTCGTGGGCCGATGACGGTGTTGATGACGAGCATGTTCGGCAGGCTCAGTGCCGGGCCGGCGAGTAGCAGGGCGAGCGCGGGCCCGCTACCCATGCCGTTGCCCATTAGCCCTTGGAGGATGGGGATTTCGGTTAGGGTGGCGAAATACATGAAGGCACCCGCAAGTGCGGCGAAGAGGTTGGATCCGAATGAGTTTCCGCCGACGGCTTCGGAGATCCATGAAGCCGGGATGAGACCTTCGTGGTCGGGCCTTCCCAACAGGAGTCCGGCGACGAGCACACCACCGAGGAGGAGCGGCATGATCTGCTTGGTGTAGGTCCATGTCTGCTCGAACCATTCGCCGGCCTCGCCTTCGCGGCCGGCGGTCATCCATGCCAGGCCGAGGACACCGGTGAAGACGGCCCAGGTGGCGTTGCCGCCGGTGGCGATCGAGGTGGCGATGACGGCCAGGACGGTAATGAGCAGCCGTTTTCCGGGAACTTTCAGCCAGCTCCAGAGCATCATCGCGAATGCCAGGGCAAAGGCGGAGCTCAGCCACCATTTGAAGGCATGGACGGCCGCGAAGAATCCGCTGCTTTCCGCACCGCCCCAGTTGGAGAAGACGAGGATGCCGAGCATCGCGGCAAATAGGGTGGCGGTTTGCCACAGCGGGCGGGCGGGTTCCGGCTCCGGCAACTCAGCCGCCTTGGCGGCCTTGTCTTGCTCTTCCCGACGAAAGAAGAAGGCCATCAGGAGACCGATGACGACGCTGAATCCAATCGCGGCAAGCCCCCGGGCGAGACCGATGCGGGCACCCAGCACGTTGGCAGTGAGGATGATGGCGAGGGCATTGATTGCCGGGCCGGAGTAGAGAAATGCCGTGGCCGGGCCCAGCCCAGCTCCCATCCGATAAATGCCTGCGAAGAGCGGCAACACGGTGCATGAACAGACGGCGAGAATCGTTCCTGAGACCGCCCCGACTCCGTACGCAACCGGCTTGGGCGCCCGCGGGCCCAGGTAGCGCATGACCGAAGATTGCGAGACGAAGGCGGCGATCCCTCCGGCAATCCAGAAGGCCGGCAACAGGCAGAGCACGACGTGCTCGCGGGCATACCATTGAGTGAGCGCTAGCGCCTCCGTTACGGCGCCATCGAAGCGGGCTTGGCCTACGGGCGAGAAGTAGGCGGCAGCAAAGACGGCGAGCAGCCATCCGGCAATCTTCAGTTCGTGGTTTCGGTTCATTGTTTTCCCAAAGTGCGAAATAGTTGGGCAAAAAAAAGGCGCTCAATCGCAGCAGGCGGAGCGCTTCGGTTTCTCGTCGGCGAGGGTTGATTGGCTTGGGTCATCGAGGCAGGCGATGAAGTGGGAAACGCAGGGCAGGGAGAGGCGATAGAAGATCTGGAGGCCGCGCTTTTCGTCCTCCACCAATCCGGCGTTCCTTAGCACCGAGAGGTGACGTGAAACCGTCGACCACCCCGCATCGACGGTGTCGACAAGCTCGCACACGCAGCGTTCGCCATTCTCCAACTCACGAATGAGAGTCACTCGTGTGGGGTGCCCCAAGGCCTTGAAGATCTCGTGCGGCTCAGCCATGCGGGCATGTTTCGCGAAACTGCGAAATAGTCAAGACGGGTTTTTGTCTGAATTGTGATTGGGGGATGCAACAGGGGCCATCTCGAATGGTGGGGGGAAGGAGACGCTGGCGCGTGATTGAGGGTCGTCCCGTCCCTCCTGTTTGTAATCGAAGTGCAATAGAAGGATGGAATAGAAGGACACGCCTTTTGAAATAAAGCACAGCAAAGTTGCCGGAGGTCTCACTTCAACGAAGGGCCGAACCGAATGGGGGTATCCTAACCGCGTGACAGACGCCCCAGCCGACAACGCCGGACGGCGAGGTATTGACGAGAGCTATCACGATGGGAAGCATGTGGATACTCAGGAACGGACTTCGGTCCGTTCTTCGCGCGGGCTCGACCCGTGTCTAATTGGAACCGCCGTGTACGGACCCGTACGCACGGTGGTGTGGGACCCGTGGCTGGCTCTCGTTAGTCAGTCACGGGGACCCGATTCGCCCTATTCGTTTCGTGGGAGATTGCAGCCACCAGAAGATCGCATCTCGAACCGACGCTCGTAGTCTGCCAAACGTGATTCGAATGCATCGCGGGAAACCGTTGGTATCGATCCATCAAGGGCCTTCTCAATCGCTTGATGTAAGTCGTAAACTGCCAACTGTGACAGCAGATCCGATGAATAGACGGCGGGGAAGCGATGCCCTCTCATCCCTGTCTCGATGAATACACAGGTATCGGGAGTCAGAAACAACCATGCAAGGCATCGATAGTTCCCTCGATCGTCTATTCCGATCCAATGATTTGGTGCGGGCTGGGCCACCAGATGCTCATTGAACATCCTCTGAATGTCGGCCTGCAGCTCGACTGAAATCCAATATGGCCACTTTTTCCCGTTCGGCTGTCCATCAGAGAGGATGAACGTCGGGTCAAAGATCTCGTCGGGTGGAATCTGTCCACCTTCCTGAGCCTCATCGAACGCTTGAGCAAGAAACCACACATCAGCGAAATAGGTCAGAAGATCCAATCCACGATATCGCTCCTCCAGATAACGTGAGTTGATCCTAATGAAGGAAACTTGGAACCTGCTAAGAAGATTGTTCTTCAGTTCATCCCGTCGGATCTGCTCAGGTTGCCGGTGAGTTGGGCCATCAAATTCAACGCAAAACTGAACTTCCTGCTCAGAGTCAGTCACCAAGAAATCAACGTGGGACTTAAGGGAAAAGGTAAACTCCTCGTTGGATATTCCGCTGTTGTTAACGGGAATCACATCGGCGAGGCGGACCTTAGAAAAGACGTGTGCGCCAACTGCCTCGGTGACAGCACGGAGCTTGTCGTATGTGACCTCCTCGTAGCTGTTCAGAAAGCGGCTCATTCTATTTTGGCGAACGTCTGAGAAATGGCGATCCCGACCCTTATGGCGGGGCTCCCGATTCTCGTTGCCGGATTGAATCACCAAAACGGAGACGCAACAAGGCCGCTGAAAGGGGTCGCCATCTTCGTCTTGTGTGTGCCCAGCATGGGCGCGTTGTAAATGGGGTTCAAGTCCCCTGTAGGAATACCAGAAATGAAACGAAACTACCATCTGAAGCCAACTC
>NZ_JAENII010000021.1 GCF_016595525.1 Haloferula rosea
ACACCACCCTGCGTACGGCTCCGTACAGGGCGGTTCCAATCAGACTCGGGCATGAGGCCCGTAGTGAAGCTTGATCCAGACGGCCCTCATGTCAGACACCCCTTGTTTTTCAAACCAGCGGTGTTCCACGCCTTTCACGGGGGTTTCGAGTCTTACTTATCACCCTGATCTGTCGCCCGTCCGACCGGCCAATCCGTGACCGATGTCCCCGGTTCATCCCTTTTTCTGATTTACCACCCGATCCGTGTCGCCATCCTCGGAAGACAAAGTTCTCCGGAAGCTGCGCACGCGCAACGTCAACCAACAACACCAACCATGAAACCCGCCTCCCTCCTTGCCCTGCTGTCCGTATTGGCATGCGGTTGCAAACCGAACCCAACGACCACTTGGAAACCGCTTCTGGATGGCGGGCATCACATTGGAACGACAGGGGCGACCCTCCTTGCGTTCGCCTACGATGAGAATCCGGACCGGTCGATTGTCTTCTACTTTCCATTTGATATCAATTCGTCAGCTGACCACACCTCCGACACACGGTCTCGCACGTTCGACTACTCCGGCACGATCACGACGTCTCCAGACAACGAGACCGTCCTCAGTTACCACCTTTCATCCTCCGACGTGACGAGAATCCGTTCGAACGAAACCGATTTTGAACTGGGCAACGGATCAGTATTCCATGTCGCCCGAGACGGCACCGTGACACAGCTTCCGTTTTCTGGTTTGCAACCGACCAAGGAATACGTGGTCAAGCTTCAGCAATATTTTGAAGGCCCGGATTCAATGATCCGTGACGCGCCGGATGAATTTTGATGTCATGGCAAGCCGGACGAGAACCACCCTCCTTCCTGAAAACATGAGAACCGCCCTATTCCAGATCCCCCTCATCGTCCTCCTGACAGGTTGTGGCAAAGAGACGCCACCGAAGTCCGCTTCACTCCAGGCTTGGGAAGGCTCCGAAGTGACCGTTCACTTCAGAAGAGATGTTTTGGGCGCATCCGGTTCACCAATCGCGCCAACCACCACCTGGCAGAACCAAACGAAGGTCTCGCTGGATGGTAAGATCATCGAGGCACGCCTTGATGGCGTCTTCTTCGAGAGCCACTACAAGCACAACTCTGGGGACACCGACCTGCGTCACTCGGTGTTCTGGATACCAAACGCATCCATCCTCACGGTGGAATCGAGACAATGAGATGATCCTGCGGGCAATCACTCCCGGCACATGTGGAGCCTGACAAATCACGGGTTGCGAATCACCCAGAAGCCGAAACACGCCCCCCCTTCGACATCGGAAGACATGAACGACTTCCATGGGATGCTCTTCACCATCGTCGAGGACTTTGGCCCAAGCGACGGAGAGGCCTGGACCCACTACCTTGAATGGCGCAGCATCCACTTCGAGCGGTTCGACTCGCTGGATGGCATGCTCAGGCAGAGCCTGTTCACTCCTGAATCGATCGATGACTGGGATCATGTGGTGTGCAGGAACTTCATGGTCAGTTACCTCAAGGATTTTGATTACGCGCAACAGGTCCACCTCCGGATCGGAGCCGGCAGTCTGATGGGTTTCTCCTATTCCGAGCATGACGAGTCGGACGAGGGCTTCCTTGGTTACGACATCATTGACGGTTACTGTGATATCTCGCTGCTCACCAACTGGGGAAATGATGTTGAAATCGTCAACCGTGCCCTTGGATCAAATGCCTTGGTTCCGACGCTCGGCCAGGTCGAGAGCATCCACGCCTTTCTAACGAGCCATCACGGAGACGACAATCACGTCAAGGATTGCAGGGTGATCTCGGTTTACTCGACCCACCCTATGAGGGATGGAACTGCCCGACATGAAACATGAAGAGCCTTGTCGGCGGGATCATCCTGCGACCAGGCCGCGGACGGCATCACTCAGGTGCCCCGTCCATCAGCCGGCTAAGGCGTGACCACGCGGAGGCGGTAGAACTTCCGTGGCTCCTCGGGGGTGGGATCGAGCCAGGTGGTCAAGTCGGCGGTTGGCACGATGCTCTCGACCACGCTCATGTCGCCCAACGATTCGCCGGCAAGCAGCTCGTAATACTCGCCGCGCTTGCTGTTGAAACTCAGTTCGATTCCTGACTCGGTCGACGCGATGCGGAGTTCGGGGTCGGTGGACTTTGTGACCACCTGCACGCCCGTGGTGGCGGAGGTTCCGTCGAGAAACGACAACTCGAGGAAGTAGGCGGTCCAGCCGGATTCCGGTGGGCTGACATTCGCGCGGAACACCCCGCCCTCGTTGGCAACCGCGGTGGAAGTGAATGCTGCTCCGATTGTCTCCAACCTGAAATCGCGAGCCGATGGATTGGTCGCCTGCCACAGCTTGACGGTCGCCCCGGTGACGCTGGTTTGCAGTTCCAGCGTCCCATCTTCCAGGACCGACCAGCTGTGGTCTGGAACCGCCGATGATCCTTTGTCCAAGAGGATGCCATACAGCGGAAGGATCTCCGCCAATGGATTGCTCAACTGGCTGAGCGAGTGGTCGGTATTTGGGTAGTAGCGCAACCATGTATCTCCCGGCAGGCCATCAAGATAGAGCTTCGACGAGTCCGGCAGGAAGAACTGATCACCAGTGGAGTTCAGGATCACCTTCGGCATCGTCAACCGCGACCGGTAGGCGTAGGGGTCGACGATGGCATACAGCTCCGAGGCCTCCGGTGTGCCGCGGAAATCCATCACGCCTGCGTCGACGTAGTCGCCCACCGCGGGAGCCCAGAACCCATAGACATTGAAGTGATGATCGAAGGATTCCTCCAGGTTGAGCGTGTCGATCACCATCGGGATGATGGCGGAAACCCGGCCTTGACCGAGCGGACCATTCTCGGCGGCGGCGGCCAACCACGTCGTCCACCCTCGTTTCGATGCCCCCGCGACGATGAAGTCATCGATCGGGTCGGACGGCTCGATCAGCGCGAGAAAATCCTGCACCAGGTCCATGGCCTTGACCGCTGCGCGGGTCATCGGCAACTGGGCCGGCCAGGTCGTATCCGAGGGATCATCGAGAAACTTGCGCCACGAATGGGCGATCAGCGCATCCTCGGTGCGCGGGTCGTTTTCACCGGCGAACTGGATGGGCTGATTCGGAATCTGCCCGACATCGACAATCACCGAGCCGGTCACGATCGAGACGGGCCCGATCGAATCATCGAGCTCGCCGAACGCAGGAGTGGAAGCATTGGATCCCCCGCTGATGACCAGCAGCGCCGTGCTTGTCTGGATGCGGTCCGGCACATAGATGGAAACCCAGTGTTTCCACAGCACCCGGTCCACCTCCTCCGCAGTCCTCCAGGATCCGGACGTCAGCTCGAGGTCATACCGCTTGTAGAGAAACTTGTCGTCGACACCGATTACCCGATGGTCCGATGTCGGGTCATCGGCATAGACGAAGGTATCGAGCGCCGTCGCCACGGATGCGTCAGACCGCACTGTCATCACGATACCAAGGAGCAGCACGCCCATCACTCTGGCGATGCGTCGACCGAACGCGGAAGTCCATGGGTTCATTGGCATGGTTGTCAGGAGAGCCCTCCCTGACCCCGCCATACACCGATCGCCGGGATGAAGCCACCCGGATCCGTGTCTTTCCCATCGCCTCGGGGGTGCCACCATGGATGGGCATTCAAGCTTGGGCAGCGGCCTGGTGCAGCGTGATTTGCTGGAATGGAATGCCCCAACCATGCTCGTTGCAGACTTCGACACAGACCGACTGGATCAATCGGTTCAGTGCATTCTTCCGCGACCCGAGGGAGCCATCGAAGTCGGCAAGAATCGCATAGTCGAGCGATGACGCGCCGGCACTCGTGAATTCCACCTTCACGGACCGGAGACCATCCTTTCCAACGACCTCCAGCAGTCTCCGTTCAAGAGCCTGCTGAAACACCTCCGGCACCTCGCTGATCGCAATCGCTTGATGAGCGTAGTCGATACCAAACACCACCTGGATCCGGTAGCCACGCGAGAGGTTCTCCGGAGCGAGCTCGAGAAAGTCCCCGGTGGGGTAGGTCTTCAGGCTACCACCCAAACGAAGCACCACGACCTGATCCGGTGTCTGCTCGATCACTTTCCCGTAGGTTTCGTCACCCAACACCACCCAGTCGTCCTTGCGGGTCGGAAACCAAGGCTCTTTCGCGTCGGCCGGACGTGAATGCAGACCCATCACATCTCGGATCGGCAGTCTGAGCTTGCCGCCATCCAGCTCGGGGTTCTCAAAGCGGCACTGGAAGTTGAGCCGCCGGACCCGCCACGGCACTCCGTCGTAGATCATGCGCTCCCCTTCACGGACCGGCCCCAGATTGAGGATCAATTTGACCTGCTCAAGGTAGGGCGGGAGTGCGGTCTTCGATGCCCACAGGATGCCCAGCAGGGCCAGAATCGTGAGAGCCAGCAGCAACCAATCGCCGCGCAGATAGAAGACCAGGACCAGCGCTGCGATCGCCGCCACCACGGCAAGAATCTCGACGATCAGATCCATGGTGCGACCGGCCACACCACCCTTTTTCTTCGAGCGGTTGAGCTTCTTCAGCAGACGATACCCGCGCTTCACGCCGATGGCAGCACCCACGGCGGCCAGGATCGCGATGACAAGGTTGAGGCCCCGGCTTCTCCAGAACTGCTGGAAGAACTCCGAGAGTTTCTCAAAGGTCGTCCGCTGGTCGACTTCGCGCATCGCGATCTGTTGCTCCAGCACGGCGATCTGACTGCGCGCTCTGGCGAGACGCTTGTCCCACATCTCCTTGGTGCCGTTGAGCTCCTCGATGATGGAGTCGGTTTCGGCGAGATCCAGCAGGTTGGTCAGACGCGCGAGCGCCTCCTCGGACATCTCCAGGTGATCACGGGCGGTGTCCAGCTTGCGCCGCATCTCATCCATCTCACGCGGTTCCTCGGTCGCCTCGCGCACTCCCCGGCTGATCGGTTCGAGGATGTCCTCCAGACTCTGCTTCAACGAAATCGACTCCGGCTCGATCCCGAGGAACTTGGCTTCCTCAATGCCGCTGGCCAGCGTCCGAAAGTCGTCGCGCAGCTCTGCAACGCGGACCCTCTGCGCGTTCACCTCCTCCTCGAGTTCTCCTTTCTCCTCTTCGGTCGCTGCTCCTTCAAGTTTCGCCTTCGCCTCTTCCAGGTCCTCCTTGGCCAGCACCAGGGCCGGGGCCAGCTTCTTCAGGGCTTCGAGATCATCACCCTCGGGAGGCGCCGGCGGCACGGCTTCAGGTTCCTGCGCCTGCAGGACCAAAACGCCCAACAGGATCGTCACAAATCTGCCCAAAAGGCCCATGCCTCGCCGCCCGGTGCTCACCCACGTCATTTCCATTCCGACCAAGCTATCAGCGTCCGTCCATCGCTCAACCGGTAAAAGCCGGATGCCGAACTTGCTCCACCATCAGCGATCTCCCCAAAAGCATCGCCTCCGTAGTCACCGAAAATCGCGGTTCCGCCCCGGTGTTGTTCCACACCGTGAGGGTGGTGCGGTTCCGTCATCCCAGTGGGCCGTGACGGCAGCCTTGGTCCCGATACCGGCCCTGCCGACCGGATCCCAAGTGTGTGGGGCGCTGGCGGTCGCTGAAAAGTCACCACGGCCAGTGTGGCATCCACACGGGTTCGTTCGGATCTTTACAGCAGGTCCGATTCTTTTCGTCCTGTTTGCCACGCGCCTAGCTCCCCCATCACCCCCCCCTCGATAGGCCGGCACAGGGATGACCATGCCGGCGAACGGCCCCAGCCGCTTCTCAATCGGAACCGGCCGGCTGGGCGGAGTCCCGTGCCAGGTCCCGCTTGATCAGGGCCACCACCTGTTTTCTCAGCTCCACATCCGTGATCGACTCCGTGCTGCCCAATGCAGCCGAAGGGTTCACGAATCGGATCGATTTCGCATAGGCCGCCACACTGGCATCCATCGCCGGGGATGCCTTGTATTGATTGAGCCAATCGGCCGCTGCACCCGGATCGACCACCGTCAGATTTCTCAGCACCGCAGGCATCGCCTCAAACTTCAGCGGCTCGTCGGGCAACCCTGCAAGCCAGTCAAACGCTTCCCGCGCGTTGCGATCGCTCCACTGATCCGCCAAGGCCTTGATCGCGATTTGCCGTTCATCGGCCGGGAGATCCATCGCCCACGCCACCCCCGCCATCGGGACATCCGACTGCCCCGCCTCCGTCGCCACCAATTCCACCGCAAGACGTCGGGAATCCCCGTCATCGATCGATGCCGCCCACTCGTGCACCTCCTCGGCCTCCGCCACATACCAGTCCTGTAGTAGCACTTCGATGCCTGAGGTTCTCGCCGGACTATCCGCCGCACCCTGCAGGGTCGCCGCCGCCAGACGCGGATCGGACTGGCTGAGTCCGGCAATCACCGACAGCAGGAACACCGGCGGATCGACACCATCGAGAAACGGCGGTCGACTCTCCAAATCCAGCTGTCGACCGTCGAGCATGCGGGAAAGCAGAATGGCGGCGGCCGATGGATCACGGCTGCCCCATTGGAAAAACGTATCGGCCACTCTGGCGGAATCGTGGCGCAGCACCTCGACCTGCCCGACCTCCGACAGGGCGGCTTCCGGGTCCACATCGAGCCACCTGTCGAACACCATGGCGAGAAAACGCTGCCTTTCGGATTTGTCAGCCTTGGAGTCGATCCGGGCGATGAGTGCGGAGAAATCCTGCGCATCCACGCACTGATCGATCAGGTCCAGCATGCCCCGCGTCCTGCCCACCGCCGTCGAAGCCTCCCAGCCAGGTCCATCACCAACCAAACGCCTCCCATCTTCCACCCGCACCATGGACGGAGGAATCCCCCCATCCACCGGCTCACCCATCTGGCGACCACCCATCTGGCGACCACCCGTCAGGAAACGGCCCGCCAGATAGGAAACCGCCAGTGAGGCGGTGACCCACACCACCCACGCCAGTCGGGAACGGGGTGAGGCAGCAGTCATTCGAACACCTCCAGCAGTCGATCACGGATCTTCCGCGGCATCAGATTCTCCCCTTCCAGATAGGACTTCGCACGCTGCGGCTGTTGGCTGATCCACATCCGCCCGAGCTGCTCGAAGGTCTCCTCACGCAACCCTGCATGGGTGATGGACGCCACCTGCTCGAACGCCTTGTCGGGTACGACACCTACCGTACTCCATGCCACGCCCCTGGCCGCGAGATCATGCTCCGCACTCCCATCCTGTTCACTCAACCAATCGGCCGCCGCCAGAGGGTCCCTCCTCGCCCATCGGGTGCCGATCTCGCCGTAGGCATCCGATCGGATCGGGGCCGATGCCAGACCGTCCACCCACGCCGCCGCTTCAGCAGGATCCTGCTGACTCCATCTCGCCGCGACAGCAGAAACCGCCATCATCCGCTCTCTGGAATCGGGCAAGCCCACCGCCCATGCGGCAACCGCCGATCGGTCGTCGGCGCGGCGGGCGATCTGCTGGATGGCACGCTCACGGATCCCTGCTTCGTTCATTGGCAGGCGGTCGAGTCCCGCCACCGCCGCATCCAGCCCGCCCTGCAGCCAAACGCGGGTCAGGAACTCCACGGAGCCGAGTTTCTCCGGACTGTCCGGGGCTTCCAGCAGCAGTTTCAACGCGAAGTCCGGATCCGCCGTGGCGGCACCACGAATCAGCGCCGCCGTCAGATACTCACGTCCTTGCTCCCGGTCGTCGCGGTTCGAGTTCAACCAGGCCAGAGCCGCCTCGGGGTCCTGACCGGCCCACTGACTCAGCGCGGAGAAAAGATAGGGATTCCTTGATCCGCCGACTTCAAGTCTGCCGAGATACCCCACCGCCTCCTGCGGAGCGATCGCCGCCCATTCATCCGCGAGCAGGAAAAGCGCATCGTGCGTCTTCAGATCCTCCCCTTGCTCAAGCCACACGGTGAAGAAGGCCTCCATGGCGGCCGTGTCGGTCGGATCCGGGACCTGCTGCCCGAATGTCCCCCTGAGCACATGCCTATTTCGTGGATCCCGTTCGGACCCCGGCGAGAGCACGGATTCGTGCGGAGGCTTCGCAGCACTTTCGAATACCTCAGCATGCCTGCCAGAGTCGGTCGCGTGGTGCTTCCCGCAAAGAAACATCACGACCCCACCGGCCACCCAAAGTCCAACCCCAGCCAGCCTGCCGAGCCTCATGGCGTCTCGATCTCAACGCGCAGGAACTTCGACGACTGTCCCACGGTGCTGACCGTCGCCTTCATTTCACGGAAATCCGCATTCTCGCCCAGCACTTGCATGGTCACGTCGGTGTCATGCCAACTGATCAAATCATCCGACCACTTGACCTGGATGCTGAGTTCGTCCGCCAGCTTCGATTGCTCATAAATCAGCGAAAAGCCGTCCCCCGCGCGAGCCGCCGTCATCACCGGCCGACTGGCAGCATCGATGGGACTCGCATGCAGGGCGAACTCGACGAGATTGTCATGCCCATCACCATCGGCATCCTCGCCCGGCGCACCATCGCCTGCCGGATCCAGACTGAAGGACGATGCCCACTGCTGATAAGTGCTTGCCGCCCCCACCGGGACGATCTGGATTCCGTGGATTCCGCCATTCCCGCTTCCACGCAGGTAGGTGAGCGTCACGCTCGGGTCGGTCTTCCCCTCGAACACGGCGTAGTTTGCCGGAGGATGGGCACTCCCGGTATCCATCGTCCTCAAGTAGGTCCCCGGATTCCCCACACTGGAGGAGGCGGTGGAAAACGAATAGCTGGTGGTTCCATCGGTGATCGCTCCCGTCCGCCCGTTGCTGTTCGCTCCGAAATACACATACACATCGTATTCCGGATATGGGATGGCGGAGAACGTCACGGAGCAATCCGTGTTCGCATCGGTATCGAGATAACCGCGCATCAACGTTCCGTAGGGCGTCAGGTCTTCGTTGTCCGCGCTCCACATGTTGTTCATGGTGAAGTTCACGGTCGCTCCGGTCGCTCCGCCCTGGCTGTCGATGAGGACGCCGCCCGAAGGTGCTACGATGTTCGCCGTAGAACCCGACGTGGCCCCCTGCGGAAGCGCCGAGGTGACATTCCAGTGGCTCTGCGCCACTCCGGGTGCGCCGGCATGTGCCGACTGGGGGATTCCCACGCCGATTCCTTTCCCGGCTGCCGAGACGAAACTGATGCCGATCGCCAACTGGTTCGATCCTCCCGGATCATCCGCATCGAGAGGGTCCGTCCCGATCCCATTCACTTCGTAGCCATCCGAATACCCGTCCTCATCGCTGTCTCCTGAAAGCGGATCGGTTCCTTCGGCCACCTCGTTTCCGTCATTCAGTCCATCGCCATCCGAATCAACCAGCCCCGGATCGGTCCCCAGATCGAGTTCCTGGGCATCCGGCAATCCATCGCCATCACCATCGATGAAGAAATAGCTGATCACGATGTCATCAACCGCGATGCGCCCGCCATCCTCATTCTTCCTCACCACGAACCATGGATCCGTGACGGGCTCCGTCGTGGTGAAGGCGAACGAGTAATCGACGTTCCCCCCCGTGTTGCCGAGACCATCCTGAAGTCCATCCCCATCGTAGTTCGGCACCGAAGCCAACCCGGAATGGGTGAAGGCAGCCCCAGCAGTCGCCACCGTCGGCTGGGCATCCCGGAACCCATACTCGATCTCCCCTCCCTTCGACCACGTTTGGTTGAAATCGGCCGCCTTGATCGAAACATTCACCGTCGCCCAGGCAGGCAGGGTACCTGTCAGTTGCTGGTGGATCAGATTGTTCGTCCCCCCCTGGAGATACGGGAAAGCTCCGCTGTTCTCGCCGTAGGGAGCCCCACCCGAGACCGTGACCTTCCCCCATCCCGGAGGCGCGGCACTCCAATTCCAGAACTCCGTGAAGGAATCCCCAACGACCGTCACGTCGAAGCTCTTCGTCTTGCTGTTCGCAACCACTCCATCCTCCGTCACCTTGACGGTGATCGTGTGCACCCTGCCTGCCTGAGCCGCGGTGGGGGTCCACGTGATCACACCGGACGCGGAGTCGATGGTCATGCCAGATGGGGCATTCACCAGTGAGAAACCCGGAGTCAGCGGACCTTGCTCGGTGCCGGTGGACGTCTCGGTCACGGTCATGGTGTCCCCCACACTGACCAACTGGTCGGGAATCGTCGCGATGTAAACGGCGCGGTTGTCGGGGTTGGCCTGAATGGTGTCGCTGATCCACGTTCGGTACGGTCGGGTTCGCACGTAGACCGTGGTGGCCCCATACACATTTCCCGTCCCTCCACTGAGCACTCCCGCCACCTGTCCCTCCAGGCCGTTCTTGGTCACATAGATCGGTGAGCCGCTGTCTCCGTTCATCGATCCGTATTCCAGATCGATCGCCGTATTCCCACCCATCACGCTCTTCGAGGTGTTGGTCGGGTGATCCAGATCGATCTTCAAGAGCGCATTGTTCGGAGAACCCAGCGCCTGACCGGTGGCCTGATTGATCTCGTTCTTTCCGGCCCAGCGGACTTCATACCATCGACCCGAGTTGGTCGTCTGTTGGGCTTCCGTCTTGCGGCTGACGCCACTGCCATCCGTCCGGTTGTTCGCCGCACTGGCACCCGACCCGACCCGACCGACCTCATCCCATCCCCCGAAGAGCGGAGCAATCCGGAGAGTCGATGAAGCGGCGTTGGTGCGCACCAAGGCAATGTCGATGGCATTGGCGAAGCGGGTGAAATCGTCATCGAAATGGATGACGCCCAGCACATTCACGTTCGGCAAGCCCTGGTGGTTCACCCCGTTCCACTTCGTTCCCCTCAAGCGCGCACCATTCCCCGCGTTCATCCAGTTCTCGACATTCCGAAGCGTGTGACGCGCATGGACGCCCCAGCGACTGTCGATGGCGGTCGCCCCGGCGATCCCGTACTCGTAGTCCTCCGCCCTCGAAATCGCGGTGGATGCATTGAACTGCGACTCCTTCCCGTAATTCTCATACGAAAGGGTCGGCGTGTCATGACGGATGACGAGGGCCTCGGAGGCACAAGAGAGCCCCACGGAGATCAATGCGAGAAGACGAGCGGACACGGAGGGATTTTCAAACAGTGGAGTGCTGGGCAACCACGACGAACGGGCTGCGGCTGCCCCTTTGATGAACTCACGAATCCCCACAACTTTTACAGTACTTTTCATTTTCCCGTGTTTCTGGTCGGCTTGCATTCCACCACCTTTTCCTAGCCTTGGAGCACCGCCAGTTGCGCGTCGTTGAACTGCCCCGCATCGACCTTCAGCAGGCGGAGATGGTGCATGGTCACGAGCGGACGCAGGTCGGTTGCCGGGGTATCCCTCAGGTCCAGTTCATCCAGATTCAGTCCGCCGGGCTTCCGCAGGGCGTCGATGGAGGAGGCATAAGAGTCATTTCCCACAGCGGCACCATGCACAGGAGACACCGGATCGCGACCCAATTCACGTCCGGGCGAGTTCACCCAGTTCTACCGCGGACAGGCTGGCCCGTCGCGGCGAATCGTCCGCCCTACCCGTTTACCGAAACCCGACCTGCCCGCGGCCTGCGGGAGGAAAGCCATGCCCCGTGGAATTCTCCCTCCTTGTCAAGGCGGGGGCGGCGACCCATGCTCCGCGCCAGCCGATGAAACCCATTGTCACGTTTTCGATCCTGCTCATGCTGCTGAGCTCCTGCGCGCCCAGAGCCATCGTCCTGGGTCGCCCGACTTCCTCGAAACCGCGGGCCTCCACCAGCACATCCAGCAACCGCGGCTACGTCGACAATGATTACTCGACTCCGACGCCTCGTCCCGCCGGCGACAATCTAGGCCTGCTCGACCCGAAAGGTCTCTCGTCCCTGCCCGACGAACAGGACATGCGCCCGACGGGGGGCAACCGGGATTCCGGCCCCGTCATCGCGAATCCTCCGAGTGGGGATTCCCCTAGCGAATAACCACGCCGATCCGGGCACCACCGTAGAAGCCCGAACTGAAGCAGGCGGTGAAACGCCCGCTCGTCGATCGATAGGACCCACAATAACGCGTGCGGCGGATGGGACGACAATACCCCCACCCTCCGTACGTCCGGTAGTCACGGCGATACCCGTAGTATCCCCGCGAATGCCAATCATCGTAGATCGACCGTTGGTTCACACCCTGCCGCTCGCGACGTTCCAGCTCCCGTTTTCTCCACTCGGGGACGAAGGGTTCCGGGGTGGGAGAAGCCGCAGCTCCCTCGACGACCGCCACCTCACCCTCCGAGTCATACCAGACGGTCCCCTCCAGGGCCGCGGCGCAGGGCAGGACGGCCAGCAGCACACCGATGAGGTTCTTCATGGCGACACCATGGCACAGCACGGGACCCGCAGCAAGATCCCACACGCAACCTCACATTGGCGCTTGGCAGCCGCCGCGCATTCCCTACATCCCTGCGGCATGCCTCGCCCACCGAAGAAGTTCCATGCCCACCCCTTCGCCTACCATGAAGAGCTGGTGGTGGACATCGAGTCCCTGAGCAATCTCGGCGATGGCATCGCCCGCGTCCCCGTGGCTCCCGCCGATGACCCGGACGGAGAAAAGTCAAACTGGGTCCTCTTCGTCCCCTTCTGCCTGCCCGGCGAGAAAGTCCGCGCCCGCGTTTTCAGGAACGACAAGAACCACTCGCGCGCCGATCTGATCGAAGTCATCGCGGCCTCCCCCGATCGAAGTGAGCCCATCTGTCCCTTGTTCGGGGAATGCGGCGGCTGCCAGTACCAGCACCTCAGCTACCCCGCCCAGCTCGCCTGGAAAACCCAGCAGGTCCGCGAACTCCTCGAACACATGGCCGGGATCCAGCATCCCGTGCAGCCCTGCCATCCATCCCCGAAGACCTCGGCCTACCGGTCAAAGATCACCCCCCACTTCGCCAAACCGCGCACCGAAGGCATCGGCGCGATCGGGTTCCTCCCCAACGCCCGACGGTCCGGCCAGATCGACGTCCCCCAGTGCCCGATCGCGATGGACGAAATCAACGCCGCCCTGCCAGCCATCCGCGAAGAGACACGCGGACGCGCCAAGAGCTACAAGCGCGGCGCCACCCTGCTGCTGCGCGCCACCGAGGGCCGCGTTGAGACCAATCCCAATGCCGTCGCCACCGAGCACTGCGGCGACCTCTCCTTCGATTTCCTCGCCGGCGACTTCTTCCAGAACAATCCCTTCATCCTCGAAGCCTTCACCGGCCACGTCGCCAAGGAAGCGGCGGCCGAGGGCATCCGCTTCCTCGTCGATGCCTACTGCGGCTCCGGTCTGTTCGCCCTCACATTGGCCAAGCACTTCGAAAAAGTCGCCGGCGTCGAAGTCAGCGAAACCGCCGCCGACTGGGCGCGCCGCAACGCGCGGACCAACGAAATCACCAATGCCACCTTCCTCGCCGCCTCGGCGGAAGCGATCTTCGACGGCATCGATTTCCCCGCTGCGGAAACCGCCATCGTCATCGACCCCCCGCGCAAAGGATGCTCGCAGGAATTCATCGACCAGCTCATCGCCTTCAATCCGGCCCGCGCGATCTACGTATCGTGCAACCCAGCCACCCAGGTCCGCGATCTGGCGTTGCTCAAGGAGGCCGGCTTCACGCTCGATACCGTCCAGCCCTTCGACCTCTTCCCGCACACCCGGCACCTCGAGTGCGTGATGACCCTGAAGGGGCGAGCCTGAAGCCTCACGCTGTTGCCGCGAAACGTCCGGAGCCTAGCGCCCCTTGGCCACCTTCTTGACGAAGCGGTCCATGGCGGGCAACTGCTCTTCGATCCGCTCCACCAAGGTCAACTGCGTCCGGCACCGATCGAGGTTGTGATCCGCACGCTTGGTTTTGAAATAGACGTCACCCTCAAGGTGGTCGGTCAGGAAACGGATTCCGACTTCCAGCGTGATCAGCTTCGACGAGAACGCCAGTAGGTCGATCTCCGCGTCGTTCAGGAAATCCTTGGCGCTATCGAGATAGCCTTCCACCAGGGCCTCAAACATGGGCAGGCGCATCTGTACCTTCGACAGGTCCCGCTCATCCTCCGCCGCCGGACTGACCGCCGTGCGGACCAGATCACCGAAGTCATACAAGACCGAGCCCGGCATCACCGTATCCAGGTCGATCACGCACACCGCTTCGTCGGTTTCACCGTCAATCATCACATTGTTGATCTTGGTGTCATTGTGGGTGATGCGTTGGGGAATGCTGCCATTGGCGAGCCCCTTCAGCACCCGATCCACATCCGCCTCACGGGCGCGGATGAATTCCAGCTCGGACGCCACCGAACCGGCCCGCCCACAGGGGTCCATGTCAGCCACTTCCATCAGCCGGTCGAAGCGCTTCCGCGTGTCGTGGAAGAATGGGATCGTATCCTCGATCTCCTCCGGCGGCAGGTCACTGATCAGATCCTGGAATGAGCCGAAGGCACGCGCCGCCTGGTAGGCCTGCCTCGTGTTCTCGACCACGTCATACGTGTGGCAGCCCTCGATGTTGTTGTAGCAGCGCCAGACCCCTCCCCCGGGACCAAACACCCAGAATTTGCCGCCCCGTCCCGGGTAAAGATTGAGCGTCTGGCCACCCAGGTCCTTCTTCACCCGCAGGACCTTCCAGTTGATGTGGCGCGTGACGCATTCCACGTTCCTCATCACCGCCATCGGGTCCTTGAACACCTTTTCGTTGATCCGCTGGAGGATATAGCGCTGGATCGAACCATCGCCCGCCTCGAACGACGCCCGGAAGGTCGCGTTGATGTGGCCACTCTGAATTTCTTCCCCCTCGACGAACTCTCCCTCGATGGCGAACTGATCTGCGATTTTGGCGATGACTTCACGCAGATCCGGTTCCACGTGGCGAACCGGCGAAGTCGAGGATGAAGATGGGGTCATGGGGTCGAAAGACTGGTCCTAGCAAAGCGCCGATCAGCAGACAAACTTGAATTTCCTGAGCAATCCCGCCCTTCTTCCCCCCAAGCATGCGCCCCGCCCTTCCATTCAGCTACCCCGGTATCGACGGCGACATCCAGCGTCTCGACACCCTGCTCGCGCTCGCCTTGAAGGGCGTGGAATGGCACCCCCCCGAGGCGCCGACCATCCTCAATCTCGCCTGCGGTCGGGCCGATGAGACCGGCACGCTCATCCGCAACCTCGCTCCCTTCGCCACCCGGCTCTTCTACCTCGGGATCGACCTGCGCCCGCCCGAGATCCAGGAAGCCCGCAGCCGCTGGCTGCCCACCGCCCTGCCCGGACACGACCTTGATTTCCGCGCCGGGGATGCCTCGCGGACCGACCGCATGACCCTGCTCCCTCCCTTTGACTTCATCTTCATCCGCCACCAGAATTTCTGGAGCGACCCGGAAATCTGGACCCGCCTTTACCGCAATGCCCTCACCAAGCTCAAGCCGAAGGGATTCCTCATGATCACCTCCTACTTCGATCGCGAGCACGACCTCGCCACCGCCTGCCTCCAGCAACTCCGCGCCGAGCGCATCATCCACCTGCCCAACCCCGCATCGCGCCCGCTTAAGGACGCACCCGGGAAATCCGTGGACCGCCACCTGAGCGCCTTCCGCCCCGAATTCGCTCAGCCGTAAAGCGCGTCGACCAGCACCGTGCTGCGCCGGCCGGGCATCACGCTGAGCTCCATCTGGTTCATCACATAGCCAAAGCTGATCCCCGACTCGGGGTCGCCAAAGGCGTGGCTCCCCCCGGCCCCGGGATGGCCGAACCCATCCAGCGACGGGCCATACAAGCTGCGGATCTTCCGCCCCGCGGAGTCCAGTGGGTCCAGCTGACAGCCCACCGCAAAAGCCGTCGGCTTGACCAGCACGCGGTCGTCCCCATCAACCAAGCGCGTCATCATCGCGCGGCGGACCGACGCACTCAGCGGGCCCGGAATGTTGCCGAGCAGCACCTGGTAGAACTTGGCGAGCGCACTGGCGGTGCCCACGCCGCCCATCGCGGGAAAGCCCGCCCCCCAGGCCTTCGGATCATTCATTTCCTGCACCGAGCGCAACCCGCGCGGCGAACCGAAGGCCCGCTGGGTCACGCTCCCCGCGCGATTGAACTCCTTGTAGAACCCTTCCTCGAAATCGTTCGGGCTCGCCTTCCCCGGATACAGCCGGGCCACGCGCGGCTGAGCCGACTCGGGCAGCCCGATCCAGAATTCCAGATCCAGCGGCCGGGCGAAGCGGTCGTTCCAGAACGCGCCCAGCGTCTTGCCGGTCAGCCGCCTCATCGGCTCCTCAAGCATCGCCCCGAAGGTCCGCGGGTGGTAACCATGACCCTCACCCGGCTTCCAAGCCGGTACCTGCGCTTCAAGCGCTGCCACCACTTCCTCGTGATCCCACAGGCTCGCTGGCTGATCGAGCGCCGCGAGACCACATTGGTGCGACAACATCTCCGCAAAGCTCGCGTGCGGCAGCGGAAAGCCCGGCCACACCTCACCCACTTGGGTTTCGCATGACATCCCCGCCTCATCCAGCGCCAGCATTAGCGCCGCCGTGGATGGGACCTTGGTGGCGGAATACACAGGAACCAGAGTCCGTGTGGTCCACGCCCGATGCTGCTCCTTCTCGCACCACCCGCGGCCATCCCCCAGCACCTCCTTGCCTCGCCACCAGACGCTGACCGAAGCACCCAACTCACCCCGCGCCCTGAAGTTCTGCTCGAACTCCCCCAGCAACGCACCCAGTCCCGATGGCGACACACCCATGCGCTTCGGCTAGCGCCCCACACCCATTCTGGAAAGGGTAATCCACCCCGGAGCCCCGCCCTCCACGTTCATCCCGGCAACTCACCCAACCCCGCTAGGTCCTCATCCTTCTCCGCCAGATCCCGCAGCGCCTCATCCATCGAGAAGGCCCTGCTCAGATGCGACCGCGCCTGATTCGGCTGCCCCAGCACGGCGTGGTAGCAGGCGATGTTGTAGTGGAAAAGCGGCTCATCGATCAGATTCGACGGGCCCGTCATCAGCCAGTTGCGGGCGGCCACGGTGTCGCCCGTCTCGTGCAAACAGTAGGCCGCATGAATGAAAAATCGCGGTTCCTTGGGTTCGCGCATGCACAGCAGTCGGGCGGTATCCGCACCGGCATTCCAGTGTCCCGCCTTCATCTGGGCCACGAGCTTCAACTCGAGGGCCTGTCGCCGCATCCTTTCTTTCGGACCGAGCGACTCAAGTTCACGCAGCGCGTCCTCGGGCAGTTCCAATTCCAACCAACCGAGCGCAGCCTCAAGGGTGCGGACAAAATCCATTCCCCATCCCGTAGCAGATCCTACGCCGGAACGCAATCCGCCCCACCGCCTCGCCTCGTTCCAGCCCGCTCAGCGGTCCCTGACCGGGACCGGAGCCAGCTCAGGCTCCGCAGGGCGACGCGTCAGCCGTCCCGCCTCGGTGCCAAACTGCTTGAGCATCGCGATCAGGTAGGCATTGAGGAAAAATTCCTTCAGCAGAAGTTCGCGTGTCTCGCCTGTCGAGGTAGTTTGGACCACTTTCATCGTTGGGATTGGGCTTGAGGTGAAATCGAGGGTTTTCCCCGACACCACTTCCCTTGCATCGCTCCCATCGGGCGCAATCGGAATATTTGTCACACGGAAGGGTCGGCGGATTTGACACGCACCCGCTTTCGCCCCCCAATGACCTCCCGACCATGCCTCAGATCCCACGTGAAACCGTCGAACAGGTGCTTGCCGCCACCGACATCGTGGATCTCATCAGCTCCTACATGCCGGTGAAGCGCGCAGGCGCCCGCTTCCAGACACTCTGCCCGTTCCACAACGAGAAATCCCCCTCGTTCTCGGTCGACCCGGTCAAACAATTCTTCCACTGCTTCGGCTGCAAGAAGAGCGGGGATGCCATCACCTTCGTCCGCGAATACGAGAACCTCACCTTCACCGATGCCGTCAAGAAGCTCGCCGGGCGGGCAGGCGTCACCATCGTCGAACAAGCACTCGACCCGAAGGAGGAAGCCGACCGCCGACGCCGCGGCCGCCTGCTCGATCTGCATCGCGAAGTCACCGCCTACTACCATCACCTCCTCCTGACTTCGCCCGATGCCGCCCACGCCCGCGACTACCTGAAGTCCCGCGGCTTCGGCAAGGAGATGGCCGAGCGCTGGCAAATCGGCTGGGCCCCTCCGCCCAACATTTTCGTTCCTTGGGCAAAGGCCCAGGGCATGCGCGGGCGCGATCTCGTCGACTCCGGCATCGCCCTCCAGAAGGAACAGGGCGGCCTCTACTTCCGCTTCCGCGACCGCTTGATGTTCCCCCTGCGGAATGACTACGGCGACGTGATCGGCTTCTCCGGCAGGCAGCTCCGGGAGGACCCGCGATCCGGGAAATACATCAACTCACCCGAAACCGCGCTGTTCAAGAAGTCGAACGTCCTCTTCGCCCTCGACCGGGCCCGCAAGGGCATCCTCAAAGAAAAGACCGTCCTCCTCTGCGAAGGACAGATGGATGCCATCGCCTGCCATGAGCAAGGCATCGAAAGCGCCATCGCCGGACTCGGCACCGCTTTCACCCCGCAGCACGCCCGCACGCTCAAGCGCTACACGAAGAATGCCATCCTCTGCTTCGATGCAGACTCCGCCGGCATCACCGCTTCCGAGCGATCCTTCCGCGAACTCTCCACAGTCGGAGTCGCCGTCCGCGTCATCCAGCTTCCCGCCGGCGAAGACCCGGACTCCTACATGCAGAAACACGGCGTCGAGGCATTCCGTGGCCTCCTCGACAAGGCCGTCAACTACTTCGACTTCCGGATCGAACAGGCGCTCGCCAACAACGCCCTCTCCGGACCCCAGGAGAAAGCCACCTTCACCCAGGAATGCGCCCAGCTGCTCGCCGTCATCCACGACGATGTCACCCGGGATGCCATGATCCAGCACGTCGCCACACGCCTACGCCTCGGTGCCCAGGAACTCACCAGCGCCGTCAACCAGGCCAAACGCAAACCGGCACCCCGGCGCTTCGACCGCCCGGACGAGGCGGAGGCCAAACCCGCCGCCGTCGCCCCTTCCGCCCTCGACCGCCGGATCGGCACCCTCTGCACCCTGGCCCTGCACTCCATCGAGGCCCGCGAATGGCTCAGCGAACAGTTCGAGACCCTGCACGAGCTCGCCAACCACCTCGACGGCCTCCCCATCCTGCAGGCGATCCTCGCCGGCCGACCCGATCCCGACTCCCCCGCCGCGGTGAATTCCTTCATGGCCGAGCTGCCCGAAGCCGATCGGCTCGCCCTTCACCAGGAGCCCTCCTTTTCAGAGAACCTGCCGGATGACCCCCGCGGCAGCGCAGAGACCACTCTAGCAGATGCCAGCGCCCTCGCCCTCGAGAAGCGCGACGCCGAAGTCAAGGCCGCCCTCAATGCGCCGGACCTGAGCATCGAGGACCAGATGAAATTGCTTCAGGAAGCCAAGGAAATCGCCCAGCTCCTGAGCGGCTTGAATGGCCGGGCCATCAACACCGATCGCTTCGCGCCGAGCCGACCACCGAAACCCAAGAAAAAACCTTGGGATAACGATGGTTTCAACGGCAAAAGAAGTTCTTGACGCAACCCCTCACCCCGGAAATGGTCCGCGCGCGTATCGGCCTCCGGCGGACTCGCCCCTACCATGGGTGAATTCTGTCCCGACACTTCACTGTCACCGCCTCATGTCCTCGAAAAAAGTTTCCGCAAAAAAGAAGGTCGCCAAAAAGACCAAGCCAGCCGCCAAGAAAACGGCTGCTGCGAAGAAGGCGAAGAAAGCTCCGGCCAAAAAAGCAGCAAAGAAGGTCGCCAAGAAAGCGCCTGCGAAAAAGGCCGCCAAGAAGGTGACCAAGAAAGCGGCCCCGAAAAAGGCAGCCAAAAAGGTGACCAAGAAAGTCGCCAAGAAGGAGGCACCGGCCAAGAAGGAGGCTCCTGCCAAGAAAGCGGCGAAGAAGGCACCCGCCAAGAAAGCCGCGACCAAGGCGACCAAAGCCGAGGCTCCAACCAAGGAAACCGAAGCTTCCGCCAAGAAGGGTGCCGGCAAGCGCCGGATCGATACCCCCGAAATCCAGGAGAAGATCCGTGAACTCATCAAACTCGCCAAGGAGCAGGAATACCTGACCTTTGACGACATCAACGAGATCCTGCCGAACGACCTCGTCGAGCCCAGCGACGTCGAGGCCATCATGCAGCAGCTCCGCGACATGGAGTTCGACATCATCGATGCCTCCGAGGTCGACCGCTTCAAGGACAAGAAGCGTGAGTCCGGCGACGACGACACCCCGGAGCCGAAGGACCAGAAGCTCGACATCCTCGACGACCCGGTCCGCATGTATCTCAAGCAGATGGGCCAGGTCCCGCTGCTCACGCGTGAGCAGGAGGTCGAGATCTCCAAGCGCATCGAAGACGCCGAGATCGAGGTCGCCAAGCACCTCCACCTCTTCGGTTTCGTCTCCGAAAGCTACCTCGAACTCGCCGAAAAACTCACCAAGGGCAAGGAGCGCTTCGACCGCGTGATTCTCGACAAGAAGATCGAGTCCCGTGAGCGCTACATGAAGACCCTGCCGAAGCTGTGCGATCAGCTGCGCCAGCTTCACGAGGAGAACGACGACATCTTCCGCCAGCTCTCCGCCAAGTCACCCCGCGGCAAGAAGAAGCTCGAAGAGCGCTTCAAGAAGAACCTCCAGACCCTCCACCGCGTTTACTCACGCTTCTACTTCAAGCAGAAGGTCACCGAGGATTTCTGTGAGCAGGTCGAGGACTACCAAGACGGCTTCTGGAAATACGGCCGCAAGCTGCAGTCCAAGCCCGACGACAAGGAGTTCCAGACCAAGGTGCGTGAACTTCAGCAGCGCTCGTGGCACGTCCACGAGGACTTCGAGGCCACCAACAAGCTCCTGCGCCACTGGCTCAAGGAAGCCCTCAAGGCCAAGACCGAAATGGTCGAAGCCAACCTCCGTCTGGTGATCTCCATCGCCAAGAAATACACCAACCGCGGACTTTCGTTCCTCGACCTGATCCAGGAAGGCAACATGGGCCTGATGAAGGCCGTGGAGAAATTCGAATACCGCCGCGGCTACAAGTTCTCGACCTACGCCACATGGTGGATCCGTCAGGCCATCACCCGCTCGATCGCCGACCAGGCCCGGACCATCCGGATCCCCGTGCACATGATCGAGACCATCAACAAGCTGATGCGCGTGCAGAAGCAGCTGGTGCAGGAATACGGTCGCGAACCTTCCCCGGAAGAAATCGCCGAGGAAATCCACCTTCCCGTCGAGCGGGTGCGCGCCGTCCTCAAGATGGCCCAGCAACCCATCTCGCTTCAGGCACCCGTCGGCGACTCCGATGACACCTCCTTCGGTGACTTCATCGAGGACAAGACCGCCGACAACCCGATGGAAGAAGCCGGCTTCGCCATGCTCAAGGAGAAGATCGGCGACGTGCTCTGCACGCTGACCGAGCGCGAACGCGAAGTGCTCGAACAGCGCTTCGGCCTCAAGGACGGCTACAGCCGCACCCTCGAGGAAGTCGGTCGCCAGTTCCAGGTCACCCGCGAGCGGATCCGTCAGATCGAGGCCAAGGCCCTGCGCAAGATGCGTCACCCCACCCGGATCCGGAAGCTGGAAGGCTTCATCGAGCTTCCCGGCATGTGACCGCCGCGCCCGACACCCGTCGGCATCACTCTCAAAAGGCCACTGGTTTCCACCAGTGGCCTTTTTTCTTGGTTTCGGGCCACCGGCTCTCGTCCTCCTTCCCGTCGGATGACGAAACGCCCGAACCCCCGATGTGAGACCCCGCGGAATGGCAAACCCATCGGATCATCCGCTTCTCCAAAATCAGCCTTGCCGCTGATCGGAGAGCCACGATGCTCCCCGCATGCGTTGGCTCGACCGCCTCGAAGACCGCCTCCACTGGCTCGCCTTCCCCGGACTTTTCAAATACCTCGCCCTGACCGGCGTCGTCGTGACCGTAGCCTATTGGCTGAACCCCGGCATCGAGGAAGCCCTGCGATTCGACCGGGATCTCATCCTCCAGGGTGAGGTCTGGCGCCTGTTCGGCTTCGCACTCGCTCCGACAGGCCTGTTCGGCTTCGGCGGACTGGGCGTCTTGTTCCTCTACTTTGCGACGATGATCGCTTTCCTGGTCAACGACTCCCTCGAAGAGGTGTGGGGCCCCACCAGGACCACCCTCTACCTGCTCGTCACCATCATCGGGCTCGTAATCGGACAGTTCATCCTCGGCAAGTCGTTCCCATCGACCGGCTTCTACCTCTACAACGCGATGTTCCTCGCATTCGCCACCCACTTCCCCACCTACGAATTCAGGCTCTTCCTGATCCTCCCGGTGCAGGTCCGCTGGTTGGCGTGGCTCTCGCTCGCCCTCATGGTCTACTCGGTGCTCGCCCTGCCGATCATGATCCTCCTCGTCCTCCCCACCCTGCTCCCCTACGCCATCTGGGTCCTCCCCGATTTCATCAGGAACCGCAAGGGACTCGCCCAGGCCGCCGCACGCCGCCGCAAGTTCGCATCCGTCTCGGTCTCGCAGGGCGATGCCTTCCACCGCTGCACCGTCTGCAAGCGCACCGAGAAGGATGACGACGAGCTTGAGTTCCGCACCTATCCCGACGGCACCGAATACTGCGTCGACCACCTGCCCGAAGAAGGCGCCTCCTGAATCCGATCCCACTGCTGGCCATGCCATTTGATCCGGAAACCCTACGCCACGAATTCCCCATCCTCGCCACCGAGGTCAACGGGCGCCCGCTCGTCTATCTCGACAACGCCGCCACCACCCACAACCCGCGGCGAGTCATCGATGCCTCCTCCCACTACTATGAGGCTCTGAATTCAAACATCCACCGCGGCACCCACCATCTCGCCCGCGCCGCAACCGAGGCCCACGAGAAGGCCAGGGAAACCGTCGCCGCCCACCTGAATGCGGCTTCCCCCGACGAGGTCATCTTCACCGCCGGCACCACCGATGGCGTCAACCTCGTCGCCAACTGCCTGACCCCCTCCCTCGCCGAAGGCGACGAGATCCTGATCTCCACGCTCGAACACCACTCGAACATCGTGCCCTGGCAGATGCTTGCCGAGCGTACCGGAGCCACCCTCAAGGTCATCCCCTGCCACGACGACGGCACCCTCGACCAAGCCGCGTTTTCCGAACTCATCAGCACCCGCACCAAGGTTCTGGCACTCACCTGGGTCTCGAACGCCTTCGGCACCGTCAGCCCCGTGGTCGAAATGACCCAAAGCGCCAAAGCAGTCGGAGCCCAAGTCCTCATCGATGCCGCCCAGGCCGTCCCCCACATGAGCATCGACGTGCAGGCACTCGGGGCCGACTTCCTCGTCTTCTCCGGCCACAAGATCTACGCGCCGACCGGAATCGGCATCCTGTGGGGACGGCGCGAAGCCCTTGAATCGCTGCCGCCCTGGCGGGGAGGAGGCGAAATGATCAAGGAGGTGAGCTTTGAGAAAACCACCTACAACGACCTGCCCTTCAAATTCGAAGCAGGCACCCCGAACATCGAGGGGGGCATCGCCCTCGCCGCGGCCATCGATTTCGTCAATGAACTCGGCATGGACGACATCCGGGCGCACGAAGACGCATTGATCCGCGAGGCCGCCGAACGACTTTCCGCCATCGACGGCATCCACCTCTACGGCCCCGACGACCGCGCGGGAGCCTTGTCATTCAAGCTCGAAGGCGTGCACCACTACGACCTCGGCACCCTGATCGACCAGATGGGGGTCGCCGTGCGAACCGGCCACCACTGCTGCCAACCGCTCATGGCACGTTTCGGGATCACCGGAACCACCCGCGCCTCCTTCGCCGCCTACAATACCCATGCCGACGTCGAAGCGCTCGCTACCGCCGTGTCCAAGGCAGCCATGATGCTCCGCTGAGCGGGATTCATCGCCCCCCAACGGAAAATTGATCAGCGGATCGAATAGATCACCTCGGCCGTTCGTCCATGGGACCATGCGAACGATCGTCCTCCTCCTCGCTCTCCTCGCGCCGCTCACCACCCGGGCGTTGGACTTGCCGAAAATTCCGGCTTCCACCCGGATCCTCACCACGGAAGAAGTCCAGAACTACTGGTTCAACACCCTCCGGAACCAACCCAGGCCCAAGCGGCCAAGCGGGCTCTATCCACTCCAGCAACGCATGTGGGATCGTGAACGAGAGGCAGAAAAGGCCCGACTCCGCGCGATTCTGAACGGGAAATACCAATCCGAAGCGCTGCTCGCCGCCCTCACCCACAACGTCGAAGTCTATCGCGCCCTGGAGAAATGGGAGGCCCTCGCTGCCACTCAGAGCGAGATCCAGAGAATCCTCGAGCATCGGTCGAAGATGGCGGCACTCGAGGCCCAACGCCGCAGCGCCGAACGCGTCGCCAATGCCGCGGAGCGCGAAGCATCCGCCGCAGAGCGTGCCGCCTCCGCCGCAGAACAAGCAGCCGCCCGGCCCGAATGCCCGGAGCAAGTCGAAGTGGTCGTGGTCCAGGAGCCCGCCCCGGCCCCCTGCCCGCCGGTTGTCATCCCTTCACCCCCGACTCCTCCGGCACCTGCTCCCCAGACGCTCTTCCCCACTCACGTTCGCAGTCGATAAATTCGCGTGCATTCCGCGCCATCCCACGTTCCATTCCGCGCATGAGCATCGCGGCCAAGCAACAGGAAGTCCTCGACGAACTAGCCCTCTTCCAGGATTGGCAGGAACGCTACGAATACGTCATCAGCCTCGGCAAACGCCTTGCCGAGATGGACGATTCCCTGAAAACAGAAGACCGCTTGATCAAGGGATGCCAGTCGCAGGTCTGGCTGGAAGCCAATGTCGACGGTGACACCATCCACTATCAGGCCGATTCCGACTCGGTCATCACCAAGGGCATGATCGCCCTCTTCATCCGCGTGCTCGATGGCGAACCCATCGATGACATCCTCACCGCCGATCTGTCATTCATCGACAAGACCGGACTGAAGGAGCACCTCGCCCCGACCCGGGCGAATGCCCTCAACCTGATGGCCACCCAGATCAAACAGCGCGCCCTCGAGTTCTCAAAGCGCTGACTCGACAAAGCCGAAGCGGGCCTTCACCGCCGAACGCTTGAGGCGCAGCTCACGCCATTCGTTGACCAGGCGACTCGGCTCGATCACCCCACATCCGGCGGGGAGACTCACCCGGTCACCCTCCCACCACAGCCCACGGATCGAAACGATCCCCTGGAAATCCCCGTCCACGACCGCACCAAAAGGAGCTCCAAACTCGGCAGGGGCACCCAAACGTCGACGCCAGCCCAGCAGAGCCGCCATCGTTTCCGCCGTTCGCGGCAATGGCCCGAGCGCCGGCGTCGGATGCAGACGCTTGATCAGCGAATCAATCTCCTCCTCACGGTCCAGTGTCACCGTGATCGGGGTATGAAAGTGCACGATCGGCCCCAGAGCCATGATCCCGCGCGCCCCGCGCTCAAGTTCACCGAGGTCACCCAGCTTCGACACGAGCGCCTGCGCCACGAACTCATGCTCACGGATCTCCTTCTCATCCACCGCCAGCACATCGCGCTCCTCGGCCCGCGCCGTTCCAGCCAGCGCCATGGTCCTCAAATCCCGCCCGTGAACCCGCAGGAGATACTCCGGTGACTGCCCGACGAAGCCAGCATCCCCCTTCCGCATCCCGTAGGCCACCAGCGGGCTCTCGCCTCCCATCGCCACGCCCGCCAAGCCATTGATGGCACCGGAAAGCAAACGTCCTTCCTCCACCACCACCGGCACGGTTTTCTCAAACGTTCCTCGCCGGATCGCTCCCGAAACCTCCTGGAACACCTCCGCGAAATGGGTCGCTTCCAGCTCACCCCAATCGACTTCCGGCGTCGAAGGAGGAAATGCCTCCGCCGCCTCGGCATGAGTCAGCCACTCGACGCTGGCAGGGACCAGCCAGGGCTCGGCCACACCGAGGCCGAAATCATTGCGATAGAACGCGACTCCCTCCCCGGGAGCCGAGGCACAGGCCTCGAACGGACCGCGCCCCAACAGAATGCGCCCGTCCGACCAACCGAGGAATGCCCAATCGGAAATCATCCCTGAGCTTCAAGTCGTGAAATCTGCTCCTGCTGCGCGGCTGCAATCGTTTCCAGCTCGGTGATCCGGTCCACCACCCGGGCACTCTGTAACCCGTGCAGGGCAAACCCGACCATGAACACCAGCATGCCCACCGGGATGGTCAGGTAAGAAACCAGCGCGGCGATCTGCAGCCCCGGACCATTCATCCCCATCGCAAAGCCAGCCACCACCAGCAGCAAAGTGAGAACGATACCCACCGTCGACACCACACAGCCGATGAACAGCACCTTCGCCCCGGAACTGGGGCGGGCCTTCCTCAAGGCGACGGCACCCACCCACGCAGGCACCAGGAACGCCAAAAGCATCAACACCATCACTGGCCCCACGAATCCGAACGACATACCCGATCCAAGGCCGTGAACTGCCTCCGGTCAACTGATACTCCGCCGGCTTGCGACAGAAGCCGCTCCAGCCTTCCTCAACTCCCGGAGCCGGGATCAGTCCTCGTCTTCGTCCACTTCGGGGGCTTTCGGCAACTCGTCGACCTCCTGCAGCAGGTTGACGATCTCCACACCCCGCTCGGCCGAACCGTCGTGGCGGAAGGTCAGCACGGGCGTGGACTTGAGCACCACACGCTTCATCACCTTGCGCTGAATGCTGCCGTGCTCCTTGTTCAGGCGTTCCAGCACATTGCTGAAATTCCCGGCCAGCACGCCGATCCATACCTTGGCCTCCTTCAGATCCTGGGTGACCTCGACGGCATTCACCGTCACGAGGGCTCCACCCCACTCGTAGTCACGCTGCACAACGCCACCGATCTCCCGCTTGAGGAGCTCGTTGACTCTGGTGAGACGAAGCGACATGGACCCGTGATCAGAGCGTTTGCGGGATGCTCTCGAGCGTGTAGCACTCGATGATGTCGCCCGGCTGATACTCGTTGAACTCGCCGAGGCGGATACCGCACTCGATGCCCGACTTGACCTCTTCCACCTCGTCGGTGAAGCGGCGCAGTGTGGACATCTTGCCGTCGAAGATCGGCACGCCATCGCGGATGACACGAGCGTGCGCCTTGCGGTGCACCTTGCCTTCCTTGATGTAGCAACCGGCGGCACGACCCTTGAGCACCTTGAAGACCTCCTTGACCTCGGCCTTGCCCATCGCCTTCTCACGGCTTTCGGGCTCAAGCAGACCGAGCATGGCCTCGCGGACCTGATCGATCAGCTCATACACAACCGAGTAGAGTTTGATCTGCACGCCTTCCGACTTCGAGAGCTTGGCCGCCTTGGCTTCCACCTTCACGTTGAAGCCGATGACCACCGCATCCGATGAGCTGGCCATTTGGATGTCGCTTTCGGAAATCGGACCGGCCGCAGCTCCGAGGAACACCACATCCACCTTGTCGGATTCGATGTCGTTGACCGCATTGCGGATCGCTTCCACCGAACCCTGCACGTCGGTCTTGAGGATGATCTTGAGCTGAGCCTTGCTGTTGCCGTCCCGCGCGTGGGCGATCAGGTCTTCCATCCGGCTCTTCTGCGGAATCTTGAGGCGTTCGGAACGCAGTTCGCCCTGGCGCTCCTCGGCGAGCTTCTTGGCAGCGCGATCGCTGTCCATCTCGACCAAGGCATCACCCACCCGTGGCAATTCCTCGAAACCAATCACCTCCACCGGCGTTCCCGGAGTGGCGGATTTCACGCTTTCGCCGCGGTCGTTGATCAGGGCCTTCACCTTGCCGGCGAAGGGGCCGCAAATGAACGGCTTGCCAACCTTCAGCGTGCCGGACTCGACGATCACGGATGCCACGGCACCCCGACCTTGCTGGAAACGGGCTTCGATGATCGAAGCGCGCGCATTGCCCTTCGGGTTGGCCTTCAGCTCGAGCACCTCGGCCTGAAGCGCGAGCAGTTCGAGCAGGTCATCCACGCCGTCGCCCTTCAGCGCGGAAATCTCAAGACACTCGGTGTCACCACCGAAGTCGGTGGTCTGCAGACCCTGCTCAGCAAGCTGGGTCTTCACGTGCATCGTGTTGGCGGACTCGAGGTCACACTTGTTGATCGCCACGATGATGGTCTTGCCGGAATGCTTGGCGTGCTCGATCGCTTCGAGCGTCTGCGGCATGAGGCCGTCATTGGCGGCAACCACCAGCACCACGATGTCGGTGATGTCCGCACCCCGTGCACGCATGGCCGAGAAAATGGCGTGACCCGGTGTATCAATGAAGGTCACCGGCTTGCCTTCGTGTTCCACCTTGTAGGCGCCCACGTGCTGGGTGATTCCCCCAGCCTCCCCGGCCGTGATCCGCGAGTCGCGGATGCGGTCCAGCAAGGTGGTCTTGCCGTGGTCGACGTGACCCATGATCGTGATGATCGGCGGACGGAGCTTGAGCTCGTCCTCGGGTTCCTCGTCGGGAGCCTCGGGCTCGGCGACCACTTCCTCCTGCTTGTGCACACCGCCACCCTTGACGCGTTGCTCACGCTCGAAGGTGAAACCGTGTTGCTCGCAGATCTGGACCGCAATCTCCGGCTCGATCGCCTGGTGAGGCGCCACGAAAACCTGCAGCTTGATGAGATCCGCCAACAGCTGGAACGACTTCAGGCCCATCCGCTCAGCGAGATCACTGACGATGATGGGCGGCTTGATGACGATGACCTTCTCGTCACTGGCGTCCGCGGCAGGGGACTCCTCCTTGGCAGGCGCCGCCGGCGTGACCGGTGCAGGAGTCGGCACCATGGCCGGATCTTCGTCATCAAGAAGCTTGGAAATGGAAGGCAACACCTTCTTTCCCGACTGGTCCGTCTTGCGAACCTTCGGCTTCTTTTCCTCGGCAAAAGGATCGTAAGCTTCACGTTTCGCGGTCTCCACCGTCTTGTTTTGCGCGGCTTCCTTCCGCTGCCGTTCTCGGCGCGAGGGTGCCTTCTTCTCGCCGATCAGGTCGAGTGTCTTGCGCTTGGGTGGATTACTGTCGCTCTTGTCTGACATCAGGTCGTTGGAATCGTTCGGTCGGGGTGTTTCTCCGGGGAAAAGGGAATCAATCGAGCAGCTCAGGAAGCGCTGCTGTCGGTCGCGGGGGTTTCTTCGTCGGTCGGCTCTTCTGCGGCGGGTGCCTCTTCGGCGGGTGCCGACTCATCAGCTGCAGCTTCCGCAGCGGGAGCAGGAATTTCCTCTTGAGGCAGCAGTTCGGCAGGAGCTTCACGCCCCACCAACGCATGAGCACGGACCAAGATACGGCGTGCACGGGCATCGTCCACCCCAAGCGCTTGCGCCAGATACTCGACCGGCATCTCCACGACCACATCGGCCGTCGCGCCACCGGCAAGGATCAGCTTGTCACCCAGCTCGTCGTCCAGACCGAGCGACTCCGCCAGCGAGTGCGCCGCACCCGCCAACTTCGCTTCGAATTCCTCCTTCTTGCTCTCATCCTTGCGGACCTGGACATCCCAGCCCATCAGGCGGGATGAAAGGCGGGCATTCTGACCACGGCGACCGATCGCCTTGCTCAGATCCTCCTCGTCCACCGTGACGTTCACCACGTGATTCTCCTCGTCGATCGTGACGCTGCGGAGGATCGCAGGCTTCAGCGCTTCGCGAACGAACTCGTCCGGGTCATCACTCCAGCGAATGATGTCGACCTTCTCGTTGTTCAGTTCACGGACGATGTTCTTCACCCGGGCGCCCTTCATGCCGACGCATGCGCCGACCGGGTCCACCTTGGTGTCGTTGCTCCATACCGCCACCTTCGTCCGGTAGCCGGCTTCGCGGGCGATCCCGCGGATCTCCACGGTGTGATCGGAAATCTCGTTCACTTCGGCCTCGAACAAACGACGCACGAAGTTCGGGTGACTGCGGGAAAGGATGATTTCAGGTCCGCGACCTTCGTTCTCCACCGCCACCACGTAGGCGCGGATTCGGTCACCGATGTTGTATTCCTCGGTTTGCACGCGCTCACGCGACGGCATCACGCCTTCAAACTTGCCGAGGTCCACCATCACATCACTGCGATCGAAGCGGCGCACCGTGCCCGACACCACGTCGCCGGCACGATCCTTGAACTCCTCGTAGATCATCTCCTTCTCCGCCTGACGCAGACGCTGCATCATCGTCTGCTTGGCCGTCTGCACCGCGATGCGACCGAAGTCCTTCGGCGTCACATCAAACTCCATCTGGTCTTCGACAGCCGCATCCGGATTGCGCTTTTGCGCAAGGGCCAGAGGGACCTCGTTGAACTTGTCTTGGTAGTCGTCATCAGCGACCACATTGAGCGTCGCATGAATGCGGGTCTCCCCCTTGCGCGTGTTCACGTCGGCGCGGAGGACCTCGATTGCATCCGCTCCTGGGACCATCTTGCGGTAGGCGGAAATGAAGGCGTATTCCAAGGCAGCGACGACCCGGTCACGGTCGATGCCTTTTTCCTTCTCGTAATAATCGATGAGAGCGACGATGTCGTTGGTCATAACTGGCGTGCTGCGCGCAGGTGGTGTCTAGAGACGCAAAAGAGTGGGTACCTCGACCCACTCCGTCACTGCGTCGGAAGATTGATCGGGCAGGCCTTAAGGTGGAAACCCTTGAGTTGCAAGCCCAATCTGGACCCCGCCCCCGCTCGATTCGGGGCCCGGAACGATGCACTCCACGGCCACTCCAAGCCCGACGCAGACCTCGACCAAAGCCGCCTCCCGGCCCAAGCTCCGCCCAGTGATCTCCGCCCTCTTCTTCGATGCCGCCGGCACCCTGATCGACACCGCCGAACCCGTCGCCGAAACCTACCACCGGATTCTTGGAGCCCACGGCCACCCCATCCCCGTGGAAACCCTGACCGCCCGATTCCCCCGAGCCTTTGCCGAGGCAGGTGACCCCGATTTCGCCGGCCTGCCGAATGGCAACCAAGCCGAGCGCGCCTGGTGGCGTGGCATCGTCGAACGCTGCGCCGACGCCCCCGTCAGCGACCCGGCCTTCGACGCCCTGTTCACCCACTACGCTCACCCCGACGCCTGGAAGGCCTTACCCGATGTGGAGCACACCTTGGCAGGAGCCGCGGCGATGGGCCTTCGTCTCGCCGTGGTCTCGAACTTCGATGCCCGGCTCCACCTCGTACTGGAAGGCCTCGGTCTGGCCGGACACTTCGAACTCATCCTCACCTCCGGCGATGCCCGGGCCCGCAAACCGGACCCCGCCATCTTCGAGATCGCGATGGAGCGGATGGGCCTGCAACCCCATCAGATCCGTCACACCGGGGACTCGCACCGCTGCGACGCCGAAGGCGCCCGGAATGCCGGGATCGCGCCCTTCCTTCTGGATCGACCTCAACGTGGCCTGATCGAGTTTCTGCAAGAAGTCCGGCATGAACTTCGAAAATGATCTTGCCAAACCCGTGCGTCGCCCCTACCCCCTCCCCGCCCTCAGCGAAAAGCGCGGATAGCTCAGTTGGTAGAGCACTCGGCTTTTAACCGATTGGTCCTGGGTTCGAATCCCAGTCCGCGTACTTTTTCCCTTTCGCTTCGAGGAAACTTCCACCTCTCCCGCAGCCCATTCGGCCCGTCACACGGAGACTGGGATGAGAA
>NZ_JAENII010000022.1 GCF_016595525.1 Haloferula rosea
ATGCACCTTCTTGGTGGCCCGATCGCGATTCTCCAGACGGTGGCGTGGGCCAGCATGCTGGTCAGCTACTCGGTGGAGGATGGCTTGCTTCAAGGGGTGACGGATACTTTCAGCGGGGAGAGGCCCTGTGGTCTGTGCCTTCAGGTCCGTGAGATGGAGCATGATGATCCAGCACCGGCACTGCCGGCTGGCGACGAGCGGCGTCGTGCCGCCGAAGCGCTCGGGCAGTCGATCCGTGTCACCGACCCGATCGAGATGCCCCGGCCGGGAATCAAGGTGCTCGCGTGGCTTGGTCGAATCTCCGGGGGCGCGATGCGACCGGAGGGCTTGGGAGAGGATCCCGAGACTCCGCCACCGGAAGGGCGCGCCTGAGCGCATCGAGCCATCGTCCTCCCGGCCCGTGCATGTCTGGGCGTTCCCTGTGCCTCCGCAATGCGCGGATGGGTCGGCGTGTGGGGACTCTGGCTTACGCTGCGATGGGGCCTTTTGCCGCCCTCGCTCGCGGATGATGCGCGCTGGTCCCTCTCCGCCTTGGTTCGGTGGGGCCTTTCTCCAACCCAACCTTCAATCCAACACTTTCCCATTTTTCGAACATGAATCCATTCAGAACTCTCTCTCAACTGACAGCCATCACCGTCGTTTCGACATCTTCGGTGACGGCGCAATCCCTGCAAGGCACGCTTGATCCGCTGACGGTCGACGCGCTTGACGAAGAAACGCGCTGGACCAGTGGCGGGCGTGAAGTGACCGGCGGTGGCCCGGCTGCTGCCGACGGTGGTGACCTTCTCCGTGGGCTGCCCGGTGTCGCGGTCATGCGCAATGGTCCACAATCCGGCATCGCCCAGATCCGCGGGCTCGGCGGGGACCGCGTGCGGATCAAGATCGATGACCGGACGATCACTCCAGCGTGTCCGAACCATATGGATCCACCGTTGCACTATGCGCATGTGGCTTCAGGCGATCTGGTCGAGCTCTTCGCGGGGGTCTCGCCGGTCAGCGCGGGTGGGGACTCGATTGCGGGGACGATCCGGCTGCTTCGCCCTGAACCGGACTTTGCCGCCGAGAACACCGGACTCGTGGGTGGGGAGCTCATGGGCTCGTTTCGAGGGGATCGGGAGGCGTGGGGCGCGGACGCCCGGCTGTTTGCCGCGACCGAGGATCTCCGCGGTGAATACCGGGGCAGCTGGATCAACGCAGGGGATCTTCGTTTCCCCGGAGGGACGGTGCGCGCCAGTGGTTTCGAAACCCAGCGTCATACCTGGATCGGATCATGGCGCACTGATGGCGGATTCATCTCGGTCGACACGGGGTTCTCACGCAGCCGCGATGCAGGCACGCCGGCCTTGCCGATGGACATGGTCCGCGATGATTCGTGGCACCTCGGAGTGCATCAGAGGGAACGTTTCGACTGGGGCCTGTGGGAAACGCGCCTTTACGTGCACGATGTCGATCACTTGATGGACAACTTCACGCTGCGCCCTGCGGCGATGAGGATGCAGGCACCTGCGGCGAGCCGAGACTACGGTATCGCCAGTCACATTGAGATGGACCTCGCGGGTGGGTTGCTGCGTTCCGGGCTTGATCTTCATCGCGCGGAGTTCGAAGCCGAGCAGGTGAATGCCATGGGGCTTCGTCGCGATACGTTCCGTGACAACCGGCGGGAACGCTATGGTTGGTTTGGTGAATGGGAGTATGAATGGGCGGATGACTGGGAAGGCTTGTTCGGTGTTCGGAGCGATTATGTGCAAACCCGGGCCGGGGCGGTCCGATCCCAGTTCGGAGGGCCGGCGGTGGCTGCGGATCAAGCGGCCTTCAATGCGGGCAAGAGAACCGATTCCGATCTGCTCGTCGATGTGATGGCGGCGCTGCGCTGGCAGTTTCGCGAGGACACTCGACTGGAGTTGGCGGTCGGATTGAAGAATCGTGCACCGTCATTGGTGGAGCGCTATTTGTGGACTCCGGCGAATGCCAGTGCCGGGCTTGCCGACGGTCGCACGTATCTTGGCAACACCGCGCTGGATCCGGAGAGTGCGTGGCAGTTTGCGCTTGGGATTCATCATGAGCGGGAATCGTGGAGTGCGTCCCTGACTCCCTTCTATCAGATCGTGGATGACTACATCGAGGGGCGGCCGATTGCCCGTTTCGACCGGTTCGGTCAACCTGTCCTTCAGTTCCAGAACATCAACAGGGCCGAGCTCTATGGAGCCGAGGTGGAGTTTGAGGTCCAACTGCATGAGCGATTGGACTTCCGTGCCAATGCGAGCTGGGTTCGCGGATGCGACACTGCGACGGGTGACCCTCTCTATCGCATCGCTCCACTGCGTGGTCTGGTGGCGCTCGACTACGAGCATGCTGGCTGGGAAGCTGCGCTGGAGTGCGAGTGGGCCGATGCCCAGAACCGGGTGTCCCGCATCCAGAATGAACCGACGACTCCGGGCTATGGGGTGTTCCACTTTCGTCTGGCCCGCGAGTTTCCCCATGGTGTGCGGGTGGAGGCCGGGGTCGAGAACCTCCTCGACAAGGAATACGCCGATCACCTGGGCGGCATCAACCGGGTGGCGGCCAGCGACGTCGGCATCGGCCAGCGGATCCCGAATGCGGGTCGCTTCGGCTATGCCTCGGTGAGCTGGGCATTCTGAGGAGGGAGATCCCGCAGGCCTCGCATGGGTGGGGGCGAGGCGCGGGAACTGCCCATGGCATGGGGGCTCCGGGGGGCGAGATCGGTTCGAAGGTCGGATCGGTCCGGGTCGGTCGGAGCCCAAGTGAGGGTGATTTGCGTTCTGTTGCAAGCTGGCGCGGATCGGCGGCGTAGCGCATGGAAGCATGAGTGGCGATCGAGAAGCAGTGGAGAAGCTGCACGAGGTTTACGAGACGATGAAGGCCGAGATCGGTCAGGTCATCGTGGGGCAGGAAGAAGTGGTCGAGCAGGCACTGATGGCGGTGTTCTGCAAGGGGCACGCGCTGTTGGTCGGGGTGCCGGGACTGGCGAAAACGCTGCTGGTTTCGACTCTGTCGAAGTCGCTGGAGCTGGGATTCAAGCGGATCCAGTTCACTCCGGACCTGATGCCGGCGGACATCACGGGCACGGATGTGCTGGAAGTGGATCCGGAGACGGGGCACCGCGGGTTCCGGTTCGTTCATGGCCCGCTTTTTTCCAATCTGGTGCTGGCGGATGAGATCAACCGCACACCGCCGAAGACCCAGGCGGCCTTGTTGGAGGCGATGCAGGAGAGGCAGGTGACGGTGGGAGATCGATCGCTGGATCTGCCTCAGCCATTCTTCGTGCTGGCGACGCAGAACCCGATCGAGCAGGAGGGGACCTACCCGCTTCCTGAGGCACAGCTGGACCGGTTTCTGTTCAACATCGTGGTCAGCTATCCAAGCGCCGAGGAGGAGCGGGAGATCATCCGTCGGGTGACCAGTGCGGAGGTGTCCCAGGTCCAACCGCGGATGAATGCGGAGGAGATCATTCGGCTTCAGGAGGTGGTCAAGCGGGTGCCGGTGGGCGACCATGTGATCGACTTTGCGGCGCGGATCGCCCGGGCGACGCGGCCGCAGGAAGGTGAGGCGCCGGACTTTGTGAAGGAGATGGTCGGATGGGGGGCGGGCCCTCGTGCGGGCATCAGCCTGATCACGGCGGCAAAGGCGCACGCGGTGCTGCGGGGGAGGTTCCATGCATCGACGGGTGATGTGGCCGCGGTGGCCAAGCCGGTGCTGAGGCACCGGGTCTTGACGACTTTCAATGCCGAAGCGGCGGGGGTGACCAGCGATCAGATCATCGATCGCTTGTTGAAGGAGCTTTCGGGTGGAGAGGACATCGAGCTTTGAAATCCGCTGCGATGCTGTGGGGCCCCATGAGCGACCGTGATGAGTGAGTCCCTGGAAATGCCGGCCTGCATGCGGCTGCTCCCACCGGAGACGATGGGAGTACTCCGTCGCCTGGAATGGTATGCGCGCAAACGAAAACAGGGGACGCTGACGGGCAGGCATCGGTCACCGGACAAGGGAGCCTCGGTCGAGTTCGCGGAGCATCGCGAGTATGCTCCCGGGGATGACCCGAGGAATCTCGACTGGCGGGTGATGGCGAAGAGCGATCGCAATGTGATCCGCCAGTATGTGGAGGAAACCAACCTCCGGGCGATGATTGCGGTGGACGCATCGGGGTCGATGAAGTTCACGGGTGATGCCGCGTGTGAGGTGGGCGGCAAGCGGCTTTCGAAGTTCGAGTATGCCCGTCATCTGGCGGCGGCCTTGGCGTATTTCTTCGTGAAGCAGGGGGATGCTGCGGGTCTGGTGACTTTCGATGATCAGCTGCGGTCCTTTCACCGTGCGCAGAGCCGGCCGAGTCAGGTCCGGCGGATCCTGGAAGAGCTGGATGGGTGCGAGGAGGGATTGGATACCGACGTGGGTGGAGTGCTGCACGAGGTGGCGGAGAAGGTTCCCAAGCGTGGGCTGGTGGTCCTGATCAGCGACTTGTTCGATGAGCCGGACAAGATCGTCGAGGCGCTCCACCACTTTGACTTCCGCCAGCATGAGTTGGTGGTCTTTCATCTGCTGGCCGAGGAGGAGCTGAGTTTTCCGTATAAGAAGTTCCAACGGTTCCGGGATCTCGAGGGGGTGGAGGAGATGCTCCGGATCGATCCGCAGGCGGTGCGGGCGGCATATCTCGAACGGCTCCGTGGTTTCATCCGGACGATCGAGGGGGCGTGTGGCCGCATGCAGGCGGACTATGTGGCGGTGAACACGAAGGTTCCGCTGCAGGACACCTTGCTGCGGTATTTCGGAGGGCGACGATAGATGCTGTTTTTGAGTCCATGGATGCTGCTTGGCTTGGCGGGGATTTCGATCCCGGTCCTGATCCATCTGGTGCGCAAGCAGGCGGCGAAGCCGGTCGACTGGGGGGCGATGCGATTCCTCTTCGACACGGTGGCGATCCGGCGGCGGAAGATGGAGTGGGAAGATCTGCTGTTGATGGCGGCGCGCTGTCTTTTGCTCGCCTTGGTGGCGCTGGCGGTGGCGCGGCCCTTTGTGCCACCCGACTCGCGGATTCCGTGGATGTTCGTGCTTCCCGCCGGCTTGCTCGGGGTGGCCTTGGTGGCGGGGTCATTCGTGGTCTCGAGCGGCAAGTGGCGGTGGATGATCCGGCTGGGTGGCCTGCTTCTCCTTCTCGGTGCGGCGGGCTTGGTGTGGTTCGAGGAGGTGCTGAACCTCAAGCGTTTCGAGGCGACGGGCCGGCGCGATGTGGCTCTGGTCATCGATGCCTCATCCTCGATGGAGTTGCGACGGGATGGGCAGACGGTTTTCGAAAGGGCGATCGAGGAGGCGCGGGATCTCGTGCGGGATGCTCCGCGAGGTACGGCATTCACCGTGGTTCTTGGCGGTCCGGCTCCTGTGGCGGTGTCGGCCACTCCTCTGACCCACCGTGCGGATGTGCTCGGTCTTCTCGACGGTCTCAAGCCGGTGGGTGGCACCTTCCGCGCGCACGAGGCACTCGGGGTGGCGACGCTGGGATTGGCGGATGGCACGAATGCGGCCAAGGAGATCGTGGTATTCACGGATGCCCAGCGGCATGGCTGGCGGCTGGAGAATCCCGGCGCGTGGGAGAGTCTGGAGGGGGCATGGGAGGCGCTGCCGACCGAGCCGAAGCTGCTTCTGCGGAATCTTGGCGGGCCCAGTCCGTTCCGGAACCTGATGTTGGGCGGGATGGAGTTTTCCCGGGAAGTCGTGGGAACCGACCGCGCGGTGGCGATTCGCGTGCCGATCGAGAATACCGGCTCGGAGGCGGTCACGGCGGGCGAGGTGATCCTCGAAGTCGATGGCAAGAAGGTGGACGGTCAACCGGTCGGACTGCTGGTCGCTGGGCAGGTCGAGACGGTGGAGTTTCGTCATCGGTTCCGCCAGTCGGGGCCGGCGGTGGTCACGGCGCGGATGGCGGTGGATGACGACCTGCCGGGTGACGATCGTGTCGAGCGCGTGGCGGTGGTGCGTCGGTCCCTGTCGGTTCTCCTGGTGGATGGGAACCCTTCCGGGGACTTCCTGGACCGTGCCACGGGATACATGGCGCTGGCCCTTGCTCCGAAGCAGATGGGAGGTGGCGTGGACGGTGTGGATCTGATGGACCCGGAGGTGATTCCCGTGAGCCGATTGAAGGCGGCCGATCTGGAGGGGCGGGATGTGGTGGTGTTGGCGGATGTCCCAAGATTGCCAGCGGGTCTGGCCGGTGAGTTGTCCCGCCGGGTGCTGGATGGTGCGGGTTTGGTGATTGTGGCGGGCCCACGATGTGAACCGGATTTCTACAATGCGTGGGACGGCGGCGGTGGTGCGGTCGTGCCGGTGCCCCTGGGCGATGAGAAAGTGAGTGCCGACGGGGTTTCTCCCGCCTCGGCGACCTTCGTGCATGAGTCGCTCGAGTTGTTCCGGACCCGGAGTGACCTCGAGGATGGGCTGGTGCGTCGCTGGCGGTCGACCGGTGATCCGGTCGAGGGCGCGGCGCGCGGTGCGTCACTGGCCAATGGCGATACGTGGGTGGCTTCGAGGAGTTACGGCAGGGGTCGTAGTTTGTTGGTGGCGTGTGCGCTGGATGCGCGCTCGGGAAATCTTCCGGCGCGTCGGTCATTCGTGCCGCTGGTGCATGAGTGGGTGACCTGGGCGGCTGGGGATGAGGTCGATCTGAACCTGGATTCCGCATGGAGCCCGCGGGTGGCGGTGGGTGAATCGCGGGGTGGCTTGAGGGCGAGCTACGTGAAGGCAAAGGGGAAGCAGGTCGCGGTCGAGCGGGTGGACCCGGCCATTGATTTCGACTGGGGCGACCAGTCTCCCGCGCGGAATCTCCCGCGCGATCAGTTCTCCGTCGAGTGGCGCGGGCGTTTGGTGGCTCCGGTGACCGGGACCTACCGGTTCGAGGTCGAGGTGGATGATGATTTCGAGATGGTGCTTGGCGATGCCGGCCGCAAGCGGGTCTCGCTCGGTCGTCACGGATTGGGTGAGTTCAAGTTGGAGGCGGGTGAACCGGTGCCGTTCTCGGCGCGGTATCGGGAAGAGAGCGGGGAGGCATTCGTGCGGCTGTTCTGGATTCCTCCGGGTGGGGTGCGCTCGCTGGTGCCGGGAACGGCATTTCTGCCGGAGAGCAGCGGGGAAATGTCGACGCTGGGAGTGGTGGACCCGCAGGGGGTGCCACGTGCAGCCCATCTCGAGCAATCGGGGAGAGGCAGCGCCCTGGTCATCCAGGGTGCCGCGATGCCCGGAATCTACCGGGTCGATGTCGGCGAACTGGGAGCGCGCTGGCTGCCTGACTGGGAGGGTGGATCCCTACCGGTGGCGGTGGAAGCGAGTCCGGACGAGAGTCGGTTCGAGGCGATGACCGACGACGACCTGTCCTTGGTATCGGGGCGGATTGATCTGGTGCGGGTGGGATCGGTCGACGACGTCCGCGCCGTCTGGGAGGGGCGCGGTTTTGGTCGGGGGATCTGGCGGTTGCTGGCGCTCGCCGGACTGGTTCTGTTTCTGTTGGAAAGTGTGCTTTCCCGCTGGGTGTCGCGATCGAGGCGGACTGCGGAGGATGTGCATGTCGAGTTTGGTGAAACCACCGTGTGGGGAGGGGGGCATCGATGAAGCGCGCTCTGATCTGGGTGGTCGTGTCGGCAGTGTTGGGCTGGCTCGGTTTGATGGGGCTTTCACAGGTCCTGCAGGTCTCCAAGGACTGGCCCTTGTGGATGGTGGCGGCTTGTCTTGGGTTGATCGTCGGGCTGATCGCGTGGCTTTATCGCTACGAGCAGTCGGCCGTCGCGGTAGGCCGGGCGCGGGTCCTGCTGGGGCTGCGGATTGCTGCATTGCTGGCGCTGGGGTGGATCATCCTGGAGCCGACCTGGGTGCGCATGGAGCAGTTGGAGATCCGGCGTGAGGTGGTCATCGTTTATGATGAATCCGGGTCGATGGATCTGGTCGATGAAGGCATGCCGATGAGCCGGATCGAGCTTGGTAGGAATGCGGTGGAAGCGGCGGGGATTGAAGATCAGCTGAAGGAAGGTCTCAGGGTCCGGACGGTGCGGGCAGCGCGTACGGTGGAGGATGGTGATCCGGCCGCCGGGTGGGGGCAGTCGACGGATCTGGCGGGTGCGCTGGATACGGTGCTCGAGCAGGTGCCTCCGGATGAGTTGGCCGGAGTGATCATGGTCACGGACGGGCGTCACAACCGACCGGGACGAGTGGAGGACTCGGCGAGGAGGTTCGGGATTCTGGATGCACCGATCGGGGTGCTGGCCGTGGGGAGCGAGGTGCCGCCGCGGGATGCCTCGATCCTCTCCGTGGTGGCTCCGGAAGCGGTGCATCTCGGTGACCGGATGCGGGTGCAGGCGTCGTTGAAGTTCGATGGCTACAAGGGGAAGAAGGCGATCGTTTCGCTGCTCCGGGGCGAGGAAATACTAGAGGTGCAGGAGGTTGAGATCCCGCAGGATCATCACCGGGAGGATGTGCGGTTTGCCCAAGTGCCCGAGGGCGGGATTGGAGACTTCAAGGTGGAGATCAGTGGTCTCACCGGGGAGCGGTTCTCTGACAACAACGAGTGGAGCTTCGAAACCTCGATCACGGATGCGCGGACCAACGTGCTTCTGATCGACAATCATCCGCGTTGGGAGTTCCGCTACCTCAGGAATTTGTTCTACGGTCGCGACAAGTCGGTGCACCTGCAGTGGGCGCTGTTGAACCCGGACCGGATCGAGGGTGAGGAGGTCAGGAAGGTGCCGGCTTCCGCCTCGCGGCCATTCGGTGATGCCCAGGCGACGGGGCTCCCCGAGAGCGAGGAGGAATGGAGGAAATTCGATGTGATCATCCTCGGTGACGTTTCCCCGCAGGAGGTGTCGGATGAAACCTGGGAGGTGATCGATCGCTGTGTGAACGAGCGCGGGGCCTTGCTGGTCATGGTGTCGGGTCCGGAGTTCATGCCGCATTCCATTGCCTCCGAGACCGGCAGAAGCTTGGTGCCGGCCGAGATGGATTGGGGTGAGCGCACCTTCTATCAGTGGGGTGGCGGAGAGTTCCGGGCGCAGTTGACTCCGCGGGGCTTGAGGCATCCGATCACGCAGCAGGAGAACGAGCAGGCAGGGAACGAAGAAGTGTGGGCGGGTTTCCCGGTGATGCGATGGCGCCATCCAGTGGAATCGCTCAAGGAAGGGTCCGAAGTGCTGTTGGTGGGCCGGGGGGATGACCGGACGATGGCTCCGGGGGCCCGTGGATTGGCCTCGGCGCTGGAGGATCTGGCGGAGCGACGGATGCGTGAGGCCGAGGACTCACTGCTGGTGGTGCGACAAACCGGTCTGGGGAAGGTGGCTCTGCTATTGACCGACCGGACATGGCGTTGGCGTGAGGGATCCGGGGATGTCTATCATCATCGTTTCTGGGGGAATCTGATCCGGTGGGGAGCGGGGCCGGTGCTGCGCGCGGGGGACTCGAAGGTGCGGCTAGGAACCGATCAACTGACGTATACGCCGGATGACGCGGTGGTCGTGCGGGCAAGGCTGCGTGATGACGCGATGAATCCGGTGGAGGATGAGTCCTTGGCGGCGGAACTGTGGCGGGGCGATGAGCTGATCCAGACGGTTGAAATGGTCGGGGTGACGGGGGCGACGGGATTCTATGAAGGCCGGGCGGCGAAGATCGCGGAGGGCGGGCGCTACGAGGTGCGATTGAAGGGGGAGAAGGTGGATGAGTTGTCGGATGGTGAGATTGAAACCGGGATTCGGGTGGTGGGATCCAGAGGGCCGGTCGAGCTGGCCGACACCAGTCTGAACCTGCCACTGTTGGAGACCATGGCGGATCTTTCCGGAGGGCGGGTGGTTCGCGCGGATGGGGTGTCGGAGCTCGGGCAGCTGTTTCTGGGAGAGGTGGAGGAGCGCGAGGAGCTGCGCGAAACCCCGCTGTGGAATCACTGGGTGGTGCTGTCCGTCTTTTTTGTGTTACTGGGTATCGAATGGGGACTGCGGCGGAGTAGCGGCCTGCCGTAGCGGGCGAAAGGAAATCAAGACATCATCGGAATGACTCAAACCAATCGTTCAGCAATCGAGGCGCGGCTCCAATCGGTGCGGCGGAGAATTCGTCGGGTCCAACGGACCCGCGGGATGCTGCTGGTTCTTGCCGTGGTGCTTTTGGGCTGGCTGGTTTCGATCGGGATCGACCTGTTGTTCGCTCCGCTTCCCATGGGCGTTCGCTTCGGCATCCTCGGGGTGTGGATGCTTGCCGTCCTGTGGGCATTGGTCCGTGGCTTGGGGCCCTCATTCAAGAAACTGGACCTCATCCGAATCGCGCGGTGGCTGGAGCATCGCCATCCGGAGATCGAGGAGCGCCTGAGCACCGCGCTTGAGCTGCGGGATGACAAGCGGGCGTCCCGTGAGTTGATCACCATGCTGCTGGAAGCGGCGGATGCGGATGCCGACCGTGTGGATCCGAAGGCGGAAGTCACGGCGGGGAGTTCAACCAAGAGATGGCGCTGGGTGGTGGCGGCTTGTGTCATCGTGATGCTTGGCTTTCTGATCGCGATGCCGCAGCAGGCGGCTCGGCTGATGTGGCGCGCGGTGGCTCCGCTGTCGGATGTCGGCAACGCGGGTGCCGTGGAGTTCGTCCTGCGGCCGGAAGGTCTCGAGGTGTTGGAGGGTGAAGCGATTGAGATCCGGGTGATCCACGATGGTGTGCCTGAGATGGAGTTGGAGTTGGCGTCCGGTGAGTCGGTGGTGCAAGCGATGGTCGAGGATGGCGACGAATGGGTGTATCGGCTCGAACCCGCACGGGAGAGTTTCCGATATCGGGCGCGATCCGGTCGTGCGGAGAGCGATGCCTTCCAGGCAACCGTGTGGCCGACGCCTCGGATGATGGAGGGTTCGAGAACGCTTGAGTTTCCCGGCTACACGGATCTGGCACCGGCGAGTCATGGTCTGCAGGGTCCGCTCGAAGCGGTCGTCGGGACGGTGCTGACGGTGGAGGGCATGCTCAATACACCGGTGACGGAGGCCTGGATCGAAATGGGCGATGGCAGTCGGGTGGAAGCAGGCTTGGAGGTTTCTGCCGAGCGGTCGTGGGTGAAGGCGGGGTGGACGCTGGGCGAAGTCGGTCGTGAGAGCGTCGGGCTGGTGGTGAAGCATCGCTTGGGGAAGGAAATCGAGGCGCTTCGATTCGACGTGGTCACGCTGGCAGACGAAGTGCCGGTGGTGGTATTGCTGCAACCGGCACGCGACGAGATTCGGGTGAGGCCGGATGAAGTTTTGGATCTGCGATACGAGGTGGCGGAGGACTTCGGGGTCCATGCAGTGGAGGTGATGGTCGATGTGAAAGGCAAGGGGGGCTTCGGTTTGGAGCAGTGGCTGCCTGAACCGATCGCGAGCACGGGGATTCCGCGATTCCGCGGTGCGGCGTCGGTCTCGGTGGGTGTGGTGCTCGAGCAGTCGAAGGGAGCGCGGCAGTTTCGCCTGCGGGTGATGGCGGCGGATGCCCGCCCGGAGGAAGCGGGTGGACCGGGCCGGGGATATTCGGACTGGCTTTTGGTGAAAGTGGACCAGGGGGCTGAGTCGCTGGCGCGCCAGGAACTGCGCGCGGCGGGGGAAGATGCGCGCAAGACGCTGGAGGAGGCCATGCAGGAGACGCGCGAGGCGGAGCAGATGATGCATCAGAATCGCGGTCATCTGGAGAAGGCCGAGGAGAATCGCTGGGCGGAGCAGCTCAGCGAGGAAACCACCGAGAAGCTCACCGCGGCGGAGGAGAAGCTCGAGGAACTGGCCAAGCGGATGGAGGAGGGAATTCACGCGAAGGAATCGTCCAATGTCGAAGAGGCTGCGGCCAAGGTTGCCGAGGCCTTGGAGGCATTTGAGGAAGTGCCCCTCCAGGATGACCGGCCGGAGCGGAAGGAGAAGCTGGACGAGGCGGTGGCCGCGGCCCGTGAGGCGGTGAAGCAGATGGAGGAAGTACGACGTTCACTGGAGAAGGCGCGTCCTCAGGTGGAGGATCTTGCCCGGGTGGAGGAATTGGCCCAGCGCCAGGAGGAACTGGCGCGGAAGGCGGAGGCGATGAATGAAGAAACGGTGTCGGAGGATTGGCAGCGGGAGCAGGAGCAGATGGCAGCTGAATTGAGGTCACAACTGGAGCAGCGTCCGGAAGCGATGGCCGAGGCGCTGAAGGCGCAGTCCGAACGGGCGGCGGAGTTGGCTGAGGAAGGGGAGCATCTGGCCGAGGAGCAGGCGCAACTCGAGGAAATGGTGTCGGAGAGTGCTCAAACGCCTGACGCGGAATCCCTGCGTGAGGCGATCGCCGAGGCCCAGAACGAATTGGCGGAGGAGGTGCGCGAAGCAGCGACTGAAGAAGCGGAAGGAAGTCAGCCGGACGGGTCGAAGCAGGAAGTGATCGAGCGGATGGAAGAGGCCGCGGAAGCACTGGCTTCGAAAGAGCAAAGCGAGCAACAGGCCGCGGAAGCCACTCGGGAAGCCGCGGATGCGATGATGGCGTCGGCGGATGAAGGAGCTGCCGAAGAAGGAGCTGCCGAAGAAGGAGCTGCCGAAGAAGGAGCTGCCGAAGAAGGAGCTGCCGATGAAGGAGCTGCCGATGAAGGAGCTGCCGATGAAGGAGCTGCCGATGAAGGAGCTGCCGATGAAGCGGTGGCTGATAGAGAGGCAGAGAAAGGCACGGCATCCGCCGAGGATTCTGAACGCCCAGCGGAGCCTTCCTCGGACGGGAGTTCCGAGGCTGCTGCATCGGAGGAGCAGATGGCGCGACAGGAGAAGCTGGCCGACGCGGCCGAGGCGCTGGCGGAAGGGAATTTGGAGGAAGCGGCTGAGGCCCTGGAGGAAGCCCAAGCCGGGGGCGAAGGATCCGCCGCCGACGAGTTGGGCGAGATGCTGGCGGAAGCGCAGGCGGGGATTTCCGAGGAGGTGGGCGAGTTGCTTGCCGAGGCCAGGCAGGAGCTCAGTCCTCTGGCCGACGTCCTGCCGGAATCCGTTGCCGAGACCCAGCAAGCAAGTGCTGCCCTTGAGCAGGGTGACTTGGAGGCAGCGGCGGGTGAGACCGCGCAAGCCCAGGCGGCGCTCGAGGCGGCGGCGGAGGAGGCCATGGAAGTTGCAGGTGAATCTGCAGAACCCGGTGAGGCCGCGCAGCAGCAGGCAACAGAGGCCGCAGCCATGGGGACCGCGCTTGACGAATTGGGAGAGCGTCAGCAGGCGGTTGCCGAAGCAGCGCAGGCCTTGGCCGAGGGGGATGTGGGGAAGGCAATGCAGCAGTTGCAAGCGATGCAGGCCATGGAAGCGCAGGAGTTCTCCGACGAGGTCGCGGCGATGACCGACATGGCCGGATCATCGCTCGATTCGGCGAAGCAGGCTGCCGCACAGGGAAGCCGTGAGGCGGCGGAAGCTGCTGAGCAGTCCGCCCAAGGTCAGTCCGGTGAAGCGGCACAGTCTCATGGGGAGGCGAGCGAAGCGCTGCAGAAGGCGGCTGAATCCCTCGCCAAGGCTTCCAGCAAGGGGGCTGAAAAGGCGGAGAAACTGGCCCAGAAGGATTCATCCTCCAACCAGGCTCCGGTGGACGCCGCGGCGATGGCGCAAGCCTTTCAGGAGGCGAGCGAAGCCAAGGCTTCAACGGACCCGGCGCAGGCGGCGGCGAATGCAGCGGCAGCCGCCGAGGCCCTGTCGGAAGCTGCGGAGGGTGCCCGTTCCGCGATGCAGGGCAAACCGCAGCCGGGACCACCGGGGCCACCGCAGGGCATGGCGGCGATGCCGGGCGATCAGGCGGGCGAGGATCCATCCGGCGAAGAAAGGCAACCGCAAGCGGACCCGGGTGTGCCTGAGGAACTGGCCAAGCTTGGGGTGAGCGCGAGTGACTGGGAGAAGATCCAGGCGACCCTGCAGTCGGATGTGGGTGCGGGAGAGGCGGGGGTGGTTCCAGAGGACTACCGTGAGTTGGTGAAGGACTACTTTCAGAACATGGCGAAATGAACCGGCTAAGCATGATCAAGACACAGGTGCTGGCGGCGATTGCCCTGACTACGTCGTTTGTCGTAGCTCAGGGTCCGGCCGATGAGGTGTTCGCTGCGTGGCAGGAGCGGGTGGACCCGGCCGTGGAACGGGCCCTCGATGCCCTTGCGAGGGTTCAGCGGGATGACGGTTCGTTTCCCGAGCGCTACGGAGACTCGACCGGGATTCCGGCGCTCGTCGGGATGGCGTTCTTATCAAAAGGGCACCTGCCGACCGAAGGGCCCTACGCCGAGGCAATCAACCGGAGTCTGGATTTCGTGCTGGCCAATCAGAGGGACGACGGGTTGTTCGAGAAGGGGAATGCCGGCAGCGGACCCATGTATGCGCACAACATCGCCACCCTGTTCCTGTCCGAAGCGAGTGGCATGGTGGACCCGGACCGTCAGTCACGGATCAATCGTGCCCTGCCGAAGGCCCTGGCGCTGATCTACCGCGCCCAACAGGTCAACAAGTCCGAAAATCATCGGGGTGGGTGGCGGTATCACCCCGGGTCGCGCGATAGCGATACCTCGTGCAGTGGCTGGGCCCTGATGGCGCTACGCTCGGCCAAGCTCAACGGAGCCGCGGTACCCGACAAGGCGATCGAGGACGCCGTGGCCTACCTGGAGCGTCATCAGGATCCGAAGACCGGAAGCTTCGGCTACACCGGACGGAGCGACCACGCCAAATCCCTGACCGGAATGGGGCTCCTCTGTCTGGAGCTCTGTGGTCGGCATGGGACGGACGAAACGAAGTTGGCCGCCGACTATGTGATGAAGACCTACCGGGGGCTCCCTGACAGTCAGTTCGAGATCTACGGGATCTACTACAATGCCCAAGGGCTGTTCCAACTGGGGGGCAACTACTGGAGCGAGTTCGCGCCGTGGATGTATGAAACCTACCTTGAGAAGCAGAAGCCCGATGGATTTTGGGACAGTCGCGAGGCGGGGAAGATCTACGGGACAAGCATGATGGTACTCGCTTTCACGGTGCCTCATCGGCAGCTGCCGATTTACCAGCGCGACGAGACGGTGGACGAAGAGTAAGGAAATTCGCTGATTTTCCGCACTGGGAGACGTCGGACAGGACGCCCGCTGCATCCGGTCACCAAACCATGGAAAATTTAGAATTTCGAAGGTGGCGCTCCACTCGTCTGGGGTTCAGCGGGCTCTTGTTCTGGTTGTTTTTAGAATTATGAATCTATTCCAAAAACTGCCTGGGCCTCACGAAGTTCCCGCGAGCGTTTGAGCCTTGTTTTCTAGGGGTTTTTTATCGAAAACTCAGTTAGGATCGCTTGACAAGGGGCTTCAGTTCGCAGATCTAACGCGCATGGCAATGAAAACCGCTAAGGAACGCTACACGAAGACTCAGATCCTCGACCAAATCGCAGAAGACACCGAACTCAGCCGCAAGCAAGTGGCTGCAGTGCTCGAAAGCCTTGGCGGAGTGATCGAAGGTCACATCAAGAAACGTGCTGTGGGTGAGTTCGTCCTCCCAGGCATGATGAAGATCACGACCGTGCGCAAGCCGGCTGTGAAGGCTCGCAAGGGCATCAACCCATTCACCAAGGAAGAAGTCATGTTCAAGGCCAAGCCTGCGACGACCGTGGTGAAGATCCGTCCTCTCAAGAAGCTCAAGGACATGGCGCTGTAATCAGCGACTGCTCCAACAAGTATTTCAGCAAGCGGCTCCGGGATTTCCCGGAGCCGTTTTTTGTGGAGGGGCGGGGGTGTCTGCCGCTCCTTGATACAAAACATCCCGACACGCGGCTGCGGGACGGGATGTCTTGAATTCGGTCGGATCTAGTCGATCGCGATCAATGGTGGAGGTCGAAGCGATCGAGTTCCATCACCTTGGTCCATGCATCGACGAAGTCGTGGACGAACTTCGCCTCGCTGTCGGCACAGGCATACACTTCCGCTTGCGCCCGCAGGATCGAGTTGGAACCGAAGACGAGGTCGACACGGGTTCCCGACCATTTGGACTCGCCGCTCTTCCGGTCGATCGCAGCGAAGGCATTGCCGCATGGAGAAACCTGTTTCCACTCGGTATCCATGCTGAGCAGGTTGACGAAGAAGTCGTTGGTGAGGACTTCGGTGCGGTTGGTGAGGACACCATGCTTCGATCCATCGGCATTCGTATCGAGAACGCGCATGCCGCCGACCAAGACGGTCAACTCGGTCGGAGTCAGAGTGAGCAGCTGCGCCTGGTCGACCAGCATCGCCTCCGCTGGCACGGCGTAGCGACCTCGGAGGTAGTTCCTGAAGCCGTCGGCGTGAGGCTCGAGGACATCGAAAGACTCGGCGTCGGTTTCCTCTGCGGAGGCATCCGTGCGGCCGGGTCGGAAGGGGACCTCAACCTGGTGACCTCCATCTGCTGCGGCTTTTTCAATGGCAGCGCAGCCACCTAGAACGATCAGATCGGCAAGGGACACCTTCTTTCCATCGCCTTGTGCATTGTTGAAGTCGTTCTGGATGGCTTCCAGGATCTCCAGTACGTGAGAGAGCTGGGAGGGCTTGTTGACTTCCCAGTCTTTCTGGGGAGCCAGTCGGATGCGTGCTCCATTGGCGCCTCCGCGTTTGTCGGAGCCGCGGAAGGTTGACGCGGATGCCCATGCGGTGGAGACGAGTTGTGAGATGCTCAGCCCGGAATCCAGGATCCGTCCTTTGAGGGTGGCTTCATCGGCCTTGTCAATCAAGGGGTGGTCGACCGTCGGTACCGGATCCTGCCAGATCAAATCTTCGTCGGGCACTTCAGGTCCGAGGTAGCGTGACTTCGGCCCCATGTCCCGGTGGGTCAGCTTGAACCATGCGCGTGCGAAGGCATCTGCGAACTCATCGGGATTCTCAAGAAAACGGCGGGAGATCTTTTCATAGATCGGATCGACGCGCAGGGCGATGTCGGTGGTGAGCATCGTGGGCTTCTGCTTCTTGGAAGGATCGTGGGCGTGGGGAATGATGTCATCCGCATCCTTCGCGACCCACTGGTGGGCTCCGGCGGGGCTCTTGGTGAGCTCCCACTCGTAGTTGAAGAGGTTTTCGAAGTAGTAGTTGCTCCACTGGGCGGGCGTTTGAGTCCAGGTCACCTCGAGTCCACTCGTGATCGCGTCTCCTGCCTTGCCGCTTCCGTAGCTGCTCTTCCAACCAAAGCCCTGTTCTTCCAGAGGAGCTGCCTCCGGGTCGGCTCCGACGTGGTCGGCCGGTCCGGCGCCGTGGGTTTTCCCGAAGGTGTGACCCCCGGCGATCAAGGCGACGGTCTCTTCGTCGTTCATCGCCATCCGGGCGAAGGTGTCCCGGATGTCGTAGGCCGCTTTCTGCGGGTCCGGGTTGCCGTCCGGGCCCTCGGGGTTGACGTAGATCAGTCCCATCTGCACCGCAGCCAAGGGGTTCTCGAGATCGCGTGTGTGAATGCTGCCATCCGCCTTGTCATCGGTCACGGTCACGCCATCACCTTGCACGCCTTCGGAACCTTTTTCGTAGCGGACATCGCCGGCGAGCCAGGTCGTCTCGCGACCCCAGTAGACATCCTGATCAGGCTCCCAAGTGTCCGGCCGGCCACCACCGAACCCGAAGGTCTTGAAGCCCATGGTTTCGAGCGCGACGTTACCTGCCAGAATCAGGAGGTCGGCCCATGAGATCTTGCTGCCATACTTCTGTTTGATCGGCCAGAGGAGGCGACGGGCCTTGTCGAGGTTGCCGTTGTCAGGCCAGCTGTTGAGGGGGGCGAAGCGTTGTTGGCCCCGACCACCTCCACCGCGGCCGTCCTGAATCCGGTAGGTTCCGGCGCTGTGCCAAGTCATGCGGATGAACAGAGGGCCGTAGTGGCCGAAGTCAGCCGGCCACCAGTCCTGCGAATCGGTCATCAGGGCCGCTAGGTCGCTCTTCAGTGCCTCGTAGTCGAGGCTCTTGAACTCTTTGGCATAGTCGAACTCTCCTCCCATGGGGTCGGACTTGGACGAGTGCTGGGTCAAGAGTTCGATCTTCAGTCGGTTGGGCCACCAGTCTTCGTTGCTGGTTCCAGCGCCTGCTGTTGCGGAACTGTGGCCGAATGGGCATTTCGATTCTTCTGACATGGTTTCGTGGGGTTGTATGTGATGTGGTGGGTTGTCGATTCGGAAGCTGGAAACGGAGTGAAGGGGGGTGACCTGAGTCGTCAGGTCTTCTGTCTGCAGTCGGGGCAGGTGCCCCAGTAGATGACCTCGGCCTCGTCGATGAGGAAACCCATGTCGTCGGCCGCGCTCAGACAGGGCGTGTCGCCGATGGCACAATCCACGTCCACCGTCTTGCCGCAGGTCCGGCAGATGAGGTGATGGTGGTTGTCTCCTGTGCGGTCCTCGTAGAGGGCGGGGGAGCCGGCAGGTTGCACGCGGCGAACCAGTCCCTTTTCGGCAAGGATCCGCAAGGCATCATAGACCGCCTGTTTCGAAATCGCTCCGATCTGCTTCCGAGCGATCTCCGCGACCTGGTCAGCGGTGGCATGGGGTGTGTCTGCGACGGCACGCAGAACCGCCAGCCGCTGTGCGGTGACTGCCAATCCGTGGGATCTGAGCGCCTTCTCTGCTTCCATCTTCCGAGGGACGAGGATTCCTCAGTTCTGGACTAAATCAAGAACTTTAATCGATCCGTTTCCGGGCTTCGGTGGTTTCCGGGCTTCCACCGGTTCAAGGGGGATCTTGAGCAGGTGGTTTTCGGTTCACTGGTCCTTGGTGGACTCAGATTTGCCATCGTTCATCAGGTAGGCGAGAAGATCCGCAGCTTGCTCATCAGACAGTGCGTCGAGCAGTCCTTCCGGCATCAGACTCCGGCGAATGAAGGTGGTGGCGGCGATCTCGCTGCGCGGAATCCTCCGGTCGGGGAGTCCGATCTCGCGGATGACGACGGCCTTCTTGTCTTCGCTGACGAAGAAGGCATCGATGATTTCTCCGCTCTTCATTTCGACGCGGAAGATCCGATAGCCGGATTCCATCGCTGCGTTCGGCGTCAGGATGTTCCTCAGCACGGCCTCGAGTCCCATCTCGCTGGCTCCGCTCAGTTCGGGTCCGATTTGTCCACCCTGGCCATCGATGACGTGGCACGAGGTGCAGAGTGCCGACAGGAGCTTGCCTTTCTCGGGGTCACCGCCGTTCCGGCCAAGCTTCATGTACTTGTCGAACTTGGCGTCGAGGGCAGCCGCCTGTTCAAGGGTCAGCAGGGGCGGCAGGTCGGTGGTTTTGATGATTGCCGCTCCTGCACCAAGCTTGCCCCAATTCGTGCCTGAACCTTGGAACACGAGTCCATCCGGAGCGGGGGCTGAACTGAAACCGCGGTCGAAGTTCTGCCGAATCTCTGCAGCACTGCGCTCCCGATTCCAGATGCGATACTCGGCAAAGCTGGCTTGGGTCCCTCCTCTTGGATGAGTGGAGGTGCCAATCCTGAGTCCGGGAAAATCGGTGGTGCTTTTCTTCCTGCCAACCCCATCCAGTTCACCATCGAGATAGATCCTGAACTCGCCCTCCGCATTGCGGGTGATGGCCACGTGGGTCCAGAGGTCTGGAGCCATGGGTTGATTGGCGACCGCGACATCGCCGTGCCCGGATCCAGCCCAGAGGTGCAGGGTGGAGTTGTGGAAATTGAAATCGGCGACTCCTTTTGCACCCAGCAGGCTGTCTTTGTGGTCAATCCCGGGGGCGAGTCGGATCCAACTCTCGACGGTGAATGGTCCGGTGAGATTGATGTCCGGGTCCGCATGGGCGGTGGGTTTGCCGTTGAGGGTGAGAACTTCTCCGAAGATGTGGCCCAAGGCCGACTCCAGATCGCTGAGCAACGGGTCGTTCGCGAGGACGGCGGCAAGGCGTTCCGCGTTGGCGGAGTCGATGTCGTCGGCAGCCAGTCGCCCGGATTTTAGTGCGGAGACAAGGGTGCGTGCCCCGTGCTTCGAGGAAGAGAGGCCCTTGAGCACCAGCTTCCTCCGGGTCAGGTCTAGCTCGGGATAGAGCTCGAGCAATCGGGTGGCGGCTTCGGGGGCTCGCGATGCGGTCAGGACGCCGAGGGCGGCCTCGCGGATGGCTGCGTCTTCCTCTTCCGATGTCACCAGACGGATGAATGTCTGGATCTCGCCGGTGCGGAGTTGGCGGAGGGTGGTCAGAGTGGCGAGACGCTCGGCCGTCGATGCCGATGGTTTCCCGAGCGCGGTGAGGATGTCAGGCTCGAGTTCCTTCAGTTCATAGGCGCCGGAGAGTTCGAGTCCGATGAGGCGGCTGGATTCATCTCCCGCCAAGAGGGAGCGGGCGGCAGTGGTCAGGAGGGGCGCGATTTTCGCTGGGTCGAGCCGCGTTTTCTGGGTCAGCAGTTGCTCGGCAACCATCGTCTGGGACTCCTTTTTTGACAGGAGTGCGGCGAGGGCCTCGCTGCAACCTGGAGCATTTGGAAACTCCGCGATGCGAAAGAGTTCTTCGGCATTGGGACTGCGGTCGAGTTGCGGCAGGAGCTTGGCGATGCGACGGGCGCTCTGTGCGGGTGGCAGGGCCAGGGATGCGAGGATGCGCGCCTCCAGCGATAGATCGTTGGCACGCTTTGAGTCGAGGAAGGTGCTGAGCGGATCCGGATGGCGTTCAAGGAAGAAGCGGATCAGGAAGCGCTCGAACTCGCGATCATACGCCTCGCCCACTGGAATCGGCTGTCCGGTCCGTGAATCGTTCGTCTCTTCGCCCTGGATGGCTGGCTTCACTGAAGCAAGCAACTGATGGAGACGCTCGTCGGTGTCTTCGTCGAGCTGTCGGCCCAAGGTGGTGATCGCGGCAAAGCGGACCTCACGATCAGGATCCTCGAGCAGGGTCGGGGCGAACCGAACGTGACGGGCCAGCTCGTGGCGGACATCGGCACTCTGTGACGAGAGCAACTCGCCACCAACCTCGGTCGCCTTTTCACCAAGCACCCATAGGCTCTGGATGGCTCGGGCGTTGGACATGTTTCCGTTCTTGAGTTCGTCTTCGAGCGTTTTCGCGACCTTCGGATCGTTCCGGTCGGCAAGCGTCTGCCAGGCGAGATGGGCACGGGCGGTGGGTTCCTTCCCAAGCATATCGACGAGTTCCGGACTCCCCAGAGCGGTGAAATCGGGGATGTCGGAGAGAGTATTGTTAGATGCGGACTTCACGCGCCAGATCCGGCCACGTGTCTTGTCCCGTTCAGGGTGATTCCGGGGGACCTCGTTGTGTGAAATGATCTTGTTGTACCAGTCGACGATGTAGAGGTGGCCGTCTGGGCCCTGGGTCATGGCGACGGGGCGGAAGAATGGGTCGTCGCAGGTGACCAGATCGTCGAGTTGATCCAGCGACCAGTAGGCGCCGTCGCGCTGCATCCCGAGGGTCTGGACTTTGGAGGTGATCGGATTGGCGACGAGCATGTTGAGGTCTGCCTGCTTGTTCTGCAGCGGGCCGTTTTCCAGCAGTGCGAGGCCGCTCAAGCCGGTGCCACCCATGCGGAAGTCTGTGGTGGGCGGGAAGGAAGGTTGATAGCTTTTCCGGAATGCCTTCATCCCTCCGGGGTAGTAGGCGTACTCGTGGAACGGCATGGCGGGGTAGCCGTAGTCGTTCGCCTCCTGGATGAAGGTTTTGCCTTCTCCGGTCAGGACGAGTCCCCAGATGTTGTTCGGGCCCGTGCTGGTCACCTCGAACTCGCTGCCGTCCGGTTTCATCCGCGCCATCGAGCACTTCGGCCACTTGATGCTTTCATCGCTGCCGGGCTTCTTGACCGCGCTGTTGTTGAAGAGCCCCTGAGCCATCCAGATCCAGTCTCCGGGAGCGCGGGTAAACTGGTGGGGAAGCAGGTGGCTGTCCTGCACGCCAAGCCCGGTGAGGATGACTTCGCGTTGGTCCGCCCGTCCATCCTGGTCGGTGTCGGTGAGGAGAAGCAGGTCGGGCCCGTGAAGGACGTAGGCGGAATCTCCATCGCCCCATGGCAGGAGGCCGAGGGGGATTGCAAGGCCATCGGCAAAGACGGTGGGTTGGGTCAGGCCGCCTTCTGGAATCGATGTGAGGGATTCGCGGGGGTAGACCAGAACCTTGTCCTTGCCTTGACGTTCATACAGCGCCTTGGCGGCGGCCGGGTTCTCGTTGCCATCGACCGGGTATTCGAGCGCGGTTTGCGTCCACATCCGACCGCGTTGGTCGAAGTAAACGGATACGAATTTGCCGATGCCGTCGCTTTCCTGAGCAACGAGTTCGATCTCGTATCCCTCGGCAAGCTTGAAGCGCTTGAGCTGTTCACTGGCGGGGAGAGCGCCATTCTCATTTTCGTTCTGGCTCGTGTCCTTGTCGGGCTTCTCGGCAGGAGGTGCTGGTTTCGGCTTCTTCCTGGCTGCGGGCTTCCGTGGTTTCTTCACCTTCTTCAGTGCTTCGGCCACACCACCCAGTGACTCCCACGTGGGCGCATCCGGTGTCGGGGGTAGCTCGCGGATCCAGACATCCTTGAACTGGACGATCACCTTGCCGCCTGAATGAATCTGGGGGGCGATCAGTCCATCGAGCGGGATGAGTGGGTTCGTTTCGGTGTAGTCGCTTGCCTTGATGCCATTGATCCACACCTGGATCCGCGGGCCATCGGCGAGGATTCGGTATTCATTCCAGCCGAACACATCGATGCCCTCCATGAGGGCGGCTTCGTCGATCGGCTTGGGATAGATGAGGGCGCGACGATGTTCATCGTAGATCTTGCCAAACCATTTGTCGCCGCAGTCCACCTGGTAGCCGGCCATCCTGCCATTCTCAAGCCGTGCGCTCCGGATCTGGATGCCGCTATTGATGAGGCCGGTCTTCGGGTCGCCCGTGCACTTGATCTTCAGCTTCAGCTCGAAATTCGAGTAACTCTTCTCGGTGCTGATGAATTCATTGCGCGGAAATTTCTTCTCATGGGACCCTGCGGTGATGGCGCCATCCTCGACGCGCCAGACTCCATTGGTGCTGTTCCAGCCATCGAGCGATTCTCCATCGAAGAGCGACTCGATCTGTGGCGCGGCGTCGATCTGCAACGGCCCATTGGAATGCCTGCCCCACGCCGGTGAGAAGCCGAATTGAGCCAGATCGAGAGCCGTTTGCAGGGCGTCCTCGGTCCACCCCGGATTCGGGATATTCATGTTGGCAAGCATCTGCGCGGCCTTCGGGGTGGGGGTGTTCACCCCGTGCTCGGGAACCTCACCACCGGCGGACCAGAGGATGCCATTCAGGACCATTTTGCGCACCTCGTCGCGTGCCCAGTTCCAGTGGAAGTGCCCCCCGGTGAAGCCGAATGCCCGACCACCGTTGCTGCGTTCATAGGTCCACGCGCAGTACTGCTCTTCCTTCTTTTCGAGGGCCGCCCTTGCGACGTCGTTTCCGCGGAAGGGAGAGCGTCCTTTTTCAATCGTGTGTGCCGGTGGATGCACGGGCAGCACCGCTTCCAGCTTCCCGTTTCCGGCTTCCGACTCACGCAGGTGGAAGTAGCACTCGTCATGAAGCTTGAATGGTGGGACGCCATTCATGACCGGATGATCCGAGGGGTTCTTGAAGTCGGCCGTGTAGAAATTGCTGATCGAGTAGAACGGTTCGAAGTCGGCGCCGAGTAGTTGCCGCCACGCGATCCGCTCCGGGCGCTCCTGCTGGGCACCGGTGCTCCGAGGAGGGACTCCGATTCCGGTTGCCCAGTGGATGGCCACCAGACCCTTTCCGGAATCCATGAACGACTTGAGTTCGTCGAGATGTCCGTTGGCCGGATGCTGGTTCCATCCGTCGGCGTAGATGACCAATGCATCCGCCTTTTTGAGGGTCTCCGCATCGGGCCACGTGCGGATCATCTGGGTGGTGACATGGGGCGCCCCTTCGGGAAGCGCCTCCGAGAGGAGGATGCTGCCGGCGAAGTGCTTGTGTGCTCCCCAGCCGTGGGAATCCTGGCCTGCCAGAAACACCACGTGTTTGCCGGGCGGTGTGGATTGCTCCTGCGCGCTGACTTGTCCGATCAGACAAAGTCCGGCTGAGGCAAGTGCGATGAGTTGTTTTCCGGGCATCATCAGCTGGGATCGGTTTTGAAATCAAAGACGACGACCCGTTTCAACCGCGGCACGACGAGGTCTTTCACTTGCTCATGCACCGGGTGGGGGAGGTATCGATCGCGGCTCTCGGGAGTATCGAAGGTCATGATGAAGCCGTGGGTGAAATCCTCGTTCAATCCTTCGTCGCTTTCGTATGGACCGTGCTCCATGTCGAGCAGGCCGGGGATTTGCCCGACCATTGCCTTCATCTCCCGGAAGCATTCGTCGATCTGCTCGTCGGTGACGCCTTCGTTGAATTGGAACATGCCGTAGTGTCTGACCATGATGGTAATGGGTGGAAAGTGGGTAGGTACTGGGTTCGGAAATTGGGTTTGAAGATCCGGTGGTGATCCGAGGAATGGGTATGCGCGGTATTCTGACAAAACGCAGGGTTCGATCCTCTAAAGGCTCTCGTGGGCCAGATCAATACTCCGTCGACGGACCAAAACCTTCACCGGGCTGCGGCCGAGCATCCTTCGCACCGTGAATTGGGCAGATCTTTGCGCGGCGAGTGTCCCCGGGGTGGGTCTTTGGGTTTTTCATGAACTTAGAAAAATGCCCACTGGCAGAAGGCGCAAACTTCATTGAATCGCGAAAATGCACCTGTATCTATTGAGAATGCCCATTTTTTGCCTAGGGTGGGCGCCACATGGACGAGACGCATGAGCTGGGTGGCAGCGAGGTGATCGCGGTGAAGGCCTCGCAGGATGAGCAGCGCGTATGGCTTGAGCCGGCACCGGTGTGTCCGCAGCTCAGCCAGATGGATATTGCCCACGTCGGGGTGATCGATGCGGTGCATCCATTCAAGGTGGTCCGCAGCCATCAGACGGGCACCTTCATGTTCGCCTGCTCCAGTGGCAGGGGAGAGGTGTTGATCGATGGACGCTGGACACCGATCCAGGCCGGTGAAGCCTGTTTGCTTCCACCATTCGTCGAAAACGCCATTCGTGCGGTCGACCCGGTTCGGATGGATGGAGCCTCTGAGGTGCCGTGGACTTACGGCTGGGTTCGCTACCTCGAGACGCCCGGTCGGCTCCCGATCCTTTCGGCGAAGTCGCCGGTGAAAGGTCCGTTCCCGGCGGAAGTTCTCGTGAGGGCGGTTCAGGGACTGCATGCGGAGGCGTCGCGGAAGCAAGTCACGCCTGCTCAGATCCAGCTGTGGATCGATCTGATCCACAACTACGTGCTGTCCTTCGCCCAACCCAGTCAGGGCGATGAGCGGTTGTGGCGACTCTGGCAGGTCATCGAGGCGGACCTCGCTCATCCATGGAACATTTCCAAGATGGCTGAAATTGCCACCATGAGCCGGGAGCACCTGAGACGGATCACCATCCGCGAGATCGGCCGATCGCCGCTCCAGCATGTCATCTTCCTGCGGATGCAGAAGGCCAGTCATCTATTGGCCACGACCGAGGACAAGATCGAATCCGTCGCCCGCGAAGTCGGCTATCGCAACCCCTTCACGTTCTCGACCACCTTCAAGAAGTGGATCGGCCGGCGTCCCTCGGAGCATCGGAGCGCTTCCTTAGGGTGAGGCCGGAAAGTGGTTGGTGGGTCTAACGGGTTTGGGGGGCTGCGTGTTGTAGGGGGGGACAGGGTGCCAAGTCGGATGT
>NZ_JAENII010000023.1 GCF_016595525.1 Haloferula rosea
ACTGAGAAGATCCCCGGCTTTGAAGCGTTCAAAGCCAACGACGAAGATCCCGCGACCTCATGGCGGGCCGCATCCGCAGACGATCAATGGCTCGAGGCCGCCTGGGTGAAGCCCCAGACCTTCCGCTCGGTGCAGATCGATGAAGTCGGCAACCGGATCGACGATTACCGGGTGCAGGTTTGGACCGAGGATGGCTGGAAGGACGTCGCAGGCGGCCAGAAGTGCGGTGTCGGGAGAAAGCACTCCTTCGAGCCAGTCACCTCGACCAAGTGCCGCCTACTACTCAGTTCTCCGAAGGGTTCCCCGGAGATCGCCGAGTTCGAGATTGTTCGCTGACGATCCAGGCGGGTTCGGAGGATCGAGTGAGAGCTGACCACAAGCACGCCGGTGTTCTGAAGAACGAGCGTGTCCCCGTTCTGGGGACTGGTGCCAGGCATGCGGGCTTGGTTGACTACGGTCGGCCTTGGCAACGGGAGATCGTCCTCTCAGGAAGCGATCACGACAGGCCCGCGATCTGACCTTATGCAACGGAGAAAGGAAACCCATGCCCGTCCAGCGGCCTCGGAAGCCGGGTCATTACGGCAAGTGCTTCTGTCGTTCTTCATGATCCTCGGTCTCGTTTCCAGCGGATTGGCTGAGCCCGAAAGGCCTCACCTGGTTTTGGTGATGGCCGACAACCAGGGTTGGGCGCAGGTAGGCTACCGGGGACATCCCTTTCTCAACACGCCGAATCTGGACGCGATGGCGACTTCCGGCATCCGCTTCGAACGGTTCTACGCGGCGGCGCCGATCTGCTCGCCGAACTCCCGATGCCTGCACGACTCCTGCGGGATCGACACGCCATGAAAACCACCTGCCTCACCCTTCTGGTTCTCGCTCTCTCGTGTCTCCAAGGTCTTCATGCTGCGACGGAGCAGGCGTTGTTCCATGGCTCCCACCGGCAAAGTTTCGTGGTCCGGCAGGCTCGCGTCGCCCAACGAGAGCGAGGCCGACGGCCCGTTTGCCACGCTGGACGCTACCTGCGATCCCTTCGCCAGGTGGTCGATTCGCTCCGGTTGAGTGCCATCCGCCCCTTCCCTGCCACATCCACGATGCTGCCATAGCCCCCCGCTCGCAGACCGCGGCTAACCATCAATCGAAAACACTCCCTATGAAAAACCTGATTCTCCTCGTCAGCCTTGCGGTTGCCGTTTCCCTCACCTCGTCGGCCGCTCCCATTACCGATCCCGACCAACTCGATTGGATCAAAGGCAAATTCAAAAAGGATGCCGCAGCGAGCATTGAGAAGCTTGAGCAACTGCCGATCAATACGGACCCCGAACCCGACCTCACTGCCGGATTCACGAGCCTGTATAAAGGAGATGGAGATCTGTCGGGCTGGACAGTGCTCGGCGGGCACCACACCTTCGAAGCATCCGGTGAGGTCATCACCGGCACCTGCGTCAAGGGATCGCGTAACGCATTTCTCTCCACAACCCGTAGGGATTATCAGGACTTTGTCTTCACGGTCGAGATGAAGTGGGAAGTCGAGGGGAATACCGGCGTGATGTTCCGGGCGCAGACCAAGCCCGGGAAGAAGATAGGAGAATCGGTGGTTTTCGGTCCCCAGGTCGAAATGGAAAGCCCCTCCCAGGGGAGAGGATGGTCCGGAGGTATTTACGGGGAGAAAGCGGGAGGCTGGCATTATCCGCTCGTTCTCGACGCACACAAAGCGGCCCGGAAGGCGATCGTTCCGGACCGGTGGAACCGCGTCACGGTGATGGCAAAGGGGAACAGCATCAAAACCTGGATCAACGGGGTGCCCGCGGCCCATTGGAAGTCTGCTGAGCACATGAAGGGATTCTTCGGACTTCAGATTCATTCCGGCAAGGCAGGCACTGTCCTTTTCCGAAATATCCGGGTCAAGGAACTCTGAACTTCTCTTATCTCATCCCTTACGACTTTTGAATTCTAGAAGCTATCTCAATCAACTTGCTGAAATGAACATGCCAAGCTTCCATCTTTTTCTCGGCTCTCTCATTGCCTTTACCCATTGTCTGGGACTAGCCAGCCTCAATGCGGCAAGCAAGACACCTGGCAAGCCGAACATCGTGCTGATCATGACCGATGACCAGGGATGGGGACAAACAGGATACTACAACCATCCGGTGCTGAAGACACCGAATCTCGACGCGATGGCCGCGGATGGTTTGCGCTTTGACCGCTTCTATGCAGCCGCTCCCAGTTGCTCGCCGACGAGGGCGAGTGTGCTGACCGGCCGAAATGCAAATCGAACTGGCGCAAAGTCGCATGGCAGCGCTCTCTACCTACAGGAGAAGACTTTGGCACAGGCGCTTCAGCGTGATGGCTACACCACAGGACACTTCGGCAAGTGGCATTTGAATGGCACGATAGGTCCTGGAGTGCCGCTGTTCGGAGATGACAAACACAATCCAGGGGCGTTCGGCTTCGAGGAATGGCTGTCGGTGACCAACTATTTTGACTTGGATCCGATCATGAGCCGCAAAGGTGAGTTTGTTGAGCTCAAGGGGGATAGTTCGGCCATCATTGTGGACGCAGCCCTGGATTTCATGAAGAAGGCGGTGGAGGAAGACAAACCCTTCTTGGCGGTGATTTGGGACGGCTCACCTCATTCGCCATCGGTCGCCAGCGAGGAAGACAAGGCAGCCTTCGAGAATCTGAGTGAGCGGAGCAAGAACCACTACGGCGAGTTGGTTGCCTTTGACCGCGCGGTGGGCGTGTTGCGCGCAGGACTGCGTGAGCTGGGAGTCGCGGAGAACACCATCGTGTGGTTCAACAGCGACAATGGCGGATTGGGAAACATCAAGCCTGATACCGTCGGCGGACTCAAAGGATTCAAAGGCAGTGTCTGGGAAGGCGGGATACGGGTGCCAGGCATCGTCGAATGGCCAGCAGTCATCAAGCCACGGATTACCGATTACCCGGCGAGTACGATGGATATCTTCCCGACCATAGCAGAGATACTAGACCTGCCGGATACAGTCTTCGTGAAGCCCATCGATGGCATCAGCCTGAACCCGCTGTTCAAAGGCAAGCAGGAGAAGAGGGCGACCCCTGTCTTTTTCCGGCATGGAAGCCAGTGCGCCTTGATTGATAATGAGATGAAGCTGCATACCAGCAAGCTGAACCGTGAGGAATTCGAGCTATTCAACCTCAAGGAGGATCCGTCGGAAGCGAACAACATCGCCAAAGCACATCCCGAATTGTTCGAGCAGATGAAAACGCGTTTTCTGGAATGGAGCGCCACCGTTGATGCCAGCATCGAAGGCCGGGACTATCCGGAAGGCAGGGTGCTGCCCCTTGACACCTATGCCCAACGCCACAAATGGGTCAATGACGACCGCTACAAGCCATTCTTTGAGGAATGGAGGGATCGCCCGGAGTACGCCAAGGACATCAACAAGAGTGCCCCAAAGAAGAAGGCCAAGAAGTAGGCAACAACAACCCCATCTACCAGCCCTGGGCCTTCCAACCGCTTTCACCCACGAAGCAAGTCTTGGAGAGCAATCGCCATACTTCAATGAAACTCCTTTCCTCCTTTCCCGCCATACTTGCCGGAGTCCTGGCCCTCTCCTCCGTCCGTGGCGACGAGAAGAAGAGCGGGGATCCGATGGATTCTAACAACTGGCGGAAGTGGGCGCCTGATCCGGCACCGTTCCTCGAACCGGAGGAGTCGGCAGAGTGCTTCAAGGTCGCGCCGGGCTTCCGCATCGAGCTGGTGGCTGCTCACCCGATGATCAAGGATCCAGTGTTCGCCGAGTTCGATCTCCAGGGCCGCCTTTGGGTTTGCGAGTTTCAGTCCTACATGATGGACGCCGCGGGCTCGAACTCCAACGACCCGATCAGCCGGGTTCAGGTGCTCGAGGATACCGATGGGGACGGCCGGATGGACAAGGCTACGACCTTCCTCGACGAGGTGGTCAACCCGCGCAGTCTGTCGATCGTCCAAGGAGGCGCCCTCGTGGCCCTGGGAAGTGGCAAGCTGGTGTTCTGCGAGGACACCGATGGTGATCTCGTCGCCGACAGGCAAACTCCGCTGATCGACTACGCGACGTCGGCACCCAAGAACATCGAGCACGCCGAGAACGGCCTGCACTATGCGATCGACAACTGGATGTATAACGCCAAGTCCGATCGGCGCCTTCGGTGGGACGGCGGAAAGCTCGTCTCGGAGCCCACCAAGTCACGCGGTCAGTGGGGCATGGACTCGGACGCCTATGGCCGACTCTACTACAACTCGAACAGCGTCTGGTTCTTCACAGACTCGGAGATCTATGACGGCCTCTACGGCTCCTCCAAGGCTCCGACCCGGAGCGTCCGGGCGATCCGGGTCAACACGGCGCTCAACCGCGCCTACGAACCCGGGATGATTCAGGAGGACGGCCGGATCAACGGCGTCACCTCGATCAGCGGCCTGGCCGTGCACAGCCACGGAGCCTTCGAACGCGAGTGGGAAGGGACGATCTTTAGCTTCAGCCCGGGAACCAACACGGTCGGTGCCTTCCGACCGGATGCGCCGATGCCGCAGACCACCCAATACGAGCACCTTCTCTATCCCGACGACACCTGGACCGAGCGCGAGTTCATCGCCAGCACCGACGAGCGCTTCCGGCCGGTCAACGGCTTCTTCGGACCGGATGGCTGCCTCTACATCGTCGATCTCAACCGGGGCATCATCCAGGACAAGAGATTCCTGACCCGCTATCTCCAGCGCCAGTCCGTGGAGCGTGAGCTTGACCAGCATATCGGCAAGGGCCGCATCTGGCGGGTCGTTCCCGAATCGTATCAACGGGAAACGGCCCCGACAGGCCTCGTCGAGGGTCTTTCCCACCCCTACCTCTGGTGGCGGATTAATAGCCAGAAGCGAATCGTCGAGGGGGATCGCGACGATCTGGTTCCGGACATCCTGAAACTGGCCACCAGCGGCCACCCCCAGGGAAAGGTGCACGCGATGTGGACCCTGGCGGGCCTTGGCAAGCTGGATCCCGAGTTGATCAAAGCGGGACTAGGGGACGACGACTGGTTCGTGAAGCTGACGGCGCTCCGTCTTGCCGGCGAGGCCACCGCCCAGCCCGAGGTCTTCCCCGAAAGGTTCGTGTCGGCGGCCAAGGCGCTGGCCGGAGACAGGACCGACCTTGTCGCCTCGTACGCCGGGGACCTGTCAACGAGGGGCTATCCCGATCGTTCCTCCTCGGTTTACAAGGACAAGGCTCCCCGCCGGGTTTCGAAGGACAAGAAACTGAAAAAGACCTACCTGGCTGGTCGTGTCATCTACGGCGAGTACTGTGCGGCCTGCCACCAGCCCGACGGCAGGGGCCTGGAAAACGTCGCCCCCAGTCTCATGAAGAGCGACTGGGTGAACGGGGATGCGGATGTGTTGATCGCGGTGGCGATGCATGGGCTGACCGGTCCGATCCAGGTCAACGGCAAAGCCGTCAAGGACGTCCCGCCGATCATGCCACCCCATCACTTCCTCAATGACAGGCAGATGGCCGACACGCTGACCTACGTCCGCAATGCCTGGGGCAACAAGGCGGATGCGATCACTGCGGACGAGATCAAGGCCTACCGCGGAAAGCACTCTGACCGGGAGGAACCCTGGACGCAGGAGGAACTCCGGGGAAGGTAAGGCAGAAGAGCCCATCGTCCCCACTTTGGGGACTGGCGGATGGGATGGGTGCTTGGTTCACTCTTCCGCTAGCGCGGAAAGGGAGGCTCTGTGTTCCTGCCAGACAGGAAGGATCCCGCCAAAACAACAGTTTCAGAAACACCGAACATGACCCAAAACTCCATTTCCCGATCTACCCGACTGCTTCATTGCCTCGTGGCAATGAGCCTGTACTCCGCCGTCCAGCTATCCGCCCAGCTACCCCTTCAGGAGGGCGACACCGTCTGCCTCATCGGCAACGGCCTCGCCGACAGGATGCAGCACGACGGATGGGTGGAGACGATTCTCCAGAGCCGGTTGGCGGGGAAAGACATCATCTTCCGCAACCTCGCTGTTTGTGGGGATACCGTAACATCACGCCCCCGAAGCAAAGGCGTGCCATCGGTGGAAACCATCCTCGCCCACTGCAAGGCGGATGTGGTTCTCGCCTTCTTCGGCTACAACGAGTCCTTCGGAGGACAGGAGAAACTCGCCGCCTTCAAGGCCGACCTCGCCACGATGATCGACGACTACCGGGCCGCGAAGTTCAACGGCGAAACGGAACCGCGCATCGTCCTGTTTTCACCCATCGCGCATGAGGATCTCGGCGATCCGCTCCTGCCCGACGGCTCCGAGAACAACGCGAACCTCACCCTCTACACGGAGGCGATCAAACAGGTCGCCGAAGAAAAAGGCGTTGCCTTCGTCGATCTCTTCACCCCATCGAAGGCGCTCTACGAAAAGGCGAAATCCCCGCTCACGCTCAACGGCGTGCATCTGCTTCCGGAGGGCAACCGCCAGCTCGGCGAGGTGATCGCCTCTGCCGTGCTGGGAAAACCCGTTTCCTCCACACCCGCCATGGAGCCGCTGCGCCAAGCGGTGCTCGATAAGAACTGGCACTGGCACAACCGCTTCCGCGCCACCGACGAAAACGACATCTGGGGCGGGCGCTCCCGGCTTGAATTCGTCAACGGCCAGACCAATGCCGAGGTGCTGCAGCATGAGATGTCCATGCTCGATGTGATGACCGCCAACCGGGATGAGAGAATCCACGCCGTCGCCCAGGGTAAGGATCACAAGGTCGATGACTCGAACGTGCCCAAACCCATTCCGGTGATCTCCAACGTCGGCGGCGGCAGCAAGAGCTCGAATCCCCGGAAGGAGGGCAGCACCGATTACCTCAGCGCCGCCGAAAGCCTCGAGAAACTCCATGTCCCCGAGGGTTTCGCGGTCAATGTTTTCGCCGACGAATCGAAGTTCCCCGCCCTCACCAATCCCGTGCAGATGCAGGTCGATGCCAAGGGCCGCCTCTGGGCAGCCTGCTGGGCAACCTATCCGAAATGGGAGCCGCTGACGGAAATGAACGACAGCCTGCTGATCCTGCCGGATGAAGACCGCGATGGCGTGGCCGACAAGGCGATCGAGTTCGCGAAAGTCCACAACCCGCTCGCCTTCGCATTCTGGGGCGGTGGCGTGATCGTCTGCTCGCAGCCCGACATCCTTTTCCTCAAGGACACCGACGGCGATGACGTGGCCGATGTCCGCATCGTCCTGCTGCAAGCCACCGGCTCCGCCGACACCCACCACGCTGCGAACAATTTCACCATCGGCCCGGACGGCGGTCTCTACTGGCAGAGCGGCATTTTCCTCCAGCACAATTACGAACACCCTTGGGGACCGTCGCTCGCTTCGACCGCCTCCGGCATGTATCGCTTCGATCCGCGCCGCCACACGATCCAGTTCATCGCCGGTAACAAACCGAATCCGCACGGAACCAGTTTCGACCGCTGGGGTTATCTCTTCGCCACCGACGGCACCGGCGGGCGCGCCTACCAGGTGCGCCCGGATGGCGACGGCTTCAATATGTTCCCGCTGATCAACAAGGAGGTGCGTCCGGTGCCCTCGAGCACCATCGTTTCCAGCGCGAATTTCCCCGACGACCTGCAGCAGGATTTCCTGATCTGCAACGTGATCGGGTATCTCGGCGTCAAGCGCTACGAACTCCACCGCGACGGCCACACCTCCGGGAGGAACACCTTCAAGCAAGGCGAAATCTGGGGCGAGCCGACACCCGATTTCGTCCGTAGCGACGACAAGAACTTCCGCCCCACGGACGCGAAGTTCGGCTCCGACGGCGCGCTCTACATTTCCGACTGGCAGAACGTCATCATCGGCCACATGCAGCACAACATCCGTGATCCCAAGCGCGACAGGAAGCACGGCCACATCTTCCGCATGATCCGAAAGGACCGCCCGCTCCAGGAACCCGTCGCCATCCACGGCCAGCCGGTCGCAACCCTGATCGAAGTGCTCAAGCACCCCATCGACGGCGTCCGTGAACGCGCCCGCATCGAGCTCGACACCCGCGCCCTGGCCGAGGTCCAGCCCGCCATGCTCGCGTGGATGAAGCAGTTCGACCCGAAAAAGGCGGAGGACGCCCATCCTCTGCTGGAAGCGCTCTGGTGGCACCAACGCCACAACATCCGCGACGAAAATCTGCTCGCCGCAATGCTCGAATCCCCCGAACCCCACGCACGCAATGCCGCCGCCATGGTGAAACAGTTCTGGGGCCCGGCCGATGCCACCAAAGCCGTCATGCCCAGCGTGATCGCCGACGCCCGCGAAAAGAAAGTGAAAGTGAAGGTTCCCGGCCACCTCGAGGGAAAGGGCGCGAAATCCTACAAACTTGGCGCGGAGGTTTTCCACCGGGAGGCCCATTGCGCCACCTGCCACCAAACCGACGGCAAGGGCCTCGATCCCGCTTTCCCGCCGCTCGTCGGCACCCCATGGGTCACCGGCAGCGAGGAGCGCCTCGCCAAGATCGTCCTCCACGGGCTCCACGGCAGGATCGAGGTCAACGGCAAGACCTACGACCCGGGAAAAGGCGTCCCGCCGATGACCGCCTTCGGCTCCCTCCTCAATGACAAGGAAATCGCCGCCGTCCTCACCTACGTCCGCAATTCCTGGGGCAACAAGGCCGCCCCGGTCAGCGCCGGCACGGTGAAAAAAGTCCGCAAAGCAACCAGCGACCGCTCCGTTTTCTGGGAACCCGAGGAACTCCTCAAGGACCACCCGCTCGAACCATCCGAATGAAACTCATCCGCATCCTCCTCACCACGGCGGTCGCCGCCACCGCCGCCCGGGCCTCCTCCATCGTCTATGAAGGTGAGGTCGGCCCGGGCGTCGGCAAGCACATCGTCTTCCTCGCCAGCGACCACGAATACCGCGCCGAGGAAACCTGTCCCGCCCTCGCCCGCATTCTCGCCAAACGCATGGGCTTCAAATGCACCGTGGTATTCGGTGTGGACAAGCAGGGATTCATCAAGGCCGGCTCTTCCACGGTCTCCGGACTCGCGGCCCTCGGGGAAGCGGACCTTTTCTTCATCTTCGCCCGCTTCCTCCATCTCCCCGACGAGGAAATGGCGCACATCGAAAGCTACCTCGAACGCGGCGGCCCCGTCGTAGGACTGCGCACCTCGTCCCACGCGTTCAAGATCCCGGCGGGATCGAAGTACGCCAGATATAGTTTCAAATCAAGGGCCACCGGTTATGAAATGGGTTTCGGCCACCAGGTGCTGGGCAACACCTGGGTGGGACATTATGGAAGAAACCATGTCCAGGGCACTCGAGTCGTCACCGTGCCCGAACAACGCGGCCACGTGATCCTGACCGGTATCGGCGAGGCCGCGTTCACCCACGCCGGAGCCTACGTGGGAAAAGCCGCGCCGGACTTCACCGTCCTCGCCACCTCGCAGCCGCTCGTTTCCATGGATCCGGACGCGGAAGCGGACGCATCGAAACCACCCATGCCATGCACCTGGACCCGCGAATACGCCGCCAAGGACGGCTCCATGCACCGCGTTTTCCACAGCACCCAGGGCGCGTCACAGGACTTTCTCGACGACGACTACCGCCGCATGATCCTCAACGGGACGCTCTGGGCCATCGGCATGGAAAAGGAAATCAAGCCCGACCTCGATTTCTCCTTCGTCGGCCCCTACCAGCCGCGCAAGTTTTCCTTCAAGGGTGAGGCAAGGAACGTGAAGCCCTCCGATCTCGCGGGATGGGAATCGCCCATCATGCCGAAATCAGCCGATTGAAACCCCTATGAAAGCAACCTATCTGTTCTTCGCACTGCTGCTTGTCTCGATTCAGGCTGAAGAACAACCACCAGCCGCATCCTCCACGGCAAAGCCGAATGTCCTGTTCCTGATTTCCGACGACCTGAATTCGTGGCTGCTGGAGAATCCGGAACGCTACACCGGCAAGGTCATTGCTCCGAGCCTGAAGGGCTTGGCCGAAAGCGGGGTCAATTTCAAGTATGCCTACACGGCGGCTCCGGTGTGCAGCCCGTCCCGCACCGCGTTCTTCTCGGGAGTGGCCCCATGGAAGTCGGGCATTTACAACAACGCGCAGACCATCGGCAAAAGCGCGGCACTGAACCAGGATGCGGTGCTCTCCCTGGCCGGCTTGTTCAAGAAGGCAGGCTACGGCACCTTCGGCTACGGCAAGATCACCCACGGCTGGGACCAGAAGGAACACTGGGACGAGAAGATCGGCCACAAAAGGGACTCGGCGCCGCCCGGTCACCCCTTGGCCGGACTCAGCGGAGGCGAGCAGGATTGGGGCCCCATCCACCTCACCGAGGAGCAAATGAACGACACCGGCGGCGGGAACAAGACCATCGCGATCCTGGAGAGGAAGCATGAAAGACCGTTCTTCCTGGCCTACGGCCTCTTCAACGCCCACATGCCCTGGTATGTCCCGCAAAAGTATTTCGACATGTATCCGCTGGACGAGATCGTCCTCCCGGAGATCAAGGCGGACGACCTCGACGATCTTCCTCCCCTCGCCAGGGCGGTGAGCGACGGCATCGGTAGCTTTGCCGACAAGGTCATCGAGTCGGGAAAACACAAGGAAGCGGTGCAGGCCTATCTGGCCACGACCACCTACGTCGATACCCAGATCGGGCGCGTTCTCGATGCTCTCGAGAAAAGCCCCTACAAGGACAACACCATCGTCGTCTTCTTCACCGATCACGGCTTCCACCTCGGGGAGAAACACCACTGGCAGAAAACCACCCTCTGGGAGGAGGGAACCCATACCTTGCTCATGTTCCGTGCGCCGGGAGTCACCAAAGCCGGCGGCAGCTCCGAACGCTTCGTCTCCCTGCAGGACATCTACCCGACCCTCGCCGAGCTCTGCGGCCTGACGCCCCCCGACTACGTCGATGGCCGTTCGCTGGTTCCCCTGCTGAAGGACCCGAAAGCTACGTGGGAAAGCACCGCCATCACCGGACTTTGCGACAAACGCAAAACCGACCTGGCCTACATCAGCATCCGCCACGAACTCGGCCGCTACACCCGCTACGGAACCGATGAAGAGGAGTTCTACGACACCACCAAGGATCCTCATGAATGGACCAACCAGATCGACAATCCGGAATATGCATCGGTGATCGGGAAACTCCGGGCCGCTCTGCCGAAGGATCCCGCCGCTCCTTTGCCCAGTGCCCTGGCGGACCGGCGCGGGGGAAAGAAGTCGAAGGAAAAGAAGCGTGGCAATCCCTGACGATCGGGTCCGCTCTCAGAGCTTCTTGAGCCGGATGCCACGCCACGAGGCCCGGCGGGGGGTGCCGTCGTAGTCCCGGATGCCATGGACCTGGAGTCCGATGGCACCGCTCGCATATCGTTTTTGATCCTCTTCGCTCACCGAGTCGTTGATGAGGATTCCGTTGATCCAAGTCTGGATCCGGGGACCTTCGACCCGGAGTTTCACGGTGTTCCACTCGCCGTTTTTGGCGGCCGAGTTCCGCACCAATTTGTCCTCGGGCGTGATCCACGCGCCGCCGCCCTGTCGGAAGATCAGGCCGGAGCGGCCGGGGGACTTGGTGAGCTCGATCTGGGGGCCCTTCAGGGTATTGACCCGCTCACGGCTCGGAGTGCGTTCGGAGCGGAACTGCACGCCGGAATTGAGATCGAGGTCGTGCAGCTTGTATTCGAAGACCAGTTCGAAGTCGCCATAGTCCTCCTTGGTGACTAGGAAGGTCGTCTTCTTGGCGCCGCTTCCGGTGATCGCGCCGCCTTCGGCTTTGAACACGGCATCGCCGCCGGTCTTGGACCATCCGTCGAGGGTCTTGCCGTCGAATAGCTCGATCCACCCGGGATCTTCGCCTTGGAGTGGACCGACGAGAAACAGGAGGCCGGCAAGGCCGGCTGTCAGACTTGTTTTCATAGACATGATGCGATGGTGGCGGAGGGATGTCCGGGGGCTTCAGTCATTCCAAAGATCGGCACCGTAGTCCCAGCCGGGACGGACGGGGGCTTTGATGTACGGGTTCAGCGAGGGGTCTTCGAAGGTCATCTTCTCGGCTTGGTAGCGCACTTCCTTTCCGCTGCGCATGGCAAGGGTGCCGAGGATCACGATCTCGGTCAGCGGTGCGGCGTAATCGAAGTCCGAGCCGGGTTTCTCGATCTCGCCACGGATCGTGGCGAAGAGCTCCTTGATTGGACCGCCGATCGCCCTCGGGATGGTCTTGGCGGGAAGGTTTCTGCGGATCTCCTCCCAGTTCTCGGCCATCCGTGGGCTGGTCGGGCGCATCCCCGGGGAGACGATCGTGTTCTTCTCGCCGACGAGGAGGCAGCCGCCCCCTCCTATCGTCTTGCTCCCCGTCTGTGAGCCAGGAATACGGGGCAAGTGGCCGCCTTCGTACCAGTAGACTTTCAGGTTCGGTTTGCCCCCGCCGCGCTCGAACTCATAGATGTAGGTCATGGCCTCGGGTCTGGGTGTCTTGCCGCCCGATTCCCGGCTGAAATCGATGCTCTTGTCGGTGCGCACCGATACCGGCATGCCGAGCCCGAGGGCATAGACCGGGATGTCGAGGGTGTGACAGCCGATGTCGCCGAGACCGCCGAGGCCGTAGTCCCACCACCACCTCCAGCCGGAAGGGACGAGACCCTCGATGAGGCGTTTCTCCGGAACCGGACCCTGCCACAGATCCCAGTCGAGGTGGCTCGGCACGGGAATGCCGGGCAGGTCCTTGGAGCGCGCCGCGTTGGTGTTGTTCTTGGTGGTCCGGTTGGTCCAGGCGTGCACCTCCACGATCTCGCCGGCGAGTCCCGCCTCGTACCATTCGCGGATGTATCGCATGCCTTCCATCGTGTGGCCCTGGTTGCCCATGACGGTCGGCACCTTGAACTTCTGGTAGGCCTTCTGCAGGGTGCGGGCCTGCCAGAGATCGTGAGTGAGCGGCTTCTGGGTCTGGACCGCGATGCCGCGTTGCATGGCGTCATAGGTGGCCGCGAAGTGGGTATGATCGGGGGTGCTGACGATGACGGCGTCGAGCTCTTTTTCGTGGGTGTCGAGCAGCTTGCGAAAGTCGGTGTAGCGCTTGGCGTTGGGGAACTTCGTGAAGCCCGGCTTTCCTTGCTTTTGGTCGACATCGGCGATGGCGACCACGATCTCCCGGGCGCAGTCACTGAAGGCGGTCTTCGCGATCCCGCCGGCGCCGATGAGGGCGACCTTGAGCTTGCGGTTCGAAGACCGCTGGGCCCACGCACGGTGATTGCTGATCAGGGCACACCCACCGGCCAACAGGCTGGCACGGAGAAAGTCCCTACGTTTGGTTCGTTCGATCATGATCATTGCAGCGAAAGGGATCCGGAAGCCTGAGTTGGTCGCGAGGTTCACCAAGTGGATTCGATCCGGTGGTTGGCGTCGGGCGGCTTGAAGGACTCAGCAGACCGATGGGCGTCTTGCGAAGCTGTCAGGCATCTCAGAACAACCATTGGCTCCCTTGTCCACAAGTCCCCAAAGCGGGGACACTGTGCCGCGGTAGGCGTGGATTCTCCGTCCACTGCGGGGACCCGTGCCCTTTGCCGAAGGGCGATTGTGGATCGGATTGCAGGAGGTCCGCAGCCGGTCAGGCGCGGTACTTGATGATCGCCTCGACCTTGCTCCGGACATGGAGCTTTTGGCAGATCCGTTTCACGTAGGTGCGGACCGTTTCGATCGTGATGTCCAGTTCGTCCGCCACCTCCTTGTAGATGTAGCCGGAGGCGAGCAGGCCGAGAACCTCGTGCTCCCGCGCCGAGAGCTTCTGGTTCTCGTCCTCGATCTCGCGGTCCTTCCGGAAATGCTGGGCGACCTTGCGCGCGATGTGGCTTGAGAAGGGCGCGCCTCCCGAGAACACGTCGCGGATGGCGTTGAAGATGTCGTCCGGGCTGCTGGTCTTGAGAAGATAGCCGCTCGCACCCTCCTTCAAGGCCCGGAAGATGTTGTCCTCCTCGTCGTAGGCGGTCAGCATCACCACTTCCATTTCGGGATTGCCCTTCTTCAGCGAGCGGATGCAGTCGATTCCCGATTGTCCCGGCAGCTTGATGTCCATGAGGACCACGTCCGGCGGATCACAGGGGATGCGGGAGAGGGCCTCCTCCCCGGACGAGACCGCGTAGAGGCATTCGATGTCGTCCGGACGTTCGAGGATCTTCACGAGTTGCTCCTGCAGGCGGAGATCGTCCTCCACGACGACCACGGTTTTTCGATGGAAAGCCATGAGATCCTATCCTTCTCGCATGAGGACCGGCGCTGTCAACACGACTCGCAGGCCGCGGGGATCGAGGTTCGAGATGCCACATCGGCCCCCGATCGACTGCATGCGCTGGCGCACGCTCTCGAGGCCGCTTCCTCCGGGGTCTCCCGGTGGGCTTTCCGCATCTTCCCGGATTCCCACACCGTCGTCGCTGATCGACACGCTGAAGTTTCCCCGGTCGATCCGGATCTTGATGAGAATCTCGGATGCTTCCGCGTGTCGCAGTGCGTTGTTCACCGTTTCCTTCACCGCGAGTGAGAAGTTATGGCGGAACTCGTGGCTGATGGGGTGGTTGTGCTCGAGACCGGCGTCGTCGATCCGGCAGCGGATGCCCGCGAGTCGGCAAAGTTCGCTGACGAGGCGGCACAGGTAGTTGATCAACGATTCAAGGTCGCTGTTTCTCGGGTTGAGCATCCAGACCGATTCCGAAAGGGCACCGACCAGTTCGCCGGTGAGTTCGCGGATCTGGCGGAAAGCCGCCTGCGACTCGGGATCGGCGGTGACGGCCTCCGCGTTGGCCCCGACGAGGGAAATGTGGGAAAGGCGGGTGCCGAGGTCGTCGTGGAGGTCCCGGGCGATGCGGAGTCGCTCGTCGGAGAGCAGCCGGGCGTGCCGGAGTTGGCGTCGGATTCTTCGCCGGACAAGAGCTCGGGCCCAGAGCACGACGAGGCTGCCGACTGCCGCCAGGCACCCGAGCCAGAACCACCACTTCTTCCAGAACACGCCGGGGACATCCACCACGAGGGCCGAGGTCCGTCCGGTGGGGATGCCGTCGATCGTGAGCTCCTCGACGAGGAAGCGGTAGTCGGCGGCCGGAAGCCGCTCGTAGTCGAGCTCGAAGGGGCCGCCGAGTCCCACCGAGTAGGCTTCCTGCCATTCGACCTCGAGTTGCTCGCCAGGCCGAAGCGCCGGGAGTTCGTAGTGCCCGCTCGCGATGTCGGCATGCGCCTCAGGGTCGTCGTCCACGATGAGCAAGGTCGGCGGCGAGTCGCGCTGGCCGTCCGGATGAATGAGTGAACCCATGGTTGGCCGGCTTCCGGCCTTGTTCCAGCGGATCGGGCGGGAATCCGGCCCGAGCGCCTCGCGCATCAGCCATCGCTCCGGTCGGTCGGCGTTGGGCAGCGAACGGATCGTGATTCCGCGGATCGCGATGACGCCGACCGCGCTCACAGGACCGGAGGAGGAAACCGCCACCGAGAGATATTCGGCGCTTTCGGGGACTCGCAGGGTTTCCTTCCGTGAAACGAAGGCAAAGGGGGCGTCCGACCCGCTCCAGCCGGGAGTCGCGTGCTTGGCAGCGAAGTCATGGTGCAGAATCCGATTCCCTTCCTTGTCGATGAAGCGGACGACGAACATCATGGTTCCGCTTCGCTCCTGCCACGTCTTGTCCGCCCCCTCGAGGCGGTAGCGCACTCGCAGGCTGGCCGGGACAACCTGAAACTGGAGGGAGGATGCGTTCAGCGGAGCGAGCGCGGTTTCGTCCTGCGGGACCAACCGGGTTTCGTCGGCAAATGCCTCGATGGTGGTCGATGAAGTCTCTCCCGTGGCCGCACCGGCGAGCGCGACGATCGCCACCGTGCGCAAGAGCGCAGCAGAGAAGGAGGAGCCGGGGTTGGTGGTGTTTGCGGCTTGTGACACGTGGAGGATCGGGCTCCGCGGACGATAGGCGACCCGCTGCGATTTATCGAAGCGATTTCATTCGAGTCCCCGAAATGGGGACTAGTAGTCAAAACGCTCGGAATCTTTAATCCGAACCTTGAACAGCTCCCAGAGAATCGGTTCTGCAACGCTGCCACGGCGAGGGTCGATGGCCATCAACGGCTACGCCGGACGGTCCCTCGTGGCCGGGTGCGTCTTTCTTCTCGCGTCGTTGACTGCATCGGCGGGCACGAAGCACTCACCTTCCTCGCGGTTCATGTCCTACGAGGGACGTGTCATGGCCGGATATCAGGGCTGGTTCAGAACGCCCGACGACGGCTCCGGGAACCGCTGGGTGCACTGGGGCAAGCGGGGACGGTTCGACTCCGAGCACGTGAGCATCGACCTCTGGCCCGACGTTTCGGATTACCCGAAAACCTACGAGACGCCCTTCACGCTCGGGAATGGCGAATCGGCCCGGGTGTTCAGCTCATGGGACGCAGGCACGGTCGATACCCACTTCCGCTGGATGAAGGAACACGGCATCGACGGTGCGTTCATGCAGCGCTTCTTCCGCGTCACCACGACCGAAGAACGGCGCCGGGAAGGGAGGGTGATTCTCGGCCACGCGTTGACCGCCGCCGAGCGGCACCAACGGGCGGTGGCGGTGATGTACGACCTGTCCGGCATCGCACCGAACGGCCAGGACTGCGCGTCGGTGATCCAGGACTGGAAGGAGATCGTCGATGAGCTGAAGGCGACCTCGCGGAGCCGGGAACAGAGCTACCTCTACCATCGGGGAAAGCCGCTGGTGGCGATCTGGGGGCTGGGCTTCACCGGCCGCGACTACGACATCCGCGACATCGGGGTCGACAAGTTGATCGACTTCCTCCGCGACGATCCGGAGTACGGCGGATGCAGTATTTTGCTCGGGGTGCCCACCCATTTCCGGACGCTGCGGGCCGACACCCGCGCCGACCCTTACCTCCATGAGTTGATGGAGAAGGCGGACGTGGTTCTGCCGTGGATGGTCGGGCGGTTCAGGACGCTTGAGGGCCGGGAGCGGGAGAAGTTCCGGTCGCAGGTCCGGGATGACCTGGCATGGTGCCGGACTCGGGGCCTCGACTACGCGCCCTGCGTCTATCCCGGATTCAGCTGGCACAATCTCAAGGGCGAGGAGAGCGCGCTGGATCACATATCGCGCCAGGGAGGAAGGTTTTTCTGGGAAATGATCCACGGGTCGGTGGAGAGCGGCGCGGAGATGCTCTACGTGGCCATGTTCGACGAGGTCGACGAGGGAACCGCGATCTTCAAGCTCTCTCACGATGCGCCGACCGGAAATCCGCCCGCCCGCTTCGTGGACATTGGGGACGTTCCAAGCGACCACTATCTTTGGCTCGCCGGGCAGGGTGGGCGCCTGCTGCGAGGCGAAATCCCCGCCGACCCGGAACTCTACCGCCGCACCGATCCGAAAACCAGGGATCGCGAGGATGTCCCGGAGGGGAACGAGTAAACGTCGTCATTCCAACCATGAATCCGAACCACTCACGAACCGAGCAGCGCTCCACCAAGTTTCCGCGAACCGGCGCACGGATCCTGCGTTTCGGGGGCCTGCTGCTGGCCCTTTGCCCATGCTCCGGGGCCGCGGCGGACCCGCGGCCGAACGTCCTCATGATCGCCGTCGACGACATGAATGATTGGATCGGCTGCCTTGGAGCGACCCCCTCGGCCATCACCCCGAACATCGACCGATTGGCGGAGCGCGGGTTCAATTTCACCAACGCGCACACCGCCGGGATCTTCTGCGCCCCTTCGCGCGCTGCGATCTTCTCCGGGCAGTATGCCTCCTCCACCGGCTGCTACCGGACCGCGCACTATTTCGTGAACCGCCCCGAGCTGCGGCCGCTCCAGGTCAGCCTGCAGGAAGGTGGCTATGCGACCTTCGGAGGCGGCAAGCTGTTCCATCACCCCGAGGGCCACGTCGATGTCCGTGGCTGGACCGAGTTCTTCCTGCGCAAGCCCGACCAGTACCGCCGGGCGTGGAGCCTCGACAACTGGAGCGAGGAACTTCCCTTTCCCGATCCCTTTCCTGCGAGCATCTACAACCGGACCTACAACAAGGGAAAGGACCTTGGCGGGGGATTGTTCCTCGAGTGGGGGGCGGTGCCAGACGACCGGGAAGAGGATCTCGCCGACACCATTCGGGCCAACTGGGCGGTATCGAAACTCGGCGAGAAGCACGACCAGCCCTTCTTCCTCGCCGTCGGCTTCTACACCCCGCACTTTCCGAACTACTGTCCGGATAAGTATTTCAAGCTCTACGAGGGCAGGAAGATCCCGCTGCCGCCGATCAAGGACGACGATCTTGATGACCTTCCCGAGACCATCCGGCGTCAGAAGTCCAACCGCAGGAAGGCCCACCACGACCGGTTGGTGGCCATCGATGCGGTGGACGACGCCATCCTCGGTTACCTTGCCTGCATGAGTTATGCCGACGCGCTGGTCGGCAGGATCCTCGATGCGCTTGAGAAGAGCCCTTACGCCGAGAATACCATCGTGGTCTTCTGGAGCGATCACGGTTACCACCACGGCGAGAAGGGAGACTGGGGCAAGCACACCCTCTGGGAGCGAACCTCGAACGTTCCCTTCATCTGGGCCGGTCCGGGGATCGCAAAGGGCGCGGTCAGTGACGTGACCGTGAGCCTGATCGACATGTATCCCACTCTATTCGACCTGTGCGGCCTGCCGGCAACACCACAGAAGTTGGAGGGCAAATCACTCGCGGAGACATTGAAGGCCCCGACCTCGGCGGCGGACCGCGACGTGTTCCTGCCCTACATGGATCCCGGCGGCTACGCGGTCATCAATCGCGACTGGCGATACATCTACTACCCGAATGGCGGTGAGGAACTCTACGATCGCCGGAAAGACCCCAACGAATGGAACAACCTGTTGTTCCAAAGGCCTGGTGTGCATCAGGAATTGATCCGCAAGTTGAAGCGCGCGGCTCCCGAAACTTTCGCGCCCCACGAGCGGAAGCTGAACCGACGGAAGGAACTGATCATCGAGGGAACGGGCTTTCGCTGGGAGCCATCAGCAACGCCCCCGGACGAAAAGCGTGACTCCCCTCGCCGCCCCGGCAAGCCGCGCGGTTCTTAAAGTGGAAATGGATTGGAGAAATACGATGACAACGAACCTGGACATGGTCGGAAAACCGGGAATACCTGATCAATTGCGTCCCCGGGACAGCGCAAGCGCCGCAGGAGCCCGCAAGAACCTCCGAATGGAGCGGATCCGCGCGCATGCGTGGATGGTGTGCCTCGTTCTATCCCTTGCATTCATCGTCAAATCGCCTGCGGCCGATTCCAAACCGAACATCATCCTTCTCTACATCGACGACTGGGCGTGGAACGGCTCCCCGGTTCCGATGGACGACGGCATGGAGAACTCGCGGATGCCGGTCCTGCGGATGCCGAACGTGGAAAGACTCGCCCGCGAGGGCATGAAGTTCCGCAACGCCTACGGGTCTCCGCAGTGTTCACCGGCGCGGGTCTGCGTGCAGACCGGCCAGTCCTCGCCGCGCAGTGGCTTCACGGTGTTCATGAACGACAAGGGCCAGGACTATTTCGACGCCCAATCGTTCAAGGGCTTCCCGGTGGTGGGCTGCGTGTCGGACATGACAATCGACCCCGGCACGGCGACCATCCCAGAGGTGCTCAAACCGCTCGGCTACGTCAGCGCACACATCGGGAAGTGGCACATGCGCGGCGACCCTGGTGGGGAAGGCTACGTGGTTCACGACGGGGACACGAGCAACACCCCCGGCAACACCGTCTCCGGGGCGGGCAAGCAACGGCTGCCCGATGACCTGACCGACCCGAAGCTCATGTTCAGCGTCACCGAGAAGGCGATCGGATTCATCGAGGATCAGGTCAAGGCGGGCACGCCATTTTACCTGCAGATCTCCCACTACGCGATGCACGAGGGGCGGGAATGCCTCCCCGCCACCCGTGAGAAATACACCCGTCATCCCGCCGTGCAGGCCTACTACAAGAAGAAGGGCGTGACGGCCGACACGGTGAAGCGCAAGGACGATCCCGCCATCTGGCTGGGGATGGGCGAGGATCTCGATGGCCGGATCGGCGCGGTGCTGGACCGGATCCGGGATCTCGGGATCGAGGACAACACCTACGTCGTCCTGGCGGCCGACAACGGGTACCGCCATTCCTTCCTCCCGGGCCTCACCCAGCCGCTGCACGCCACCAAGTGGTGGGTGTGGGACGGCGGTATCCGGGTGCCGATGATCGCCCGCGGTCCCGGCATCATGCCGGGCTCGATGTTCCCCGGAAACGTGGTCAACTACGACTTCCTCCCGACCTTTTTCGAGTGGGCCGGAGGGAAGCCGGGTGACCTCGAGGATGTCGATGGCATCAGTCTGGCGGGATTCCTCGCAGGTGAGAAACCCAGCGCAGGGTTCTTGAATCGCCGTCTCTATTTTCACTACCCCCACTATCGGACCACCGTGCCGCACTCGGCCGTCGTTTCCGGTTCACACAAAGTGCTGCATTTCTACGAGCGACCTGATTTTCCCATGCTCTTCGACCTCTCCGAGGACCCGGGTGAGGTTTACAACATCGCCTTGAAGCGGCCTGCCATCCATCAGCAGCTCCACGACGATCTGATGGCCTATTTGGGGGAAGTGGACGCGCGCCTGCCCAAGCTCAATCCCGAACACGATCCCGCCGCTTACCGGAAGGATCCCGATTACGAGAAGCGCTCGCGCTGGGGACCCTTCACGGGTCGGCGGGCGCTTGATGCAGACGAAAAGAAGGAGGATCTCGAGTAGCGGGATTCTCTTTGCGGTGGCAAGATCCCACACATCCAAGGTTCCGGGAATTTCAGGGGGAGGAAAGTCGATCCGGCCCCATGAACAAGGGGTGGGCACCGCGGCGATTCTTCCAGAACAGGGATCCGCAATCGATCCGTTTCCTCCGGATGCCGCGTGAGGATTCCAACGCGCAGGCCGGGGTCGGTGCACATCGCCACTGAGAAGATCCCCGGCTTTGAAGCGTTCAAAGCCAACGACGAAGATCCCGCGACCTCATGGCGGGCCGCATCCGCAGACGATCAATGGCTCGA
>NZ_JAENII010000024.1 GCF_016595525.1 Haloferula rosea
TCGTTGGAAAAATGTCCCACGGGCCGCGCCGCAAACCAGCCATGGAAACCGGCGGCGGCCCGTGAGGTGATTGGCGAAAGAAGCACTGTCCCGAGTAGCTTCTTACGCTCAGCCTGGAAAGTCACCGATTGCCGCTCCGCAAACCAGCCATGGAAACCGGAGCGGGCAATCGTCTTGTGAACCACCGACCGGAACGCTGTCCCGATTGTTCCGATCTGTGGCAAAAATACGCCCAACCCTGACACCGGCGCCGTAGCGGAGGTGGGTGCCACCGGAAAGCGTGTTCCGGATGCCAAGGTTGGAAGGGCGAACAGCATGTTGTCGTTCGTGGGTGAAATTTTTAAAGGACGCCGAGGCCTCCATCGTCCATGCCAAGGTCGGCTTCGACGATTCGTGAAAAACTGTCTTCAGAGCAAATGATGTAGTAGCTGTCGCGACCTGCGAGAATGACCGGGCCCTCTGCCTTCAGCCCGATCTTCTCCGCCCACTCCTTGGGCACGGTCAACTTCCCCTGACCACTGATGGTCGCCTCCTTCGAACTCATCCGAAGGGCACCCGCAAGCCGCTGCTTGTTGGCAGGAGGAATCTCAGCCTCTTGAATCTGACGGAACTTGTCTTGGAAAGCGGCGTCCGAAAACACCTTGATCACCTTCTCCTGATGCTCCTTGGAAACCTGCAAACGAATCGACTCCCCTTCCTCGTCCGGACGGAAAGCTACGGGGACAGAAACCCGGTTCTTCGGGTCCATCTTGTAGTCGTAATGACTCTCGTAAACTTTCGTAGGGGCGGACATCGGTAGGCGTCAATTCGCTGACGTGCCGTGAACTACACCAGAGTACACCGAAGTGCGCAAGGGAAATTCAACAAGCCTTGAATATTTTTTACTAGCACTGATTATCAATGGGTTATGGAGTGAACTTTGGTGCACAGATGGTGGAATCCGACAGATCAAGAACCGAAAACTCCCTGAAATTTTGAAATTTAGCGGGAATTATTCACAAATTTTACCCCCTGTGGCCGTGCTGGTGTACTCAGCGTGCACCCGGTGTGCCCGGGTGTACTTCCCCGCAAAGACCCACCCGCTCGAAAGAAACGAAGATCCGCGCACCTTTGACCAAAGGACGCGGAGCACAGGACCCCCAATCCACCAACGATACGCTGCAACGCTATGCCTGTGTCCACACTCACCGACTTTCACCACTGGCTGCTCTCCGGCGACGATTCAGAAGCTCCGTTCCTGATCCTGTACACCCGCGAGCAACCGTCCATCTCATGCGCCGCCGCCGTAGCCCGTCATTTGAACGAATATGACGACCGCGCCAATGGAAACTGGATCGCCATCAATGCCGAGGTCGTCCACGCCATCGCCGCGGATCCTGCCCAAAGGCGTCTGCTCGGCGTCGACGAAGCCTGCCCGAAATGCCCGCCCACCAGCGAATGCGGGATCCGAAAAGTACTCTCGGCCCTGGCCAAGCGGGGACACATCGTCTTCGACCACCCCAGCGCCTTCGCGGCAATCGGTGATGACTCGAGGGGCTTCAGGGCAGCCGTAGGCGCACCCGACCCCGAGGAACTCGATCACTACCACCTGATCATCCAGCCATCCGCCTTCGATTCGAGGTGCCTCACCTCTTTGATTGGCGACAGCTTCCTCGAGTGGTCCAATAGCCACCTCGCCGCCTGAAACACCGCAAGATACGCGAACTCTGAGGTCAAAGACGCGGAGCGCAACCCATCTTCATTTCTTTCCCTCTCCGCCTCCGGTTCAACATGAACGTCATCGCACTCACCATCCTCGTCAGCACCTGCCTTGCCGGCATCTTCATCTGCTGCTTCATCGGTGAGTTCCGCCGCTCCCGAAATTCCTCACCCGAACGTGACTCGTTGCTTCCCTTGGACGACGAAGAGTAACACGATCCGACTTTCCGATTTCTAACCGATTCCGCCCATTCTCCCATGAGTACCGCCACCGCCAAAACCACCACCATCACCTACGACGACAAGACCGTCAGGCAGTTCATGATCTTCTCAATCATCTGGGGAGTCGTGGGCATGCTCGTCGGGGTCATCTGCGCCACCCAGCTCTCCTGGTGGCAAATGAACGGCAAATTCGTCGAATGGATCACCTTCGGAGCCGTCCAGTCGGAAGGCATCTCCTACCTGACCTTCGGACGACTTCGCCCACTGCATACCAACGCGGTGATCTTTGCCTTCGTCGGCAACATGATGTTCGCGGGCGTCTACTACTCGACCCAGCGATTGTGCAAGGCACGGACCGCCTCGGACCTGCTGTCGAAGATCCACATGTGGGGCTGGCAGCTCATCATTGTTTCCGCGGCCATCACCCTGCCCGCCGGCCTGACCCGCGGTAAGGAATACGCGGAGTTGATCTGGCCGATCAACATTGCCGTCGCCCTCATCTGGGTGATCTTCGCCATCAACTTCTTCTGGACCCTGGCGAAGCGCAACGAACCCAGCCTCTACGTCGCCCTTTGGTTCTACATCGCCACGATCGTCACCGTCGCGATGCTCTACATCGTCAACCACCTGTCGATCCCGACCTCCCTGACGCATTCCTACCCGATCTTCGGAGGCCTCCAGGACGCGCTGGTCCAGTGGTGGTACGGCCACAATGCCGTCGCCTTCTTCCTCACCACGCCGATCCTCGGCATCATGTACTACTTCCTGCCGAAGGCAGCGAACCGACCCGTCTACAGCTACCGGCTCTCCATCATCCACTTCTGGTCGCTGGTCTTCATTTACATCTGGGCCGGCCCCCACCACCTTCTCAATACGTCCCTGCCGCGCTGGCTCCAGATGCTCGGCATGCTCTTCTCCCTCATGCTCTGGGCTCCTTCATGGGGCGGCATGCTCAACGGTCTCCTCACCCTCCGTGGTGCCTGGAACAAGCTCCGCACCGACCCGGTGATCAAGTTCTTCGCCGCCGGTATCACCTTCTACGGCATGGCCACCTTCGAAGGCCCGCTGCTTTCCATCCGCGCCGTCAACCAGCTCTCCCACTACACCGACTGGACCATCGGTCACGTCCACTCCGGAGCCCTCGGTTGGAACGGTTTCATGGCAGCCGGCATGTTCTACTGGCTGGCTCCCCGCTTGTGGAAAACCAAACTCTGGTCCACCGCGCTGGCCAACATGCACTTCTGGATCGGCCTCGTCGGCATCCTCCTCTACGTCGCCTCGATGTGGACCGCAGGGGTCCTTCAAGGGCTGATGCTCGGCCAGGTTGCTGAAGGCGGCACCACGCTCAAATACGAGTTCGTTGAAACCCTTCAGGCAATTCAGATCGAATACATCCTCCGTTCCTTCGGCGGACTGCTCTTCCTCGTCGGCTTCATCCTCTGCGGCATCAACATCTGGAAGACCGCTCGCTCCGGACAGCCACACGACGACACCGTCGAGGTCGCCGTGCCCGAGGCGACCTACGACGAAATGCCGCTGCGCAAGACCTTTGCCAACGATCCCTTCGCCTACTCCATCCTCGGCATTCTCTTCCTCTGCCTGTGGTTCTTCCTTCCACCGCACGGTGACAAGGCGGCTCTGGTGATCTCCGTCCTCCTGTCGATCAAGGCCGTCCGTGCCTTCCAGACCAACGCCAACAAGTGGAACGACTGGCACGAACGACTGCTCCACAACTACCTGCCCTTCACCCTGCTGGTCTTCATCGCCGTTGCCATCGGCGGCGCGGTCCAGATCATCCCCTCACTCATCGTGAACCGGGAGAAGAACATCGAAGGGCGCCTGCAGGAACTCTACACGCCACTCGAACTCGCCGGCCGCGACATCTACGTCTCCGAAGGCTGCTACAACTGCCACTCGCAGATGATCCGCACGCTGATGCCCGACGTCATGCGCTACGGCCGTGCCGGAGTCGCCGACGACTTCTCGCACCTCGGTGAATCCCTCTTTGACCACCCCTTCCAATGGGGATCCAAACGAACCGGCCCCGACCTTTCCCGTGAAGGCGGCGACCTCGCGGACGGGGCGACCTACATGCGCATCGGCAAGCGTGACAACGTCTGGCACTTCAACCACTTCCTCAACCCGCGCCAGACTTCCGTGGGTTCGAACATGCCGAGCTACCCGTTCCTCTTCGAAAGCAAGACCGACTTCAAGTCGCTGCCGAAGAAGATCGCCGTGCAGACCCAACTGGGCGTGCCTTACCCGCCGATGAATCAGCACGAGATCAACGACCAGGCCCGTGCCCAGGCCCGTGAGATTGCCGACAACCTGGCCACCGCCCAGGTCATCGTCCCGGGTCAGGAGGACCTGAAGGGTGAAGAGCTCGCCAAATACCTCGCCGACCGCCAGGTCATCGCACTGATCGCCTACATGCAGAAACTCGGCACCTACAAGATGGTCGAGAAGGATGGCCCGCCGAAACCCCAGCCACTTGACCCGGACACCTACCGCGAGATCAGTGAGAAAGGTGAAGCCTACCGCAAAGGTCAGACTTCGGCCGTGAACCCATAATCCCCAGCCACCATGTTCAAACGCATCATTCACGAGGAGTGGACGAACATCGTTCCGATGATCGCCTTTGCGGTCATGTTCACGATCTTCGTGGTCACCACCATCCGGGCATTGCGCCTGAAGCCCACCGAGCGTGAGCGCCTTGCCAAACTCCCACTCCAAGATTCCGACCGCTAAAACCATGTCCGACGAAAATTCAGAACAAGAGGTCAAGCGCGGCGACTTCGCCCGCAAGAAAGGTGAGGTTGTCCTCCGCGAACACGAATACGACGGCATCCAGGAGTTCGACCAGAAGCTCCCGAACTGGTGGCTCTTCACCTTCTACTTCGCCATCGTCTGGTTCGTGGTCTACTGGGCTCTCTACTACCACACCGGCACCTACAAGACCGACCAGCAGAAGATCATCGAGCAGGTCACCCAGCTGCAGGAGCAGAAGGCAGCCGCGCTGGCCACCGCGCTGGAGTCGATCACCGATGAAGCGCTGATCAACGAGTGGGCGACCGATCCCGTCGTCGTCTCGGCCGGCGAAGCCATCTACACCACCAACTGCGTGGCCTGCCACTCCGCGGACCTCAGCGGCGTGATGCTCGTCGGCGATCAGAAAATTCCGCTCCCCGGTCTCCCTCTGGACGACGGTGAGTGGAAGTATGGTTCCAAACCACTCGACCTCTTCAAGCTGATCAACGAGGGCACCCCACCCGATGAACCAGGTCACAACGGTGCCAAGATGACACCGTGGGGGCAGATGCTCTCACCCAAGCAGATCGCCGAAGTCACCGCATTCCTCATCGCGAAGAATCCCGACGACTTCCCCGCCCAACAATGAGGGCTTGGTCCCCCACACCCTGACGCTCTAGGCTCATCCCGATGGATGAGCCGGAGATCAGCAAACCGAAGGACTACGCAGGCGGGCTGCCCGCCGTCGCCTCGTCCATGAAACACGTCATCGCTCGCGATGGCGTTTTTCGTGGCCCCAAGGCACTGCTTGAGCTCAATCAGATCGGCGGCTTCGACTGCCCGAGCTGTGCCTGGCCCGACCCCGACGACGAACGCTCACCCACCGAGTTCTGCGAGAACGGGGCCAAGGCCGTCGCCTCCGAGGCGATGCGAACCACGATCGGCCGCGAATTCTTCGCCCGGCATTCGATCGACGACCTGCTTGCCAAGGATGATGCCTGGCATGACCAGCAGGGACGCCTCGCCGAACCCATGATCCTCCGCGAAGGCGCCACCCACTACGAACCCATCGACTGGGAGGATGCCTTCCAACTCCTGGCCCGCGAATTCAGCGCCCTTGATTCTCCCGACGAAGCCATCTTCTACACCTCCGGGCGTGCCAGCAACGAAGCGGCGTTCCTCCATCAGCTCGTCGCCCGGGCATTCGGCACCAACAACCTGCCCGACTGCTCGAACATGTGCCACGAATCAAGTGGCGAGGCCCTCAAGAAGGCCATTGGCATTGGCAAGGGAACCGTCACGCTGGACGACCTCACCCAGGCCGAGGTCATCCTCTGCGTCGGTCAGAACCCCGGGACCAACCACCCCCGTATGCTCGCCACCCTAGAAACGGCGGTGGAGAACGGAGCGAAGATCGTCGCCATCAACCCGCTCAAGGAAGCGGGTCTGATCGGATTCGCCCATCCTCAGAAACCGAAGGGACTCGCCGGAAAGCCCACCCCTCTCGCATCGACCTACCTGCAGGTCCGCAGCAATGGTGACATGGCCCTGTTCCGTGGCATCGCGAAGTGCCTGGAGGGAGACACCGACTTCATCGAGCAGCACACCACTGGCTACGATGGATACCGTAGTATCCTCCAATCCACCGGATGGGACGAGATCGAGCGGCTGTCCGGGATTCCGCAAGCCGAGATCGAGGCTCTCGCAGCCCTGATGGCCCGCGGCGACCGGCGGGTGATCACCTGCTGGGCCATGGGTCTGACCCAGCACCGGAACGCCGTTGCGACCATTCGCGAGATCACCAACGTCCATCTGATGCTCGCAGCGCTCGGGCGCCCCGGCGCCGGGCTCTGTCCGGTGCGGGGTCACAGCAATGTCCAGGGGGACCGCACCGTGGGCATCTGGGAAAAGATGCCGGAGTCCTTCCTCACCGCTCTCGACCAGAAGGCCGGCATCCAATCCCCACGGGCCGAAGGTCTGGACACGGTGGGCTCCATCCTCGCCATGCACCGGGGTGAGGCGAAGGTCTTCTTCGCCCTAGGTGGAAACTTCGTGCAGGCCTCACCCGACACCGGGATGACATCGGCAGCCCTCAGGAAATGCCGCCTGACCTGCCAGGTCTCCACCAAGCTGAACCGCAGCCATCTCATCACCGGAAAACAGGCGCTGATCCTCCCGTGCCTCGGTCGAAGCGAGGACGACCAGGGGCGGTTCGTGAGCTGCGAGAATTCCATGGGAATCGTCCAGATGTCCCGCGGCTCGCTGGCCCCGGCCTCGCAGTCACTCCGCTCGGAACCCACCATCGTGGCTCGTTTGGGCGAAGCGATCGTCGGCGATGTCGGCAACATCCGCTGGCAACACCTGGCCAGCGACTACGATGAGATCCGTCGTTGGATCGAAGCCGTTGTGCCGGGATTCGAAGCTTACAACCAGCGCGTGCGCCGGGGCGGTGGCTTCTACCTGCCCAATCCGGTGAAGTCCCGGGAGTGGCGGACGGCCTCCGGCAAGGCCGAGTTCTCAGCCGATGGGCTCGACGCCTTCCAGGTATCCCCCGGCCACCTCATCCTTCAGACCCTGCGCAGCCACGATCAGTTCAACACCACGGTCTACGGGAAGAACGACCGCTACCGGGGAATTTCCAACGGCCGTCGCATCGTCTTCCTCAACCCGGACGACATGGCAGAGCGCGGCATCAAACCACTTCAGGCCATCGACCTCATCAGCCACTGGGAAGATGGCGAACGCGAAGCCAAGGCATTCCTCGCCATCCCCTACGACATGCCGGCCGGACTCGCCGCCGCCTATTTCCCCGAGGCCAACGTGCTGGTTCCCGCAGGGAGTGTTGCCATCGGCAGCAATACGCCGACCAGCAAGGCCATCGAAATCAGCATCAGGATCTGAACCTCGTTCATGCCAGATGCCCGGCATAGAGGTTGAATTTCGGAGGGCGAAGGAAGGCCACCAATGCCTGCCCCGACTGCTCGGCAAACTCGACCGCCAGGGATGAAGGTGCGGAAATCGCCGCCACCAGGGGAATCCCTGCCACCAATGCTTTCTGCATGATCTCGAAGGAGACCCGGCCGGACACCAGAAGGAAACACCCTGCCAACTCGACACCCTCCCCGAGCGCTCGCCCGATCACCTTGTCGACCGCGTTGTGCCGACCGACGTCCTCCCGCAGGAAGAGAAGCTCCCCCTTACGATCGAAGAGCCCGGCCGCATGCAATCCACCGGTCGCATCAAACGTCGCCTGAGCTCTCCTCAATCGGTCCGGAGTCCCCAGGACGGCTTCCTTCGGGAACCGGACCGGGTCCTCCAGAGCAGGGTGGTTCATCGCCACCGCTTCGATGCTCGCCTTCCCGCAGATGCCACAGGAAGAGGCACTGAACAAGTTGCGCTGCAGTCTGGAAAGATCCACATCGTGCTGATCCTCCAGAAACACCAAGGCATGGTTGGGTTTCGATTTCAGGTCGATCTTCCGCACGACCGAGAGATCGCTTGTAGCCCCCTCGGTCCGGAGGAATCCCCGGACCAAGTCGACATCATGCCCCGGCGTCCGCATCACCACCGCCACGGGGCAGCCGTCCAGCGTGATCTGCAGTGGCTCCTCCACCGCCACCCGCTCCGACTTCGGCATGCCCGAAGCATCCAGCACCTTGATCGCTCGATCCATGATCCAAGACATCGCAGGTTTCGCGATCCACCGGGAGAAGAAATCCCGCTCCGTCCGGCATGGCCCTTCGACCTGATACCCGACCTGTTGTCCCGGGAACAACCGCTTTCACCTAACAATCGCTTGCATCAAGCAGGAGCAATTGCACCGTCCTCTGCTATGAATTCCATGATTATTGTCGCAGACCTCGGACGAATGAAGGCCTATCGCCTTACCCGCGATGAGCTCCAGCCAAACACCTCACCGGCTTTCGAGGACCTTGCAGACGTCGATCTGGAGAACCAACACAGCCACGTGTCCGACCGGGTCACCGACAAGGCGGGGCGTTTCAACTACGGATCGGGCAGCATCGCCGTGGGCGAGCGCCACAGTGAAGAGGATCAGGCCGAAACCAGACAGCTTCAGGCCATCGCCGAAAGCATCGATCAGGTCGCAGGATCGGACCAGGCCGACATCTACTTCGCCGCCCCACAACCGATGATCCGCCAGCTGTTGGAAGCGATCAATCCGAAGGTCCGCAAACGCATCCGCAAGGACCTTCCGCTCAACCTGGTCAAAGCTCCCAAGCTCGACCTCATGAAGCGCTTCGACCTCGCCTGAGCCGGGGCATGAAAAAGGAGGAGAACGGAAACCGCCCTCCTCCAGTTTGATCGTTCACGCCGCGTGGGATCGAGGATCCCCGCGGCTTTTCCGTCAGGCGAACACGTCCATCACCGGCGAGCCCTTGTCGGCGAATCGGAATGGCCGCTGACTTGGAGACATCACCACGAGGTCGTGCGGGATGCCCAACGCATGGGCAATCGTTGCATTGAAGTCCTGTGGCGTCACCGGCTTGTCCTTCACCTTGGATCCCGAGGCATCGGTTTCGCCGTATTTCAGGCCACCCTTCACCCCACCGCCCGCAAGCAGGCAGGTGAATGCCGAAGGATGGTGATCCCGCCCGTTGTTGTGCTCGGCCTTGATTTCCGGCGTGCGGCCGAACTCGGTGGCGACGACCACCAGCGTGTCCTTGAGCAGGTCCCGCTTGTGAAGATCGGTGATGAGTGCCGCATAGGCCTGGTCGAATTCCTGGCAGCGACCTTCCACTCCGGCGAAGTTGTCGTAGTGGGTGTCCCATCCGCCGAGTTGGACTTCGACGAATCGCACGCCGTGCTCGACGAGTCGGCGCGCCAGCATGCACCCCTGGGCAAAACGGCCTCCACCGTAGAGCTTGCGGACCGCCTCGGATTCTCCATTCAGATTGAAGGCCTTCAGGTCCTTGCTGTTCATCAGCCGGATGGCTTCCTGATAGAGTTCTTCGTAGGCCTTTACGTCGGCATTCTGATACCGTCCGTGAAACTGCTTGTTGAGGCGGTCAGCGAGGGACAGCCGACGATCAAAGTCATCCTTCGAAACGTTGCCGGGCCGCTTGCTGTCCTTCAGACCTTCACTGGCGCTGCCGATCGGCGCTGCCGCATACTTCGCGCCGAAGAAACCACCGCTGGTCATCTCTGGCGATGAGTTGATCGCCACGTAGCCGGGAATCTCCGGGTTTTCACGACCCGCCAACTTCAGGGTCCATGCGCCGATGGATGGGTGCTTCACCGTACCACGCATGGCGTAGCTCGTATGCATCATGTAGGCGCCCTGTTCGTGGGCTCCCTGCTTGGATGTCATCGAGTTCACCACGCACACCTTGTCCATCACCTCGGATGTCTTCTTCAGGTGCCCACCGACCAGGATATCGTCGGCGCTCGATGCGATCGCCTCGGTCTCACCCATGATGTCCTTCTTCTTGGGCTTCGGGTCGAAGGTGTCGATGTGACTCATGCCTCCGGACATGTAGAGGTAGATCACGTTCTTGGCCTTCGCACCGGACGGAGATGGGGCCGCGGAGGCCACGGACGAACCGAGCATCGGCAGGAGGTGGACGCCGAGGTAGGCGCGGGCGGCATTCGATACGAACTGACGCCGGGTCAGCTCATCATGCTTGCTGGAATTGAAAGGATTCATGGCTAACGAAGTGATGGGTTTTACTGGAGGAAGAGGAATTCGGACGACATCACGAGTGCCGATACGATGTTTGGATAGGCGGAGCGGCCCGAGACCTTGACCTCGTCAAGCATCCAACCCATCTCATCTTCAGAGGGCGGACGGTTGAGGATCGCTATGTAGAGACGGCGGATCTTTTCCTCGTCGCTGCTTGCTCCTTCGAGGCTCTTGTAAAGGTGCGCATCGCGGTTGTTCACCAGCTGCTCCTGCACGAAGCCATTCATCAGGGAAAGCACCTGCCCAACATTGGGCTCGGCGCTCGAACCCTCGACGACCTCGCGATCGGACTGACCGAAAAGGTAGAGCAGGTGGTCACGCGGGGCGGGACTTGGAAGCTCGGAAGCCCGGACCTGGGCATTCCTCCCATAACGCTGGATCTTGGCGCCCATCATCATGTCGCTGGACCCCTTGCCTCCATTGCCGCCCTTCTTCACATCTGCGAGAAGCTTGTTGTAGAACGCCCGGACCTCCGACTCGGTCTTGAGCGCAAGCGCTTGCTCGGAAAGCTTCTTCATGTCGGTCTGACCCACCAGCACCGGCTTGCCGCGGACGTGGACCCGATTGTCCATCGACCGGCGTGGCTTCTTGTCCGGGTCACCGCTGGCAAGCGTGATGAGGGAATCCCAGATCTGTTCGGAGCTGAGACGGGCGAGTTGACGACCGTGGAAGTCGTCGCCGGTCAGCACCTTCGATGGCTCGGGATTCGGCACGAACTGGAAGGTCTTCGTATTGAGAAGGATCTTCTGGAATCCCTTCAGGTCGTAATCGAGATCCACCATCAGCTGGGTGAGATAGGTCATCAGGGCAGGAAGATGGGTATCCCGGGCCGTGACAAATTCATCAATCGGCTCATAGACGCCACGGCCCATCACGCGAGCCCACATGCGGTTGGCGATGACCGACGGATACTGTTCGCCCGTCCGGCTGGTCACCCAATCGGCGAGTTTCTCGCGACCGTCGTTCGCATCATCACGATCCGACATGCGCACGGTCTTGCCGAAGGGAGTACGTGCACCGATGAGTTCACCCGGTTGACCATCGCGATACTGATAGTCGCTGGGAAGTTTGATGCGTCCGGAGCCTCCCCCCTTGACGCTCATGCCGTAGACGTCGTCCCAGAGCACCTCCGCGACCGAGTAATCGATCGTACGGCGTTTGTCGTCGGCACGCACCTCATCCCAGATCTTGCGCATCAGGTTGCGGTTGCCTTGGCTCATTCCATTTGTGAACGCCGCAAGCTCGTAGAAATCATGACGCTCGGTATCGCCGAATGGATCGTCATGGCACTGCGCACATTCCATTCGCGAGCCGAGGAAAACCCGGGTCGTATTCGCCAGGTTGTCGAGCGGCATGCCTTGGTCACGAAGATAGTAGCCGACCGATGCTGTCTCCGGATCCCACGCGTTGCCTTCTGCAGCCAGAAGACTGTGGGTGAAATCATCCCAGCGCATGTTGTCCTCCATCGCGCGGCGCACCCAGTCGCGGTAGGGTTCGAAGCTGCCCCTGAAGCCGGCCTTGGAATCCGTCACACGAAGCAGGTCGAAGGCCCAGTTCGTCATGTGACTCGAGTAGCCCTTCGTATTGAGGAGGTAGTCCACCAACTGGATGCGCTTCCCTTCCTCATCGATCTCAAGGAAGAACCGCGCCTCTTCCGCCGTGGGAATCCGCCCGATCGCCACCATGAAAGCGCGACGAAGGAAGGTGGCGTCATCCGTCACTTCCGGGACCGGAAGTTTTTTCGTGCGGTACCAGCCCGCCACGTAGCTATCGATCTTGAACGCGGCCTTCTTCACATACTCCGCATCGTCGGCTTTCGACGGTGGTCCGGATGTTTGAGCGACCCCAGGAATGGCGGCAGACAGGGCGAGGATGGCAATGGGTAGGGCTTTCATGGGACGAACGGGCTTTCAACAAAACTAAAAACAGGATCGGAGGACGTCAATGGCTGAGCAAATCCTCCAAAATCGGCATAGCCTGTCTCTACGCCACCGCGTCGAATTCCTTTCGTCGATTCTCTAGGCAACCCAGAAAATTCCCGCGATGGCAGCACTCATCAGATTTGAGAAACTGCCTGCCATCACGGCAAGCAACCCGAAGCGGGCGATCTCCGGACGTCGCTTGGGTGCCATTCCGCCCAAACCCCCGAGCAAAATGGCGATCGATGACAGATTGGCGAAGCCGCACAGGGCCACCGTCGCTATCGCCTGGGTCCGTGGAGCCAGGTCGGCCTTCCACTCGCTGAACTGCCCGTAGGCCACAAATTCATTCAGCACGAATTTCTGTCCGATCAGACTGCCTCCCTGCCCAGCCTCCGGCCACGGGATCCCGATCGCCCAAGCCAGCGGCGCAAAGATCACGCCCAGCACCCCTTCCAAACTCAGATCGGGTCGCCCGAAGGGAGCTCCCACCCCACCAAGGACCAGATTGATCAGGGCGATCAACCCGATGAAGGCGAGAAGCATCGCACCCACATTCAGTGCCAGTTTCAACCCGCTTCCGGCGCCGAGAGCAGCGGCATCCAGGACATTGACCGGGCGATCCTCCCCTTCCGCCCAATCCAGAGTCACCTCCTCGGGGTCCTCGGTCTCCGGCACCAGGATTTTCGCGAACAACAAGCCGCCGGGTGCCGCCATGAAGGAAGCGGCAATCAGATACTTCAGCTCCGCCCCCATGCTTGCGTAGCCGGCCAGCACTGATCCTGCCACACTCGCCAATCCACCGCACATCACCGCAAACAACTCCGAGCGGGTCATCCGGGAGATGTACGGCTTCACCACCAGCGGGGCTTCCGTCTGCCCGACGAAAATGTTGGCCGCCGCAGACAGGGACTCAGCCCGACTGGTGCCAAGAACGAAGCGCAGGGCACCCCCGAGAATCATGATGACCCACTGCATCAACCGCAGGTGGTAGAGCACGGCGATCAGGGAGGAAAAGAAGATGATCACGGGCAGCACACGCAGCGCGAAGACAAAACCCAGGCCGTCACCCACCAGAGGCCCGAACATGAATTCGATTCCTTCGTAGCCTGCTTGGATCACCTTCGCCACCCCATCGGAAAACCCCGCCAACAGCTCCCTTCCCCATGGCACACGGAAGACTAAGAGCCCGATCAGCACCTGCAACGCGAACGCCATCCCCACCGTCCGCCAGCGGATCGCCGAGCGCTGGCGTGACAACAACCAGGCCACACCAAGCATCAGCAACATTCCGACGACTGCCATTGCCTTCATCTAGCAAGCGGCGGGCCATCGGGCGAGATCTCAATCTTCAGCCCCACCTCCAACAACCGCTCCAGCCCTCCTGTTTTGCCTCGCCCCACCGTGGTCTTGCCCGCAGCCTCCTGCCCGTGCAAGAACCCCTCTCCATCGCTGTGATCGGCTGCGGTTCCCGCGGTCGGACCTACGCCCGAATCGCCGTCGACCTGGGCCACCGGATCACCGCTTTCGCCGACCCCTCCCCATCCGCCCGCCAGGCGATGGAGGAAATCGCAGGACCCGACGCCCAGGCTTTCTCGGATGCGGACGGCCTGCTTGCCGCGCCGAAGTTGGCACGGGTCGCCGCCATCTGCACTCAGGATTCCCAGCATTTCCCCCAGGCTGTCGCCGCCATCCATCAGGGTTACGACCTCCTGCTGGAAAAGCCGGCTGCCTGCAGCTCGGCGGACGTCGACGAACTTTCCCGCCTTGCCGAGGCCGAGGGCTGCCGGATCATCCTCTGCTTCGTCCTCCGCTACACTCCCTTCTACCGCACCCTGAAGAGCCAGCTCGATGCCGGCATCATCGGCGACATCATCTCGATCCAAGCCGCCGAGGGCGTCGGCCCCTGGCATCAGGCCCACTCCTTCGTGCGCGGCCATTGGTCCCGGTCGAAGAACTCCACCCCCATGATCGTCGCCAAATGCAGCCACGACACCGACCTCCTCGCCTGGCTTGCCGACTCTCCCTGCCGCTCGGTTGCCAGCTTCGCCGGACAGTCCCATTTCACCCCCGGGATGGCACCGACCGGTGCGCCGGAGCGCTGCACCGATGGCTGCCCGCACCTCGGCACCTGCCGGTTCGACGCCCATCGCTACCTCACCGACCAGCGACGCTGGCTGCAAATGGTCCGACCGGATGCCGACTCCCTCGGCGACGCCGCCATCATCGACTGGCTGAAAACCAGCGATTGGGGCCGCTGCGTCTACCACTGTGGTCAGGACACGCCCGATCACCAGGTGGTTTCCATGCAGTTTGCCAGCGGCATCACCGCCGACCTGACCATGACCGCCTTCGACACCGGCCGCCGGATCCGCATTTACGGCACCCAGGGGATCCTTGAAGGGGCGATGCATGCGGACGGACGCGATCCATGGATCGAATGCCGGATGCATGAAGGAGAAACCACCGCCCTTGAAATTGTCGAGCAGGACACCGGAGGCTACCAAGGGCACGGCGGAGGGGACTTCGGCCTGATCGAGGCACTTCCCGCACTTCTCGATGCCGACGCTGCGGATTCCCGCCAGTTTACCGAAGGGCATCGGATCGCCTTCGCTGCAGCCCGTGCCGCCGAGCAAGATTGTCTCATCAATCTGGCGCCCGATCATTGACCGTAGGGACGATCGGGTCGACTCTCACGCCTGCCGTGAGACTTCCGCCGAAACGCAACCACTGGGTCAGTTCGTCATCGTCCGACAAGACACCTCGTCCGACATTCGACGAGAGCCGCGAAGCCGAGATTTTCAGCGAACTGGAACCGGCGAAGGCCGAGACCTCGGATCCCGCCGTGGTTGCCGAACTGCTTTCTTCCAAGATCGGAGCCAGCAAGGTTTCCCTCAGGGCCGAGGACATCAGCGTTCATGCCACCGACAAGTGGTATGCCAGCCACCCACCCGACGTCGTCGTTTTCCCGGAGACCACCGCCGACGTCTCCACCGTGCTGGAATTTGCCCATCGCTACGGCATTCCCGTCACCACGCGTGGCGCCGGAGTCGGCTACGTCGGTGGCTGCGTCCCGATCAAGGGAGGCATCGCCCTGTCGCTCGCCCGCATGAACCGCATCCTCGAGCTCAATCCCGAGGATGGCGTCGCGGTCGTGCAACCCGGCGTGATTACCGGGGACCTCCAGAAAGCCGCCCAAGCCCTTGGCTGGGACTACCCGCCCGATCCCGCATCGCTCAAGGAATGCTCGATCGGCGGCAACATCGCCACCAATGCCGGCGGTCCGCGCTGCCTGAAATACGGCGTGACTCGTAGCTACGTGCTCGGCCTGGAAGTCGTCATGCCCGATGGCAAGGTCGCGCAGGTCGGCGGCCGGGTGCACAAGAACAAGACCGGCTTCGACCTGGTCGGACTCTTCACCGGATCGGAAGGCATGCTCGGCGTCGTCACTGCCGCCAGCCTGCGCCTCATCCCCAAACCGCCCGCCCGGGCCATGCTTGCCGCCGTGTTCCCGGACTTCCCCATGGCCGCTGCCGCCGTGCAGGGCATCCTCAATTCAGGGCACCTCCCATCCGCGCTCGAGATCACCGACGGCTTCACCCTGGCCGCTGCCAGACGACGGCTCGGTCCCGAGCGCCTGCCCGATGGAGATGCGCATCTCATCATCGAAATCGATGGCCGGCCCCGCGCCGTCGACTACGAGATCGATGAACTCGAGGAACTCCTCAAGAAGCTCGGAGCCACCCGGATCCAGCGGGCCGAAGACGAAGACTCCTGCGAGGAAATCTGGAAGATGCGCCGTGAGTTTTCCTACTCCCTTCGCGACACCGGCCTCACCAAGCTGAACGAAGACATCGTCGTTCCCCGGTCAAAGCTCGTCGAGCTCGTTGCCTTCGCCCGCCAACTCGAGAAGGACACCGGCATTGCCGTCGCCTGCTTTGGTCATGCCGGCGACGGAAACATCCACACCAACCTGATGGTGGCCGATTACGAGAACCCCGAAATCCGCAGCAAGGCCGATGCCGCTCTGGACCGCCTGTTCAAGTGGGTGCTCGACCACGGAGGCGCCATCACCGGCGAGCACGGTGTGGGCATCGCCAAACAACCATGGATCCGCCAGGCGCTCGGAGAGAACACCTTCAATCTCCACAAAGCCATCAAGGGAGCTCTCGACCCCGACGCCATCCTCAATCCCGGCAAGTTCCTCGATTGACCGCCGCCGGACCGCTCCTCGATTCGTCCCCCCTCGAGCCCTCAGCCGGGTGGCGTTCCGGGTGACTTGCACAAGCATCAAGGGAGTGGACCTTCCCCGCGACTTCCCCCATTCTCCGCGCCATGCCCGCTGCTGATCCGCGCTTCAACGATTTCATTCTGCTCCAAGCCCAGAACGCCGGGCTTTTCCTCGGCCAACTCCCGAATCCCGTCACCGGCCAGACCAGCGTGAACCTCCAAGCCGCGAAGTCCGTCATCGATTCGCTGGAAATGCTCGAGACGAAAACCGACGGGAACCTGACCGCGGAGGAAGCCAAACTTCTCGGGGCCGCACTTGCCAATCTCCGTCCACTCTACGAAAAGGTCTCTGACGCTTCCTGATCCCATGAATATCGAACCCTTCCAAATTGGCTCCGTCCCCGTCGGCGGATCACTACCTGTGTTCATTCTCGGCCCATGTGCCCTTGAGAACGAGGACTTCGCCTGGGAGATGGCCAGATCGGTCAAGAAGATCGCCGACAAGACCGGGATCCCGTTCATTTTCAAAGCATCCTACGACAAGGCCAACCGGACCTCCGTGAAGTCATTCCGTGGCCCCGGCGTGGAGGAAGGCTGCCGCATCCTCGGCGAGATCGGTAAGGAACTGGAAGTCCCGGTCACCACCGATATCCACACCGCCGAGCAGGCCGAAATCGCCGCCGAGCACATCGATCTCCTGCAGATCCCCGCCTTCCTCTGCCGCCAGACCGACCTGCTCGAGGCCGCCGCCAAAACCGGCCGCGCCGTTAATGTGAAGAAGGGCCAGTTCCTCGCGCCATGGGACACGGTGAACATCGCCGACAAGATGCGCTCCTTCGGCTGCCATTCCTTCTTCATCACCGAGCGCGGCACCACCTTCGGCTACAACAACCTCGTCGCCGACATGCGCTCGCTCTACTGGATCCGCAAGGAGGGCATCCCCGTGATCTTCGACGCCACCCACTCGGTGCAGCGTCCCGGGGGCCTCGGTGGCACCACTGGCGGCGATGGCGAACTCGCCCCCGTCCTGGCCCGGGCCGCCATCGCCACCGGCGTCGATGGCATTTTCATGGAAACCCACTCGGATCCGGAGAACGCCATGTCGGATGGCCCGAACCAGATCCCGCTCGAATTCCTCGAAGACCTCATCATCCGCCTGATCGCCGTGCACCACGCCTCGCACGGCGCCTGAAGGACCCAGCCATGAAACCGCGCAGCTTCAGCCACCCACGACCCCGCCTCTGCTGGTTGGGATTGGGTGCCTTGGCTCTCACCGGAGCCGCCGCGGCTCAAGGCCTCCCCATGTCCGACAAGGATGAAGCGGATGAGGATGACTCCGGCCTTCCCGCCATGGAGATGCTCGTGGAAGGCAGCATCCTGAAGAAAATCATCATCCCCCAATACGACGAACAGCAGCGGCTCAGCTCCGTGCTTCGGGCCGACCAGCTCGTGATGGTGGACAAGAAAACCATCGAAGCCACCAAGGCGCGCATCGAGTTCTTCCAACCCGACCAGACTCTCCGCGGATCCATTGATCTCGAGGCCGCCACCCTCCACGACCAGCGCTTTCTCCGCTCAAGCGATCCCGTGCAGCTCGTGTCCGAGGACATGAATACCACCGGCACCGGGCTCGTCTACGACCTGAAACTCAGCCGCGGCTTCCTCCACGGGCCGACCAAAACCGATATCATTATCGAACGCCAGACCGCCATGAATCTTCCCAAACCATCAATCTTCGCCCTTGGAGGCGCCACCATGATGGCGGCATCCGCACTGTCTGCTGCTGAGATCCAACCCTTCAACGACGCCCAGTTGAAGGGACTCGATCGACTCGCGGAATCCCGGTCCGACGACTTCCTCATCACCACCGAGAAGGCTGAGGAAGCCGTGGCCGATTCCGAGAAGGCTTCCGCCAAGGCCGACAAGACCATGGAGGACTTCCTCGAAGAAGCCGCCGTCGACGTCCCCAAAGGAAAACCCGTCGACCTCACCTCCCAAGTCCCCGCTCCGACGGATGAACCCGGCTACAAAAAACCGGCCAGCATCCGCGCCAAGGACGGATTCTACTTCGACTCCGAAGCAGGCATCATCGTCTTCCTCAAAGACGTCACCGTCGACCACCCGGAATTCACCCTGACTGGCGCCGATGAGATCAAGGTCTTCATGGATCAGGTCGAGAAGAAGCCCGAAGCTGAAACTGACAAAACGGGGACGGCCGAGGATGCCAAAGGAGATGAGATGTTCGGCAGCTCTGAATTTGGCGACCCCGCTCGCATCGTCGCCACCGGCGCCGTCGTCGTGGAGCGCAAGGTCCTGCAACCGGGTGACAAGAAAGCCAAAGCCTCCGGACGCCAGATGGTCATGGATCTCAAGACCGACGACCTGATCATCCGCGGCGGTCAGCCATGGATCCTGTCGGATACCGCCAACGGCCGAGTCGTCGATCCGAATGGCTACATCCGCATCAACATGAAGACCGGGGACGCCTCCTTTGTCGGTGATGCCCGCGGATTCGTCGAAACCGACAAACCACAGCAATAATTCACCGTGGTCACCCCCATGCCCATTACCCAGCCCCTCCTCTACGCCGAGGGACTCCGCAAATGCTACGCCAAGCGTGCCGTCGTTGACGATGTCACCCTCAGCGTCTCACCCGGTGAAATCGTCGGCCTCCTCGGACCCAACGGAGCCGGCAAGACGACCTCGTTCTACATGATTGCCGGGATCGTTCCCGCCGATGCAGGTTCCGTCAAATTCAACGAACAGGACATCTCCCGCCTCCCCCTCCACCGACGGGCCCGGCTCGGACTTGGCTACCTGCCCCAGGAAGAATCGGTCTTCCGCAAGCTCAGCGTCCTCGACAACCTCTTGGCCGTTCTCGAATCCCGCCGCGACCTGAACCGCAAACAGCGCGTGGAGAAAGCCGAGCAGCTGCTGGAACGCTTCAAGATCACCAAGGTCCGTCGCTCCGAAGCCATCACCCTATCCGGTGGTGAGAAACGGCGACTCGCCATCGCACGCACCCTCTGCACCGAGCCGAAATTGCTCATGCTCGACGAACCCTTCGCCGGGATCGACCCGATCGCCGTTGAAGACATTCAAAACATCGTCCGCGAACTCCGCGAACGCGATGGCCTGGCCATCCTCATCACCGACCACTCGGTGCGCGAAACCTTGTCCATCGTCGACCGCGCCTTCCTCATTCACGACGGCAGGGTGATCCTCGACGGACCTTCCGAGGCCCTCGTGAACGACCCGATCGCCCGGAAACACTATCTGGGCGAGGACTTCCGCATGTAGGAGCCCCCTTCCGCCAATTCAGGAAAGCGACAAACGATCGTCGCTCTCAAGCTTGGCCGAAAGCGCAGGCCACCCCCCCGGCTTCTGCAGGTTGAAGACCGTCAGATAGAGCGTGACCAGCTTGGGGTCGAAATCAGCCACCAGAGCGTCCACCGCCTTGTCGACCGTCTCCTCCGAGAGCTCCTCCGGCAAGTCACCGGTCACCGACCCCTTGCCGTCGTGCTCGATCCCCACCTCGTCGCAGAACTTGGCAAGCATGTCTTGGTTGCCCGCCATCAACCATGCCTGGAGCAGATGCTCGCCAATGGTGTCCGACTGCTTCGACTTCAGCGTCTTCAGGATCCAGGCATATTGGTCCACCACCGGCTTCTTCTGCACGAAAACCAAGCGCAGCTTCCGGCTCTGCGCCAATGACGCCAATGCCGACCGATACACATTGCGGTCGTTCTCCCGGAACCAGTCGAGCATGCGGGTCACTAGTGCGGGATCGATCGTATTGTAGATTTCGTGGGCTTTCACAGCAGTTGAAGTTCGGTTGTTTGAAGTGCGGGGATTCCACTCACCCCAGCCCGGAAAACCAAGCATTGAAATGAGGATCCTGGTACAAAAAAGAGCCCGGTATCTTCATGTCTGAAGATACCGGGCATAGACCTGGCGGCGACCTACTCTCACAGGGCCTATCGCCCCACTACCATC
>NZ_JAENII010000025.1 GCF_016595525.1 Haloferula rosea
TGAAGCAAGCCATCCTCCACCGAGTAGCTGACCAGCATGCTGGCCCACGCCACCGTCTGGAGAATCGCGATCGGGCCACCAAGAAGGTGCATGCAGCCCAAGGCCACCACCCAATGACGCCAGCACCCCCGTTGGAAGATTCTCAGCACGAATGCGGGCGTGTATTCCGGAACGACCGGGAGAACAACCGATGCCGAATCACCGCGGGAAGAATCCCAAGATCGGCGTAGTGGGCGTGCTGGAGGAGAATGGTTTTCTTCAGACTGCGATGCCGCGACAGAGCAACGCTCCCGTGTCGCACGGCAGAGTGAAAGCCCGCCGCCGTCCCTGTCGTATAGCCACGCATTCCCATTCCCACACCCTTGCGCAAACTCATTCGCTTCACTTCTTCCGCACTCGCCGTGGCTCTTTGTGGCATTTCCTTCGCCGATGAGCTCCCAGCCGCATCCTGGCTTACCGCTTCGTTCGAGTCCGGCATCCCGGACTCGATCGTGGCCCAGGGAGGAAACCTCAGCCTCTCCGATGATCACCTTCTCGATGGCACCAAGGCACTTCGCTGGGACTTCAAGGATGGCGATGCTTTCACCCTCGATACCGGACCACTCGGCAACGTCGGCGTCTGGACGGGCTACGGGGGGTATAGTCGGTCCGCACTGATCTTCCCCGTTTATCTTACGGAAGAAGGCCCGGGCCACCTGCTCGTCGAGATCCGCGCCTGCGAGAAGACTGCTGCCACCTTCGAAATCCCACTCGCCCACGTCGGATGGCAGAAGCCCGTCTTCCACTATTCATGGAAGTCCAAGCTGAATTGGATCGATGGGGCACTGAAGGGCAGGCTCGACAACTTCCGCGTTTCCGCACACGGAATCACCGGCGATTCCACCGCCTACTTCGACGCGATCTTCTTCAACGACCCACGCGACTTCCGCGATGCCCGGGAACCGATCGCCGAATCATGGAAGCCCGCAGACCACGATTTCTCCGGGCCCCCGGCGCCCACGGCCGAGGAAATCGTCAGGCTCGACACACTGACCGGCTTCCTGCACGCCAAGCCGAATCCGGAGATCAAAAGGGACCACTGGGAAAAGCGGATCGCCCATTTCAGGTCGGTCATTGAGACGCAACAACTCTACAAGGGTCATCCACTCAAGAAACTCCCCGATCACTTCGCATTCCTCAACGGCATTGCGAACGATTGGCTCGTCTGCACCGACCCGGAAATGAAACGGGAGATCGCAGCCTGTTTCCACACCGTCAACGATTGGCTTCAGGAGCAGGGCCTCGTGGTCAACGGATCCGTCGGAAAGGCCAACAACTACGTCGGCCGCCTTTATGTCGACGCCATCACCAAGATGCGCGATCCGCTCAAGGAACACGGCACCCTCGAACCATCCATCCACTACCTCAAGTGGGCCTACTCCTACGACGACCGTCTTTTCGGCGAATCGCATCAGGAATCGATGGACTACTTCCACAACGAGGCCGCCCGTCTTCTCCGCATCGCGCTCGCACATCCCGATCCCGTCGACCGGTGGCACCACGTCCATCAGTTCCGCGATGTCTTCGCCAAACAGCTCGTCGCCTCCATCAAACCGGACGGCGGCATTTTTCACCATGGCTTCCACTACTATGCTTATGGTTCAATGGGCATGAACGACGCTTCATGGCTCGTGTCCATCCTGTCGAAGTCCGATCTTCCCGTGACACGTGAAGCAATCGACGCGATCCGGGTAGCGCTGGAATCCATGATCTGGTACTGCGGCCGCACCACACTTTGGTCGCTCAGCGGCAGAAACGCCACGGGGGCCCAGAACGCACCCACCGGGTCGCTGAAGGCCCTCGCCGAAGCATACGCCCCCTACAACGATGGCAAGCCGGATCCCCAACTCCTTGCGGAATTCCTACGCCTCTCACCCAGCAAGACGACCCACCCCGAATTCGCCGGCATCGAACCCGCTGCATCGCCCAACGGCAATCGAACCATGCCTTCGGCGGCACTCTCCATGCACCGTCGTGGCAACTGGCTCGCCGGAGTGAAGGGCTACTCGAAACACGTCGCGTCCGGGGAAAGCTACGCCAACTCCAACCGACACGGTCTGTACATGTCGATGGGGCAACTTGAGCTTCTCACCCACCCGGAGTCACTTCCCACCGTCCACGCCTCCGGCACCCGGCCCGACAATGGCTACGACTGGACCGCCATCGAGGGCGCCACCACCATCCACTGTCCACTTGCTGGTATTGCCAACGGCAACGGCTCCCGCCTGCCGCGCAATCAGGAGACCTTCGTCGGTGGACTGAGCAATGGTCCCAACGGGTTGTTTGCCATGACCTTCAGCCTCGGCGTTCCGGGTGCCATGACGAGCGGTGCCGCCAAAGACTCCCCGAAGCCGGAACCGCTCACCGCTCTCAAGACCTGGTTCTTCTTCGACAACCGCATCGTTTGCCTCGGTTCGGACATCGCGACCTCCGGCGTCGATCACCCCGTCCGCACCAACCTCTTCCAAAAGTTCCTCACCGAGACACACGACTCCACCCGACTCAATGGCGAAGTCCTCACCTTGGCCGACCGGCCCGTCATCCGCGACGAGCCCCGTGCGACCACGCTTGTCGACCCCTATGGCAATGCCTACTTCACGCCAGCCGATACCCCTGTCCATCTCCGCATCAGCGAACAACGTTCCCGCAACTGCAACGACAGCAAGGACACTACCGGAAACTACGCCACCGCGTGGATCGAACACGGCAAGAACCCAACCAGCGCCGGCTACGAATACGCAGTCGTCGTCCAGCCCAGCGAATCTGAGGTCAGTGCCTTCGCGGATCAACGCCCCTACCAGGTGATCCGGAAAGACAGCGCCGCCCACATCGTCCATGACTCTCCGACCCACACCACCGGCTACGTCATCTTCGAAAAGGACACCGACCTCCCCGCTGAGTTCCCATTGCGATCCGTGGATCAACCCTGCCTCGTCATGATCGCCGAGAAGGACGGCCAGCTCATCGTCTCCCTCACGAACCCCGACGCCCGCCTTGAAGCAAGGGAGCCACAAGCGGTCACCATCCACCTCCGTGGTGAGTTCTCCCCAGCCCACGAATCCTCCATGGCCACCGTCGACCCCCAGGATGGCGACACCACCATCACCGCTCCGGTCCGCCACGGCGAATCCGTCAGCATCCGCCTCAGCGAACGCTAGCCTCGCTCGCCTGCAGATCCCGTCATCGCCGGCAGACTGCACGCATCAGGCTTCCGTGCAGGATTTGCACGGACAGGTCGGGCGCCCCCATCTCCAGCCACAGGAGATCGAGGATAAGAGCGTGGAAGATGAAAAAATTCCATTTCCCTCATACCTTCTTTACAATGGGAGGGTTCGATTCCGGTAACAACGTTTCACTTATGGATACATGCATCAAATCCGCGTTCGCAGCACTGCTACTCATTTCCTGCTTGAAGGCAGAATCGTGGCCCCAGTTCCGGGGGAAGGAAGGGGCGGCGACACGGGTGTCGGCAGATACGCTTCCGACTGAGTGGGGTGACAACAAGCACGTTGAATGGAAAACGGAACTCCCCGGTCCCGGGTCTTCCAGCCCGGTCTTCTTCGAGGACAAGCTCTTCGTCACCTGTTACGTCGGCTACGGCACCGATCCCCGCGACCCCGGTGACCCAAATGACCTCGGACGCCAGTTGATCTGCATTGAAAGGTCGTCCGGCAAGATTCTTTGGAATCGTTCAGTCGACCTCGCCAATCCCGAGGATGACTACCGCGGCTACATCATGGAACACGGCTATGCCAGCAGCACACCGGTGACCGATGGCGAGAACGTTTACGCCTTCTTCGGCAAGTCGGGTGTCCATGCCTTCACCGTGGATGGCACACCTCTTTGGAGCCAGCAAGTGGGCAGCGACTCGAGCAACCGCCGATGGGGTTCGGGTGCCAGCCCGGTGCTCTATCAGGACCTGCTGATCGTGAATGCGGCGGATGAGGGCCGTGCGGTGATCGCCTTTGACAAGAAGACAGGCGAAGAACGCTGGCGAAAGGAATCAAAGAGCCTCGAACTGGCCTACGGGACGCCCCAACTCCGCACCAAAGACGGCAAGACGGAACTGCTTCTGGCAATGCCCTACGAGGTCTGGTGTCTGGATCCGGCCACGGGCAAACCCATCTGGACGGTGCCGACGGAAATGCCGGGCAACATCTGCCCGAGCGTGGTCACCACTGCCGACATGGCCTTTGCCTTCGGCGGCTACCCGAGGAAGTCCAGCGTGGCCATCAAGGACGGCAAGATCCTCTGGACCGGAAAATCGACCACTTACGTGCCAACTCCGCTGGCATACGGAGACCACCTCTACTGGGTCAGCGACGACGCCGAAGTCATCTGCATGGAGACCGCCACCGGAAAGGTCATCACCGATCGGGATCTCGAAGGGCTCAGGGGCTCATCAAAGCGCAGCGTCTATGCCTCCATGCTCCGCTTCGGAAACCACCTGATGGTCGTGACCCGCCGAAACGGGACCTTCGTCTTCGAGGCGAATCCAGAAATGAAGCAGGTCGCACACAACCATCTCGAAGACAGCAGTGACTTCAACGCCAGCCCTGCCCTGTCCCAAGACACCATCTACCTCCGCTCAAACCGGTTCCTCTACGCAATCTCGAAGTGAGCCTTCGTCGACTGGCTCAGGTCCAAAACAAACCCGGAACAGGCCGAGCACCTGATCATCATCCGACCGCAACAGGCTTACTTCGCAACGCCCTTGATCTGCGCGAGTCGAATCGCTGAAGACTTCATCAGGGTGCTCTTCAGGCCGGTAGGACCTTTGGCATCACGGAGGAAGCAAGGAGTGCTCAATGGAAAGGTGGCAGGCGACGATTCGTCCTCAAGGGACTCCAATCGCTGTCAAGGCAGCGGAGACCCAATCAACGCTGATTTCCGAGAGGATGGGAAAAAATCACTCCCCCACCCCCCGCAAGACTGTGTGATGCTCTGAGGCAGAGCACCCCAGTCGCCACACTCGGGACCAGCGCTCTACTCTTCCAACAACTTGCGCTCTTCATCAGTAAGCAGAGACTTCTCCGCTCCTCGTTCGATGAGCATCCTGGCGATTGATACCGCTGGATTCGAGCTGGCCATCACCAGTTGAAGAGCGGTTTTTCCATCCCCATCCTTGATGTCGACCTCACCTCCGAGATCCAGAATCGTCTCGACCATGTAGATGTATTTGATCTCCACCGCTTCATGGAGAGGCGCTTTTCCGTTGTGCAACTCATCGAGGGAGGCTCCCTTCTTCACCAGCTCACTCAGGACTTCGTCATCTCCAGCCTTGGTGTACTCGATGACCGGAACGCCCTCATTGGGACGGTAATGGTTGTATTGCCGCTGGGTTGCGGCTTGACCATCCTTGTAGAAGGCGGCGTAAACCACTCTTCCAAGCTCATCCATCACATAGCTCGGCCCCGACGGAACACCATTCTCGAAGCAAACCGCCCTCTTCACCGAAAGTGGTTCATCATAGAATTCCCGCAGGTAGCCATGGAGCTTTCCCTGCTTTTTGGTAAGGGTCGACCGGAGGTTCTGGGACGGATAATAGGTTCCTTGCAACCCATGCTCCTCTCCAGATTGAAAGCTCATCAATCGGACCCGCCGCTTCATCCGGTCATAGATGATGGTGTCGCCATCAAGGTAGCCATCCTTGTAAGTGCTGGTCGAGAAGAGGTGATCCGCTGGATTCCCGAACATCACCATGGTTCCGCTGAACCACCCATCCGGTTCTTCCTTCAATCGAGCCCGCAGGTTGCCCTGAGGTCCAGCGGACTTGAATGAAAGCTTCTCCATCGTGAGCCATCCCTTGTCCTCGATCTCCTTCTTGAGCAAACCGCCATCGGGGGGCGGAAGTTCACTCGAAGCCTTGGACCGGTCGAGGAAATCCGCGATGAGCCCGGCGGGAACCGCAAAGGAAGCTCCTTCCAGATGAGCCTTCTGGGTCACCATGCCGATGATGCATCCGCGTTCATCGATTACCGGGCCTCCGCTGTTACCGGGGTTCACGGCTGCAGAGATCTGCAAGACCGACCGCCCCTCGATCTGCCGTGCTGCGCTGCTCACCAAGCCCTCGGTGAGTGTGTAGTCGAGGCTCAGCTCCTTGGTGCCCGGGTGTCCGATGGCATACACCTTGGCGCCAACAATTGGATCGCGGTTCGCGAGACTGAGGGCCGTCGTGGATGCGTTGAAGTCGATCTTCAACAGCGCCAGATCGAGATCCTCGTCGACATCCACGACCGTGGCCGGGCTCTCAAACTCAATCCTGCCGATGGGAAGTTGCAGGTAGTGAGAGACCATGGGTCCTCCGAGGGGTGGAAGACAGTGGGCGGCCGTCATGATGTGACCATCTCGTGACACGAAGAATCCGGCACCGATGCCCTTCTGGCCGCTGTTTACGATCACCACCGAGGGCATGTGCAGCATCGCCATCGCCTCGCTGGGAATGACGGACCTGGAAGCGGAGTCCACCACCAGTCGCTCGAAATCCGAGGGAGCCAGACCCTCATTCGGGTCTCCGCTGGATCGATCAGGGTTCAGAGTCCCTGATTCGTGAGCTGCGATCGACGGTGCAAAGACGGATACGGCTGCCGGTGCGGGCTTGGCACAGCTTGCCCTTTCTTCATCGGAAAGCTCCAGGGCAAGCCGGGAGATGAGCCGACGTCCGTAGATGTCCCGGCCGACAACCAGAAGGGCGGTCCCATCCGGCGAGAACATGAACTGATCGGGTTTCGAAGGAAGGCGCGTACCCCCTGACAACAACTTCTCCCGCTCATCCCCATCTGAATGGTAGGCCGTCATGCGGTAGCCTGCCTCATTCTGCCGGGAATGGCTGAGGACACAGAGCAGATCAAGCTTGGGATGAAAGAGCGACTGAATCACCCCCCCACCCTCGATCGGAACCATGCGGTCCGGCTTGTCGAGGTTCTTGACGGAGAAGACCGGAATCCTTTGCCCGTAGGTCATCCCACCTCGCGAAAGCACGCCATACGAGTTTACCGCGACATGCGAACCATCTGCAGAATAACTCAGACTCCGGATGCCCGTCACCACTCCTTCGCTGGTCTTCTGCATGCTCAGCCGGTCACCATTCACCCGGTAGCCGATCAGCACATCGGTGTTCTCTTCAATGTAGTTCAACAGACCAACGCTGTGCATCTGTCGATGGCTGATGAAGGACATCAGCAGATCTCCTCCACGATGCATCGCCAAGCCCGAGCCTGCGACCCGCTCAAGGCGGTTCGCTTTCCGGCTTTCGAGATCAATGTGGTAAACCGGAAAGCTCTTCGCGAGTTCCTGTTCCGTCGAATCCTTAGCGCTCGCATAGAGCGTGTTTCCGTCCGCTCCCGCGGCTATATTTGTGATGGTGACGGATCCTAGGTCGATCTCACCGAGGACTTTCCCGTCAGCATCCGTGATGTCGATCCGACTTGTGGCCGCCAGCGCGAAACCCTGATCAAGCAGCACCACATCATGATACTTTTCCTCAAATGGAATTGATCGGGTGATCATGCCGGATTCATCAAACAGAAGGAGCTGCCCCTCATCGAGGACCGCCATCTGATCTTCCCTGGAAAACACAGGAATCCTGCCGCTTGTTCCGGGTTCCGACTTCAGTTGCGTGATGCCATCAGGTTCCACTTTCTCAGCTGGGAGAACCTCGATGGACTCCCGGAAAAACGACACCTTGCCGTTGGTCGTCTGCTTGACCTTGAAGGCGTATCGAGCCGGATCCGGCGCCGTGGGTGGAGTCCATGACAGCTTGCCATCGTCGAGCTTCGTGCCATCCGGTCCGGAAACCAGTTGGTTTTCATCGGCTGCTGGCAACGGGATCACCTGGGTGCCCACTTCGTTGGCCCGGACCGGGGCGGTGACCCTGAAGGTGACCGAGGCCACTCCATCCACTCCGTGACCGACCCAGAACAGGGAGATGCTGGAATCCCCGTTTCGACGGATGCAGGGCGGGGAGTTCCCGACGCTGGAGAAGCTGGCTTCCATGACAATCGTTTCCAGCAACGAGAAAGCGGAATCCAGTCGGCGAACCTCAATGTTCTTATCCTTGATACAATACACCAGACGGGTTTCGGGCGATGGGTCACCGACAATCGCACCACCAAAATACTCCATCTGGCTGTGGGGAGCGAGTCCGACGAAAATCCTTCCTCTCCCCAGCCAGAAATCATCCACCAAGGGGACGGGATCCGATACATTGCTTCCACTGGACACGGACACCGGATTGTCCAGCTCCCCTCTCAGATACTTGTCCGAATCGAATGCGGTGAACTTGCCGTCGGCATGGTGAAGCACATGATCGCCGTTCGCGGAAAAAATCGCTTGGGAGTTCTGCCTTCCGACAGCCCGATACTCATCCTTCTCGACATCCACCACATGGACGAGACCACGCTTGCTCGCCAATATCGTGCCGTCATAGGCGCCGCCTCGCTTCGCGGAGAGCTTCTCCAGTGGTGTGACCCCGGTATCGATCTCATTGACCAATTCCCAGTCCTTCTGCGAATAGATCTTCACCAGGCCGGTGTCCCTCTCACCGACGAGCAAGGTCCCTCCCCGGCTCAGCAAGGGTCCCGTGGCAGGGACTTCGATCACGAGGAGCTCCTCAAGTTCACGGGAATCAATGACATGAAGCCGGTCCTGACGACTCGAGACGGCGATGAGGTGATCACCGGATTCGGTAATGGATAGCGCCGACGGCCTCCGTTCGAGTTTCAGGGTCTCAAATTCAACACCAAAGCCCGATGTAACCAGGGCGGAGAAAACCAATGCGCAACTTGCAAGGAGGTTGGGAAAAACACCGAAACGCCGGTCTCTCATCATGGCGTGAGATCTATCGATCCGGCATCGCCGGGTCAAGGCATCGCCCAGCGGGAGGGCTCCTTTCATGTCGCCGCACGGATGTCAGCGCATGCGCCGCGAATCATGGAATCGGTTGATGGATGACGCCGTCCTTCAACGCGATCCGAAACCCCTCGGGCTTGAGCTCGGGATCATCCTCGACGATAGCCAAGCGGACATCGCTATCGATCTCCCGACCGAGAATCACGTGCTGCGCAAATTCCTCCTGAGGGTTTGGCGACTCCACCACGACATCCGCCTGAGCCAAGCCCGCACAACATACGGCTAGGAAGACGCCCTCATGGATCATTTCCAGTAGCTTCATTTCAAGACGACCCACGAGCTTTACTTCTCACTGACCGGACATGGGGAGGCGTCGATGCTTCCGCGGCGCTGCGGGCCCTCAGAGCGACCATCCGGCGCGATACGGTCGGCGCACCCAGGCGTTGGCATCATCAAAGTTGGTCACCTTCATGTTCTCATTGTCCCAATCAAGTTTCCGATTCGGGAAACGCTTGGCGATGTTGCCCAGCAGGGCGAGTTCGGTCAGCGGGCCGGAGTAGCTGAAGTCGGCGCTGGCCTTGGTGCCGCTCTTGATTGCGTTGATCCAGTTCCCTTCGTGGCTGCCCTTGATGCGCGGGAGGGTTTTCGCCGGGCGCTTGTAGGCCCTCATGGCAGTCTCCGGGATCAGGCGCGGGCTGTTTCCATAGACGCCACACATGATGATACCCTTGTCACCTTTGAAAATCACTCCTCCCTGTTCATGCAAGTTGCGTCCTTCTTCGAGTTCCTTCGGACGCGGCGGCTCCTGACCTTCATACCAGTTGAGCTTGAGTGCCGGAAAACCATCCCTCGCCGGAAAAAGGTAGGTCACCTTCGCTTTATCGGGGTGAACCTCGGCGTTGCCACCGACAATTCCGGACCCCTCGATGGAAGACGGTGCGCCGAGCTTCAGCGCCGTGAAAACCGAGTCAAGGGTGTGGGCACCGCGGTCTCCCATCATGCCACAACCGAAGTCCCACCAGCAACGCCAGCTGCCCGGGTGGTAGCACCGGTGATACTCCCGCATCGCTGCGGGGCCGATCCAGCGATCCCAGTCGAGTCCGGAGGGCACAGATTGCCCCTGCTTCGGTCGATCCTGAAGGATGGAACTCCAGAAGGCATGGCCGGGAGGGGAATACATCAGGCTGCACCAGGCATCGACCTCACTGACGTCTCCGATCGCCCCGTCCCAGATCCATTCGCAGATCAAGCGCAGGCCCTCTTGCGAATGGCCCTGAATGCCCATCTGAGTCACCACTCCGGCCTCCTTCGCGGCCTTCGCCAACATGCGGGACTCATAGATGTCGTGGGTCAGCGGTTTCTGGCAGAAGACGTGCTTGCCCGACTGCATCGCCGCCATGCTGATCACGGCGTGCGTGTGATCCGGCGTCGCGATCAGCACCGCATCGATGTCCTTCTGCTTCTCGAACATCACACGGTAGTCCTTGTAAACCGCCGCTTTTGGAAAAGCTTCGAATGATTTTGCCGCATACTTGTGGTCCACGTCGCACAGGGCCACGATGTTTTCCTTCGCGCAGGCCAGCATGTTCGCATGTCCCATCCCACCGACTCCGATTCCGGCAATGTTCAGCTTCTCGCTGGGTGACGTGTAATTGGGCCCACCGAGTACGTGGCGCGGTACAATTTGAAAGAGGCCGGTGGTGCCTGCGGTTCCGATGAACCGCCTTCGGTTGGTGGTGAGCTTGTTCATTGAATCCAATTGTCAGGAAATCGCATGTTGCAGGGTTCGACTGAAGAGAGCCCTTCGGCCGGAGTTCGGGGGATTTGCACTCATCCATCATCGCTAGTTGGATGCAGCCCAAGAGCCTACGCGTCCATCGAGCCATGCCTTCCACAACTCGGTCATTGCCATTCATGTCAGTCCCCTCGTGGCCCTCACCCTGCCGATCCCCCATTCCCCTTGTTCCGTAATCCCGGCCGTTCCCACATCAAGCTTGTCGGCAGCAACCTCTCTCCTCTCCTACAATTTCTCCGCCCTCCACGACATGTCCATCTCCCCCACCTACAAGTCCATCGCTCCCCCTTCACCCCAGTCCATCACGCGTGAAAGACGAAGCTTCACACGAAGGCTGGAAGCAAACCGAACAAGCAGCTCCGGTTCGAAGGGGACGCGGCGCTTTTCCAAGCGAACCGCCAACGTCGAACCCCGCCGTTCCTCGTTCCCCGCCAGCAAGCGCCTTCACAGCCCCCCGTGCCCACGGATCCCGGTCGCGCACAAGGCGGGAAATCGGTCACACCTCAGCGACGACGGCGGAGGCACAATGCAGCGAGCCCCAGCACACCGAAGTAAAAACTGGCGGGTTCCGGGATGGTCTCGACATAGACCGTTCCAATTCCGCCCGAGCTCGCCAAGTCGAACTCCACGCGACTGAAGCTACTCAAACCCAATTCATCGGCCCGGATATCGAGGATCCGATTGGCATGTCGATCGCCGAAACTGACGCCCGAAACGGAATGGATCGAGCCGGAGCCAGATTCGAACGCCGCGAATTCGACTTCCACCGCACCGGGCCCGGAGCCGAAGATGACCGATGCACTGGAGGCCTGATCCATGTCCACAAAGTCGAACCCGAAGGCGACCAACTCACGATCGAATTCCAGAATGATCTTTCCTCCTCCGCCATTGTCGTTCGGAGTCGTCAGCGTGTCGTTCTTGTTCACGATCAGAACATTGCCGAAATTTCCCCCAAGGAGATTCCCACCTTCCCACAAACCCGTGCCTTCAGAGTTGCGCTCCAGATCCGGATCCTCCCCTGTGGAGCCTTCGGTGTTGTAGTAGTTGAGCGGACGAACTCCCGGGCTGTCCGTGGAGACCCTCACGCCCTCCCCTCCTCCGAAGAGATTGCCGTAGGGTTGAGCAGACGGCACGGAACTACCAGAGATCAGGGCTGCGCCATTCTGATCGAAATTGAAATCGATCTCGTAGTTCTGCCCGTTCGCCGAAGACACGGCAAAGACGATGCTGGCGATGAGGACCGGAACGCGGTTGGGGATGAGGGAACGCACAAGTATGAGAGGTTGAGGTGTTTCACAGGCAGGCCTTGGCTCACCTTCATTTAAGAGTCCCATACTTTCCCCTTCACTTGAAGATACGTAAACCCGTGCTACGCCTTCACGTGGGATGCCCCCCCGGGGTTGCTCGTTCAAGAGTCGCTCTACCGGGCCCCGATCTCCCTCACACTTCCCTGGCGAGGCGTCGATCCTCATTGGGCCTCGGGCCGCCCCCCGACACTCAAGGGAGGGTCCGAGCTTCAATTCCTTCTCTGTTTCCCCAATCATTGCGCCAGCACCATCCACTCTCTCTGCTGGCGCAACGCCACCGCCATTCCTTATCCCGGACCCATCGCCCGTGGATCCGCTACCCACTGGCTTCGAACTCAGCTCCGCTTCCCGATCAAGCCCGCCAGCTGCAGCCCCACCTTGAGCCAAGTCCCCCACCAAAAAAAATGCCTTCACCACGCGCCATCACGCTTGGGTGCCGACTTATGCCCCGAACTTTCAGAGAATCGGGGAACTTCACGCGAAGTCTGCGGACAGCTCACCCCTGCCGCCTCGTAGCGAGCCTGCCGTGCCATGAGATCGAGCCAATCCGTCCAAAGAGGCGAATGAATGCCAAGTTCGGAGAATCCAGCCCAATTTCTGTGAGGATCACGTGAGGGCTTGCACCCTCTCCAGCGTGTCACCCATCTCCCCGGTTCACCCCCCAGCGCCTCCGGTTCAAGGTGCGGGCTCCTGACGGACGCGATAGAAGCCACGGTCACCGGTAGCTGCGGGGTCCGTCCATTCACTACGCGGATCAGTGGCCTGAAAAGCCGGACCGACAGGCGTCCACGGCTGACCATCGAGACCGCGTTCGACCGTGTAGTAGAGTCCGCGCACGGACTCCCATTCGAGCCGAGCCTCGGTGGAACTTGTCCTCGCAATATCGGGCCGCATCTCGCTGTTGACGATACTACCATCCCAGTACTTCGGGGCCATACCCCAGACCTGAAGACCGCACTGCGAACCGATGATCCGCCCGGGAAGATCGTCCGCAACCGGATGAATCCCGCCCAAGCGCCGGGACGCACCGGCCTCGTCGGCAGCGTCGAAGTACGTCGCCCATTGGAGTTCCACATCGACGGTCGGACCGAACTCGAACTTCAGGAAGGTCCCGGCAGGCGCGGTGAAGGTTCCCATGCCACCGGGAAAGTACTCGCTTCCCGTGAAAGCCGTCAGGATCTCTGCGGCAGCGCGACTGAACGTGCTGTGCCCGGAGACGTAGCCGGGAAAAGCGGGCGACACGAAGGTCCGGTCCTGGTAGGGGAACCAATCGACACCGCGAATCCAGCGCGGCATGCTGCGTTGCACCGTGGGATCGACCGGACGACCCGGCCACGTGAACAAAACGATGTCCCCGACCGCAAACCCAAGGCCCTCGTGATCACCGCCGGGAGCGATCGAATCATGGGTCACGACCGCCACCAGTCCGGGCACCAGCGGGAGTCCCTCGGCATCATAGGACGGCAGAACGGGGTCCGACGACTGCCCCTTCAGGGCCATGAATCGGGTCATGGTGATCGGTCGAGGGGCATCGTAGTATCGCTTCACCGACCACGCCGCGCAGGCCGAATCGTGCATGGCTGCAGCGAGGGCGAAATAGAGTTTCACGTCCCACTCAAGGTCGTCGACCACCGGGCCGGTCCCGCCAATGCGCTTCGTCGTGATCTCGTCGCTGGCCTCGTTGGCGATGGTGTGCCAATGCCCCGGCGGCGTTTCCGAATCCGGTCCATCCGCCCAGAATTCAGCAAGGACGCGACCGTAGTCACCACGGGGCACCAGGTTGGATGCATAGGGCTGGCCTGTGAACGGATTCAACGCATGGCCAGTGCCATCCTCGAAACCCAGCGTGTTGTTGCCTAGCGAAGCTGGAGAGATATCGATGGACGTCAGGTCGCCCAACGCCGCACTTTTCTCCAACACCTCGATGGCTTCCGCCATGTAGGCCGCAGCCTGTCCGCCGCGCAGCTTCGGAAATGGGCCCGGATCGATCCACGGCAAGGCAGGGTCTTCCCGACGCAGGGCGAAGGGCCGGGTCTCAAGCCAGATGCCGCCGATGAACGGCTGGAGGAAGACCGGACCCAGTCCGTTCTGGGAAAAACCCTCGTCGAAGGTCAGGGGGTGCCAGACGTCGGGGTCCGCTCCGGTCGGGTAACCGCCAAGCGGCACGCCATTGTCGATCACCCGGAACTCCGGCTGGGTGTTGGTGTAACTGGGATCATCGTAGCCGGTGGATTCCCGCGATCCATCGCCGAGCCCCCAGGCCAGAATCGCAGCGGCGATTCGGTTTCCCACGGCTGCAGGACTTGATCCGGTCGTGCCGGTCACCGCCGGGTCATAGCCGAGCGCGACCATCCGCTGGTCGAGGGAAGCCAAGGTGCTCGAGGCACTAGCCGAGCTGGCGTAACGCGCAGCCAGAATCCGATAGGCAGCATAGCTCACGGCTTCGGCCCGTGCCGTCGATACATCAGGGGCGGTGGCCCGTTCGTGGTGGATGTAGCCGATTGCCACTGTGTCGTAGGCAGCCCAGGCATTGTACATACCAACCGCCACATGGAAGAGGTTGCGGGCATGGACCGGGGGATGGGGAATGTCGATACGGATCGCCGCAAGGTTCTCCTCATTCCACTGCCGGGCGACCGACGCGGAAGCCCTTGCCTCGCTCCAGAGAAGACCCATCGCCACAACCAGGATAGGCAGGCGGCGGGAGCTCATGGCGTCGGACGGGCAGGATGGGGAGCCGGTCGCAGCTCAACGGAGCAAATCAAGAGCGCCTCCGACACAGAAGGAGCGCCGAGCCTCCGACTGCCAGCAAGGCAGAGCCGGGTTCGGGAACATTGGTGGCCGAACCGATGGTACTCGCTCCGATGGTGTAGTCGGCGGGGGCATTCCCGGCTTGGGAGGGCAACAGTTGCACCGTTTCACCGGCCCCAATCCCTGACACGTCGATGAATTGGTTATCAGTCCAAATTCCTGCATTCTGAGCCACAGAATCCCGGACACCAATGGCGCCCCACACCACGTAGTCTTCGATCGCAGTGGAACTCGCGAACGAGTTCGTATTGTAAATGCCAAGCTCGCCATTTCCATCGGGAACAAAACCCGCCGTAAGCTGAAGGGTGACAAACTCACCGGCGCCGAGGTTCAAATCCATGGACGAGGACTCCGCCGCGATGATCCCCACTGAGCCAAACGTAATATAGAACGGACTGCCGTTCACTCGGTTGCACAGCCACCAAGCCGCGGTATCCACCGAGGACCCTCCCGTGTTGACGATCTCGATCTTGTTGTTGGCAATGTCCAGTTCGCTGATCACGACAGCGCCCTGGGCACTCATGGAGCAGGCAAGCAGGACGGCAGCGATGCGATTAACCCTTTTCACTTTGTCATCAAGGACACCCGATCAGGATCGGGCAAGCGAAAATCCTCTTAGGGTAGCGCCATCCGGGACGAATCCCTGCAGTATCATCCCTTTTCACTCCTCAACCTGCAGAAGCACACTCCGCATTTCAAGGACCGCCCCCCGAGGTGGGACCGCCCCCCGAAGTGGCCCATCTCTCGCATCCTCTAGCTCTACTTTTCACCATCCGGCATCATCATTTCCTCACTGCCGCCTTCAGTGCTTTCAGCAAGGCGTAGGACTCCGGCGAGACCGACCCGTCTTCATACATCTCCAGATTGATCGAGAGCGGGTAACGGTTCTCCTGGGCCTTCTTCACGAATCCCGTCAGTTTCGCGAGGCTGAACTTCGGCTTCGGGATCGTCTTGTTCTTTTCGATGTGACCCCACGACTTTTCCAGGATGAAACAGCCATGCGCCTGCAATCCCTTCTGGCGCCCGCTGTTGAACACTCCGTCCGTTAGTTTCTCGGGATCGAAGCTCTTCTGACCCTCGCCGCCATAGTAGTCCTGATACTCCGTGATGCGCGGCCTGATCCATGAGTTGTAGGCCACCATGCGCTGCGGATTCCCCGTCTTCACCATCGCCGTGTATTCCTTGAAAGGCACGCTCAGTATCCCCTCCGCCCCGGACGAACCATCGAAATGGCAGTTCAGGTAACGCTCCCCGCCATCGAACCACCAGCCAGCCAGCTTCTCGCCGTAGCGCGTGCCGATCTCGGAGAGGATCTTGCCCAGGTTCGTATAGAGCTTCGTCTTGTCCGCCTCATAGCCACCCGCCGCCTCCATCCACTCCTTGTCCACCGAGTGCATGCAGTCATAGCCGTAGTGGTAGTAGAAAATCACTTTCACGCCCTTCTCATGCAGCCGCTCCGTCATCTCGCCGAGCAGGTCCCGCTGCGTCGTGCGTCCGGCGATGATCGCATCCAGCGACTTGATCGGTGCGGAAATGTACTGGTTCCCCCACGTGATGGACCACACCACATACGCCGCCCCGGAGTCCTCCACCAGTTTCACAAACCCATCCATATCGAAGTCGTCCACCTTCTGCTCCCACTTCTTGATGTCCCCCCTCGGCGGGGTCGCGCGGTTCGTCCATTGGAACATCAGGCCATACCCCGCGTCCTTGAACCAATCCGGCTGGACCCGTGCCGCCACCGCTTCCTTCAGCATCGCGTCCCTCACCGCAGGCTGCGCCAGCTCCATCGGCCCCAGCAGAAATCGATTGCCACCCTTGTTCCCTTTTCCCGTCGGAGCCTCGATCTCCAGCAGCACCTTGTTCTCGCCCGCCTTCAGGGGAATTTCGCCCAGCTCGAGATGATGCCACTCCGCCTCTTTCACGGCACCCCCCACCTTCTTGCCGTTGCTACTCACCGTCAGGCGCATGCCCACTCCATTCACCCCAATCGTCACCCCATACATCCCGTCCGCCGGGGCAGCCACCGTCCATTCCACCTGACTCGATCCCGGCTGCGCCTTGGACCACAGGATCATGTAATTCCTCACATCCGGCTTCACTCCGCTCATCTTCCCGAGGTTCGGAGCCAGGCTCGTGATCCCATCCGCATCCAGCGCCAAGGTCACCGGATCCGCCAGCACCACCTCTTTGGCAGACACCCCATAATCATCGCTCCCATTCCCCTCCTGCGCATGGCTGGGATAAGAAAGACACACTGCGAACGCAGCGCACGACAGGATGCGGGAAGCTTGTGATCTCATATCGAAAGACCCTACCTACCGCCGCCACGCCGTCGATATTGCATCCGCCCTCCCATTCACCTCGCGATCGTTCGGTCCACCTGCAAGTGGCATGACCGTCTCTCGCCGAAAAGCAGCGCCATTCAGCACTGCCCCCAAGAGGAAGACCAACCCCCGGGGTAAAACAAAGTCATCTCCAAAAGGGGTCGCAAAAGGGGTCGGGTCGCAAAAGGGGTCTCGCAAAAGGGGTCAGTTACGGTGATGGAATCAAGGGGGATTTTCGGGATATTTCGGGTTGAGGTTGATGCTGGAGATGGCGGGTTGGATCAAAGGGTTT
>NZ_JAENII010000026.1 GCF_016595525.1 Haloferula rosea
CCCTCGTGACCCCCAAAGAGAGGGACACTAGCGCCCCTCAGCGCCCCATTGCGCATCCCGGATCGAATCTGCTCCCGATTCACTCGAAACCTGACCTCCACAGCCCTCCCTTAGAAAACTTGATTCTTCAAGGGCCTACTGGGGTTTCCCGACAGTCTCGTTCTGCCTCTTGTCCTATTCTAGGGTGTTTGCCATAAGAATTGGGTGATCCTCTTCAGCTCGCATCCTGTATCCACTTCCAGATTTGGTGGCCGTGAGCGGGACGCACCACGCCATTAGACCAACAGGATCTGTTGACTTAACAGTTGTCTGATTCTCTGACGACGTGTTTCCACTTGCGCTTCCGTTGACTGCCAATCCATTGACCTGCATGAATTGCTTGAGAGCTTCGACATCAGCCACCGAAACTTCGATACCAGCCGACGGCTTAGACAGAAAATCGACCGAAAGATTCTTAACTGTGATCAGATCGGTCACAATCCAGTAGCGCGCTTCAGACACGGGAAGGCCATTGGTCGCCAAGCGTTGGCTATCCTCAAAGACTCTTTTTCTAAGTTCTGGTCCTGTTCCGGGTGAATTCAACACCTCATCAACATACGAGTCGAATTCCTTGATAGAATGCCGCTCATTGCCTTCGGCACTGAATCGAATCGTTCTAGTGTTTGCCAACGTGGGGCTTGCACTGAGCCCCATGTAACCTAATTGCGGTTTCAAGCTGAACGTCGAATCAATATCCTTTCTCCACGTAGCATTCACAGGAGATGTTGCTCGGTAATCTGAAGAATTCGAGCGTTCGACAAATCGACCATATCGATCTGTCAAAACACTACCCCCACGCTGGGCGTCAATACGACGATAGTAAACATTACCTAGTGTTAGCGGGGTGCTTGTATTCCAGACTGAACGCAATCCTTCGGGCGGCGCCATCTCAGCCGCCATCTTATTGCGCATATCGGTGGCATCCTTGATGGCGCAAGAAGAAAAACAAAGAGCTACGAAACAGGCTGGTCCAAGCGGTCGCAAAATGATATCTTTCATGTTTTATCAGAAATCTTACTAACAACTAAGCCATTCGGCCGATGGAACGCAAGAATTGAATTTCTGCAGAACAGTTTTTTCGTAACACCCCAAGCCGATATGCGTGGGAACCGTTAGGACGAGATTTCGCCATTTGAACGGGTCGAAGTCAAGCAACCTCGGGGATGGGAAGCGGTTTGCTCCGCGGTGATTGAAAGTCGGGAACCGACGAAGGATGGCAGAGGTTTCGCTTCCGGAGGTCTTATTTTCGCATATCACTGTTTCAAGAACCCAAGAGTTTCAAGAATCGTCAGAGATCCTTGCCAGATCTGCTTCACACACGTCGAGGTGCCGGACCTGGCGATCCTGCCGGTGGATCATGGATAACTCGGCGGTGCTCATTTCGCGGAGCCATTCCGCGTGCCTGAGATGACCACGTAGCGGAGCGCTCCGACGTGGTAGGCGACGACGATGCCACCGACCGTGATGCCGAGTTTCAGCGAGGCGATCCAGCCCAGGCGCCGGAACACCCCGGGGTCGGAACGGAGCAAGGCCAGCCCGCGCCGGAGACAAGCCCGCCACGTGCGCGCCACCTCATGCGAGAAGTCCACACGCTCCAGGTCTCGAAAACCCGCACGCCTCAAGCCATCGAGCAGAACTGCCTCACTGCGCTGCCCGGGGAGGTGACCGGCGTGGCGGATCGGCCGCAGCAGCAGACCACGCTCCAGCCAGTGCGGATTCCCGACCCTCACCCAGCAGGCCAGCACCACCCGACCGCCCGGCTTCAGGACGCGCGCGAGGTGGCGGAGGGCCAGCTCGGTGTCGGCCATGTGCTCGAGACTCTCGATCGCGATCACGCCATCGGCCGCTCCGTCGTCCCCGATGCCTGCCAGCCAGTCGCCCACTTCCACACGGGCACCGGAGACGGCGTGATCTCGCTGTCGGGGCGAGATCGTCACGCCCTCCACCCGCAGACCACACTCCCGCTCGAGTTGAACCCCCGCAGCGCCATAGCCGCATCCCACATCGATGACCCGCGCCCCAGCGCGCAGTCGCAACCGCCTTCCGACCTCCGAGACCAGGTGACGGGCGGCTTGTTCGAAATCCTCCGTTTCCCCATCCCACAGGCCGTGATGCAGATGCTCGCCCCAGAGGTGGCGCATCACCTCGTCCATGCGCTCGTAGAAGTGCCGGGTGGACGCCTCGGCATGATCTTCACTGCCCTCGTCTGACACGCCTGAAACCACCTTGCCGCCCACGCTTGCCCAACAGATCTTGCCCTGCCACTTGAAAGTGAAACAATCGGTTGAGAAACTCGCCGAGCGCATGGAGCGTCCGGCCATCCACGATTCATCATGTCCGCCATCGACCACGCCACTTACCAGGAAGACTACTCGGAGTCCTCTTTCTGGGCGAAACTCAGGTCCTACGCCGCCGTGGCGGGGAAGGAAGTCGTCGAGAAAACCCTCATCCTCTACGAAGCACTCAAGGACAAGGACACCCCGGCGTGGGCGCGCGGCGTCATCATCGCGGCTCTCGGCTACTTCGTCAGCCCCATCGACGCCATCCCCGACACGCTTCCCATGGCTGGCTATGCCGATGACCTCGGCGCCCTGGCTGCCGCGCTCGCCACGGTGGCAGCCCACGTGAAGGACGGCCATGTCGAGGCCGCCCGCGCCACGCTCCAACGCTGGTTCGGATAAGGGTCCCGCCCGATGACCCGTCGGTCGACACCGCCGACATTGCCGACCCGCTTCCCCGATGGAATCAGGCATTCTGATCGATCACCTTGAGTTGATCCCGCGAATGCCCTTAGATTCCATCTTATGACCGACGCCTCCGTATGTCCTGATTGCGGAGCCGCCCTGCAAGTCTCCCCCAACGGGGACTACTGCCCCGCCTGCTATCTCAGCGTCGGCCTCGAAGGGATGGACGCTCCGCCCGAGGACACCCTCGATGAGATCGCCGAGCGCCCGGGCGACACCATCGACCGCTTCGAGCTGCTGGAAAAGATCGGTGAGGGAGGATTCGGCGTCGTGTTCAAGGCACGCCAACAGACCCCCGTCCGCCGTACGCTCGCCCTCAAGATCATCAAACCGGGCATGGACTCGCGGGAAGTCGTGGCCCGCTTCGAAGCCGAGCGTCAGGCCCTCGCGCTGATGGACCACCCCCACATCGCCAAGGTCCATGACGCCGGCACCACCACCTACGGCCGGCCCTTCTTCGCCATGGAGCTGGTGGAAGGACTTCCACTCACGACCTTCTGTGACCAGCACGGACTGTCGATCCGCCAGCGACTCGAGCTTTTCACCAAGATCTGCGGAGGAGTGCAGCATGCCCACCAGAAGGGCATCATCCATCGCGACCTCAAACCCAGCAACATCCTCGTCCACATGGATGAGAATGAAGCACCCTGCCCGAAGATCATCGACTTCGGCGTGGCCAAGGCCATCGGCATCGAACTCACCGAGCAAACCTTCTTCACCCTGTTCGGGCGGCTCGTCGGCACCCCGGAATACATGAGCCCCGAGCAGGCCGAACTCAACGCCCTCGACGTGGATACCCGCAGCGACATCTACTCGCTCGGCGTGGTGCTCTACGAGCTGCTCACCGGATGCGTCCCCCTGCGCCGCGATCAACTCGTCAAGGGCGGCTTCGACGACATGCGCCGCCGGATCCGCGAACAGGAACCCCTGAAACCCTCGAGCGGATTCTCATCGCTGCCCGACGCCGAGCGCACGAAAATCGCCGGCTACCGGCACACCGATTCCGCCCGACTCGGCAAACGCCTCCGGGGTGACCTCGACTGGATCGTGATGAAGGCCATCGAGAAGAACCGCGGCCGCCGCTACGACACCGCCCAAGGCCTGGGCCTGGAGATCGGAAGATCCCTCGAAGGCCTGCCCGTCCACGCCGGACCGCCCAGCGCCAGCTATCGGCTCGGCAAGTTCATCCGCAGAAACCGCGTGGCGGTCATTGCCGCCGTCTTCACCCTCACCGCGCTGATCGCCGGGATCATCGCCACCTCCACCGCCTACCGCGCCCAGCGCCTGGCCAACCGTGAGATCCTCGTCGAACGCGCCAAGGCCGAACGCCTGTCCGGCGTTTCCGGCTGGCTGGGAATCTCGCTGAAAGCCATCGAGGACGCCTCGAAGACCCGCATCGACGAAGACCTTCGCAATGAAGCCCTGGCCTGTCTCGCCGGCACCGACATGGAGGCGGCCGGTGAGGGATTCTCCATCCACAGCCCGCTCGCCCCGCTGGCCTTCGACCCCGGCCACCGGCTCTGCGCGCTGGCCCGGACCGGCGGCAGGATCGAGATCCTCGCACTCCCCGACCATCAGCAGGTCGCCGAAGTGACCTCCTCGCTTCCTCTGGACTACTGCCGCATGAGCCTGTGTGGAAAGGAGAGCCGCTACCTCGTCGTCGCCAGCCGCACCGGCCCGGAGGCACGCCTCGAAGTGATCGATTGGCGGAACAACCGGGTCATCCTTCACGCCACCCCCGTGAGCGAGCACGCCTTTGACCTGCTGCCCGAGCAGCAGGGACTCGTGGTCGGGCGCCCGGACGGTTCCATCGACTTCCTTTCGTGGGACGGCACCCCCCTGCGCCCGCCACTGCCAGCCATGGGACAACCCACGTCGATCAGCCATCGACCCGGAGCCCGACAGGTCGCCATCGGTCTCACCACCGACGGGAGCCCCCGGATGACCATCATCGACTATGAATCTGGTACTACGGTTGCCGATCACCTCGGCTTCGACACCAGCCGCCTCGCCTGGAGCCCGTCGGGTCGGTTTCTCGCCATGGGGGATCGCGACGGCGCCCTGGCCATCTTCGAGCCGGGTGTCGACAAGCCGGTCCACCGGCTCGCAGGTCATCTCGCCGAGATCAAACAGATCACGTGGAGCCGCGACGGACGGCTTCTGGCCAGCGCGAGCTCGGACTGGGAAATCCGGCTCTGGGACGGCCGTCACGGGTCCCTCCTCTCCACCAACAAGGCACGGGCAGGCAACTTTTCCTTCTCCGACGATGGCACCCACCTCGGCCCGGTCGCTTGGGAGGAAAAGCTCTTCACCCTCAGGATCCGCCATTCGAAAGTCTGCCACCGGGCCATCGGCCACCCCGGAGGCGATGGCATCTCCGCCGCAGCCTGGGACGTCCATGCGGGCCCGCGCGGTGCCTTCAGCCTGTCACTCGCCACTGCCGGTGGGGACACCGTCACGCTATGGAACCGCGATGGCATGGAGCTCACCCGCTTCCATGATCTGAGCCGACCCGCCGGGCTGGCATTCTCGTCCTCCTGGTTTTACACCGCGGGCGAGGAGGGCATCCGGCGGCGCCAGTGGTCGCTCCGCCCGGATGCCGAAGGACGGCTGACCATGCACTTCGGCCCGTCCGAGCGCTTCACCCGCCTCCGGGACTGTGGCCAGCTGGCCCTCACGCCCGACGGCTCACTCCTGGTCGCAAGCAGCCGGTCAGGCATCTGGCTTGCGCCGACCGATGGCTCCGAACCGGCGAAACTCGAGGATGGCGCGCCCATGGCCCGACTCTCCATCGACTCCGAAGGCCGCTGGCTCGCCACCGGAAGTACGACAGACATCGGAGTTCGCATCTGGAACCTCCCCGAGGGGAAACTGGAAACCGAACTCCCCGCCCCCGGAGCCGCCACCGTCGCCTTCTCCCCCGTCCTCGAAGGGGACGCCCCGCAGGTCCTGCTCTCCACCGGAGATTCCTTCTCCTACCGCTTCTGGGATGTTCTCGACGACTGGAACGAACTGCCCGAACACGAGATCGAGAACCACATGGCCGACATCCCCGGGCGGATGGTCTTCAGCCCGCGGGGCACCGCCTTCGCCATCTCCCATGAGCGCGATGAACTCAAGGTGCTCAACCCCAGGGGCGCTCCCATGGAAGTGCTGACCCAGCCGAACTTCGACAAACAATGGCCGCTCGCCATCAGCCGGGACGGCATCCTCATCGGCACCGAGGGACGCGACGGCCGCCTCTTCATCTGGGACCTCATGGCCGTGCGCGGTGAGTTCAAGCAGCTCGGCATCGACTGGACCACCATGCGTGACTTCGACAAGGCGAACATCCCGCTCGTCTCCCGCGCCGTGGTGGAGGACTGAAACTCCGCTAGCCCCTCGAAAACAACGACAGCAGGTAGCGCAGCTCCTCCTCCGGGTCCTCGCCCTCCGCCAAGGTATCCTTCAAGGCGGAAAGAAGACACTGCCGGTAACGCTGGCGGAACCGGTGCACCGCCACCTTCACCGCCCCCTCGCTGATGCCGAGACGCTCTGCCAATGCCGCGTGACTGATGCGCCCGAGCTGCGGGCTGATCGCCGGCTCGAACTGCTCGAACAAACCCTCCTTGTCCGCCCGTTGATAGTCGTTCTTCAACCGGCGGCGCGCTTCATCGAGAAGATCCAGCGCCCACTGACGGTCGAATGCCCGCTCCGGATCGGCCACCTCACGCCGCACATCCTCGATCTGCCCTTCCACCGACGGCCCGTCGATGTCGACGAAGACCTGCCCGCCCCCGCGCTTCAGCGCCATCCGGCGGTGATAGTCATCGGCGAGGAATCTCTTCAGCACCACGCAGAGGAAGGATCGCAGCCGCCCGCGTTCCGGACCCTGGATGCTGCTCAGGAGATCGCCCTCGATCACCCGATAGAAGAAGGCCTGCGTCAAATCCTCCGTTTCCTCCGGTGAGTTCCCGCGCTGCCTCACAAACAAGTACACCGGTTTCCAATACAGCCGGCACAGCTCCTCCAGCGCCTCCCCCCTCTCGTCACTCGTGGAATCCCGCGTCGCGATCACCATGCTCCAGCGGGTGTTGGGGAAAAACCCGCCTCCCTCTCCGGTCTGCTGGCTCGTGGCTGCGGGCATCAGGCGACCTTCTATCACCCTGCGCCGTGGAATGAGAGAAAAACCCCGGAGTGGAAAACTTTCCTGTAACCCTGACGCATGGATCCGGAGCTAGCGGACAGACCACCCCGCCATGCAAGAGACCACCCATCCCCTGTCCGTTCTCATGATCCTCGCCGCCTCCCTCTGCGGCGCCGCGGGATCCTTCCTCTACAAGACCGGCGCCAGCAACGGACCGGCCAGCCTGCTCGGCCACCTCACCAACCCACGCCTGCTCGGCGGAGTCGCCTGCTACACCGCCGTGATGGTCCTGTTCGTGGCCGCCTTCCGCAAGGGCGGCGCGCTGTCCGTCCTCTATCCGATCTACGCCACCACCTTCATCTTCTCCGCAGCCATCTCGCTGCTCGCCTTCGGCACCCCCATCCGCCCCATCAACCTCACCGGCATGACCCTCCTCGTGTCTGGCATCTACCTCATGGGAAAAACATCATGATCACGATCAAACAACAAATGGAGAGCCGCCGCCCGCTCGCCGCCCGCGACTTCCACTGCTGGAAATGGCTGCTCAACCGGCTGACCCACAGCCGCATCACCCCGAACCAGATCTCCGTGCTCGGAGTGGCTTTCGGCATCACCGCCGGGGCCGCCCTCGCCCTGACTCCCCTCGTCACCACCGGAGGACCGGCACAGCGCGGCTTCCTCCTCGCTTCCGTCCTCCTCGTCGTCCTACGCGGTGCCTGCAATATCTTCGACGGCGTGCTCGCCGTGGAAACCCAGCGCGCTTCACGCCTCGGCCTGCTCTACAACGAAGTCCCCGACCGCATCTCGGACATCGCCATCTTCCTCGGCGCAGGCTTCGCCATCGGCAGTCACCCGATGCTCGGTCTCGCTGCCGCGCTCGGCTCGGTCCTCACCGCCTACGTCCGCGTCCAGGTGCAACTCGCCGGAGCCGCCGCCAACTACTGCGGTCCCATGGCCAAGCCCGCCCGCATGGTCATCCTCTGCCTCGCCGTCGGCATCCTTGCCCTGATCCCCACCCCGTGGTGGCCCACCCCCCTCGGTTCACTCGGCCTGATTGGGATCGCCCTCGCCGTCATCTTCGCAGGCACCGTGATCACCGCCGTGATCCGCCTCCGCCACGCCTCCAGGGAACTCCGAACCCTGCCCCGCCATGACACTGCCTGAACTCACCCAAGCCGCCGCCTCGCACATCGATCCCCGGCAACTCTGGCTTGCCGGTGCGGCCATCGCCGCCCTCGTCGTCGGGTGGATCGTCACCGTGTCACTCCACCGCCTCGGCCGCACCTCGCCCGGGCTCCACCACGAGCTGGTCCTCCGCCTGCGGACCTGGACGCTCATCATCCCCGCCACCACCCTTCCCATCCTCCTTGGACCCGTCGGCATCGCCGCCGCCCTGCTCGCCCTCGGCTTCGTTTGCTTCCGCGAGTTCGCCCGGGCCGTCGGCATCCATCTCGATCGGTTCCTTCTAACATCCGTCCTCACCGGGTTGGTCATGGTGGCCATCGCCATCGCGCGGCACGACTCGCAACTCCTGCTGCTCAGCGCCCCCGTCGTCGGCTTGCTCACCGCCGGCACCTCTGTCTTCAAGGACCAGCCGCACGGCTACCTCAAGCGGGTCGGCCTGACCAACCTCGGGTTCATGCTCTGCGGCCTGTGGCCCGGACATCTCGGATTCCTCGGCAGCAGTTCGTCGAATGCCACCCTGCTGCTCTGGTTCATCCTGAGCATCGAGCTGAACGACGTCTTCGCCTTCCTCTCCGGCAAACTCATCGGCGGCCCCAGGCTTTGCCCACGGACCAGTCCCGGCAAAACGCGTGGCGGACTCGTCGGCGCCATGATCCTGACCACCACCTTCGTCACCCTCAGCGGCATGTTCCTCTTCGACGGTCAGGCACTCGGCCGTGTCCTCCTTCTCATCCCACTCGGCGCACTGACTTCCCTCTCGGGCGCGCTCGGCGATCTCATCCTTTCGTCGATCAAGCGCGACCTCCGTCTCAAGGACCTCTCTCAGTCGCTACCCGGCCATGGCGGTATGCTCGACCGCTGCGACAGCCTGCTTTTTGCCGCTCCGGTGATCGCACTCACCCTCGGCCTGATCGACGCCTTTCCACCAACCCCCTGACCCCACCGCCACCATGATCACCACTGCCCGCCCCCTCACTTGTCCACCCGCGACCGCACCATGGATCGAGCAACTCGTAGCGCCCGACCGGATCCCATCGCCATGGGAGTCGGGCCTCCATCACCTCAACTGGTCCTGCATCCGCTTCGGCGTCACCCGCCGGTTCTCCCTCACGGTCCATGGCACCGAGCACTTCCCCAGCCACGGACCCGCCATCATCGTCGCCAACCACTGCTCCCATCTGGACACACTCCTCATCGCATCCATGGTCCCCCGCCACCTGCGCTCGAGACTCTCACCGCTCGCGGCAGGCGACACCTTCTTCCGCAACCCCGCACAAGGCTGGCTCTCCTCCCGCTTTCTCAATCTCCGCCCTCTCTGGCGGCACAAGCGCAGCCCGCATCATCTGCTCCGCCTTCGCGAAGGACTGGAATCCCACGACCCATGCTACCTCGTCTTCCCCGAGGGCACTCGTTCACGCGACGGAGAGATGGCGCCTTTCAAACCCGGCATCGGCATGCTCGTCGCCGGCACCCAGGTCCCCATCATCCCATGCCACATCCGCGGCACCTTCGAAGCCTGGCCTCCCCATCAACGCATGCCATCGAAAGGAACTCTGAGCCTGACCGTTGGCAAGCCCCGCACCTTCCCAGCCCACGCCGGCAACACCCGCGACTGGCGGGACATCGCCCACTCGCTCGAAGACGACATCCGACAGCTCGCCAGCTGAAAGGAAAAGGAGCCGGGCGCACCAAAGGGCTCAACTCGCGGATCAGCAACATCGGGAAACGGGATCACGCTGACCTGCTTCCATCGAACAAAAGACCCATGCACGAACCGAACCCCAATGGGTCGGGACTTCCAGCACGCAAACATCGATAATCCTCACAAATTCCAAATATTGTTAGATAAGACAAAGGAACCGTCTCCCCGCGGACCCGACCCCGATCGCCATCCTTCTCCCCTCTCTCTCACCGCCTTCAAAGCCACAGGCAGTGGCATCATCGTCACGTGGCACATCCGTCACCCCCACGCAGGCAAGGCTCCCGAAGCGGGGCCTTGCCGGGCACTCCAACAGGACCTAGGTTCGACGATCTTCCCGAACCGATGCCTCGTTCTTCCAAACCCAACCCCAAACCCGTCAAGCTGCTGTCCGGCGGAAATCCGCAGATCGCCAAAGCAGATGGGGACGCACCGGTGCAGGCCTACATTGCAGCCATGCCCGGATGGAAGCACGCGATCGGCCGGCAGCTGGACGACCTGATCGTCCGTGAGGTGCCGGCCTTGGCCAAAGCCGTGCGCTGGAACTCCCCCTTCTACGGCGTCGAGGGCAAAGGCTGGTTCCTCGGAGTCCACTGCCTGACCAACTACGTCAAGGTCACCTTCTTCGAAGGCATCCACCTGAATCCCATGCCCCCAGGAGGCACGCCGAAGAGCAAGGACGCGCGCTGGGTCGACATCGACAAAGACACAGGCATCGACGAAGACCAGCTGGCCGACTGGATCCGGCAGGCGGCCGCCTTGCCCGGATGGAAGCCATGACCCCACCATGCCGACCTTGCCAAGCTTCCACCAACCCGATCATCTACCTCCATGAAAGCCGTCGCCTTCAAGTCCCCCGGACCCATCGATCGTTCGGATTCCCTCGAGGACATCACCCTCGAAAAACCCGCCGCAGAAGGTCGTGACCTGCTGGTCAGAATCCACGCCGTGTCCATCAATCCCGTCGACACCAAGGTGCGCAGCCGACCCACCGCCGACGAGAACGCATGGAAGGTGCTCGGCTACGATGCCTGCGGGACCGTCGAAGCCGTCGGCCCCGAGGTCCGCAACTTCACACCCGGCGACGAGGTGTACTACGCCGGTTCGATCGACCGCCCGGGCACCAACAGCGAATTCCATCTCGTCGACGAACGCATCGTTGCGCGCAAACCCGCATCCCTCAGTCACCCGCAGGCCGCCGCCCTTCCGCTGACCGCCATCACCGCATGGGAGATGCTTTTTGACCGACTCGAAGTCGCGCGCCCCACCGCCGCAGGAGGCCACACCATTCTCATCATCGGCGGCGGCGGCGGCGTCGGGTCGATCACCATCCAGCTGCTCCGCGTCCTGACCGACCTCACCGTGATTGCCACCGCCTCCCGCCCGGAAACCGAGGAGTGGGTGCGCGCATGCGGAGCCCACCATGTGATCAATCACCGCAAGCCCCTCGCCGCCCAAGTCGAGGCGCTGGATGTCGGCGCACCCGGATTCGTCTTCTCCACCACCCAGACCGACCAGCACCTCGCCGACATCGTCGAGCTGATCGCCCCCCAGGGACGCTTCGGACTCATCGACGACCCCGCCGAACTGGACATCATGCCCTTCAAGCGAAAGGCGGTTTCCATTCACTGGGAGTTGATGTTCACCCGCCCGCTCTTCGGCACGCCCGACCTCGCCGAACAAGGAAAGCTGCTCCAGCGGGTGGCCGAACTGGTCGACGCCGGAAAAGTCCGCACCACCCTCACCGAAGTCGCGGGGAAGATCGATGCCGCCACGCTGCGCCGCGCCCACGCCAGGATCGAGAGTGGCACCGCCCATGGCAAAATCGTGCTGGAGGGATTCTGAGTTGAGCCCGCGTCGAATCCAACCCCGGGCCCTTGCACGCCGGCTTGGCTGGGCTTCCGCCATCGCCCTGCTCCTCGCCGCCCTGCTCATCGGGATCGGGTTGCTTCCCGGCCGGGTCGAGGGCATCTACGCAGGGAAGATCTTCCAATGCGCCTGCGACTGCTTCAACTTCATGCGGCTGGAGAACGGACGAGTCATCGTGTATTCCTCCTCACACCCACCCGGGGAATTGTTCGGTCGCTACGAAACAGGCGACGATGGAACGGTCCACATCTACATGACCCCCCTGCGGGCAAGCGAAGCCGAGACGCTCTCATTCAAGGCAACACCCCACCTCTGGATCACGCGCTTCCATGACTTCTCCGAGGACGACAGCTCCATCTGGCAAATCAAACGCCCCATGATGGGAACCGTCCGGAAAGTCATCGACGAGCAGGAAATCTCACTAACGACGATCCCCGATGAGTCTTCCATGGTGACCACCTACTACAACTCCCGGATGGAAAAGCTCCGGGAAACCACCAAGGCGATCCGTCCGCCCCGAACCGCCAACTAGAAATGCCCATCGCCAAACGCCACCCCGACATCCTGTCCCCGCACCCATCCGACACGATCGGCCAGGCGCAGGCAGGGATCCATTGCCCATGAGGGACGACCGGCTGGACAACTTCAAGGGCCTCCTGATCGCACTGGTCATGGTCGGGCACGTGATCGAACCACTGAGAGGCCGGTTCGGCTGGGTCGACGGCCTGTATGCCTACATCTACCTCTTCCACATGCCCATGTTCGCCTACGTGTCGGGGATCCTCTCGTCACGCAGCGCCGACAAGGAACAGCTGACGAAGATCCTCACCCATCTCATCCTTCCCTACCTCTTTCTCGAAGTCCTCTACTCCCTCTTCGATCATCTCGCCTTCTCCAGAGACACCTTCGAACTGTCATTCCTGACGCCCTACTGGATTCTTTGGTACCTGGTCAGCCTCGCCGCCTGGCGCATCCTGCTTCCGATCTTCAGCCGGTTCCGATTCCCCATCATCGCCTCCCTCATCACCGGCCTGGCCTGCGGCATGGGCACCCTCGGCCTTGAGCTCTCGTTCTCACGGACCTTCGTCTTCTTCCCCTTCTTCATCGCCGGCCACTACTGGCACGCACCGATCACCCGGAAGCTGGACGCATTCCGTCACAGCAAACGCCTCGCCTCCTTCGTCGCCCTCTCCTATCTCCTCATCCTCCTGATCATGCCGAATACCTTTGGCTTCAGCACCCGCTGGCTGCATGGAAGCCTCACCTACTCGGACCTCGGAGTCGCTTGGTCGGAAGGCATGCTCATTCGACTCTACCTCTATGGCCTCGCCACCCTGCTCGGACTTTCATTCCTCTCCCTGATCCCGAAGGCGCGCACCTTCGCAAGCCGCTACGGGCAGCAATCCCTGTCCATCTACATCCTCCACGGCTTCATCGTGAAGACCATCCTCGCCCTGGGCCTCTACCTCCAGATCACAAGCGGATGGCAGGCGGCCTTGCTCACCCTCTCGTCCCTTCTCCTGCTACCCCTACTCAGCAGCCCCCTCGCCTCGCGTCTCGTCCGCTTCATCACCAATCCATTCGGGATCAACGACCTCCTGACCGCGAAACGCAGCGCCGGAAAATGACCCCACGAGAACGCGGTGATGCGTCGCCGGGTTCGCGTCGGCGACGTCCCATCGGTTGCGCGTGACGATGGACCGAAGCTCAAGACAAGACCTCGATCGCAAGACCGACAGCCATGCGGGACAAGGTGGACACCCCCGAAGCACGAGAGAGGTATAGCTACCGGATGGGAACCAACCCATCTTTGCCAAGCTAAGAGATGCCAAAGGCCTGAACCGCATCAACTATCGCGGCCGCGAGAAAGTGGCCGTGATATGGAAACTGTGGAGCATCATGCACAACATCGGCAAAATC
>NZ_JAENII010000027.1 GCF_016595525.1 Haloferula rosea
TGCCCGAGTCTGATTGGAACCGCCCTGTACGGAGCCGTACGCAGGGTGGTGTGGGACCGGGGAGCTAATCACTCCCCGGGACCCGATTCTGCTTGTCTTTTTCTGGATTCAAGGCATCTGCAACCTTTTGGTATCGATCATCATTGAACCAGTCTTGAAAGGGTGTCTTCTTCGCTGGGCGTATCGAAGCAAGGTTTAGAATCGTGTTCAGTTCACGGCTCACCACCGCTCGGGTCCAGCTTCGATCCGGCTGAAGGAAGCCATCGCCAATCCAATTGACCTTGGTGATCACGACGACTCCTCTATAGTCTAGAATGATTGCCCCAAACTTACCATCCACGTTCATCAGTCCAAAAGCCCGGTGCGGACCATCGAGCGGCATGCTCTTGAAGGCATCTTTCGCAGGACCTTCATCTGCAGTGAAGGCCTGCGATATGACTTTTGATTCCGTGTCGCTGAGCTTGAAGGGCCGCTCTGTAATCGAGATAGCTGTGGCGTCGGCGGTCTGCCGTCCCGCCAGCTCTCGTGCCAGGTCTCGAAGCCTCTCGGGCTCGGTAACCTGATCGAGAATCATATGTGGAAAATACTCTAGCTTGCCCGGCACGATAAACCTCGCATTGAATTTAGGTGCTTCTTCCGCCTGCATGCATAGCAGACTGAGGGAGAGAATGAGCAGCGCCTTCATATTTTTGCAGAACGTCGAAGCGCTGCCGACCCGACCACCATGGCGGCCAGCGCGATTCATTGGCGCGCTTCTACCACCTGAAACGCCGCGTAACAAGGCCGCTGAGAGGGGTCGGTCAGGCGCGCCTTGTTCGGCCTTGGGGTTATTGCCAGTGGGATGCTTGCTTCCATCTTCTGGACGTAGGATCCCAAACGTCGACCTGGTAAACCTCGAGCCAACCACAATCCTCCAGAATCGTATTCGGAGGGGACAACCCGCGCGCATGGTACGTGCCCGAAATCCTCACTCGGTCGTTGTGAGTGACGAATGTCGGGTCAGGCGCGATCCAGCGTGTAATGTTTGAAACTAACGAAGGCTTGTACGGCTGAAAAAGCTTCGGACCAAAGCGGATGTGAACCCAAGACCGGGAAGCACCATGCCTGTCGGAGCCAATGGAGAATCCGTCATGAGGCCCGCACCAGAACCCCTCAAGCTGAATCATCGCGCCATCGTAGGCGGAAGCACCGTCCAGGGCAGTGTTGTGCAAAGCATCGATCGACGGGGTTGCATACTCGACTTGAGCGGAAGCCCAAAGGTGACAAAGCGAAGCGACAGCACTCAGCAATAAGGCGATGGTAGCCGTAATCACGATCAGTCTGTGCTTACTCTTGGGCTCCATCATTTCCTGCCGAACGATATAGGTGAGGCGATCCCGGTAACCGAACCGGAAAGGCTACGGGCATCCAATCAGCTTCCGAAGCTGGCGGCAAGAATTCAACAAAGCCGCTGATAGGGGTCGTCCTCGACCGCCTTGTTCGGCATTTGGTTTTTGGTGCTATCTAAGCCACAAGGGATCATCGTCTTGGTCATCTTCACACTCCCTGACATTAGGTTCTTGGTGGTTATCTCGGTTCGCGGATTTATTATCGAGCTTCTTCTGTGCAATCTGCTCGATCGTCATGATGACCTCGGGGCTTTCCATCCCAAAACGCTCGAAGTAGAGGTCCTCGATAAACTGCGGTAAAGGCGCCTTCCATTTCTCTTGCTCGTGATTCGCGAGGCTCCCGAACTTCTTTGGGTTGAGGCCAAGTTCTCTCGCCATTTGGATGTGCGCATGTGACAGTCGGAACTTCTTTCGAGCATCGATCCACACTTGGTAACGTGGTGACAACCGCTTCTTCTTGCTTGCCATTTCTATTCTCGGCCGAACGTCAGAGGAATGGCGGCACCGGTAACCGATAGCGGCGCTCCACTCCTCGTTGACGGTAGAAAACCACCAGAACGCAATTTCGACAAGGCCGCTGATAGGTGTCGTCCATCTCCGCCTTGTTCTGCTTAGGGTTTTAGTAGATCTGAAACCCCGATGTACGAGAATCCCCCGATGAGAAGGACACCGATGAGAGACTTCCAAAGAATCCTCTCGGCTCCGTGCTTTCGAATAGAGATTAAGGCAAACAGACCAGCACACAGGCCGGTCACCATCAGCACCACGAATAGGATTCCGAAGTACAGGGGGGCCACTTCTGGTGAACGATGTACGCCGAAAAAGCGACCCAACAGACTCAGGCCAAGGTAGAACGGCACTGCCAACAACGAGTAGGTGGCGAGTGAGTAGGCGATCGGATCGGGCGCGTTCCAATCCTTCGCGTCAGTCTTCGCGGCGTGGGATCTAGGCTTTTGGGTCGACCTTGGCCTGGGCGGCACCGGTGATGCTTTCGGGTCTCGGATCTCGTAACACTTTTGAGAGCAGTAGCCGTTGCGGCACCATTCGTTGAACTCAGGATTACCGACCATCGTTTCAACTTGCGCCTCTCGCAATTCGTTATCGCACGTCGGGCAGCGCATCATTAATTGCAGAACGTCTGAGAAATGGCGGCACCGTCCCTTACAGCGCCAGTCCGCTTCTCGTTGCCGGATCCTAACCACCAAAACGGAAATTCAACAAGGGCGCTGTGAGGTGTCGCCATCTTCGGCTTGTTCTGCTTGTTGGTTTCACCTTCGCAGTTGGTGCCTCCCACAGAGTTCGAGGAAGCTATCGACGCATTGAATCTGGGCCTCATTGAGGAGATCAAAGTGCGTCTTACGTTGGCAGGCTTGATACACTGCATCCCAGCCATCATCCGGAAAGTTTCGAAGGTAATGGCACATGAAAGCTGGAAGATAAAACAACCAACCGGGAGGGTCGGAGAACGTGAAATACTCTTGGCGTGCCTCCATCGATTGATCGGGAACATCCTGCCACACAGACTCGGGATCCCGGGATCGGAGTTCCTCGATTCGTTCCGCTGACAGATCCCACTCGTCATCATATCCCTTGGCCACGCTCAGAGTTGTTTGTGGCCTTGGGACTCCCTCAAACGCCACCTCAATCTCAGGGATCAACTGTAGCGCTTCTTCCCTAGCGCGCTCGATCGTCTCATACTGGCTCACTGTCGCCGGGTCAAAACCGCGCGCCTTCGCTTCTGCAGGAGTGATGAAGTCGGACATTTTCTGAGCAGAACGTCGAAGGCCTCCTACACCTGCCCGAGGGCGCGGCTTCGACTGTGGGTTAAAGGTTGAATGTCCATGGGAAATTGAACTCGCAGCGGGGCAGGTGTTAGGAGCGCTGCCTTGTTGTGCCTTGGTTGTTTCGTGGTCAGGTGGAAAGCGAGTCGATTATGCCCTCCAACGCGTCGACCCTCGCAGGATTCTGAGTCTCTTCAAGCTCAGCTCTTACGGCCGCAAGAAGTTGGTCCACCTCGGTGGGTGTCGCCTGGGAAAGTTCAGCGAAAATGGATTCAAGCACTTGGACATCATCGTCTTCTTGGTCGTCCGATCCCTCTACGGTCGCAATGTGGACAATCGCCTCAATCAACGCTTTGTGGATCGATCCCATATTCCTTCTTGAGGTTGAGAAGTCTGTGACCAAGCACGGAATCGGAGTCCCGATCGAGAACGAGCACCATGAAGACGTCGGAATCCTCCCGTGCGTTGACCAGAACATGCTCGAAGTGGCCATCCTCAGTCCGCCACACCCAATCCACCTGCCCCTCAGTGCAGTCGAATCCCTCAAAGTCCTCCTTTGGGATCCGTTCGAAATACGGCCAAAAATCGAAGGGTGGTCCCTCGCCGCTTCCGACTCGCTTCATCGGCACTCCAAACGTCCTCTTAAACGCTGGCTCGTCGAGACGGATCATATTCTTGGCACAACGTCGAAGTCCACACATCCGCTACCGGGAGCGCTCCTCCGATTCTGGTTGAGGTTTGCCGCTACCCTCCGACTCCGACTCGGAACGGGTAGCGGATTGTGGTGCGACGCCTTGTTGTGCCTTTGGTTTTCTGAGGACGGCTTCGATCTCGCCGATCAGCTTGATCCCATCCTTGGCAATCGCGAAGGGCAGCTTCGATTCATCGACGCCAGGCTCGCGAGAAAGCATCAGGCTCATGTCCCAATCCTCCTCATGATTGATCAACGTTGTCATGTAATAGGTGCCTTGGTCGCCACGATCACCAAGCGAGTGGTAAATCACATCGCCATTATCTCTGGTTATCTTCTGAAATTCAGTCTGGTTCGCGCCGATCTTCTCGATGAAGTCCGTCTTGATCCGGTCGTTCGGAAACAGCGTGATCGCAAGGCCGCAATCCTGCTCGCCTGTAATCCGGTAGGTGGCCATCCAGATCACCCTTGTATTCAGCGTTGGACGTTCCTTGTCGTCAGCGGAAACTCGGGCCTCATCGATACCGCAAATCCTGGCAATCACTGCTGGCTCGGGCTTCTCCGGGCCGACCTCCGTACCGACCGAAATCGCTGCGCTCGAAAGTAGGATGGCTATGGGAACAGCAGCGGTCATTTTTGGCACAACGTCATAGCACACCAACCGCCTGACGGCAGCCGCGCTTTGACTGGGGTTTGAGGGTTTTAGTCACGGTGAAAATTCGACTCGGAGCGGGTCAGGCGGTTGCGGTGCTGCGACTTGTTGGGCTTGTTAGTTTCATTCGTTGAGGCTCGAGACAGCCTCGGCAATCGCCCCGCTCTGCGTGATAACCCGCGTGACCATCCGCCGCCCGTCCGGGTCATCATCCCAGCCAATAAACAGGTAAAACGTGCAATCGTCCGGCAAGTCATCGCGAGAGTCGCCATCCACGGTCTGCTGTCCAATGAAGACCATCGGATCACCTCGATGGAATGGCCAGGCAGGCTCTCCTTCGATCCATCGGGGCGCCTGTTCTGCCCAGCGAAAGTAGCTACCGAGATTGGCGATAAGCCATGCCGTCATATCGGGGCCCGGATCCGAGCGGATCCAATCGTCGTAAACTCGCTCCACGAAATCAAATCCACCTCCAGTCGCCGATGCTACGAAATGCTCTGCCGCAGTCTTCTGCAGGGCTTCGACAAACTCAACGGGTGGTCTCATGAATTTCTTGCCCAACGTAATAGAGCAGGCGATCCCGGCGAGTCCGAGGCGGCGTCTCCACTTCGGGGAAACGGTAGCAAACTAGTGTCCGGAACGCAACAAAGCCGCTGAGAGGGGTCGCGCTGCCTCGCCTTGTTCGGCTTGGTTGATTAGTAATCGTCCTTGTAGCCCTTCTCGACCAACATCATCAGAACTTCCTTAGATCGCCAGTCAACGACTCTGCCGAAGATGTCAACGGTGATCGATGGAGTTTCGTAATGCATCTGGGTCGGCCGCTCGCTGTGAGTGATTGTCCAATGGGGAAAGAGGGATGTCCACGGATCAAGTGCGCTCAAGCGCTCGATTCGGTCATAGTGCATTGCCGAAGACAGGCATGGGGTTAGTGCCTCTCGTTCAACCCGAAGTGCCTTTTTGTGCGACGTAATCAGAAGAAGGGCAAGGACACCGGCCAGAGCTACTAGGATCACCACACCCCTTAGGAGAAGCTTCTTCATTTTCTGCCGAACGTCTCAGCACACCCAATCCGACCGACTCAGCGCGCTTTCATTTGTTCTATCACCTTCCCTCAACCAGTCAATCCTCCAACTCGCCAGCGCGGTCGGATTTGCGGTGCTGCGCCTTGTTCGGCCTTATTTTGGTTCCGATATCTGTAGCTCGCCATCCTTCAAGGATAGCTCTAAAATCATCGGCTTGTTCCCACTGAAACCAATGATGCGCGTCATCAGCTTCTTGACCTCATCCTCGTCAACTTGATGAGCCTCCAAGTAATAAGAATAGCCATCAAGATCGTCTTCCTTCAATTTCTCACTACCAAGGTAAGTTAGGTCTACCCGATTAAGTAGAGCCTTACTATCAATTGGAGCGTGTCCGACGAAAGGAGACAACTTCTTCACTTGGTCAAGCGTCGGTATCTTCTCGAATTTCTCCGTAAACATCGCTGCGTGATACGCATCCACATTGAAGTCGAGAATTCTAATTAGACTGAATTTCCCGTCTTCTCCTCTCGAGACGTAGTAGCCTCCCCACTGCAAAGTAAACTTCATTGTTCTCTCCGGTTTCTTCTCCTCCGCACACAAACCCACAGCAGAAGACACTAGAAGAAAAATTGTTGCTGCAAGGGTCTTCATTTTTTGCCGAACGTCAAAAGTGAGGCGATCCCGGTGACCTCACCGGGAAAGCTGCAAGCATCCAATCAGCTTCCGAAGCTGGCGGCAAGAATTCAACAGAGCCGCTGATAGGGGTCGCCTCAACTGCCTTGTTCGCGTTGGTTATTCTTCGGTTGGGGCAACGCGCACCAACACCTCTCGGATCTGCTCCTCAGGAACCCTAATCCAATAGAGTAGAGTCTCGAGGCTCTTCGTGGATCTCTCTGAAAGGGATGTGCTAGAAAGGAGGGTATCTACCTCTACTCTGAAACGGTCCCGACCGAAATGACGCGAGAGATACCAGGGTAGCTGTTCGATACTCAAGTTGTAGGTCTCCATGCACTCGAGTAGGATCTGATCAAGGGGAATGGTAGGCTCCGGGGCACGAAAGAAGAGAAGGCTGCCAGCGACCTCTTGACGGAGCATGCCGGGATCACCGTGCCCCGACTGCCTAAAATACCTAAACAGCCCATCAAAGACGGCAGCATCAGGAACCGGTCTGAGCTGTTGAGAAAAGTGCCTGATCTTCTGATCATCTCTCCAGTGCTCTTCGTAGCGACCTGCTAGTTTTGATGTGCTCTCGGCAACTTCGTCTGCAGTCATTCTTGTCGCGAACGTCATAGCACACCAACCGCCTGACGGCAGCCGCGCATTGACTCGGGTTTAAGGGTTCTAATCATCTGGAAAATTCGACTCGGAGCGGGTCAGGTGGTTGGGTGCTGCGGCTTGTTCGCTTGGTTTTTGAGTTCTTGCTCTAGCGCGTACGATGCGTCCTTCCTGTGTATCGCACCCTGCAAAAAACCCTCCTGATCCTTGATGCGATGCTGCTCAGCTTCGTCAAGTCCATCGAAGAATCGGAATAGCTCAGCCTCGTGCCAAGAGTAGATGAGATTGTGCCTCTCTCCCTGCGGAGGGTCATTGAACTCGCTCCACTGCTCCTCGCTCCATCTCCAGGCGACCGAGTGGGGATACCCGCCCCATGGCTCATAGGGTATTGTGAACCAGAGTTGCGCGCATTCTGGACATCTTGTCAGCGTCTCACCCCAAGCATTGCCAGAAACTGGTGGCAATGCCCGAACAGGATTCCCTTGAACGCCGTGTGCGAAACGACTGGGGTATTCACAGGTTCGGCAGTTCATGTTTTTGGAGCGAACGTAAAAGCTGTGGCGACCCCGGTAACCGCACCAGCGAAGCCGAGAACAATCAAACAGCTCCCGAAGCACGGCGCAAGATTTCAACTAGGGCGCTGAAAGGGGTCGTCCACCAGCGACTTGTTAGTCTTTGATCGCTTTCCTCCGACGTCTGCCTTCATCTGCAATTACTTCCAATGACTCATGGTGCTCGGAGACGTCCTCTGCTTCAGCCCACGAGGCGCCAAAAACCGGTTTCGCAAGGACCTCATCGATTGCACGGGTGAGCTTCGAAAAGCCCGGAGGACACCCGTTGACCCCAAGGAAATCCGCGGTCTGCCCCCCACGCGTAAGCGTCGCTCGGATAACCGTTCCGTCGAGCACATTGGGATCGGCCCAAACCCCCGACCAGCTATCCAATTCAACGTCTGCCAGGATGCGGCGGAACTGCGAAATCTGTTCCTGCGTGAGGGCGATCTGTTTCTTCTGGTGCTTGGTGAGAAATAGGCGCTGTCCATCGAAAGCAATGATGATCCCTTCACCTTGTCCGGCCAGAGCTGACCTGACCGCAATTTTCATTGTTTGCGGATGCCCATCGGCAAAGGCCGGAAGGCTCAAGAGAACCAGTAGCAGTGCGATCAGCCTCATTTTTTGGACTAACGTCCAAGCGCTGGCACCCGCTACTGGGAGCGCCGCGTCGCAACAGGGTTAAGGGTTCGAGTAAAGAGGGTCATGTCGACTCACCAGCGGTAGCGGGTTGCTCAGCCGCGTCTTGTTCTCCGTTGGTTAGATTCCAGAGGCTACCGTAAAAACGCTCTGGATCCAATCCCATGGGCAATCCTGAAACACCACCATCTCCGACCTCGACGATCTTCCATGTCCCATCGGTGAGGTGAGCCACATCAATCGTGATGAACGGCGAGCTGAATCGACTCGCGATCATCTCCCAGCGAGGTAGCTCATCAAGTGGTGATGGTGGCCGACCATCCGGCCGAACCACGATCTGCCCCTTCCAGAAGAACAGCCTCGTCTCCTCAATGATCGGAAGACCACGAATGTCACTGCCCCTCTCGACAATAGGCATGAACTCTCGAAGAACTACGCCTCGGTTGAAGAGCTTGCTCCGCTCCTCCCTGAACACTCGGTAAATCTCTCGGAAGCGATCCTCATCCGTTCCAGCTGGGATATAGCAACCATCCTTCCATCTACTCTTAGCGGACTTCACCCAGTCCTTGATGATCGCGTCGCCGTCTCGAAAATCCTGATACATCTCCCAAGCAGCATCAACGTCGTCACCCTCGATCCATGAGCTGCGCGGTGTATGTCCGTCCGTCTGTGGATAGGCGAAGGGAATGTAGTGCGCCTGCTCGTAATCTTCAGGTGATGTCTGCGGCATGTAGCCCTTGGCGACAAGTTGGGCATGGAGCCCCGCATAGGCCTCGCCTGGAACCATCCACCCACGAAGAATCAACCTCTGATGGTCGTCCGAATCCTGTAATCGCTTCAATGCGGCCTTTGGGTCACCGGACTCGACGGCTTCGTGATCGTAAAACCCAGTTGGAAATCCAATCACGCGGGCAGCATCATACTCGGAGGCGAACTCCGAATCGATCTTCCCGGGTGAGAACGGCTCATGCGGAAAGAGTATGAGCGGCGGATTCATTTTTTCGGAGAACGTCAAAGTCCTCTCACACCTGCCCGAGGGCAAGGCTTCGATTGTGGGTTGAAGGTTGAACTGTCATGGCGGTTTGAACTCGCGGCGGGGCAGGTGTTGAGAGCGACGCCTTGTTAGCTCCTCATTGTCTTTATGCGAGCAACTTCTTCAATGTTGGCCAGCTCCACCTATAAAGCCGCCCCGCATTCGGCACCGCAGTATAATCACCGTCCTTGTAGCCAATGACTTGAAAAATGGGCTTACCTTCGTCTCTGGCCATTTTCACTTCTTTGAGAACGCCCGGCGCTCGGTGTGTGTATCGCCCCACCATCACCATTACGACATCTGAACGCTTGATCGCGAGCCGAGCCTTTTCTTGCCACGTCGCTTCTGGAGCGGCCTCCTTTAGTGATGTGTCGACTACTGTAAATGGGGAATCCGGCAACTTGGATTGTCCGATTACAAACTCCTTCACCACCTTGTCGTGGTCGAAATCAAAACTTACAAATACTCGCTTGTTGGCCATGATAATTGGTTATTTGGCTCCGGCTACAAAGAACCCGAACATTACTAGAAGGATCGTTCCAATCACAACGCCGTGAAAAGGGAGCAACGTTTTCGTAAAAGTCGCGGATGCCCATGAGCCTTCGATACTCTTGATCTTGGTTGTGTTCATTTCTAATTGTGGCACTTCTTGCGAATCCTCGATCACTAAAGCGTAGAGCTGTCGATAGCGCTTCTCTTGATCGAGGAAAAAGCCATCAAGAATCCAAAAAACAATTGCCGGAAAATATGCGATCAGCACGAACCGGATATCAACGTCCTTGGCACTTAAAGCGAAAAGGGCGGAGACAAGGGTCACACTCCAGCCCTTGAGAAGAAACGAACAGTTGTTCATGCGGGAAATCACCGCCTGAATGAATTCAAGATGCTTCAGTTTGGTTTCGTCGGTGTTCATCGTTATCTCCTCATGCTTTCCATTAAGACCCCGTTCTGGGTCTGTGCAGCGCCGTAGGCGCGATAAGCCCCGCTCTGACTTGCCGAAATATACCGGTAAAGCTGGAGATATTCGTTCCCGTAGTAGTGCCCTGACTCATCCTTCGTCTGTAGGATCAAAATCGAATCGAGGGGCTTCTTACCATCTGCATATCCAATCTCCCACGGGCACCACCGACTTCGCATTGAGTTCTCAGTAGCTAAGAAAAAGAACCAGTCTAGTTCAATTATTCTCTGTTGAATCCGTGTCGCCGTTCGCCTATCGGGCTTGTCAGGCATGACGGTATCCTCCCAGTCAATGTAAACCTCCCATCCAAGGCTTTGAAGAAAGCCTTGCACACCCTTGGCTAGATCAGCATCCCTATGACTGTGGGACATAAACGCCGTTTGACGCCCCATCTGCTTCGCCTCGTTGACTACGGAAGCTGATTTCTGGAAGCCCTCTCGCGAAGCGTAAGTCCGAAGTGTGGATTGTGGAATAGCCATTTTCTTGAGCTAACGTCAAAGCACACCAACCGCCTGATGGCAGCCGCGCATTGACTCGAGGTTAAGGGTTCTAGTCATCTGAAAAATTCGACTCGGAGCGGGTCAG
>NZ_JAENII010000028.1 GCF_016595525.1 Haloferula rosea
TGAAGCAAGCCATCCTCCACCGAGTAGCTGACCAGCATGCTGGCCCACGCCACCGTCTGGAGAATCGCGATCGGGCCACCAAGAAGGTGCATGCACCCCAAGGCCACCACCCAATGACGCCAGCACCCCCGTTGGAAGAATCTCAGCACGTACGCGGGCGTGTACCCCGGAACGACCGGGAGAACAACCGATGCCGAATCACCGCGGGAAGAATCCCAAGATCGGCGTAGTGCCCACGAAACTGCACGCGAATGGGCGCTGAGAGTTCCACCACTCGGCTCCACCAGTTACCGGGTTCACACTTCTGCTCCGGCGAATGGCAAATCAAAATCAGTCGGGATCCGTCGAGATTATTGACCCTTTCAGACCCTTCGATGGACGGATCACTACCGGCAAAAGCCCATCAACAATGGAACGGGTGCAGATTCAGCGGATGTCACGGATGCTCTCTCCCCAATCGAATTCACGACCCATCAGTTTGTAGCCCTGCGGCTGAAGTCCATCCTTCAGCCATTTGTCGAAGAGCTTGAGCCTCGCATTGACAACATCCCGTATGCCTTCGCCGCGGACGATTGGGGCGGCAATCCGCGGCATCAGGAACCTTACAAGCTGGTGATGCTCAATGGTGACCGCCGAAAGGTGGGAAGGAATGCGAAGCCCGGCTACCTGACAAAACCCATACAATGAAAACAAAACCGGCGTATAGATGCACACAACCGCGGTAGGCTGAAAACGCGTGAGTGCCCGCTCCCAAAAGGCCCGGAAACGCGGTTCATCGTCCAAGGGAAACAGTGGGACCATTTCCTCGCCATCAAAGGCGACACCCACTGCAGAAGCAGCGTAGGCTCCCAAGATCGATTCGCGGAGGTTGGGTCGAAGAATTGGCGTTAGAATCCGACGGTGACCCAATCCATGCAGATGCCCAAGAATCGAGGAGATCACTTGCTCGATGCTCACCCCCCATCCGGATTCCCCGAGTTTCGGAGCAATCGGGGCCCCTGCCAGTCGATATACAGGAAGATCGATTTGGTTCAGTTGCTCGCTCCAGCCTTCAAGCGCTTCGAAAGCCACAACTCCACGAACATGATTCACCGAAATCTCTTGGGCCAACTCATCATGCGACATGGGCCGCTCCGTTCTTTGAACTGAAATCACGTTGGATTTCGGAAAATGCTCACGCCAACGCTCCTCGATACCAGCCAGCAGTTCGAAACTCAACTCACTCAGCCTTTCACGCTTCGGAGAAATCAGCAGGAGGTTGGAAGCGGGACTGATGCGATCTCCCTGATTCGATCGAATTCGGATCTTCTGACCCTTCTTCGGCACTTCCAGATACCCTTCGTCCACGAGAAAGCGAATGGCTCCGCGGACACTGGGAACCGAGACGCCGAGTTCCTTCGCCAGTTTTTGCTGCCCGGGCAGAAATGTCGTCCGACTTCCGTGCTCGATTTCGGACTTCAGTTGGTCCGCCACAAGGCGAGGTGTCGACTGACGTTTGATGGGCATGATGCAATTGGAAAATACCAGGGCCAAGGCGCCCCAACCCGGAAGATCGGGCAAACCTATAATAAAAACTGATACGTTCGAGCCAGCACAAAGGAAGATAGGCCTGACATCGCTGCGTGTATGGTGACACGGCGGCGCGACGCAAACACAGCCATCAAGCACCCTCCATGACTCGAAGCTCACCCACTTTTGGCATCTGCGTAATCACCTGGCTGGTAGTAGTCTTGGCCCTTCCCCTGAAAGCCGACAAACTCGGGACCCTTGAGGAGCGCTTCGTTGAACTCGACCAAGTCTGCCGGCCCTCTGTCGTGGGAATCAGCAAGGATGGGCACGGCGACGGCTCAGGGGTGATTGTCACGCCTTGTGGGATCGTTCTCACGGCGGCGCATGTGGTGAAAGAACCGGGTCGATCCGTGGAACTTTACCTCCACGATGGTAGCCTCGTGAATGCCGTATCCATCTGGCTCAACCATCGGTCAGACACCGCAATCTGTCGGATCGTCACGCCCATGCCGGATGCAGGTTGGCCCTTCCGGCCGGTGGGTGATCCCTCCGGGCTTTCTCCAAAAGACTGGTGCTTCATCATCTCCCACGGCGGGAGCATTCAGCTTGATCGTGAGGCTCCACTGAGAATCGGTCGGCTGCTGAAATCGGAATCAGACATCAACAGACTTCTTCTCACCACCGACTGCGCGGCAATTCATGGCGACTCGGGAGGGCCACTCTTCGACATGAATGGCAACGTTGCCGGCATTCTCACGAGCATGGTCACGTCCGATATTCACCACAACAATCACGTCGCCATCCAAACCATCCTCGATCAGTGGGGAGAATGCCTTTCATTTCCCTCCAAGTTGCCGTCAGCCGAGGAAATTACGCACTTTGAGAAGATCAGCCGACTCGCCCGCGGCCGGACCGGGAACGCTCAGCCCGATGCGATGAACAAGATCCGCGCCGCCCTCCGAGCACAGTTTCCGGACCTGCCCCGGGCTGGAATCGATGCCCTGCGGGATACCGCCAGATTCAACGGGGAGTCGGTCTCGATCATGCCCGACCACAGGACCTTTGCCATTCTATCCTCCGCAGGCATCAACCCACAGAAGGTCGGCCTCAAGCTTGCCGCAAACGCGGAACGGATCGAGGACCTGCGAGTTCGTTGCTGGCTGGAGAGACGCTTCGGCACGCTCTCCGAGCCTGCTTTCCAAAGGCTTCTTGGTGCCGTCCGAAAGAGTCCTACCCTCGACCTTGGTCTAACAGGCTCCAACACCGCACGACGCAACCTCGAGAGAATGGGTGTCAATTTGAATGCACTTCGTACGAGGCAAGCCTTCCGATTCCAGTATGCCCACCTCGGGACAGAAGGAAAGCGCTTGCTAGGCAAGGCATTTGAGAAGGATCCACTGAATCCATTCGAGCACCTCTCTTCCAGCGACCGATTCAAGCTCGCACAGATGGGCGTGATTGAGACTGAACAGCCTTTTCCTCCACTGGCCGAACACAAGGGCCCCAAAGGCTCAGAGCTGGCGCGGATCCATGGTGACTCCGCTCCAGATGTTCAGACTCGGATGCCCGACCTCCCCAGTCCCCTTCCCTTGCACCAGGCAGGAAAGCAGATTGCCTTGGTCACCCCGATTGCGAAGCGCCTTGCCCTATCAAAGCAATCCTCATTGAAGCACCGCAAGCTTCTCACGATCGAATCGGGGCATGGAACCGTCCAAGCAGAAGTCATTGGAATCGATCAGCAGTCCGACCTCGTTTTGCTCCGTCTCGACACGGATGTGGAACCCATCGACTGGGCCGACGAAGTCCAGAATGACGTGGGTCGGCTGCGCATCGCCCCAACCATGATGGGTTCCCGTCTGGGCGTGGAGAGCGTGCCCCGCCGTCCGATCCCAGATCGCCCCAAGGCTCTGCGGGAGCGCAAGGACGGCAAGCCCGTGAACTATCACTCTCAGCACTTGTCATCACTCTCCTCGGAACTCAGTCCACGGAGAACGAGGTTTCCCGAATGCCACCAGCATGATGCGTGGGTCGAGGCAAACCAGTGTGGGGGTCCACTCTACGACCTTGATGGTCGGGTCGTCGGAATCAATATTGCCCACTTCAGCAGGACCACCCACTACGCGCTTACCAAGGAGAGTGTCGATTCAGCGCTCTCGCGACTTCGAAGCAATCCGCCACCCACGAATATACTGACACGTCCGCGTGAGGAGGTGCACTCTTTCCTATGGATGGGCGGCAGCAACATGATTGGAAATACGCCTGCGGTCTCTGACGACCTGAAACCGCTCCCCGATGCCTACGTACTGACCACCGGATCAACAATTGGGTGGAAGCCCATGACAGCCGCCATCGTCGAACGTCGTTCCGGTCCCAAATTCAGTCCAGCCTTCAGCTTTGTGCAGTCCTATCAGGCTGCCAACCCGGACGTCACCATCTGTCTCGTCCCAATCGTCGGAAAATCGTCCGCACTTACCAGCTACCTGAGAGGAGAGCCAAAATTTGAACACCTCTCCGAGGCGCTTCAATTCATCAGTGAGGACACCACGCTATGCGGGCTGGTCTGGCAAGGTGGGGAGATCATGGCTCGAAGCACGACCACGACCGCCGAGTTCGAACAGGAGCTGGAGCGTTTGATCTCACAGGTCAGAAGCGAGTCCGGATTGTCCTCTCTCCCTGTGGTCATCGCCGGTCCCGGTCCATGGTTCCATCGGGCCCTCGGTCCCGAACGAGCAGAGAACCTTAATCCGATTCGCAAAGCCCTGACCAGAATACAGGAGACCACCAGGCATCTCAGCCTGGTTTCAACCGAGGAACTCACCACCGACAACCCAAGCTACCCGCACCACTTTGACCGGTCCTCGTCGGAGCTCTTCGGCCAGCGGGTGGCAAAGGCCCTGATCGACACCCGTTGAACAACCCATCATGAAATCGATGAAGTATCTGATGATCCCTATAGCCGTATGTGCAGGACTCAACCTTGGCCTCGCCCGGGAAACCCCGGACATGCGTTCCCTTCCCATCCAGCAGGCAAACAACAGTCTGCACTACGTCGTCCCTGTAGCGGTCGATGGCGAACACCGCCACTTGATCCTCGACAGCGGTTCAGGAGGAAATGTGACCCTCTCTCTCGACTTCGCCCGCTCCTTGGGAGCCGACCTCAAGGAGTCCGGGGCCTCGAATGATATCAAGGGTAGGTCCGTGAACTATGTTACAACCTTTGACGAGGTTGCCGTTGCGGGAATTCTGAAAATCCGGAATACAAAGACAACTCTCCGCGACTTCTCGAGACTCACGACTATCGAGGTCAACGGCGAGCAAGACACCGTCGCTGGATTGGTCGGAAGTCCCTTTCTCGATCAAGTCAACGTAGTCTTCAATCCGCGCGGACCCTCACTCCTGATGCCCAAAGCAGGCGTCGGACCCGATGACTATTGCCGTGCAAAGCAGGCGGAGGGCTACGAGCGCCTCGAACTGACGAAGGGCACCCACAAGTATCCCGTCGTCACCGCAAAGATCGAGGGCAGAGAATTCGATTTTCTCGTCGATACAGGTTCTGCCATCAACATCATGCTGAAGGACGTTGCGAAGGAACTTGGTTTGCCATTGAAAGAATCCGACAACACGGCCTCCGGACCATCCGGAGGCAAACTCAAGCTACTCGTCACGAACCTTGACCGGATGATCCTGGGCAACCGTGCCTTGTTGCCCAACACGGAGTTCTACGTACTTCCAAAGACCGGATCGAAATCAGTGAGTGATGGCAAATACGGCGGCATCATCGGCGTGAACACACTCCGGCGATGGAACATGGAGTTGGACTTTGGCTCCTACTCCCTCCTCATGCCCGCACCCAGGTAGTGCGAGTGTCAGAATCCTGCACGACACTCGAGAAGCCGTTCGAAGCTGGCTCCGCCCCTATTGCAGCGGAAAACTGCAGAGGATCAGTCATCAACGGCGGCGGCGAAGAGCACCACCGAGCGCGGCCACACCGAGAAGCAGGATGTGGCTTGGCTCAGGAACCACAAATGCGACTGCATCAAGGTTCGCAAATCCAGTCGGGCTTGCCGTCAGAGTGAGCGCAATCTGTCCAAGAGCATCGACCGGATACTGCCCGATCAATGCAAAACTGAGATCCCCGTTCCCGTCATTGAGAACCAAATCACCCGGAGGGGCACCAACATTCTGAACGTGCACCACCGATGGCCCACCGTTCACGGTGTAGGACGCCGCCGAGTAGAAGGCGAGTAGAAGGGGTCAGCCCAGAATGGCGCGTCCTTAAGCTCGATTTCGTTGAAAACGAGAGACGGAAAGCCGGCCGAAGTACGGTATGAATAGTGTGAATAAACAACCTCTCCTG
>NZ_JAENII010000029.1 GCF_016595525.1 Haloferula rosea
GTACAAAAAAGAGCCCGGTATCTTCATGTCTGAAGATACCGGGCATAGACCTGGCGGCGACCTACTCTCACAGGGCCTATCGCCCCACTACCATCGGCGCTGCAGTGTTTCACTTCCGGGTTCGGGATGGGACCGGGTGGTTCCACTACGCTATGGCCACCAGAGGAGGAGCTTCGTTTCTTGTGAAACGCCACCTCTAATTGCCTTAGCATTGTCAAAAACGTGTGACCCACCGTTTGCACGGTGGATGCCCACTCTCTGGCATCCACATGGAGATTATTCTGTTTGTTCCTTCCTGTCCCTTTCCTTGCTCACTTGATCGATCATTACTGATGATCGACGAGCCTCACAGTCCTTTGGAAATCAACAACGACTTCGAAAAGAAAAGAGGAATCAAGCCAGACGGATGATTAGTAGTGCTCGGCTACGCCTGTTACCAGACTTCGACCTACACCCTATCAACGTGGTCGTCTTCCACGATCCTTCAGGGAAAACTCATCTTGGGAATAGCTTGGCGCTTAGATGCTTTCAGCGCTTATCTAGTCCGAACTTAGCTACCCGGCCATGCCGTTGACACGACAACCGGTGCACCAGAGGTTCGTCAATTCCGGTCCTCTCGTACTAGGAATTGAACCCCTCAGTTTTCCTGCGCCCACAGAGGATAGAGGACCGAACTGTCTCGCGACGTTCTGAACCCAGCTCGCGTGCCGCTTTAACCGGCGAACAGCCGGACCCTTGGGACCTTCTCCAGCCCCAGGATGCGACGAGCCGACATCGAGGTGCCAAACTTCGCCGTCGATATGAACTCTTGGGCGAAATCAGCCTGTTATCCCTAAGGTACCTTTTATCCGTTGAGCGACGGCAATTCCACATTCAACCGCCGGATCACTTAGGCCTACTTTCGTATCTGCTCGGCTTGTAGGCCTCACAGTTAGGCGGGTTTATGCCTATGCACTCGACACATGGTTGCAAACCATGCTGAACCCACCTTCGCGCTCCTCCGTTACTCTTTAGGAGGATACCGCCCCAGTAAAACTGACCGGCTGACACTGTTCCCCAGCCAGATTCATGGCATGAGGTTAGACTCTCCAATACACAAGGGTGGTATCTCACTGGCGACTCCGAATGGCCCTAAAACCACTCTTCAATGTCTCCCACTTATACTGAGCATGTAAATCAAAAAGCCAATGACAGCTTACAGTTAAGGTCTATAGGGTCTTTCCGTCCTTCTGCGGGTAGGCGGCATCTTCACCGCCATTACAATTTCACTGAGCACCTGGTTGAGACAGTGCCCAACTCGTTACACGATTCGTGCAGGTCGGAACTTACCCGACAAGGAATTTCGCTACCTTAGGACCGTTATAGTTACGGCCGACATTCACGGGGACTTGGGTTCAGAGCTTCGCCGAAGCTAACACCTTACCTTAATCTTTCCGCATTGGTCACGTGTCACATCCTATACTTGGACTTGCGTCTTGGCAGAATGCTGTGTTTTTGCTAAACAGTCGGTTGGGCCAGTTCACTGCGGCCCCCTCAGCCGAAGCCTAGGGGCACCCCTTCTTCCGAAGTTACGGGGCTAATTTGCCGAGTTCCTTAACCAGGGTTCACTCTTACGCCTTAGAATACTCATCCCACCCACCTGTGTCGGTTTACGGTACGGGTCGCTTAGCATACGCAGGGGCTTTTCTTGGCACGGTTTCAGATGATGCGGATCGGCCGTAGCCTCACCTCGGAATTCAATTACCTAGTCATCATTCACCATGCGTCCCCCCTGTTTAAGGGTCGCGAGCGCGGGAATATTAACCCGCTGTCCATCGCCTACGCATATCTGCCTCGGCTTAGGCCCCGGCTAACCCAGGGACGAAAAACGTAGCCCTGGAAACCTTGGGTTTACGGCGGACCGGGATCTCACCGGTCTATCGTTACTCATGTCTGCATCCTCTCTTGTCAGCGCTCCACTTTCAGTCGCCATCTAGCTTCAATGTACTGACAATGCTCCTCTACCACGCCTCAGTAAAAACTGAGACATCCAGAGCTTCGGTATCATGCTTATCGCCAATCATTTTCGGCGCAGGATCTCTCGATGAGTAAGCTATTACGCATTTTTTAAATGGTGGCTGCTTCTAAGCCAACATCCTCACTGTCTGTGAAATCCCACATCCTTTCCACTTAGCATGATTTAGGCACCTTAGCTGCTGATCAGGGTTGTTTCCCTTTTGACGATGAAGCTTATCCCCCACCGTCTCACTGCCGCGCTCTACCCACTGGTATTCGGAGTTTGATAAGGTTTGGTACCCGGGTATGGGCCCTAGCCTTGTCAGTGCTCTACCCCCAGTAGTCAACACGCGACGCTGCACCTCAATGCATTTCGAGGAGAACCAGCTATCACGGGGTTTGAATAGCCTTTCACTCCTACCCTCAGCTCATCCGAGAATTTTTCAACATTCACCGGTTCGGTCCTTCACGCAGTATTACCTGCGCTTCAACCTGGCCAAGGGTAGATCACCTCCGCTTCGGGTCCGGCACCTGCAACTATGTTCGCCCTGTTCGGACTCGCTTTCGCTTCGCCTCCGTCCCGGAAGGACTTAGGCTTGCCACAGATACCAACTCGCAGACTCATTAAGCAAAAGGCACGCAATCACAGCCGAAGCTGCTCTTACACCTTGTAGGCACAGGGTTTCAGGTTCTATTTCACTCCGCTCGCAGCGGTACTTTTCACCTTTCCCTCACGGTACTTGTTCACTATCGGTCGCTAGTTAGTATTTAGCCTTGGAGGGTGGTCCCCCCATCTTCATACGCCGTTTCACGTGTGGCGTATTACTTGCACCTAGCTGAATCAGATTTCGCGCACGAGGGTTTCACTCTCTTTGCCGCCTCTTTCCAAAGGCTTACACTATCGTCATCAGTCACTAATGGTTGGGCTGTTCCCCGTTCGCTCGCCACTACTTAGGGAATCTCGGTTGATTTCTTTTCCTCCGGTTACTGAGATGTTTCACTTCACCGGGTATCGCGTTTTCTTCCCTATGTATTCAGGAAGAAACGATGGAGTTCTAACTCCACCAGGTTACCCCATTCGGAAATCTTCGGATTAAAGTGTATTTGCCACTCCCCGAAGCTTATCGCAGCTTATCACGTCCTTCATCGCCTTCTAGCACCTAGGCATTCACTCTGTGCCCTTTATAGCTTGATTCCGTCTTTTAAAATTCGAAATCAGCTTGTCTGTTTGTCTGGATCAAACTCGCTCGGGTAATAACTCCCTCGCTCATCTGATCCGCCGTAAAGACAATCTCTTGTCTTATGGAAATCGAGTATTTCCAAGGACTGTAAAAATTATGGCTCGTTTAGTGAGCAATTGTAATTATTGCAGTCAGGAAAAACTTTTATTTCTCCATGTGGATGTCAAAGAGCGGACAAATCGTCATCACTCACATCGTTTCCTCTTAGTCAACACCTCCTCCAGGATGGCAAATGGTGGGCCAGACAGGACTTGAACCTGTGACCCCACGCTTATCAAGCGTGTGCTCTAACCAACTGAGCTACAGGCCCGGTTAAAAATGCCAAAGGCCAAATTAACCAATCCCAAAACCTTTGATTTCGGAATTTGAAATTGTTCCTTTGGAATTTGGAAGTTGGTGGAGGTAACCGGATTCGAACCGATGACATCCTGCTTGCAAAGCAGGCGCTCTACCAACTGAGCTATACCCCCTGATTGCTGCAAATCCCAAATTCCAAATCTCAATTTCAAAAACCAGGGCTTTGATCCCCTGAATCCTGAAACCTCAATCCAAAACCGAGATTCACGGTTTGAAGGTGCTTTTCTTAGGAAAGGAAAGGAATACGACTAAATTGTGCACTGCGACCATCGGGGGAATTCTCCCCGTTTTATGGTTGTGCGACTATAAGGTTATAAAGGTTTGCCATCCGATTGCTCGGACAACGAAGATCCATCTGATTTAACTCAGGTGGACCTCGACCTGCTGCAGTGACTGCGTGAAACAGTTTGCCAGCTTACTCCTTAGAAAGGAGGTGATCCAGCCGCAGGTTCCCCTACGGCTACCTTGTTACGACTTCATCCCAGTTACCAGCTTCACCTTAGGACCTATACAGATACTTCGGGTGCTACCGGCTTCCATGATGTGACGGGCGGTGTGTACAAGACCCGGGAACGTATTCACGGCACCGTAGCTGATGTGCCATTACTAGCGATTCCGGCTTCATGGAGGCGAGTTGCAGCCTCCAATCCGAACTGGGCCCAGTTTTTCAGATTTCCTCCACCTCGCGGTCTCGGTTCTAATTGTACTGGGCATTGTAGTACGTGTGCAGCCCAGGGCGTAAGGGCCATACTGACCTGACGTCATCCCCACCTTCCTCCCAGTTGATCTGGGCAGTCTGATTAGAGTCCCCACCTTTACGTGCTGGCAACTAATCACAGGGGTTGCGCTCGTTGCGGGACTTAACCCAACATCTCACGACACGAGCTGACGACGGCCATGCAGCACCTGTGCAAGGTGTCCGAAGACTCATCCGCTTTCACGGAATTAGCAATGCATGTCAAGCCCTGGTAAGGTTCTTCGCGTTGCATCGAATTAAGCCACATACTCCACCGCTTGTGCGGGTCCCCGTCAATTTCTTTGAGTTTTAGTCTTGCGACCGTACTCCCCAGGCGGTGCGCTTAACGCGTTAGCTCCGGCACAAGGGGGGTCGAAACCCCTCACACCAAGCGCACACCGTTTACTGCCAGGACTACAGGGGTATCTAATCCCTTTCGCTACCCTGGCCTTCGAGCCTCAGCGTCAGTAAATGTCCAGTAACTCGCCTTCGCCACGAGTGTTCCTCTCGATATCTACGCATTTCACTGCTACACCGAGAATTCCAGTTACCCCTCCATTACTCTAGTCGGGCAGTATCGGATGCAGTTCCGAGGTTGAGCCCCGGGATTTCACATCTGACTTACCCAACCGCCTACGCTCCCTTTACGCCCAGTGATTCCGAACAACGCTCGGGACCTTCGTATTACCGCGGCTGCTGGCACGAAGTTAGCCGTCCCTTCCTCTTTTGATACTATCAACCCTGTCGGCTATTCACCGCCAGGTCTTACTCTCAAATGACAGGAGTTTACAATCCGAAGACCTTCATCCTCCACGCGGCGTTGCACCATCAGACTTTCGTCCATTGTGAATTATTCTCGACTGCTGCCACCCGTAGGTGTCTGGACCGTGTCTCAGTTCCAGTGTGACTGATCGTCCTCTCAGACCAGCTACCCGTCGTTGCCTTGGTGAGCCGTTACCTCACCAACAAGCTGATAGGACGCGAGCCAATCTCGTAGCGACAGCCGAAGCCACCTTTACCCTTGCGGGACCATGGGGTATTAATCCGCCTTTCGGCGGGCTATTCCCCTCTACGAGGCATGTTACTCACGTGTTACTCACCCGTGCGCCACTAGGAATCCTCAAAGCAAGCTCCAAAGATTCCCCGTACAACTTGCATGTCTTAAACACGCCGCCAGCGTTCGTTCTGAGCCAGAATCAAACTCTCCGTAAAAAACGTATCGTCATGTTTCCATGACGTAAAATTGACCTCGAAACAGTTTATCAGCCCGAAGGCATCCTTCCTGCTTCAACCGCAC
>NZ_JAENII010000002.1 GCF_016595525.1 Haloferula rosea
CTCGAGCTCGAGGCACGTCCCTTCCACTACCTCACCGGCCAGACCAAGGACCGGAAAGGGGAGATCGAAAGCTTCCAGACGAGCAAGGATGCCTCGGTGTTCATGCTTTCGCTGAAGGCGGGCGGTGCGGGGCTGAACCTGACCTCCGCCTCCTACGTGATCCTTTACGATCCATGGTGGAACCCTGCGGTGGAAAACCAGGCGATCGACCGGACGCACCGGATTGGTCAGAAGAACAAGGTCATTGCATACCGCCTCCTTACCCGCGACACCGTCGAGGAGAAGATCCGGATCCTCCAGCACCAGAAGACGCAGTTGGTGACGAACGTGCTCGGCGACGAGGGCTTCGCCTCGAACCTCGGTCTCGACGACCTGCACTTCATTCTCAGCCACGGCGGAGAGGAAGACGAGGATGTCGCTGGTGAGCAGAAGAAGAAGGCGAAGGCCGAGGAACCTGCGGTGAGCGGTCTGCTCGACGAGATTCCAGCGGCTCCAGCCAAGAAACTTCCAAAGAAGCTGCCCAAGAAGATCGCGAAGAAGGTAGCCAAGAAGGTGGCCAAAAAGGCCGCGAAGAAGTCGGACAGCAAGTAGCCATTCCGGTCCCCGCAAGGGAAGGGGAACGAATTTGAAGGGGGGCGTCGATCGTAAGGTCGACGCCCCTGCTTTTACCGGCATGATTGATTTTTGGCCGGGGCCGCGTATCCTGCGGCATGAAAAAGGCACTTGCTCTGGTTCTCGCGACGGCGTCCGGGATTGTTTTGTTCATTCCGGATCCGATTCCGTTGATCGATGAGGCGACGGCGCTGCTGATCTTCGTGAGTTCCCTGGGTGCTTTGGGAATCAATGTTTCCCGCTTCCTTCCGTTCTTGGGGAAGAAGGTTCCGAAAACCAAGGGTCCCAAGGAAGGTCCCGTGGTGGACGTGTGACTCAAGGGACAGGAATGGCCGGATTTCCTCTCCATTTCTGCGAAACATCCCTGCGGTGCCTACGTAATGATCCGCATCCATGTCTGACCAAGAAGCTCCCTCCGCCAAACCGGCGATTTTCCTTACTGTCGTCGGTCTTTTGACCATCGTCGGCATGGTGGCCATGCCTTTGCTGGCGGGCGAACCCGACGGACAGACGGCCACCCAGTGGGTCCGCTATCTGGGACGTTACCATTTCATCATCCTCCACCTGCCGATCGGCATGCTGTCGTTGGTGATCCTGATGGAGCTGGGCAAGCTGTTCCGTTCGGAGAAAGGGAGTTCGACCTTGGTGCCGGCATTCTTCACCGCGGTTTCGGCGGTCGTGGCCGTCGTCGTAGGCTTCCTTCTCTACCAAAGTGGCGATGACAACTCCGAGCTGATCCAGAACCACATGTGGTGGGGCATCGGATTCGCTTCGGCCACGATCGTGGCGTTCTGCGTGAAGAACTGGGTCGACCTCGCCGGTGGCAAAGGGGGCTTCGTCTACTTCCTGAGTCTGCTCGCCAGCGCCGGCGTGATGACGGTGGCCAGCCACGATGGCGGTGAAAGCGTGCATGGGAAGGGGTATTTGCGGAAGGAAGAGCCACCAGCTCTTCGCGAATGGATCAATCAGCTCCCCGGCGCCGAGAAGTTGCCGATTGAGGAGGACGGGTCTTCGGACGAGCCGGCTGAGGGTTCTGGGGCCACCCAGGAACCGGTCGGCGTTCCGCTCGAAGAGCAAGTCGTTTACACCCATCTCATCCAGCCGATCTTCGATCAGAAATGCGTGTCCTGCCACGGTGAGGACAAGCAGAAAGGCAAGTTGCGGATGGATACCTACGAACTGACCCTCGCAGGAGGGAAGGAGGGCGATGGCTTCGAACCGGGGAATGCCGAGGACAGCAACATCGTCTATCGAATCCACCTGCCGTTGGATGACGACGAGCACATGCCGCCGGAGGACAAGAAGCAGATGGAGGATCATGAGATCGCCGTGCTTGAGTGGTGGATCAATGCGGGTGCCTCGCCGGACCTGAAGGTGGTTGACGCCGAGATGCCTGCTGAGGTGAAGGAAGCGGTTTCGAAGCTGGTTCCGCCTGAAGTTGCCGCAGCGGAAGCGGCTGCAGCCACCTCGGCGCAGGAGGAAGAGGCCAAGGCGCGCGAGGCTCTGGCAGCGGAAGTCGAGAAACTCCAGGAGGTGTTCCCATCGGCCTTGAATTTCGAGTCGCAGCAGTCAAGTGGCGTGACCTTCACCGCCGTCAGCATGCGCAAGAATTTCGGCGATGAGGAATTGGCCAAGCTGGCGCCCTTGGCACCTGCCTTGGTGTCGGTGGACCTGTCTGCGACCCAGGTCACGGATGCGGGGCTCCTCTCACTGGCCGATGCGTCGAAGCTGAAGATGCTTCGGCTGTCGGAGACCCAGGTCACCGACGCTGCACTCGAGGCGGTCGCTGGCATGGTGGCGCTGGAGTCATTGAACCTTTACGGTACGAAGGTGACCAACGAGGGCGTGCTGAAGCTGGTCGACCTGCCGAACCTGAAACGTCTCTACCTCTGGCAGACCGCGGTGGATGCGGCTGGCGCGGATGCGGTCCGTGCCAAGATGCCGGACTGCGAAGTGATCCTCGGCGTGGAGGTCGGTGGAGAGTGAACCTGGCTTTGCCCGCCACCGTGACCGTGGGGCTTGAGTCTCCGTTCGTGGCGGCTGGCAAAGGTCGTCATTGAATTCTGTGCCGGGGCACCCTACGCCCTCGGGCCGCATGTCCTCAGTCCCTGCCTCCGAACTCAAACGCGAAGTTTCACGTCGCCGGTCCTTTGCCATCATTTCCCACCCGGATGCCGGCAAGACGACGCTGACCGAGAAGTTCCTGCTCTACGGTGGTGCCCTCAATCTGGCGGGTAGCGTGACGGCGCGGAAGAATCAGCGGGCGACGACTTCGGACTGGATGGAACTGGAGAAGCAGCGGGGGATTTCGATCAGTTCGACCGTCCTGCAGTTCGAGTACAAGGACTGCGTGGTGAACATCCTTGATACCCCCGGGCACAAAGACTTCTCCGAGGATACCTATCGAGTGCTGACGGCGGTGGATGCGGCCATCATGGTCGTGGATGCGGGTAAGGGGATCGAGAGTCAGACCCGGAAGCTCTTCGAGGTGTGCCGCAAGCGCGGTGTGCCGATCTTCACTTTCATGAACAAGCTCGACCGGCCGGCGAAGCCATCGCTCGACCTCCTCGATGAACTTGAGAGTGTCCTCGGCATCGCAGCCTATCCGCTCAACTGGCCGCTCGGCGATGGTCCGCGCTTCCGTGGCGTCTACGACCGTGAGAAGGGTGAGGTCCACCTGTTCGAGAAGACGCCGGGAGGGGCCTTCAAAGCGCCTGAAGAGGTCAGCGATATTTCCGATCCGCGCGTGAGGGAGAAGCTTGATTCCGATGTCTACGAGCAGGTGAGCGAGGAACTTGAGTTGTTGGATGGCGCGGGTGCGGACTTCGACCTCGATGCCGTCTCATCCGGCGAACTGACGCCGGTGTTCTTCGGCAGTGCCGCGAACAATTTCGGGGTGCAGCTTCTGTTGGAGCGCTTCATCGACCTGGCCCCACCGCCGGCCGCGCGCCTCAGTGATGGCGACCGGATCGAGCCGACTTCTCCGGAGTTCTCCGCCTTCGTCTTCAAGATCCAGGCGAACATGAACCCGAAGCACCGCGACCGGGTCAGCTTCATCCGGATTGTCAGCGGCAAATTCGAGCGGGACATGAACGTGATCCACACCCGCACCGGACAGAAGGTCCGCCTCTCGAATTCCATGAGCCTCTTCGGTCAGGACCGCGAGACCGTGGATGATGCCTATGCCGGGGATGTGGCCGGGTTGGTCGGCAACCATGATTTCCTGATCGGAGACACCCTGTCCTCAAAGAAGAACCTGAGCTTCGACGAGATTCCGCGTTTCGCCCCCGAGTGCTTTGCTTATCTCCACAACTCGAGCACCGCGAAGTTCAAGCGCTTCCGCTCCGGCCTTCAGCAGATGCTCAAGGAAGGGGTGGTGACGGAGTTCAAGCCGCTCGATACCACCGGTGCCTATGTCCCCCTTCTTGGGGCTGTGGGGCCGCTGCAGTTTGAAGTGATGCAGCACCGCTTGCAGGGCGAGTATGATGCCGAGACCCGGATCGAGCCAGCCTCGTGGAGCTACGCCCGCTGGATGCGCAAGAAGGAGGGTGAAACCACCCCGGAGGATCTCCCTGAGCTATCGATGGATGTCCGCCTGGTTCGTGATGCGCATGGGCACCTGGTGGCATTGATTCCCAGCGAGTGGACGCTTCGCACCTTCACCGAGAAGAACGAGGATTGGGAGGTCAGTGAGTCTCCGTTCTCGGCGCCTGCGGCAGAATAACACGTTGGCAAAAGGAAAGAGTCGGTCAGGACCCCATACACAGGCTCCCCACAGACAGCGGGTTGCGGAATCGTTCGCCGATGGACCAAGGTCCGAACGTTGCCAGAAAATCCGAATGGCTTCAGTTTTACTCCTTTTGGTAAACCCCGTCCGGCTGCCTGATCATCAGTCTGCCCGGACTTCGCAGGGTCAAGATGGGCGAGTTCAATCTGATCTCGAAAATCGGACCCTCTGTGTCAGCAACCAACTCGTGGCGAATTGATGCGACCTCTATTGTTGCCCAGTCAAGTGACCAAATACATCGATCTCTCGCCAAACAAAGGCGTTGTCAACGGAACCCTCCACGTGACTGGCGGTGAATCTTATGAACTCGATCCCGCCAGCCAGCACGCCATCCTTGTGCGTCAGGGTGACTTTGGTCGCCCCTCCGCCGTTAAGCGCCTGCAGATTGAGCGGGTGAAAGCTCACGGTGTGAAGAATACGGTAGTCACCACCGACGGGCTTGACCTCCACAGTCCATGCTTGGTTCCCGAAACCGGCATTGTTCCAGGAGGCGATCGACTGAATCGAAGTAATATCATAGCCCCGTCCGGTCGCACCTCGTCCAAGCTCGTATTCCGCAACGGCGCCAACCGTGGTCCACGCACCCTGAACCCTGTCACCGGGTACGACATCATTGTGATCTCCATGCACACCATCCGTGAGTTCAAGAGGTGAGGCATCGTTCTTCTGGTTCCAGCCAAAGGTGCGGGCTTTCAGGCCATGCAGGAGGTCAGAATTGCTGACGTCATCGACAAAGGCAAACTGTGCATAGCTCGATTGTTCATGGGTCAGCACCTCAGGCTGGGTTTCAGTGATCGGAAGCTCATTTAGGAAGTGGTCGGGGCGAATGGGTATTTCTTTCCATCTTCCCGCCAGACCAGCGAATCGGGCCTGACCTTCTGTAAGCAACTCTTTGGTCATCAGCCCACTGCGGTTCTGGACTTCGACCATGCCGCTGAAGACATGAACCTCATCAAGAAAATTGGGAGCCGAGACGATTCCGAACTCAGTGCCGAGATCGGTGAGGAGTAAGTCTGGAGTGTTGACCTTGAAGCCAATCGCCTTGGCTGGCACCTCAAACCAAGCAGTCCCACTGGAGAACTCCAGGAGATCCTCCCGCTGAAGCGTCAGATCGGCCGGACCTCGGACAATTCCGCGAACCCCCGACGTGAAATCGAGCTCCACCGTGCCACTTTTCAGCTGAAGACGGGACCCTGGCTCCAGCACAAGCCCGTTGGGAGCTTCATCTCCGAGTCTTTCATGACCAATCGTGAAATCGGTGCCCGGACTCGCTGCAACGGACAGGGTTGGGGCGGGCGCCCGTGTCAGGATCAGTGCCATGGTCACTCCAACCAGAACGAGCAGCGCGGCTGCCGCCAGGCCGGCCTGCCGCAGCGTCCGGCGCTGCCCTCGTTCGATCACACGATCCATCGGCACCACGTTGAGTAGGTCCACCCCTGAACTGCGGAACTTCAGGGAATGATGGAGATGAAGATACTCCCGGTAGGCCTCGCGAGCTGATGTATCCTTTCTCAGAGCAGTCTGGAGTTCTTCGAACGGAGCGCCTGTAAGTCGCCCTTCGAACAAGTCCTGCAGATGAATCTCAAGCTCTCGACGGTTCATGATTGGGCGCGGTAAAGCATCATTTCGCCGCTAATGCACTTCTTCAAGCCAGCTCTTACCCGGTAGAGTGTCACACGTAGGGTTTCAAGCGACTGACCTCGCACTGCGGCGAACTCATCAAGGTTGGCATCCGAAAAGTATCGATGCTCCACCAGGCTCCGCTCCCGTTCCCCCAATCTCCCCATACACTTCTCCAGGGCTCTCAGGCGAAAATCGAACTCGGCAGGTTCAGCGGCGCACTCCGTCGCGAGCTGCTCAGCCAATTCATCGTCAAACATCTGAAAACCAAGCTTGGCGAGCTTCCGCCGATGTCCCATCACCTTGAAACGCGCGATCGCACAAGCCCACGCCCGGAAATTCGAGCCCTGTTCGAAGGAAGTACGCTTTCCCCACAGGACCAGGTTGGTTTCCTGAAGAACATCGTCGACCCCATCCATTCCCGGCATCAAGGAAACAATGTATGCATGTAGGGCAGCCTGGTGGCGGGCGATCTGGCTTACAAACTCAGCTTGTTGGGCGGCGTCTAGCTCCATATCAATGCTAATGTATTCTGGAAACTGGCGACCGTTAACGACAATCTTTGAGAATTCTTCGGAGTCTTGGGCGGAGCTCATCTAGCTCAAAGGTGAGCCGGTAGGCACTTATGTCTGCCAAATGAACAAATCAGACGAAAGTTGTTAACGCGACTCGCTGAGGGCGGATTGATCAGTAGCTCGATTGCCCGAGACCTGATTCGGACAACGATGGTTTACTTATTCGCACTGCCAGTGAACGCCAGCTCGCCAACGTCTATGAAACACCGTTCTTTACTTTTGCTCCTCATCTCCTGTTCGACGAACGCTTGGGGAGCCTTCCTCTATCACGACAGCGCATCTACGAATGGAGGGGAATTCAGTTCTGACTACCCGATTGAGAACCTCAAAAACGGTGGATATAGTTCGGCCGCCGACACCGAGAACGCCTCCATTCGGGCTGGAACCCGCTCATACGCCACGACATCTCCTCCAGCAGGTGGATACCCGGTGACAATCACCTTTGAGTTCGATGTAGCCGTGTCCCTTGATGCCTTTCATCTATGGAATCATAGCAATGGTGCTAGCGCCGCCGCCAACCAAGGTGTGAATGCCTTTACCCTGACATTCTATGACGGGCCCAACGGCACCGGAAGTCAGATCGGATCACCCTACAGCAACAATGCGGCGAAGGCTCCGGCTTCCGGTTTGTATCCAGCCGAGACTTTCAATTTCGGAACGAGCTACAAGGGAGTTCGCTCAGTGACGCTTACGGCCGATAACCACAATCCGGGTTCGCTTTTTGTAGGAATCCGGGAAGCTGCCTTCGAAGGCTCCCAGAGTTTCCTCTATCATAGCAGCGCTTCTACGGATGGCGGGGTGTTTGTCAGTGGCAACGGGCCCTTTCCTTTGGAAGATCTGAAGAATGCCAATCATTCCTCACCCCAGGACCTTGAGGACGCAGCCCTCGCCGGTGAGTCATATGCCACGACCGATCCTCCCCTCGGTGGGTTCCCCGTGAACATCATGCTGGAATTCGATTCTCCAGCAATCCTGGAAGCGTTCCACCTATGGAATCACACGAACGGAAATGCGGTCGCAGCTCCCGGCAATGGTGTTGGGGATTTTTCCCTTACCTTCTACGACGGCCCTGGCGGGACAGGAAATCAAATTGGGTCGCCATTCAATGGGAGTGCCTCTGCTGCCCCGGCGACGGGATCTTCCCCCGCACAAACCTTCGGCTTCGGAGCTGGCTACGAGGGTGTGAGGTCAGTGCTATTCCAGATCACCGACAAAGCGAACAACACCACTGAGGGGTTTGTTGCCATGCGAGAGATTGGATTCGGCGGTTCGACCGTCCTAGTTCCACCAGCCAACCCGGACAGGGTCGTCGTGTATCTAGTGGGAGGTCAATCGAATGCGGACGGATACGGAGTCACAAGCGAACTTTCCGGCGGGCTTGAACTGATCCAGTCGGATATTGATCTCTTCCATGGCAATGGGGGCGGCAACAGTATGCTCCCGGCGAACCAGTTGATCCGCTTGCAGCCCGGAAGTGGTTCAATGACTGGTAATGCCGGTGGCTTTGGGCCTGAACTCAGCTTTGGTGTCGACATTCACGATGCCCTCGGCTCCGAAAGGGCCCGCATCGCTATTATCAAGCATACTCTCGGTGGCACCAGCCTCCACAGCAACTGGTTCCCTGGTGGTGACGGCACCACTGCAGGTGATGGATCGATCTATCAGAACTTCCAGACCACTGTTTCAAGTGGTCTTGCCGCTCTCGCCTCCGTCTACCCTGGGGCTGCCATCGAAATTGAAGGAATGATTTGGCATCAGGGCGAAGCTGACGCAGGGAGCAGCACCAATGCCGGCAACTACCAGACTAACCTGACCAACTTCATCGCTGACGTCCGGTCCACCTACGATAGCGATCTCAAATTTGGTATCGTCCAGCTCTCCGACAATCAAACGGCGCTTGATCCGGTCAACCGCGCGACAGTGAAGGCGGCGCAAGCTGCGGTGGCCAATTCCGATGTGCTAAGTTATCTCGTCGAAACGGATGATCAGTCGATGGGCGGGTCCAGTAGTATCCATTTCGGAACCAGCGGAAACCTGGCAATTGGATCGCGGCTCGCTACCGGAATGCAACAGGTCGCAATCAAGGATGTTGAGGAGAATGGTCTCGATGACGACTGGGAGGAGCTTTACTGGGGAATTGGGAATACCGGTCAGGATCCGGCCGGGGATGATGACAAGGACGGTCTGAGTAACTTGGAGGAGTTTCTTTGGCTCACCAATCCTTTGGTTTCCAACGTGGTTGTGTCGCAGTTGCAGACTTCACCGGTTACGACCCTGACGTGGCCGTCGTCCCCGGATCGCCGATACCTGATCGAGGTCAGTTCGGACATGCAGGGGTGGACGCGACTCGATTCCTTCATCCCGGCAGGCATCGGCCCAAGCACCAGCTATTTACTTCCAGAAGATCCGGTTGAAACTCGACGATTCTTCAGAGTTGGCGTGCATCGATAGTCTTCTCCGAATCGCGTCGAGAGGCATTTGAATGGTCCTGAATTCAAGACCCAATGGGTGCTCCTCGACGTAAATCTCCTCCTATCTGTCTCCCGTCCCGCGAGGGATCAATCACAACAAATACATACGAAATAATACCATGAAGATTGAGTGCATACTAATGATTATGGGCCTGACCGGTTTGGCCTCTCACGCAGCGGTGCTGAGTCACTACTCGTTCGATTCCGATTATACTGATGGTTCTGGTAATGGAAACGACGCCACGCTGACGGACGTCGGCACCGTTGGTAACTCAGGGATTACGACAACCATCGGAGAGTCTGTGTTTGGTGGTGGAGCGATGGAGTTCAGCACGGATCGGGATTATCTGGCATTTTCTGCCCAAGCTTTGAATGGCGATTATACCATCAGCTTCTGGGCACAGCAAGATGACGCCGCGAGGGGGTGGAACATGGCCATTGGCGAGCGTGATACCAATGTCAGCTTCATCAGTTTGAGAGGGACGGGCGATGACGTCGTCCGGTGGCGTGGTTCAGAATGGGTGAATACAAGTCCGGCTTCGTCCCAAGAGGAGTTTGCCTCCGTTTCCGACACCGCGTGGCATCACTACGCGGTTGTCGGGGCCGGTACTACCATCAGTCTCTATCGAGATGGCACCCTTGTGAATACCGTCGCGGGGGAGAATACAGATTTCACCGTTGATACGATTGGCGCGGCTTTCTTTTCTGCGAATGACTTCGACTTTGAAGGACGCATCGACGAAGTCTGGATACTGGACGAGGCTGCAGATGCCACCACAGTCTCAAATCTCTACACGACGAATACCCTGAACGGAGTGCCGGAACCAAGGACAGCCATGCTTGCGTCTGTTGCGGTTCTTTTTCTTGCTCGTCGTAGAAGGAAGTCAGTCTGAACCAGGCGTTTCTTGGCGCATCTGGCTGAAGGGAGGCCGCCGACCACCTCATCTGCCGTGCGCTGGGGATTTCATCTCAAAAGGGTTTGGTAGTTGTGCCGCCTCATCAAGCAACCATGTTCCTTCCGAGTGGTGGCGTGTTGGGTCTTTGAAAAGTTCTGATAATCAGTCATTTCAGAGTTGAAAACACGTCATTTCCCTCCGCTCCGGGCGTATTGAATGGCCAACTGGGCACCTGGTGGCATCAAGGGTCGTGCCGCCAAGGGTTGATCCCCCAGTACGTTTCACAGGCTGGAGCAAACTCGTGCTGTTCTAGGTGCTACCTCGAAAGACTTCCACGTTCAAGAAGGGTTGTGTCTGTCACCCGGCAGTCTTCCTTGCTGGCCGAGCTCGGCGCCATCATTCGTCTCACGGGAACGGAGCATATTCCCGGAAGGATAGATATCCAACCGAGTTTCGATTGGGGTCGGGAACAAAGAATAGGTAGATCCGGGCACTGCGTGAGATCGGCCAACGTGTGTCGTTGAAGATTCGAGCCTTCCCCTCGAATTGGAAGTAGAAGCGGCTTTGGTAGACCCGTGCTCCCGAGGGGGCTGGCAGGGGTGTGACGATTTCCGATGCATTCGGTGACAGGTTGAACTTGGCTGTGCCGAGAAGCCCTCCGATCTGAAGTGACGTAAGGTTGGAGAGATAAAGGTCAGAGACGCCGAACCTCTGATCGTCGGTACGGATGAGCCTGTAGAGATAAGGTTGCTCTCTCTTGCCCCCAGGCGCGGGAAAGAGCACGAGAACAAAGCGTTTGCCAGATTCCGGGATCTTCAGATCAAGCACCGGAGCAACACCACTCTCGGTTTCCGAAGGTTCTTCTCGAGTGATCAGCAGATTGCCGCGTGCAATGGGTAGGGGGTCACTTGTGAGGGGCGCCGATAGGTCGAGTTCGTGCAGAATCTTCTTGCCTTGAATGATCTTGAGTTCGCTCGCGCCATTCACCCCTTGTTTGCACATCACCCTCAAGAGAATCGCTCCGTCGTTTCTGGCTTGCGCTTGTTCTGGTTTCTCCTGACATCGTCCTGAATCGGCAACTGTCAGAAGAGCGACCACAGTCGCCAAAAGGCAGGGCAGGCTCCTGAAGTTGCGAAGATTCATTGGGTTCTCAATCTTAGATTTCATCAGAAGTCAGCCAGCGGAAGCCAACCAGGTCCAGCTTCCTGCCGAAGACGCGGTTTGCTGCCGAACTCAGCAAAGACTGGGATGTGCCCGGTGCGTCGGTCCCTTCGATGTAGTCCGGGACTCTTTGAACGATGGCCTCGCACCAAGCCCGGGCGATGACAGCGCCATTGTTGTCTGTGGCACTGCCGTATGCGCGAATCGTGAAGGTGTCCGACCTTGCCTGTAACGTAGGTCCTAGCGGGGTAAGCAGGTCGGCCTGCCCGATATAGCCCGGCATCCCAGCTGCTTTGGAGCCCTTGCCGGCATCGGGGAAGGGCACTGAGGCTAGTGGTCCCGTTGTCCGAGTTCCTTCTTCGAGCTCCTGATTGATGCCTGAGCGTTCGATGGCAGCCTGCAGGGTGCCTTGGCGGGCAAAGGCAGTGTTGCGCCCTGGACGCCGATTGATGAAGTCAGACAGACATAGAAATGGACCACGAAGTTTGATTTCTTCGACGAGGGACTCTGCAAGTTCACCGATCTCACGATCGTCGAGAGTCCGGAATCCTGTCCACTGGTTTGGCTCTTGGGGGTCACCTGACGGCTTGGAATATGGGCCGTTGGCAATGATCAAGCCGTTCACCACGGTTTCGGCATATGAACCGGATTCAAGCCTGACGCTGCGGTCACCACGATCACGCCGCACCGCATTGTGGCCGCGCAAACTTCCCAGGATTGCCTTCCACGCGGTAACAGAGGTTGAGTTGACGTTGAAGGCTCCATCAACCATCAAGTGACCGGCGACCTGGCGATAGGCGTCATCGGAAGCTATGCTGTTGCGAATCAGCTCTTGGGGATCCTGGTTCATCGTTCGGTACGGACGCATACGGGCTGAAGGCAGTGGGACAGGCTGTTTCTCGGCAGTGTCAGTGAAGAAGTCGTCGAAGACCTGTTGCAGATCACGCCGATTGTCGCCGTAGGCTTCCACCGTCTGGGGAGCGAGAGAGGAAAAGTACCATGAGTCCCAGAGTGCAGCGTTTGCGAGGTAGGCGTGGTCGGCGATCGTATGATTGCGTGCGGCTGAGGAATTCTTATCGCCGAGATGAGCGAATAATTCGCCATCCGTGCGATCCTCCGCGATCAGTGGGTGGGCAAACGAATTGCCGATCGCCTTTGAGACTTTTGGTGCCAGATACTGGTATCCGTCCAGGCTCTCCGCATCCTGTGGGAATGTGCCGGGTCCGCCAGTGCTGATTGGGCTGTCTTTCCAATAGCGGCGGAAACCATTCGCGCAAGAGTGCTGTAGGGCAGCGAGTGATAGCGGAGGCGTGAGCGGGATACTGCGATGGGTGAAGAATGGGACGCCGAAGTCGGCTCTCACACCACCGCCCCAGTATGCCTGGTTGTCTGGGGTTACCTGCACATAGGGGTTCTCCCATGTGTCGATCCCTACCACCTTCATCTCGAACTGACGATGAACTCGACTCGAGATCGAGCCATCGGCCGGCCAGCGGTAGACAATGGCGGGATTGTTCCAGATCCAAGGTCGAGACGCCGTTTCGGTGTCGTTCTCGGGGCGAAGGTAGTAGCTGAACAGCATGAGTGGCACCTTTTCCTCGTTTGTGATCGTTGATACGCTGTAAGCCTGAGGTGTTATGATCTCGGGTAGTGTCTTGCCGATCACCATATCCTGCCAGAGGGAGATCGTACCTGCCTGAAGCGCTGGGTCCGGCGAGCGCGGTCCGAACCAGTAGGTGATGTAATCTTGTCTTGTGGACGCCACAGGCTTCAACGTGACTTTGACCCGGTCCTGGGAACTCAAACCTGTCGGGAAGGTCGAGTCAGAGAATAGTGCGCCAGTTGTGAAATCCCAGCCCGACTCCAGATCCACGGTGATGGACTTGCCTCCTGTCTTGTCTGCCGCAGGCGAGAATACACGACTCTCGCCAGGTCCGAGCACGATGCGGTGCGCCTTCCCGACTTGTGCGGCCACTCCATTCACGGTGGAGAAAAAGTTGCTGAATGGAACGGCGGTCGTTTTCGAGCCTGCGCTACTGCTCACTTCGAACACACACTCATACGGCAGTGAAGAGAACCCGACGGTCGAGTAGCCGCCGACCTGATACTCAAGTGCCACGTTATTGGGGTTCCACAGCACAACGACCGGATCCACGGAGATTCGCAAATCATACTTACCCTGTTCCACACTGCTCGGAACAGTGGCGAGGGAGAGGATGTACTTCACTTGTGAGAAGATTTTCCTCTTGTAGATGTAGAATCGGTCGCGAATCACATCGTCGCGGGAGTTTGGCGAAAGCAGGGTCGGGTAAGCTGCGGGAAGTACTCCGACCTTCATGTCCTCACTGGAAGGGCGACTATACGCAACCTCCCGATAGAGGTTGTAGTACAACCAGAGCTCCTCCATCGTGATGCCCGAATGTTCGTCGAGCGTATCCCAAAGGCTGGCATCTTCGGAATCGGGTGAAAAATTCACGGTTGAACCACTTTGGACGTCGTAGAGCGGTTGGCGCAGGCGCCTATCAAATTCTCGCCCTAGATAGAGCGAGAGGTCGCGTTTCAGGCCTCCGACCCGAACGTCCGTGAGCACCCCGAATGACTCAGTGGTAATGTCATGGAAGTTGCTTCCGACATTGCCATTGCCCCCTGATAGAAGATCAGCCGAACCAAAGGACACAACCTTGGATCGCAAGTTGTCGCCCAGGTCCCAATCTGCCCTTCCTGTTCCGTTGACGCCGGCGAGAGAATCGACCAATTGGAAGCCCGTCCCCGGCGCAGATTGGGCAGCATGCTGGGCGAGCAATTCAGGGCCGACCTCTTCGGGCACACGCTGCCCTGCCGTAATCTTGGCCTTCGAATTTTCATCGCCGACCCACCACGCATATTGCCCGACTTTTTCGCCGTCGTCATTCGTCATCGGAATTAGCCCAGCCACAACCTGTTTGTGTGGCTCCGGAGTTCCGAGAGTTCCACTTGAGACCAGTTCAATCGACTCACCCGTCAGCTGTTTGGCGGCGGCATCCCGCTCATGCATTCCTTCTCCTGATACCAGGTAGCCGCGGAACTGATTATCCAATTCCGGGCGCTCCGATTGATCGGAATTCCATGCATCGTAGACGCCAAGCCAATTGCCCTGGCCTGAGAGGGCCAGGCCGTCGATTCCGCTTTGGCAGTTGATTCTCCGGTCTGGGCCCAGCTCTCGTTGTAGTTCGCCAACAGCCAGAAGCAGAGCAAGTCTTGCATTTGATCTCGCCTCTGCCGCCGCCTTGCCCGCTGTTGTTCCTCGGAGAGAAATGCTTGAGAGCGAGAGCAGTCCTACGGCGAGTAGGACCAGAATCACCATCATCAAGATCGTCGCCACCAAGGCAAAGCCGCCAGAATGAGGTTCACAATTTCGCCCTCGCGATCCGATGTTCACCGTTCGAGTTGGTATGAAGGTAACGAGATTCTTGTCACACATTCTTACCTACATATCTTCGTCGCACGTTCCACGTTAACGGAAATTCGAGCCTCGGTGTGCCAGATCGCCACTAGATCTTTGATTGTCCCGTAATCCCGGACGCAATGAAACGTAGAAAGGCCGTTTGAGCGAAAGGTCTCAATAGGGCGCGGGGATCGTTTCTTATGTGGGGTCAGTCGGGGTGTGAGTGGTGAGAGGTCACCTGCTCTCGGTCGCAACCGAAAGCTAGCGAATCAGGTCCTCATGAGGAACCGCCATCCAGCCGGCAGCGGGTTTGACCGGCCAGCCGGGGTCGGCGGGCGTGCACACGATCTTTTCCTGATCGGGGCGGATCCATGCCGCCCACCAGCTGAATGAACTGTTGGCGACGATGGCGTGTCGACACGAGGACATCAGTCGGTAGTCGCGGAGTTCGTCCGAGTCCTCGCTGTCGTGAAAACGGACGTCGTGCTCACCGAAGTCCAATGCCCTGCGGGCCCACCCGATGTCATCTCCGAAGACCTCGAATCGGGGGCGGCCGAGCTTGTCCGCCATCATGGAGATACTGGATTGATAGTAGTCGACCGGCAGGGCGGGGGAATAGCGCACCCGGCGGACGTGGACGAAAACCGATGGACTGAGGGCGAGCTCGGCTTCCAGCACTGGGTCGCAGACCGGTGGCGTCAATTCATCCCGGATGATTCGGGCGTGGTCCTTGAAGTATTCCTCGGATTGCCAGTAGCCGTTCAGGTGGACAGCGGGGGCGGTGGAATCGAAGTCCAGCAGTTGCTCGGCCCCCTTGTCCGGGCATTCGCGCAGGTAGCTGCGGCGCTTTCCGGGGAGACACTTGTTCCAGGTTCGGGTCCACTTGTGGTGGATCGCCTTGGGGTCCCCGAGGCGCAGCTTGGCCGGTGCTGGCTTGGCCGAAATGGGAAAATGGTTGAGTCGGAAACTCCGGCCATATCCGTCCCGCAGGAAGCCTGAATCGTCGTCGATGAAGAGCTCGCGGCCGCTCCGCTCGGCGAAGGCGCGGGCGGCGGCATAGGAAAAGAGCTGGTTGCCCAGTCCTCCCTTGATGATGGCGACGACACACGGGTTCATGGTTTCGGGCGGTAGCGGTCGAGGGATTTCTGCAGGAAGGCGACATCCTCGGGTCGGGTTTCCCGGTAGGCTGCAAGGCCAGCGCGGATGTCCTCAAGGCGGGCGTCGATGGTGTCGGTGGTCAGCCTGACACCGAAGTCGCCGGGTTCGCCTGCAATGCGATCAAGCATGAGGTTTCCCACCTCGGGAGTGGCGTGGAACAGGTCGATCCAGTAGCGGAGGTGAGCACTCGATGGTTCGGCGGGCGGCAGGGGCTCCGAGTTGATGGGGTGGGCATCGAGGAAGTCCCAGACTTCCACCCCGTGGGTGGCTCGCTCCGCCAGCGCGCGGCGGTCGGCTTCGAAGATGGGGTCGGGATCGCCGAGTTCCTCGTAGCTGAGTTGGAAGAGTCCGTGATTGGGAGTGAGGAGAATGACGAGCCGGCAGTCTTCCGTCCGACACCTTTCGATGACGTCATCGAGCAGGTCCAACTTGGTCGGATCGAGTTGGCCGTATCGGGTGCGCCCTTTCACCATGCGCACGGTGGTGGCGAGGTAGAGGCCGGCGATGAGTTGGCGTTGGTTGTCGGGGAATGGGGCGTCGCGCCGGAAGCCCTGCGGAGTGTGCTCGGCGGGTTTGTGCTGAAGTCGGCGCTGGATGGTGTCGAAGGAAGCAGCGAGGGTCGAGATGCCTTCGCGGTAGCGGAGTTCCCGCTCGATCGGATCGGCGTCGGGATTCAGCGGGGACAGCGAGAAATCTGTCAGGTTGAAAGTTGAATGGGGTGTGGTGAGGTCGCCGGGGTCGATGGCGAAGACGAGCAACTCGGGATCGTGGTGATCCATGAAGTAGCTGAAGATCCGGTGGTTTTCGGAGATGCTGGCGGCGTTCAGGCCGAGGTTGGCGCAGTTCCTTCCCTCGAACAGTGAGTGCTCGGGGTCGAAGGCGATGTCGACCCGGGATGAACCGAACAGGGCGGCGTCCCAGTCGCCGGATGCGGCCAGGCCTGCCTTGGCGGTGCGGTTCCATTCATTGTCGATGGCCCGGTAGTCATCGAAGGCGGCCGACGACCAGGCGGTCGGGGTCACTCGCCATGGATTGACCCAGGTATTGAGCGCGTAGCCGAGCACCGCCGTGCCCATCACGAGGATGAGCAGGAATTGTTGGTAACGGAGCAGGGCCTTCACGGATCAGAATTGGAAATAGATGAATTCGCTGACCTTGTCGAACTGGCGCCCGATGACGACCAGAAGGACGACGGTCGCAAGCGCGTAGGGAAGGGTGGGGCGCCATTGCCACCACGCCGGTGAGGGTCGCGTGAAGCGGGTGATGGTGGGGCGGTAGCGGGCGAAGATCTGTTGGGTGTTCGGCAGGATCCAGCAGGCGATGGCCGGGATCAGGATGAGCAGCGGATCGCGGCTGGCGATGACCCTTTGGGCCTTGTCAGGCAGTCCTTCGAAACCGTGGAAGCCGAACATGGAGGAGAAGATCGAGCGGCTGGCGCGCAGGGCGTCGCCGGTCGTGCCGGCGGGATCGAGTTCGAAGTTCCCTGCGCGGAAAGGAACCCATGCGATGACGACCGCGATGAAGGTGAGACCGATGGCGACCGGTTTGGGCAGGCTTCTGAGCTGGAACTTTTTCTTCAGGTGGATCCAGCCGTGGTTGATGCAGAGGTAGGCTCCGTGCAGGCCGCCCCACAGGACGTAGGTCCAGCCGGCGCCGTGCCAGAGACCGCCGAGAAGCATGGTGGCCATCAGATTGAGATAGCGCCGCGAGGGACCGCGTCGGCTGCCTCCCAGGGGGATGTAGAGGTAGTCCCGGAGGAATCGGGAGAGCGTCATGTGCCAGCGGCGCCAGAAGTCGATGATGGAGGTGGCCTTGTAGGGGGAGTGGAAGTTGAGCGGCAGGCGGATGCCGAACAGCCGGGCGGCACCGATGGCCATGTCCGAGTAGCCGGAGAAGTCGAAGTAGATCTGCATGGAGTAGGCCACGCCTGCGGTCCACGCCTCGCCCATGGTCAGCTCCCTTCCGCCCTCGGCTGCGGCGGTGGCGAAGAGCGCGTTGGCGATCACCGCGGAGGGGTCGGCCACGACGACCTTCTTGAACAGCCCGATGGCGAAGATGCCGAATCCGATGGGGAGATGACGGTGCCAGCCGATGCCGCCGCGCATCCTGAACTGGGGCATCATCTCCTTGTGGTGGACGATGGGGCCGGCGATCAGCTGGGGGAAGAAGGAGACGAACAGCAGGTAGTCGCTGAAGTGATACTCCTCGGTTTCGCCGCGGGCGGCGTCGATCAGGTAGGCGATCTGCTGGAAGGTGAAGAAGGAGATGCCAAGCGGGAGAATGAACCCGGGTGCTGGAATTCCCGTGGCCCCCAGCCACTCCGCGGTTTTGGCGAACAGGCCGGCATACTTGAAGATTCCCAGCAGGGTGAGGTTGGCGATGACGCCGAGGATCAGCAGGGGAGGCTTGCCGGAGGGCGGGTGCGTGCGGCGGGAGGCATGACGTGCGAGATGCCTTCCGATCAGGAAGTTGAAGACGCAGGAGCCGAGGATGAGGCCCAGCCACTGAGGTGACCACGGGGCGCCGGGATCGGGATTCCAGTATCCGTAGTAGGCGAGGCTGGCGAGGCCGAGCCAGACCACGGTGAGTCGATACGATGAGCGCCGTAGTAAGAGGAATCCACCGAGGGCGAGCGGCAGGAAGAGGAGCAGGAACGTGTAGGAATTGAACAGCATGGCCTACACGGGCACGCAACCTGGCGGCAGATAGCCGATCTCGGCCAGCTCCCGCAATGCCAGGGGCATCAGTCTCTGGGAGAGGTGGGTTCCATCGTGGAAGAAGCTGGTGTCGGGTTTGGCATCCCTCGGGTGGTATTTCCCGGCCAGCGCGACAAACGGGATTCCGCTGATGTTGCAGCGGTTCCGGAGCTGCTCGATGTATGAGTAGGTGATGTCCCGGCGCATTTCCCAAGGACCGACGAAGGGAAAGGACTCCGCTTGGTTCTCGTCGTTCGGAATGATCTGGGGTGGTCCCCAGACCAGCGGGCGGTAGCCGATCGACTGGATCCACTGGGGAAGCCGGATGAACTTGTCGGCGGTGGCCGCGGTCACTCCCTCGATCTTGCGCCCGCCCTTCACGGCGCGGGCCATGTGGATCCGGCAATCGATTTCGCCAAAGGACAGGATGACCTTGGAGCCGCGTGGAACGTCCCGCTTGAAGAGGATCTCAAGCTTCTCACGCGACCGGGTCGAGGATCCGGGGTCACCTGCTTTCCAGGCGGTGGCGGGGCCGACATGGAACACGCGGAAAACGGGAAGCAGGTCCAGACCGCGGTTGATCCAGTTTGGTTTCAGCAGGGCGCTGCGGCGGTAGCGGATGAAGCGAAGCCGCTCCGAGCCGGCGAAGAACATGGTGTTGCTGTCGCCGATGCAGTTGATGGGCTTCAGATCGGCGGGCGGGGTGTCCTCGAGGTATTTTCCCAGCAGGAGACGACGTCGGTCTTCGAGCTCGGGCGCACCCTGACGCGGACGCTTCGTCAGAACGGCGTCGAGATCGTCGGAAAGGCTGTCAATCTCCGCACGCAGGGCGTCGGAGAGCGGGGGATACGCGTTCATGTGGCGATCGTCCATTCGGGTGCCAGCCAACCGTCGGGTGTCTGCTTGGCCACGAGGATGAGGTCGACGTGGACGCGGTTGGCATCGCCGTGAAGTTTCGGGATTTCCTCGAAGCGGTCGACGGCGCGGATCGTCTTGCTCTTGATCGAGACGAGGCGGTAGGTGTGAAAACGTTCCTGGAGCCAATCGAGGTAGTCATTCGGATCCTCGCCGGCCCAGCGGATGTACTGGCCGTCGAACTCGATGAATCCGATCGCTCCGGCGGCCTGCTCGATGCAGCGGGTGAATCCCTTGAGCGCCCGGCTCTCGTAGCCCTCGATGTCCATCTTGAAAAGGATGGTGGCGTCCTTGGCGAGCTCCTCCGGGACGATGGAGTCGACGGTCTTGGCGGTCAGCTTGAACTCGATGGTGCGAGGTCGGTCATTCAGCTCCCTCACGGCGGATGAGCTGCCGCTCCAGTCGGGATTGACGAGAAAGGGCACGTCCTCGGCCGGGCTGTCGGAGACGAGGCAGTTGGTGAGGGTCATGCGGTCTCCGGCAGGGTGACCGTCGCGGCTCTTCTCGAGGTGGGGGATGAGGCGGGGATTCGCTTCGAATCCGAAGAACCGCACCTTGTCGGCGTAGTCGCAGCCGAACAGGCATTCGCCGTAGTTCAGCCCGACATCGACGATCAGGTCCGGGTCGAGGTGGCGGTTGAAATCGCGCCAGAAGATGAGGTTGTCGGAAACCTTTCGACGGAGGGGTTCGTGCACGACTTTCTTGATCGCGCAGGGGTCCTCCGGGTCGATGTAGATCCAGTGCTCGCTGCCGTGGAGGCGGGCACGGTCGGGCTTCAACGTGCCGTAGCGCAGGAGAGTGAGGGGCGTCAGATAGGCTTCCTTGAAGGCCTTCTCGAATCGCTTGTAAGGGGAAACGTTCATCCAGAGGTGCTGGAGGGATGCTGGACGAGGATCGCCTGTCTTGTCGACCCTTCATGCGGGCGATAGGGGGACCGGGGGAGGTGCGTAGGGGACCAGCATGAAATCGTTGGAATCGCTCCCTCGCGAGCTGGATCGCCGTGAGTTTCTGGGGCTTTGTGCCGGGGCTGTGGTTGGTTCAGGGGGGATCGCCAGCGGTCTTGAGGAGGTGGATGATTTCCCGGATCCTGCGACTGGCCCGGGTGAGGGCTGGTCGATGGTGGTTTTTCCAGACACTCAGAATTATGCGAAGTTTGCGAAGAATCAGGCCAATTTCAAATTGATGACGCGTTGGGTGGCCGATCACGTCGGGGCTTGGAACCTCAAGCTAGGTTTGCATGTCGGCGATTTTGTGGAGCAGAACGACATTGCGGTTGGTGGTGGGCGCGGTTGGGGAGACCAGAATAGTGCTGAGCAATGGGCGTCGGCAAAGCGGGCGATGTCGGTCTTGGACGGGGTGTTGCCGGTGGTGTGTGCGACGGGGAACCATGACTACGGCGAGCGCAATGCGGAGGATCGCAGGACTCGTTTCAACAACCATTTCGGTCTGACGGACAACCCGCTGGTCTGCGATGGCCAGGGTGGTGGGATCTGGAGAGAGAGCCCGCCGAACGTTCGCGGGGCGAGGACGCTTGAGAATGCGGCTTATGTGGTTGATGTCCCGGGCAAGCGGAAGCTCTTGGTGATTTCTCTCGAGTGGGGGCCTCGCAAGGCGGTGGTGGACTGGGCTCGTGAGCTGTTGACGCGGCCGGAGTTCAGCGGGCACTTGGGATTATTGCTGGTGCATTCTTACATGCATGATGACAACCGCCGTGAGGGTCAGCGCGACCGACCGGGGAATCCTCACCATTATGGGACGGGCAAAGGGGGAGATACGCACGACGGCGAGGATTTGTGGAAGGCGTTGGTTCAGCCATCCAAGCAGATCAAGCTGGTCATCAGCGGGCACGTCATGGGCAGGCATGTGGGGTACCGGGTGGACACGAATACGAGGGGAACGGAGGTGCACCAGATGCTGTTCAATGCTCAGGGGCTTGGTGGAGGGTCCGACGAGAAGGGCAATGGCGGCGATGGATGGTTGCGTCTGATTACCTTCTTGCCCGATGGGCAGAGTATTCAGGTGCGCACCTTTTCGCCGCTACGGCTTGCGCAGGGAAAGGATCCGTGGCTCCGCGGCCCGGGTCACGCATTTCGCATCCGGCTCGGCTCGCGAGAGTGAGATCCCTCAATCCGCGGTCGAAGAGCTACTTCGAACTGAAGAACTCGAGCGTCGTGGCGAGTGCTTCATCAAGCTCGTGCTTGGGCGTCCAGCCGGCCGCGCGGAGCTTGTCGGCGCTGGCGCGGGAATGGCGGACGTCGCCGGGGCGTTCCTCGGCGTGAAGCACCTTCGAGGTGGAGCCGGCGGCTTGGATGATGTGGTTGGCGAGATCGTTGATGGTGATCTGGCCGCCGTAGCCGGCATTGAAGACGCCGGTGACGCCGGGGGTTTCCACCGCGAAGGTGAGGGCTCCGACGATGTCCTTGACGAAGATGAAGTCGCGGGTCTGGCCACCGTCACCGAAGACGGTGATGTCCTCGCCCTTGAGTGCCTTCTCGATGAAGATCGGCACGGCAGCGGCGTAGGCTCCTTTGGGATCCTGGCGGGGACCGAAGACGTTGAAGAAGCGGATGGCAGCGGTCTCGAGGCCGCGCTCCCGGCAGAAGAGATCGAGGTAGTATTCGCCGTCGAGCTTGGTGATGGCGTACGGGCTCTTGGGCTCCGGGGTCATCGTTTCCAGCTTGGGAACGGTTGGGTTGTCTCCGTAGATGGCTGCGGAAGAGGCGAGGACCACCTTTTTGGCGCCCGTGGCGGCAGCGGCTTCCAGCACGTTGAGCAGGCCATGGACGTTGATGTCGACGCACTCGCCGGGCTTGCTCATGGACTCGGGAACGCTGACCAGTGCGGCCATGTGGAAGATGTAATCCACTCCTTCCGCCGCCTTCTCAACCAGGGTGCGGTCGGTGACCGAGCCTTCGATGAAGGTGTGCTTCAAGCCATCGAGGTTGTGCGGGTAGCCGGTGCGGAGGTTGTCGAGGACACGGATTTCCCCGGCGATGTCCTGATAGTGCTCGACGATGTGCGAGCCGATGAAACCGGCGCCGCCGGTGACCAGAATTTTCATAGAATGTGAACTGAGGAGCGCGCTTCAGACCACTGCCGATTCGACGCGCCCTGCGATGGTTTGCACCAGGTCTTCCATTTCAGGAAGCCTCTTCTCGATGGCCTTGACCAGAGCGAACTGGCTGCGGCAGCGGTCGAGGTTGTGGTTCGGGCGCTTGATCTTGAAGTAGACGTCCCCTTCGAGGAAGTCGGTGAGGAAGCGCATGCCACACTCGAGGGTGAGCAGCTTGCCGGAGAAGGCGAGGTGATCGATCTCGCACTGGTTGAGGAAGCTGGATGCGGAACTCAGGTAGCCCTTGAGCAGGGCTTCGAGGCGGTCGGTGCGCAGGTCGATCTTGCGCAGGTCGACTTCATCTTCGCGGGTGGTCGGGCAGGCGGTACGGATCATGTCACCGAAGTCGTAGAGCACCGAACCGGGCATGGTGGTGTCGAGGTCGATCACGCAGACGCCTTCCGAGGTGACATCGTCGAGGAGGACGTTGTTGAGCTTGGTGTCGTTGTGAGTGACCCGCTCAGGAACCGCGCCGCTTTCGATCAGGTCGGTGACCTTGTGGCAGTCGCCGGAGCGGGAGAGGGCGAACTCAATGAGGTCCGCGGCGGCCTCACGACGATCCGGGTCGGCCGCCACGATGGCTTTCTCGAGGTTCTCCAATCGAGTCGGAGTGTGGTGGAAGTTGGGGATGGTTTCGTTCAGGCGCTCACCACCGAGGTCGGCCGTGAGCTTCTGGAATTCACCGAAGGCCTTGGCGGCTTCCTGCGCCTGCATCAGAGACTCAATCTCGTCATAGCCGCGTGCGCGCTCGATGAATGGGTAGGTGCGCCAGCAGTTGCCATCGGCATCGAATGCCCAGGCGGAGCCGTCCACGGATGGGATGCAGGTCAGGGTCCGGCGATAGGCTTCCGGATGATTCGCTTCGAGAAGGCGGCTGAGGGCATGTTGGGTGACCCGTTCCACATTTTTCATCAGAGCGACGGGGTCCTTGAAGACGTTGTGGTTGATCCGCTGGTGGATGAACCGAACCCGCTTGCCAGAGAGATCATACCACGCGCAGTAGGTGTCGTTGATGTGGCCGGATCCGTAGGGGTGGGCGTGAACGAAATCGGCCCTCATGTCGAAGAGGGAGGCGATGGCGCGCAGGTCGTGCATGCCGGATGGTGACGGAACAATGCGCATCATTGCACGCATAAAGTGACTTTGGCGGCATTTTCTCGCAAAACACCATGGGGCATGAGGTTTTGAGCGCGTTCGGGAGGGCTGAATTCGCTAATTGGATTGATTCCGGGGCGACACGCAATGAGCCTGCGCTTGTGTTCGTACGGGGATTCCGAGATTTGGTCAAAAAGCAGTGGGTTCGCATTGTGGACGAGCTGAAGTGCTCAGGAGGTTTGCCGGTTCCGGAGTTGAAGAGGCGGCTCGGCGGCAGCTACATGGGGATCAAGGATCAGTGTGAGGCGTTGAAGAAATTGGGCTATGTGGAGACCTGGCGCATGCCGCGGGTTGGGATCGGTCGGCCGGAAATCATGTATCGTCTGACGCCGAAGGCGGACTGCCTGTTTCCGGATGCCGGTGGGGATCTCTCGTTGAGGATGCTGGAGACGGCGAAGCAGTTGTTCGGCGATACGGCTCCGGAACGGATGCTGATGCTCCATTTTCAAACCCTTCGGGATGAGTGGCGTCCGCGGATTTCGAAGGCGAAGTCGCTGGTCGAGAAGGCGACCCTGTTGTCCGCGTTGCGGGAGAAGGTCGGGTGTTTTGGCCGTTGCAAGTATGACCCGGAGGAGGGCTTCAGGATCGAGGAATTCCACCATCCGCTGATGCCGATCTTCGAGGCCTACCCGAATGCCATCCAGTTCGAGGTGCGGATGATGGAAGAGCTGCTGAGCACCAAGGTGGTGCGACGCGAGATCCCTGGCGGTCGTGGGGGTCCGGCGCGGGTTGACTACGAAGTGGCGACTCTCGGCGTGCGGTAGGGAGCCGCCCTTCGGGCAGAAAGGTTGAATAAGGAGGGGCGGCGGCGAGTCTGAGGATAGATTCCTCGGATTTTCCCATGATGCGCTTCCCCTTTTTCCTGCTTGCTCCTTCGCTGCTGATCTTTTCCGCGTGCAAGCGCGAGGCGGATCCGGACCCGGCGGTCGAAGCGCTGAGGGAGACGAGGCGGGAGCTTCAGGTGATGAAGCGTGACTTGGAGCGTGCTCAGGATGAGATCGAGGCCGAACGCAAGCGGCTGGAGGATGAGAAGGCGGCGGTGAGGGAGCGATTGGCGTCCGTGAGCGAAAGCCAGATGCAGACCTATGAGGGGCAGCTGGCCCGGGAGGAGGATCTGGATCTGCGTTCCGATGAGTCTGAGGTGCGGGAAGAGGTGTTGAAGCAGTGGGAGGAGACGCTTTTCGAGAGAGAGAGGGAGGTGGCGGGGCAAGAGGCTCTGGTGGATTGGATTCCAGAGGAGCCTGTGGAATTCGAGGAGCCTGTGGCGGACTATGGGTTGTTCTACGACGAGCTGAGCGACTACGGAAGTTGGTATGAGAGCGCGGATTACGGGTATGTGTATCAGCCCTTGATTGTGGTTCAGGACAACTCGTGGCGCCCCTACACCTGCGGTCGCTGGGTATGCACGAGCCAGGGGTGGTGCTGGGTATCGGACGAGCCTTTCGGGTGGGCATGTTATCACTACGGGAGATGGTGTGAGATCCCACGGCGGGGATGGTGCTGGGTTCCCGGGAAAAAGTGGGCGCCATCGTGGTGTGCGTGGCGGGAGGGGAACGGCCACGTCGGATGGGCGCCGCTGCCGCCCGAGAGCATGGCGGGACGGGGAAGGGCCTGGGGGCGTGGCGCGGATCGTGAACTGTGCATTCCGGATGAGGCCTTCTGTTTCGTCGAGTCCCGGCACATGGCCGACAGCGCGTGGAAGCACTGCCTGCCCCGAGGAAGAAATGCTTATTTGAGAGCCCGGACGAAGTGCTGCACCAACCTCCATCATCGAGGTGGGCGCATCATCTCGGGAGGGCCGAAGTGGTGTCTGCTTCGCGAGGCCGTGGGAAGACCGTGGCCGATCAATGAGCTCGCGTTCGATCCCGTTGGCGGCCTGCGCAGTGAGCGTGCCCGACATGGTTTTTCGGAGGGACGGACCTGGAATGTTTTCAATCCGAGTGTGGATGTTCCTTGGAATCTCCGGCTGGGCCCGGATCGGGTGGCTGGCCGCATCGAAGAGATTCCGAGTCCGTTGGAAACACGGTCGGAATCGTGGCTGGCCCGGTACCGGGATGATCGGCGTCATGAGTCCCAGCAGGCCGATGTCTGGCAGGGTCGAGACAGCTCGGAGCTGGAGGCCAACCGCAAGGCGGTGGCGACGGCCCAGTTGGCCTACCGTGACCGGATGGCTGGACTGAAGGAATCCTTGTCAAAACGACCGCGGACGCCCGTCGCGCCGCGTGCCTCCGCTCCGGTTGTGGTGGATCGTCGGCAGGAGCCGACGAGGCCCCGGGCGAATGTGCCGCCTGCGCTGGGTGAACTCCTGCCGCCCGGCGTGGTGGCGCTTCCGGAGGAGGGACGGAGTGCAGAAGAATCCATCGTGGCCCGTGCTGAGCCTCTGGGCACCGGTCGCCGGTCGGTTCCAGTGGTCGGACAGGTGGATGAGCGCGCCCCTGAGCCTACTGCCAGCCGGGGCCGGGAGGGTCGAGGTGAAGTGCCCACAGGTCCGGTTGCCACCATCGGGCGTCCCCTTCCCGAACCTCAGCCCCGGCCGCGGCCGGTCCCGGGAAGCTCGGCTCCGATGGATGGGGTTGCCGAAGCTGAGAGCGTGAGTCCTCCAGTGGCACCGCCGGTGGCGGCGGGGAATGGACGGTCCGCGAATGGTCAAGCCGCCGTGAATCCGCGTCAGGCCCAGCTGAAGGAAGCGATGGTCCGTCAGCAGCAAGCCATGCAGGCGGCCTGGGCTGCGCAAGCGCAGAGAGCCGCCCAGCAGCAGACGACGACCAACCGCCGCATGCAGCAGACTCAGAACCAGACACGGGCGGGGATCGTGAGCCCATCCACACCGCTACCGCGAGTCACCCCAACGACCCGGGCCAACCCGAGTTCCGGTCGAAATCAGAGCCGTCCACCATCGACCGCGGGGAACCGGGTGAATCCGCCGCAGGCCGCTCGTCCGGTGAGTCCTGCACCACGGGCAGTTCCCTCATCAGGGAACTCACGTGCACGTGCCACGACGACAAGCCCGGCGCAGCGGGGGCGTGGTAGTACGGTATCTCCCGTATCCCCGATGTCACCGACCACGCGTTATTCCCGCAATCGGGCGAGGTGAACCTCGACGAGGAGTGGCTTGGCAAGGTGGGCTTCCTGCTTCAGCGTTGGTTTCATGAGACCCCAAGTAGGTGACAAGGCACCTGATTTTACGGCTGAGGTGGTGGGCGCTGAAACCGGTGAAGTCAGCTTGGCTGGCTTGAAGGGCAAGCGCGTGGTCCTGGTGTTCTATCCGAAGGATGCGACGCCGGGGTGTACTACTCAGGCGTGTGCGCTGCGGGACGGATGGGACGAGCTGAGAAACAAGGCTGAGATTTTCGGTGTGAGCGTGGATGATGCGAAGAGCCACGCCCGCTTCATCGAGAAGCAGCAGTTGCCTTACCCGCTCCTCGCCGATCCGGAGAAGAAGATGGTTGATGCCTACGGCGTCTGGGTTGAAAAATCGATGTATGGCCGGACCTTCATGGGCACCGAGCGGACGACCTTCGTGATCGATGCCGAGGGGCGGGTCGAGACGGTGCTCGCCAAGGTCAGGCCGAAGGAACACTTCGACAAGTTACTCGCCGCGCTGTCCTGAAGGCCGGACGAGAGATTCACCGCCGGTGAGGTGGACCCATCACGGTCCGCGTCTTGATCGGTGGAGCCACCCGGGGAAACTCGAAGCGGGTGAATAGGTCGGCTCTGACCTGATCCGAGTCACTCATCAGGGCATGGAGCGGGCAGCGGACCACCACGTTCTCCGCCCGGTCCCATTCGGCATTCCGACTCGGCACAATGACGAGGTCCATGGGGGTGCGATAGGTAACCACCGGAAGGTCCCCCAGAACATCCTCGGTCTGAGCGAGCTTGCGAAGAAACGGGCTGTCCGGACGCATCTGGCGCGTGCCCTCTCCGGGGTGGAGGAATGCGGTGCGGGTTCCTTGATGGGGTGAGGAAATGGTGACGAGGGCCTGACACCTTGAGGCTCCTTCGAGACTCTGAAGGTAGGCCCGGCTGACGATGCCACCCATGCTGAAACCAATCATGAGGAACTCCTGATCGGGGCCGAAGGCGTCATCGATTTCCGACTTCAATTGCTCGGCGAGGGGCATGAGCCCGTTGTGGGCGGTGGCCGGTCGCAGGCTGGGGACGAGGCATTCGACGCCACTAGCCTCGAGCTGCTTGCGCAGATCGGTGAAGGTATACTTCCCACTCTCCCAGATCCCATGCACGAGGACGGCATGGGTGACGTGCGGGCGCGCCTCCTGAGCGAGGGCAGGTCGGAGCAGAAGGGTGAGAACGAGAAGGAAACGGATCATGGAAATGAGGGTCAACCCGGAGGCCATTCGAGGGGGCGTCCCGCGAGGATGTGAACGTGAAGGTGGGGCACGGCTTCTCCGCCATCGGGACCGTTGTTGATGACCAGGCGGAATCCGCTTTCATCGAAACCCTGCTGGCGGGCGACCTGCGCCGCGGTAAGAAGCAGGTGTCCGAGGACGTTCCGATCTTCAGGTGAAGCCTCGGCAACGCGTACGATCGGTTTGCGCGGAACGACCAGATAATGGACGGGAGCCTGGGGCGAGATGTCCTTGAAGCACACGCAGAGGTCGTCCTCGTGGAGGATCTCTGCGGGGATCTCTTTGTCGCAGATCTTCTGAAACAGTGTCTTTTCGTCCTCCATTGAATTGCACGGAAGTTGACACGGGCCTGTTGGTTAGGCAAGTGGGGGATCTACGAACAGACTGGCTCCGGGAGAGATCGGCTAACGGACGAGCGTGAGTTGTGCCGGCGCGGCTTGGAAGGTCTTGCCGTCGGAGCACCGGATCTCAATGGGCTCGGAGCCGAAGTTGTAGGCCGCGTAGGTCTTGCGGCCGTCCTTGATGAAGACATTCAGGTAGGGGTGGTCCGACATCACGGAGGCATCGAGTGTGCCCAGCTCATTGAGGGTATGGATCCAGTGGGACATGAATGCATGGGTGTTTCCGCCCTCGAGTTTGCAGTCCGGATGGTCGCGAAGGTGGTCGGCGGCCATCTTCGGGTCGCTCAGTGCGTTGAACATGACGACGAGATCCCCCCAGCCGGTATTGTAGTCATCGCGTCCGGGCCGTTTCTCGACGATGCGGTCATGGTTCCTCTTCACGTAGTCCGGGTGGCGTCCCATGTAGATGGATGCCGGGGTGAATGGGAGCCAGTTGATGCCGTGGATGCAGTCGATGTCTCCGGAGAACCAGGTGGCGAATGCTCCCTTGCCGCCCCAGACCATGCCGAGAGCGACTTGCGGGAATGATTCAGGGAAGGTGGTGTCCGACACGTCGAACCAGTATTCCTCCACGGCGGTGCGTTCGATGTTGTAGAGCGAAAGCCCGAGGTCGCGGATGGTGTCGTTGCCAGTGACTTCCCCCCAGAGGGTGAGCCCATACCAGGCGTTCATCGATTCGGAGGATGACTCCTGGTTGTTTCCATCCGCGAAGTCCGCGTGCCCCGAAGCCCAGGAGTGTCCGGCATAGGGGTCGAAGCAGCGGATGTAGGGAAACATGGGGTCGTTCCGGTCGGGGGAGGCGATGTCGCGGATCAGGAGTTCCACCATGGGGCCCCACTTCCGGGCCCATGCAGGATCCCTCCGGGCGACCTCGGCGGCAGCCCGGATGAAGTATCCATAGTGGAAGTGGTGGTCGTTGAGTTGTTCGTCGCTGCCGTAGGACGGCTTGTTTCCGATCAGGGTGCCCCAACGGGAGTTGTAGTAGAAGAGGGGTGATTCTTCGCCGACGCCGGCGGTGAACCAGTTTTCCAGCCGGAGCTTGATCTCATCCATGTAGGCGGTCTCGATCTCCTCTTCACCCATGGCTTCGGCAATGCCGCCCAGGGTCGCGAGTTTGCCGAGGTGCTTGCCTTCCCAGTAGGTGTCGCTGAAGGAGGGGCTGGTGGTCGGCTTGACTTGCACGAGGTAGGCGAGCATCTGCTCCCGGTCGGGGATGCCTTCCTTCGGGAAATGCGGGAGCACCCCCTGGATGGGAATGCGGGTGGTGAATGACTCGCCACGACCGAGTTTCATCGGGCCCCGGACGGATCGGTATCCGGAGTCGGTGACGGGAGTCTCCGTGTATTTCCACTGATGCGGGTAGAGCGCGAAGAAGGTGTCGGATCCCTTGCCTTCCATGGGCTCGATCACGAAACGGAAGTTGGATTCGACGTGCCCCTTCCGGATGCGGTGGTCGACGCGGGTGCTCACCACGTGGTGGTGGGCGACTTCCCGAAAGGCAGCGAGGGTTGCGGGTTGCTTGTCGGGAAGAAGGGCGACCGAAAAGTAATCGGACTTCGAGTGGTTGGTCAGTGTGGTGGGATCACTGAATTTCCATTGCGATTGGGTGGGGCCGAAGAGGGCGTAGTGGTTTCCTCGGATGGTCACACCGAGCACGGCCTCGCCTTCCTCGCCGGACCATACCTGGGGTTTGTCGGTGAATTTCACCGTGGGTGAGCCGCCCTGCTGACGACCGTAGATGAACGGACTGCCGTGGCCGAAGCTGGTGGTGAGGCTGGCGTCTCCCTGTTCGAAGTGAGCGGTGATGAACCAATCCGAGCTGGCGGCCAGTTTGGCATCAGGAAACGCCTCGCCCTTCGAGTGTCCGATGATGAAGTCGCCCGTAGGGGTCACGCCTCCGCCCATGATGGCGGTTTCCGCGCCCACGATGCCTGCGCCTGGGTAGGTGACGGCGAGGCCTTGCTCATGGCAGACCATGGCCAGTGGGTGAGGGAAGAGGTTCTGGGAAAATGGTTTCCAGACCAACGAACTCCACCATTGGTTGGTCGGGGTGGGGCCCTTCAGTGACTCTACCTTGTGGATCCGGGTCGGAAGCGGCTTGCAGGAGGACGGGCGCTCGTCGGTATAGCTGCCAGCTCCAACGCTGACCTCCTTGGCTGAAGCCAGAAGTGAGAGGAGGAGGGTGGTGGACCCGGTCAACCGGAGGATCTTGTTCAGGGAATGAAATTTCATGGGGGAGAGAGCTGAATGGAAGCCGATGAGGCAAGGTCGACCGCAATCGATGCCCGCCGCGGACGCTGGCAGTGATCCCAGCAGGGGGGAACCCTCTATATGGGTTTCCTTGGTGCGGTGGAGTGGGGAATGGCTCAGTCTGATCCCAGCTTGGTAATCCTGGCTGAGCGCTGGCATTCCGGGCAATGGAAGACCCTCCAGCTGTTTCCGTCTGGATCGTGAAGGTCGGGCCGTCGTTGAAGCTTGTTCATCCCGCAGTTCGGCCGGGATGGGCGTGCCATCGTGGCCCGCCAAATCAACCACCCCATGACGAAGAGTCCGAGGCCACCGCCGACCCAAGCGGATACGGAGTGGAAGGCTTCGGATTCGATGACATGAGCAATGCCCGCATAGATCAGACCGATCATGATCGCTGCCAGCGCCACCATCATGGTGTGCCTGTGGAATCCAGGGTGCGAGTTGATGAGCTGGTATATGGAGGGGGGAATTCTGGCAAGCGAAGGCCGGCGGTCAGTGGAAGTCGTGGGAGGGGGCTGGGGTGGTATGGTCGCTGCCGGGAAGGGGTTCGATGTGGGTGATGTAGACGGTGGGCTGGTTGCCTTCGGAGATCTGCAGCCGGCCATGACAGAGGAGGAAGGGCTCGGTGGTGATGGTGAGCTTGTGCTGCTGGAAGGTGTCGCGGGGGACGAAGAGGTTGGCGATGCCGGTTTCGTCTTCGAGGGAGATGAAGCAGTGGCCTTTGGCGGTGGACGGGCGCTGGCGGCAGATGACCATGCCGGCGACGCTGATCGGGGTGCCGTGGCGAAGGTGGTGGAGGTCGGTGGCCGCCTTCGGCGGAGTGGAAAGTAAAAAGTGGGAAGTAGAAAGTGATGATTGGTGGTGATTGGCGCCGGGGGTGGGGGGCTCGGGTTGGAGAGGGGCTTGGGGGCTGGGGCTGGCTTCCTCTTTCGCCGACGCTACGGCGGACAGGGATGCTCGTGGTCCGGTGGGTGCGGGGTGGGGAATTGCTTGGGTTATGGGGCGAGCTGAAGCTCGCGGTCCGGTGGGTGCGGGGTGGGGAGCGGCTTGGAAAGCCGCGCTCCATGATTTTCGCCAGAGGGCCATCGGATGGGGGCCGGTGGTGGATCCGGTGAGGGTGAGGTCGGTGGCGAGGCGTTCTGAATCGGACATGGGGGGGAGGGGGCCGCCTACGGCGGAGTGATGAGTGGAAAGTGGAAAGTGAGAAGTGGAGGAAGGTGTCGCTTTGCGACGGGGGGAGGGGCGCTCGGGTTCCGGGGTGCGACTGGAGTCGTGCGGTCCAATCGGCTCGGGTTGTGAAGCGGGTTGGAAACCCGCGCTCCATAGGTCGTCGTGGAGGGGGAGTTCGGATTGCCAGAGGGCGTGGCGGCGGTGCTCGATTTCGGGAAGGGGATTGAGGGCACCGGAGGCGGCGAGGAGGCGGCGTTCCTTGTCGTTGGGCTGGACGCGGCGGAGGAAGTCGGGGAGGGATTCGAAGGGGGCTTCGTTTCGCTCGTGGACGATGCGCTGGGCGGTGGATTTTTTGAGGCCTTTGAGGCGGTGGAGGCCGAGGCGGAGGTAAGACGGGGGCTGTGGAGTTTTTTCACCGCCAAGACGCGAAGGACGCAAAGTTTTTTGAGGTTGTTTTTCTGGGCTTTTGATTTCCGGGTCCTCGACGGTGGTTTGGTAACTACTATGAACGACGGAGATGGGTCGGGTGCGGACGCGGTGGCGTTTGGCGTCTTCGAGCAGGGTGTTGACGGAGTAGAAGCCCATCGGTTGGTTGTTGATGAGGCCGCAATAGAATTCGGCGGGGTGGTGGACCTTCAACCAGCAGGACAGGTAGGCGATGAGGGCGAAGGAGATGGCGTGGGATTCGGGGAAACCGTAGAGGGCGAAGGAGCCGATGGACTGGATGACCTTCTGCTGGGTGGGCGCGGGGATGTTTTTTGCGGTCATGCGCTGTTGGAGTTTGTGGGCGACTTTCTCCATTTTTTCATCGGCGCGCTTGAAGGCCATGGCGCGACGGAGTTCATCGGCCTCGGCGCCGGTGAAGTCGGCGAGGGTCATGGCCATGCGCAGGACCTGCTCCTGGAAGAGGGGGACGCCGAGGGTGCGCTCGAGAATGGGGGCGAGATCGGGATGGATGAGGTCGACGGGTTCGCGACCGTTGCGCCGGTTGAGGTAAGGGTGAACAAGGTCGCCGACGATGGGGCCGGGTCGGATGATGGCGACTTCGATGGCGAGGTCATAGAAGGTCTGGGGGCGCATGATGGGCAGGGTGGCCATCTGGGCGCGGGACTCGACCTGGAAGGTGCCGATGGTGTCGGCGCGGCAAAGCATGTCGAAGACGGCGGGGTCGTTCTTGGGGATGGTGGCGGGGTCGATGGGGTGGCCGCGTTTCTCGCAGAGGTACAGGGCGTCCTCGATGGCGGCGAGCATGCCGAGGCCGAGCAGGTCGACTTTGACGATGCCGAGGTCCTCACAGTCGTCCTTGTCCCACTGGACGATGGTGCGTCCGGGCATGGTGGCGGGTTGGAGTGGGACGATGTGGTCGAGTCCGCGGTCGCAGATGATCATGCCGCCGGAGTGCTGGCCGAGGTGGCGTGGCATGGTGAGGACGGACTGGTAGAGGTGCAGGAGGGCGGGGAGGCGTGGATGGGTTCCGGGGATGCCGGCTTTGATGAAGACGTTGGTGAGGGCCTGCTGCGCAGGAGTGCTGAGTGTTGGGTAAAAAGTAGAAAGTGGAAAAGGAGTCGGTTTAGGCGCTGCCGGTATCGCTTGGCCTCTGACGCCTGACCCTTTTGCTTGGGTTGGGGGCTGGGGTTGCGTTCCTTCGCCGGGGCTTCGGCGGGTTGGTGGGGGGGGAGCCGGAGCAGGATGCTCCGGCGACGGACTGGAGCGGGACGCTCCAGCCACGGGGCCACCGCGGGAGAGTTCGGAGAAGCGGTCGGCGATGGCGGGAGGGAAACCGAGGACCTTGGACATTTCGCGGAAGGCGGAGCGGGGGCGGTAGGTGATGACGTTGGCGGTCATGGCGGCACCGCGTGGGCCGTATTTTTCGAAAACGTGCTGGATGACGAGTTCGCGTCGGTCGCCGGAGGGGAAGTCGATGTCGATGTCCGGCCAGGAGCGTCGGTTCTCGGAAAGGAAGCGCTCGAAGAGGAGGCCGCCGCCGACGGGGTCGACATTGGTGATGCCGAGGGCGTAGCAGACGGCGGAGTTGGCGGCGGATCCGCGGCCTTGGCAGAAGATGCCGTGGGCTTTGGCGAATTCCATGATCTCGTGGACGATGAGGAAGTAGCCGGGGAAGCCGAGTTTGTGGATCAGGTGGAATTCGTGTTCGAGCTGGGTTTTGACTTTTCTACTAATGCTGCCGTAGCGGCGGTGGGCGCCGGCGTAGGTGAGGCGCCGGAGGCGGGTGGTCTGCTCTCCGAGGGTGAGGGGGAATCCGTCGGGGGCATGGGCATCGGGGAAGCGGTAGCCGAGGTTCTCGAGGGTGAATTCCAGCCGGTCGGTGACGCGCTGGACATTGGTGAGGGCCTCGGGGAGGTCGGCAAAGAGGTCGCGCATTTGCCGGGGGGACTTCAGGTGACGTTCGCCATTGGGGGCGAGCAGGGCGCCGGCCTGATCAAGGGTGGTGTGGTGGCGAAGGCAGGTGAAGGCGTCGCAAAGCAGGCGGTCGGCCTTGGTGGCGTGGAGGGGGGAGTTGGTGGCGAGAAGGGGGAGCTTCAGATGGTGGGCGAGCTCGATGAGCAATCGGTTGATGCGGGCATCGTCCCGCAGGTGATGACGGGTGAGCTGGATGTAGAGGTTGTCGTGACCGAAGCGCTCGATGAGGAGGCGTGTGAAGTCCTCGGCTTCCTGTCTTTTTCCCTGGAGGAGAAGTCGGGAGAGGTGGAAGTCGCGGTCGCCGGTGAGGGCGATCACTCCGTGATCGAATTTCCAATTTTCAATGTTCCAATGATCAATGAGGAGTGTCGCTTTGTGAGGGGGAGAGAGAGCAGGAGCGAGACGCTCCTTACACGGACTGGAGCGAGACGCTCCAGCCACGGTGGTGAGGTGCTGGCAGAGGTGGGCGTAGCCGGTGCGGGTGGTGGCGAGGGAGCTGACGAGTGGGGTGCCTTCATGGGATTCCAAGGTGGTGCCGACGAGGGCGCGGATGCCATGCTGACGAGCGGCGGCATGGGCGCGTGGGCTGCCTTGGAAACCGAGATGATCGCAGAGGGCGATGGCTGGATAGCCAAGTTCGGCCGCTCGGGCGACGAGGGTTTCAGGTTGGCTGGCTCCGCGCAGGAAGGAGAAGGCGGAACGTGCATGGAGTTCGGAGAACAAGGGAGATTTGGAATTTGAACTGCGGAGGGCGTGGGGATTGCGGGAGCGAAGTGGGGGAGAGGGAACTGCGAAAAGGGCGCTAAATTTGCTGGGGTTGTGTGCTGGGGTTGTGAAGCGGCTTGGAAAGCCGCGCTCCTGATTTGACTGGCATCGCTTGGGCCGGGAGCCTTGGCCTCTGCCCCTGATGGAGTGCCTTGGTTTTTCTCACGAATAGCGGCCTTGGAGCTGCCAGGTTTTCGGTGGGTGGTGGGCGAGGCGAAGCAGGTGGCCGGAATCGAGTTGGAGGTCCCATTCCAGGTGCTGCCATTGCTTGTCGGGATTCCACCATTCGCCGGAGAGTGGAAACGGGCCGTGGAGGTGGGCGATCTGTCCTCGGTGAGGACCGGTCAGCAGGGCCAGGGGGTGTGGGTGGCGTCCCCGTTTCTCACTGGCGACGGCGACCTCTGGAGGAGGGCGGAAGCGCTGGAGCGGTAGACTGAAGTGGTCTGTGGAAAAGTGAGCGGGAGGGGGACTGGGACGTTGGAAGAGGGACTGGGGTGGTGTGAGGTCGAAGCTGTCCGGTCGGTGCGTGAAATGGGGGCGGGGGAAGCCGATGTGATCTTCGCCGAGAAGGGCGGCGAGGCGTACGAGTGTGTCGGCAAGCCGGTGAGGTTGGCGGACGCCACGCTCGAAGAGATCGTGCTGGCCGCTGGGGGGCTCACAGGGGGTGAGGCTGATTTCCAGGCCGGTGACGGGGGCCCCGAGGGTGAGCTGCTCAAGATGGGTGGCGAGGGGGCGAAGAAGGACTTCGAGCGTGTTGCTGGGTTCAGGAAGCCGTACCCGGTAATGGTGTTCGGGGGGCTTCTCGAGAATCAGTTTCAAATGAACTTCAGAAATGAAGCGATAGTTTGAATTGGCGCGGGAAACTAAAGTTTGAAGGATTCTCTTTGCTTTGAATATCAGTGATTCACAGTTCTCCAACGAATGTTCCAAGTGGATGCATGAAACAAAAGATTCCAAGGGTTTGAAGGTGTGAAGCAGTCGTTGTTGGTCTTGGAGGAGGAGGGCGTGGAGTTGGTGGATGGAGGGGCCGAGTCGTTCGCTGAGTTCCTTTCGTGGGAGGCGGGCGAGGTCGCCGAGGTGACGGATGCCCCAGGGCTCGAACAGTTCGATGGTGGCTGTGGGGATCTGGAGTGATGGCAGCTGCTGGATGAGTTGGAGAGGGAGGAGGTCGAGTTGATCGAGAAGGGGAAGCTCGGGGTGTCGGGGGGCTTTCCAGCGGAACTCGGGGCCGCGGTAGATGAGGGCGTGGCTGGTGGCTGGGGAGAGGGCGAAGAGGTGGGCGAGATCGGGAGTGGGGGCGGTGGCGAATTGGGCGGGGAGGCCGAGTGGGGGGAGTCGCGTGCGGGAGAGGGATTCGGTGGCTTGGGTGGAGGTCCGATGGAGGTCGAGGATGAGGGTGTCGGGGGTGGTGAGTTCGAAGTCGGGAGTCAGGGATTCGGTGAGGGTGAGGAGGTCGCGGAAGGCTTGGATTTCGGCCTCCGGGTCACGGGCGATGAGGGCGAGGTCGGGGCAGCGGGCAAGGGCTCGGGTGATGGAGAGTCCGGAGCGGACACCTTGGGCGGTGGCGCGTCGGTTCGGGTGGAGGATGTGGGGGGCTTGGTGCTGGTTTCGGGGTGATGAAACGGTGGCGCAGGGGGTCAGGCGGTTCTGCGGTTGGTGGCGCAGGATCGCTTCAAGGGGGAGGGCGGGAAGGTGGAGGGCGAGGAACAAGGATTTCGGATTTCGGATTGGGGATTTCGGATTGGGGATTGGGGATTGGGGGGATTGGGGGATTATCCGGCGATGCGGGTTTTGGTGGTGAGGCGGGTGGTCCGGGCGGTGATGGATTTCTGGAGTTCGGAACGGGGCAGGAGGAGGTCGGCGAGGGTGAGGTGGTGGGACAGGGTGAGTCGCAAGGCGGTGCCGGGGATGAAGGGGGTGGGGGTGAGTGCGAGCAGGGTGGTTTGGGTGGACTCGGCCAACTGGCGGAGTCGGTGCCAGGAGGAGCGGGGGATGCGCTGGAGTTCGCGCGGGGGCAGGGAGGAGAGGTCGAGAAGGACGAGGGGGAGGTTGCCGTCGCGCAGCAGGAGGTCGGCGGACTTCAGGGCCAGCTGGGTCTCGTGGCATCGGAGCCAGAGGATTTTCTGGCAGTCCTCGGTGCTTAAGGATCCGGGGTCGAACTGGTCGCGTGCGTCGATCAGCGCGAGTGGGAGTCCTGGGTGGGGGGCGTTGTCTTCCTCGGAGGCGAGAAGGGTGCTGACCAGCAGGGAGATTCCGCAGGTCGGGTGCTCCGGTGAGATTTCGGTGATGGCGCCGGAGGGGAATCCGGTGTCACGGGAGCACCAGGTGTGGAGAGGAAGGTGGGCCGGGTGGTCCCGGGGAGCTTCGGGTGGAAGGTCCCGAGGGTGGGGTGGAGGCCGGCGTTCCTGTGTGGAGGCGGGGGTGTTGCGATGAGCGGCGGGGAATTTCTCCCGGAGCTGTTTTCGCAGGTTGATGACCGTTTCGCTTGGCATGAGGTGCGACGGGCATCTTGGCGGGGGATTTCAAATGTTCAAGTGAACAGTAAAAGGTGCTGGGTGTTTTCTGAGCACTGGTGGATGAGTTTTTCCGGATCCTGTTTCAGGTGGCTGGCGAGGGATTGGCCGATGGCGGGGAGGTTGGCGGGGTGGTTCCGGGCTTCGGACAAGGGGTGGGTGATGCTTTCCTCAGGGGGAAGCATGTCGGGGGCGTCGGTCTCGAGGAGCAGGCGGTCTGGGGGGACGTGTTTGAAGGTTTCGAGGACTTTGGATTTCTTCGGCTGGAGGAAGTAGCCTGAGAAGGAAAAGCGCGCTCCGAGGGGGAGGAGTCGGTCGATGAGTTCGCGGCTACCGCCAAAGGAGTGCATGAGGAATCCGCGCTTGGGTGGTGGCTCCTGCTGCAGTGCTTCGAGCAGAGGGCCCCAGGCTTTCAGGGCGTGGATGGTGAGGGGGAGTTGGCGCTCGCGGGCGAGTCGGACCTGCGGCAGGAAGACATCGAACTGCTCGGTGGTGGTGGGGTGGTCGATCCAGCGGTCGAGTCCGCATTCGCCGATGGAGGCGTGGGGGTAGCGGTCGAGGAGGGCCTGGAGGGTGTCGAGCCAGGTCGAACTACGCTGATGGGCGAACCAGGGATGGAGGCCGAAGGCGGGGTGGACGAAGCCGGGGTGGGCATCCGCGAGGGCGGCGACCTCGGGCCAATCGCTCTCCGAGGTGCCATTGACGATGCAGCCGGTGATCCCGGCGGCCTTCATCTCGGTGATGATGCGGTCGGGATTGGGAAATTTCTGAAGGTGGTTGTGGGCGTCGAGCACGGGTGGGAAGATGGAAGCTCAAAGTCGGCACGGCGCAAAGGAAGATGATTCCGCTATGGGTCGGGGCGATCCCGGGTGGAGGATTGGCGTTCTAACAGCTTTCGGGCCGGATCCGAGGTCGGCATGGGAGCGCGGCAACTTGATGCCGGGAGCTCAGGCAATCATGGATGCCTGTTGCTCCGTTCGATCAAGGGCTGGAGATGTCTGCGTTGGGTGTTGCGCAACCCACCGGCAACCCATCGATGTCCGCTCCGATCTGGAGCGGAATCTCTGGGGAGTTCTTCCGGGTGATGAGGGCTGGAGAGGCGAGGTTATTTGCGGATGACCGCCAGCCAGTCGTTCTTGTCCGGGGCTTGGATGGTATTTCCCTCAAGTGCGGATGGCTGGGCCATGGCTCCGGTCCGGGGATTGAACCAAGCGATGTTGAACGACTTGCCAGAGGGGAGTTTGATCTGGGCCGATCCGCCGTCGGGAAGGTAGACGAGGTAGATTTCGCCTTCCTTGGCGAAGCAGTAGCGGGAGTTGTCGAACTTGGTGTTGCCGACGAGTTCATCCTGACAGGTCATGTCCTGGAAGGGGATGTCCTGATCGCGGAAGAATTCGAGAGCGTGGCGGGCGTAGTCCCAGCTCAGGTCGCGGGAACGCCAGTCTTCCGCGATGAGGTCGTTCTCGGGGAGTTTGTAGCCGAAGTAGTATTCCACGCCGCCACCTCCTGCGAGGATGGTGCCCCAGAGGGTGTATTTGCGGACGTCATCGACGGTTGGAGCTTTCGCGGCTTTCCCGGATTTCCTCAGTTCCGCCATGTTGGCGTAGCTGTCATCGGGTGGCATGCCGAAGCCGGCATCGCCGGGTTCATCGAAGCTGACGACCCATGGCTTGCCTGCCTTGGCGGATTTCCGGGCCCACCTGACCACCTGCTGGTGGCAGTGTTTCACGTTGCTGTTCTGGAGCGAGAGGCCGTGAAGGTTGGAGTTCTTGCCGAGGTGGGGTCCATAGACCTTGTCCTGCTGGGGTGGGAAAGTATGCAGGACGATCGGGTGTCCGTAGGCGTCCATGGCCTCGATCCACTCCATCATGTCTTTCTGCTGTCGGGTTGTCTGGGTGTTTTCCTCACCGAGATTCCAGTTCAGTGCGAGGTTGTGGCCGTAGCGTGCGATGATTTCCCGGAGATAGAGTTTGCGTTCCGGGCCGCAGTCGCCGCCGTCGAGTGACTGGGCGGCTCCAGGGCCGTTGAGGTCATCGTTCTCGGTTTCCTGCAGTTTGAAGTGGAGGAAGAGTCCCTTGTTCGTGCCGTGGTCGAAGACGATTCCCCACTGGTCCAATTTACTGCAGTCGTAGTGGAGCTTGTCGTTCCGTTCGACGAAGGGCCAGACGTTGTCTCCGTCGCCGCCGGCGTTGTAGGGCAGGAAGGAGAAGGCGTTCATGCCCTTTCCGGAAAGGTAGTTGAGCGCGCCGATGAGTCCCTTGCCCTTGTTCTGTTTCCAGGTCGGGTCACCGGGTTGCCAGTCGGCAAGGTGCTTGCTGAAGGTCTTGAGTGGCACCTTTCCGGGTTTGTTGGCGCGTGTGTTGTCGAAGTCCGTGTAGCCGAGAAGGGTCTCGGGGGCATCGGCTCCCGCCTTCAGGAAGTAGCTCTTGTCTTCGGCGAACTGCAGGTGGTGCTTGCCGACATAGCGAAGGCGGCCGCGAGCGCGGAAATCGGGGAGTCGGGCGTCGGATTGGCTGACGGTGAAGCGACCGGTTTTGCCGTCGAATGGCTCCAGTGCGGTTCCTTCCTCGCCGAGGGCATCGTGCCGGCCGCGGGAAAAGTGGATCGTGTAGCTCCATTGGCCAGCCTTGTCGGGGGAGAGGTGGGCGCGCCATGTGGTGCCGGATTCCGCCGAGCTTTCCCCGGCATTTCCATCGGCAGCGAAGTAACCGGGGATCCGGTAGGTGGGGGCGCCGGATTCATGGGTGAAGGTCACACTGAAATCGTGGTCGGTGAAGGCGTTCGGCTGGTTGTCCAGCTCGTGGGCGTAGGGGCCGTTGAGGTCGACGGTGACCTTGTGCCATGTCTTCAGGTCGCCGCTGATGGTTACGGATCCGTCGCCGTCGGGTTGGCGGGGTTCGACAAGCGGGGGACCGGAAGGTTTGCTCGGGTTTTTCTTGGCGACCTGCGGCTTCGGCATGGCGGTGAGGGCCTTGGCGGTCTTCTGGTCCGCGGCGGTGAAGGTGAGTCCCGACCAGCGCGCGCGGGATGACTGGTTGGCGCCGATGGATGCAATGGTGGATCGCACAGCGATGATGTCGTCCCTGCCGAGTTCGACGTTCTTCCAGGTCTTGTTGTAGGTGGGGCCCTCTTCGGTGGATTGCTTGGCGAGTGGTGCGGTGAAGGAGCCGAGTGCATCCGAGCCGATCTTGACCTGATAGGTCGAGCGGCCGTCGTTTTCGCCCACGGCGTGGAGGGTGATGTGGTATTTGCCCGCGGGGATGCGCGATACCGTGTTGGCTTCGGCCGTCTTGTGCTTGTCCGGGTCGATGGCGAGCCACTTGTTACGGTCCACGTAGTAGCCTTCACCGGCATCGAAGTCCTTGGCCGGGACGGTGTATGCTGCCTTGCCGGGTTTTGCCGACTCAGCTGCCTCCGTGGCGATCAGCAGGGTTCCATCCGGAAGGGTGGCGGGGGTTGCTGATGGGATTGGTTTCCTGGTGGGCTCCAAGAGAGGTTGCTGGACGGAGTCATCTGCATGGAGGGTGCAGAAAGTGACGAAGACTGCCGTCGTGAGCTGCAGGCTGGGTTTCATGGTGGTGATGGTGTTTTTGGAGAGGTCAGGAAGGGTTTCCTGTGAGTCGGTCGACCGGGATCAACGTGGAAGGATTACGGTTTCTTGCAGGTGTCTTGTGTCAGCACCCTTCAAGGGATTTCGATTCCGGCGGATCGTGCCACGGGGAACCGAGGTTGGAGGGATGCGAGAGCATCACGATAGGTGACATTTCGAGGGTGAGCGGGTGGATGCAAGCCCCTGGACGCAGAAACGGCCCGCCGTGATGGCGGGCCGTTCTCTCCGGATTTCCAGAAGATGGTGCTCGAGGGGGGAATCGAACCCCCACGGGTTACCCCACATGATCCTTAGTCATGCGCGTCTACCAATTCCGCCACCCGAGCCGGTTGTGGAAATCGTGGACGGCGGAGATAGGAGGGAAGCCCGGTATTGGCAAGAGAATCTTTGACGAAAATGTGGAAATTCTCATCCGCTGCGATCAGGGCTTGCCACTGGGGGCTGGGCGACAAGCATGGGCGGCGATCATGGATGCGATCCGCGCCGACAACGTCGTAAAGAAATTCGGGGACGTGACGGCCCTTGATGGGGTGAGCGTTGAAGTCGCAGCAGGGGAATTGTTTTTCCTGTTGGGTGCTTCGGGCTGTGGCAAGACCACGCTTTTGCGCTGCATTGCGGGACTGGAGCAGCCGACGTCGGGAGGGGTGTTCTTTGGAGACGAGGAGGTCACCGGGCTGCCGCCGCACAAGCGGGAAGCGGCGATGGTGTTCCAGAGCTACGCGCTGTGGCCCCACTTGAACGTGGCTCGGAATGTCGGCTTCGGGCTCGAGGAGCGCAAGGTGGCCCGGGATGAGATCAAGCGGCGTGTCGATGAGGCACTGGAATTGGTTCACCTCGGGGGCATGGGTGAGCGTGGTGTGGATCAGTTGTCCGGTGGTCAGCAGCAGCGGGTGGCGCTGGCGCGTGCCTTGGTGGTGCGTCCGAAGTGTCTGCTGTTGGATGAGCCCTTATCGAATCTGGATGCCAAGTTGCGGATCGAGATGCGGCGTGAGATCCGTCGGATCGTGAAAGAGGGTGGGTTGACGGCGATCTATGTGACGCATGATCAGGAGGAGGCGTTGGCGATGGCGGACCGGATGGCGGTCCTGAATCGGGGGACGATCGCTCAGTTGGGCACACCGCAGGAGATTTACAGGGAGCCGCGCACCCCATTTGTCGCGGGATTCATGGGCGAGACGAACCTTCTCAAGGGCAAGGTGCGTGAGGTGCGTTCGGGATTCGTCATGGCTGACACGGAGGCGGGAGCATTCGTCGGCCGATTGACGGACCCTTCATGGGAACCCGAGGCCGGTGAGTCGGTCCGGATCTCGGTGCGACCGGAGGCCTGGTTGTTGGACTCTCCCTCGGGTGGGAATACGCTGGTCGGGAAGATCGTCGAGCGAAGCTATCTGGGGCAGTGCATTCAGTATGAAGTCGAGACCGCTCTCGGCAGGCAGGGGGTGGTCGAGCTCAACCCGATCCAGGTCCGGGATCCGGGTGAGGCAGAGGTGCGTCTCACCGCGAGGCACGAGGATGTGGTCGTCATGAAGTCCTGAGGTCATGTGGAAACGAGCACTTCCAATACTGATTCTGCTGATTGTGGTCGTGGCGGCGCCGCTGGTGCTTCGCCGTGATTCTGAAGTGGCCGAAGCGGGGCAAGGGGATGACCGTTTGGTGATCATCACTCCGCACAACGATTCGATCCGTGCTGAGTTTGGAGAAGCCTTCGCCGAGCATTGGATGGAAAAGACCGGCCGCAGCATCCACGTCGACTGGCGGGCGCCGGGTGGTGGTGGCGAGATCCGGAAGTTGGTCAATGGTGCCTTCGAAGCGGCGGAGGATCTGGGCAAGCAGGGCACCGAGTTCGATGTGTTTTTCGGAGGCGGGACGAAGGATTTCATTGGTCAGGCGAAGCTGGGGCATCTGGCGGAGCTGACGGTCTTTGAGGATGAACCGCAGTGGTTCCGCGATGATTGCGTGCCGGCTTCGTTTTCCGGGGAAACCTATTATGACCCGGACCACCATTGGGTGGGTGTGTGCGTGTCGCAGTTCGGCATTGTCTACAACAAGGACGCGGTCGAGTGGATCGATGTGGCGTCACCGCAGCGCTGGGAAGATCTCGGGGATCCGGCGTACTTCGGACGGTTGGCTCTGGCAGATCCCACCAAGAGCAGTTCGGTGACGCAGGCATTCGAGATGCTGATCCAGGAGCAGATGCAGTTGGTGCTGGCCGAGGAGGGAGACTCACCGGAAGCGCGGGCCAAGGGATGGAAGCAGGGGCTCAATCTGTTGCAGCGATTGGGGGCGAACGCGCGCTACTTCACGGATTCGGCAAGCAAGATTCCTCATGACGTGGCGCTGGGTGATGCGGCAGCCGGGACCTGCATCGATTTCTACGGTCGTTCGTTCGAGGACTCGGTGCGTTCACACGACGGTGAGAGCCGGCTGAAATGGATTTCGCCGATCGGCGGAACTTCGGTAAGTGTGGACTCGATCGCGGTGTTCCGGGGAGCTCCGCAGATGGAGATTGCGCAGGAGTTCGTGAGGTTCTGTCTGACCGAGCGTGGCCAGCTGCTCTGGAATTTGAAGCCCGGGGTGGAAGGCGGACCGAAGAGCCGGTCTTTGCGTCGTTTGCCGGTGAGAAGGGATCTCTACACTCCGGACCGCCTGGCCCAGTTCACCGACCCGGATGCGCTGCCGTTCGAGCGCGCGGGAAATTTCGTCTATCAGCCTGAGTTGACCGGGGCGGCATTCGACGCCCTGAGGGTGATTTTCCGTGCGATGTGCATGGACCCGCACGATGAGTTGAAGGATGCATGGGAAGCGGCGGCCATCGATGGTCGGGGCAGCCTCGAGCGACTGTTTGATGTCGAGGTGGTTTCCTACGAGCGGGTCATGAACGAATTGCTACCCGTTCTCGATGGTGAGGATCGACTCGAATCGGCCCGTGCCATGACTGAGATCTCGAAGCACTTCCGCAAGCAGTACCAGCAGGTGGCCAAGGGTGAAGGAGGGAAACCATGAAGCGTCGCAATGCCCTGGGAGTCACGGTGGTGGTCTCGATTCTGTTTCTTGTGTTCTTCATCTATCCGGCGCTGTCCGTGGTGGGGGAGGCATTCAGGACGCCTGACGGAGGGTTCACGCTGGGCTTCGTGGTTGAGGTGTTCAGGAATCCGGTGTATGTCGAGGGTTTGTGGAATGCGTTGTTGCTTGGTGTGGTCAGCACCTTGGCGACGTTGGCGATTGCGTTTCCCTTGGCCCTGCTTTCGCACCGTTATGACTTCTTCGGGCGCAAGATCCTTGGCGCGTTGATTCTGGTTCCACTTGTTCTGCCCCCATTTGTGGGAGCGATCGGCCTGACCCACATTCTGAGTGTGACCGGGTCCTTGAATGCGCTGCTCATCGAGATCGGTCTGATGGATCCGGCGGATCGCATCGACTGGTTGGCTCGCGGGCGGTTCTGGGGGATTGTGGCGATGAACGCGCTGCACCTTTACCCGATCCTCTACATGAACATCGTGGCCTCACTGGCGCAGCTCGATCCGGCGATGGAGCAGGCGGCGGAGAACCTCGGGTGTTCCCCCGGTCGCCGGTTGTTCCGGATCACGCTGCCGTTGGCCATGCCGGGAATCTTTGCGGGGGGATCGATCGTATTCATCTGGGCCTTCACCGAGCTCGGGGTTCCGCTGGTCTTCAATTACAGTCGGGTGGCTCCGGTTCAGGTCTTCCACGGCATCAAGGACCTTGGGGGGAATCCCGCGCCCTATGCGCTGGTGTCCGTGATCCTGTTGATCTCGGCGCTGGTCTTCGGTCTGACAAAATACTTCTTCGGGCGGGGAAGCTCGGTGACCCAGCCGCGGCCGAAGGGACGGAATGCGGAGAAGAAGCTGACCGGGCTGAACTCGCTCGGTTGTGCGATGATTTTTGCCGGGGTGTTCTGCGTGGCTTCGATCCCCCACGCCGGTGTCATCCTGCTTTCGCTGTCGGAGGACTGGTATGACTCGGTCATGCCGATGGTTCTGACGCTCGATCACTTCCGGGAAGCGCTGGGCGATCCACTGGTGGTTCCCTCGATCGAGAACAGCCTGATTTATGCGTCGGTGGCGACCATGATCGCGGTGATTGTGGGTGTGGCCATCGCCTGGGTCGTGGTCCGCAGTGACATCAAGGGTCGTGGGTTGCTGGATGCGCTGGTCATGTTGCCACTCGCCGTGCCGGGGCTGGTGATGGCCTTCGGGTATCTCGCGCTTTCCCGTGAGGGAAAGCCATTGCATTTCCTCATCGGTGCGGGCGGGAGTCCGGCGCTTCTGCTGATTGTCGCGTATGCCGTACGACGTTTGCCGTATGTGGTCCGGGCTGCGGTGGCGGGGCTGCAGCAGAGCAATCCGGCGATGGAGGAGGCGGCTCGTTCGCTCGGGGCCAACCCGGTGCGCACGCTGCGGAGGATTTCGCTCCCATTGATTGGAGCGAATCTGGTGGCGGGCGGCATCCTTGCGTTCGCCTTTTCGATGCTTGAGGTCAGTGACAGCCTGATCCTCGCCCAGCAGGCCGAGCATTTCCCGATCACCAAGGCGATCTACACCCTGTTGAGCACCTTGGGGAACGGGCACGAGTTGGCCGCGGCCCTCGGGGTGTGGGCCATGGTGTTCCTCGGGATCGCGATTGTCGGTGCGGCCGGGATCGGCGGCAAGAAGGGTGGCCTGTTCAAGATGTAGCGCCCTTCAGGACGGCATCGTAGCGCTCGCGGGCGGCAACCCATGAACTGCGGTCCTGCGGGGAATACTGCTGGAACTCGAAGGAGTCGCGAATCAGCTGGCGCCCCGCGGCGAGGTCGGGGATGTGTTTGGTGGCAATCATCTGCACGATGATGTTGCCGCAGGAGGTGGCCTCGATCGGCCCTGCCGTGACATCGATGCCCAAGGCACTGGCGGTGGCCTGGGCGAGGAACTGGTTCTGAATGCCGCCGCCGCCTGCGTGCAGGCGATCGAAGCTCTTGCCGGACAGGGAAGTGAAGCCATCGAAGACGACCGAGTATTTCAGAGCGAGGGACTCGGTCGCGATGCGGAGAATGGCGCCCTTGGTATCGGGAACCAGCTGTCCCGTCCGGGCGCAGTAGTCGCGGATCTTTTCGGGCATCCCACCGGGAGCTGCAAACACCGCGTCATCCGGGTCGATGAATGCCGTGTGGGCCGGTGCCTCCATGGCGAGATCAGCCAGTTCGGCGTAGCTGAGGTCCTCACCATCGAGTGCCCACTGGCGTTTGCACTCTTGGATGATCCAGAGGCCGGAGATGTTGCGGAGGGCACGGACCGTCTGGTTGGCTCCCAGTTCGTTGCAGCAGCGTGCATCGAACGCTTCGTCGCCGAGGATCGGGTCCGGAGTTTCGAGTCCCATGATCGACCATGTGCCGGATGACAGCCAAAGCTGGTTCGGGCCGGTCATCGGGATACCGGCGACGGCGGATGCCGTATCGTGGGATGCTGAGGCGATCACGGGAATCTCGCCGAGTCCGGTTTGCTTGCGGACTTCATCCCGAAGGGGGCCAAGCACCGTACCGGGATCGACCAACTCACCGAAGATGTTGCGCGGCAAGCCAAGGGCGTCGATGACTTCCCATGCCCAGTCCCGGGTGGATGGATTGAGGAGCTGGGAGGTGGAGGCCACGGTTCTTTCCACGGCCTTGCGACCGCACAGCCAGTAGCTCAAGAGGTCCGGCACGAAGAGCAGGGTGGAGGCCGCCGCCAGAGCGGGGGATTCGTTGCGCTTCTCAGCGAGCAGGTGGACCGAGGTGTTGTAGAAGTTCGTGGCGATGCCGGTGTGGCGGTGGATCTCGGCCTCCGACATCAGGCAGTGCATCTTCTCGGGGATTCCCTCGTGGCGTGGGTCCCGGTACTGATGGGGCATGCCGAGTAGGCGACCATGTTGATCGAGGAGCCCGAAGTCGCAGCCCCAGGTGTCGACCGCCATCGAGACGATCGCGTCACCGTATTTCTCGGCGGCGAGGTGAAGGCCGGTCTGGATGTCGCGGAAGAGCCCGATGATGTTCCAGTAGGATCCACCGGGGAGGTCGGTGCCCGGGTTGTCGAAGCGGTGGACTTCTTCGAGCGAGATTTTACCGTCGCGGTGAATGCCTGCAATGACGCGGCCGCTGCCGGCGCCGAGGTCGATGGAGAGAAAAACGTTCATGTGGGAGTGGTGTCAGGGTTTGAGGGTGTCAGGGGGCGAGTATCACCTCGGTGCCGATTTTCTGTAAGGCGGCAACAAAGGTGGGGTCAGCATCGAAGTTTGTAATCAAGGTGTTGATTTCGCGGGCGGAAGCAAAGAAGAAGGATGCCATCGTTCCGAGTTTCGAGGAATCCGCGAGAAAGCAGACTTCGCCGGAGCAGGGGATTACCCGTTCCTTGAAGGCGGCTTGCCGTGGGTTGGTTTCCGACACGCCGCGTTCCAGGTCGAATCCGGTGGCGGAACAGAACATGCGGTTGATGTTGTAGCGCTTCAGCGAGGCTTCGGCGGAAAGGCCGACGTATGACTTGGACCGCATCTCGTAAAGACCGCCGGTTGAGAATACCTCCAGATGATCCCGACCGGACAACGCGGTGACCACGTTGTGGGCATTGGTTAGAACCGTGAGCGGGACTTCGGGAAGAAATTCCGTGAGGGTGAGTGCGGTCGATGATGCGTCCAGGAAGATGATTTCCTTCGGCCGGATGCGCTGAGCGGCTTGTCGGGCAATGGAGCGTTTGGCTTCGAGGTTGACCTTCTGCCGTTCCGTGAGGCTCAGGTCCAGTCGCGGGGTGGAGGGGGGGACGGCGCCGCCGTGGACGCGAACGAGTTCTCCGCGTTGTTCCAGTACCTCGAGGTCCTTGCGAATGGTCTCGTCGGTGACCTCGAACGCCGCCGCCATGGCAGTCGTCCGCAACGCGCCATCGGCAGCGAGGCGTTCCAAGAGTTGGGCGTGGCGTTCGGTGGCTAGCATTTCAGAGTGGAATTGGGAAAATCTTTGGTTGGGTTGGGAATAATTGGGAAAATAATTGACGATATCCGAAAGGCCAAGTAAATCTTGCCCAGCTTTTCAGGAAATGCTGCCAAAATCCAATACTCCCCGAGCCGTTGTCGAGCACGTCGTGCGTGAGCAGGTCTATCGTTCCATGGGGTTGACGCCGCCCGCTTCGGCGGCTGCGCCCAATGCGTTTGTGGTCAATGTCAGTGCCCGCCACTGCCACCTTTCCCCGGCTGCGGTCGAGGCGCTGTTCGGTCCCGGCTACGAGCTGACCCCGATGAAGTGGCTCTATCAGGAAGGTCAATACGCCGCCAAGGAGACCGTCACATTGGTCGGTCCACGCAGCCGTGTAATCTCCAACCTCCGCATTCTCGGTCCTTGCCGTGACTTCGATCAGGTCGAACTCGCCTACACCGATGCGATCGCACTCGGCTTCAACATTCCGATGCGCGCTTCCGGCGACACCGCGGGCACTCCCGGCTGCATGCTGATGGGCCCGCACGGTTTCTTCGAAATGAACGAAGGCGTGATCCGCGCCATGCCTCACGTGCACATGCACCCGGACGATGCGGCCTTCTACGGAGTGGAGCACAAGGACATCATGAAGATGAAGGTCCACGGCGACTGCCCGGTCACTTTCGACAACATCCTCGTTCGCGTGGACGAGAGCTTCAAGCTGGAGGCCCACATCGATACCGATGAGGGCAACGCCTGCGGTCTGAAGCCCGACACCTTCTGCGAACTCATCAAGTAATCAACCAACTAGAATCCCAAACCAAACCAATACCATGAGCCAAGCCCTTGGACTGATTGAAACGAAAGGCTACGTGGGCAACGTGGAGGCATCCGACGCGATGACCAAAGCTGCCGACGTAGAACTTGTGAAGCAGGTGCAGATTGGCGGCGGCTTCCTCACCATCCTCGTGCAAGGGGATGTGGGAAGCGTGAAAGCCGCTGTCGACGCCGGAGCCGAAGCCGCAAGCCGTGTCGGTGAGCTGGTCGGTTCGCACGTCATCGCGCGCCCCCATGAAGGACTGCTGAAGCAATTCGGCCTCGCCTGATCATCTAACTGAACTCTCCAACAACCATATATTATGGCCAAACAAGCACTTGGAATTATCGAAGCCAAAGGACTGGTTTCCCTCATCGAAGCCTCTGACGCCGCCCTCAAGGCCGCCGACATCACCATGGTCGGCTGGACCAAGATCGGTTCCGGCATGGTGACCGGTTTCTACGAAGGTGACGTGGCTGCCGTGAAGGCAGGCATCGACGCCGGAGCAGACGCTGCTTCGCAAGTCGGTGAAGTTGCCTCCGTGCAAATCATCCCTCGTCCACACGACGATCTCGAGGGCTTCGTTCCGTTCGTCTGACCTGACTCCGACCCACTGTTCCGGATCCATGCTCGTTCTCATCGCCAATCTTGGTTCGACCTCGTTCAAGTACCGCCTGTTTGACATGGCGGACGGGGATGGTCGCGTCCTGGCACAGGGTGGATATGAGCGGGTGACGGACCATGGGGAAGTCATTGAAGACGCGCTGAAGGAGCTCGAATCATCCGGGGCGGTTTCTTCCCGTTCCGAGATTGATGCGGTTGGATTCAAGACGGTGCTCGGACGGAACCTGAGCGGATGTGTCGAGGCGGACGACCGGGTGCTTGAAGCGCTCGAGGGTTTTGCCGACGTTGCACCCGCCCACAATCCACCGTATGCCGCGGGGATCCGCCAGTTTTCGAGGATCCTTCCCGATGCCAAGCTGGTCGCCCTTTTCGAAACCGCCTTCTACCAGTGGGTCCCTGAGGAGGGAGCCCGGTATGCGGTGCCGGAAGCGTGGCACGAAGCGGGCATCCGTCGCTACGGATTCCACGGCGCGAGCCACAAGTTCATTGCCGAGCGCTCCGCGGAGTTGCTGGGTCGTGAGGATGTGGCGGCCTGCGCACGCGGTCTCTATCAGGACGGGCCTCAGCCCATCGACAAACCGCTCCGCGTGATCTCCTGCCACCTTGGTGGCAGCAGCTCGGTCACGGGCATCCGCAACGGAGTGGCTGTGGGCACCAGCATGGGGTTCTCGCCCCAGAGCGGGTTGCCGCAGAACAACCGGGTCGGTGATCTCGACTCCGGCGCGATTCCCTACGCCGCGAAGGTGCTGGGTCTCGAGATGCCGGAAATCGAACGCCAACTCACCAAGGAAGCAGGGCTTCTGGGGGTCTCGGGTGTCAGCAATGACCTCCGTGACATCCATGATGCCGCCACCGCCGGCAATGCACGTGCCCAGCTGTCGATCGACATGCTGATTCACGAAGTCCGGCGTTGGGCCTCCTCCTTCCTTTTCCAACTCGGCGGCATTGACGGCTTCGTCTTCACCGCAGGGATCGGAGAAAACGGTCCACTCCTTCGCGAGAAGGTCTGCGCCGGCCTGGAAGAGTTCGGAATCAAGATCGATCCCGAACGCAATGCGGCATGTGCCGCGAAGGAATGTGAGATCAGCACCGCGGACTCGCGGGTGAAGGTCTTCGTCATTCCCGCCAATGAGGAACTTGTTCTCGCGAACGAGGTCTTCCGCAAAATCTCATCAAACAACTCAACTCAAACACAATAGAACCATGGCTAAACAAGCAGTAGGACTCCTCGAAACACGCGGCCTTTGCTGTCTCGTTTCCGGTATTGACGCAGCCCTCAAGTCGGCTGACGTGAAGCTCGCCGGACCAATGAAGAACGTCGGCAGCGGGCTTTGCAACGCCGTCGTCTCCGGTGACGTGGCTGCCGTCAAGGCAGCGATCGACGCCGCCGCTGATGCCGCCTCGCAACTTGGTGAAGTCGTCAGTGCCCACGTGATCGCCCGTCCTGACGACGCGACCACCGGCCTTGTGACTCCTGAAGCCAAGCCTGCAGCAGCACGCCGCAAGTAAGCACCCGCCCGAATTCCGATGTTTCTGGCAGAAGTCATCGGCCACATTGTGGCCACCAAGAAGGACGAGAGCATGAAGGGGCGGAAGCTCCTCTTGCTCCGGCCCCGGCTTGTCGACGAAGCCAAGCCCACCCAGTTCCGCAACGGCGTCAATACGATCGTCGCTGTGGACACGGTGGGGGCGGGTGAGGGGGAACTGGTCATGTTTGCCCAGGGAAGCTCCGCGCGTCAGGCACAAGGAATGAAGACCCTCCCGGTCGATGCCGCCGTGGTGGCGATCGTGGACACCGTGGACGTGCTGGGTAAGCGCATCTACGGCAAATCTAGTTAATAGGAACCCATGAGTGGATTGGATCAACAAGCCCTGAAGGGGGTGGTGGAAAAGGTGCTCGCCGAGCTCGGCAAGACGGGAGCTGCTCCGGCGGCTGCCGCTCCGGCACCCGCCAAGGCAGCGTCGGGCGATTCCTGCGGATGTTCGTGCAATGGCACGGGTGCCGGTCAGGAAGGCGTGTTCGGCTGTGTCGACAAGGCTGCGCAGGCTGCGCACGATTCCTTCCTCCAGCTGAAGAAGCTGGGAGTGGAAGGCCGTGCCCGGGCGATTGAGATCGTCAAGGGTGTCTGCGCTTCCAACAAGGAAGCCTGGGGCAAGTTCGAACTGAACGAGACCGGTATCGGCCGGCTCGATCACAAGATCGCCAAGCTCGACATCATGGACCGCGTGCCGGGTGTGGAGTGGCTCCGTCCCGACGCCATGAGCGGCGACTTCGGCATCACTCTTGAGGAGTTTGCTCCTTATGGTGTGGTCGGTGCGATCCTCCCCGTGACCCACTCGGTTCCCACACTGACCGGCAACGTGATCAACATGGTTGCAGCCGGAAACTCGGTGCTTTTCAATCCCCACCCGGGCGGTGCCAAGAGTGCTGCGATGGCGGTGAGGGAATACAACCGCGCGATCAAGCGTGAGTTGGGCATCGAGAACCTGATCTGCACGATTGAGGAGCCTTCGATCGAGTCCTTCGATCTGATTTGCAAGAGCGAGCAAGTGGACATTCTGGCCATCACCGGCGGCCCTGCCGTGGTGAAGGCTGCGATGAAGTCCGGTAAGCGATCGATTTGTGCCGGTCCGGGCAACCCGGTGGTTGTCGTGGATGAGACCGCTGATCTTGCCCGGGCCGCACGTGCCATCATTGAAGGTGGTGCCTTCGACAACAACCTGCTCTGCATTGGCGAGAAGGTGGTGTTCGTCGTCGGATCCGTTTTCACCCGGTTCATGGAGGAACTTGAGAAGGCCGGTGCCGGCCGCCTCAACTCCCAGCAGCTCGAACGTCTCACCGCTGAGGCCTTCACCTACAAGGAAGATGGCGGTGGTTGCTCCCATCCGGTGCTCAACCGCGACCTCGTGGGTGCCAGCCCGGAAGTGCTTGCCCAGCGTGCAGGTGCGTCGATCCCATCCGGCTGCGAGCTCCTGTTCGCCGAGACCGATGCCGATCACGCCTACGTCCAGGAAGAGCAGATGATGCCGATGATGCCCATCGTGTCGGTTCCCGACTTCGAAACGGGTGTCCGCGAGGCCAAGCGCGCCGAGCACGGCTACCGTCACTCCGCGATCATTCACTCGACCAATGTGGATCACATGACCCACATGGCGAAGGAGATGGATACGACCATTTTCGTGAAGAACGGAGCCTGTGTCACCGGCCTTGGTCTTGGTGGCGAGGGTTACCTCAGTTACTCGATCGCCACGACGACGGGTGAGGGCATCACCACACCGAAGACCTTCACGCGCATTCGTCGCTGTGTGATGGTCGAGAACCTCCGCATCATCTAACGCCCATGCTTCTATGCCGTGTCGTTGGGAATGCGGTTGCGACCTGCGCTCATCCCAGTCTGAAAGGATTCACCATGCTTCTCTGCCAGAAAGAAGATGAACAAGGCGTGCCGGCCGATGAGCCGCCATTCGTCGCCATCGATCTTTTCGGCGCGGGGATGCACCAGCGTGTATTCGTCAGCACCGACGGCATTGGAGCCCGGGGGATCGTCAATGACGACCATTCCCCGATTCGAAACTACGTGCAGGGAGCACTCGACGACTGATGAGAATCGGGCAAGTCATCGGCAAAGTGGTCATGAGCCAACAGGATCCTGCCTTCAAGGCGGCGCGTTGGTTGGTGATCAGTCCGGTCGACAGCGCCGACCTCTCTACGGCCTGCAAGAAGACTCCGCCCCTCGGCAAACAACCCTCGATCATCGCCTACGACCAACTCGGTGCCGGCATGAACGACGTGGTCGGATTTGTGGAAGGTGCCGAAGCGACCGCGCCCTTTGACAAACCCACCCCCATCGATGCGATCACCGTCGCATTGTTCGATCAAATTCACTACAGCCCCTACCCGGGCAAAACCGCTTAAACGACTATGAAGAAGGTATTCACAGGAAAAGATGTTGAAGCCCTGCTTGCTGCAGGGAAGGGCCTGAACGCCATCCCGGCGGGAGTGCTCCTGACTCCTTCCGCCAAGGACGCGATCCGGGAAGCGAAGAAGTCGACATCGACCGGCTCGGCCCAACCGGCCGCGGCCGTTTCACAGGAGCCGATCCTTCCCGACTACGAGTATCACTGGACTCCCGGTGGTGATCCGAAGTCCCCGGCCGAGATTCAGGCGTTCTTCAACTCTCCGGAGATCACGGTGATCAAGGAACGCATGGTGGAGATCGGCGAGCGGATGTGGGCTCGTGGATACACCGATGGCAATGGCGGCAACCTGACCGTCCGTGTCGGTGACAACCTGGTGCTTTGCACGCCGACCTTGGTTTCCAAGGGGTTCATGACCGTTGAGCAGATCGCTCTGGTCGACATGGAAGGGGTGCAACTCGCCGGCAAGTTCAAGCGTACGAGTGAGTGCATGACGCACCTTGCGATCATGAAGCGCCAGCCGAAGGCCAAGGCCTGCTGCCACGCCCACCCGCCGCACGCGACTTCGTTCGCCGTCGCCGGTGTCCGCCCTCCCACCTGCATGATTCCCGAGGCCGAGGTGTTCCTTGGTCAGATCGGGATGGCGCAGTACCGCACGCCCGGCACTCCAGCGAATGCCGAAGTGGTCGGCGAAGAGGCGGTCAACCACATGTCCGTCCTGATGCTCAATCACGGCGTGATCTGCTGGGGCAAGGACATCGAGGATTCCTACTGGAAGATGGAGAACACCGATGCTTACTGTCAGACGGTGCTTCTTGCCACCCAACTCAAGGGTTCCGACCTGCTCACCATTACCGGTAGCCAGGCGAAGGAACTCATCGATCTCCGGGGCTCCCTCGGCATGGATGACAAGCGCAAGGATTGGAAGGAGTGCGAGCTCTGCGACAATGCCGAGTTCCGTCCAGGGGTCGTTTGCCAAGTGCCCGATGCCACTGCGGCATCCGGTGGCAGCGAGCCACGGGACGCGAATGCCGAAGCGGTCGTCCAGGCCGTGACCAACGAAGTGCTCAAGCAGCTCAATTCCTGAACCCTACCCGATCATGAAAGTAACCATCATCGGCGGCGGTGGCCGCGTGGGCTCGAATGCGGCATTCTGCATGCAGTGTGCCGGCATCGTTTCTGAAATCCAGATCCTCGATCACAATACCGATCTCGCTGACGGTGAGGCGCTCGACCTGCTTCATGGTGCTGCCTCCCTCGCGGATCAGCGGATCTATTCCGGCGACTACGATCGTGCCAAGGATTCCGATATCTTCATCATCACTGCGGGTCTCCGCCGCAAGCCGGACGAAACGCGTCTCGACCTGATGAACCGCAATGTCGGTCTGTTCTCGCAGATCATCAGCGACATCAAGTCGGCCGGAATGAAACGTGAAGCCATCGTCTTCGTCGTTTCCAATCCGGTCGACATCCTGACGCACCTCGCCGCGAGCTTCCTTGATCTGCCGAGCAGCCAGGTCATCGGTCTGGGGACGATGCTTGATACCGCACGTTTCCGCTCGCTGATTGCGAATGATCTCGACCTCGCACCGACCCAGGTGCGGGCCCTGATCCTGGGCGAACACGGTGACAGCATGTTGCCGGTCTGGTCGTCCGCCACCGTGGGTGGTCTGCCTCTCACCGAGGTTCCCGGCTGTGATTCGAACTACCAGCGTCAGATCTTCGAGCGCACCAAAAAGAGCGGTGCTGAAGTCATCAGCCGCAAGGGGGGTGCAGGTTGGGCCGTCGGGGCGACCATCGCCGAGACGGTTCACGCCATTGCGCTTGACCGGAAGCAGTTGCTGCCGGTGTCGTCGCTTCAAAATGGTTGCTACGGGCTCAAGGACGTATGCCTGAGCGTGCCGACCGTGGTCGGTCGCGGTGGTGCGGAGAAGCACATCCAGCTCAAGCTCTGGCCGAAGGAAGAGCAGGCGCTCAAGGCATCGGCCAAGGCGCTGCAAGCGATGCTGTCCAAGGTCGGCAGCTGACCCGGAATCCGATACGATCAAGCGTGCCACGAAGAGGCATGGCTTTCGCCAAGCGGGGCTCCCATCCAAGGGAGTCCCTGTTTGTTTCCTACCGAGCGGCACGGCATGGCGGTGGGGCGTGGGTTCAGGTCGCGGGAGTTGATCGACGGAGGGCGTCCGCATTCGATGGGTGACAAAGTCCTGGTAATTCGACTGGCATTGCCGTGAGTCCGTATCACTGTGCCGCGCAAATGAACCGCTTCCAGAAACTTGCCGCTGCCGCGCTCGTCTCGGTCCTGATCCTGATCTTTGTTGGAGCGATCGTCCGGGTGACCGGAGCGGGTCTTGGGTGTCCCGATTGGCCGAAGTGCTGGGGCTGCTTGATCCCGCCGTGGAAGGTTGAGCAGGTGGACATCAGCAAGATCGATTTGGATAAATTCCAGCAGAAGTACAAGCGGATGGGCGGAGATGTCTCGATGCTCACGGAGGAGAAGATCCTCGAGTCCTTCAACCCCCGCCATGTGTGGACGGAATTCATCAACCGGCTGTTTTCGCTCCCGGTCGGGTTGTTTTCCGTCGCCACGATGATTGCGGCCTTCGGCCGGCCCCGCGACCAGCGGATCGTCTGGTGGACCTCGCTTTTGTCCCTGTTGCTGGTGCTGATCAATGCCTGGATGGGCGCCCGAGTGGTATACAGCGGCCTGAGTCCGGGGGTGCTCACCACCCACATGGCGCTCGCCATGCTGCTGATTTGTCTGCTTTCGTTCACGGTGTGGCGGGGTCGGCAGAACCCGGCTTCCCTCCCAATTCGGCCCGGCCAGTCCGGGAAGATCCGGACCGCGGTGGTGGTTTTGCTGCTTCTGGTGGTGGCGGAGGGCATCATGGGCACCCAGATCCGCGAAATGACCGATGAAATGGCGAAAAGTCACGATGGTGAGCCCCGCGAGCAGTGGATCTCGGAACTTGAGCAAAGCGGCCTCTATCTTGCCCACCGCAGCTTCTCGTGGGCGATTCTGGTCGTCACGGTGCTCGCCTACGCGTGGACGCGGGCGGTGACGGGCGGCAGGCCGGGGGCCGCGGCCAAGGTGGTTCTGGCAATGGTGCTGGTGCAGATGGTCCTGGGCGTGGTCATGGCCCAGATCCACATTTACGCCGCCGTTCAGGTCCTTCACGTCGGATTGGCGGCGGTTTTGCTGTCCGGGGTGGTTTTCTGGCTCTGTCAAACGGTGCGGATTGGTTCACAAAATGCACACACAGTGGGCCATTGACGGCGGGCCGATCCGGTGGATAATCCCGCCCGCCTTGCGGGAGCCTCCTGCAAGTCATCCACATACTCCCTGGCCGCGGGTGAAATCAGCGGCCGCATCAACGCTGAACAGCTAATTACCATGACCAATATCGCCATCAACGGATTTGGACGCATCGGCCGCCTCGTTTTCCGCGCGCTCGTCGAGCAAGGCCACCTCGGAACCAAATTCAACGTGGTCGCCGTCGGCGACATCGTTCCGGCCGACAACCTGGCATACCTTGTGAAGTATGATTCCATCCAAGGTCGCTTCGACGGCACCGTGGAATCCAAGAAGTCCTCTCCTGACCTTGCCGAGGACGACGTGCTCGTCGTCAACGGTCACGAAATCAAGGTGGTCAGCGCCCGCACTCCTGATGGCCTTCCTTGGAAGGAACTGGGTGTGGACGTCGTCATCGAGTCGACCGGCCTTTTCGTCGAAGACAAGCTGGCACAGGGTCACATCACCGCTGGCGCCAAGAAGGTGATCATTTCCGCACCCGGCAAGGGCGACGGAGTCTCCACCTTCGTGCAGGGTGTGAACGATGGCGACTACGATCCTGCCAAGGATCACCTGATTTCCAACGCAAGCTGCACCACCAACTGCCTTGCTCCTCTTGTTCACGTGCTTCTCAAGGAAGGCTACGGCATCGAGGAAGGTCTGATGACCACCGTGCACTCCTACACCGCGACCCAGAAGACCGTTGACGGTCCTTCCAAGAAGGACTGGAAGGGTGGACGTAGTGCTGCGATCAACATCATCCCGTCGACCACGGGTGCCGCCAAGGCCGTGGCTCTCGTTTGCCCGGAAGTGAAGGGCAAGCTGACCGGCATGGCCTTCCGCGTGCCGACTCCGACCGTCTCCGCTGTGGACCTCACCGTGAAGACGACGAAGGAGACTTCGCTCGATGAAATCAAGGCATCGCTCAAGAATGCTTCCGAGACCTACCTCAAGGGCATCCTTGCCTACACGGATGATGAAGTGGTTTCGTCCGACTTCATCCACGACGCGAACTCCTCGATCTTCGATGCGGGTTCGTCGATCGAACTCAACTCGACCTTCTTCAAGCTGGTTGCTTGGTATGACAACGAGTGGGGTTACTCGAACCGTGTGATCGATCTCCTTACCGACGTCGTCGACAAGGGAATCTGATCTTCCGGTCAGGACCAATTTGGAAGCGTCCGCCCTTTAGGGGGTGGGCGCTTTTTCGTGTCTGGACGCAGAACGGCCTTCCGATCCGTGGGGGCGGATTGGAAGGCCGATCGTTGCGGTTCGTCTGCTTTCGGGGGAGTCAGCGACGTCGCCGCAGAGGAAGAAGGGATCCGAGGACCAGGAAGATGGCGACTGAGGGTTCCGGAAGAGGATCCACAGGCACGACCGAAACAAACGAGTCACTTTCGTTGGCTGCATCATCCAGGCCTTGGGCGTGGACCGCAACCCGGACGGTCCCTTCGACAATGGCAGTCTCGAAGTCGTCGTAGGAGCCGGCGTAGTTCACTTGAAAGGCTCCCGTCTGATCCGGGCCAACGCTATGGCTTGGGGGATTCGGGGAGTCGGCGTCGAAGCTGTAGGCGGTGACGAAGCCTGCGATGCCCGGGGGATGGGCAGGATCGCTGGGGTCGTCGAACATGACATTGGCCGAGGAGTGAACCGGATCAAAGGAGGCTCCAAGGACGGTTGTATCAGGTCCTTCGAAATACACGTTCCGCAGGAAACCCGCAAAGGTGTCACCACGACTTAGTTCGAAGAGCGCCATTTGGGCGCCCAAGTCGGTGACTTCGAGTGCAATATCGCCTGCGATGTCGTCGTCGGCGTTGTCGGTGACTCTTACAAAGAAGAGTGTAAGAGCCTGAGCGGGGAGGCTGATCGCAATCAACGCGATCAAGCTACGGGCCGCTGGCCCGAGGGGGGAGTTGCGTTTCATGGCTTTGGGGGGTAAAGCCCTTTTCAGAGCGATATGGACCTTAGCACCCATCCCGAGGCGTTTCGATGGATTCCGGTTCGGGAGAGGGACGCATTCGGGGCGGAATCGCGAGGGTCTTCACTCTGGTTAATAAGTAGGTTACGTTAACCATCTCTCCGCTGGTCTTGATGCCGCCAGCCATTGAGAATCAGCGGTTCACACGTTCTTCGTGCTTGAGAATCGCTGTGAATAACTTGCGAACAATCGAGAAAATTCCCCCAGCAACACCGTGCCGTTTTGTTCACTTCTCTTGAGCGTTATGCAGGCATGGCAGCTCGTTCGCGGTTGCGTGCTGCCTGCACTTTGGCAAATGCGATGCCCTCAAGGGAGCAGCCGAACCCGATAGAACCGGGTTGCTCCGGATCGCTGCAGCGTCGCATTCATCGAGAGATCCGAGGCACCGGCGGTCACAGGGCTGTCCATTACATCGGACCAGTCTTCTTCCGAGAGCGAGGTTGAAGACTGCACCTGATAGGAACGGCCCGGAAAGCAGTTCCAACTCAACCTCAGCCCGTCGACCGTTTCTGCGAAACCGGTAACCACAAAATCGCGGTTGGGTTCCAGCCGGTCAAAGGTCCCATTGGCGTCTTCGTCTCTCAATGCCTCAAGCGGGATCCCGAGATATTCGTCAGGATCCACATTGCCGTCATTGAGCGTGGGGGCCGGCGCTTGTGACCCGAGGAGGCCCGCATCCGGTGATTGATAGGCCAAGGCGGCGAGGTAGATGGTTTCAGGGAGATCACCCATCGCGGCGGCAAGATCGATGGTGGCCTCCATCTGTCCGCCGGGGTTGCCCCGGGTCACTTTGGCGTCCGCCCCGTTGCTATTGAACCAGCCGACATAGTCATTGTCAGCTTCCGCACCGACAAAGGGGGAGCCCGGAGGCAGGGCTGTCATGCCTTCCTTGGCCCATGGAGAAGGAGTGGATGGTCCCGCTTCCACACGGTCTCCGACGCACAGGAAGTGGTCGTTGCCGAAGTCTCCCGGCGCCCAGGTAGCCAGATAGAGAGTGGTTCCCCGCAACGCGGCGTAGATGGTCATGCCGGGGTTGGACAAGAGATAGCCCGATGAGTCCACGGTGCCATCCAGCACGAACGGAATCGGTCCAGTGAGCGTCGATGTGGTCGCGGAGACTTCACTGCTTGGTTCGGAGCGGCCACCACGGTTGGTGGCCACGACCTGATAGGCATAGTGGGTTGAGGGTTGGAGGGATGTGTCCAACCAGTCGGAGTTCGGGCTCGAACCGATCTCGAGCCCGTCTCTCAGAATCGAGTATGAAGTGGCCCCCTCCGTGTCGTCCCAGTCGAGGCTGACGGTGGTGGCCGCGGATTGGATCACGGCCAATCCGGTGGGTGTCATCGGTGGATCTACAGGTTCTCCGCCACCGTCGTCTTCCACAAAGACGTGCTGGATGTCCGACTTCCGCACATTCCCCAGTTCATCCACTGCCTCGATGTAGTAGTCGAGCAATCTGCCGCGAAACCCTGGAAGGGATGACTCATCGACCTTGGCGAAGAAGTAGTCGGCGAGTTCGGGGGGCGTGATGAAGTAGTTGATCTGGCCGTTGTCGGCGGCGGAGTTGAGGGATTCCCGGTCGTTCGGCAGCACGCGCCGTGTCATCGTGATTGATGCCCATGGTCCGACGTCACTGCCTCCTGCATAGGTCTCGTTGTCGGTCGTCGACAGGGAATTCGTGCCGTCGGCATCGATCCGTAGTTTCAGGGTCATGCTGTCGATGCCCGAAAGGTCGTATCCGTGGGTCCAGATGTAGAACTCCGATGGCATTTTCTTGAGATAGTTGTCGTCGCCTCCGGGTACGGAGTTGAACCAACCGAAGGTGTAGCCTCCCGGATTGTAGGGGAAGCGCTGGGGCTTGAGGATGGAGGGCCCGGTCCGGTCGTTGGTTCGGCGCTCCGAAGTCATCCATGGGCTCAGCTTCTGGATCGCCCGCGTGGTGGCGAGAGCGGGTTTGACTTCGTCGTCGTTGCCGAGCCCGCCATAGTAATTGAACCCGGAGTCCAGTCCTCCGAGGTAGATGTGCCAGGCGAGTTCGACATCATTCGCAGCGGTGTCGGTTCCGTCCCAATCGTAGGGCGCCTGGATTTTCCATGCCTGCACGGAGCCACCTTCATCTTCGAGGATTTGTTCGGCGGTCTCGCACCAGTTCGCTCCAGTGATCACTGGAGCCCATGACCAGAACTTGAGCGCAAAACCCGGCGTTTCCATGTCGATCAAGGTATCGGCAAACCGGTTGGCCGGGGTGGCGGATACGGGGGGCTCGATCCACTTCAGGAAGTAGGGAGAGCCATAGTCGGATTCCGGGAAGATCCACGCGCCGTCCTCGATATGGATGGTGCCGGCCGCATCGCCGTGATCGTCGACGAACTTCTGGACGGGTGTCGGGGTGTAGCCGGAATTGAAGAACTGCGGTGTCGCCTCCATCCATGAGGAGAATCCGCCGCCCCATGCGTTGTCTCCGTCCGTCGCCGGCATCACGAGCGCGGGTCGCGACGGGTCGGTGGCGTGGGGCGCGATGTGATAGGAGATCTTCTGGACCCCTTCATTGGCGTAGCCGTAGCGGTATGAGAGCACGTCGTCGGACGGGACCGCGATGATGGATCGGGTGGTACCGGTCTCCGGGTTCACGTATTCCACCTTGTGAAGCTGGTAGGCGAAGGGGGAGACGTTCCACGCGGCGTTGCCCGGATTGGGCTGGGAATACCACCAGCCGGACGTTGGTGAGGGGCCGAGGAGGTCGGCTCGGTTCGGTGGGCTACTGAAGATCCCGTAGTTTCCATTCTCCAGGTCGAACTGGTCGAAGTAGCTCGGGCAGGTCCGGGAGAGGTGATGGCTGGCGACGATGGACCACTCATATCCCTCATCGACGAGGACATCGACGATGTGTCGGGAGAACGCCATCTCGGTGGGGAAGAATCCTTTTGAATGGTCCGAGAGATCGGGATTGCCGCCCCATGCCTTCCAGTAGGCTTGCTTGAAGATCTGGATCTCCTTGCGCAGGACTTCCTTGGGGATCAGTGGTGCGAGGGAGTGGTGATAGGTGAATCCGACGAGGTCGAGACGGCGGTGCCCTGAACTCGTCGTCCAGTTTCTGGCTGTCCGGTTCCCGTCCCACCAGCCGTTGCTGTAGTTCAGGTGTCCGCCGCCTCCGAGCTGGCGGATATTGTCGATCAACGAGCCTGAGTAGGAGACGCAGAAGCCTCCTTCCTGATGGCTCGCGGCCAGAGAATCCCTGGGGCGGGATTGGTAGGCGGAGCGCCGGTCATCGAGTCCGAAGATGTCGCTGAGGTTGTTCTCGGGGTGCTGGGAGTTGCTGCCGGCATAGGACCGGTTCGGCTTGAGGGAGATCGAGTCCCAGGCGTATTCGACCCGGTTTGTCTGACCGCCGTTGGTATTCCACTCCGGCCAGTAGAGCGGCTGGTGGTTGTGCCACATCCGGGAGACGAACACCGTTTGAGCGGCGCATGGTCCCAGGAGCAGGAGAAGGATGGAGAGACGCATGGGTTTTCCGGCAGCGGGACGGAACATCCACCCTGCCTACCTTCCACATGGCGAAGTCACCGTCATGGTTTACCTCGCAGGTGGGAAGCGAATGGCCGGTGGATTCCGAACCGGCCATTCGCCAAGCGTCTCAAAGCGGCATCAGAAGGAGCACTGCCAGCCGATGGTGAAGGTGTAGTCCGTGCCGAGCCCGTAGCCATTGCGGTCCTGCCAAAGAGGGACGCGGAGGTCGGCGGCCAGACGCTGGCCTTCCAGTGGTCCGGAAGGGAGCAGGAAGTTGGCGCCGATGAGGGCCTCGATCCGCTGCCCGCCGTAGTTCGTTCCGAATGCGGTGGGAACCGTGAGTCGGGCGGGGGCAAATGGAGGGCGGAGCATCACATCGCTCTGCAGTCCGGCGAGCTCGTCTTCCCAGAGGTAGGACACCCCACCGCTGAGCGACATCCAACTCGCAAGGGAGTAGGAGAACCAACTGTCGATGCCGAAGCGATTGCCGAGGCGATAGTCGTGGTGGTTGGTGCCGGTCCGGAGCGTGGCATGGGCCTGGGCTCCTGCTGTCCACCGGTCGGCCGTGTAGACGTAGGTCAGGGAAGGAAGGACGTCGAAGGTGCCCGATCCCACCTGCATGGACGCGGGCAGTTGGCGCGGCAGCAGGCCCCCGGGTCCCGGAACGAGGTCCTTCTCGCCAATTGAGGCCGTAGGTAGGCTGAAGGAGAGTCCTCCATGAAGGTGGTTCGGACCGTTGTCGAGGATGCGGAAGAGAGCTCCAAGTTTGAGGTCGCCGATGCCGCTGCTCTTCGTGGTGAAGGTGCTGCTGCCTCCGTTGAGCATGACGAGCATGCCAGCGCGGGGATCGATGCGGTGATCCATTTCCATGGTCGTGTAGGGCATCATGGCCATCAGCGTGACCTTGTCTGAGGGGGCATACATCAGGCCGAGCATGTGCATGTCCATCTTCATCCGGGTGGGACTGACCACGTAGCCGGCGTTGTAGACTTCGGCCGGAGAAATGGCGTTGGATCCCTGATACATGCCGTCCATTTCCATGAACATGTAGCGGTAGGAGACCATCCACCCGCCCGCTTCGTGCATGTGGTCGCCCATGATGGAAATGGGAGCATGGCTGTCGGGCCTGAAGTGATCGTGATGCTGGTGGTGATCATGATCGCAGCTCTCGGTAATCGTGGGGGCTGCGGAGCCGGCGAATGCGGCGGAGACAAGTGAGGTGGATACAATAAGAGATTTCATCTGAAATTAGTGGTATTGAAGTTCGGGCGGGAATCCGCCCTTGGTAGGTCAAGTCAGGGGACCCGAAACGGCGGCATATGGGCGCGCTGCGGGTGGGCAACAACCCGTTGGAAGAACGGGTTGAGTCTTGTATGGAGCCGGCCAATGAGGACGGCGGTAGGCGTGGACTCAAGCGTGCCTTGGTGGCGGCGAGTCGGGGGCGCTTGGCAGGAGCGGGGTGCTTGACGGGGGGCGAGGTCGCCCGGCGATGAGAAGGTCTTGCTCCGATGGGCTCTTGAGGTCCCAAGGACTGATGAGCGGGCAGGGTTTCAGTTCCAGTCCGGTTTCGAGTCCCCGGTGTCGCGGCCCCGGGCTGTCGGGGCCGTTGTCCTGCTGCTTGGCATCGGCGATGGCCACGCACAAGTCACAGGGGTGTTCACCGTCAAAAGTCCGCCTCGCCCCCTCGACCCAGCCTTCGTCGGCGCTGTAGGTGATGAGCATCTGGGTCCAGGCGACTCCCTGAAGCACGCCGTAGTGGCCGCCGCACAAGTGTAGGCAGCCGAGGAGGGCGACAATGAATCGGACAGGTGAACCCATGGGCGCGGGAGGGCATAGGTCGGGCATGGGGCTTCGCAAAGTGAAAATCGGCACGATTTGCCGGATTCGCTCCGAGCTTGACCCCGTCGGCGGTGGCGGGTTCTCTGCGTCGCCCGTGGAACGAATCGATATCCCCAAAAAGGCGATCTATCGCCTGTCCATCTACCATCGCTGCCTGAAGCGGTTGGTCGAGTTGGGCGAGGAGACGGTGAGTTCGTCAGCGCTGGCGAAGGCGGCCGGGGTGAAGCCGGCCCAGTTGCGGAAGGATTTGGCCTACTTCGGCCAATTCGGCACCCGTGGTCTGGGCTATCCGGTGGAGGCGCTGGCGGCGATGATTCGGGATGTTCTGGGTCGGGAGCGGCTGCAGCCGGTGGTTCTCGTCGGCGCCGGCAATCTGGGATCGGCGCTGCTGCGCTACCAGGGGTTCCAGAAGGAGGGTTTCGAGGTGGTGGCGGCATTCGATGCCGATCCGGAAGCTGCGGTCTCCCGTGGCGTCCAAGTCCCGGTGTTCTCCGAGAAGGAAATGGAGGAGAGGCTGCAGGCCGACGGCGTGCGTTTGGCGATTCTCTGTGTGCCCGGGCCCATTGCCCAGTCGCTGGCGAATCGTCTGGTGGCGGCCGGGGTGACGGGAATCCTGAACTTCTCTCCGGTCGTCCTCGAGGTCCCGGAGGAGGTGGTGGTCAACAACGTCGATCTGGCGCTGGAGCTTGAGCACCTGAGTTTCTTCGTCCGTTGAGCCATGAAGGGTTCCGGGAAAAACTTTTCCCAAGATCCCGGAGCGCCGGACGTTTCGAAGGATAGCATGGCACGAACGCCTGCGGATCCAGAGATGGTCGAGACCCGGGAACAATTCATTGAGCGCACCCTCGCCGAGTACGAGTCGCCGCTGATTGGATACGCCTATGGGTTCGTCCAGGATGTGGACCGTGCGCGGGACGTCGTGCAGGACACCTTCATCCGGCTTTGCAAGCAGGACATCGAGAAGGTCCGCGACGGTGTGAAAGGCTGGCTTTTCACGGTATGCCGGAACCGGGCCCTGGATGTCCTGCGAAAGGAATCGCGGATGTCTTCGCTTGAGGAAAGTACCCACGAGCGAACGGCATCGGCCTCCGCAGGGCCGGATCAGGTGGTCGACAAGGATGAGCGGATCCAGGAGCTCATGACCTACATCGACCGGCTGTCCGACAACCAGAAGACCGTGATCCTTATGAAATTTCGAGACGGACTCAGCTACCACGAGATCGCCGACGCCACTGGGCTGACGAGCGGCAACATCGGGTTCCTGATCCATGCGGGTGTGAAGCGCCTGCGACAACTGCTGCCACCTGACCTCATGGAGGGCCTCGACCGATGAAACTGACCCCTGAAGATCCAAGATTGTCGGCCTACTTGCTCGGCGAGTTGAGCGCAGAAGAGGCTGCGGAGGTGGATCGCGCGGTGGCGGCGGATCCCGCGGTGCGGGTGAGTCTCAACGAGCTGCAGAAGACGATGAATTTCCTGTCGGGGGTCCTGGGTGGGCCGACCGAGGAGAAATTGTTGCCTGCGCAGCGGCAGGCGGTCCTGCGTGCGGGACGCGATGCCGATGATGCTGGCAAGGTCGTCGAGTTTGTCTCGGCGAAGAAGAGCATTCGCCCTTGGTTGACCGGGATGGCGGCAGCGGCAGCGATTGCCTTTGCAGCTGTCCTGCTCAATCAGATGGGGGGTGAGCGCGGTGGGGCCACGAACGAATGGGCGGACGAGATCGCCCTCCTGCCGATGCCCGGGCCGGGCGGAGCCGAGGGCTTGACGAACCCTGCCAAGGGGACCGCCGTGGAGTTCGAAATGCAGCGGCAGGTCGAGCAGCGCGGCAGCGCGTTCCTCGGGGAGGTCGCACGCAAGCTCGAACAGGTCCGGTTGCCTGAAGTCGACCGTTTGCCGGCGCCGACGAATTTGTCCGATTTTTCCGAGGCGGCCTCGGTGCGCCTTCCGGTCCTGGTGGGTAAGAGCAGCCCGGTCTGGGTGAATCGTTGGATGCAGGAGCATGGCGAGTTGCCTCCGAAGCGGCTTGTCCGTGTCGAGGAATTCATCAATTCGGTGTCCCTGCGCACGACCGATGAATTCGCTGGCCTCGGCTACGGCTGGGCGGTGATGGATTGTCCGTGGAATGCGGACAGTCGACTGGTGGCGGTCCAGGTCTCGGCGGGGAATGCCTCGGTGAAGGATTTGGAGCTGACATCCGTGTCGACTCAGCCGAGGCGGGTGTTGGGATCCTTCTCTCGCCGCTCTGACGAGTCATTGCCTACGGTGCTGCCTGCGGGGACCCGGACGCTTGTGATGATGGAGGTTCGTGCGAATGCTGCGTCGCTTGGGGAGCTTCAGATTCGCCATGGTGGCTCCGACAGGGTGCTGTCCTTTCCGTTCCCGGATGAGGAGATGGCGGTCTCGGCTGAAATGGCCCGAGCCGTGACGATGGCCGGCTACGCGTTGTGGCTGCGTGGTGAGATCGAGAGCGAGGAATGGTTGCGGACCATCGACCGGGCGCGCGTTGTCGACCCGGGAGCGATTCATCGCGAGTTGCAGCGAAGCATCGAGCTTGCCAAGTCCTTGGCCGAAGCAGGGCGTTGACCTTCCGCGCTCGGGAGGATTCAGTGGCGCTGTGTCCCGACTGACGATTCCCGAGTATGCCATGGCGCTCGCCCATGTGGCGTCGCTGCGATCCGAAGATCCCTACCGCAAGGTGGGAGCGGCGGCCCTCGACTTTGACAACCGGGTGATCGGCACCGCCTACAACGGGCTGGCTCCGGGAGTCGATGCACCGGTCGGATTCTGGGACGACCGGGAGGGGAGACAGAAGTTCATGCTCCACGCCGAGGTGAACCTGTGCAGCTTGTTCCGCCGCGGCGAGGCCAAGCTGGTGGCCAGCACGACGATGCCGTGCACGGCCTGCATGCAGACGCTCTGTGCTTACGGCATCAAGGAGATCTACTATCGCGACGTCTATCAGGCATCCGATGCGCCTGAGATTGCGGAGCTTTACGGAGTGAAGCTCGAGCGGGTCGCGGACTACCCGCTCTCGATGGCCCAGTTGTAAGCTGAGTGCTTACTCGGCGCCTTCCCCGATGTCGCCACCGTAGAAGCTCTTGATGTAGCCGAATTCCATCAGCGTATCCTTCCAGGGAGCGATCATGTTGGGGTTCCGGAAGATGCGCCCGGCACGTGCGAGGGCGATTTCGGCCTCGACCTCTTCACCTTGTTGGAAAGCCAGCGCGGCTTCCGCATAGTAGGGGAAGGGAGAGTCGTCCAAATGGTCATGACGGCCGGCGATTTCCTTGGCGGCATCCATGTCGTTGAGCTTGATCTTGCAAAGGAGCAGCTTGAACTCGACCAGGCGACTCATCTGCAGTTGCCGTTTGTCTTCGTCCATCATGGGGAGAATCCGCTCGAGGTAGCGTTCGCAGTCCTTCCACTCCTTTTTGACAAAGTGGACTTCGGCGATGTTGAAGAGGACGTTCGGGTTGTTCGGAGCCAGCGCGTTGGCCTTCTCGAAGTGCTTCATCGCCTTGTCAAAATTGCGGAATTCGACCTGGCAGGCACCGAACATGTTCTCGACGTCGGGTGAGTCGGCGAAGATCGACTCGGCATTCTTGAGTTCCTCGACCGTCTCGAAGATCCGCTTCTGTCCGAACAGTTCGCGGGCCTTCGTGAGGTGCTCGGCGAACTTTTCGCGACGATCTTCCGGGAGGTTCAGGTAATCCTGCTCCCACTTCTGCAGATTGGGTTTGTCTTCGTTTCCGCTGTTCTGAGCGAATGCGGGGACGGCAAGAGCCAGCAGGGTGACGGCGAGGAGAGATTGGATTTTCATGGATCGAGGAAGATGTTCGGAGGAATCTAGGCGGTTTCCCGTGGATGGGCAAGCGAGGGCTTTCGTGGGAAGTAAGGCGCTAGGACTGGTAGAGCTGGTGCTTGATGATCAGTTCCTCCACGCCTTGGGGCAGCCATTCCGTGGGGATCTTCCCGATGCGCGCACCGTCCCGGATGGCGGACGACGAGGCGGGTTGGTCGCCATGAATGGGGTGCATGCGCCAGCCGTCCCGCGGCTCCGGCGGGGCACCGCGGGAGAACACGATGAATTCAAGGAGCTCGCAGAGCTTTTCGGGTTCTCGCCAGCGCGGGAGCGACTCCCACTGGTCGGTCCCGACCAACCAGAACAGGCGGCTGTCGGGCTCCTGGTGATGAATGCGCGCCGCGGTCTTGCAGGAGTACGATGGCGGAGGTTGGTGAAGTTCGGAGTCGTCGATGGTGGCCCAGGGAAGGTTCGCCAAGGCGACCTTGAGCATTTCCAGGCGCACGTCGGCCGGGGCCGGTGGATGGTCCAGCTTGTGCGGTGATACGCGGCAGGGGATGAATCGGACTTCATCGAGATCCAGTGCCTCAACGGCCTGTCGGGCGATCTCAAGGTGACCACAGTGGATGGGATCGAAGCTTCCTCCGAACAGAGCGACTTTTCTGGCTGGGATCATTTTTCCTGAAGGCTGCGGGCGTGTTCCCGAAAGGCGGCGGGTGGCATCCCGACGGTGGCGCGAAACTGCCGGGTCAGCGCGGTCTGGTCCCCATACCCACAGTCCAGGGCAATCTCGGCGATGGCGCGTCGGGTGGTGCGAAGCTGGTCCGCGGCATGGGCGATCCTGATCTTGCGGACGAACTGGGCGGTCGACAGGTGGAAGACTTTCTTCATCCGGCGGTCGAGTTGGGTTGGAGTCAGCCCGGCGATCTCAGCCAGCGTCTGGCTGCGCAGTTCGGAGTCGAGGTGGTTGCGCACGTGGTCGGCCACCCGGGCGATGCCGGACATTTCCAGTTCACCCGCTTCCGGGGTGCGCAGGTCACGGGACACGGAGGCGAGGCCGATGATCTCTCCGGAGCGGTCCTTCAACGGCACCTTGGTTGCAAGGTGCCAGCCGCTTCCTCCGCGTCGCTTGGTCACCAACTCGAGTTCGTTGACCAGGGATTTGCCGGTGGTGAGGACGTGCTGGTCCTGACTCTGGTAGGTGGCGGCGAGTTCCGCGGGGAAAAAATCCTGAGCACGCCGATGGAGCAGTCGCGAGCCATCCTTCAGCCCCAGTCGCTCGGCGAATGCCCGGTTGGCGGCCCGGTAGAAGCCGTCCCGGTCCTTCATGCAGAAGAGCACGTCCGGGAGCACGGCGAATAACGACTCGCAGAATCCAGGCGAGTCGATGCGATCCAGAAAGTCCCGGTCAGCGGCCATGACGTGAGACAAAAGCAGGCCGGTGAGGCCTCGGCAATCCCCGCCTTCTGACCGCAACCGACGGGGAGACTGTCGATTTCGGTCAAGACCCCAGGGTGTATATTCGTAGGCTATGGAGATCGGCAAAAAACGTCTGACCAAGGTGCGCGAATCATCAATGACCCATCGGGAACTGGCATTGGAAGCCGTGGAGCTTGCTCGTGAGCTTCTGGAAGCCGCCAGTCGGGGACGGCGGGTTTCCGAGCGGATTCAGTCCCACCAGCTTGCCGCCATGATGGATGACGGACCGGGGAAGGCATTCACCTTTGCCATGGCGGACCAGGTTTTCCGCCCCCCCAGTGCAGTGCGGCAGGCGCGGCGGTTCCGCGATCTTGTCGACGACTACGGGGCGCCTGTTTACCTGCCGACACCAGCGAGGGTGGCGATGAAGGCTGGAGAGTTGGCGTCCTGGGTGGCTCCAGATCTGGTGATGCCCCAGGTCGCCGGGCAGCTACGCCGCGAAAGCGCATCGGTCATTCTCCCTGCCGAGCCTGAAGAACTCAACCGGCATGTCGCCAAGCGCCGGAAGGCGGGAATGCGGTTGAACCTGAATCAACTGGGGGAAGCGGTGCTCGGGGAAGGGGAGGCCGCCAAGCGGTTGAATGCGAATCTGGAACGACTGGAGGACCCGAATTGCGACTACATTTCGGTCAAGTTCTCGGCCATCTACAGTCAGATCCACGCGGTGGGTTTTGAGGAAACGCTGGTCGAGCTGAAGCATCGCCTCCGTTTGCTCTACCGGGCGGCGATGAAGAATCCGTCCAAGGACGGAGCTCCGAAGTTCGTGAATCTCGACATGGAGGAATACCGTGACCTCCGCTTGACCTGCGATGCGTTCCGCCAAGTACTGGAGGAACCGGAGTTCCACGGCCTGGAGGCCGGGATCGTGCTGCAGGCCTATCTTCCGGATGCCTGGTCGGTGCAGAAGGAGCTGATCGAATGGGCGAAGACCCGGGTCGATGCCGGGGGTGCCGGAATCAAGATTCGCTTGGTGAAGGGAGCCAATCTGGCGATGGAGAGGGTGGATGCCGAGGTCCATGACTGGGCGCTCGCACCCTACGGCAGCAAGCACGAGGTGGATGCGAACTTCAAACGCATGCTCCATGAAGGCTGCAAGCCGGAGAATGCGAAGGTCGCCCGCCTCGGGGTGGCGAGCCACAATCTGTTTGATGTCGCCTACGGGCTCCTGTTGAGGGCAAGCGAAGGGGTTGAGGAGCAGGTCGAATTCGAGATGTTGGAGGGGATGGCCAATCATCAGGCTCGTGTCGTCCGGGATGTGGCAGATGGCTTGTTGCTGTATGCGCCGGTGGTCCGGAAGGAAGACTTTCCGAGTGCCATCGCCTATCTCGTGCGTCGTCTGGACGAGAATACGTCACCGGAGAACTTCCTGCATGATCTCTTCGGCATGAAGCCGGGGGATGCAGCGTGGGAGCGGCAGAAGCAGCGGTTTTTGCAGGCGTGCGAGGCGATCGAGTCGACAGGCTACGGGCCGAACCGCCAGCAGGATCGCTCGACGGAAGCCCCCGCTTCTCTCCCGTTGGACCATCCGTTCCATAATGAACCGGACACTGATTGGTCGCTGTCGGCCAATGTCGAGTGGATCCGGGATAAGGTCGAGGCCATGAAGGCGGGGGAGGTGGAGCGAATCCCGCTTCAAGTCGGCGGACAATTCGAGCAAGGGGCGGATGAGACCGAGGTGGCGGATCCTTCGCGCCCGGGAGCCCCCGCCTACAGTCATGGGCTTGCTGATTCTACCGGGGTGCAGGAGGCGCTGGACTGCGCAGTGGCGGCAGGTGCGGCGTGGGACGCGCGCGGGATCGATGAACGGAGCCAGGTTCTGGCGGCAGTGGCGGTCGAATTGGCGGAGGTGCGGGGTGAAGCGGTGGCTGCGATGGTGATGGATGCCGGAAAATCGGTGATGGAGGGCGACGTCGAAGTGAGCGAGGCCGTTGATTTCGCAAACTACTACGCCCGTAGTCTCAAGGATCCGGGGTGGTTCGATGGATCGGACATGGAACCGGTCGGCGTGGTGGTGGTGACGCCCCCGTGGAACTTCCCCTTCGCCATTCCTTGCGGAAGCGTGCTGGCTCCGCTGGCGGCGGGATGCACGGTCATTCTCAAGCCGGCTCCAGAGACCGTGCTGTCCGCGTGGGTGATGGTCAACGCGCTATGGAGTGCCGGGATTCCCAAGGAGGTTCTCCAATTCGTGCCATGTCCGGACAATGAAATCGGGCGCTCCCTCGTCACCGATCCACGGGTGGGTGCCGTGGTGCTCACGGGGGCGTATGAGACGGCCCGGATGTTCCTTTCCTGGAAAACCGACATGCGCCTGCTGGCCGAGACGTCGGGGAAGAACGCGCTGATTGTTTCTGCCGCGGCCGACCCGGATCTTGCGGTGAAGGACCTGGTGCGGAGCGCATTCGGGCATGCCGGTCAGAAGTGCTCGGCGGCATCGCTGGGTATCATCGAGGCCGAGGTCTATGACGATCCGGATTTCCGCCGCAGGCTGAAGGATGCGGCGGAGTCGCTGAAGGTCGGGCCTTCGTGGTCGTATGACTGCATGGTCACACCGGTCGTCAGGCCTCCTGGCGAGGAGTTGCACCGCGCACTGACCACTCTGGACGCGGGGGAGTCGTGGCTGTTGGAACCTCGAATGATCGACGGCAATCCATGTCTGTGGTCACCGGGCATCAAGCTGGGTGTAGAGCCCGATAGTTGGTTCCGGCGGACCGAGTGTTTCGGGCCGGTGCTGGGACTGGTGAGGGCGCGCGATCTCGATCACGCCATGGCCATTCAGAATGACTCCGAGTTCGGGTTGACCGGCGGGATTCATTCGCTCGACCCTGCTGAGGTCGACGAGTGGCGCGAGCGTGTGGAAGTCGGGAATGCCTACATCAACCGTCCGATCACCGGCGCGATCGTGCAGCGTCAGCCATTCGGCGGTTGGAAGCGGTCGAGCTTTGGTCCGGGGGCGAAAGCAGGAGGCCCGAACTACGTGGCCCAGTTCGGCCGCTGGAGAGACGCTTCGGAACCCCAATTTCGCAGTGGTCTCAGCAAGGACGTCGAGGAATTGCTCAAGCAGATGGGAGACGAGTCCTTGGTGCCCGCGGCTGAGAGCGACGCCTTCTGGATGAAGCGGGAGTTCGGGATCGATCACGACCCGAGCGGACTTCGCTGTGAGCGCAATGTCTTCCGTTACCGGCCGATTCCCCGCGTGCTGCTTCGCGCTTCAAATGAGAAGGACCTCGCCCGGATGTGCTTGGCAGCCTCGGTCGCAGGTTGCGAGGTCGAGCTCTCTTTGGATCCATCAATGGCTCGTCCGAGTTGGACCAAACGATTCCCGATATGGAGTGAGTCAGAGGCGCAGTTGGCGGACCGCTTGCGCGCCGGAAGACATGGGCTGGGTCTGCTCCGTTGCGACCAAGTGGGAGCGAAATTGGTCGAGTCGGCACTCGATGAGGGCATTCGTTTGGTGTCTGGCGCTCCGGTGATGAACGGAAGGGTCGAAATGACTGCGTGTTTCTACGAGCAATCGGTGTCTGAGACCCTACATAGGCATGGATCAGTATTGCCCACCGCCGAAGAGCTGGCATAGTTCTCGCGCTTCGCCTCGGTGCGGGGTCGGGTGATCTGGGGGGAGAGCTCGATTTCTGCCCGGGGCGAAGTCTTTTATTTTCAAGGCTTCGCCCCGCTTTTTTGAGCCTTAATCCTGATTAAAATGACGCTCTGCGTTCTCGGATGAGACATGGCGGACCAGATCGGCCAGCGCATCAAAATCCTCCGGCAACTCGCCCCGATCGGCCTCTGAACCGATCAAATTGCACAAAATCCGGCGAAAATATTCGTGTCGTGGGAACGAGAGGAACGAGCGCGAGTCCGTGAGCATGCCGACGAAGCGGGAAAGTAGTCCGGTGCTTGAAAGGGCATTCAGTTGCATCTCCATCCCTTCCTTCTGGTCCATGAACCACCAGCCGGAGCCGAACTGGATTTTCCCGGCCACGCTGCCGTCCTGGAATGCACCGCTCATCGCGGCGAAGAGGTAGTTGTCTGCCGGGTTGATGTTGTAGAGCACCATCTTCGGCAGGGCATTCTCGGCGGCGAGGGCGCCGAGGTAGTTCACCAATCCGGGACCTTGTTGGAAGTCGCCGATGGTATCGAATCCGCTGTCGGGTCCGATCTTCTCGAATCCGTTAGGGTTGGTATTCCGGAATGGCCCGAGGTGCAGTTGCTTCGTCCAGCCGCGGGAGGCATCGAGTCGTCCGAGGAAGAGCAGGAGATAGAAGCAGAACTTCTCCTTGTCCTCCGGCGAGGCTGCCTGACCACTCCGTGCGTTTTCGAAAATGATGGCGGCATCCGCGTCGTCACAACGAACTGCCGGACAGGCATCGAGCCCGTGGTCGGAAAGCCGGGCGCCAGCTTCGTGGAAGTCGTCGTGACGCTTGTGGATCGCGGTCAGCAGATCGCCGAGCTGGGTGATGTCGTGGTCGGTGACGGCTTCGAGTCGATCGACCCACTCATTGAATACCGCGGGATTGTCGACGGTGAACACCTTGTCCGGGCGGAAGGTCGGCCGCACGGCGATCCCGAGGTCACTGTTCGTGATGGCTTCGTGGTGCTCCAGCGAGTCGACCGGATCATCGGTGGTCCCGACCATCCGCACGTTGCACTTCTTCATCAAGCCACGCGCGCTGAAATCCTCGTCGAGCAGCCGTTCGTTGGCCCGCTGCCAGATCTCATCGGCTGTCTCAGGGCTGAGGAGCAGGTCGATGCCGAAGAAACGCTGAAGCTCGAGATGCGTCCAGTGGTGAATCGGGTTGCGCAGGGCGCGGGGAATGGTCGCCGCCCAGGCCTGGAATTTCTCTTCGGGCGAGGCGCTGCCGGTGATGAACCGTTCGTCGACGCCGTTGGCTCGCATCAGGCGCCACTTGTAGTGGTCCCCACCGAGCCAGATCTCGCTGAGGTTCGACCAACGCTGGTCGTTGGCGATTTCATCTGCTGGAAGGTGGCAGTGGTAGTCGTAGATCGGCAAGCCATCGGCCACTTCGTGGAAAAGGCGCTTGGCGGTCGGCGAGTAGAGAAGGAAGTCCCGGTCAGGATAAGGCATGGGAAAGCTCACCACAGGCACGCCCAGGCAATCAAGCGAAGTTGTCTGACAGATGGGTTGTCGTTAGAGCGCTTGCTTTGGGGTCCGCCTGATTCGAGCGTGGGGATGGCGTCGACCATCTGGCAGGCTTGGTCCTCGTTGTATTACGGATGGGGAGGCATGGACACTTCGCCCCAGACGCCGACGCCGTCATAGTAGGATGAGCCGTGCTGTTCACGCTGGGTGACTGCTGGGTTCGCAAGCGAACCTGAGACAGAATCTTGCACGTCCGTCCGGTCAATCTGGTGGCCGGACGGGTTCCGGGAGGCTTTGTCCTTGCCTGAGCGGGGTGCATCGTGAGAATCCGCGCCCCCCGACGGGGAAGCGTCCTTATGGAAACCGAAGAACTCATCGCCGGGATCGGCCGCTGGATTCAGGAATACGATTCCTTTGTCCTGCTTAGCCACGTGCGTCCTGACGGCGACGCGATCGGTTCGCAGATTGCCCTCGGTTTCGCGCTGGAGGCTGCCGGCAAGAAGGTGCGCCTGATCAACGAGGATGGATTACCCGGCAATCTGGGCTTCATGAGTGGATCGGACCGGATTGAAACCCCACCTGCCGAGCCCATCGAAACCGATGTGGTGATCGCACTGGATACGGCGACCCAACCCCGTCTGGGTGAGCGATCCTTGGCGGCGGTGGCCGGTTGCAAGCGCTGGATCAACATCGACCACCACAAGTCGAATCCCGGCTACGGGGACTTTCCGTTGATCGATGCGGGGAGTCCTGCGACCGGTCAGATCGTGTATCGCCTGATTCGTGAGTTCGATCTGCCGATGCCGGATGAGTCGCGCGACGCCATTTATGTGGCGACATCGACGGATACCGGATCATTCCAGTATCCGAGCACGAATGCGGAAACTTACGAAATGGCGGCCGATCTGATCCGCCGGGGTGCCGATATCGGCACGCTCAACTCACAGACCTACAACAGCCATCCTCTGCGCCGGGTTTCGCTGATGCGCGCTCTGCTCAATACGATGGAGCTCGTATGCGACGATCGCGTGGCCTACTGGTCGCTGACCCGGGAGGTGATCGATGATCTCGGCATCAAGCCGGAGGACAGCGAAGGCCTGATCGACATCATCCGGGGGATCGACACGGTCATCGTTGCGATCTTCTTCGAGGAGCTGGCGGACGGGAAGATCCGGGTGTCGATGAGGTCGAAGGACCCGCGGGCCGACGTGTGCCGGATCGGCATGAAGTTCGGCGGTGGCGGGCATTCGCTGGCGGCGGGAATCCGCATGCCGGGGCCCATTTCCGACGCCCGGGCGAGGCTGCTGAGCGTCGTGGAGGAGGAAATTTCAAAGATCGAGAACGAAGCAACAACATGAGTCATCCCAATCCTGTTTCCGGTGTTCCCAGCGGCGTGCTGCTGGTCGACAAGGCCCCTGACATGACGTCCCATGACGCCGTCGCGATCGCGCGTCGGTCACTGGGTACGAAGAAAATCGGTCACTGCGGAACGCTGGACCCGATGGCCACCGGGCTGCTGATGCTGGTGATTGAGCGCGGGACCAAGATCCAGGACCTCCTGATGAGTGAGGACAAGGAGTATGAAGGCACCCTGACGCTGGGGGCTACGACATCGACCCAAGACAGGCAGGGCGAGATTCTGGAGGAGAAGGAAGTCGGCGACTTGAGTGACGAGCAGGTCGATGAGGCATTCGGCAAGTTCACCGGTGCCTTCGAGCAGATTCCTCCCATGGTTTCGGCGATCAAGAAGGACGGTGTGCCGCTCTACAAACTCGCCCGCAAGGGCAAGGTGGTGAAGCGTGATCCGCGTCCGGTCGAGGTCCACGACTACGAGATCCTTCGTACTGAGCTTCCCGAGGTGGATTTCCGGGTCAAGTGCTCGAAGGGGTTCTACGTCCGGACGTATGCCCACGACATCGGTGCCGAACTGGGTTGCGGTGCACACCTCAGTGCGTTGCGGCGCACCCGCTCCGGGAAGTTCACCCTCGACCGTGCGGTTTCGGTCGAGACCCTGAAGCACGGCGATCGTGAGGACCTTTTCAAGGCGATGATCAGCCTCGCTGAGATCTCGCTCATGCGTGGCGCTTGAGCCGATCGAAAACTCCGGCTTGGCCCCGGGCCCGACAACGGGGCATGGTTTCCCCGTGAGGCGCCTGACATCCATCCACCAACTCGAAGGCCCGGTGCATTTGGCTCTCGGGGTGTTCGATGGGGTGCATGTCGGGCACCAGGCGGTGATCGAGCGGGCGGTGCAGGCGGCTGCCGCGGAGGGGGGGCGTGCCGGTGTGCTGACTTTCGATCCTTACCCTCTGTGGGTGCTGGCACCTGAGAAGGCGCCGAAGCGATTGCTGGCCTCGCTCGACCACAAGGCGGCGATCCTTGAACCGATGGGAGTGGATTTCCTGTTGGCGGTGCCCTTCGATGAGGAAAGGGCGCGGGTGGAGGCAGTAGATTTCGTCCAGGAACTGATTGATGCCGGGACCCGGACGCTTGCCGCGGGCGAGGATTGGAGATTCGGCTACAAGAGGGAGGGCGACCGAAATCTGCTGCGTTCGCTGTCTGATCAGCTGGGTTTCCGTTTCGAAGCGGTGCCTCCGGTCATGGTCGATGGGGAGCGGGTGAGTAGTACGCGGATCCGCCAAGCGGTCAGGGATGGGAATCTGGATGCGGCGGCGAGGATGCTGGGGCGGCCCTACACGGTGGCTGGACGGGTGGTCGAGGGGCAGAAGCTCGGTCGGCAACTGGGATTTCCCACGGCCAACCTCGAGCGCGGCGACGAACAGTATCCGCCCGACGGAGTCTGGGCGGTGCGCGCGATGGTCGGGAGGGAATGCCACCCGGGGGTGGCGAACCTGGGGAATCGACCCACGGTGCCAGGGGACGAGCGGACGCTTGAGGTCCACCTGCTCGACGGAGAGAGGGATCTGTATGGCGAGATGATGGAGGTGGAGTTCATCGCCCATTTGCGCCCGGAGCAGAAATTCGACTCTCTGGAGGCCCTGAAGGCGCAGATTTCACAGGATGTCGACGCCGCCAAGGGGCGTCTGGCTGGACTCCACTAACGGACACCGGCGAATGAGGTAAACACCTTGTGGTTACGGGGTGGAAATCAGGGAAAATTCCCGGATTTTCGGCTTACGCTTGGGACGATCGGTCCCTATACATCCCCAAAACCCGAATGCGTTTGATCGAACCTTCGTCCCCATTTTCAAGGCGGCCTCTGAGGCTGCTGCTGACCGCCGCCCTGATGGTGCCGCCTGTGCTGCATGCCCAGAGTTCCTCTTCGGACCTGGCGAGAGCCGAGCTGCAGCGTCGGGCCAACGCTGTCTCCGAAGCTCAGGAACTCATCAAGCAGGGCGACGAGGCCTATGAGGCGGCTCGCTATGCTGAGGCCTCAACGGCTTACCGTGGTGCGCTTGACTTGATGCCTGCTGGTGCTCCGGTGATTGCAGCGCAGCGGGAGGCGACCCTTCAGCGCTACGTTCAGGCTTCGGTCGAGGAAGCAAAGGAACTGCGCCGATTCGGCAATCTCGAAGCGGCCAATGCAGCCGTCGAGCGTGTGCTGGTCGATGACCTCGCACCTGACGCGCCGGAGGCCCTGGCCATGCGCGAGCAACTCGCCGACCCGATTCGCACGAATCCAGCGAGTTCCCCCGAGCATACGGCCGACATCGAAGAGGTGCGTCTGCTCCTCTACAAGGCGGATGGTGCGTTCATGCTCGGCAAACTGGATGAGGCCAAAGCCGTTTACGAGGATGTGCTCCAAGTGGACTCGACGAACTCCGCCGCACGTCGCGGCATGGAGAAAGTCGCAGCCGCAAAGTCCGACTACTACCGGGCGGCCTACGATCAGACCCGTGCCGAGATGCTCTCCATGGTCGATGCGGAGTGGGAATTGTCCCTGCCTCCCGTGGGTGACCTCGGCACCGCCGGTGACTACCGGACGAATGTCGACACCTCGACCTACATCGACAAACTTTCGCGGATCGTCCTGCCGATCGTGGTGATGGACGATATCACGCTGCCTGAGGCGATCGACTTCATCCGTCAGCGTGCCATCGAGCTGGATACCTTTGAATTGGACCCTGCCAAGCGGGGAATCAACATCGTGCTCGACCTCGGCGGACCCGACTCGGAAGTCGGGAATCGAATCCGTGAGAAACGATTCAACCTGAATCTCCGCAACGTGCCATTGAAGGAGCTGATCGGCTACCTGACCGAGGCGACCGGCACGGTTGCCTTGGAGCAGCCATTCGCTCTAGTCCTCCGGCCCGCCGGTGCGGATTCGCCGGACATGGTGGTCAAGACCTACCGTGTGCCCCCGGATTTCCTCACCTCGGGAGGAAGCGGCGGTGACGACGGCGGTGCGGACCTTGACCCATTCGCCCAACAGCCTGACCAGGGTGCACTTCCACGGCGTCTGACCGCTGAGCAGGTCCTGAAGGATCGGGGGGTGAGTTTCCCGGAGGGGGCATCCGCCAACTTCAACGCCGCTACGAGCACACTTCGGGTGCGCAATACGATGACGAATCACTCGCTCGTCGATCAGGTCGTTGATCTGCTGGCGAATGAAGAGCCCACGGCCGTGATCGTCGACGTGAAGATGATCAAGACCACCCAGTCCCGGCTGGAAGAACTCAGCTTCGATTGGCTTCTCGGTGATTTTGGCTTCGGGAGTGAAGGCGGGGTTCCAGGCGTCAACAAAGGCTTCCTGACCGGCGGTACGCAGGGCAACGGCGGCGACCTCGGGGATATCCCGGTGCCACTCGCGTTTGCGAACAGCGCCAGACCGGTCACCGCAGGGAACCGGAGTGGTCCGGGCGCCATTGCGAACAACTCCATCGACGATTTGCTTTCAGGTGGTGGACGGGGCTTTGGCGCTTCGAGCGCACGAGCTCCGGGTGCGCTCTGGGTGAATGGACAGTTCAACAGCACCCAGGTCTCGATGCTGATGCGTGGTCTCGACCAAAAGACCGGCATCGATCTGGCAGCCGTGCCATCCGTGACCACCCGCAGTGGCCAGGCCGCTTCGGTGCGTGTCACACGCGAGTTCATTTACCCCACGGAGTACGAACCGCCTGAACTTCCCAACCAAGTCGGCGGGACGCTCGTCGATCTGGATACCGGCGAGTTGGTCGACCAGGACGTTGGCATTGTGCCCGTGACTCCGGCGACACCGACCTCGTTCGAGATGCGGGAGGTCGGGATCGTGCTCGATGTGCTTCCGACCGTGAGTCAGGACAAGAGCTACGTGGACATTAGTATCAAGCCCGACATCACGGACTTCGATGGCTTCATCAACTACGGAACTCCCATTCTGGCCGGTCAGACCACCACGATCAACCCGAACCCGGTCAATCTGGGTGGTCTGTTCCAGACATCGGACGTGGTCATCACGCCGAACGAGATCCTGATGCCGGTCTTCTCGAAGATCGGCACGGAGACCTCTCTCACCGTGGCGGACAAGGCGACGGTCGTGATCGGTGGCCTGTTGGAGGAACGTTCGCAGAACGTGGAGGACAAGACTCCCATCCTCGGCGACATCCCCGTGGTCGGCCGGCTCTTCCAGAGCAAGGCGTCCAGACCCGTGAAGACCGCCATCATCTTCCTCGTCACGGTCCGGGTGGTGGATGGTGCCGGTCGTCCGTTCAATCCGTAATTGGAAGCCGGGCTATCTTGCCTGCTTCTCCATCTTGATTTCGCATGTCCGACTCCGACCAGGAGAGCTACTCGCTCGATGAGATGATGAACCGCCTGCGATCGCAGGGGGAGCAAGCCGCCGAAGGGGACGAACGTCTGGTCACCCGACCGGACGGCACCCAAGTGGTCAAGGTGCGCAAGCGCAAACGCCGTTCGCACCAACCCCACAAGGAAGAGGAAATGAAGCGCCGCAAGCGCAGCCTGGTCGTTGCGGCTCTGGTGTCCGTGGTGGTCGTTTCCCTCGCTCTCGGGATCTTTGGCTGGGTGCTTTACCTGAATGGCTCGGGGTATCGCGATCAGGTGGTGGCTCGCGTGGAGCAGTGGACCGGTGCCGAGGTGGAGATGAGATCGTTCCGCGCCACCCCGGTGAGCGCCGCTGCGGATCTGATGCAGCTCTCATGGCCCGAGACCAGTCCGGTGGCGCGTATGAAACTCAATGCCGTTCGCGGCGACCTCCGTTTGAGCAGTCATTTGAGTGGCACCTGGAGGGGGGAGCGCATGGTGGCGGGGTCCGGTGAGATCGTGCTGCGGGCTGCTGCTGCCGCGGGTGAGGAATCGACGACTTTGGTGGACGAGGAATTGCCCTTCCAGTCGCCCATGCAGGTGTCACGACTGAATGTGGTGTTCGGCGACGGCGAAAGGGCTGCTCTGGCTCTCCGCGAGACCCAGGCACTCATGACGGTGCCGGATCCGGCGCTGCCATCATCCAACATCATTTTTGAAGGTGGCACGACGCGCCTTGGTCGATGGGGATTGTTCGAAGTGGATTCGGCCTCGTTGAGCTTGTCCTCATCGGGGGTGCGGCTCGGGAACCTGCGGCTCGGATCGGAAGCCGCCCCGGAAGCCGTGATCCGCCTGAGCGGCGAGAATTTCCCGGACATCGCGGTCCGTGGCGGACCTACGGTGCTGGGCCTTGAGGTCAGGGAGATTCCGTCCGCACTCCTGCTTGGACCCAGCATGGGGACATTGATCGAGGGCCGATTCGAGACTCCCGACGGGGACGATTCCAGTCGCTGCGAGCTGGATGTGACCAACCTGGAAACCCTCAGGATTTCCGGTGCAGTGCACAATACTAAGGCCACTTCGCTCAAGTTGTTCCGACTCCAGATGTTCGATGCACTTGCCGAGATGATGGACAATCCCCGGTTTACCCAACCGCGGTTCGAGAAGCGCTCGAGCTTGCGGTTCGAACGCACCATGACGGGAGTGAGACTCAGTGAGATCAACCTGGATTCCGATGGCATGCTGCGTCTGCGCGGCGAGATGAGCGAGGCCAATGGCAAGCTCTCCGGGGCCCTTCAGGTCGGTATTCCGGAGATCCTCATGGCGGCGGCGCCGTCCCGGGAAGTCCCGCTGGTTTTCCGCGAAAGCAGCCAAGGCTATCGCTGGTGCACCGTCCGGCTCTCGGGGACGACCTCCAAGCCCGTTGATGACCTGGCCAGCCAGTTCCAGCAGGCGAGAGAGGGGAGTTCACCCACCACGACTGGAGCCCGCGGCCTCGACGATGAGTTCCGCGACCTCACCACGCCGGAGTAGTCCGACGCCTTCCGGTGTTCTTTGCTTGTGGCGGAACCCATGAGGTTTCACATTGGCGCAACTTCCGTAGTGACCATGCACGCATCCTCCCTGCAACCGTTCTTTGAGAACTTCGGCCAAGCTGGCGCCCCCCACGCCTCAGGAGTCAATTCCTCGGCTGGAGGACGATTGGAGAAGATGCTGCAGGCTCCCGTGGACGCCCCGGGCCGGGGTATCCTCCTGCGCTCACCACGGGCTGGATTCGGCAAAACCCATTTGTTGGAACAGCTCCGCCAGAGCATGGCCGGGACTCACGAGTTTCTTCCGCTTCGCCCGCTCGACGGTCGCCATGTCGATCCCTCGGCCGCCATCGAGGATGCCATTCGAAGACTGACCAAGCAGTTGCCTGCGTCCGGAGGCCTGACTTCGCTGGACCTTCATGCCCGCCACATTCTGGCCAGTGGGCTGCAACCTTTGGTGATTTCCGGGGAAGTGCCCTGTCAGGATCGCGAGACTGCCGCTGCCGCGTTGCAGAAACGTCCCGTCGAGACCTTCGACTTCCATCATCCCCAGGCCGTCACGGCTCACTGGACGCGCGAGAACTTCGAAGTGCTCGGTCCTCGCCTAGCCCTTGAGGTCAGTCGCTTGACCGGTTGCTCGCTGAATCAGGTGGCCTTCTGGGTCGCCGCCTTCTTCCGCTACGCCGTGGCTTCGCCCGAGCACCCCGGTCGGGCTGGTTCGCTGATGGAAACGGCCGCGACCGGTGCCGACGCCGAACGCTTCGGCACCCTTCTCGCCTTGCTCTCCCGACTCCGCCGCGTGGTCCTGATCATCGATGACCTCGAAGGAGTTCACGGTGATCCAGATGGAGCTCGTCGCGTCGCTGGTTTTCTTGCAGGGGTTCGTCAGGAGGCACCCCGCGCCGACCTTGTCGTCTCTGTGAATGACGACGTCTGGGAAAGCGCCTTCATTCCCGCTCTCAGTGGGGGCTTGCTGGACCGGCTTTCCGAACAGACCGTCCGACTCGATCCGCTCAATGATGACCAGGTGGTTTCGTTGCTTGCGTCCCGTGGACATGGCGATGGACGCGCACTTCTCGACCGTCTTCGCCTCAGTCCGGAAGACCGCTACGCCCGCCGCGTCCTGCGTCTCGCGTCCGAGTGGTTGGAAGCGAATGCCCCTCATAGCACGCCGGAATCCGCCGATTCCGAAGGGGGGGAAGGGGAGGCTGCAGGTCAGTCCACCGAGCCCACCCAGTAACCTTGGCAGAGGCCTCCAAAAAGGAATGGTTTTCTGGCCATTTTCTCCTTGCCAGAACCGCACGGTCGATTGCATCTTCCGCCCGCCCTGCGAGGGGCAACCACAAATCATTCCGGTGTAGCTCAGCGGTAGAGCGGGTGGCTGTTAACCACTAGGTCCTTGGTTCGATCCCAAGCGCCGGAGCCAAATGAAGGCCTCATCCTTATACGGATCGGGGCCTTTTCCTTTTCTCGGGTCAATCCACTCGAAACCCTACTGGGAGGAAGTTCCTCCAGAGCTGCCAAGGATGAAATCCCCAGTGTTGCTTCTGCTTTCGGACAAGCGTGTGAGAAGGTCACCCTCGGCGGAGCGTTCCGAGCCAGGTTCGATGGACACTTGGTGGTTCCCCGGGGAACGGGGGACACAGAAAACCCCACCCGGTTCTGGGTGGGGGCTGGCGATTGCTTGCAGGGAATCGGCGACCACCCGGGACGGGTGGTCCGATGTCCGGTAGCTCGTAACCTTTGCTCCGGGTCGACTGTGTATCTTGGTGGCCTCGTCTTTACCGCGATCGGTCGCGGGGTGGCCCCGTTCTTTCGGGTTGAGGGGGCCATCCCGTGAGTCCAACTAGTGTCACTGTAGTAGATTCGCTTGATATGCTCGCCGGCTACCGTGCCGAACAGGGAACCGTCCCGCCAATACGAAATCGATCGTGGTGTCCGGGTGCTGCGTTCTGGCGCCTGACGGGCGGGGGACGCCATCCCGTAGTGGACGGGAGTTGGAGTCGGATCGATCCAATGCGTCGCAGTGTGGATTGGGTTCCGCACGGCGAGGCGGATTGTGGATCGTGTCGTGGGTTTCTGTGTGGGCTTTTGACACCGACCAGAACATCCACCGTGGCGACGGGGCGATTTTCCAGTGAGATCAAGGCTCGCATGAAGCAGGTCGACAAGGCCGGCGGCCTATTCACCCGGCAGGCCGTCGGAATCAGGAATTCAGCTCGACAGCAAGGATGACATTGCTGCGACGATCCTTACGAAGCGTCTCGGCTCAGACGCAGGATCGAACGCGAAGATCCAGCGGGTGAACCCGGAAGGAACATCGGATTGATCAGCGGCAGGGACGGCATGTTCGTTGTCCGGAAGCCAGGACAGGAGGTCGATACACGATTCAAAATCGACGACGATGCCCCCGGTCGGAGAAAGGTCACGCAGGACTACTTTCATGCCTGATAGGTCGATCGAGAGAGGCCACGAGTTCGGGGTGGTGGGATCGGTGCCAAAGACAAACTCGGCGAGGTCGCTGAGGTTGTCGTCGTCGCCGTTCGCCGCAGCGAGAGCCGCGCGACCCCCAGCGGTCGGGAGCCCATTTTCCCGCGCCCAGTCGATGAAGGTGTCGCGTTGATCGGCGGGGCCGTAGGTGAACTGGGCCGTGGCGGTCGTGTTGGTGTCAGAGATCACGCGAACCCAGTGTGCATTGAACCCGGCCGGGAACAGGTGGTTGAGCGTTTCCCCGGCCGCCAAGGAGAAGGTCTGGTAAGTGGACCACGTTTCGTCGGCGAGGAAATCAACCTGAACGGTGATGGTGGCGGCGTCGGTGACGGACAAGGTCAATTCCTTGCGGTCGTATCCATACATCAGGTAGGGATTGGACGGGGTGTTGGCGGTCACGGCGGTATCCTTCCACGGACCACCCTTGCCGCGCGGCTCGCCCATGCGCCAGATGTCATCGACTTCGCCGAGCCAGAGGCCGGCACCGGACGGGCTGCGTACGAGCGAATCACTGGCAGGGGCGTCGTCGAGCACCCCGCTGAGGACGAGAAGCCCACGCCATGAGGTGAAGTCGGTGATCCTTTTGCCATGAGTGGCCAGAGGACGCATCAACCGTTTGCCGCCGGAATTGTCGCGGGGGACCTCGTAGAACGTACCATGCAGGTTGAAGAGCTTCCTTTCGGTCACGACCTCGCGCTCGCCACGGGCCCAGCCCGCCAAGAAGGGGGAGTCATAGAGCGGATCGAGCATCGGCAAGCGGTAGCGTGTTCCCCCGTCATCAATCCAAGCGGATGCGGCATCGCTGCCGAATTCCTTGTTCAAGGCGCCATCCGCCCGCAGATCGGCCTCGGCGGCACTGTTGGAAACATCTTCCAATTCCATCGCGCCGCCGATCCGGTGATAGCCGCTGTCAGACGCGAACTCGAGCCTCAGCGAATCATCCGCCATCACACGCAGGATGCCGTCGGAATGGGGAGTGGTCGTATCCCGGATGTCCGCGAGCGCCGCGAAACGGTCAGTGCCGATCGAGGCCACTGAGGCATGCGGGTAGGGATTGGACATGTGGATGAAGGCCGTGAAACTGGTGCTCGACCCACTGGCGACAAGGCGAACCCATTCCCCGGGCAGGTCACTGATCAGCTCGTAGAGGTAGCCTCCCGGTGGCACATTGACCGTGGATTGCGTCGTCCAGGTTCCATCACCGGGAGAAGTCTGGACCTCGATATCGACCGCGGCAGCACCGGCGTTGCGGAGGTGCAGCGTACGCTGGGAGAAGCCGTTGATCAGGAAGGGCTCCGAAGTGTCGCCGTTTGCCACGGCCTCGTTCAGCCACACCGAACCATGGCCCGATGGTGCTCCCCATTGATTGAGATCCTCCAGCTGACCAAACCAGAAGTTCGACTGGGCACGAAGGGCCAGGGCATTGTCGAACTTCGAAGCGTCGTTCTTCGCCATGACGAGGCGACCATCGAACATGCAGTAGTCCACTGGCATCTTGTAGTAGCCGCAGATCGGCGCGAGACCCGAGAAGTCGGTGGGAGAGAAGGTCGGCGGGAAGTCGAAAAAGAGTCCGTGCATGTGCATCAGGTAGGGCGACCCCGGCGTCGAAGGATCGAGCTGCCGGATGCGCGGCCACTCGGTATGCCAGCCGTGGGAACCATCATGGCTGTATGAGGCCTTCGGCAGTCTCCAGGTGTTCCAGGTTCCTCCCTCGAAGACCCGCAAGACGACGGATTTTGCATCGAAACCGGTCGCCCAGACCGGGTCGGTTGCCGGATTCTGGTTTCCCCGGATGCCGCCCGGCCCCGTCACCTCGCAATGCTGGACCGTGAAATCCTGGGTCCACCCGGCAATGTAGTCCGGCTGCCCGGCCACCGGACCGGAGTTGTGTTCGTAGGTGGTGTTGCTGTTGATCGCCGGGAGTGACAGGTAGCTGTTGCCGTTGTCCGCATAGGTCGTTCCATCCCACCGGGCGAGAGCACCCGATGGGCCCAAGGGCGTGCCTTGTCCTCTGGGGCGCCCATTGTTGGCGACGATCAGGTGGCCCTGTCCGGTGAAGGCACCCTTGCCATGGTAACCGAAGAGAAACTTGTCACCCGTGCCCTGCACGTCCGGATAGCGGGTGATGAAGGACAGGTCATTGACGTTCACATCGTAGACTCCATCTTCCATCGTGAACATGTAGATCCGGTTGTCCGGGTCGGTGAGGTGCGCGGTCGTCGCCGTGTGGCGGCCGGGTGCGGCTGAGTAAGGCAGGTTGCGGACGTTGCGTGAGGCGTCGATGAAGTGCGGACCGATGATCAACTGGTTGGACGGCTCGTGGATGAAACGGTTGGCAGGCGTGCCCCCGAGGGATTCGGGGCGTGTGATCCGAGTCAACTGATCATCAATCTCGTAAAGCTTGTTCGTCGAATCTCCATTCGGGATATGAGGACCGTAGGTGATGGCCCAGAGCCGATCCGCCCACGGTACCACCGCTCCGATGCCCACCTCCAGATGGGAACTTGAAACAGCCAGATGGGGATAGACTCCGGAAATCTCGACCACCTTTTCAGGGGCGGGCGGCTCGACGGGAACCCCGGTGTCGACAACCGAAATGTCGTCCCAGGTCGCCCCCCCGGAAGCGCTCTCCAACCGAATGGTTTCGAAATTCAGCCCACTGCCGGACCCGTGGAACCCGCTTATCGCGGCGCTGGTCGTGAAATTCACACCATCGGTCGAAAGACCGATGGTGTAGCTGCCAACCCCCGATCCGCCACCGAGCGTATCACTGCCCTGGATCCGCAGGTGGTAGATGGTGCCGGAAGCGACCGGGTAGGCGAGCGCCTGCGCCCACGAACCCGAAAAGCGGTCGATACCCGAAGTGCCGATTCGCAGAGTGATGAAATCGCCCGCATTGGCATCGTCACGCAGCCGGATCCGCTGGGTCTGGTTCAACGAATCCAGTCGGAACTGAAGATCCACGCGGAAGTCGGAAAGCGCGTCGGCATCGGTCGGAGCGAAGTCCTGATGGATCGATGCAGCCAAAGCCGATGTGGTCTCGGCCATTGGCGTGCCGGTATTGGCGGAAGACGTGCCGCTCCATCCGAGATCGTATGGCGTGGCTTCGAATCCGGGATTCTCGATGAGATTGGCGCCATCGGCCGGCTCGACACTGGCATAAACCTCATAGAAGTCCGCTGCGTTGAGATCCCCGATCATGATGCCGGAGATCGGGGTTCCCGGTTCCAGGTTGCTACCTGAGGCGTCCTTGAGATCCGTGAAGTCAAAAGCAACACCGTCAATCGACCGACCGCTGAGTCCATTGGTGACGAGCGTGCCGTCATTGCGCACCGTCGACCAACCGGAGAGGCTGACGGCTTCGCCAAGCGACCCGTCGGCAAGGAGTGCCTGGACTTGCACGTCGTCGTTCCCCCCATCCTCGAAAACGAAGAAATCGGGGTCGGCATCCGTGTCGGTGAAGTTGCCGGCGTCCGATCGGAGCAAGAGGACGCCCTGACCCAGATCCAAGCTTCCCGCCTCGCCGGTGAGAACGTTGTTATCATGGACCGCGGGGCCCGGATGGGGAGTGGTTCCGGCAGGCACGCTGGTTCCCGCCACATAGGGAAAGCCGGCGAACTGGTCGCCCGACGAGCCTTCTGCGGTGAGCGACGCGGTGCCTCCGGCGTAGGAAGAACCGGCCACGGTTGCGGACGCGAGTGAGCCATCGGGATGCAGGACGACCGAGTCGATCCCGACCCCAGCCGCAAGGGCTGCGGCAGGCGCGAGGAGCAGAGAGATGACGATGTTTCGGGAATTCATGAGATGCTGATGGGGTAAGTACGCACGGTCGGAGCAGACCGGAAGGGCCTGCCGGTGGATTCGCTGTGCAGGGAAATTTCGGATTTCGGGTTGGTCGACCGCCCAGGTTCTACCTCCGCCGACGGAGCAGTCCGAGAACTCCAAGTCCACCAAGCAACACGATCGAGGGCTCGGGAACCACACTCACCGCGTCGATCCGCAGCGTCGAGGTGCCGGCCTCGAAACGAATTGTCTCGAAGTCCACACCAGGCGAAAAGGCGTGGAACCCGGTGATGTCGCCGCTGGTGGTGTAGTCGACTCCATTGGTCGAATACCCGATCGTATAGCTACGGCTTGCCAGATCGAGGTCGCTCCCGATCACGCGGATGTAGTAGGTCGTCCCCGCAGCAAAGGCGGCATCGATCGCGGTGTTCCAGCCTCCGCTGAAATAGCTGAGCGCGGCCCCTCCGCCGGTCGCGGCTGTCTCGAAACCGAGCGTGATCAGGTCACCGGCATTGTTGTTGTCGCGGAGGCGGAAGCGCTGGTCGGAGGTGGTGCTTAAGGCACTCGTTCTGAAAGCGAAGTCGAGTTGGAAGTCATAGTTCTCGGCTGTCGCGATCGTGCGGGGATCCCCGCTGAAGTCCTGCGTGATCGAATTCCCTGAAGTCAGCAACGCATCGTGACTCCCGGAGGCGAAGCCGCCGGCATCCGATGCGGAGCCCGTCCACCCGGTGGGGAAGGTGCCACTGGTGTCCTCGAAGTCACCGTTGACCAGAGAGTAGGCAGCTGAAGCCGCTTGGGGAGTGATCCCGATCGCCGCAATGGCGATGGGAAAGATGTGGAGGAGCCTGTTTCGTGATTTCATGAGTTGGATTGATGGAGAGGTTTCGGGGGTCATTCGGTCTCGATGCGGTAAAACGCTTTTCCTGCAGGTGCGTCAGAACCTGTTGCGGTGTAGGTGCCACCAGTGATCCCTGAAGCGATCTCCTGGAAGGTCTGCATCCCGTCGGTGGAGAGCATGACGCGGCACGCTTGGCTCGCTGGCACCGTCGTCCAGTTGAGGGTGAAGGAACCTGGACCACCGCTGACGCTTTCGACAGAGATCTCAAGGTCCGGGTTGAGATTGAGGTCGACGACGACGTTATCGACGGTGTAGGTCCCGCGCCCGGCATCCGTGCGTCTGAACTGCAGCCCGCCCAGTTCCAAAAGCAGCGCATTGCCGTGGAACTGGTCGAAGCCAGTCAGCGAGGTGTTGATCGCCCCGCCAACGAGATGGACATCGTAGCTGGCGGCCGCCGTGCCAACCCCGTGAAAATCGAGGGTGAGGTTGTAGTTTACCCCCGTCGCGATCCCCGTGATTCCCGTCGTCTGCCAGCCGTCGGGTCCTTCCCAGCCCACACCGTTGAAGAACTGCAGCTCTCCGGCACTGGTCACTCGTCCGGTAAGCAAGTCGCCCCCACCCGGAGGATTCAGTCGGAAATGCAGACTGCGATCGGTGCCAGCCGAGTCGATCCTGAAATCGAACGAGAGCGATCCGTTGCTGATGGTAAGATCGCCGAAAGTCTGGCCGAAGTCTCCCAAACCGGTCGAGGTCGCGGAGTGAACGCCGGTGATCGGGGTCGTCGACTCGATGCTGAAGCCCGTGCCTGTCCAGCCTGACAGATCGCCGGTTTCGAAGTCGCCATTGGCCAGCAGCTGGGAAGGATCGATCAGTGTGCAGGTCCAATCGAAGCCGTCGGGGCTTGAAGCGGGAGTGGTCGTCAATCCGATGGATGTCGAAAGCGGGACGCCAGTTGTCGCCGAGCTGAGATCACACGCGATCTCAACCACTGCAGTCGCCCCCGGGTTGAGTGTGGCTGGCAGCGACGGAGAGACGACGGAAAAGGTGGGGTCGCCGAAGGTCACCGAATCGAGATCAATGGAGGCTGTCGCACCGTCGTTGCGAACCGTGAAGGTGGCACTTGCGGTCGTGTCGGGAAGAAAGGCCTGAGCGTCAGTCGGAACCGCGAGAACCGACAGCAACGGATCCGGGGCGGTGCCATTGAAGAAGCTGGCGTCATCCACCCAGAAGGAGGTCGCGAAACCGCCATTCGCATTCGAACTCGCGCTAAGGTCGGAAGTGATGAAGGCATGCCCGGCAGGTGTGGACGTCGTCCCGTTCACGCCGTGAAAGGCAGTCAAGCCGGTGGCGGTTCCCGACGAAAAGCTGTCCGCTCCGGAGACTTTCTCCACGTTGATCTCATAGGAGGCACCCGGCGTGCCGAAGCCGCTTCCGGTGACGGTCAGCCTGTAAACATTGATGACATCCAGAGGGTCGCTCGTGGGGTCCAGCGCTCCGTCACCGGCGGAAGCACCGTTGTCAACCGAGCCGTCGATGGCTCCGATCCCGAGAGGAATACAGGAAACTCCGTCGAAGACATGGAAATCCGGAGTGCCGGAGGTGGCATTCCCGTCGGGAAGATAGGCCAGATTGATCAAGGTCGAGCCTGCTTCGGCATCTCCGAAGCCGGGATTCGGCGCGGCAGCGTCATCGGCGAAGAGCACCCATTGGAAGGTCCGGTCCTGAAACGAACCGTCCGCCGCGTTGCCGGTATAGTCCGCAAAACTGGCTACGGAAGTCGGAGTGAAAAAGGCCGTAACCTGGAAGTCGCTCGAGCCGTCGGGAATGGTCGTGCTTTGCGCCAGCGCGTCCGGAGCCCCTGCTTCAGGGTCCATGACGCCCTTGATCCTCGCCATCCCGGCCGAGCCGGGTGCGATGCCGGGAGTGACGGAAGTCGCCCCCCCGTCCCATCCAGCCAGCGAGACATCCATGTAGGGATTGGTTCCGAAACGTTGTCCCACCGCGTAAATGGTCGAGCTGAGAGGAACCTCGGTGTCATAGCCGTCGGCCGGTGCGGTGCCAACGGTTGTCGTGTCGATGACAAGCGTGCCGGAGAAGGATCCTGCGGTCGATCCGTTCGCAATCACCTCGATGCTCAGGGTGTCACCGTCTCCGAGTGTGGAGCCGACGGCCGGGTTGATCGTGCCAAGCGTGAATGCACCCGAGGAATCAGGAGCGGGGAGGACGGAGATCGAGTCCACCGTGACCGTTCCGGTTCCCGATCCACTGGTAACCTCGTAGAGCAGCGTGCGGGTCTGATTTCCGCCGGTCTGGTAAACTGCGGGGAAGGCAAGGTCGGCGTCCGGGGATGCGACCGAAAGCCCGAACGTGGGATCCACTGAATTGACCGAGTAATCGATGCTCAATGAGGCATGACGCGCCGTGTTGGCCGACCGGTCGCTCGTGATCGATCCGAAGCTGGAGTAGGTCGGGGATTGCAGGATCAGGTTGAGGGTTCCCGGGGTCGCTGCGTTCTCGATCGCGGTGGACAGCGCATTGACATCAAGGGGCAGACTCGAGTTGTCATTGTCCGCAGTCGCATCCCACCCAAGCACGGCATTGGCCAAGAGGGCGCCGAGCGTCCCGCCGGCGGTCGTGTCTCCTGTCGCCGGGCTGCCGTCACCGTCTGGGTCCGCCCAGGTGGAGGACAAGTCGATAAAATCGAAGTCATAGCTTCGGACGTTGAGGCTCCCTGTGCCCTCAAAGCTCCGCCCGCGCCGCTCGTAGAGCGTGAGCGTTGCGGAATTGATGGTCAGACTCCCGAAATCACCGCCGCCAAGATTCGCCACATCGTCGGTGAGCTGCGACACGTCGAAGCCGAGTAGCGGCCGGAGTTGGTCGACTGCGAAGTTCTGCCCGACCAGCACCTCGTTGTCGGCGTCGCTGTTCTGAGGAGAGGTGCCCCCTCCCGCATCGATGCGGATGTAGGTATCCTGCGATACGGTCACGTCGAGGCTGGCGGCCGGAGCGATGCCAGTGCCCAAAGCAAGGGCCAGAATGAGTCCGGAGACGCAAGGGCGGGGTGGAGACAGGAGGAGGTTTCGGGACATGGTTTGGGAGTTTTTTGAAGCGAACACAACGTCCGCCTGAAATCGGGGTGTTCCCACCTGCGCGGGCTATCACATGAAATTTCGAAATCTTTGATTTTGTGTGTGATTCGGCCCTGGTTGTGACACTCAACAGGTAAGGAATGAATCCCGAACCTCCACAGACCGCCGAACTGATCGGAACCGCACGCCGCGGCGATCGCGGTGCATTTGGAGAACTTGTCCGACTCCACGAAGGCTGGCTGCGGGCGTTCCTCCGCGCGCGCCTCCGCGACTGGGCCAGTGCCGACGACCTGGCTCAGGAGAGTTTCATTACCGCATACCTCCGGCTGAAGCACCTGCAGGACGACAGCGCATTCGAGCCGTGGCTGCGTGGCATCGCCGTCAATCACTTGAGAAATCACATCCGCAAGAAACGGGAACTGCACGTCGGCGGGACTGAAGACCTGCAGCCGCTTTGCGACGAAGTGTTTTGGGGTGGGGAGGACACGTCTCGTGAGGGGCCGCGCATGGACGCCCTCCGGACCTGCCTCGGACGGATTACCGGCCCTTCCAGGGAATTGCTCGCCCAACGCTACACGGTGGGAAAGAGTGTCCGTGAGATCGCGGCAGAGAGCGGCCGGGGATACTCGGCCTTGTCAATGCAGTTTCACCGACTTCGGGAGAATCTGGCGAACTGCATCCGGCAGGAACAGGAAGGAGGCGAGGCATGAAGAACCACCAGGACAGAATCGCGCGCTTCATCGACGGTGATCTCGGCGAGGACGAACTTGCCGACCTCCGACGGCTGGCCAAGTCCGACAAGGAACTCGCCACCGTCATCGCAGAGCACTCCTCGGTCGACGCGTTGATGAGTGTCGCGCTCCAGGACGACCTGTCGCGCGAACGCTGGATCGAAGCGACGGAAGCCCGCAGCCTCGATGCCGACCGCGAGACATTCGTTGACGGTGTTGAGCGAGGACTCGGACGACGAATCGGACGAACCCGCCTCCAGTGGTTTGCCGCGGCTGCGGTGCTGCTGCTTGCCGCCGTGCTCTCGTGGAACCTGCTTCTCAGACCCGAACCGGTTGGAACCATCGTCAGCCGCGAATCGACCGATACGATCCTCAACCAACGTGAAGAGACAAAGATTTTTGCCGGGGAACCCTTCCGGATCGCCCGTGGTCTCGTGCAGATCGAACTCGAAGGTCGTGGCACCATGATCTTGGAAGGTCCGGTCGAGATCGAGTGGACCGCACCGATGAAGGCGTCCTTGTCGTACGGGCGGCTGCACATGAGGGTGACGCCCTCCGGGCGGGGCTACGAGGTCCTGACACCAGGCGGACGTGTGGTCGACCTTGGCACCGAATTCGGAATTTCGGTCGATCATGCCAGCGGGATGGTCGAGACCCACGTACTCGATGGTGAGGTGGAGACTTCGGTCGGTAGCGATTCTCCCGTGCTTCTTGAGAAGGACGACGCGCTGCGCTTTGGCACGGGTCAGAGTGAGAGGATCCCCGCCGACCCGGGACAGTTCTATTCTTCCCTACCTGCGCGTTCCCACGGCGAGGTCCCCCATGTTGCGTGGCCGATGGACTTGCTCGACGGCGGTATTTGCACGGCGATCGACAGCGGCATGGGCGGGGAGAACTCCGACCTGATCGCCCACGCCGCCGTTGGTAGCGGCGGGCCGGTGGCAACGACCGGTGTGCAGGGCGGGGCGGTCGCGCTCGACGGACAGGGAGCCTATCTCGAGAGCGGTTTCCAGGGAATCGGCGGGACGGACCCACGAACCGTGACCTTCTGGCTGAGGGTCCCCGAAGACCTCGAGAGCGATGAGGGATTCGCGATTCTTTCGTGGGGCCGTTTCAGGAGTCCGGACTGGGGCTCGGTGTGGCAGGTTTCCATCAACATGCTCGACTACGACGGGCCTCGCGGACGTCTCCGGCTCGGCACCCATGGCGGGATGGCGATCGGCACCCGGGACCTTCGGGACGGAAAATGGCACCATGTGGCGGTGGTCCTCTATCCCGCTCTGAGGCCGGACGCGGGCAAGCACGTGCTCCTCTACGTCGACGGCGAGTTCGAACCGGTTTCCCAGCGGGTGCTGGGCGTCATCGATACCGAGATCGACCCGCAAGGCCACGGCGTGTGGGTTGGCCGGGACATCACCCACCACCCAGCCGACCCGGGCCGACCACGCTACTTCCGCGGCGATGTTGACGAAGTGGAGATCTTCGGTGGGGCGCTTTCGTCGGAGCAGATCGGGCGAGTCATGACCGGACAGTCTCCGTGACACCCTGGTCGTCGTCGTTCTTGTGACCTGGCGATTGTTAGGGTGGCGGGAGTGCGATGGGGAAGTCCGTGCTGGTCCAAGCGGGACTCGTAGGCGGTGGGCCTGGAGAGGGGGTGCGATCGGCCGATCGTTGTCTCCTCGGGAATGGGGAAACGAAAAACCCCACCCGGTTTCGGGTGGGGCTCGGCAAATGCTTGAAGAGAACCGTCAAGCACCCCGGACGGGTTATCCGATGTCCGGCAACTCGTAGCCTGCGCGTCTTGGACGGCTCTGCATCTTGGCGGCTTCGGCATCGTTGGTGATCTTCTCGGCGACGGGATCCCACTTCAAGGGGCGCACCAGTCGCTCGGCGATGCCTGCCAGTTGACAAATGGATCCACTGCGGTGGCCGACGGTGGCCGGGCAGATCGTCGGCTTGCGGGACTTGATGGAATCAATGAAATTCCTGCGGTGGTCCTTGGACTCGTAAACCTGGATGTCGTTCGCGCCGAAGCGGTGGCGCACCAGGTCCTTGGGAAGGCTCTCGATCTTGCCGCGGCTGACGTGCACTTCGCCTTCGGTGCCGATGAAGCGGATCATGTGGCCGTGATCGGGCTTCTTGTCGCGCCAGACCGTGATGCCGTCGGCGTAGCGGTAGTGATGGTGCTTGTTCCCGTCATATCCTGCCGGGATGAACTCGACCGGACCGGTGTCGTCGCGATCCAACGCCCACTGGACGATGTCGAAATGGTGGGCGCCCCAGTCACCGAACTTGCGGCTACCATAGTCCCAGTAACAACGCCAGCCGCCTCCGTAGTGTCCCCTCGTCCGGTTGTCCGAATACTCGTAGAATGGGGTGGGGCCAAGCCAGCGATCGTAGTCGAATCCTTCCGGAACCGGGACGATCTTCTCCTTCTCCGGGGGCTGCGGGAAGCTACCAAGCCTGCAGTAGACCTCCTTGATGTCACCGATCAATCCGTTGCGCACAAGATTGGCCGCGATCCGGAAATGGACGGACGAACGTTGCTGGGAGCCGACCTGAACGATGCGGCCATACTTCTTCTCGGCCTCGACCATCTTCTGGCCTTCTTCGATCGTCAGAGTCATCGGCTTTTCGACATAGACGTCCTTTCCGGCCTTCATCGCTTCCAGGGCGATCGCCGCATGCCAGTGATCGGGGGTCGTCACGCAGACGACGTCGATGTCCGGGTTTGAGATCACTTCCTCGTACTTCGAGGTCGCTTGCAGGCCCTTGTGGCCTCGGTCGGCGAGCTTCTTCTCCGCATTCTGGAGGGCCGACTGCCGGACGTCGCAGATCGCGATGGGTTGGACGTCCTTCATGCTGGCGAAGCTCACCATGTGTCCCTGCGAGATCTGTCCGACACCGATGAAGCCGATGCCGAGGCGCGAGTTGGCTCCGGCGGCATTCTTGTTGCCGAGTGTCTCGGCACGGACGATTTGCGGTCCTGCAACGGCAGCTCCAAGGGATGTCTTGAGAAAGCGGCGACGGGACGAATCGGAAGGGTTGTATTTCATCGACACCAGAATGATCAAGCGATGGCCAGTTTCAAGTTGGATTCACGTCTTCACAGAGTGTTCAAAGTAGAGTGCGATGGATGGTGAACTGTCCAGTGAATGAGTGTGCAACCGCGAGGTCTCGGATGATCGAGCTCGGGTGATTGCTCAATGCTGTTAGGCTGCGGTCTCCCAGGCGAGGTTGTCGGATTGGTTCATTGGTGCCCGCCGAGTGGAGCGCGTTGACGAGTGGGTGGGCCTCCTGCTCTGTGTGGAGGGGACGGGGCGCTTGCACCAGCGGTCTAGGGAGCAAGAAGTGGTAGCGGGTTTCTTGAGGCCAGCTGGGAACCCACAACCCTTCACTTCACCGGAGGGACGCGCCAAGGGAATAATGATCTCAGCGCGTCGGGGGCCTGGTTGCTCGCTGCTTTGCGCTGATTGCCCTGCAATGTTCGAGCGGTCCCAGCCCGGTTTGGCGATTCTCGAAACCCAGTTCCTGGCTTTGATTGCTTGACGGCTGTGGGGTGGTGCCGTTTGATTACTCCAATGGTGCAGCGGATGGGTATTTTCATGATTGCCCATCCCGTCAGGTTTCTACCGTAGATCGCTGCCTCAAAACCTACACAATCCATGAAAAACAACCCAGATGATAAAAGGTTTAAGCAGACGGGCGTCGGTTCGCTGAGACGGCCTGGGGTGACCCTTCTTGAGCTAATGATCGGGATCGTGATCATCGTGGTACTTGCGGCCCTCTCGCTTCCACTGGCGCGCAAGATGAACGGGGCGGCCGAGGCCGCAACCTGCATGTCGAACGTGCGACAGGTGGGCGGCGCGATCTTGATGTATGCAGGTGACAACCACCAGAGGTTGCCTCCCTTGCAGCCTGCGTTCGATCGTGAGTTGGGCAAGCGACCTCCGATCTGGACGGTTTATCTCGCGAACAAGGGCTATCTTTGGGATGGCGTGGGAACGCTGCCTTGCGGCACCGGTGTTTGGACCTGTCCTAGCTGTGATTTCATGTCCGATGCCTATGGAGGCTACGGCGTCGTTGAAGGAAGCATCTTCGTCTACGAGGAGATGCGCCCGGAGGGGGTCAGGGAGCCAGGATCGCTGCGTCTCAACCGGATCAAGCGGCCGGCTAGTACTTGGTTGGTGGGGGATACTTCTCCAAGTGCCGACGAGTTGAACAAAGGTTGGTATGCCCTGTGGCCGAACCCATCTCGATGGAGTGGTCACGGACCGGCAGCGCGACATGGGGGAAAGGTCAATGTGTGCATGGCGGATGGCCATGCCGAAGCACTAACCGTCAGGGAGATTGCCGAGCGCGAGATCACCTTCGATGTGATCCGGTGATCAGTTGTGGAATCAGAGGATCGAGCCCCGGCCATCCGGCAGGAGAGTAGTGTATCCGTTGCAGCTGGATGCGGCGAACGACCTTGGTGAATCAGCGCCTGCTCAGAAGCTTCTGTGTAATCTCGTAGACCCGAATAATTCTCCCGCCATGGAGTGTCAGTGGATCGCTGTCCTCTCAATTATCAATCGCCAAAGCTAAGGGCCAAGGAGGAGTTAGCCCACCCAAGCTTCAGTTTTACGGACTCTTCCGATGACTTGGGGTGTTCACGATCCTCTGCAGTTCCTTCCTCAACCGACTGACCAGTTCGGGGTGGGCGGTGACTTGGTTAACCTGCTCAGATGAGTCCTTGATCATGTCGTAGAGCTGCTCTTCAGGCTCGTCCAATGCCTTGGGAGGGTCCTCAGAAAAGCCACCTGAACCAGCCTTCGAGATGAATTTCCAGCGGCCGGAGCGGATGATCATGGTATCCTTTCGTGCCGCCTTCATGACCAGCGCTGGCCGCACCGATTGATTGGCGTCTTGGCTACCATCAAGCAGGGGCAGAAAGCTGAAGCTGTCCGGACCTGCTTCGTCTGGAAGGCTGAGACCAAGAATGTCGGAGAACGTTGCCAATAGATCGGTGAAGCCGATCGTTTGTGAACATTGCGAGTTCGGGTTCACTGCTCCAGGCCAGCGGACCAGGAAGGGCACTCGGTGTCCTCCTTCCCAGGCGTCACCCTTCATGCCCCGAAGGCCTCCAACGGCGTCGTGATCGAACTTATCGACATCCTTCTCATACCAAACCGGGCCATTGTCTGACGTGAAAAGGATCAAGGAATCGTCAACCATGTCGGCCTTGTGCAACGCGTCGAATACGCGTCCGACCTCATGATCCACCATCGCGACAAAGTCGCCGTAAAGTCCGGCACCGCTCGAACCGATGAACTGTTCGTCAGGAAGCCAAGGTGTGTGTGGTCCCGTCAGGGCGAGGTAAAGGAAGAGTGGCTTGCGTTCGGGTGGTTCGCTGGCTGCATGCCTGCTGATGATGCTGCAGGCATTATCGGTGAGAGTGGTCAACACGGTCGATAGATCCAGTCCCGGAGCACAGCCACCTTCCCGCCAGAACTTGCCCTGTATCGGCGACCAGTCTTTCGATCTGCTTGCCCGGATGTCGTCCGTCGGCGGAGCGACCGGCCTGTCGTTACGGATGAAGAAATAGGGTGGAATGTCGGTGGATGCCCTGAGTCCGAAGAACTCGTCGAATCCGCAGTCGACCGGACCACCGGGAAGAGGTCGGTCGTAGCCTTGTTCTTCAAATCCGAGATGCCACTTTCCGACCATACTGGTGTGGTATCCGTGCTCTTTGAGCAGGCTCGCGAGGGTCATCTGACCCGTCTCGATCAAGGCATGCTTTGGCCATCTGGTGACGTCTGTGCGAAAGGGGTAGCGGCCAGTCATCAAGCCGTAGCGTGAGGGGTGACAGAGTGGGCCGGCAGCGTGGGCATCCGTGAACCTCATTCCCTCTTTGGCGAGACGGTCGATGTGAGGTGTCGGGATCTTCGATCGAGGATTGTAGCAACCCACGTCGCCGTAGCCCATGTCGTCTGCGAGAATGACGATGATGTTTGGTGATCGGGCGGTGACCGTGGACTCTGCGAGGAATATCAGCACAAGAAGCCGCAGAGCCTGAGGGACGAAAAAGTTCATGCTTTGAAGTGGTGGGAAGTTGCTTGATTGGCACGAGCTAGCGTTTTTCGGGGAAACCCTTTGCGAGTAGTGCCTTCAAGCGCTTCACAAGTTCCGCACGCTCCGGGTTGCCACCGAGGTTGTAATACTCTCCCGAGTCGTCCTGATGATCATAGAGTTCGATTCCCTTTTCACCGTGCGGACCCCATTCCGTGTAACGCCAGCGGGCGGTTCGCACACTCCTTCCGACGGTGCTTCCCCGATTGACCTGAGAGTAGGCGGCGGCTTTGCCCGGTTTGCTTGGATCGTCCAGAACCGGGCGCAAGCTCTGACCCGAAAGTTTATGCGGAGGCTCCAGACCGGCGTAATCGATCAGGGTTGGATAAAGGTCGACGAACTCGATGAGTGCTTCAGTTGGTTCTCCCATTCCCTTTGCCCCCGGAACCCATGCGATCATCGGTGCACGCGCGCCGAGTTCGTGAACGGTGACCTTATTCCACCACCCGTGCTCTCCGAGATGGTAGCCATGATCTCCGATGAGAATCACCATTGTATTGCTCCATAGATCCAAACGGTCCAAGGACTCGAAGACTCTTCCAAGTTGTGCGTCGGCGAAGCTGACACAGGCCTGATAGGCACGCTTGAACTCCCGGCGCTCCTTGGCAGTGAAGGAAGAGAAGTCTTTAGCATTGGGGATGGCGTATTGGACTTGCCGGCTCTTGTCGCTTGGCTCTTCGGGGAGTTTGGTCGAATCCTCGGGATAGAGGTCGAAGTATTTTGCTGGTGCGATGAACGGGTCGTGAGGCTTGTGCAATCCAAGTGCGAGGAAGAACGGTTGACCATGGCGTTCTTCGAGAATCCGCAGAGCCTCGCTGGTGTTCAGCCCATCGGCCTGACCATTGTCATCACCCTCAGCAGCGAGCCATTTGCACCAAGGGAGTCGCCCGTTTGTAAGGTCCCTGCCGACACCGGTCTTGCCGATCTTCGGGGCATTCCGCATCCCGTCGTAGAAATGATCCCATGAGAGTGGATCTTCAAAAAGCACGGGACGGGCTTCCTCATCCTGACCCAGGTGGAAGATCTTGCCGATTCCTGCCGTGTAGTAGCCGTTCTGACGAAAGAGCTGAGGCAGGCTGACGGTGTCGGGCAGTTTGGTTCTGAAGGGGACCTTGTTCGAAACAACGCCGCTCTCATCCGGTCGCAGGCCTGAGAGAAATGATGAACGGCTCGGATTGCAAACCGGGTACTGGGCGTAGGCACGATGGCAAAGCATTCCCATCGCGGCGAGTCGGTCGAAGTTGGGCGAAACCACCTCGCTGACACCATAGCATGCAAGTTCGGGCCTCAGATCATCCACCACGATGAAGAGGACGTTGAGCGGCTCATCGGTCTTCTCTGTTTCAACAGCGTGAGTAGATAGGGTGACGCTGAAAGCCAGTGCGATGATCGATCCCGTGGTTCTGATCGCTTTGATTGGCCATGGGGTCGTCTCAGGGAGGCTGGGGAGCCGGGTGCCGGATGGTCGTTTCATGGGTGGATCGAAAGACTGAAGAGTGGATCTGGGGCCGGGTGCTGTTGGGGACGGAGGGAACTACTCAGGTATGGCCTTGCTTGGGCTGATTTCGCCACGGATGAGTTGACCTGCTTTTTCGGCAAGCCGCAGGTAGTGATCGGATGGAAGGCCTTCCATGCCCAGCAGCCTTGCGCCATTGCCGGTGGGGGGAGTATCAGTGCATTTGAAGATAGCGGTTCCCTCGTCGACTTCGTCAAACATGGCGACATAGATCATGCTGGCCCCTGCTTCCCGGCATGCCAGGACCTGATCCCACATGAACCTTCCCTTAAGGCGGGGGATGGCGTTCAGTTCTCCCTTGTTCTGATTGTGCCAACTGAATCCGGGGAAGACGACAGGCATGTAGGTGATGCTGTGTTCCTTGGCCCAGATGATGTCCGGTGCCCAGTGGTTCTTGGCATGCCTCTGCACGCCTTTGAGATTACCGAACCTTCCGACACTCCAAGGACTGAGGATATCCGCCAATAGGAGCACTTCGTGAAGTCTGTCGTCGGTGAGAGCATCGCGTTCTCTGGTGCGCCAGCCAGTGGGAATGCCCAGCATGATGCTGCAGCCATCGGCTTTCAGTTTACGTATCAATCGTTCACCTGCCTGGAGGTCAGGTCGACGTTTCGCGTCGTCCTTGAAACCTACGCCCCAAATCGTGACCAAGGGCTTGCCTTCATGATGCTGATAGGCCGGATCATCGGTGATCTCCATTCTCTGACGCAGCATTCTCCAGTCGGAGAATACGGTCTCCACTGCTCCTTCACGGATCCCGCTGAGGTCATACATCACCGAGTAGGTCCGGCCATGACGGTTCGCGCCTTCGCGGGCGCTCGACAAGACCATGTCCTTGTGGTGGCGCAGATCAGCGTGATTGAGCCCATTGGCAAATCGCTGGATGAACGCACCATCAATCCCATATTGCTGCATCCATTGGAAATGCCGCAGGACTGTTCGCCGGTCATAGGAAGAGAACACCGTTGCCGGCGTCCCCCGATCATCGAGGAAACCCGTCTCATAGAGCTCGTCATCGGCGAACTCCGAGACGTCAGGCCACATGTCGACGCCGATGTTATCTGGAGCAAATGGCTGCCTTCGGTTCTTGGCCCAATGGGTCCATCCGAGGTCGGCGCCGTCGCCCTCGCAGTTGAACCATCCTTGATAGCCGGTCATTACCTTGCCTTCAAGGGTCGTCGGGTCCGTGCCGCGGATGCTTGGCCCCGTGTAGGGTTGAAGAATCCCGGTATCGGCCTCCTTTGAGAAAGTGTTGAGCGCTAGCAGGCATGTCATCCCAACTGCGAAGAGCGGATTCATGCTGGAGTTGGATGCCTTCATCGACGTGGGAGGCTGGTTCTCATCAGGGTCGTGGCGCCAGATGGCTGGAAGGGTGCCATGGCTTTGAGTCATGTGAGGTCGGGTTCCCAGCCAGTGCGATATTCGCGTTTCAGAAATGCCCGCACTTCGGGGAGCCCACGTGCTTCCATACGCTCCATGTCCCAATCGATTTTCTTTCCGACCCGCACCGCGAGGTTTCCAGCAAGGACCATTTCGGTAAGTGGTCCGGCGTGGTCCTCGAAGTTTGAGACCGGTTTGGGGCCTTCCCCACGGATTGCACGGCAGAGTTCCTGGGTGGGTCCACCTTTCACACGGGCGTAGACCTTCTTGATCGTTCGAGCCTTTTTCTTCAGTTCAGCAGGGAAAAGAATGGGTGCCGTGTTGCAGTAGGCGTCGTTGAAGAAGATCGTACCCTCGGTGCCGACGAAGACCTGACCGAACTCGCTGTTCAGTTTGAGGTCTTTCGGAAGACCGGGGGGACGCACGAATTCCTTGTCCGTATTCGGATCGGCGACTCCGTCTTGCCAGATGATCTTGACGGGTCCGCGTTCTCCTTTCGTGGGAAAGTCGTAGACGATGGTGGCACGCTTCGGTGCCATCGTTTCATCAAACTCCGATACTTTGCTGGCTTCGACCACGAAGTCTCCTTTCAAGTCGAGTGCCCAGAAGGCCGAGTTCATGCTGTGGCAGCCGATGTCACCGAGGGCCCCGCATCCGTAGTCCCAGAAGCCCCGCCATTTGAACGGATGGATTTCCGGGGTGTAGGGACGCTCGGTAGCGCAGCTTCCCTGCCATACCTCCCAGTTGATTGTGTCAGGCACCGGGCTTCCGGGGAAAGTCAGGCCCGTCCCTTGGGGCCAGATCGGACGGTTGGTCCAGTAGTAAACCTCCTTCACTTCGCCGATCAGTCCGGCTTCAATCCATTCCCGGAGCAAGCGGGTTCCCTGCATGGTTGCCCCTTGGTTTCCCATGACGGTCAGAACACCCTTCTCCTTGGCGAATTTCGCCAGTGCGCGGGTTTCCCAAAGGGTGTTGCACATTGGTTTTTGGACCATGACGGGCTTGCCATGCTTGATTGCTTCGCAGGCGATCGGGAAGTGCATGTGATCCGGGGTGGATACGGTCACCACGTCGATCTGATCAGCAACTTCAGCGAACATTTCCCGGTAGTCCGAGAAGTAGGGTGCTTCAGGAAATCTGGTAATCGCTTTCCGGGCCTGATTCTTGTCGACATCGCAAAGGAAGCTCACGCGATTGCCTGGGGCGATTTCGGAAATGTCACTCCATCCTTTGCCTCCGCAACCAATGGCGGCGACATGGAGTTCGTTGAGCTTTTTTTCCTGCCCTAGCAGGAGGTTCGGTGCGAATGCGCTGCCAGCGAGTGCGGTGGCGGATCTGATGAAGTTTCGTCGGGATGGATTCTGCATGATGAAGTTCGGGATGATCAGAGTTCTAGAAGAATGAAAGGGAGATCAGGGGTCAGGGTAAGCTACGGTGAGTCTGAAGAAGCGGGCCCCCGTGGCCGCCGGCAGCTCAAAGATGATTTGGTCGTAGTAGATGTCGTGCGGTTCCAGGTCGATCTGAGTGAGATTTGTTTCCTGCCATGAGCCGTCGGTTAGATCGTGGCTGGCTTCGATCTGGTAGATCAAAAGAGGGTCGCCCTTCCTGATCAGGTGACTCAGGGTGAGGGGGCTTGTTGTTGAGATGCCGGGAGCGATCCCACGGTTGGATGCATCCGTAGGGTCTCCGTTGAATGCGTATTCGTAAAAGTTGCTTCGTCCATCTTTATCGTGGTCGTGATCGCTGGTGCCAATATCGGCTCCCCAGGTGTCCGCCCACACTTCATAGCCTGTTGTTGGTGGGGTCGCGGTGACCTTTGTGATGTTGGACTCGAGGTCGTATTCGACGAATACTGTGCCGGTGCTGCCGTAGCCGGTTATCTTCCCTGCGGTGACGTAGTTGTTGATGTCGATGGTGCGATCTCCCGGTAGCGTCATGGAGCCGACCTCGATATCGATCACCGATGCCCCCTTGATCGATGCGGTGGGGTGAAGATCAGAAAGCATCAGGGTGCCTCCGTCGGAGATGCGGACCGAGCCTGTGCCATCGATCCAACCGAGGCCAAGTTGACCCGCGACGGTCACCGTGCCCCCCTCAATCTCCAGAGAACCGTTTGATGGATTGTGGAAGCCTATCCAGAGGTGGTCCTCCACAGAAAGGGTGGCCCCCGAAGTGACCTTCACCGTGGCATCCCGGTTATATCCCACTGCCGTCCATCGGGTTTGCCCATAGGGATCGAGGCCGGCGACAAGATGAGCCCCGGATGCGAGTGTGAGAAGGTTTCCATTCAATGTGCCATTGTCTCCTGCCACGAGCTGGGCAACCGTTGCAGGTGCGTCCAGCGTGCACGCAGCAGCACCCTCTACGTTGAACACCACCTTGAGGTGCTGGGCTTGATCAATCGGAGCCACGTTGCCCGTCCAGTGAGTGTCGACGCCCCAGGCTTCGGCTCCGGTCGCATTCCATACCGTAGCCGTCGGTTCCGGTGGAGTGCCCGTGATCGTGGTTTTGCCAGCGTTGGTGATGTCGAAGTCGAAGGAAGGAAGCGCGGTTCCAGCATGAGTTGTGAGCCATCCCTCTTCGATGTAGTGGGTGAGAAGTTCCCGATGATCCCCATCGAGGATGAGCAGGCCGTCGGTGAGGTCGAGACTTCCACCTTCGCTCATGGAGAGTGCCGTGGCGGACAGGGACCCAGCAGAGAGGATGACTGTGCCCGTTGATCCAGGGAAGGGGGCAATGACAAGGCTGCCGACGATATTTGTGTTGCCCCCGTTCACGCGGAAAAATCCTTGGCCATCGTATCCAACAAACAGGTCGCCTCCGCAGGTCGCTTGCCCATCGTTGATGTCGAGGGTGCCGGCGTGGTTGGCGTCGTCACCCAGGATGATCCATTCAACCGTGTTCAATGAGCCGCCATCGATCAGAAGGGGAGACGTTGCGATTGCCGTGGTGCCGATGTTGAGATTCCTTGATGTGGCTGAAGTTTCCGGGTGGATCACGGGAGGCGTCGAGGATTGATCGTTTACCACGGCCGAAACAGTTCCATCAGGATGTTGGTTGGTCCAGTTGCCATCACTGTTCCAATCGTCGTTTCCCTCGGCATTGGTCCATATGGTGTCGGTTCCTGAAGGCGCTTCATCGATACGGAGGTTCGCGATGCTTGTCACATTGGACGTGTTTGCCGGCATCTGACCGGGGACGGTGTTGATGATGTTGCCTGTGAATGTCGCCGATGCCGACGGATCGATGATGAGGTATGGCCGTCCATTGGGAAGGTGGTTTCTCAGGTTGCCACCGATGTTCGTGAGTGAGGCGTCATCCTGAAGCTTGAAGGTTCCGGCCTGCCCGCCGGGAGCGATATGGAAGAGTTGCAACTCAACGTCCCCGTCTCTGAGTACGGAGCTGAATTGATGAGAACCCCAACCGGCAAGACTGAACATGGTGAAAGGTCGATCCAGTGAGGTCCCGGTTTCGAGATAGCGACCGGCCGTTGCGTTGACGGTAACGATTTGCGAATTAATCGGTGCTAGATCGCTGCCGCCAACTTGCTCGATGAGCATGGCAATGGTGCATTGATCGACGCCCATTCCGAGGCAGTGGCCGGATGGACCACCCGTGCCTTCAGCGACGAGATGAAATCCCCTTGCCCCTCCAAAGACAAAGTTCTGGTGGAGAACCTGCCCCGTCATGTCCCCGAAAAGGTAAGGGGTCGCGTCCCGCCAAAGGATTTCATGGATGTCGTCCGCGGTATCGAACGGGATGCTTTCGTAGTAGTTTCCGGCGTGGGTGTAGGCGGATGGATTGAGTTGGCAATTGTGGATCTGTCCGTCGGTCGTTCCGTTTCCGACATGAATGCCGGTCTTGAGCGCTGTGGAGAAGATGTAGTCGATGTAGTGCCGGTCACACCGATGGGTCGCGAGATCGAGGAGTTGGTAGGGGATCGTTGCCGACAGGTTCAGGACGTGGATGTCGGGTCCCAATCCCCGCAGAAGGTAAGGGTAAGGGACCTTGCCGTAGTTCACGGCATCATTCTCATCATGAATTTGATCCGGATAGTGAAACGAGATTCCGCGCAATCCAGACCCACCTTCGAGTTGGATGAAGGGGGTGCCGTCGGCGTTGTCGTACCCCGAATGAATGTTGAGCAAACTACCCTTGACCTTGGTGTCGTGAGGAAGATCGAAGACACCCCGCAATTCCACTCCGCCAGGGATTACGAGAGGGCTGTTCATCCGGTAGGTGCCCCCCGGAACGAATACTGTGCCACCACCTTGATTCGCGGCTGCGGTGAGCGCGGCTTGGAAAGCGGGGGCATCGTCCGCGATGCCGTCGCCAACAGCCTGGTACGGTAGATCCGTGACCACGAAGAGGTCGGTTGAGACCGGGCGGCGAGGATCGCTGGGCATCCGGTATTCGTAATCGGGGAGGGGTCTTGCGCTGATCGGGTTGTGATCGATTAGCACAGGAAAGGGTGACCGATTTACAATCCGAGAAGGTCCTGCGAAACGATTTCCAAGAATGGACGCGCCACGCACCCCATCTCGCAGTTCCAAGTGAATCGGTGAGGTCCCGGCGAAATCCGAGTCGATCAGAGAGAGGTAGCCTCCACTCAGTCGGATGGGACCCTTCTGGATGTCACAGCTCATCAGGGAGACTCTTGCTTCGCCATCGCTACGGATCGCCACCACGTTCGCATCAATGCTGCAGGTATGGAAGGAGTTGGCCTCCGAGGCCCCGGAGGCGATGTGGATGCCAATCTCGGCATCGGTGATGGAGAATCGCGTGAACTGATAGCCGGCGTAGGCGCTGGCCTCGACGAAAACCCCGGTTCGGCAACCTGCGAGATCGAAGCCGTAGGACTGGCCGTTCGGGAAGTGGCCGTCATGCCGACCGGGTCGAAGCGCAAGCCCGATGTGATACCCTTCGATCCTGACGTAGCACGAGTAGGACCAGTCAATGCGGCGAACGATGATGCCGGTGGCCTCATCAAGAAGCCACGCCTCATGCTCGCCCGAAGCAGGAGCTCCAGGCAGGCCGGATCCGGCCCAGAAGTCAGGTGAGAAATGGACGGATTCGATGCGGCCGATGTCGGCAAGGCAATCGAACTCCAAACCGGTCTTCAGTGGGGTGCCGTAGATGTGCCGAACGAAGGGGCGTGCCGTGGTACCGTTGATGAACGTTGTGAATCCAAACCAGGAGTTGAGTAGCGTGATGTTCTCGATCGTGGCGCCGCCGCCGTTTCCGAGGGTAGGAGGGTAGGGTTGCGGGTTTCCTGAGACCTGTTCCGGATACCAGATGGTGATTCCGCGGACGCCCGCACTGTTGTTGAGTTTGATGAACGGAGGGGCGTTCTCGTCGCCACGCCCAGCGTAGGCATTCAGCACGGTACCCACCACTGCATCACCCGCTATCGGAGTTTTCCAATCCCCTCGGAGTGTCACCCCTTGAGGGATGACGAGATTGCCATCCAGCCGGTAGTGCCCTGCCGGGAGGAATAGCGCTCCTCCTCCAAGATTTCCCAGCATGGTCAGGGCGTCCTGAATGAGTTGGGTGACATCAGTCACGCCATCGGCCACGATGCCGAAGTCGTTGACTGCATCGAAGGGAGTGATGACCCAGTCGGTCGTCGGATGGATGGTACTTACGACTCTCCATTGTGCGGGGATCGGCGTTGCAATTGCCCGGATCGTGGTCATGCCCGGATGACTGACATCGTAATCGTAAATTGGGGTGCCGCTTCCGCCGTATCCCGTGATTTTTCCTGCGGAGATGTAGTCGAGGATGGCAGTTGAACGATCACCCTGAATGACAATCGAGCCTTCGGCGATATCGACAACCGAGGTTCCGCTGAGCGAGCGTGTGGGATGGAGTTGGTCGAGCTTGAGTTGGCCTCCGTTCTCGATGGTGATCGTGCCTGTGCCTCCTTCCCAGCCGAGGCCCAACTGACCGGATACTTCGACGGTTCCTCCGTCGATGTGCAGCGTCCCGTTCGCTCCGGAGTTGAATCCGATCCACAAGTGGTCGGCGAAGACTGCGGTTCCGCCGCCTTGAACGACCAGTCGGCTGCCCGCCTGACTGTAGCCGATGGCGGACCAAACGTCTCCGGTGGTCAGCGTGCCACCATCAAGAACGTGCAATTCGCTTCCAGAACCGTCGACGTCCATGACAAGGTGATGGATGTCTTGGAGAGCGTTGATCTCGCAGGTCGCTGCATTGCCGACGTTGAATACCCCTTTGGTTTCAGCAGGAGGGGAATCCGCAGGGATCCCGTTTGTCCAGTTGCCAACGTCTGCCCAATCTCCGGTGTCGGGAGCAACGACAGGAGGTGCGTTTGCCGCTGGGTTCCAGACAGTGTCAGCGAAGGATGAGCCGGCAAGAATCAGCAGTGAAATGGAGCAGGAGCGGATATTCATGATCGGGAGTCGCCGTGGCCGGGGCAACGATGGAGGGCGCGAGGCGGAAGGGTTGCCCTCAGGGATGTGGAGTGAGTTCGCTGAGCGAAATCCGGTGGGTTTCCTCGAGCTTCTCTTCGGCGAAGAACCGCGCGGTCAGAGTCGGGTCGGCAGAGGTCGTATCCACGTCGATCATTGCCCATGGGCGGATTGGGTTGCGTGCAACACCAGAAGAGGTGATCTGGGTGACCGGATAGCCCATTCCATGGTCCTGTTGTTTGAATTCGTTGCGATGGATGTCGCCGGAGTGGAAGACAACCCCGGGAATCCGGTTCTGGTTGATGTAGCGGCTGATGACCTTGATTTCATCTGGGTAGCGTGAACCCATGATGTCGTAGCCGTTGACCACCACTTTGAAAGTGGCCTTCGATTTCTTCAGTCCTGACAGCAGCCAGTTGCGCTGTGCTTCACCGAACTGGGTCTTGCCCTTTGGTTTCGGGGTATGTTCGTCGTCGCGATGGTAGCGGTCGTCCATCACGAAGAACTGCACATCGCCCCACTCGAAGCTGTAGAAAACTCCTGGGATCTCCTTGGTGCCGTAGGTGGGGTTGGCCCAAAGATCCTTGAACGCCCTGAGTGACTCTTCCTTCCCGGGGGTGAGCCTGTGAGAGTCGTTCGGGCCGTAGTCATGATCGTCCCAGGTCGCATAGGTCGGAACGTTGGCGATCAGTGAAGCGAAGTTCGCGATACGACGCTGCTGGAAGTGGTGGTCGCGAATGATGTGATACTTGGTGCTGTCGGAATAAGTGTTGTCACCCGCCATGATGTGGAAGGCCGGCTTCTGGCGGATGGCCTCATCCCATGCTGGCTGTTGAGGGAAGCCCTTGGCGTCCATGCAAGACGTCAAGAGGTAGCTGAATGATTGGGGGCTTGAGGGCCGAGGAGCTGTCGTGAAACTTCCTTCGGAAGGCTCTCCACCGGCCGGACGCATCGTGTATTGGTATTGGGTCGATGCGTTCAGTCCCGTGATCTCGTGGCGGTACACGGCGGAGCCTGCACGGACCGGACGGGCGATCGTTTTCTCGGCTGCCACTGAGTCCGAGGTGGCTGGCCAATAGGAAAGTTCGCAGGAATCAGCCTCCGAATCATAGGCCCAGAGCAGGCAGCCGGTTGAGGTGGTGTGGCCCACCATGGGGCCTGACTCGAATGATGAGGCTTGCTGGGTCAGGGCAGCGCTCGTCGTAGCCAGAACGATGCGAAACGTGATGAAGCGGAGCATGGGTTTGCCGATTGGGTTTCGTTCTTTCTCCGTCGCCCGAAGACTAGTCCGGGCTCTCCTCCCAGTTCCGGCCTTCGTCGGCGATGGTGTCGAGGTGTTTCATGAAGCCGAGGCTTCGGGCATGCGGGATATCCGGAGTCCACAGTCGTCGGGGTGGTGCGTTACCCCATGCAGGACGGTTCATGCCGACGTAGTGGTCGAACAGGACAGGGGGTTTTGCCTGGTGAGCGGACGAGTGTTCACACCGTGTGGGGTCGAAGGATTCGTCGAACCGGAGGATGAAGTGAAAGTCGTGCCAACCTTGGTCGGAAAAGCGTCTTGAGAAGGCTGGTTTCAGTTCGGAGTCTCCGGTCCATGCCATCAACGGTGAACGTAGTAGAGTGAACTGCCATGTATCGCCGTCGAGTCGGGAGCTGTAGGTATCGGGTGTATGAAGTGATAGGGAAGCCCCTGGCATTTGGACGCTGTCCCAGCCGCAGAATGGCATTTCGTCGACGCCGGGCTTGCGGGTAACATGGCCGCCTGCCAGCCCGCTGTTCCAAGTGTTTGGGTAAGCTTGGAGGTGGATGGGGAGTTGCAGCAGCTTGTGCCGCTCCGAGAAGACGACATGGAGGTTGATGTGAACCTCGGGTTTCCCCTCGTATACGGTTACCGCGATTCGGATCTTGGAGTCACCCAGTGTCTGGTCGGCAAACATTCGGGCCCGGATCGGTCCCTCGTCTTCAAGTGTCCATTCCAGGTCGGTCAGATTGCCAGCAAGAGCTTCTTCAAATGCCGTATTGTGGAAGACCCAGGTATCTCCCTGATCTTCGCGCAGCTGAAGGCTTATGCCTTCCTTGCCCAGGAATTCCTTTCCGTTCCATTTCAACGAGCGGATTCCGTTCGGAGACAACTCGGCCGACAGCTTGCCATTGCTGAGGCAGAGGCCTTGTAGTCTGACCGGATCCACTGGAGGCGGGATCTCCCCTTCGGCGGCATCCAGCAGTTTCAGGACCCGGGACCCTTTGGCAGAGACCTCCAGCGGCAGGACGGCCCGGTGCATCATGGGGCCGGTGTTCGGTTCCGATGTAATCAATTGGTAGGGGACCGGGTTCCCTTCCTCGTCGGCGAACCAACGGGTTCCCCAATCATCGAAATCAATGAACGGTTCGCATTCCACATGGCCGTCGAACGAGTGGTCGGAGCCGTTTAGGATTACCAGGCGCTGCACGTCCTCGCAAGGTAGGTTCGCGCGTGCATGACGGCGCGAGATGCGGACGATCTCCTCTTCGCCAATAATCCCGGCCCGGCCCTGCATGTGACGGGTCGAAACGTAGGAGGACGGGACACTTGTGCCGGCCAGAATGTCGTGGAACTGCGTGAATGCGAGATCGTGCCAGGCAGTGTTGATTCGCTCGATCGAGTCGTGGGTGGATTTGCTGCCGGTGCAGAATGCGTGAGCCAACTCCTCGGCCTGTTCAAGCAACCTCTCAGTGCGGTGTTGAACCTGCTTCACATCGTGCATCACGCTGTAGCAACCGGGGAAGGTTTTCTGGAGTTCGTAGTCCACGATGGGAACGAGATCCCTCTTTGCCTCGGCCGCGGAGTAGAACTCGTCCACAGTGCTGAAGCGGAGTTCGACATCGCCGAATGAGTTCTGATGTTTCAACAGCCATTCAATGTTCGCTTTCGTCGGTCCACCTCCGTGGTTCCCAAGGCCATAGAACATCATGGTGTGTCCAAGGGCGGGGTCGGCTGCCTTGACGCTAAGATCGATCTGTCCCTCAAGGTCATCACTACGGGTGACGTAGGCTGGTGCGATCCGGAATCCCAGGATCTCGGAACCACCGGAACCACGCCATCGAAAGGTCTGGGCCGGCAGCTTGACCTGACTCTCATTCGGACGATGAAAGACATATCCGCGATAACCGACGTCGCACAGAATGTCAGGAAGGGTGGCTGGATGGCCAAAGGTGTCGACGTTATAGCCGATTCTCGGGCTCACTCCGAAACGGTCCTTGAAGTAGCGCTGCCCGAGTTCGATCTGCTTTTTCCACCCTGCTGCTGTCGGGAGGTTGGCATCGGGTTGAATCAGTTGCCCTCCAGCGATCGACCAGCGCCCGGATTCGATCAGGGCTCGGACCTCGTTGAAGAGCCCGGGATCCAGTTCTTCCACCCATTGGTAGAGCCATGATTCTCCACGTGTGTAGCGGAACTCGGGATATTCGTGGCAGCGATCGACCGCAGAGCGAAATGTGGCGAGTGCTTCATCTACACCTGCCTGCCAATTCCATAGCCAGATCGGGTCGAGGTGTGCATTTGCGATAAGGTGGACGACCATTTTGCTCATATTTCAGTGGAAAGTCTCTGTGAAAGGTGGCGCTACGCGTTTCTGCGACGGGGGACTTGGATTGGTGATACAGGTCTTGGAAGGGTGAGTAAACGATAAACCATGTCTTAGCTCAATTCTGAATCGTTGAATCCTGGATCGATTGTCCGGAAGAGAGGTAGAATTTTGAGTGCAGCGCTTGAGTTGAAGGTGCTATAAAATGCTGGCCATTAGTCGGTCATCTCACTGTTGCTGGTGTCATTGTCAGAGAGGGCGGGGGATTCCGTTGATGCATCGCGATCCACGTTCTTACTTCCTGTAGTGCAAAAAGAGCTTGGCATGGTGACGGAATGGAATTAAACGATTACGCAGCGAATGGAAATCGGTATTTGGATCGTATAGACGCGGTCGTATTCGAGTTCAATTCGCTGCGATAATGCTTTGAGGACCCGGTTTGGGTTGAGCGTGATAGATTGGCCTCCGAAAGGATTCTCTTGGTAAAACGTTTGACTCATGATTCTGTTTTAATTGAAGCCGCTACGATTGCCTAAACCCCAGAAAGACCAAAACCTATGAAACTACCCAATAACCTGAAGTCCTGGGCCCTGCCCACCATGGCCATGTCGCTGGCCTTTCCTGCAGTGAGCTACGCAGCTCAGCCAAGTGATACCGAATGGAACGCAGGGGGCGACGGGAACTGGGCGGATTCGACATGGACCGGGGTGATTCCCACCACCGGCAGTTTGGCGGGAATTCTGACGGGAGACACCGTGACCGTGGCTGCCCCTGCTGCATCTGATCTTGAGCAACTGGTAATCGCTGGATCTTCGACTCTGTTGGTGAATTCCTCGATTGGGATCGTTGGTACTGACAAGATCGACAACGACCCGGATCCAGATACTCCAGCGACAGGTCTGTTCGTCAGCGCCGGAACGTTGAGTATCAATTCAGGAGGTTCCTTGAGTGTAAACACCGGGGGAGAGTTCAAGGTCGCCGAGTCGAACACGGCGAATCTCAATCTGTCCGCGGGTGCAGCAATCACCACGGATAGGTTGGTGATTCTGGGGCTTGAGGGCGGAGCACTCGGGACTCTGACACAGACAGACGGAACCTTGACTCACACAGGCACTGAGTTCCGCATCGGAAACTTTGATGGAGTAGGGGTATACGACATCAGTGGGGGAACGGCCTCAATCAACACCCTGAAGGTCGGTTATGCAGGTCTTGGGAACGGAAGTTTCAATGTTTCCGGTGCATCGACCAATGTCACATTGAATGGAACAACGAGCATTGGGTGGGACTCCCGAAGCAGTGGTTCGATCAGTGTTTCCGACGGCACGGTCAACCTCAACCGCATTCGAATTGGTGTCGCTGGGGGAGTGCCCACTAGCGGAACGAGGACCGCGGCGTTCACTCAATCCGGCGGAACTGTGGACTTCAGCGACCGGATCGACATTGGCAGCAGTACGCCTTCCGCGATGTTGAACTCCTACAGTATTTCCGGCGGTTCCCTCACTGTGACCAACACGATCTCCGTGGGTGCAGGAGCTGAGGCGAACGGGACCTTCAATGTGTCGGGAACCGGTGATGCTGAAGCCCGCGTGATCATCGTAGCACCCGAGGCCAACAGCACGGGCAATGTGGTCGTGACCGGGGGTGGACTCACTGTGGTTGATGAAATTACCGTGGGCCCGAATCCAAGCCCGACTGCGTCGGCCAGTGTGACGGTGAGCGATGACGGGTTTCTGGAAACAGACAATCTACGACTTCGAAATGGATCGGTGACACAAAGCGGCGAGTTCAGCGAAGTCTTCATTCCCGCTGGAGGGGGTGGGTTTTTCGTGGGACTTGATACAACCGGGGATGCGACCTACAGCATGGAGGATGGCACGCTGACCAGCGAAACGCGGCTGAGGATTGGAGTGGGTGCGACTGGCACGAACCTCTTCGATCAGACCGGAGGTGAAGTGATCATCAATAACCGTCTTGATGTCGTTGAAAACGGAGGGGCAAGCAGCACCTACCAGATATCAGGAGGAACATTGAGCACCACAGGGGACGCCTTCATCGGTGCGTTTGGCTCTGGGACCGGCTTGTTCGACGTCAGTGGTTCGGCGGACGTCATGATTGGAGGAAACATGGCGATCGGGAGAAACAGCACGGTCGGTCTCGTCAATCTAACCAGTGGTGTGGTCACCGCAAATGAGATCATCCTGGGAGAGAATGCTGCCGGTGGCAGCATGCTGGATGTCAGCGGTGACGCGTCACTCAGTGGCACTTCGTTGAAACTTCAGAACGGAACGCTGAACCAATCAGACATTGACAGCCTCGTGGACATCACCGGCGAGCTGCGCATGGGCGCGGACGGCTCTGTCGATGCGACCTACAACATGCAGGGCGGAATGCTCGTCACAGGGAGCCGGATGCATTTCTCTTTCGGTGCGACGCCGCGGAACGTGACTTTCAATCAGACGGGTGGCGATGTGGAGATCGGTGCACGCATTGACATCGGTGAGGTCGCCGGCCCAACCAACTCTTATGACATATCCGGTGGAAGTCTCTCCCTCACGGGTGGTGACAGCCGGATCCTGGTTGGTGCTTTTGGTGATGGAACGGGATCGCTCAATGTCAGTGGAACCGCCGAAGTCGATGCTGGGTCAATCGTGCTTGGTGAGAGCCCGACTGCCGTGGGAACGGTGAATCTGGATGGTGGAGTCCTGATCACCGATCTCATCAAGACGGGAGGCGCGGCTGCAGGAACGCAGACCCTCAATCTCAATGGGGGAACGATTCGGGCTGCTTCCAACGTGACCGACCTCATCTCGGGCAATCTTCCAAGCAACCTCCTTGCAGGAGGAGTGACTTTCGATGTCCCTGATGCTTCTTGGTCGGTGATCACGAACAGCGTGATGACCGGGGTTGGTGGTCTGACGAAGATTGGTCCGGGCAAGCTGACGGTCACCGGGGTGCAGGCCTATACCGGAGACACCCGGGTGGAGGAAGGTGTCCTTTGTATCGAGGAGCCATTCTTGGATTCGGGCAGTAATGTCTACCTCTACACCGGAACCGAACTGGATCTTGTGTTTGATGCGTCCATGACGATCGGCACGCTTTTCATTGATGATGTTGCCCAGGCGCCTGGAACCTTCAATTCCTCGAATACTCCGCTGATCACGGGGCTGGGGGAGCTTGAGTCCACCACAGGGGGCACCTCGGCGGACCCGGAGATCGTCTCGATCACCCGGGTCGGTTCGACGGTCACCATTGTGATGACCGGAGAACCCAACACGACCTACGTATGTCAGAGTTCCCTCGACCTGAGTGGTTTCGCGCCCATCGCGACCACACCTTCCACCGTGACCACCGATGGCAATGGTGACGCCATATTCACCGTCGATGCGACGGAAGACCGGAAGTTCTACGTGGTTGAGGAAGCTCCATGATCTGAGGGCCCCAAGGGTCCTTTGGAGATTGTCTTTGACCTTCTAGCAAGCGGCGGGGGAGCTACCTCCCTCGCCGTTCTATTCCCAGACTTCCGGCGTTTGCTGCCCGCATCTTTCATCCTCTGGAAAATTTCTAGCAACATTCGACAAGCAAACTAAGATCAAGTCATGGCTGTTGGACGAGGTGGCACAAAGCTCAAGGACATTGCTGATTTGGTCGGATGTTCGTTGGCAACCGTCTCGAACGCCATCAATGGTCGAGGGCGGATGAGTGAAGACATGCGCAGGGAGATCCTCGCGAAATGTGCTGAGCTCAATTTCGTGCCGAATTCGGCAGGACGGAGCCTCCGCCTGCAGCGCGCCGATGCCGTCGGCGTCATCTACGCTCCGTCTTTTGCGGAACTGTTTGGCAATATTTTCTATGCTCGAATCATGGAGGGCTTGTCCGAGACCTTTGGTGAGGCGGGTCTGGATCTCATCCTCGGCAACCGAAAGGACTCAGACGGATTGCCTTCGATCGTCAGGCAAGGGAAGGTTGATGCGCTCGTGGTCCTGGCGGGGGTTTTTGAAGCAGATGCCTATGAGAGTTTGCGCAACTGTCCGGTTCCCGTGTGCATGGTCGATGGGCATGTCGGTGCACTCGAAGCAGACGCAGTGACCAGTGACGGTTTCGGTGGGGGGCGGTTGGTCGCTGAGTACCTGGTTCGCGAAGGTCATCAGAACGTCCGTATGGTGGCCTACAAGAATCCGCTGTACAATATCGAGCAACGGATTGCGGGTTTCCTATCGGGGCTTCGGGCCTCCGGTGTGGAGGCCAGGGAAGACGATGTGGTCATCCGGATTTCAGACAACGCCGAGGCAGGCGAAAGGGTTCTGGACAGTCTCGAGTCAGGTGAGGCTCCAACGGCTGTCTTCGCAGTCAACGACACCCTTGCAGAATACCTGGCAACCGAGTTGCAGAAGCGCGGGAAAAACGTTCCTGGTGACGTTTCCTTGGTTGGATTTGACGATGACCCGATCGCACGTCGATGCGAGCCTGCTTTGACCACCGTCGGAATGGACAAGCGGGTATTTGGATCGATCAGCGCGGGTCTTGTGCTCGAAAGGTTGGCGAAACCGGAAAAGCCATTGGTTCATCATGTACAACCGACCCGGATGGTGATTCGTGATTCGGTCAGCAACCTCGGGGGGTGACTCAATACGCCCGACGAAAGATTCGGACGATCCATGTAAGAAGGGAAAACGTTTAATCGTTTGATGAAAATGAGCACTGATATTTTGGAGTCGATCCAGGGAAGCTTGGCAAGCTCACGTGCCACCTCATTATGATCGGGATGGAAAATTTCTCACCATGGACGCCTTCTCAAGAGACGGCGTCATCACAAGTGCGCTGTGGCGGAGCAGGTGAAGGCAGACCGCAAACGGAGTCCGCTGTCGGGCGAAACGAGTTCAATTGAACCATCGTCATGGGAGCAGCTGGCTACTTTGGAACGGTCGACTACGTGTTCATGGGACTTTATGTCCTGATCTTGATCTTCCTTGGGTTCTATTTGAAACGACTCGCTTCCCGCAGTCTGGACAACTACATCTGCGGTGGGAAGAACATCCCGTGGTGGGCCATGGGAATTTCGGGGATGGCCAGCTTTCTGGATCTTGCTGGTACTGCGGTCATCGTCTCCTTTCTTTTCCTGCTTGGCCCGCAAGGGTTGTTTGTGGAGTTCCGCGGTGGTGCGGTGTTGGTTCTTCCTTTCATGATGCTATGGACCGGGAAGTGGCACCGCCGTTCGGGTTGCCTCACCGGGGCGCAGTGGAACATCTATCGATTCGGTGATTGCTGGGGAGGCCGGGCATCACAGTTGATGGGAGTCATCGCGACTGTCCTGACGACGATCGGAATGCTTGCGTATTTGATCATTGGAGCGGGTATTTTCCTTTCGACCTTCCTCCCATATCCACCCGAACACTGTTCTCTGGCACTTCTGGTGATGGCCACGCTCTACACGATGATGTCGGGATTCTACGGGGTGATCTTCACCGATTTGTTTCAGGTGTGCATCATTCTTGCGGCGGTGATTTACATTTCCTTCAAGGCGTTCACCGGAATCGGTGACGTTAGTGAGATCAGTCAGGTCGCCAGAGAGGTTACGGGCAATCCTGATTGGATCAGTGGGATTCCCAAGTGGAACGCTTGGGTGCCGGAGGGATATGAAGTCTACAAGCATCTCATCATCTTTGCCTCGTTCTACCTTGTGCGGACGGTTGTCGCCGGCATCGGGACCGGGGCGGATCCCCGGTACTTCGGTGCCAAGAACGACCGGGAATGTGGCAAGCTATCGATGCTATGGACCGTTCTGATGACCGTTCGTTGGCCGATGATGATCGGGATTGCCGTCATGGGGCTCTATCTAGTGAAGGATCTTCTCCCGGAACAGGAGAAGATGGGAGAAGCCACGGAGTTGATTCAGGCGGCTTACCCGGACACCTCAAAACCCGGATGGGGTGCTCTGATCTCAGATATTTCCAATAGACCTGAGAACCACGATCCGGAGTTGGTCGCGGGCTTGCAGGCTCTGTTGGGAGCGGAGAAGTGGGCCGAGAAGATGAACCTTCTGAGTTTCGAGGGAACGGTGAATCCCGAAAAAATTCTTTCTGCGGTTCTGATGATTTCCGTCGCTGAAGGCATGCGTGGCATTCTGGTGATCGCGCTTGTCGCTGCGGCTCTCTCGACGTTCGGAAGTTGGGTGAATCTCGCGACGGGGCAGTTCGTCAATGACTTCTACAAGAAGTGGATGAGGCCCAAGGCGCAGACCAAGGAACTGATCTTCGCAAGTTGGGGGACGGTGATCGGGATCGTCACATTCAGCTTCTTGTTCTCACGAACCCTGGACAGCATCAATGACATCTGGGGGTGGATGATGATGGGATTCGGGGCAGGATTCCTGGTCCCCAGTTTCCTCAGGCTCTATTGGTGGCGATTCAATGGTAGCGGTAGCGCGATCGGCACGCTTCTTGGAATCATGGCAGCGATCATCCAGCGCCTGCTCTGGCCCGATCTGAATGAGGTCTGGCAGTTCGTTTTCGTGCTTTCCGTCGGGTTGGTCAGTTCCGTGACTGCAGCACTGCTCACCGAGCCGACTGATCCCGCGGTGCTAAAGAAGATGTATCTCGAGACTCGGCCCTTTGGGGTCTGGGGTCACCTCAAGGACACTTTGTCGCCCGAGGAACGGGAGAAAACAAGTCGGGAGCACCGGGATGACATCCGGGCTCTGCCTTTTGCCTTGGTGTGGCAGACGACTCTGTTTCTCGCACCGATGCTTTTCATTATTCACAATTGGAAGGGATTTGCGGGGGCTTCCATGATCTGTATAGTTGCGTCTGCCGCGCTCTACTTTCTTTGGTTCAGGAAACAGCCTGAAGGGAACTACTATGACTGATGGAGCGGACTTGAACGGTAATTCGCCCGGCAGGGTGATGAGATGGGTCATCTTCGCCTTGGTTGCGGTAGGCTGGCGATCACTTCTTGGTGCGGGTCAGGTTTTGGTCCCGCCAAGCGGTGATCTGCAGGCGGTATTGGATCAGGGCGACGACCTCCTCCTCGAGCAGCAAGGTTTATATGAGCTTTCAGAAGCTCTGGAATTCAAGAAAGAGGGGCAGAGTATCCTTACTGCCGGGGCGACCCATCCCAGCGAGTTCGCGACGCTTCGGCTCGCGGATCCCGGGCAGACATGTCTCGTCATGGCGGATGGTGTGAAGGGGGCGAAGATCGCCCATGTGATCCTCGATGGTGCCCGGTATGAGCTCTCGGGTCCTCCTCCGAGATCGGATTTTGGAAAGGACATGGCGCTTGCGTTCTTTGGTGGTCAGGGAGGTGATGGGCAGGTGGTTCGGGAGTGTGTGTTCCTGAACTCCCGAAGTTGTTCCACACTGAAGGTCCATGAAGGGGCGTCAGGGGTTCTGGTAGAGAACAACCTCATTTTCGGAGCGGGTTCGGATTGCCGGGGAAACGGGCGCGCAGTGTCGGAGGGGCGGATCCACTGGAGTGGCGGCATTACCTTTGCTGCCCGTGACTCGATTGTTCGAAGCAACCTTATCATTGATCCGACAAATGCGGGGATCGTTCTATTCGGCAGCCCGGGCACAACCGTCGAGGGCAATGTGGTTGCGGCGGTGTCCCGAGAGTCTCTGGGAGGCATCAGTTTGGTAGATTCAATTGATTTCTATCGCTTGGCGAAAGACGGAACGGACTGCCGAGGCTTGGTGGTGAAGAACAATCAGGTCGAGGCATTGGGCGCCAGAGTCCACATGGGGTTTCCGATCGGAGCGCCTCAGTGGGCCCCGGAGAAGCGTGGTCGTTTCCTGATCGGTGGTAGTGTTGTCGGAAACACGATGTCTGGTGGTGCCGCCGGGTATGGATTTGTAGCTCATACGGTCAAGGGGGGGACGATTGAAGGGAACCGTAGCCTCGCGAGTTACTCGGGGCTTTCGGATGGCCTGGCAGCGACCAACAGGCCTCACGAACCGACTGGATTTGTATATGATCCCCAGACAGTCCTGGATTGCAGGCTTCAGGATGATTTCATTGCCTGCGATCCGCACATCGATCACCTCCTTCGATGCAATTACGGTCCCATGGATGATCAGGGTCGAAGGGTTTACCCGTATGGCAAGGAAGAGGCTGAGGCTGTGGTGAGGGCGGCCTATCGGGAGATCCTAGGTCGTGAGGCCGATCCTGATGGGCTTGTTTCACGGATCGTCGCTTTGCAAGAGAACCAACTGAATGCCGACACACTCCGGCGGATCCTGATGGGAAGTGAAGAGTTCAAGCAACGCCATGGGTTCGTTCCACCTGATGATCTCCAACTCTTTCGGGGCGATCTGTGGTTGTCTCTCTGCGATTCCATCATTGCGGATGGGGAGGGGTGGCCAGCAGCGAAAGCAATCTATCAGAAGGCGAAGAGCCTGCTTGTTCAGGAGCCGAGTGCTCGCCGAAAGATGGTGTCAGCACGGGCAAGCACGCTGACGGGGCGGGTCATGTGTGGATACCAGGGGTGGTTCCGGGCGGAGGGCGATGGAACCGGGTTGGGTTGGAAGCATTACCGGAATCCGACGAGCCACCAGTTCAGGCCGGGCCATGCCGGGATTGAGTACTGGCCTGACATGAGTGAGTTGGCGGACCATGAGAAGTTTGAAACTGCATTTCGTCACTCCAATGGATCGCCGGCGCATGTGTTCAGTTCGGACGTCAAGGATACCGTCGTGAGGCACTTCAAGTGGATGCGAGACTATGGTATCGATGGCGTGTTCGTGCAGCGCTTTGTCACCGAGGTGACGGGGCGGGATGGTAGACGGATCGACGCGAATACCCGTTCTTGTGACCGCGTGCTGAAACACTGCCGTGAGGGTGCCAATCGCTACGACCGCACCTACGCAGTGATGTATGACCTGACCGGCATGCCATCCGGGCATACAGCAGCGATCATCGAGGATTGGCGACATCTCGTGCGTGGCATGGGGATCACAAGGGGTGCTCGTGATAAGGCCTACCAACGGCATGGGGGCAAACCGGTGGTCGCCATCTGGGGTGTCGGTTTTGCCGATGGGCGTCGGTATGGGTCAAAGGACTGTGAGGAGTTGATCGACTTCCTCAAGAACGATCCGGAGTGTGGTGGCGTCACGGTGATGTTGGGGACTCCGACGGGGTGGCGAACCGGCGATAGGGATGCAGGCCCATTCGACGAGTGGGCTCCGATCTATCGCTCGGCGGACATCATTTCCCCTTGGACCGTCGGTCGTTTCGGAGGTCAGGAGTCCGCACGCACCTATGCGGCGGGGCGGGCGAAGGCGGATCGCGAATGGTGTGAGTCGGAAGGGAAGGAGTTCATGCCGGTCGTTTTTCCCGGGTTCGGTTGGTCGAACCTGAAGAAGGGGACCAAGGAGAACCCGAATGCCTTCATTGATCGGGAGGGAGGTCGCTTCCTGTGGGCGCAGTATGAATCCCTCGTGTCGCAGGCGGGAGCGACGATGGTCTATCAGGCGATGTTCGACGAATTGGATGAGGGAACCCAGATTTTCAAGGTCAGCAATGACCCTCCGGTCGGGGAGAGCCGCTTCGAGTCCTACGAAGATCTACCATCCGACCACTACCTATGGCTGGTGGGCGAAGCGACCCGCATGGTCCGTCGGGAAATGCCACCGAGCCGGGATCTCCCGGTTCGCCCCGTTGATCGTGGGAAACCGGGTGCTCCGGCCGAATAGCCGTCTGGGGGTCCCTCGGCGCGGCGATGGAGGTAAGCCCTCGCTATGATTGGAGAAGGATGCCCTGATTCCGTCTCCTAGCGCTTGTTCTGGCCGCGCTGGGGGGCGAGCGGGAGCTCGTCCTGGTAGGATTTCAGACGGCGCAGCATCTTGGTACGAAGCTCCTTGTATTCAGGGTTGTTGGCGAGATTCACGAGTTCGTCGGGATCCTTTTCCAGGTCATAGAGGCATTCGTATGGCCCGTCCTTCTCTTCGTGATAGACGGCGAACTTGTATCTTTCACCTCGGACACCGCGCCAGTCATTGAATGACTTGAATTTGTGTTCGACGAAGATGTCTGTGCGCCAGTCTGGCGCCGATTCCCCCTCAATGAGGGGAACGAGCGAAAGGCCTTGGTGGACTTCGGAGGGCTTGATGCCGGCAAAGTCGCTGAACGTGGGGGCGAAGTCGATGTTGCTGACGAGCTGGTCGATCACGCGACCTCGTTTGTCGTCGGCGAGCCGTGGATCGTAGATGATGAGCGGGACATTGAGCGATTGCTCGTAGTGGTTCCATTTCCCGGCGGTGCCGCGGTCTCCGAGCATGAAGCCGTTGTCGGCCGAATAGATGACGATGGTGTTTTCATCGAGTCCCTTGTCTTCAAGGGTCTTGAGGATGCGGGCAATGGCGTTGTCGATTCCGCTGATCATGCGGTAGTAGGCACGGATGTTGGTTTGGTACTTCTCCGGAGTGTCCCAGCGCCAGTAGTAGCGAAGGGTGTTGAGATTGGACTTCTCCCTCAGAAACGGAGGCATCGCCTTGTTGAATTTTTCGTTCGCGAGGCGTGGAGCGGGGATGGTGATGTCCTCGTACATGCCGTCGGTGGATTCCGGCCACTGGAAGTGATACCCCGGTCGCTTGTCTCCATCCTCGGCGTGGGAGGCATTGAAACTGACGGACATGCAGAACGGCTTGTCCTTCGGGTTGGACTCGATGAATTCGATGGCAGCGTCCGCACACAGATCGGTCTCATGGCGCTTCGATCCGTCGGGCATCTTGTGCAGATAGGGAGTGCGGTTGATGCCCTTGAAAAAGTCGAACTCGGGTTGCAGGCCCGGCCGGGCGAACTTCATGCCGTATTTTCCGGCAAATCCAATGCGGTATCCGGCGTCCTTGAGGAGGGCTGGATAGCTGGTCTTGATATACTCGGCCGGGACGGGGAGCTCTCCGAAGTTGTAACCGTGGCTGTGCTGGGTCAGGCCGCTGAAGATCGAGGCACGGCTTGCGGCGCAGATCGGGACTTGGCAGAACGAATTCGTGAAGCGGACGCCTTCGGCAGCCAGCTTGTCGAGAGTCGGGGTCTTGATCAGATCGTTGCCATAGCAGCCGAGCACGTCGCTGCGTTGGTCGTCGGCCAGAAGAAAGATGATGTTTGGCGGAGTGCCCTTGGTCGCGGCTGAAGAGGTGGCGGTCGCCAAGAGGGCAGCGGCGCCCACAAGCGGGGCGAAAATGGTGAACAGGGAAGGTTTCTTATTCATGGTGACTGGCGCGGAGAATACGGGTGTTTGGGGAAATTCCGATCACGATTTCAGGGGATTGGAGTCATATTTTTGGGGGAGGTGCCGGTCGCGAGGGGAAGGGTTGGAGCTCTGGAACCCGATTGGGACAAGGTGGGTTGCCAGGCGCGCGGCTAGTTGGCGGACGGGGTATCCAGAAGCCGGATCATGGATTGAGCCATTGATTCTCCGATCAGGTAGTAGGTTTCCCAGTTTCTCATCCAGTGGTACTCCTGCTTTGACGGAGACTCCTCCTGCGATCGCTGGAAGTCGCGGGTCTCGACGCCTCCGACATTGCCGGCGAACTGTGGGTATTTTTCGGGCTCGGCGAGCGCGAGCTGGGCGACCATGAGTTTCTCGACCTTGGCCTTGTATCGTTTGGGGATCTCCCAGCCACCCATGCCGGTATTGGCGATCACGACGGGCAGTTTCTCAATTCCGAGGTCGCGGCGCAGGTCCTGCACGAGATGGACAAGGTTCTCTTCATAGGCGTCGACCGCTGTCTGATTGATCCGGTCGTTCCACCCTTGGTGCCAGCCGAAACCGACGATCTCGAATCCCTGGCTCGAATCGTGAGGGTAGTAGGTCTTCAGGTTGCCGGTGACTTCCTTCGTAATCCGGAGGATCTCGGTGTAATGAAACCCCTTGTCTCCATCCTTCTCGGGTTTGGGATGGTCGCCGGCACTGGGCGGTAGGAAGTTGTGAAAAAGCGAGCGACCGCCCCAGGCGCACTTGATGAGCAGTACCGGTTCCTCGTAGTGGTCGGCCATCTCGATGCCGAATCCGTATTCCGGTCCGATGTGGTCCGGACTGGCTCCGTAGCCGGTCGTGAGCCACCCCTGCTGGGGGTTCTTCGGATCCGACAGGTTCACGATCCAGACATCGTCCCGGACGACGGGTTCTCCGTCCGGATCGACCAGATGAACGTATGCCTTGGGCTTCTCTTTCACGTAGGATTCCATCGTGCCCGGGCGGCCCTTGACCTGTCCGAATCCCACCATGTTCGATTGGCCCGCGAGGAGGAAGATCTTGAGCTTTCCGGATTGCGGGGCGGGTTCGGCCTGGACTTGCAAAGCGATGAGCATGGTCAGGACGAGGATCCGGGTGAGTGCATTGATCATGACGGGAGGTGCGTGGGTTCTGATGGGTTCATGCCGCGGGATTCTCTGCCGCTCTTTGAAGAACAGGTTACCGATCGGAACGGATACGGGTCGCTCGATGTCGTTCCTGTCAGCTCTCTCGGAGTCACCACGGTTGGCTGAAATCGCTGGCTTTAGAGGTGGCAAGGAACCTGCTGTCGACTATGAGGAAAGAACGTGAAGTCCCAAGCTCCCAGTATTTTCAACGACGTGCTCGGTCCCGTGATGCGTGGGCCAAGCAGCTCTCATAGTGCGGCCGCGAATCGCATCGGGCGGATCGCCCGGGATCTGGTGGGTGAGTCCATCACGAAAGTGGTCGTGCGCTACGATCCGAATGGTTCGTTGGTGACGACCCACCGCGATCAGGGTACCGACCTCGGCTTGTACAGCGGACTTCTCGGGTGGACTCCTGAAGACGAGAGGTTGCCGACCTATGCGGCGGAACTGGAAAGACAGGGGATCGAGGTCGATGTTCGCTACGAGTCGTTTGATGCGCCCCATCCGAATTTCTATCGTCTGGAGCTCACGGGAGGTTCAGGTCGGAACGAGTTCCTCGACGCCATCTCGACAGGTGGGGGGATGATCGAGTTGGTGGCAGTGGACCGAGTTCCACTCCAAGCGCCTGGCGATCTGGAGCTGACAATTTTCTGGATGGACGCCGAGCCGGAACCCGGGCTGTGGAGTGGTCATCCCGCAGCAGGTGAGAGCGAAAGTGTCCACTGGCACCAAGGGGATGGCCGGGGACTTCTCGTCTTCTCAAGCCGGTCTGCCTTGTCGGATGTCGAAGGGCTGGCCGGCCAATTGGGTGCCACGAGGCACCGCGTGCTGCGGGCGGTGCTGCCGGTGCTGTCGAGGAGGGAACTCAAGTTGCCGTTCCATACCTGTGCCGAGATGGTTGAGACGGAAGACTATCGTAGCATGTCTCTGGCGGAACTGGCGATCGCCTATGAAGCGGCGCGCAGTGGGGAGGGAGCTGAGCAGGTGCTTGCGAGGATGTCGGAAATCGCTGAGATCATGAAGTCGGCGGTGGTGACCGGTCTGTCGGGGACCGACTATGAGGACCGGATTCTTCCCTCCCAATCGCCGGGATTTACGAAGGCGGATCAGGAAGGGAGATTGATCGAATCGGACGTCAACAACCGGATCATTCGCTATGTGTCGGCCATCATGGAGGTGAAGAGTTCGATGGGGGTGATCGTCGCGGCTCCAACGGCGGGGTCCTGCGGTGCGATGCCCGGGGCGGTGCTGGCGGTGGCCGACAGCATGGGTGCGGAAGCTTCAGAGGTCTCCAAGGCTTTGCTGATCGCCGGGCTGATCGGGGTGTTCATCGCACGGGATGCGACCTTCGCGGCAGAAGAGGGGGGATGCATGGCCGAGTGCGGGTCGGGATCTGCCATGGCCGCCGCTGCAATGGTGTACCTTGCCGGAGGCTCGAATGATCAGATGCTCGGTGCGGCTTCCATGGCACTGCAGAACAATCTGGGAATGATTTGTGATCCGGTGGCGAATCGGGTGGAGGCACCTTGTCTTGGCAGGAATGTCATGGCGGCTACGAACGCTCTGGCATGCGCGAACATGGCTCTCGGTGGCTATGACCATCTGGTGCCCTTGGACGAAGTGATCCACACGATGAACAAGGTCGCGGAAGCGATGCCGCGCGAGCATTGCTGCACGGCCCTCGCCGGTTTGTCGGTCACGCCGACCTCCGCACGCATTGCGGACCGACTCGAGAAGGGCGGATGCAAGGGGTGTGGGGCTCCCGGGTGAGAGTGACGGGAACTTGTGGTGTTCTAACAGTCTGAGTCCCTGTACCCGGTCAGGTCGCCCTGCATCGCGGCCGGCTTTGATTGCGTGAGCTACTTCTTCGTTCTTTTCGAGCCGGGTTTTGGATAGACCTGCACCCTTTTTGCCCAGGCCTGCCACGCTTCCGACATGGAGTTCACCCGTTCCGGATGTGTGGACGCGAGGTTGTTGAGTTCGGTGCCGTCCTTTTCCATGTGGTAAAGTTCCCATCGGTTTGGCTTGAGTCCATCGGCAGGAGTCACGTTCATCCCCACCAGTTTCCACTCGCCGTCGCGCACGAAGGCGTTGTTCTCGTGTTCGATGCAGATTGGCTGGCTGCGCTCAAGTGGCTTGCCGTCAAATGCCGGGAGAAGCGAGATGCCGTCGGCTTGAAGGATCGGATGTCCATCATGGGTCTTCGGGTAGGTGGCCCCCGACACATCGACGAGGGTGGCCATCACATCGATGAGTTGGGCGGGTTGACGGAACCAGTCGCGGCCCTTCGGGATCCGGGTTGGCCAGTGGGCGATGAAGGGGGTGTTGGCACCTCCTTCGTGGGCGAAGTGCTTGTACTGTCGATAGGGAGTGGCCGAGGCGTTCGCCCAGGCCTTGCCGTAGCTGGGGCGGGTGAGAGGGACCTCGGGATCCCGGTCCTTGATGGGATCACCCACACCGATCAGCGAGACCTCGGCGCAGGCACCATTGTCGGAAAGGAACAGGATCAGGGTGTTCTCGAAATCTCCGTGCTTTTTCAGGGTGTCGACGAGGTCGCCGATCTTCTGATCGATGCGGTCGATCATGGCCGCGTAGGCCGCCATGCGGAAACTGCTCTCGGCTTGCTTCTTCTCATTTAGTGAATCCCAAGCGGGAACCTTGGGATCGCGGGGTGACATCGTCCATGATGCGGGAATGAGTCCGGACTTCTGCTGGCGCTCGAACCGTTGTTCGCGAAGTTTGTCCCAACCGAGATCGTATTTTCCGCGATACTTCTCGAGTTCCTGGTCGTGTGCGTGGAGAGGCCAGTGGGGAGCGGTGTAGGCGAGATAGAGGAAGAAGGGATCTTTCTTCCGAGTGCCATCCTTGTGCTCATCGATGAAGCGAATGGCGTGATCGGTGAAGGCATCGGTGGTGTAGAACGGACGGTCGGTGGTGCTTTTGGGATTCGGGTCCGGCTTGTTTCCGTCGTACATGATCCGCCAGTCGTAGGGGTGGAAATGGTGGGTCGCTCCAGAGATGCAGCCGTAGTAGCGATCAAAGCCCCGCTGAAGGGGCCAGTCGGCTTCGTCCTTCCCGGCGAGGTGCCATTTTCCGGCCATGAAGGTCGCGTATCCGGCGGACTTCGCCACTTCAGCGAGGGTGACGCAGGAGTCGTTGATGTTGCCGGCGTAGGCGGGTGGGCGGCCCTTGGAGTTGGTATTTTCGCCCGTCATGTGGCCGATGCCGATCTGATGGGGATGAAGTCCGGTGATCAGGGTTGCCCGGGTCGGGCAGCACCGTGCGGAGTTGTAGAACTGGGTGAAGCGGAGGCCGCCTGAAGCGAGTGAGTCGATGTTCGGGGTGTCGATCTCACCACCCCAGGCACCGATGTCCGAGTAGCCCATGTCATCGACCATGATGACGATGACATTCGGTCGATCGGTGGCGAATGCCGGAATGGCAAGGAGGGCAAAGAGGGAGCGATGCAATTTCATGATGGGTTCGGGGTCGATTTTCTCATGGTCAATCCCATCCCTTCCGTCGCCTTGGTTTGCGTTCCCTTGACGAAGGTGCTCAACCGGAAGGCGCAGGTTGATCGGGTGGGGTCAGGGGACTCTACTTGCCCTTGGGTGTGGTCCAGTCCACGGCGGTCTTGCCCTTGAAGTCGATCAAACGGAGGTTTCGGATCACGGCGGACCCCGGGCCTTCGGTAATGTCGATGCGCAACTGCTGGATGGCTTCCCACGTTTCGATCTTGATCTGGACCGGTTTGAAGCCCTTGCCGGTTGGCAGGGGGAAATCGAGCTTCGTTCCTTTCGGAAGCGAGGTCTTCGGGTCCACGGTGTAGTAGATTTCGCCGTGTCCTGTCTGGGAGGTGTCGAGGTCGAAGGCGAGGGTGTAGGGGCCGGGAGGCATGGCGCTGCGGCCCCGGAGATCCATCGCGATTCCCGGGTCGTCGCCGGTGAAGGTCAATTTCAGCGAGCCATCCTTCTGTGCGACCATCTCGGTCCCCTTGCGTGCGCGGATCGAGGTGTCGCTGGGCTTCGCTTTGGCGCGCGGTCGCTTGCCGGGGTGCGTGGCGGGAGGAGTGTCGGTGTCGTGGAAGACCGTCCACTCGCGGTTCGATCTCGGGAAAACGGCGGGCTTCATTCGGGTGGTGGCCAGTTTCTCGGAGTGGAGCACGTCCCGCGACATCTGCCGCCACTTCGCAATCATGGATTGGAGTCGCTCGGGTTCCGAGGCGGCGAGGTTGTTGAGTTCGGCGCGGTCCTTTCCGATGTGATAGAGTTCCCATTCCTGGCCTTTGAAGCTGACCAGTTTCCAGTCGCCATCGCGAAGGGCGAAGTCGGTCGAAAATTGGAAGTGGATGGGCTCCTTTCGCTCAAGCTCCCCGCCTTCAAGCAGGGGCCGAAGGGAGACCCCGGAGATCGGTCGAAGCTCGCGGTCGGGATACTCCTTCGGGATCGCTGCGTCCGCCAGATCGGCAAGGGTCGGGAGCACATCGATCAAGTGGGCAGGGGTGTCGATGATGGTGCCCGGCTTCGTCTTGAGGCCTTTGGGCCAGTGGACGATGCCCGGGGTGCTGATGCCGCCTTCAAACTGATTCTGTTTGTAAAACTGGAAGGGTGCGTTGCGTGCCCAGGACCAGGGTGTGGAGTCTGCCAGAAAGGTTTCGGCGTTGGTGGGCTCGACATTCAGGCGTGGTTTCTGACGGTCGTATGGACAGGCTCCGTTGTCGGAGACGAAGAGGATGAGGGTGTTGTCGAATTCATCGTGTTTCTTCAGGTCGTCCACGACACGACCAATCTCCTGATCGACACGGTCAATCATCGCTCCGAGGGTCCGCATGCGGTTGATTTCATAGTCCCTCTGCCAATCGACAAGGTCGTCCCATGCGCGGACATGGGGAGGGCGTGGACTCGGTTTGAGGGTCTCGGGCAGCAGTCCCAGTTTCTTTTGTTTGGCGATCCGTGCATCACGGATCTTGTCCCAGCCGGCGGTGTAGCGACCGTCGTATTTGGCGTAGTCCTCTGGCAGGGCATGGAGGGGGGCATGGGGTGCGTTGAAAGCGATGTAGAGGAAGAAGGGTTTATCGGTTTTCCTCGCCTCGTCGAGGAACCGCAGGGCGTAGTCGACATCGGCGACGGTTGTATAGAATCCTTCATCCGGCACCTTCCATGGTTTGCCGTTCAATCGGAAGGTCTTGTCGCCGCTGAAGAAATTGCAGGCTCCGCTCAGGTGGCCAAAATAGCGGTCAAACCCGAAGTCGGTCGGTTCCTTGTCGAGGTGCCACTTCCCGGTCATGGCCGTGAAGTAGCCGGCGTCGCGGAGAACTTCCGCGGAGGTGACCGCATGGGTCAGCGCGGTGTCTCCCGCAGCGATGCAGTATTGGCCGGTCAGCAGGGAGACCCGGGATGAGTGGCACTTGGCGGTGTTGTAGAATTGGGAGAAGCGAAGGCCGTTGGATGCCAGTGAGTCGAGCTGGGGGGTGTCGATCTCCCCGCCATAGCAACCGATGTCCGAGTAGCCGAGGTCATCGACCATGATGACGACGAAATTCGGTTGGGAGCTGGCAAATAGAGGAAGGGTTAGCGCCGCAAGAAGGGTAGATCGGAACATGGACAAGGGGGCGGATGGAGGACTGGCGAAAATCTGACGAAACGAGTGAAGCGTTTCCTGTTGTGGGGGAACACTACGGATTTCAGCTTCGATTCTTCCTAGATATCTTCCTGTAGCCTTTGTCGGCCAGCCCGGCTCACGCATATGCGTCACTCAGGGCCCATTCCTGCGAAGCCAATCCCCCGGAGCTGACCGACTCGGTGCGGTCGACCATCGATCAGGGCAGAATTCCCCGGCCGCCAACTGTGCTGATGACCACATCTGGATCTCAAAGGCCCGCCTGCCAAGCGTCGTATCTCGCTTGGAGATCCGCACGGATTGCTTGAATCGCGGGGTCGGTGCTATTGGAGAGGTCGTTCATTTCCGCCGGATCCACGGCGAGGTTGAACAAGGCGACCCGATTGAGAACTGCATCGTTGAAGACGATCTGGGAGGTGTGCTTGGCCGCAATGTCCTTGGTGCCAAGGACGAGCTTCCAGTCGCCCTTGCGGATTGCCCACTGGTTGTTGAATCGCCAGAACAAGGTGCGCTCACCGGGGACGACCGGTGCGTTGTTCTTGAGCGGCTCGATGAGGCTGTGTCCGCGCAGGGGCGCGGCGTTCTCGACACCGGCGACATCGAGGAGGGTGGGGACGATGTCGAGCGTCGAGGTGACGTGGGTGTAGACCTGTCCGCCGGGGATCCGACCGGGCCATGAGATCATCATCGGCACGCGGAGACCTCCCTCGAAGGACGTGTATTTCGAGCCCGACAGGGGCTGGTTGTTCGCTCCTGTTAGAGCTTCTCCTCCGTTGTCGGAGAAATAGATGACGATGGTGTTGTCGGTAAGTCCTTTCTCGTCCAGAGCATCCAGCAGTCGGCCCATCTGATCATCGTAGGCATTGAGGTGGGCGCGGTAGTATTTGCGCATGTCGGCGTCCGAGATGATTCCGTTCGCGTCCTGTGGGGTAGGGCGTGAGTAGCGGTAGTAGTAGGTGGTGTAGGCGGATGGATTGTCCTGGGTGTTGGTGGCCGGATCATACAGGGGGAGTTCCGGCACGCCTTCCGCATCGAGGTAGGACTTCGGGGCCTGGTGAATCAGGGCATGCACCGAAGCATGGGACAGGTAGAGAAAGAACGGCTGGGGGTTGGTCTTCCGCTGTTCGAGGTAATCGATGGCCCGATCGGTGAAGATTTCAGTCTGCCATGTGCCATCGTCGAAGGTCTCGAAGTTGCCGGGAAGTTCGGTATTCACGAGCTTGCCCAGGTGCGCGCTTGCTTCGGTTGGCCACGCGGGTTGCACGGTGTCCGTGATGGCCTGCGAATGGAGCCAGAAGTCGTGGGCGTGGGCATTGAATCCGAAGAACCGGTCGAAGCCGTGGTTGGTCGGGTGTTCGCGGTTGTTGATGGACCCCACGGGTTGACCGAAGTCGTTCTTCCCGATCATGGCGGTGGCGTAGCCGGCCTCCTTGAGATACTCGGCGATGTGCTTCACGGTGGCGGGGAGTCGCGGTGCCCAACCTCCGGCCGCATCCCATTCATTCTGGTAGCGACCGGTCAGGAATCCGCATCGGGATGGACTGCACACCGGGCTGGTAACATAGGCCTGGGTGAAGATTGAACCGGAGGCCGCAATGCGATCAAAACTTGGAGTGCTGATGTCCGGGCGTGCGTTCGGGTAGGCGGAAATGTCAGCATACCCGTGGTCATCGCCCACGATCAGAAGGATGTTGGGTTGAGGCAGCGGGCCTTTTTCGGCACGCACCCGGTAGAAGGCTTTGCTTGGAGGAGGGGCAGGGTCCGTTAGCTCGACGGAGGTTTCCGATTCCAGCGGAGCAACGGCGTCGGGGACGGCCTCGGGTTCCACGGCTGACAGGTCGTTCTGTCGCTCCAATTGATACTGCCTGGAGCGTTTGCCATCGATCTCGATCCGTACCTCTCCGGATTCCATTTGGACGCTTCGGATTTTTGGGAAGTCGCTGGCGGACCCCCAGTCGGTTCCGGCATCGGCTTCGTCGACATTGCTGAATCCATCACCATCGGTGTCGCCTTCACCGATTCGGATGTCGTTGATGTCCTCCGGCTCCAGGATGCCTGAGTAGATGCGGATGTCATCGATGAGTCCGGAGAAGGTCATGCCGCCATTCCGAGACGCTCCGATCTCCAGGTCGGACGACAACTGCACCGGTCCTTCCAGATCGGCGGCGTCTTCCAACTGACCGTTGACATACAAGCGGAGTGAGTTGGTGAGACCATCATGGGTCATGGTGATGTGGCGCCATCGATCGTCGGTGGCAAAAGACTGGGAGGAAAGTGTCTCGTCCCCGGCGCCCACGGCGATCGAGTTTCCGCGAAGTGAGATGCCCCAACCCCCATCCGGGGCGATTGAGCCATCGACCATGGCCGAACCTTCACGCCAAGTGAGTTGGCTTCCTTCCCCGCCGGGACTGCTGGTCCGGGTCCAGAGGGAGATCGAATACCTGAGTGGTAGCTGCACGGGAAGCGTGACCGATCCAGCGGTGGTGTCGAAGCTCGATCCAATACCGAATCCAGGGCCATAGCTGAGCCCGGGTGATGCGGTTCCATGGAGTGATGATGGGCCGCTATCCTGGGTCGTGCCGTCTGCGGAATAGCTGGCGATGAGAGTGGCCGGCGCATCGAGCTCTGCCGCGCGGTAGGCAGTCAGGGACACGTCGTCGATCATCAGGTATTCATTCCGATCTCCGGTGTGCAGGATCCTGATCTGGACTTGCTGGCCAATCCACGGGCTGTTCGGACGAACCGGGACCGAGGTGAAGGAGTGATCATGATAGACTCCCGCTGTGGGGATGTCGGCGAGTGACGAAAGAATGCGGGTGGGGTAGCCGATAGGACTGGATGGGTCACTGACGGCATTCCCGTTGATGTCGACCACGTGGAGAACCATTTGGAGTTGGTCTGCACCAGGATCAAAGGCTGCTCCGGACCGGGCTGAGATGGATGCCACGAACAAGTCGCCCTCTTCAATCGTCCACGTTCCGGCAGGGATGATCTGGCTTGGGTGGATGCGGTTACCGGTCCCTTGGTATCCGTTCGTGAAGCTGCGCAGGAAACCCGATTTCGGGTTGGCTGTGCTGATGGGGTCGGTTGCGGCGCCTTCGGCGAAGTAGCTTTCCCAGAAGGGAACGGATGAGAAGTCGGTGCCATCGGCATCCTCGAAGCCCCCGTTGCGAACGGACGCATTCGGGGAGATGAGAACGGTCTGCGCCGAAATCGACGACATGCGACCGAGGGCAAAGGCAAGGAGGAGGGTGAAAAGGATCCGCATGGGCTGGTGACTGGAGGGCCGGTAAGAATGGAGCGAGCGAGGAAAGCGCAAAAGTCGGAGGTCCGATCTCAGGAAACGCATCTTTGCGATGAGACGTTCCACCATTCCTCCCCGCGTCGCAAAGATTTCCCCGTTGCCGTTATCGCCAATTGCTTTGTCCAAATGCTTCATCTTTACTCAGGCAGGGAGGGCCTTTGAGCGTGCAATCTGGAAGAAGGGGATCGGTTGTCTGGGGTGCATTTCCCCGATCCGTGATGGCGCGAGTCGGCCGAATGATTGGTCCGAGAGGGAGTGGCTATCGGCCCTTCGCGGGGGCTGGATGCTGGTCAAGGATGGTGCGCAGTGAGGCTACAATTTCGGGATACTGGGAGGCGATGTTCTTGGTTTCGACGGGGCCCTGCTTGTAGTCGTAGAGCTCATATACGGGCGCCGCATTCGGCTGGCCGAGGGGAGTCCAGGCGACCAGTCGATAGCGCTCGGTGCGGATCGCTCTTCCAAGTTTTCCTCCGCGGGGAAAGCAGTGGTAGGCGTGGTCATCGACCCTCACTTGGGGATCCTTCAAGGTGCCCAGTAGGCTGGTCCCGTCGATGGGTTGAGGACCCGTCGGTGCCGGGAGGCCCGCGAGGGCGGACAGGGTGGGAAAAATGTCGACCGTCTCGGCGGGTTGGTCGGTATGTGACCCGGGCCTGGTGATTCCGGGCGCGACGACAATCAGCGGAATCCGCGTCGCCATCTCAAAGTTCACGTGCTTCGTCCAAATGCCGAGCTCGCCGAGGTGGAATCCATGGTCGCCCCACAGGACGATGAGGGTGTCGTCGGCGAGTCCGAGTTCGTCGACTGCGGTGATCACCTTGCCGATCTGGGCGTCGACGTAACTCGTAGAGGCGTAGTAGCCATGGACGAGCTTCCGGGCCAGCTTCGCATCGATCGTTCCTCGCGGAGGGACGGGCTCGTAGGCGGTGATCTCCCCACCCACCTTGATGGCGCAGCGCGGAGCTCCATCGGGCGGGGTGGTGGTGTCGACCATGGGGAGCCGGGAGGGGTCGTACAGGTCCCAGTATTTCTTCGGGACACAGAATGGAAGGTGGGGGCGAGCGAAGCCCACTGCGATGAAGAAGGGTTCATCCCGTTCGCTTGCCGCGCGAAGACGCTTGATGGCCTCGGCGGCAACCCGCCCGTCTGCGTAGGCTTCGTCACCGACGTCAGGAGCCTCAAAAGCCGCACCGCGGGGCCTCAGCTTGCCATCGGCGTCCCTCTGGCCCTGGTTGGTGAAGTAGCCTTCTTCCCGGGTCAGTTGACCGCCACCGGTGCTTTCCGGCAGCTGGTATTCAATGACGAGGTCCTTGAAGTGAGGTGATGAGAATGACTGGGGGTCGCCATGGTTCCCGTGGCCGATGTGGAAGACCTTGCCGAGGGATTCGGTGTGGTATCCATGGTGGGCGAAGTGCTGTGGCAGGGTGACTGCCTCCGGGTAGGCTTTGCGCAGATTGCTGCCCAAGCTGTAGAGTCCGGACGAGGTGGATCGCGAGCCGAGCATCAGGTTGAAACGCGAAGGCGCGCAGACCGCCTGGTTGCAATAGGCGGCGTCGAAGCGCATGCCCCGGGCCGTCAGCGCATCCAAGCTCGGAGTGATGGCGGTGGGGTCTCCATAGGCGCCGATGGCAGGCTTGAGGTCGTCGACGAGAATGAGGAGGACATTCGGCTTCTCTGCGGCCGGAACGGCGACGTGGGAAAGCGCAGCGATGAGGGGAACGAGGACTCGCATGGGAAAGTGTGCGGTGATGGAAGCCTGATGAAACACTTGCGGTAGCATTTTTCCAGAGTCTTCGCTGAGCGCGACAGATGAGGTCGTCGAGCGGCGGTCCGATTCACATTGTGTCCCGGCGGGTTCTTGGTATCCTACCCGGCAATCATCGTGATGCATTGCATGGATCAGCACCTTCATCGTTCAGTTCTGGTTCTCAATCGCTTCTGGCAACCCGTGCAGACTTGTTCTGCGAAGCGGGCACTGAAGTTGCTCTGCCTGGGCCACGCCCAGATCCTCCAAACCGAGGGTGAAGAGAGGTTTCGGACTCACGATTTTTCGTCGTGGCTGGAGTATTCCGCGACCGGGGTGGTCTCGGATCTCGTGCACTCAGTGAATCTGGCCCTCGGTGTGCCACGGATCGTGGTGCTGACGGAGTATGACAAGTATCCCCGATTGGAAGTCCGCCTGACTCGACGAAATGTTTTCCTGCGGGATCAATTCACCTGCCAGTATTGTGCCAAGGTTTTTCCTGAGCCTGAGTTGAATTTGGATCACGTGATGCCGCGCGACAAGGGCGGTGGGACGACATGGGAGAACATCGTGACCTCGTGCATCCGCTGCAATACCCGGAAGGCGAACAAACTGCCGAAGGAAGCGAACATGCATCCGTTGAAGAAGCCTGCGACCCCAAGATGGCGGCCGGTTTTTGGTCTTCGGGGCTATCAGGGGCCTCTCGACAAGACCTGGGACCATTTCCTTGTGCCCGACCGGAACTCCGTGAGGATGTCCGCGTGACCTGATGGGCGGCTGGATCGGGATTGTGACGGGTGGGGTGGAGTCCGTCACATTGGGGTGTTTTGGCTCCGGAATGCGTGGTTGATGGGTGGTTTGTAACTGATCGAACACCAACAGGTTGTGTGGACTGAGTGAGGGTGTCCGGGGAATGTGACGGAAATGTGACAAAGGAAGCGTGGGATGTGACGGGGTCGTCAAATAGGAGATCGGCGCGCTTCAACAGAGGGGGCGTCAACCATCCAACATACGACATGAAATCCAACCGAGCCTTCCGCCTGAGACTGAGCCTGTTCTCGGCGGCATCCATCATCGGCCTTGCCCAAGCAGGAGATCTACCTTCGACTGTGATCGAGGAGCCTGTTGAATCCAATTCCGGCGACTTCTGCGACTGGCTGTCCAGCAAGCCCGGCACCCTTTACAAGAACGACGACAATCCGTGGTTCTCGGAGTTCCAGGTATTCGGGCGCTTCCAGTGGCAGGCGGCCTACTACTCGGGTGAGGATGTGAACGGCTTGGAGTTTTCCGACACTTTCACGGAGGTGCGTCGATTCCGCTTGGGAGCGAAGGCCAGGTTCCTCAAGTACTTCGAGGTCAAGGCGAACGTCAACATGGTGGATGACGCGAGCAACAACCTCGCTCCGTGGCCAGGAGGCCGCAAACTGGGTTGGGGCTATGAGGACTTTGACGAGGCGCTTGTCAGCTTCGACATGAAGGAAGCATTCAAGCTTGGTGCGTTGGATGGACTGACACTCAAGTATGGTCGCCACAAGTTCCTCATCTCGCAGGAGGCCCGGGAGTCGTCCAAGAAGTTGTTGACCGTCGAGCGCTCGGCGATCGCGAACAAGGTGTTCAACAGCTATCGTGCCACCGGCGTTACCCTCGATTGGGCGAAGAGTGAATGGGAGGGAACCTTCGGTCTCTTCAGTACTGACTCCCGCACAAGAGCCGGCGGAAACACCGAGTTCATCGGCGGATGGGGCGACGGACTCGCTTACTATCTGTCGCTGGGATACACCCCGTGTGACGAATGGCATTTCCGCTGGGACTACGTTTACAACGATGCCGATTTCACCCGTGGCGAGGACAGTCTCTTCGGCTACGCGTGGGCGACGTCGCTTTCGGCGGAGTATGACGCTGGTGTCTGGGGTCTGATCATCAACGGGATCTATGGAGACAATGGTGATGCAAGCAACCGGGTGTTGCGGGCAAATCGCCAGGGAAACTTCTGGGGACTGGTCGTGATGCCTTACTACTGGATCGTTCAAGACAAGCTCCAAGGGGTGGTCCGTTACCAGTATCAAGGGGCGGAGGAAGACCAGGGAATCCGGATCTACAGCCGCTATGGCCGCAGGAATCATGGCTTGCAGGTGGCGCCTGAAACCTATTCGGGCCGTGGCAATGAGCACCACTCGATCTACGCGGGTGTGAACTACCTCATCTGTGGGCACAATCTGAAGGTGCAGGCCGGTCTCGAGTATGAGTGGCTGAATGTGCCGGGAGCCGGTCTGACCGGAGACTACACGGCGCTCACCTCGTGGTTCGGTTTCCGCAGCTACTTCTGATCGACCCGTTTTACCGCGCGGATCACCACGTCCGGCCCGGTGCCATCCCTCGTTCGGTTGCGGGGTGGCGCCAGGGTGACGAGGTGGTCAGGCGGGGCGGGTTTTCCGAGTGACGGTGTCGTCACGAAACCCACGTCGCCAAGCGCATTATCATTCTCCATTTCGACCGTGCGGTTGGCGCGGTTGCTCAACCCCAAACCTAATAGATTACGACCATGAACATGATGAAGATGATGGGTGGCTTGATTGCCGCCGCCGCTGTTGCCAATGCCGCTGAGTCACATCTCGATGAAGCTTTGACCGAATACAAGTCCGTGAGCGGTATCTCCGGAAGTCTGTCCTCGGTGGGTTCCGACACTCTGAACAACCTGATGACCTTCTGGTCGGAGGGGTTCCGCAAGGCCTATCCGAACGTGACCATCTCGATCGAGGGCAAGGGCTCGTCCACGGCGCCTCCAGCTCTGATGGAAGGCACCTCCCAATTCGGCCCGATGAGCCGCGAGATGAAGGCGGAGGAGATCGACGCCTTCGAGAAGAAGTTCGGTTACAAGCCGACGGAAGTGAAGGTTGCGATCGACGCCCTTGCGGTGTTTGCCCACAAGGACAACCCCATCGAAGGTCTCAGCCTGAAGCAGGTCGACGGGATCTTTTCCAGCACGCGCAAGCGTGGATCGGAGGATCTGACCGAGTGGGGCCAACTCGGGCTGGATGCCTGGAAAGGGCGCGCCATTTCGCTCTACGGGCGGAACAGTGCTTCGGGAACCTACGGTTTCTTCCAGAAGAACGTGCTCGGCAAGGGCGACTACAAGTCGACCGTGAAGGAACAGCCGGGTTCCTCGGCTGTGGTTCAGGGCATCGGTGGTGACCTCTATGCGCTGGGCTACTCGGGCATTGGCTACAAGAACTCGGCAGTCCGTGCTCTTCCCCTGTCCGTTGACGGAAGCGAATTCTTTGAAGCCAGCTACGACAACGCACTTACGGGTGACTACCCGCTGGCTCGCTTCCTCCTGGTCTACGTGAACAAGAAGCCGAGCGAGCCGATGCCTGCCGCAGCGCTGGAGTTCCTGAAGTTCGTGCTTTCGAAGGACGGTCAGGCAATCGTTGAGAAGGACGGCTACTACCCGCTGCCTGCAGAGTTGGCCGAGGCCACGATTGAATCGCTTTCGAAGTAATTGAAGGATTGACCTTGAGCCTGTCCGAGGGCAGCACCTCCCCGACCGTTTTTCCGGTTGGCATCGCCTTCGGGCGGGCTCTCTCTCTCATTGAAGCCATAAGCTGAATGAGTTCCTCCGAACCTCCTCCACCTGATCCAAACCGATTCGAAGTCTCGAGGGGAACCTTGTGGCTGGATCAGGCGATGACCCACATCATCCGGATTGGTGGTCTGGCGGTGATTCTGGCGGTGTTCGGGATCTTCTTTTTCATCCTGAAGGAGATCATTCCGCTCTTTTCGAAGGCGGAAGTGGTGGCCGAGTCGGTTGCCAAGACAGGGACCTCGCCGAAGGTGATCGGCGTGGACGAGTGGGGTGAGCGGCCGTTTCTCTATTCGGGTGGGAGCGAAATCGTGGTGCTGGCCGGTGAGGAAGGTGCCCGGCAGGCGGTGGAAGTGCCGTCACTGGCTGGGGTCGAGGTGACCGCAGTGAGTTATGACCCCGTGCACCACCGGGTGGCGGTTGGCCTCGCCGATGGGCGGGTCGGGTCGTTCGTGGTGAAGTATGAGTCGGTTTTCCGGGAAGGTGAGCCGCGCAAGGTCGATGTCTCCGTGGAGGAGGAACCTTGGTATGAACTTGAGGCGGGCAGTGGTGCCGTGCGCTCCGTGTCCTATGGTGATGGGGGTAGCAAGCGCCTGATTTCCGTGGTTCGTGATGAAGGGGTCGCGGTCGTGCAGTTGGCGCAGAAACGCTCATTGATTGGGGCGGGGAAACTGACGCGTGTCGGCGAGACCGACCTCTCGGAGAGGATTCGGACCGAGGTGATTTCCACGGTAGCCTCGCAGAACGGGCAGGCGGTGTTGATGGCGACGGCCGATGGGCAGGTTCACTATTTTTTGATGGATGCAGGGGCCCTCGACGAGGTCCAGACATTCCAGCCGTTCGAGGGCAAGCCACCCAAGCGCATGGACTACCTGTTCGGCGGGGTGTCCGTGGCAATGACCGATGAGTCGGGTCAGCAGCGGGTCTTCAGCCTGTTCCGTCCCGAGGGGTCCAACACCCGGTTGTTCGGACAAACCAAGGAGTTCGGTCCGGTGGGCGAGGGCACTCCGGTGTTCGCGTCGAGTCTGCGGAACAAGAGTTTTTTGTGCGGTGCGGGTGGTGGCCTTGCGGTGCGTCACCTCACCTCCGGTGCAACCCGCTGGGAGGGAACCGCCGAGTTTGAGCCGGTGGCGGTGACGATCGATGGCAAGGCCGAGAATTTCTTCCTCGCTGGAGCCGAGGGCCAGGTCCAGCGGTTTTCCCTGCACGATCCCCATCCCGAGTCCGGCTGGCGCGCGTTCTTCGGCAAGGTGTGGTATGAAGGGGGGAGTGAACCGGTCCACCAGTGGCAATCAACCGGAGGGTCGGACGACTTTGAACCGAAGCTCTCGCTGGTTCCGCTGATCATCGGCTCGTTGAAGGGGACCTTTTACGCGCTGTTGTTCTCGATCCCCATCGCTCTGCTTGCCGCGGTGTTCTCGGCAGCCTTCCTCCCGCCCGCCATGAAGCGGGTGGTCAAGCCGGCGATGGAGATCATGGCGTCGTTGCCATCGGTGGTGCTCGGATTTCTTGCCGGGATCTGGTTGGCTCCACTGATCGAGGACAAGGTGCCATCGATTCTTCTCACATGTCTGGTGCTGCCCACCGTTGCATTGCTGTTCGGGGCGGGTTGGTCGCGTGTTCCGATTCAGGTCCGTCACCGTTTCGAGCACGGGCGGGAGTGGATCGTGCTGCTCCCGCTGGTTCTCATCGGGGGGTGGCTTGCATGGTCGCTGGGTCCGGTCATTGAGAAATGGTTCTTTGTTTACACAGATCCATCGACCGGAAAGGCCATCGCGGATTTCCGGCTCTGGTGGCCGCAGGCAACGGGTCTGTCATTCGATCAGCGCAATTCGTTGGTGGTCGGGTTCGCGATGGGCTTTGCGGTGATTCCAGTGATCTTCACCATTGCTGAAGATGCCTTGTCCAATGTTCCAAGGACCCTGACCGCGGCGGCGGCGGCACTCGGCGCGAGTCGTTGGCAAGTGGTGCGGACCATCTTCATTCCGGTGGCCTCTCCGGGCATCTTCTCGGCCCTCATGATCGGGTTTGGCCGGGCGGTCGGCGAAACGATGATTGTCGTCATGGCGACGGGAAACACGCCGGTGAAGGAATGGAACATCTTTTCCGGGATGCGGACGCTGTCCGCCAATATCGCGGTGGAGCTGCCCGAGGCGGCTCCCGGGTCGACCCACTACCGCACCTTGTTCCTCGGGGCGTTGGTCCTTTTCCTCCTCACCTTCGTGCTGAATGGAGTGGCCGAAGTGCTGCGTCAGCGACTCCGTGAGAAGAACAAACTCGTCTGATTCGAATCGATGTCTGCATCTTCCTCGAAATTTTCCACCACGGGCCGATCCAGGACCGGGGAACCCCTGGTATGGCTGACTGCAGTGGGCCTGACCATTGGGGTGCTGCTGTCCGTTGGCTTGATTGGCCTGGTGATGTACAAGGGTTTTGAGTCCTTCTGGCCTGCCCGGTTGGTTGTCGTGGAGGTCCGCCAAGAGGGTGGCGAAAACAGCAAGGTCGCCGGCTACCTGGTGCAGGAACGTTCGAAGCGAACCCTCGAAGGTCTGGTTGAGGAAGAGATCCAGTTGTTCCGAGGCAATCGGGAGCTGTTCGGCGAGAAGTTCGTCTTCCTCGACCGCGAAGCCATCGTTTCACAGACCGAGGAGGAGGACTTGATTCTCGTGGAGCGTCTGGAGGGGGGAAATGTGATCGGCCGGGCGAAGGCCCTTGAGCTCGGTGGTTCGGAGACTCTCGAGGCGAGTGCGGAAGGGTTTGATGAGAAACTGGACGAACTAACGGAGAGGGGTGAGGAGCTTCGCGACGAACTGCGCGAGATCGAGAAGATCAAGATCGGTGAGAACAGCAAGCGGGTGAAGGAGCTCCGCTGGCTGGAGAAAAAGGGATCATCGCCCGAGCGGGCGGAGGAGCTGGCCGGATTGCTGGCGGAGTATGAGAAGCTCGACGGCCAGCGCAAGGAGCTGCGTGAACAACTCGAGGAGTCGACTTTCGTGGTCGAGGCCATGGATGGCAGGGAACTGAAGATCCCCACCGGTGAGCTGCTTCATGTGTTCGCTGCGAACCAGGTCGGCTTCTTCGGGCGTCTGAAGGAGACGATCCGCAGGGCGTGGACCTTTGTCAGCACCGACCCACGTGAAGCGAATACCGAAGGTGGCGTCTACCCTGCGATCTTCGGGACGGTGGTCATGACCCTGGTGATGAGCCTGTTCGTGACGCCGTTCGGGGTGATGGCTGCGATCTATCTGCGCGAGTATGCGAAGCAGGGTCCGCTGGTGAAGGCGGTCAGGATTTCGGTGAACAACCTGGCGGGCGTGCCATCGATCGTCTTCGGTGTGTTCGGTCTCGCCTTCTTCATCTACTTTCTCGGGGGCGTCGTGGATGACTGGTTCTTTTCCAACTCGGAAGAACCGGTGTACAAGAGCGGCGGCATTCTCTGGGCTTCCCTCACGCTGGCTTTGCTGACGGTGCCGGTGGTGATCGTGGCGACCGAAGAGGCTCTTGCTTCCGTTCCTCGTGGGGTTCGTGAGGCGGCGCTCGCCTGCGGAGCCTCGAAGTGGCAGGCCATCCAGCGGGTGGTCCTCCCGGCCTCGCTGCCCGGAATCCTCACCGGGGTGATCCTCGCCATGGCGCGGGGTGCGGGTGAAGTGGCTCCCCTGATGCTGGTCGGTGTCGTGAAGAGCGCGCCGGACCTGCCGATCGACGCGGTGGCTCCGTTCGTGCACCCGGAACGTCAGTTCATGCATCTGGGTTTCCATATCTACGATCTGGGTTTTCAGTCACCGGACTCCGAGGCGGCCAAGCCGATGGTGTTTGCGACGACCCTTCTGCTGATTTCCATCGTCGTGGTCATGAACCTCACCGCGATCATCATCCGCAACCGGCTGCGCAAGAAGTACGCCGTAAGTAGTTTCTAATCATGCCACGCAAGGATTTCATCGCGATCGACAACTTCAGCTTCTCCTATGGGGCGGCGAAGGTGCTCCATGGCATCAACATGGACATTCCTGAGAAGCAGGTGACTGCGTTGATCGGGCCTTCGGGCTGTGGAAAGTCGACCCTGCTGCGGAACATGAACCGGATGAATGACCTCATCGAAGGGGTGCAGCATGAAGGGGATATCCGTCTCGACGGCAAGAGCCTCTATGATCCGAATGTCGAGGTGATCTCGCTGCGCAAGCGGGTCGGCATGGTTTTCCAGAAGTACAACCCGTTCGCGAAGACGATCTATGAGAATGTGGTGTTCAGTCTCCGGGTGGCAGGGCGCAACAAGCGTTCGGAGCTCGACGATGTGGTCGAGCGCACGCTGCGATCCGCGGCCCTGTGGGATGAGGTGAAGGACCGTCTGCACACCAGCGCGTTCGGTTTGTCAGGTGGCCAGCAACAGCGCCTGTGCATCGCGCGGGCCATCGCCAACCAACCGGAGATCCTGCTGATGGATGAGCCATGCGCAGCCCTGGATCCCACGGCCACCTTGCGGATCGAGGACCTGATCCGCGACCTCAAGGAGCAGTTCACGATCGTGATCGTCACCCACAACATGGAGCAGGCAAGCCGCTGTTCCGATCTCACCGCCTTCCTCTACATGGGGGAGCTGGTGGAATACGACAGGACCCTCAAGGTGTTTGAGACTCCGAAGGAGGAAAGAACCGAGGCCTACATTTCAGGACGCTTCAGCTGATGAAACCCAAGGCCCCAGAATCGAAAACGCACGAATCCTTGATCGAGATCAAGGATGTCGATTTCTGCTATGGCAATGCCAAGGCACTCGACGGCATTGATCTCACGGTTCGAAGAAACGAGATTGTGGCCTTCATCGGTCCGTCGGGGTGTGGCAAGTCGACCTTGTTGCGCTGTGTCAATCGGATGAACGACCTCGTTCCGGGAGCACGGGTCACCCGTGGAACCATCGAGATCGAGGGTGTCGAGATCCACAGTCCGGAGGTGGATCCCGTCGAGCTCCGCCGTCGGGTCGGCATGGTTTTCCAGAAGAGTAATCCCTTCCCGCAGACCATCTACGAGAATGTTTGCTACGGGCCCAAGCTCTCGGGGATCAAGGACAAGTCGGAACTCGACGGCATTGTCGAGACCGCGCTGCAAGGGGCGGCCTTGTGGGATGAGGTGAAGGACCGGCTTCATACCAGTGCCAACGGTTTGTCCGGAGGGCAGCAGCAGCGCTTGTGCATCGCCCGGTCAATTGCCGTGCGTCCGGAGATCCTGTTGATGGATGAGCCGTGCTCGGCGCTCGATCCGCTCGCCACCGCCAAGGTGGAGGAGCTGATATTGAATCTGAAGGAGGAGTTCACCATCGTCATGGTGACCCACAACATGCAGCAGGCGACCCGGGTTTCGGATCGGACTGCGTTTTTCTACATGGGCCGCCTCATCGAGTTCGATGAAACGGCGACCCTGTTCACCACACCGTCCTGCAAGGAAACGGAAGACTACATCAGCGGCCGATTCGGCTGATCGAAATTATGACCACTCCGCACATTATCCGTGAATTCGATGAAGCGATGGACCGCCTCCGGGATCAGGTTCTGGGCATGGCCGGCCAGACGCAGCTGAACCTCGAGCGGGCCATGGATGCCCTGCTGACCCGAAATATTGACCTGAGCAAGGTCGTGATTGCGGACGACAACGATGTGGACGAACTGGAGCGGGAGATCGATTCCCTGGGCATGGACGTGCTGCTTCGGTTCCATCCGGTGGCAAGCGATCTCCGTGTGGTCATCACCTCGATGAAGGTATCGAGCAATCTGGAGCGGATCTCCGACCATGCGGTGAACATCGCCAAGCGGGCGAAGAAGATGAGCAAACGCGCCGAACTTCCCGAGACCCAGTGGCTTGAGCCGGTCTACACGCTTGCCCTGCAGGGGCTGCGCCGGTCGATGCAGGCCTACACGGATCGGAATTCCGAGCTGGGTTTGTCACTTGATACCCAGGACAAGGAGCTGGATCGGATCCACAAGAAGGTCATCGCGAATCTGAGCGCCCTGCTTGAGGAGGGCGGTGAACGATCGGAGGATTTCCTCCATCTGATCTTTGTCGCCCGCTCACTCGAACGGATCGGGGATCTCGCGGTGAACATCGGAGAGGACGCCGTGTTCCTGGACCTCGCGCGCGACGTGCGCCATGAAAAGAACCGCGAGGATATTCTCTCGCCGGACACGCAAGAGCCGGGCGAGGACGCCTCCTGAGCGCCACGACGCGGGACAGGCCCGAGTTGGTTGCCCTCAAGGCTCGAGCCCGGTCTCGACGACCCGGTAGCTCACGCCGACGGGTGGGTTGGTCGAATCAAATGGGTCGAGGATGTTGCGGCTGGTCGGGCCGGTATCACTGACGGTGTCGATGGCGGCACCCACGTTGGCAAAGGTGACTCCATCGGTGGTCTTCTGGACCTGATAGGCTGAGCCGGGTTGCGAGGTGAAGCTGATCAGTGCACCATCGGCAAGCGTGAGGATGGTCTGGTCTGCAAGTGGTTCGCCGGAGGAAGGTGTGACGACACGGAACGAAGGCCGTGGGAGCGGCATGGCAGTGAAGTAGCTGTGCGGGGTGGCGGCTCCTTCGGTGGAGAAGGGCTCGCCCAAATTCTCCCAAGGGTCATTGGTGAATCGTGGTCTCGTCTGGAGTTGATACGGGGTATCCAGCTGCATGTTCACCTTGAACACCGGGCCGACATGAAGGTCGAAGGGAACGGTGAGGGTGTCGGATTGGGTGGTATCGATCCGATAGAAGCGCTTCGGGTGGTCGAGCGACACGGAGGTATCGATGAAGGTGCGTTCCACCGGGCCCAGATCCGAACTGGTATTCAGCGGGGATCCGAACGGAGTCCACGTGACGAGGTCGTCGGAGTACGCGGGTTGATAGATGTATCCACGCTCGCTGGTGAACTGGAGAAGCGTGCCCTGGATCATGGTGATCGGGGTGTCCGCTTCGGAAGGAACACTGGAGGGACCGAGCAGGTAGAACGAACTGCTGGGCTCCAGTGTGATCGGGAGCGCATGCTCGAAGGCTTCTCCGGCATTGGTAGTGCTGAAGAGCTCACCTTCGGTCGTCCAGGTGGCAAGATTGGTCGATTCAAGAAGCTGGTAGGAGCGGCCACGTTCCGCGGAGAATCTGGCGGCGTGTCCACGGACGACCTTCAGGCTTTCCTGGAGACCCGCAGGGGGGGGGATCAGGATGTTCAGAAGGCTCAGGGCATCGGTGATCCGCCACGCTTCCGGATCGCCGGATGGGTTGATGCCGTTGCCGACAATCACCTGGCCATCCGAGGAAATGCCGGTGGCCGACGTGAGTCTCCAGCCCCCGAGATTGACGCCCTGTTCGGCAAGGAGGGTGTTGAGGTTGCCGATGCCGAATTCCGAGCTCCAGATGAGCGCTGCTTCACCAAGTGCGTCCGTGCCCTGGCCGACGGCGATGGTGCCATCGGCGGTGACGTCGGTGAGCAGGCTGGCGGTGTCGCCTCCATCAAAATCGCCGATGGACGAGATCACTCCGTTGGTCCAAACGACGCCTTCGTTGCCAGCCCCATGCTGACCTCCGCCCACGATGACGGTTCCGTCGTTCGAGATCGCATTGGCCTCCGAGAAAAGACCGCCACCTGAGAGGTCGCCCAAGGCAACCATGCCGCCGGCGCTGGTCCAAGAGAAGGCTTGAGTGCCTTGCTCGAGAACGGTGGTCTGGTCATAGGGGGGATAGTAGATGGTCTCGTAGCCGATCAGATTTCCCTCATCGTCGTAGCGGGGGAGTTGCTCGGTCCGCCCGGGGATGGTGACGGTTTCAGACACGGTGTAGCTGCTGGAGCCGACGACTGTCTGGCCGTTGCTCGAGATCGCATTTGCTTCCGAACTGTAGGCGAAGTCGCCGCTCTGAGTGGCATTTGGGATCAGGAACCCGAGGTTGCTCATGCCTGTGCCGGACACCCAGACGAAAGCCCGCAGGCCGCTGGCGCTGGAGGAGATCCCAACGACCCGGCTCCCGTCCGCGGAAATTCCCGCACCCTGGGAGTAGCGATAGCCGGAGGTATTGAGGGTTCCGAGCTGGGTAGGGGCTGCCGTGCCGTCCCAACGGGTGGCACGCACCACTCCGGTGCCGAAGGTTCCGAACCCGCAAGTCATCGCGCCATTCGACGAAACCCCCATGGCTCCGGCGGACACATTGCCACCCTCGATGTCGCTGAGAACGACCAATCCACCCACTTCGGTCCATTTGAAGGCTTCGGTTCCGGCCGTTGATGAACTGATTCCAGAGACGGTGATTCCATCCTCGGAAACGCCCGTGGCAGATGAGCTGTTGGCTCCGCCAGAGAGGTCTCCAAGCCCTTGAAAGATGGCTTGGGAGTTGGCTGCCCAGGTGGGAATCGCGAGGAGTGAGGCTGCTGTTAGGTGCAACAGGCTGAATCTCATGGCTTTCTGGCGGATGGGCATGGCGGAAGTTCAGGCGGACGATTGCAGCGCAAAGCGCATCTGTCACGCGGGAATCACCGGCTTTCGTGGGCCTGCGCAGCCCATCCGGCCTGGCAACGGCGGCTCCGATCGGGGGGAAGGTCGGGGCCGTCGTTGCAGACCCTGCGGGCAAACTATGGCTTGTTGCGCCGCAGGAGGATGAGGCAGAGCCCAAGCAGCCCCAGTAGCGGGACGGCAGGTTCGGGAACGGCCTCGGGACTTCCTTCTCCAGACAGCTCCGCACACCACCCGGGGGAGGTGGTCAGGCTGGCAAGAATGCCGAGCCGGATCAGGGTGGTCGTGTGTGGGGGGAGAGACATGATCGGGAGGGAAGCCGTTGAGTATCAACAAAATCCGCGAACGATGTCAAGTAGGATTCATCTTCCGACTCCGGTCGGGAAGATGAGATTCAGAAGCAGGGTGAGGAAGAAATTGAAGACCAGGAGGGCAAGGGCGGAGTAGACCATGGCTCGGGTGGTGCCTCGGCCCACCCCAACGGCTCCATTGGTCACCTTCAGGCCCTGGTGGCAGGAGACCAGCACGATGAGAAAGCCGAACACCGAGCCCTTGACGAGGGCGATGGCCACGTCGCTCAGGTCGGTGTGGTTGTTCACCTGATTCATCCAGTAGGCCGGGTTGACCCCGAATGGACCGGTTCCGATAATCAGGGACGAGAGGATTCCAAATGCGGCGGACTCGGCAATGAGCAGTGGCATGGCCACGAACATCGCGACCATGCGGGGCGTGACGAGGTAGTCGATGGGGTGGACGCCCATCGAGCGGAGGGCGTCGATCTGCTCAGTGACCTTCATGGTTCCGATCTCCGCGGCCATGGCAGCTCCGACACGGCCGGCGAGCATGAGGGCCGTGATGGAGGGGCCAAGTTCCCGCAGCATGGCCACGCTGACCAGCGCGCCCGCACCGGATTCCATGCCGAGCGTGCTGAACTGAAACAGTGACTGTGCGGCAAGGACGGCGCCGGTGAATGCACCGGTCACGATGACAACGGGCTGAGAGCGGTAACCGATCTCCGCGATCTGCCGCAGCATCATGCGGTGGCGTCGCTGTCCATGGAGCAGCGACTCCCAGATCGAGGCGACCAGTTGGCCGATCTCGCCCAGGTAGGCAAAGAAGCTGATGGCCGAATGGCCGACCCATGTGAAAACACCCACGCGCTGACGTTAGAAGCGAAGGGGCGGTTTGGCGAGTCCGCGGCGCAATGCTTGTGCAGGGTCCGCTCAGGCGAATGCCTTGCGCAGCATGTCGAGGCTCTTCGGGATGGCCGTGAGTGGGTTCTCCTTGCCCTCGAACTCGAGCGAAACGTAGCCCTTGAAGCCTGCGTCCCGGAGGATCTTTGCGATGCGTGGGTAATCGAGATCCAAGGTATACCAAACACCTCCGCCGAAGTAGGTCTTGGCCTGGAGCAGGACGGCATCGGGGGCGAGTTGAGCGAGGCGGTCGTAGGGGTCCTCGAGGAAATTCCCGGTATCGAGTGTGGCTTGCAGCCATGGTGAATCGACGGCCTTGATGACGCGCTGGACGCCTTCCGGGGTCACGCCGAGTCCCCAGTGATTTTCCAGGCCCATCACCACGCCGCATTTTTCCGCCACCGGCAGGATGGTTTCGTAGGCATCGATGACCCATCCGAAGGCGTCCTCTTCGGTGTAGCCTTCCAGCGGTGGTTCGATGCCGCGGCGTTCCATGAGTTCATCGAAGCTTTTGGAAGTACCCCATGTGCCGGAGTTCACCCGCATGGTGGGGATGCCGAGCGCATAGGCCTGTTCGATGCATTCGATGGTGTGATCGATGTTCTTCTGGCGGCCTTCCTTCTTCGGAGAGAGGAAGCCCTGATGGGTGGAGTAGCCCATCAGGTCCAGTCCATTGAGGAAGGCATGGCGTTTGATCTTCTGCAGCGAAGCGTTGTCGGTCTGCGTGAGCTGCCGCTGCAGGATCTCGAATCCGTCGAAGCCCATGCGTGCGGCATGGTCGAGGCAGAGGGGGATGTCGCGGAGTTCGTCGCGACGAAAGCCCCAGAAGGAATACGATGAGACACCGATCCGGTTGGGGGGACTTGCCGGAGGGATCTCAGGGGGCGTTTGCTCAGCGGTGACCCATTGAGGGGTAGTCGCGAGGAGGCCGGTGGAGAGGAAATGGCGTCTTTTCATGCCCGAAGGTGAGCATGGAAGACGTTTGGTGGCAATGAGCGTCGTTCGTCGTGCTCGAAATTTCGGGACGATGCCTAGTCGATCTCGAGGCGGTAGCGTCGGAGGGAGGGGTCGACTTCTTGGGACCAGGCGTCGATTCCGCCCTCGAGCACCCGGGTATTCTTCAGGCCGTGACCTTGAAACCATGAGCCGTGATCCAGCCCGTGCTTCCCTTGATGGTCGTAGAGGACGATCGCGCGTTCCGGGTCGCCGGCGAAAAGCTCCTGCTGGAGTTCCTGGGTCATGAAGACCGAGCCTGCGATGGAAACGGCGTCGTGTTCCTCACGAGTCCGGGTGTCCACAAGGAGAGGGGGCGAGTCGGAGTCGAGCTGCGAGCGGAGCAGGGATGGAGGAATCAGCATCTCTTGATCGTGCCGATGGGAATCGCGCAGATGCTTTAACATTTCCTCGGGATCATGGTCTCCGGCACGCTTGGCGAGTTGCTCGAGGGTTTCCTCGGGCGCGAAGCCACAGCTCTGGCATCCGCCGAGATGGTAGCGCGAGAAGAGCGCCCGGCGTGCCCCGGGAAAGGCTTCCATGATGTCCTTCATCGGGGAGTGCACGCTCAAGGAGTCGGTCGACATGCGCACACGCTAGCCGGAGTGCCCCCGCGATCAAGGGTGGTCTCGGTGGGGGTGGACGGCCGGGAGGGGTGAATTTTTTCCCTATCGCTGGCGGGGCGGATCGACCACATTGCGCGCGGATGTTTCGCACTCAAGATCCAGACGACCCGAAGATTTACCTGCTGCCGAACCTGATGACCACCGGGAATCTGGTTTGTGGCTTCGTGGCGGTGCTGTCGATTTTCCAAGGTATCCTGATCGCGACCAGCAAAGAGTCCGGCTACGACTTCGCGCTGGCGAAGCCGTATTATGAGCGGGCGATCCTCCTGATTTTCGGTTCCTGCATCTTCGACTTGCTGGATGGCCGTCTTGCGCGGCTTGGTGGGAAGGAGTCGCCCTTCGGCAGGGAGTTTGACTCGTTGGCGGACGTGATTTCCTTCGGGATGGCGCCCTCCTTGTTGATGGCGAAGGCGGTGCTCTTTCCGCTCGATGAGATTTTCGATGGATTGGGCTGGTACCTGGCGTGCATCTACGTCGTCTGCGGAGCGATCCGGCTTGCTCGCTTCAATTGCATCGCCGCGATTCCCAAGAAGGACGGGGAAAAGGATACGGATTTTCGTGGTATTCCGATCCCGATGGCGGCTGGCTTCATTTCATCGCTGACTTTCCTGGCCATCTATTTGAACGACAAGGGGAACGGGAATGATCCGGAGCTCGGCATGTGGAAGTACGTGCTGGCAGGGGCGATGCTCGGTCTCTCGATTCTGATGATCAGCAATGTCCGCTACCCGAGTTTTAAAAATGTCGGATGGCGCACGAAGGGGACTCCTTTGGTGATGCTGATTGCTGCGCTGCTGCTGGTGGTGACGGTGCAGTATCGCTACGTGATGCCGGTCATTCTCTTCAGTGCCTACCTGCTGTATGGGTTGCTGGTGCGGCCGTTTCTCTCCCGGAAGGTGAGGCAGGAAATTGAAAATCCCGAGGAAGCTTTGGATGGATCGGGCGAAGAGATGAAATAATTTCAAAAAGACTTTGATAAAGAGGGCTTAAATATTTAGGATCCTTAACGTGATTGCTAGAACCCCACTGATGAAGTGTGTCCTGTGGTTGGCCTTGGGTTGGCTGGGACTGGCGGGGATGGCGGAGGCGGCGAGATTTTCGACGGTGGTGATCGATCCCGGTCACGGAGGGAAGGACAAGGGGGCCTACTGGGGTGGAGTGAGGGAATCGACCCTCAACCTGAAGGTGGCGACCAAGCTGGAGGCCTTGCTGAAGAAGCGGGGGATCCGCACCGTGATGACGCGGAGGAGCAATGTGTTTGTGTCGCTCCAGAGTCGGGTGGCGATGGCCAACCGGTATCGCTCGGCGGTTTTCGTCAGCATTCATTTCAACGCCTCGACGAATACCACGATCAAGGGAGCGGAGACGTATTACTGGGGAACGACCGGAAGAATGATCGCCGGGGCGATCCAGCGTCGGCTGCCTGCCCGTGTGGTGACCCGGAACCGGGGGGCGCGTCGTCATGGCTTCACCGTGCTGACCCAGACGCGCTGTCCGGCGGTGCTGGTCGAGTGTGGTTTCATCAGCAATTCGCGGGAGCGGGCGCGATGCTCGACGGACTGGTATCAGGAGACGGCCGCGAGGGCGATTTATGATGGTTTGATGGCGTGCCGCTGAGGCTGTCACGTTTTTCAAACATGCCCAGCGACGGATGTCGCTTTCGGGGGAGCACGGTTCGAGGTTGCTGATGGGCAGCAGGCTTCGCTCGGTGGTTCGTCGAAGCACATCATGAAGCATACATTTTGGAAGTGGTCGCTGGCCTTGAGCCTGTCTTTGGGGTTGGTCGGCCTGTCAGCTGCGGAGTTGGAAGACGGTCCCTTGGTCGGAGGGTTGAAGGACTTGAAGCAACTCAACCAGAAGTTGGTCGGGATGAGTGAGCGGTGTTCCGAAGCAACGGTTGCGCTGTTTTCTCTCGGAGGCGGTGGATCGGGCAGTGGTGTGGTGGTCAGCAAGGAGGGTTTGATTCTGACAGCGGCCCATGTGGTCGAGTCCCTGAATGGGGAAGTAGTGGTCATGTTTCCGGACGGCACCCGGAAGAAGGGAGAGATCCTTGGAGGTGAGTTTGACCGGGATGCGGCGATGGTCCGCATCACCGAAGAGGGTGAGTATCCTTTCGTCGAACTGGCGGAGGATGGGACCTTGCAACGCAACCAGTGGTGCGTGGCTCTCGGTCATCCGGGAGGGTTCGATCCGGGAAGGACGCCTCCCGTCCGTTTGGGCAGGGTGCTTGCCGTCGGCAATTTCATTGAAAGCGACTGTGCGGTTGTCGGGGGGGACTCCGGAGGTCCCTTGTTTGATGTCGAGGGGCGCCTGATCGGCATCCATTCGAACATCGGCGCCACCCTGAGCCAGAACCGGCACGTGCCGCTTTCGGTCTATCGCGAGCACTGGGACATGATGCTCGAGGGAAAACGGCAGGGCAGTCGCTTCGCTTCGAAGCCCCAGGGAGATCCGGACCGCCCTGTCATGGGGGTGCAACTTGGTGAGCCGGGCCCGAAGGGTGGGGTGCGCGTGATGGGGGTGATGGAAGGTTCGCCGGCGGAGAAAGCCGGCCTCAAGGAGGGGGATGTGATCATGGCATTCGCTGGAAAGAAGGTGCGGGATCGGGACGGGCTAATGGCCGTTGCGGGCAAGCTCGACGCCGGGAAGAAGGTGCGTCTGATGTATGAACGCGAAGGGAAGCGACGCCGCGCCGAGCTGAAGCTCGTGCGCATGGCTGAGTTGATGGGGGGCGGCGCGTCGAAGGATGAACCAGCGGAGAAGAAGGATGAACCGGCGGGTAAAAAGAAGGAGGCAACCAAGCGGGAAGCACCGAAGTTGGATTTGGAGCAATTGCTTCGCCAGGCGATGAAGGACGGTGGGGATCTGAAGTTGACCCGGGAACAACTCGAGGCGTTAGGAGGTCCCGAGGAGATGGCCAAGTCGATCCGCGAGATGATGGAGAAGATGGGGCCCGAGGAGTTGAAGAAATTGGCTGAACAGGCGCCATCGATCGAACTGCAGGATCCGTTTTTCACTTCGGTCATGAGTGCGCTCGAGCCGGTGGTTTCGAAAGCGGACCGATCCACGGTGACGGTGCTTGTGGATGGAAAGCCGGTGGCGCTCGGGACCGTGGTTTCCGAGGACGGATGGATCCTCACCAAGAGTGAGGAAACGCTCGAGGGTGAGCTGGATGTGCGGCTGGGCGATGAATCCTATGAGGCCTCGGTGGTGCAGCGTTTTCCGCGCCGGGATCTGGTGTTGCTGTCGATCGATGCCGCAAGCCTCAAGCCGGTCCGCTGGGTGAAGGACGAGGACAAGCTGCGTCTCGGCACTTTGCTGACCTCGCCTTCTGCCGACGGTGAAGCCATGGGAGTCGGAGTCATCAGTGTGAAGAAGCGGGCGCTGGCGGACATTGGTTTCCTCGGTATCCGATCCGAGAAGGTGGATGACGGGATCCGGGTCGCCGAGGTGGTCCCGAAAAGTTCGGCAGCCAAGAGTGGAATCAAAGCGGGCGATGTGATCGTGAAACTCGAGGGGGAGGCCGTGGGTGACCCGCTTGAGTTCAGCAACCATGTCCGAGGTCTCCGTGCCGGGGATGTGATGGAGCTGGAAATCGAACGCGATGGGGATCGGGAATCGGTTTCGGTGGAATTGGGATCGCGTCCGGAGGGGCCGACATCCGATCGCTTCCGCCGCATGAACGAGATGGCCGGGCCGCTCTCGAGTCGATCGTCCGGCTACCCGCTGGTCATTCAGCATGACATGCCGCTGCTCCCCGAACAGTGCGGCGGACCGGTCCTGAATCTGCGGGGCGAATGCATCGGGATCAATGTGTCGCGCGCCGGACGGGTCAAGACGTTGGCGATTCCAAGCAGCGACATTCTGGAGCTGTTGGAGCAGGCCGAGTCGGCGGCGCCGGAGGTCGATGAAGATGACCTGAAGGCGGTGCGGGAACTGATCAAGGAGGTGCAAGAAAACCTCTCGGAACTGCAGGAGCGGCTTGAAGAGTTGGAGTCGCGCTAAGGAAACGCTGAATCATGCTGCCCGGCGTGGAGGACGGGATGAAGTGGGCTCGCGTGGCTCGCCGGTGAGAAGTGCTCGAGCCCTTTTCCCATGAGGCGGTGTTACGCCTCGCTCCTTCGGCAATCCTACGGTGGAGAGGCGTTCCTTGACCTTGATCACCTCTGTCGTTGCGCCTTGTCTGAGAAGAAAATGCCTTGGAGCCGCACCATGCGGAATGGGTCAGTGCATCCTCAGTCCTCAGACGCTGATTGGACTGGCATGGCCCATTTCCGAACCGACGCGGGCGTAGAGCTCGCGTTGGTGGCTGCTGTGCTCGAGCAGGTCAGTGGAAAGTTTGACCGCGCCCGGTTCGAAGAAGGTCATCGTGGAGGATCCTCCGAACGCGAAGTAGCCCTTTTCCGCGCCCTTCTCGACCGGCTTGCCGGCCTCATAGGTCTGGTGGATGGAGCCGACACAGGTGGCTCCGATCTCGAGAATGAGGACGAGTCCCAGGTTCGGGGTTTCAAGCCGGGTCAGGACGCGTTTGTTTTCCCAAAGGTAGGCCAATCGGCGTCGCAGGGCGATGGGAGACACGGAGAAGAGCGGCCCATTGATCAGCTGGGATTCGCCGGGGGTACCGGCGCATGGGAAGTGGAAGCGATGGTAGTCGACCGGGCAGAGCCGGGACAGGACCAGAGATCCATCGGCGAAGCGTGAGGCAAGGGCGTCGTCGCCAAGCAGCTTGGCGAGGTCGAAGCGTTGTCCCTTCACGAACACGCCGCGGATGTCCGAGGCGCGGGCAAATCCGAGGTGGCGGCCATCGGCCGGGAAAACGACGTCGGCGCGGGGGGCGATCGGGCGGGCCTGCGGCTTGAGCTTGCGGTAGAAGAACGCGTTGAAGTGCGGAAAGGACTCGGGCGAGTCGGCGAAGTCGTCGGGGTCGAGGCCGTATTCCTCGATGAATGGCTGGATCTTGGAGCGGGTGGAAGGGCGATTCATGCGCTCGCCATACCACCGTGAAAAGGCGGCGCGCTTGACCATGGCATGAAGCGGCAAGGCTCCGAGGGGGTTCGCGTAAGAGAATCGGAGAAATCCTTCACCGTAAACCTGTTCGGTTTCCGTTCGGTTCTGATGGCGGTTGAAGTATTCGATGGGTTCCACGGTGATGACGGGGGGCGGGAAGGGCTTGCGCGCCATGCCTTGCGAGGCTATCGGGCGCGGGATGAGAAAGGTTGCAATGATCTTGGGCGCGGTGGCCGTGCTTGGCGCGTGCAAACGTGAAGAAGTCACGGCTTCGGGCAAGCGTGAGTTGACCATGCGCGACGAAAATCTGGTGCTCGACGCCGACAACGACGCGCGTTTCGGCCAAGGGCGGATGCCGGCTCCGGAACCCACCGAGGCTCCTGAATCTCCCTTCGTCGCGGAAGTCGTGCCTGACGGGTGGACGACGGCGCCAGGGAGCGCATTCCGGCTCCTGAATTACAAGTTCGGCACCGCGGGCGAGGCCTACCTTTCCATCAGTCGTGGCGGCGTGCTGGAGAACGTGAACCGGTGGCTGGGACAATTTGATGCGGAAGCCGTCGACCAGGCTGGGCTGGAAGCCATGGAATCCGTGGATCTGGCCGGCCATCAGGGGGTTTGGGTGAAGGCGGATGGCAATTTCGGTGGCGCCATGGGCAAGCAGGCTCAGGAGGCGTGGTCCCTTCGCGGTGTGGTGACCGAAGGTCCGAAGGGGCTGGTCACGGTGAAGTTGCTCGGCCCCACCGAGGAGGTGAAGGCCGAGGAAGAGCGACTGAGAGCCTTTGTCGGTGGTCTAAGGCTTCAAAAGTGAATGACTTCGGATCCTCCTGACGTAGCCCCTCGACCCATTCTGATCACGCCGATCTCTGTATCATGCAACGCCTTTGGAAATTCTTCTCCGGCTTCGGTTTAGCCACCACACTTCTGGTCATTCTGGGGATCCAGACCTGGCTGGCGACCTTGGAAATGGTGGATGCCGGACTGCTTGCCACCCTGCAGAAATATTTCCACTGGTCCTCCTGGTATGTCCTGGCCAAGGCGCCGGTCTTCGGTTCGGACCTGAAGTTGATCATCCCGATGCCGGGTGGCTACTGGGTCTGCGCCTTGCTCATGGTGAACATGATTCTCGGTGGTCTGATCCGCGCCCGCAAGGGATGGAAGACGATCGGTGTGCTGATGTCCCACTTTGCGATCATCTTCATGATTGCGGCAGGCGGTGTCGCGCAGGTTTTCGAGAAGCGGGGGGTGATGATTCTCTTCGAGGGCGATCAGTCGGACTACGCGGTGTCCCTGACGGATCCGACGATTGAAGTCCTCGAACTGGATGGAGGTCAGGCGACCGGCATGGTGACCGTGGTGGGCGAACCCGAACTACGCGGGTTGGAGCCGTCGGACGTCCGGCGGGTGATCCTTCCCGACCAGCCCTTTGATCTCGAACTGACCGGGTGGCTGCCCAACGTGGCGGTTCGCCCAGCGTCCGGCTCCCAGAGTTCGAATCCGGTGGTCGATGGATGGCGTTTGCTTGATCTGCCGGTCGAGAAGGAGGGGGAGCTCAATTCTCCCGGATGCTATGCGCGCGCCATATTTGCCGATGGAAGCAAGGGAGATGCCTTCATCATGGCGGTGCCTCCTTCCGGATTCATCAAGGGAACCTTCCCGCCCCAGGTGGTGGAGGCCGAGGGACGTCGCTTCGCCGTGCGACTCGCCAAGGAAACCATTCCGGTGCCATTTCCCATCCAGCTCGACGATGCGATCGCCGAGTATTTTCCGAACTCCATGAAGCCGAAGAGCTTCATGAGCAAGATCCAGCGGATCGAGGACGGCGAGCAGATCAAGGTGGACATCTCGATGAACGAACCCATGCGCCGCGGAGGTTTCACCTTCTTCCAACGGACGATGAGTGGGGGACCGCAAGCTGCGGGTGCACCGGAGTATTCGGGGCTCGAGGTGGTTTCCAACCCGGCGGACAAGTGGCCGGAATACAGCCTCTACATGGTGGCGGTCGGCTTGTTCATCCACTTCGTCACGAAACTCTGGATCTTCCTCCTGGGGAGCTCGCGCAAACCTTCAAAAGCCTGATATGAACAAGATTGCACGCTGGATTCTTCTCGTCCTTGGACTGCTGGCATTCGCGTATGTCGTCAGCAAGTCCTATCGCGACGCGAACCCGCCGAAAGAGGTCACGCTGATCGAGGGATATGTGCCCTGGGATGAGGAGACTCTTTTGCTCGCCGAGGATCTGCCGGTGCAGGACGGCGGACGCATCAAGCCTCTCACGTCCTACGCTGGATTCACGATGCTCCGGCTCTACGGGGCGCGGTCGATGGCGGTGCGTGGATCCGACGAGGCGGATCCCATCCGGATCAAGCCGCTCGCGTGGATGATGGATGCCTTCTTCCGGCCGCAGTTTTCCATGCAGCAACCGTCGTTCCGGGTCGATAACTCGGAGGTCCTGATGGCGATCGGCGTGGAGCCGGGCGAGCGGCGCGATCGCTACAGCTACCAAGATCTGGAAGACGGGCGCGACCGGCTGTTCGAGCTTGCTGCCACTTATGGGCAAAGCAAGGAAGCGGGTGACCGGACGGCCTTGGAAAACCAGGTGATGGCGCTGGCTCAGAACGTGCAGAGTTACGAGCACTTGCTGGGTGTGTTCTCTCCGGCCAGGTCGGGCATCGAGATGTTGTCGCTGGATCCGACTGCACCGACCAACCAACGCACCGACCTGAGCAGCGTGATGGCGACCGCTCCCGTGATCCGCGATGTGCTCCAGCAGAGTCAGGGGCAGGGTCAGCCGATCCCAACCCACGTTCAGCACATGCTTCAGCAGGTCCTTGATGGAGCCAACTCATCGAAGTTCGGACTGTTCCTCTTTCCTCCGCCCGACGAGGAAGATGAGACCTGGCTCAGCCCCGGACAGCGGGTCTGGAATGTGATGACCCAGCAGACGCGCGACGTCGAGGGCTCGATCAAGGATATCGCGCGGATGGAAGCGGTCGCGCGGGTCGATACGTCGGATCAGGAGGAGTTCCGCAAGGCTTTCACGACGCTGAAGAGCGACATCGTGGAGAAGGCGGAGAATCGTGGGGAGTATCGGGCAATCACGATGGAGGCCGCCTACTACCACTGGAACTGGTTCCTGTGGGCGCTGGCGTTTTTCCTGATCGGCACCCTGCTGGCGATCGGAATGTGGATGGGAGCGGGTTCGCTCGGTTCTCGCATTCTTGGCTACGGCGTGTGGGCCACCACGCTCACTGGCTGGGTGTTCGTGGTGATTCCCATCGTCAAGCGCTGCATCATCATGCAGCGCCCGCCGATCGGGAACCTCTACGACACGGTGATCTTCATCACGGCCTCGGTGATCCTTCTTGGAGCCCTCGTCGAGTTGATGACACGTCGCCGCATCGTGCTCGGTCTGCTGCCCATCATGGGGACGTTCCTCATCCTGCTGGCGCGCCTCTTTGAAGTCGGCGACGCGAAGGATCACATGGATCCGCTGGTTGCCGTGCTGCGCTCCAATTACTGGCTGATGGTGCACGTGGTGACCATCACGCTGGGCTATGCGGCGGGACTCGTCACGGCGGTGATCAGCATGGTCTATGTCATGCTGCGAGGTCTGCGACTGGACAATGGTGACAAGTCGTTGCGCCGTTCGTTGACCCGTTCCGTGTATGGGATGGTCTGCCTGACTCTCTTCCTTTCCCTCATCGGCACGGTGCTGGGTGGTGTGTGGGCGAATGACTCCTGGGGACGCTTCTGGGGATGGGATCCGAAGGAAAACGGCGCGCTTCTGATCGTGCTCGCGACTCTTGTCATCCTGCATGCCCGGCTTGGCGGTTTCCTGCGCGAGTGGGGCATCCATCTCGCATCGATCAGCTTGGCGGCCATCGTGATCTTCTCGTGGTGGGGAGTGAACCTTCTGGGTGTCGGTCTCCACAACTACGGGTTTGCCGAGGGTGGCGGCTACATCAATGCGGTCTATGCCGTGATCGGAGCGTTCATCCTCTTCGGGATCGTCGCGATGATCGTGGAGAAGGTGGGGGAGGCGAATCGTCGACTTGAGAAGAAGCCTTCAGCGGAGCTGGGTGAGCCGACCATGGATCTGTAGCGGTTCGGGCCTGCTGCCCTGCAACAGGGATCGGCTTGCTACTTCGGGTCCTTGCGATCGCAGCCGCAGTCTCCTCCGCATCCCGGCTTCTTCTTCCTCAATCGGGCAATGAAGATGCCAAGGGTGAGGATGACGATGGCACCGGCGGCCCAGCTTTGCCAGTCGTCCATGGCGTCAGAATCCGAGGAGTGAGCCCACCTGATACACGACCAGAGACGCGCCGGCGGCAAACACGGTCATGAAGGCGAATTGACCGACCGCCCATTTCCATGAGCCGGCCTCCCGTGCCACCACGGCGGAGGTCGGCAGGCACTGGAGTGCGTAAATGTAGAAAAGCAGGAGGGAAATGACCGACAGAGGCCGGAACATCCGGGTGCCATCTTCCCAGGTCTCGCTGGCAAGCTGCTGGCGCAGGGCGGCCCGGCTGCCTTCCTCGTCGTCCGGATCCTCTTCGACGTGGAAGAGCTGGAACATCGAGGCGTTGAAGACTTCGCGGGCGGCGAATGAGGTCAGGACCGCCGTGCCGGTGCGTCCATCGAAACCGAGGGGTTTGACCACGGGTTCGATGACTGCGCTGATCCGACCCATGGCCGAGTGGGCCAGTTGTTCCGCAGGGTCCTCGCTGTCGGTCTTCGGGTAGGTCTGGGCTGCCCAGAGAAGAATGACGATGCCAAGGATGACGGTTCCCGCTTTCCGCAGGAAGGCCCATCCCCGTCCGAACAGGTGGCGGAAGACGTAGGGCCACTGCGGTGCCCGGTAGGGGGGGAGTTCGAGCATGAAGTGCTGCTCGACGTCATCGGGGCCGAGTCTGCCGCGAAGGATCCGGGCTACGAGAAACGCCGTAGCTGTTCCAAAGACGTAGATGCCCAGGAGGATGGAAGCCTGCACCCAGCCGCCCTCGCTGCCATCGAGCAGCATCGGGATGAGAAGGAAATAGACGGGGAGGCGTGCGGTGCAGCTCATCCACGGTGCCACGAAAATGGTGACCAGGCGTTCTTTTGCCGAGTCGATCGATCGGGTCGCCATGATGCCGGGGATGGCACAGGCATAGGAACTGAGAAGAGGGAGGAAGGCCTTGCCGCTGAGCCCGACCTTCGACATCAGTCCGTCCATCAGGAAGGCGGCGCGGGCCATGTAGCCGGAGCTCTCAAGCAAACCGATGAAGAAGAACAGCATCAGGATCTGCGGCAGGAAGATCACAACCGAGCCGACACCCCCGATGATGCCGTCGACGATGAGGCTGCGCAGGTCGCCGTCGGCCATCGAGTTCTCGACCAAACCGCCAAGCCATCCTTGAAGGGATTCCACCCATCCCATGGGGACTTCGGCGAAGGAGAAGATCGACCAGAACACCGCGAACATGACGCTGATGAAGCAGACCCATCCCCAGACGGGATGGAGCAGGACGGCATCAAGCTTGTCGGAGCGGGTGCTCTGGTGGGCGTCGGGACGACGGGCAGCCAAGGCACAGAGGCTGAGTGCCATCTGCTGGCGGGCCTCGGTGGGGCTTTCGCCATCGGCCCATGGGGCTTCCGCGGCCGGAGGGAGCGGGTGACGGATCGCCTGTTTGAGTTCGAGCAGGCCCTTCTGTTTGTCCGCCTGGATGGCAACGACGGGGACCTTGAGTTCTTCGGAAAGTTTCTGTGGATCGAGTCGCAGGCCGGAGGCTTCGGCGACATCGATCATGTTGAGGACGAGGACGACAGGAAGCCCGGTCTCGATAATTTCCAGGGCGAGGACCAGATGGCGCTCGAGGTTCGAGGCATCGAGCACGCACAGGGCGAGGTCAGGCTTGCCGAGGTCCTTCACCTCGCCGAGAAGCGCGCGACGGGCGAGTTGCTGATCGGGTGCGGCTCCTTCGAGGGAGAGGCAACCGGGCAGGTCGATGATCTTGAGTTTCCGGCCGTGGGGCGTGCGGGTGAAGCCTTCCTTGAGTTCGACCGTGGCCCCGGCGTAGTTGCCGACCTTGGCGGATGAGCCCGTGAGGGCATTGAACAAGGTCGTTTTTCCTACGTTTGGGTTGCCCGCAAGGACGACCGTCTCGGTGTCTTCTTCCATGGCAGGAGGGAATCAGGCGGGAACCGGAGCGACCATGACCTGATCCGCAAGCTTGCGGCTCAGGGCCATTCGGGTGCCGCACACGGTACAAATCATGTTGCGGCCATTGGCCAATTTGCGGACCTGCATGGTTTCGCAGAATCCGAGCTTTCGCAGTTGGTCACACGCGGGGCCTTCCAAGAAACGAATGTGAAAATCGCAGCCCACCGTGGCCTGCGCGAGGCTCTGGAGGCTATCGTTTTCGAGTTCGTGCGCGGTGACTTGCGGCATGACGTGGAGAAGGTCGGGCAATTGAGACTTGGTTGCAATAGGAAACGTCGTTTCTCCCTTCAGTTTTTCATCTTCGCGAAAAACCTGCACCTCTGCGCGTTTCAGCATTTCCGGATTCCTCTCCTATGCGTAAGGAAAGGGATAAATATTGCCACCCAATGAGCATCACTTCTGCAAACCCACTGGATCGTGTCTCCCTGAAACATCAGCCCATTCTCGACCCGGGTTTTCTCCCTGCGGTCGTCTGGAACCGGGCCTACCGGTCGCTGGCCGAGGAAACGTCGGACTCTCGCACGATGGACCTCGCCCTCGAGCGTCCGGATGGCACTGCTTTCCGGTGGAGTTCCGTGCTGCTTCCGGATCTGCCGGAGCATTCCGAGGCGACCCTGAAGTACGTCGAGCGGACCTTGAAATTCCTGCTTTGGCAGAAAGGCGGAAGTCGGGTCAAAATCGCAGGTGCGCCCGAAGTGGTGGAGCAGTTGAAGGCTCAGTATGCGAAGGGTGGAGCGAGGGAGTTTGACTGGGATTTCATCGGCACGAAGATTTTTGGCGAGCCAATCTCCATTTCCGCGGTGGATGCTGCGGATTTGCCCGAGGCGAATGACTCGGTGATGCCATTGGGGCGTCACCTGGATGGATGCCGGATCGGTTTCGATCTGGGTGGATCTGATCGGAAGTGTGCTGCCGTGATCGATGGCGAGGTCGTCTTTTCCGAGGAGGTTGTCTGGGATCCGTATTTCCAGAGCGATCCGCAGTATCACATCGACGGGGTTCACGATTCGCTCAAACGGGCCGCTGCGCACCTGCCACGAGTCGATGCCATCGGCGGCAGTTCGGCAGGGGTCTATGTGAACAATGAAGTCCGCGCGGCCTCCTTGTTCCGTGGGGTGAGTGAGGAGGATTTCGAAGGCCACATCCGGGGGATCTTCGGAACCTTGAAGGAACGTTGGGATGGGGTGCCGTTCGAGGTGGTGAACGATGGCGAAGTGACGGCACTCGCCGGATCGATGTCGCTTGAGGAGAATTCCGTGTTGGGGGTGGCGATGGGCACCAGTGAGGCTGCGGGCTACGTCGATCCGGACGGTCACATCCGGCCATGGCTCAATGAACTTGCGTTCGCACCGGTGGACTACCGTGACGATGGCCCCCTCGATGAGTGGAGCACCGATGAAGGCTGCGGCGTGCAGTTCTTTTCACAGCAGGGCGTGGCGCGCCTCGCCCCGCTGGCTGGGTTTGATTTCGGCGACATGCCGTTTCCGAAGCAACTGGTCGAAGTGCAGGAGGCGATGAAGGCGGGCGACGATCGGGCAAGGAAGATCTATCAGACGATCGGAACTTGCTTTGGCTACGCGATCGCCCACTACGCGGATTTCTACGAAGTCGGGAGCTTGTTGATCCTGGGACGCGTGACCTCTGGGGAAGGCGGCAACGTGATCATCGAGGAAGCCGAGCGGGTTCTGGCGGACGAGTTTCCGGAGCTCTCGATCCGGTTGGTCGTGCCGGATGAGAAGACGAAGCGTCACGGGCAGGCGGTGGCCGCCGCAAGCCTGCCATCGAGCAAGGGCTAAACGCCGGTTGGGTGGGGGACCTCGGGTGGCGTGCGCAGGGTGATTCCGGCCCTGCGTGAATGGATCCATCCGTACACGGCGGATTGCAGGGCGACCGCTGTGATGAAAAGGAAGATGAGGTGGAGCCAGATGATGTCCGGGTCCGCCTTGGCGGTGGGGATCTGCTCGCTGACGTAGAGCCACCACCCGATGGCGCAGGGCGTGGTGATGCAACCGAACCCTGAGACGATCGCCCAGCAGATCCTCTGCCAGCGGGCGTCGGCACGTTTGAAGAACAGGAGTCCGAGAGCTGCCCATGCCAGTCCGCCCGAGCAGCAGCTCAGCATCAGGGAGATGAGGCCGGGCATGATGTCGCTGAGGAATGGTCTGATGCTGCTCCCGAAGCTGAAGAGATAGATCGCGGCGCCAATCATGGTGTAGACCACGGGGATCATCAGGAGCGTGCCGCAGGTCATCAGGACGATATGCATGACCTTGGTCTTCTTCCACAGCTCCGGACGGAGATGGTGGAAGGGGGACGGGTAGTATGTGGGCTCTTCGGGAGTCATTCCGCGATTCGGCTCTTGATGGATACGAGTGCTCCCCCGCACGCGTCTTCCACCAGATCCGCGACCTTTTCAAAACCACTAGGCCCCCCGTAGTAGGGGTCGGGGACGTGGTTGGCATCGTGGTCGGAACAGTAGTCGGTCACGAGTTGGACATGGTCGAGGGACTGGCCGGGTGAAGCGAGGCTTCTGACGTCGCGGAGGTTGTCCTCGTCGGCGACGAGGATGAGGTCGAAGTCCGTCAGGTCGGTGGGGGTGATCTGCCGTGATCTGCCGCTGATGGTATAGCCGCGGTTGCGCAGCGTCTCGCTCATGCGTGGATCCGGCGGGTTGCCGGCGTGGTAGCCGATGGTCCCGGCGGAATCGATCTGGATGCGGTCGCCCAGACCGGCTTCATCCACGAGGTGGCGGAATACGATCTCTCCGGCGGGTGAACGGCAGATGTTTCCCATGCAGACGAAGAGGACGCGGAATGGCTTGTGGTCGGTGGACATGCTTGTGGTAGCTTTTTTGCATGCTTCGCACGACGTGGAAAGTGGCAATGGTGTGTCTGGCTCTGAGCGCCGGTGCGGGGGCTTCGCCGAACATCATCGTGGTGGTGACCGATGATCAGGGATACGGTGACCTGTCGAGCCATGGGAACCCGCATCTGAAGACGCCCTACCTGGATGCTCTGCGTGATGAGTCGACTTCCCTGGATCGCTTTTTCGTGAGTCCGACCTGTGCTCCCAGCCGGGCGGCCCTGCTTACCGGGAAGCATGAATTCGCCGTCGGGGTGAGCCATACGATTCTCGGCCGCAGCTTGCTGCGTCCGGGGGTACCGACGCTGCCCGAGATCATGCGTGAAGCCGGCTACTCGACCGGGATTTTCGGCAAGTGGCATTTGGGCGATGCGTTTCCGTGTCGACCCGAGGACCGCGGCTTCGAGGAGGTATTCGTCCATGGCGCGGGCGGGATCGGTCAGCTCGCAGATGCGTGGGGGAACGGGTACGTCGACCCGATGATCCGGAAGAAGTCCGGATGGGTGGAAACCGAGGGCTACTGCACGGATGTGTTTTTCAGTGAGGCCGGACGATGGATGGAGAATCAGGTGAAGGAGGAGAAGCCGTTCTTCCTGTGGCTGGCGACCAATGCGCCTCATGGCCCCTACATCGCTCCGGAGGGAACGGCCGAAGCTTTCGAGGAGGCCGGGCTCAAGGACCCTCTCGCCTCCTTCTATGCGATGATCGAGAACATCGACGAGAATGTCGGCTCATTGCTCGGGAAGGTGAAGGAGCTTGGGGTTGAGAAGGAGACGATCGTCGTGTTTCTCACCGACAATGGATCCGCCATGCCGGCATTCGCTGCCGGGATGAAAGGGGGAAAGGCGACTCCTCATGAGGGTGGGGTCAGGGTGCCGTGTTTCATTCGCTGGCCCGAGACCATCGAAGCGGGTCGGGTCGTCGGGGAACTGGCGGCGCACATCGACCTGCTCCCGACGCTCGCGGGCCTGTCCGGTGTGGACCTTCCCGATGGCTGGAGTGGCGACGGCGTGGATCTGTCGGCCGCTCTGCGAGGCGAACAGGATTTTCCAAGCGGGCGGACATTTTTCACCCACGTCGGGCGTTGGGATGGCGACGACCGGCCTGAACGGCATCGCGCGCGGAAGTTCTCCGTCCGTTCGGACCGGTGGCGACTGGTGGGCCTGGCGCTCTACGATATGGCCGAGGACCCTGCGCAGACGACGGATGTCTTCGGCGAGCATCAGGAGGTCGCTGCGGGGATGCTGGAGGACTATGGCCGCTGGTGGGATTCGGTGCTTCCTTCACTGAGGGAGCCAGTGCGCTACGTGATCGGTGATGAGCGCTGTCCGCAGGTCGCGCTGACGGCTCACGATTGGTGGCCGTCGTTGGAAGGGAGTCCCGGGGGGCAGGTGCTGATGTGGAATCAGCCGGCGGCGCGCGAGTATTTGAAGAATGCGATGGTGGCCAAAACCCGGAATACGTTGCCCGAAGTCAGCGGGCACTGGAAGTTGAAGGCAGCGAAGCCGGGGAACTATCGGGTGCGGATGTCCCTGGTTCCATCGAATGCTTCAGAGGAAGAACGGAGGACACTTGGTAAGCTTCGTCCGGGGGTGGCGCACGTGCGGGTCGGCAAGCAGGAGGTGCAGCTCCAGGTGATGGAGGGGGCGAGTTCGGTGACGCTCGGGGTGGATCTCGATGAGGGCCCGGTAGATCTTGAGGCGTGGTTCAGTGGGCAACTTCCCGACAAGCGGAAGCTCGGGGCCTTTTTCGCGACGATTGAGCGAAAGGGGGACAAGTCCGTCGAGCTGCCCGACATCCAGGTGGTTCCGGACGAGGAACTGGAAGATCTGCAGAATGGTGAGAACTAGCGCAACTTTTGCCGACAGCCGGTGTTGCGCAGCTAGATATTTTTATGAACCAAACCATGACAATCGGATTGGCGGCTCTCCTTATCGGGGGAGCTGGAGGGTTCATCATCGGAAATTCCGGTGGTGATTCGGACGAGAAGGCATCAGCCAACGCGGCAGGCGGCGGAGTGAAGATCCGTCGTGACGGGCGCACCTCGATGGATGAGGCGGCGCCAAGGCGGGATCGAGCCGGCAGCCTGCAGGACGCCATGAGGGAGCCCGGTCAGGGAGCCCGGATTCAGGCGTTGATGGACCTCTATGCCGGAATGAGCGCGGCTGAGCTGGAGGAGGAAGCCTCCAAGTTGGACGCTCTGCCGATGGGCGACCGGATTCTTGCTTCGATGCTGTTATTCAGCCGCTGGGGGGAAATCGATCCGATCGGCGCTTTGGAGCACACGAAGACGATGGGAATGGGGGGCATGTTCGCCAAGCCGACCGTGCTTCGCAGCTGGGCCAGCGTGGATCCGGTCAATGCGGCCAAGTATTTCACCGACAATCCGTCCGAGTTCTCGATGATGGGCCGTGGCCGTGGCCCGGGTGGCACGGGTGGGGCCGAAGTGATTGCCCGTGAGTGGGCGAAGCTCGATCCGAATGCCGCGCTGGAATGGGCCAATGGTCTCGACGGCCGTGACAAGAGCTCGGCGCTGGTTTCGGTCGTGAGCGAAATGTCACTCAGCGACCCGGAAGGGGCCGCGGCCCTTGCTGCGGGCTTTGGTGACGAAGATCAGGGGCGGGCTTATCGCGAGATCGCCGAGCAGTGGGCGCGGCAGGACTTTTCGGCGGCTGAAGCTTGGATTTCAACGCTCAGTGGCGACGCCAAGCAGGGCGCTCTCGGTTCGGCCATCGAAGTGCTGGCTTCGGACGACCCACAGCGCGCGGCTGCAATGCTCACCGACATGGAGACGGGGCGTTCACGCGACCGCGCGGTCGAGGATGTGGCGTCGGCTTGGGCGGCTCAGGATCCTGCGCAGGCCGCTGCGTGGTTGGTTTCTCAGGAAACCGGTGAAATGGAAGACGCGATGCGTCGCGTGATGATGAACTGGGTCGGCCAGGACAGCGCTTCGGCACTCAGCTTCGTCGAAAGCCAGCCGGCAGGAGAGGCTCGGGACTCGGCGGCATCCACGTATCTGTGGATGAATCGCGATGCCGATCCCCAGCAGTCGCTGGCCTTGGCAGAGACGATTTCCGATGATGGCGACCGCAATCGCGCAATCGGCATGACCGCCCGGCGCTGGATGGAAGAGGATGAAGCAGGTGCGACCGCTTACATCCAGAATTCCACTGTCCTCAGCGATGAGGTCAAGGAGCGGATCCTCAGCGACGACGGTGGTGGTCGCGGTGGGCGGGGCGGCCCAGGCGGCGGCCGTGGTGGCCGCTGAGCCGAGTCGGATAGAAAATCAATCGGACGGCGGAGTGATCACTCCGCCGTTTCCGTGTCTGCGGCCTGACCCTCCTCGGGTTCTTCGGCGGCAGAGGCATCCACGACCGGTGGATTCTTGATGTCGGTGAGCATCGAGCGGCCCGGGTTCTCCTTGCTGTAGCGGACCGAGAGACCGATGAAGAAGGCTCCTGCCGCGAGGAGCAGAAATAGGATGGTCATGAAGAAGCTGGCGGCCGGGCTCGGCTGACTGGCTGACTTCAAGGGGGCGTGGGCACTGCTCTTCTTGGGAGCATCCTTGCGTGGTTTTGGCTCCTCCTCTTCCTCTTTGAGGATGGGGGAGTCTCCGTCGGGACGTTCCGAAGCGAGTGCCATCTGCTCTTCGCTGGTCAGAGTGAAATCGAAGGCAACGTCGCCGAGTTTCACCGAAATGCCGTCGGTGAGGTTGATCTCATCGCGCGCCTTGCCGCCCAATTTGGTGCCGTTGGTGGAGCCGAGGTCACGCAGCTGGTAGCCGCCCTTGATTCGCTCCATGACGGCGTGGTTGACGGAGACGGATGAGCAGTCGACGACGATGTCGTTCTCGCTGCCGCGGCCGAGGGAGACCGATTTCCGGTCGAGAGCGAACCGGTAGGGCTGAGAGTTCTTGTCCGGAACGGTGATGGTGACGCGTGGCATGCCTTAGGAAACGTGGATTTGCGGTGCTTTCTAACGCGAAAATCAAGATCTCTGCACGGAAAATCGAGCTCCTCTCCATCTCGCTGAAATCGCCGATTGCCAAGGGGCTCCGGCTCTGCTGGATTCTTCCCACCATGGCGAGTGCAACTAATGTTTTGGCAAGCGGCATCGAGATCACCGGATCGATCCGTTTCTCGAATGACATGATCATCGACGGCAAGATCGACGGTGAGATCATTTCCGACAAAGGTCGTGTCACGATCGGTGAGAACGCCCATGTGAAGGGCGATGTGACTGCCGGTGAAGTGAAGGTCTTCGGTCGGGTCGAAGGCAAGATCACCTCCGAAAAGTGCGAACTGAAGGAGAAGAGCCGCCTCGAGGGCGACATCAAGACGAAGAATCTTTCGATGGAAGAAGGCGCATCGATGTCAGGTCGCACTGAGATCGGTAGCTGATTGCCCCGAATTTCCTGTTTCAAAGCAAACGGCCATCCCCGCTGAGGGATGGCCGTTTTGTGTTCGGGGATTTGAAGTGAGCCCGCGGATGGGACGGCGCCGGTCCTCAGCGGATGGTGAAACCGCCGCCGAGGTTCAGACCTCCGGTGGCGGCGCCGCCAAGCGCACCCGGCTGACCGGGTTTCGGGCGGAAGGCGAAGTAGTTGATGCCCTTACACATCTGCGACATGACCGGGAAGATCATGAAGAGACTCAGGGGGAAGAGGAAGCAGCCGATGCAGAAGGTCAGGAAAACCCCTTCGGAGAGCCTTGGGGCCGCCTTGAGGTCGCTGTAGGTGGCGACGGTTTGGTTCCAGTCCTTGGCGAGGCCATTGAACGCCATGAACAGCCAGTAGTAGTTGAAGAAAGGAATGAAGAGGAAGCCGATTGCCTTGCCGGGAGTGGAGCGGGCGAGCCCACCGGGTTGGAGACAGCTCCAGGCGCGGTAGAGGCAGATGTAGAAGGGGATGAAGCTGGCCAGGGTCAGGCCATAGCCCACGAGCGCAAGAATGGCTCCGATGCCCATGCCACCTGCCTGGGCATTGGTCAATTCGGTGGCTTCGCTGGAGCTGTTCGCAGCGGAGGAGGCCGCTGCCGATGCCACCCCGAACCCGATGAGGATCAGGGCAATGCCGCCGAGGATCAACCCCATCCAAAGGCCGAAGCTTGAGGCCTTGACGCCGGGGCTTGGGTAAGGATCGTCCGCACCCATGGGGGCGTGCATGCCGGGGGAGCCGTAAGGATTTACCCCATAGGCTGGGGCCGCTCCGCCGAGCGCGGGCTGCGCTGCCTGGACCGGCTGGGCCGCGACGGCCTGGGCGGGGGCTGCTTCTGCAGGAAACACACCCTCGACCTGTCCGGCAGGGAGCCATTCGGCCATCCCCTCCGTCCAAACGAGGGACTCGCGGGTGATGTTGCCTGAGGAGGCATACTCGACCAGTTGCTCTCCGGAGTAGGGGCCGAGTTGTTCCTCGCCCTGCATGACAAACCATTGGGGATCCGCGCTCATGATAGAGGGCGATGTTGCCGCTTCTGTTGGGCCGGGCAAGCAGGAAAACGACCGGGAACTGGTTTCTGGTGAACCTCTATTTTGAAAGGTGACTGCACAGCCAAGCGATCCGTTCCGCGACGGATTCCATCTCGAGGAGGTCGTGGCGTTCGGTCGGGTTCTGGATGAACTGCTGCGCCATGACATCGGCCAGAATGGCGGGGTCGTCGATGGACTCGGTCATTGAGTAGAAGGCATCGCCAATCTCGGTGGAGAATTCACCGAGAGCCGATTCGGCCGCTTCCTTGAGGGCCTCGATCGCCGCTTCGGATTGGGTTTCCGGCTCGAACACCGCAGGCAAGGGGCTGATGCGGGCTTTCGGGTAGCTGGCGTCATTGATCCACTCGTTGAAGCGCACGCGGATGACGCCGTGGAGCAGGAGATTCGAGCTGCCATCGTCCATCTCGCGCGATGCCCGGACGAGGCCGACCGTGCCGATGGACGACGTGCAGGTCGCCGGGTCATCCGTCTCTTCTCCTTCCAAGCGGGCGACACAGAAGAAGCAGGTGGTCTCAAGGCTGTCGGCCAGCATTTCCCGGTAGCGGGGTTCGAAGATGTGCAAGGGAAGCCCTCCGTGGGGGAACAAGGTGCACTCCGGCAAAAGCATCACGCCGGAAACTTCCGGAAGGACAAGCGAGGACGACATGCCCCAAGGGAAACGCGCCAGGCGAAGAGTGCAAATGTCAAATGACCCGGAGGCTTCAATGATCCCGTCCCGCGAGCTTCACCATCAGCGCCGTGGCGTGGTGGTATCGCAAGGCTCTCCGCAGTACTGACAGCGGATGTTCCCGCGAAACAGGGCACTCAGTGCAACCCGCAGCCGCAGGCTGCCAAGCGTACGTCTCGCTTTGGAGCTGACGCTACAACTGGCGTGACGCATCAGCGGGCCACGGCAGAGCGGACAGCGGAGTGAGAAGCCGACCAGCGTATGCAGGATGCCGAGGCATGGGATGGCGGCAAGAAGCCAGAGGCTGGTTCGCAGGGCCTCTTCGTCATTGAAGAGCAGACCTTGAATGAGGAAGCCGAGAAGCGCGATGAAGACCGGAACGATCAACAGCAGAATTAAGGACGCCAGCTTGAGTCGACGCAGAGAAGAAGATGATCCAAACCGGTGCACTGAGAGATTCTAACACCTGATGGTGGTGCTGCAACCCGGGCAGCCCATTTTGATCAAACTTTCTCGTGGATGTCAGTCTTCCTCGTGAGCGCGTGTCTCGAAACGCATGAGTTCGGCGATGAAAGTGAGGGGGATGTGTCCGGTTTCACCATTTCGGTTTTTCGCCAGAACCAACTCGGCCTTGCCGGCCTCTTCCGCCTTCTCTTCCTCGGTCTCGGCGTAGTAGGCCGAGCGGTAGAGCAGGCCGATCATGTCGGCGTCCTGCTCGATGGTGCCGGATTCCCGCAGGTCCGACATGCGGGGCACACCGAGCGAGCTGCCGGTGCGTCCTTCCGGTCCACGGTTGAGCTGCGCGAGGACGATGATCGGGACTTCGAGCTCCTTGGCGAGAGCCTTGATGCCGGCGGAAATCTCACCGATTTCCCGTTCGCGGGAATTGGAGGCCTGGCGGCTGTTGGATTTCAGGAGCTGCAGGTAGTCGATCGCGATCAGCCCGAGACCTTCCTCACGCTTCTTACGCCGTGCCTTCGCCCGAAGCGTGTCGATCGGGATGCCGGCGGTGTCGTCGATCCACATGTTGGCACTTCCGATCTCCTTGCTCGCACGTGTGAGCTTCTTGATCTCATCCTTGGTCGGGGTGAAGCCCTTGCTGAGCTTCGACATCGGGAAGCGTGCACGCGAGAAGAGGAGACGCTGAACGATCTGGAACGACGTCATTTCACACGAGAAAACCATCGTCGGGACGCCTTGATCGATGCACATGTGCTCGACGAGGTTCATCATCAGGGAGGTCTTGCCCATCGATGGACGGGCGGCGACGACAAACATTTCCCCGGGCTTCAGACCCTTACTCATCGTGTCGAGCTTCTGATAACCGGTGCTGACTCCCTGGGTTTCCAACTCACCTGCGAGGAGTTGCTGGAACTGCTTGATGACCTCGGAGACCTCGTGCTTCAGATCGAAGGCCTTGGTGGTCTCGCGTCCCTGGCGAATGCCGAGCACCTCCTGTTCGACGCGATCGAGGAGGACGGCGGTGTCTTCCGGGTTGTCGTAAGCCTCGGAGATCGACTCGGTGCAGGTCCTGATGATGGAACGCAGGACGTACTTGTCCTTCACCAGACTCAGGTGAGTCATGAAGTGGGCGGCGTTCGGCGCGTAGGTGTAGATGTCGGTGATCGCCGCGGGGCCACCGACGTGATCGAGGATGCCGCGGTCGTGGAGAAGCTGAACGAGGGAGACGAGTTCGATCTCGGTGCCCTTGGTATTCAGCTCGGTGAGGAATTCGTAGAGCAGGCCGTGGCCGGGCAGGTAAAAGTGGTCCTTCGTCAGGTTTTCTTCCTGCGCGCGTCCGATCCATTGCTCCGGGTCCTTGAGCATGGAGGAAAGGATGCTTTTTTCCGGTCCCTGCGCGCTCGGCATCGAGCGGCTGGTGTCGTCGGACTCGGCTGATTCCGGGGGGCTTTGGAGGGCTGGAGGCTGGGTGTCGATGGCCATGGATGCGAGAGGCAGAGTGTCAGGATTCCCGCTTCGCGGTCAATCTTGGTAGTGCGCGAATAGTCTGTGGATAACTCGAGCGTTGTTCACATGGGGATGTGAACAAACGCAAAACGGGCGGACCCGTGAGGATCCGCCCGCTTTGGAGAATGAATCAGCTGGCCGAATTACTCCGCTTCTTCGGCGCTGTGAGCTTCCACGTTGACGATGAGCGTAGTGGCCACCTCGGGGTGCACACGAACGGTCACTTCGTTCTTGCCCGAACGCTTGATCGGCTTGTCGAGCTCGATGGCGTGGCGATCGATTTCGATGCCGGCTTCCTCGAGTTGCTTGTGGATGTCGATCGAAGTCACGGAACCGAAAGCCTTGCCGCCCTGGCCGGTTTCGAGAGTGAACTTCGGGCGCAGTTTGGAGATCTTGGTGGCGAGCTCTTGAGCGGTGGAAAGCTCTTCAGCTTCGCGGGCAGCGCGAGCAACCTTGAGGTCTTCGATGTGCTTGACGTTCTCTTCGCTGGCTTCGTAGGCCTTGCCCTGAGGCACGAGGAAATTCCGCGCGTATCCGGCGCGGACCTTAACAACATCGGCCTCGGCGCCGAGACCTTCGATTTTTTCGCGGAGAATTACTTGTGCGTTGGCCATGTCGTACGTGGGCGTTCGTGGGGGCGGGGAGGTAGGCTTTGCGGGGTTTGCAGTCAAGGAAAATGCAGGGTTTTCCTTTGAGAATCCGGGGATTGGAGGATTTCCGGCTTGGCAGGTGGCGGCAGAGTGCTGGTCTGCGGGCATGCAAACCTACGAGCGACGAGCGTTTCGTCCTACTGGCCGCTTCATCCGCCAAGTTCCCCCGACACCCATGGTTCCAGTGACGCTGGATGCGGGGGTGGGGGAGATCTGGTGCAAGCTGGAGTTCATGAATCCGAGTGGGTCGACCAAGGACCGGATTGCCCGCCACATTCTGGAAAAGGCATGGCGTCGGGGTGAGTTGAAGGAGGGGGACACGGTGGTGGAAGCGTCGAGCGGGTCGACCAGTATCGCGCTGGCTTTGGCCTGCGCGCAGATGGGGCTGAAATTCGTCGCCTTCATCCCCAAGGCGGCGACGGCGGAGCGCGGATTGATGATTCGAGCTTACGGCGGCGAGGTCCGTCGGATCGGCGGTGGGATGCAGTGTGTGCTCGATGCGGCCGTTTCCGCCGCGGATGAGCATGGTTGGTTCGCTGCGCGGCAGTTCGAGAACCCGGACAATGCGGAGGCCCATCGGTTGGCCACGGGGCCGGAGATCCTTTCCCAGATGGAGTGTGGTTGCGTGGATGCGGTCGTCAGTGGCGTGGGTACGGGTGGCACGCTGCGAGGCTTGTGGGAGGCCTTCGCGGAGGCGGGATGTGATGCCTTGGCGGTGGCGGCGATCCCGTGTGAGGGCGATGCCTTCGGCCACAATGCCGAGTGCTGCAGTCTGGCTTTCTCCAAGGAGGTGCCGGGCGTGGTCGAGTGCCTGTCGAAGCTGTATGAGGACTGGAAGGGTGAGTGCGCGGACGGAGTGCTCGAGGAAATGATGATTGATGAGGGGGATTGCCTGCGCTTGACCAAGGAGTTGTGGGGGCTGGGCTTTCCGGTGGGCCCGAGTTCCGGGCTCAACTATGCGGCGGCGATCGCGACGAAGCGCCGCTTGGGTGTGGATGCCCGGGTCGTGACCGTGTTTCCGGATCGGATGGAGCGGTACTTTTCTCACAATGTGTTTGCCGACCTGAGGGGAGAAGATTGAGCGTGGTGTGCTCCATGCTCGACGGCGGCGAATTCCGTGGTTAGAGAAAAAGATGATGTCTGAGGAAAACGAGAAGAAGGATCCACCCCCGCCAAGCCTGAGTCCTCCGCGGCCGGCACCGAAGGAGCCTGCAATTTCGTCCGCTCCCTCCGGACCTCCACCGGCGTCCGTGGAACCTTTGAAGGTGCAGACGAAGGAGCCCGAGTCGGAGGATTCGGAAGAAGCGGGTGAGCTGGCCCCACTCAATTCACGGCTTCTCGGTGGGATCATCGACTCGCTTGTCGGGCTTGGCCTCTACTATTCCGTGGTTTGGTTGCTGCCGGGCATGTTCGAGCGCTTCGCGTGGGTGCTGGTGGCGGCCTACTGGATCACCCGGGACTCCCTGCCATTCCTGAAGGGGCAGAGCATCGGCAAGATGGCTATGAAGACCAAGGTGGTGAAGCTCGATGGCTCGGAGATGATCGGCGATTGGCAAACGGCGATCGTTCGCAACGTGGGGCTGATCATTCCGTTCTTTGGTCTGGTGGAAGCCATCATTCTCATCACCCGGGACAACAAGCCCGAGAAGGGCAAGCGACTCGGCGACGAGTGGGCGAAGACGAAAGTGGTGAATGCTCCCACCGAGTCACCGGATCAGGACTGACAGACCGGGCACCAGAAGGTCGAGCGCTGTCCCATGACGGCATGCCGAATCGGCGTGTCGCATTCCCGGCAGGGCTCTCCATCTCGGCCATAAACGAACAGCCGCTGGCGGAAGTAGCCGGGTTGGCCATCGGAATTCACGAAGTCCCGAAGGGTCGTGCCGCCTTGATCGATGCTTTCCCGCAGGACGGTTTGGATGGTTTCCACGAGGTGGGCGCATTTCGGCCCGCTGAGCCTTTTCGCAGCAATCCCCGGACGGATGCCGGCGCGGAACAGGGCTTCGCTCGCATAGATGTTTCCGACACCGACCACACATTTGGAATCCATGATCACCGTTTTGATGGCGGCCTTGCGATTCCGGCAATGCCCGCGGAGGTGGTCTGGAGTAAATTTGTCGGAGAGCGGCTCAGGGCCGAGCGACCTGAGGAGATCGTGGGTGAGCGGGTCCCCGGATGCGAGGTGCAGGAAGATGCCGAAGCGGCGGGGGTCGTGGTAGCGGAGTTGGGCGCCACCCTGCAGGTTCAGCGCGATGTGATCGTGCTTGCGGTAGGCTTCGGCTGCGTCGGTGATGCGCAGGCTGCCGGACATGCCGAGATGAATCAACAGGGCTCCGCCCTGATCCAGGTCGACGATGAGATACTTGGCCCGGCGGCGGACGGACGCGGGACTCCGTCCAACGATGGTCTCAAGGTCGGCTGATACCGGATGGCGCAGGCGTCGTTCCCGAACGACCACTTCGAGGATCGGACGCCCGACCACATGTGGCTCGATGCCGCGGCGGGTGGTCTCGACTTCGGGGAGTTCGGGCATGGTTCAGCGCAGGATGTAGAAGATGGTGGCGACGATGTGGCACACGCTACCCGCGAGGACAAACAGGTGCCAGATGGCGTGATTGAAACGCAGCGAGCGCCACACAAAGAAGACCACTCCGAGGGAATAGCAAAGCCCACCGGCCACAAGCCAGGCGATGCCCGGACCGGGGACGGAATCCAACAGTGGCCTCGCAGCGACCACGACGAGCCAGCCCATGAGGAGGTAGAGCCCGGTCGACCACCAGTTTTCCCGGTCACTGCGCATGGTGGCCTTCAGGAACACCCCGGCGAAAGCCAGAGCCCAGATGATGCCGAACAGCGACCATCCCCACGCGCCCTGAAGGGCCACCAGGGTGATGGGTGTGTAGGAACCGGCGATGAGCAGGTAGATGCAGGCGTGGTCCAGGACCTGGAAAAACGACTTCAGCCGGGGCGTGGTGAAGGAATGGTAGATCGTGGATGCCCCATAAAGGAGGATCAGCGTGGAGCCGAAGATCCATGCCGCGACCTGACGGATGGGGCTTGCTCCGGCGACCCATACCATGATGACCAGGGAGCTGATCGCGAGGGCGGTTCCGAACGCGTGGCTCCACATGGAGGCGCGTTCTTCGGCAGTGCTGTCGCAGAGCGGGGATCTCGGGCGAAACGGGACGGCGGCCACGGGCGGAGCATGGGGGCGAATGATCCGGCTGTCCACCCGGGTGTGCCATGGAGAAATTCTCCGATCTTGAATGAACTCGGTGGTGGACGCGTAGGTAGGGGACATCTCAAACTCTCTCTGATGAAGAAACTGATTCCCATTCTTTCCGCGTTCGGCCTTGCTGCCACGCTCCAAGCCGCCCCGGATGCCAAGCCTGTCCGAGTTCTCCATCTCACGGGTGGGTGCTGCCACGATTACGAAGCGCAGAAGGACATCCTCGCCACGGGCGTGGGTGAGCGGACCAAGGTGGAATTCACGACCCTGCACGAGGGCGGAAAGGGTCATAAACACCAGTTCGAGAAGCTCAAGAAGGCGGGCTGGGAGAAGGATTTTGACGTGGTGCTCTACAACATCTGCTTCGCTCGTGAGACCGATGTGGCCTACATCGAGTCGGTCACCGGCACGCACAAGGCCGGGCTTCCCGCCGTCGCCCTGCACTGCACGATGCACTCGTACCACTGGGATGCGAAAACCGATGCCTGGGAGCAGTTCCTCGGTGTGACATCACCGAATCACGGTCCGAAGGCCGCGATTACGATGACTCCGAAGGTCAAGGATCACCCGGTGGTGAAGGGTTTTCCCGCCTCATGGAAGACGCCCCAAGGGGAACTCTACAACATCAAGAAGGTGCACGATACGGCGACCGTTCTCATCGAGGGTGACAACGGTCAGAAGAAGCAACCGTGTGTCTGGGTGAATGAGTTCAACGGAACCAAGGTATTCGGAACGACGGTGGGGCACCACAACGAGACGATCGCGGAACCCACCTACCTCGACCTCGTAACCCGCGGACTGCTGTGGGTGACAGGCAAGCTCAACGACGACGGCTCCGCGGCGGAAGGCTACGGGGCTGAGTGAGCCGCGGTTCACGACACGTTTTTTTGACGGGGGACGGAGCTTTGGCTTCGTCCCCCCGTTGCGTTTGAGCTAGAGCACGCTTGTGGGTTGCGGGCTTTCGGGGGACCCGTTAGCCTGCGCGGGTGGACGCCGCTGCAAGTGCCCTGATTGATGCTGCCCTGGCCGAGGATATCGGACCGGGTGATGTGACTTCCGAGTATTTCGTGCCGGAGGACCGCCAGGTCAGGGCACTACTGGTCGCTCGTGAGGAAGGTTGTCTGGCCGGCGTTGAAGTCGCGGCTGAGGTCTTTCGTCGGGTAGATCCGGCGATCGATGTGCAAGTGCTTCTGACCGATGGCTCCCGGGTTTCGGCGGGGGCCCACGTGCTGATCGCCGATGGTCCGGCGCGCGGAATCCTGACGGCCGAAAGGACGGCTCTCAACTTTCTCCAACGGCTATCCGGTGTGGCGACCGCAACCCGGCGCTACGTCGATGCCGTTGCCGAGACATCCGCCCGCATTCTGGACACGCGGAAGACCACTCCGGGTTGGCGTCTGTTGGAAAAAGCGGCGGTGCTGGCCGGCGGCGGCACGAATCATCGGATGGGGCTCTACGATCGGGCCATGGTGAAGGACAATCACCTGGTCGCGGAGCATGATCCGGCGAGCCTTCAGGATGCCATTCGCCGCCTGAAGGAAACGCATCCCGAGGTGGAGGTTGAGTTGGAAGCTGATGAACTCGAGCAGGTCGAGGCGTTCCTTGCGCTGGAGGGGGTGGATCACATCCTGCTCGACAACATGAGCCTTGAGGAATTGCGAAAGGCGGTGGCCCTGCGCGGTGATCACCCGCGACCGCTGCTTGAGGCCAGTGGCGGGGTGACGCTGGAAACCGTGCAGGGGATTGCGGAAACCGGGGTGGATTTCGTGTCGGTGGGAGCCATCACGCATTCGGTCATGGCCCTTGACCTGGCTCTGGATTTTGTGGAACTAGAAGTCTCGTAGATGGCGTTGGACTGGTCAGGGGTGGCGCTGCCGGCCGGATGGACACTCGAGGTGGTCGACGAGATTGATTCGACCAACAGCGAGCTCAAGCGGCGCGAAGCACCGGTGCACGGGTCGGTTCTGCTTGCGGAGAGTCAGACCTCAGGACGGGGCCGCCGCGGAGCCGAGTGGGTGGCGACGCCGGGTGAAAGCCTGACGTTTTCCGTGGCGCTTCAGCCTGCTGCCCCCCGCGCGCTCTGGCCGAGGCTGGCACTCGCCACGGGTCTGGCGGTCGCGGAGGCGCTGTCGATGCTCGGGCTTGAGGCTGAGGTCAAATGGCCGAACGACGTGCTGATCCGGGGAAGAAAGCTCTGTGGGGTTCTCGTGGAAGCCACGGAACACATGGCAATCGTCGGGATCGGACTGAACGTTCGTCAGGCCGGGTTCGGTGGTGAGCTCGACGGAGTCGCCACCTCGATGCAGCTGGAAGGCCGCGGGGATGTGCCGCCCGAAGATGTCCTGAGTGTTGTTCTCGCGGAGCTGAACGGCTGGTCGCAGAGGATCGATTCGGACTTTACTGATCTGATCGTGAGGCTGCGCGAAAGGTGCGCTTTGTCGGGCAAGACGGTGAGTCTGCAGGCCAGCGATGGGATGCATCGGGGGCGCGTCCTCCGAATCGGTGACGGAGGGGAGTTGTGGGTCGATACGGAAGCGGGATGTCAGCGCTTCCTTCAGGCAGACAAAGTCCGGGTCGTCGGCGAGGACTGAGTCACTGCTTGGACTGCGCCTCGAACTGTTTCTTGGATTCCTTGCGACACTCCGCGACGAAGTGGTTGCAGGCTTCCCGACAGAGAAGGGGGATCGCAGGGCGTCCGGTGTCCAGGGTGCCGTCAAAGCGACTCGCCTCGCTGTCTTCGAGGGGCGTGTCTGAATCGATTTGCCAGAGGATCTTCTTCACGCAGCAATTCGCCGGGCCGCAGACGGTCTGCACGAGATGCTGGGCACCTTCATCATTGATGTTGCGGGCGAACTTGTACATCCCCGTCTGGCGATTCAACTTGTCACGGAGGTTCTCGACTTCGAGTTCTCCGGATTCGTTGGCGAGCCACAGTCCCAGCGAAGCGGGATAGAACAGATCAAGGGCCTGCCTGAGCGAATCGGCATCGTCCAAAAGCATCAACCAGCCGGATTTGAGACTGAGCTCCCCCTTGGTGAAGCGGTAGTGTCCGTCCTCGGCCCAGGTGGAAAGGTCACGGGCCGTGGCGGGATCGCGATGAACCTCAAGCCCGTCGAGGTTCTCCAGATCATCCAGGTGGCAAAGTGCGTAGGCCGCTTCCCGGGTATCTGGGAGGATCGCGATCTGACCAATCTGACGGATGCCTTGTGCGATGGCATCGATGAGTTTCTCCGTGATCATGCGCGGTGCTTGGTGTCGAAATCTGATACTTGATCGAGAATGACGTCGGCCATCAGGCGCTCGGTCCCGATCGCTGACGAATAATGGAGGGTCTTGCCCCGCAGGTGATACGGATTCTGGCGGAATACATCCCGCTGGCTGGCGGCCTCGCCCTCGTCGGCTTCGAAGCCGAGCAGAACGGGGATGTCCTGATAGCTGTGGAGGCCGTCGGCAATGAAGAAGGGGACCACGACCACGTGGGGAGTCTTGGCGATGTCCGCCCAATCGGCGATGAAGGGCTGCTCTTCCATGTAGGTATCCAGGACCTCGGCGTAGCCGGCGTCGGATTGCTTGATCAATTCGGCTTGGTCACGCACGGCTTTGGTCGAGTTCTTGTTGAGTCCCGTGCCATGCCCGACGATGAACAAGGTGGTCTCGGCGGGGTCCACATCGGGGGCGACCTCCCGGGCGCGGTGCAGAATCAATCCGGTCATGGACGAGTGCACTCCGACGGGAAGCGTGTAGTGCCACGTCTTCCCGTGACGCTCGGTGGTGGGACCCTCGAGGCCCAGTTCGCGGGGGATGACTTCCTGGGTGAAGTAGCCTTCGCTGATGAAATCGGGGACGACGTAGACCTCATCCGCATCGATCATGTATCGGGCTTCACGCATGGAAGGCTCCTCTTTCCAGAAGCAGCAATGGACCTCCCGGAACAAGCCGCGCTGCCTGATCTCTTCGGCATGGTCGAAATAGGGCGTCGATGAGTCCGGGTTTTCGGTGGATCCATGACCGACGATGAGCAGGGCGCAGTCGGGCTTTGGTGAGATCGGCATGGGGCGAAATTGGTGAGGATACCCAGTCATGCAAGCGGGAATGTCGGAAACGAACGAGGGTTTGGAGTTCACGAACCGGATGGGTCACGCTTGAGTGTGCCCTTGACCGAGACGCTTCAACTCTGGATCGATGATGACCCACGTGGTGGCCCTGAAAACATGGCCATTGATCAGTGGCTGCTGGAGACGGTCAAAACACCGGTCCTTCGGGTCTACCGCTGGAGCCCGGGCTGGGGAAGTTTCGGTTTTTTCGTTCCTCTGAAGGACGCGGAAGCGCATACGCCGGATCGGTCCTGGGTTCGTCGGTGGACGGGGGGAGGGATTGTCGACCATGCCCGTGATTGGACCTACACGGTCGTGGATCCCGGTCGTGACGGTCTGGCGGGGCTACGTGGGGCAGCGAGCTACCGGGTCATCCATGAAGCGCTGGCGAGTGCCTTGCAATCAGGAGGCCACGAGGTGGTGTTCGCTCCTGCCGACGCACCTTCCCGCGGTGGAGACTGCTTTTCCCAACCCGTGGAGCATGATCTGTGCGACGGGTCGGGGAAGAAGATCTCGGGAGCGGGTCAGAGGCGCACCAAGGACGGTTTGCTGCATCAGGGATCTTTGTCGGTCGCCGGGGACGATGAATTGGCGGCACGGTTCGCAGCGGCGCTTTCCGGGCAGGTCGAGCATGCAGTCATCGCACCTCCCGCCGCACGGATCTCGGAACTCGTGGCGGAGCGATACGGCTCCGGGGCGTGGCTCAATCGTCGATGAAGCGGGAAAAGCGTGGGTTTGGCCCAAAGTCTGCTAAAACCTGACTTGGCACGATGCCAACCCATGTTTGACCGTTACCAGACCGGCCCGTTCTACGATGAGATGTTCCGCAACGACGGAGTGCTGCGAGAACACTGTGCCCCACTATTCGAGCGTTTTTCCAGCATAGCGGAGGCTGATTTCGAAGCGAGACGGAAGTCCTGCGATGCCCACTTCCTGCGGCAGGGAGTCACCTTCAACGTCTATCACGATGACAAGGGATCTGAGCGGATCTTCCCGTTTGATCCGGTTCCGCGGGTGATTCCGGCAAAGGAATGGGAGCATCTTGAATCAGGGCTCACCCAGCGGATCATCGCGCTGAACCTCTTTCTCCATGACATCTATCATGATCAGCAGATCCTGAAGGACGGAGTGGTCCCGAGGAGCCTGATCGAGGGGGCCAAGCACTACCGACCCGAGTTCTGCGGGGTCGATGTCCCTGAGGACATCTACATTCACATCTGCGGTTCGGATCTGATCCGCGGAAACGACGGCGTTTACTACGTGCTCGAAGACAACGGGCGATGTCCGTCCGGAGCCTCCTACCTTCTCGAGAACCGGAATGCCTTGAAGCGGGCCTTCCCGCAGCTGTTCGAGAGGATGGGGGTGCAGTCGGTCGGGTCCTACCCGCGCGAACTTCTCGCGATGCTTGAGTTCATCTCCCCTCACCGGGAGGGCGACGCCATGTGCGTGCTCCTGACTCCCGGCTGCTACAACAGTGCCTACTTCGAGCATTGCTACCTGGCTCGCCAGATGGGCATCGAGATCGTCGAGGGACGGGACCTGGTGGTGCTCGATGATTTCGTCTACATGCGGACGACGAAGGGGTTGGTCAGGGTGGACGTGATCTACCGGCGGATTGACGACGACTTCATCGACCCGACCGTCTTCCGCAAGGATTCCGCGTTGGGAGTTCCGGGGATCATGAATGCCTACCGGGCAGGCAATGTGGCGCTGGCCAATGCGGTCGGCACCGGCGTGGCAGACGACAAGGCCGTCTACCATTACGTGCCGAAGATGATCGAATACTACCTCGGTCAGGAAGCCATCCTTCCCAATGTGCCGACCTACCTCGGTGCCGATAAGAAAGAGTTGGGATACATCCTCGATCATCTGCCGGAACTGGTCGTCAAGGCGACGAATGAATCGGGGGGCTACGGGATGCTGATGGGACCAGCGGCGAGCAAGGCCGAATTGGCCGAGTTCGCCGACAAGATCAAGGCCGACCCGGGCAATTACATCGCGCAGCCGGTGATTCAGCTCTCGTCCTGTCCCACCTGGTGTGACTCGGGCTTCGAGGGACGCCACGTCGACCTGCGACCCTACATCATCTACGGCAGCGATGTGAAGATCGTGCCCGGTGGGTTGACCCGGGTGGCATTGAACAAGGGCTCGCTGGTGGTGAATTCATCGCAGGGCGGAGGAAGCAAGGATACCTGGGTTCTCAAGGAATAGATCATCATGCTGTCGCGAGTTGCCAATAGCCTTTACTGGATGGTCCGCTACATCGAGCGGGCGGACAATCTGGCTCGATTGATCGAGGTGAACGAACAAATGATCCTCGATCTCGGTCGGGTGGATCCCCAGGGCTTCCGGGCGCTGTGGCGTCCCATCATTCTTGCCACCGGTGATCAGGAGTTGTTTGACGAAACCTATCCGAATGCGACCCAGAGGGAGGCCATTCATTTCCTGACGGAAGACCGAAACAACCCGAACAGCATCGTCTCCTGCATCGCGTCGGCGCGCGAGAATGCGCGGATGGTCCGTGACCAGCTTGCCGAGGAACTTTGGGAGGAACTCAACGGTCTTTACCTGTTCCTGAACTCGGAGGAGAGCAGCCGGATCCTTGCCGGTGATCCATCGGGCTACTACGAGATGATTCGTAGATCGACCTTCACCTTCCATGGCATTGCCGCGGCGACGACCATGCGGAGTGAGGCGTGGGACTTCATGGACCTGGCCCGGCACCTCGAGCGTGCGGACAAGACCACCCGATTCCTGGACATCACGACCTACCTTGAGGATAGCAAGGATGTTGCTGTCACCGCGGACGAACATTGGTTGGCCATCCTGCGATCGTGCGGAGGGGTGGGGGCGTTCAGGTCCCAATACCGTGGCCGTTTCTCACCGAGGAATATCACCGAGTTCCTCGTGTTCTCGGAAAAGTTTCCCCGCTCGGTCCGGTTCTGCGTCAATCGTCTGGACGCCAGCCTGCATGCGATCTCGGGCAATCCGGTGGGCACCTTTGGTGACGATGCCGAGAGGGCTTCGGGGCAGTTGCTCTCGGCTCTGGCCTTCGGATCATGCGACGATGCGATGGCCGAGGGTTTGCATGGCTATCTGGATGGATTGCAGGGACGACTCAACGACATCGCCGATGCCATTTTCCGGACCTACGTGCTGCTGCCCGAACAGATCGATGAGCGACCATCGATCCCTGCTTCATCGATCTCTTCGGTGGTCAAATGGCAGATGCAACAGCAGCAACAGTAGATCTGCGCAGCAATTGCCCGGGTGCCGCTTGTCAAACCGCGGCCGATCCCGTTTTCTCCAACCACGTGACAGACGGGCCGCAATATCAGGTTAGCCATCGGACCCGCTTTGACTATGCGATTCCGGCGAACCACAGCACGAACCTGCTGCATCTGGAGCCGAGAACGTTTCCGTTCCAGCGCACCGTCCGGGCCTTCATCCGTGTGATCCCGGCGACGCGCTTGCAGAGGTTTGAAGACCTGTTCGGCAACGTCACCCACCAGTTTGAGATCTCGAGGCCGCATCAAACGCTGGAGATCGCCAGTGTGATCCGGGTCCAGAATCTGGTCTTGGAGGTTCCGTCAGCATCACGGGAAGCCACGATTGACGATTTGGAGGATGCCGACATCAGGCAGACGACGTGGCCGTTCCTCCAAGAGAGCCGCTATGTCTCCCGTCACCCGGAAATCTGGCGCCAAGCGCTCGACCTCACATCCGAGGTGCCGTCCGTGTTCGAGAAGAGCCACAGGATCATGGACTGGATCTACACTGAGTTCTCCTACGTGGCGGGTGCGACGGGTGTGAGCACCCATCTGGAAGAGGCGTTTCAGATCCGCCGTGGCGTCTGCCAGGATTTCACCCATGTCATGCTCGGGCTGTGCCGGGCGATCGGGATCCCGGCCCGCTATGCATCCGGCTACTTGTACAATGGCCCCACGGATGATCTGGTCGGCGCTCAGGCATCCCATGCATGGCCCGAGGTGTTCTTGCCGGGGCTTGGATGGGTTGGCTTTGATCCAACCAATGGCAACCTCGCGGATGAACGCTACATCAAGGTCGCCGTCGGGAAGGACTACGAAGATGTCGCTCCGATTCGTGGGACCTACAGTGGCACGGGCCAGTGTGAGATGACCGTGACCGTCGAGGTGGAAAAGATCGAACGCTAGTGTAGTCCGCCAAGCAGACTGTGCATTGTGCGATGGGGAGTTTTTTCAAAGTTCAAGGCGTTAGGAGGGAGCGAATCGAGATTCGTGACCGACGAACAACGCAGAAGTTTGGGAAAAGACCCCGTCGTTCCTTCCCCGACCTCGCGAAGGGACTGGATTCCCCTCCTTCTAAAAAAACATAATGTGCAGTCTGCTTGGCGGGCTGCACTAGACCGAATCGGCGAAGGTCGGAATTGCGGCCAGGAGCTTCTTGGTATAGTCGTGCCGGGGATTGCTGAAAACCTCTTCGGCGTCGCCGCGTTCAACCAACTTGCCCTGATACATGACAACGATGCGGTCTGCGAGGTAGCGTACGACTCCGAGGTCGTGGGAAATGAACATCATCGTCAAACCAAGTTCCTTTCTCAGTTTTTTCAGCAGGTTGAGGATCTGGGATTGGATGGAGACGTCGAGCGCCGATACCGGCTCATCGGCGATCACCAGCTTCGGTTCGGGTGCAAGCGCCCTGGCGATGGCGATGCGTTGGCGTTGCCCGCCGGAAAACTCGTGGGGATACTTCCGCTGAAAGCGGGGATCGAGCCCGACGATACTCATGACTTCAGCGACGCGCTCGGAGAGTGCCTGGCCTTTCATCGACGGGTGTCGCTGGCGAACCGCTTCTGCCAAGGTGGCGAAGACAGTCATCCGGGGGTTCAGCGACGCGTAGGGGTCCTGGAAAACCATCTGGAAATCCAGCCGGTGATGTCGAACTTGGGCAGGAGGGAGTGAGGTGAGATCAAGTCCATCGAGGACGATGCGCCCCGAAGTCGGCCGGAGCAACTGCATGACCGTGCGTGAAAGCGTTGATTTTCCGCAGCCGGATTCACCGACCAGCCCCATGATTTCGCCTTTCTCGACCTCCATCGTGACGCCATCGACGGCGCGAATGGTCTCATGGGTCGGGCGAAAGATGCTGCCACCCTTCTTGGTAAAGTGGGTGTGGAGATCGTGGATTTCCAAGTAGGACACGGCCGGAGCTTGGGTGCGGGAAGGGGGGCTGGCAAGCCGTCCGCGGGGAGGGTAAGATTTTTTCTCTTTCTCTCTTGTCAAATCCGCCGCGACCGAAGAGATTCCGCGCGGTCGCGGGGCGTAACTCAGCCTGGTAGAGTGCCTGCTTTGGGAGCAGGATGTCGTCAGTTCGAATCTGGCCGCCCCGACCACTTTCCAATCGGCCCCATGCGGGGCCTTTTTTGTGCCCGGATCGACAGGATGAGAACGCAGGCACCAGGCCTTCTTCCGCGTGATCGTTCTGTCCTTTTGCGGCGACCGCTGCTGTCCCACTGGAAACCTCGTCCCCAAATTCCTCCGAGTCAGCCACATCGTTGCTTGGCCCGAGAGCGAGGAACACCGAGTCTCCTTCGATAGACCGGAGAATGTGGCCTGCATCGGTACCCGGGACTCGCGCAATATTGCTTTTGCATCGGTCCAAACGGCTTTGGGCTCGGTCAAAATCACTATTACATCGGTCCGAACGGCTTTGGACTCGCTCAAAATCACTTTCACATCGGTCCGAACGACTTTGGACTCGGTCAAAATCACTTTTACATTGGTCCGAACGACTTTGGACTCGGTCAAAATTGCTTCTACATCGGCCCAGCCAAGAGCGGTTCGGTCGGGACCCTTGGGTTGCGACGCGAAGCTTCAATCGGTGCCCGCGCTGTCAGCGCTGCCGTCCGCGCCTTGGAAGAGATCCACCGCATCCGGGATAAAAAGCGGCGAGGTGCGTTCATTGCGAACAGACTTTTTGGGGTAGGGGGCATGGCAACGTCGCCGGATTGGGGCTCCTCTCCACTCGCGATCCCGAAGGGGATCTCATCTCGTCGCCAGTGGTCGAGCGCGGTGCCCCGTGACCCAGCGTCTCCCCTCTAGGGATGTCCGACTCAACTGTCTGTCCCGGAAGTGGGGTGTATTGGCAAAATCTGGGGAATTCCGAAAGCGGGCGGATCAGATCACGAGCCGGTGTTTTTTGGTATGCCAAGCAAAGTGCTCGGCTGCAGGCCTCAGCCGAGCGTGTTCGTGGAAATATAGTGGCTTTCCGTTTTGGGCGGCAAGGCTCTGGCCATGCGGAGAAGACTCCGAAAAGCGTCCTGTTGCCACATATACAAGCAAATCATCGCCTTTCGGGATGGCTGTCCACAGGCCCTGGTCGAACATCCAGTGGGCATCGGGCGTGAGGGCGAGGCCATTGTGGGGATCGTCGTTTCCGGAGACGGCGTGCTGGTGGATGTGGGCAGCCTGGACGATGGAGGTGGTTTCCGTATCGAGTCGGTAGCCGGTGAGGGCGCAGGTAAAGTAGTAACCACCGAGCACATCGCTCTTGAAACGACTGTCGCGGCCTTTCTTCTGTCGGGCTTTATATTCGGCCGCTTGCTCCCTCAATGCGCGGACCTCCGCGGTCCGAGGCACGGGTAGCCCGAGGCGGGCGCAGAGCATGACCTGCTCGGTCGCAGTGAAATAGATCGTGACCAGCGTGGTGCGGGCCTTCCGCCGGAAGTCGGAATCCTGGAGACAAGCAAAAAGTTCAGGATCGAGGAAGCAAAAGCGAGTGGTTGCTTTCGCGGCGGAGGGTTCACCATCGGTCGTGAAGCGCGACCAAACCCGGTCGCTATCGCTCCCCAGAGCATGAAAGGGCATCGGAATGTCGGGCTGGTTGCGCTGGCGTTCGAGAACGAGTTCCCAGTGATCGCGAAAGCGTGAGACAAGACGCACGTCGAATTTCACCCAGCCGTCCGGGACGTCTCCGGACTCAATGAGGTCGATGACTGTGAGGAGCATCAGTGGCTTGTGAGGTGCCATGCCGCGAGCCTGCGTGCGGGCGACGTTGAGCGAGGCTAGTCTGTTTAGCCAGTGATCAGAGAGCATCATCGTTGGAGCCGAAAGCGAGGTTCTACCTGTGTGGGAATGGGGCGGGTTGGTGGGCATTTTCCGGTCGGAAAGGCGATGTCGGGTGCCGAGGTTCCACCCGCGCACGAGATGTTAGATCCAATGGCGCTTCTGCAGATTCAAAAATCCTTTTTCTTGAGGCGACGTGCCTCCGAAAGCCTATTTTTTTGCTCACGCGCTTGCTGGACCTGATCGAGAATTATGGCTGTCGCCACAGACGGTCTTTTCGCCATGGCTTTTCGGGTTGCGTCAACGACAGAGTGAGGAGACTGGCTTCTTGTGGATTTCATGGCCTAATGGACCCGACCTCATCTGGATCGGCTCGTCCGATGACAGAGCGACGATGAAAGGCGGTAGTCCGGCGACGGCGGAACGGCATCCGACGTCTTTCCTGAGACAGGCAATACCTCCCTAAGGGCGCGAAACTGCCTCGCAGCGGCCTCGGAGGACCGCAACCGATGTTTCGAGCGAGAAATCCGCAGCAACGACGCAAAACTCATGGGGTCTTGGATTAGAGAAAACGGAATGGTCTATCAACCAGGAATGAGGCTCGAGGTAGTATGAAACTGAAATTTCCAGATTCCCAATGAATTTGATCACCTTGCACTCCGGCACCAGAAGCGACGCGATATCTTGGTCGGTGACTTGGTCGGTGCGACCGATCTTTTCGATGGCATCGACGAGGAACAATCCGACGTTCAACTGCAGTTGGAGCGAGGCACTTGGGTTGTTTGACGAGAACGGGGCCCCTTGAGTCAACCCACGCCGGCGGTGACTTGGGAGGCAGTGGCGGACAGGATCGAGTCATTCCGCTGAGCCCGCCCTAGACTTCGGTGGCCTCAGGATCCCTCGGCCTTAAGTAGGCGATGATGCTCTTCTGCGGATTCCGGACGCACCATTGGACGTGGCATTTGTCCATCAGCTTCGATCCGGGGAACAACGGCCTTCCTTCGATGAAAGGGGCTCGAACGGTATCGAACGGAGACTTCTGCTCCTGCGCTTCCCGAAATTCGTGAAGGAAATTGACCACGGCGCAGTCGAGGTGGCGTTTGATCAAGTCGCCGTCTCCCTTGAAACCTTCTTCGTTCTCTGGAAGCGGGGCTCCGATCTCTTCATACATTTCGTGAAGCCCGTCGTAGGCGACCCGCAACAGGGCAGGGCTGGATTCCTCGGCAAGATCAAGACAGTTGCCTGGCTCCAAAATGGCACCAATCACGGCTGGCTTTCTGATTCTTCGTGGACCCTTGGAACGATCTGCAAGCAGTTTTGCCCACGATAGCGCCCGCGCCGGATTGTTCTCCCAAAAATAAGCTCCTGAACCCAACCAATCAAAAGAGTTGGTGCTCTCCCGAACCTCGGTCTCGCCCCCGAGAATCTTCTCCGCCACCTCAAGGTCTTACCCACGGTAACCGAGCACTAGCCCGGGAATTCTCATCCTCCGTAGCGTTTGGGCAGGCGCCCGGTCGGGGTCAGGAAACCGTGCTCCACCAGGAACTCCTTGGCCTTTCCTTCCTCAATCAAACGAGTCACAGAGTGCGAGTGAAATCCGATCTGTGTCGTCGGGGAAGGCAAGGGCTTCTGAGAACCCCATCCTAGGGGATTCTAACGAAGGCTACTGCTTTTTTGGGGACCTATTTCGTCAGCGCCCGCGTTAACCCCGCCCTGGCAATGGCCGCCTCGAAATCTCCCTTGCTGATACCATGGCCGACGTTGGACTCGGTTATGCCCATGGCGCGAAGCCGGTCACTGAGGATCTCTATCTTCCTGCGGCCGGGATGGTCGCTGGAGATAAAGCGCTTTTTGAAAAAGAGGAGCTGTCGATCGGGTCCGGACGGATGCTCGAACACGTTCACGAAGAGCTTCCGGAGGTCGACCTTGATTCGGAGTGTCAGCTCCGGGAAGCCGGTGTTCTCGAAGTCTTCGTAGTAGGTGAAGGTGAGTTTGCCGGAGTGAAGATGGATCTTGGTGAGGTCGGCAGCTCGGGGGTCGCCGTAGAGCCTGGCACCGCATTCGATGTAGACCCGCAGGATCGCGGGCAACTCATCTAAGAGGCTTCGGTGGATGGTGAAGTGGCCCTCGTTCTCATCGACCCATCCGAAGTCGAGCGTTCTAACGGCGAGTTCGAGTTCGTCGGGATCGCCGGCAGCAAACATGAGCTCGCGGGCCTGGTCTTGGGCGTTGGTGTAGTTGCCAAAGAAGCTGCGAAGGTCACGTTGCAAACGTTCGGACAGGTGACTGAAGGGGATTTGCTCCCGGAGCTGGGATGCGGCGACGAAAACGAGCAGGTCTTCTTTCCGGCGCAGTCGAGCCGCCTCGAAGGTCGGCTCGCCGAAGCGGTCGATGAAGAGTTGGAGGGCTTTCGGAAGAGAGCTGCAGGCCTTTCGGACTTCGGCGAGATCCTCGAATTCGTTGTCGCGTGGCAGGCGGCCCAGCTCAAGAACGCTTTCCCAGAACCGGTCGAGCAACTCGCGATGCGTTTCGTAAGGGTCGCGCTTCGCCCGCAGGGCCTGGAGGAGTCCGAGCTTCCGGGAAAGCGACTCCCAGTCGATGAACCGCCGACTGCGCGAGGCGATGAAATCGTGGTAGTCCGCCTGATTCTGAAAGGCGAAGTAGATTCCAAGGGCGACCGGCACGGCATCGACGTGCAGGGTATCTTCGATCAGGGACTGGATCTCCGCCGGCTCGAAGAACTTCTGGAAAGTATTGCGGCTGGTGATGACTCCGTCGCCATAGTTGCGGATGTTTTCATAGGCTTCCTGTCCACTGATCAAGGTCGAGACTACCAGTAGCCGTTCGGCGTGCTGCCACGCGTCGGCCAGCACTTCCACCCGCTCGGCCGGGTCTTCGATCACATTGAGCACGAACCCGAGGTTGACCACGTCGGCCTTGCTCTTCGCCTCATCGGAGGCATGCACCGGATCCCATCCGCTGGCGGAGTATCCGAGACGAGAGATTCCCTCGACGTCACCACCGTAGCCGCAGCCGTAGTCGAAAAAGCTCTCGTTCCGACGAAGCTGATTGAGCTCCAGCAGGGTTTTCACTGGCTTGGAGAGATCGCGTCGGACGATCGCTGTCTTGTGTCGGGCAACCTTTCGGGGGTGGGGGAGCTTTGGCGATTTAGGCTCCGGATCGGCTTCGAGTTTTTCAAGTCGATGGCCACGAAAACCGTAGCCGGCCTCGGCGACTAGCTTGTCCCAGTTGAGGCGGAAGCCGATGCGCGAAGTCTCCTTGAGCAGACCGGCCTCTTCTTCTTGCTTGGTGAGCTTCGCGAACTTCCTCCGCCGCAGATCGTCCGGCGGAAGGAAGGTCTCCTTGCGGTGCAGGATCGGCGGGTTCGCGCGTTTTGAGTAGTCGTCCCGGCGGACCTTTCCCGTCACGAGATCGACGATCACGGACGCCTTCAGCTCCGGGTGCGGGTTTCGATCAAAATCGGGGTAGGAGAGGAACGAAACCTTGGGCGCAGCGAGATGGAGCTTCAACAGGTTGAACTCGGGCCCGATCTCCAGCCGTCGGCGGAGTTCGGAGAAGGTGATTAGGAGGTCTTGTGGGATCCGCTCGCTCGTTTCGCCGGGATCCAGGATGTAGAGGGCCCCGGGAAGCCGCTTGCCGTAGGACAAGGCTGCGAGGGCGGTTCGATATTCGGAGGAGTTCAAGCTAACAATCGATTGAGTTTGAGCAGCTCATCGGTAAATAGGACATCACTCCATTGCGATCTATTCAGGCAACGGTCGCCTGTAGTTCGTTGGAATGATCTTCAGTCAGGGTTTGCTCTGAATCTCAACCCGTCATGTTTTGCTTCGGTGATCGAGTGGAACCTCGGGGTTTCAAACCACTTCCTGTTCGAGGCAAAGGAATGCTCCTCCGGCACCGTGGGCCGCAGATACGAATGCGTCTGTTGGTTGATTGAAATCGACGTGTGGCTTGAGGAAATCGGATTGCTCGATCAGTCGGAGCATCCTGACACGCGGGGCCGACCACTCGATGAGATCGGTGAAGTTGACATCGCAGGTTAGATCCTGGTGGCCCGGTCGATCGAGGATCTCCGGGCCGGTGACCAACTGGTGATGGAAGTAGCCGCGAAGGGTTCCGTCGGGGCGTCTGTGGTAGAGGTCGGCGACCTGGTCTCCGTAGTCGATGGTAAGCATTCGGCCACGTTTCCAGTAGGTTAGGTGTTCTTCCATCCATTTCCTGTAGGGCGAATGCACTTCGACGACCTGCCCATCGGCCCACTCGCGGGAGAAGACGGAACCCGATGGGAGTTCGCTGGTGGTATTCCAGTGGCTTCTTCCCGGTGTGACGAACTGCTCTTCCCAACGGTCGGCGTTCAGTCTGAACCGGCGGACCGGGAAGGCATCGACGAATTCGTTCGAGTAGATGCAGGCCCTGCCTCCGCATGTGGCGAGTGCTTCGGAGAGGGTCTGGTGCCAATGCACGCTGCGGCCAAGCAGTGCCTGCTGCCGTTCGCGGAGGGGGGAAGAGGTTTCGACAAGGTGGACCCGGGTTCGGAGCCGACGGTGCCACGGGAGGGCGGAGATTACGGCGTGGGCGAGTGCTCCGGAGCCGGGCCCGAGCTCGATGAGGTCCCGGCATCCGGTTTCTCTCAGTGCCTTGGCTGCCCAAGCGCCGATGGCCCGGCCAAGGGTGCCGGAAAGGGAGGGGGTAGTGGAGAAGTCCCCCCTGATGCCAACGTCACGGATACGTCGGGCATAGTATCCGCGCTCGGGATCATGCAGGGCCGCCTCCATGAAGCGATCGAATCGCATGGGTTCGGCGGGATCGGACCAAGGAAACATCTGGGCGGCAGTCTGGGGGAAAGGGATGGGTTTGGCAAAAGGGGAGCGAATGAAAATCAACGACAAGCGCTTGATTCAACGCTTAGATTGTCGAAGCATGAGCGCGTTGAGAAATTACTGGGTCATTCTTGCCTTCGGGTTCGTGGCGTCTTCGTGTGACGAGGCGCCCTCCGGTGGCACTGAGCCCGTGATTCCAGACCCGCTTGAGCAGGTGGGGAAGATTCTGGGTGGTGAGGCGACCGAGCCGAAGCCTGATCCCGAACCGGAGGTGAGCGAAAATGGCAAGCCTGTCATTCCGACGGCGCAACCTGTTCCCGATAAACCGGGATTCGTCATCAGTCCCTACAACGGAAAGTGGATCGATGTGACCGGTATTGCGGTGGGTGAGGCGGTGGCGGATCCGGATTTCCCGGCCGAGGAGAAGAAGTATTTCCGGGTGCCTGCGCCTCTGCCAAAGAAGGGTGTGCCCCTGGAAACCGAAGCTCCGGCCAGCGATGGGAACACGGAGACGAACGAGTCCTCCGAAGCGGTCGAGTGACCGGGAGTCGGTGGCCGGGTCGTGCGACTGCGAACGAGCGACGCGGCATGAACCCTGGTCCGCAGAGGCGCTCGAATACCTCTTAAGGGGGGAGGACGATGGTTAGTCCGCAGTTCCTGCAGTGCCGTGAGGGATGCTGGACGGTACGAAGGGTGATCGAGAAACTCGAAGGTCCGGCAATCTTCTTCCCTCCCTTGAATCGCTCGAGTGAACTTGCGCCTTGCTCGAACCATCGAAGCGATCCCTCCGTCCAGCCTTTGGCCAAGAGGGCACCGCATTTCGGGCACGAGTCCGGAAGTTCAGCGGATTCGGGGGCGGCTGAACCGGGTGGCGAATAGGGGTCGTGAGTCATCGGCTGGGGACCACCTCGACGGTGAAGCCCTTCAGATAATGGGTTTCCGGGATGGCTGGCAGGACCGGGTGGTCCGCACGCTGGGAATGCTCGGCGATCAGGCGGATTGTCTTCTTCGCGTCGACCGAAGCGCTCACTAGGTTGGAGAGGAATTCCTGACGGCTGGCGTGGTGGGAACAGCAGTAGGTTGAGAGCAATCCTCCTTTACCGAGACGCTTGAGGGCACGGAGGTGGATCTCCTTGTAGCCACGCATCGCGTCCCGGAGCGTCTTCTTGTTTCTCGTGAAGCTGGGGGGATCGAGGATGATCAGGTCATACTCGTTCTCGTCCTGCTTGAGGAAATCAAACACGTTGGCCTCGATCACTTCGATATCGAGCTCGTTTCGGGCGGCGTTTCGCCGGGTGGCCTCGCAGGCTGGCCCGGAAATGTCGACGGCGGTGACCTGGCTGGCACCTGCCTTGGCGGCGGCGAGCGCAAATCCGCCCTGGTTGGTGAAGCAGTCGAGGACGCGCTTGCCCTCGGCGAGTCGGGCGACTTCGGCGTGGCTGTCGAGTTGGTCCAGGTAGAGGCCGGTCTTCTGGCCGTCGAGCAGGTCGATTTCGAACTCGATCCCACCGGCTTCGACGGCGAATCCACCGTCGAGCGAGCCGGCGACGACACGGATTTCGGTCTCGAGGCCTTCGGCGCGCAGCACGGGGGAGTCATTGCGCAGGAGGATCGAGGCAGGCGTGAGGAGTTCGTTCAGGGCGGCGACGATCAGATCGAGACGCTGATGCATGGCGAGGGTGAGCACCTGAAGCACGAGGTGGTCGCCGTAGCGGTCCACGATGACTCCCGGGATGCCATCCGATTCGCTCCACACCAGTCGGCACAGGTTTTCGTCCAGCGCGAGACGCTGGCGGTATTCGAGAGCCTGGCCGATCCGGCGTTTGAAGAAGTCGGCATCGAGATCCTGGCGCCGGCGGGAGAACCTTCGGGCGATGATCTGGGACTCCGGGTTGTAAATCGCGGCTCCGAGAGGGCGGTCGCGGAAGTCCTTGAGCGTGATGACATCGCCGGGCGAGGGGTCACCGAAAACCTTCTTCACTTCGCTTCCATACACCCATTCGTGGCCGTGGAAGATGCGGGCGCGGGGAGCTATGACGAGACCGGGCATGGCCGGGAAGAAACATCCCGCGGGGACGTGTTGCGAGAAAGAAGATGCGCAGGCGGTGGATTCCCCCTCGGGGTGCCCGGCCGGGCGGGGGCGTCGGGCGTGAAAACTGAGTCGCGGAAAGGGGCCAGATTCCCCTTGCTAGGACGCGGGGGGGGCTTTAAACCCCTCGCCACCAAGACCATGGGACAGCAGCACAGAAAAGTCACAAAGCGCAACCGCCGGAAGAAATACCTGAAGCGTAAGGCTGAACAGGCCAAGCTCGGCGGCATTGCGAAGAAGAAGTCGGAAAGCGCCCCTGCGAAGAAGGCCGCCAAGAAGACTGCGAAGAAAGCCGCCAAGAAAACGGCGAAGAAGGCCGCCAAGAAGGTAGCGAAGAAGGCTCCGGCAAAGAAGGCTGCAAAGAAGGCCGCCGCAGAGAAACCTGCTTCCGAGGAGTAATCCGGAGCGGATTCCTTAATTTTTCCACGGGTCGATCGTTGCAAACGATCGGCCCGTTTTTTGTGCCAGTTCGATGAGGGTTTGCCGTTGCGGCCCCCCGCTGGGGGGCACAGCATGACCCAGCGATGGCATTCACAGTCGATCAGGCATTCACCCTCATGGAAGGCGCTCACGAGCGCGAACGTCTGGCGCATGCCTTCCTCATCAGCGGAGCCCGTGGAGCGGGGAAGGAGGCCCTGGCATCGAAGGTGATTTCGATGCTTCAGTCAGGGAGTGGAGGTGTCGACCTGTTTGGCGATGCCGTGGTTCCCGAAGCGAAGCCGCTTGATGAAATGGAGGGGGAGTGGGTGCGTATCCTGCGGCCACGCTCGAAATCGCGGCGGATCACGGTGGATGAGGTTCGCGAACTGGAGAAGAACCTCTACGTGGTCTCAGGGCCGACGACCTGGAAGGTCGGCGTGATTGTCGATGCCGACCGCATGGGTGAGGGTTCGGTGAATGCGTTCCTGAAAACCCTCGAGGAACCACCGCCACAGACCTTGCTACTGCTTCTGACCGAGAATCCCGCCGGGCTTTTGCCCACCGTCATTTCCCGATGTGTGAGGATGCCGCTGATGGGGGGACGTCTGGAACCCGAGGGGAATGCGCAGAGTTTCCTCGATGCCCTGCAGTCGATTGCCGAATTGGGATTGGGAAATCTCTCGGCGGCGCTGGGTTTGAAATCCTGCTTTGCATCGATCCTGGCCGAATCGAAGGCGGAGGCCGAGGCGGCGGGGAAGGAAGCTCTGAAGGAGGAGGAAAAGGCCCTGCGCAACGCGGTCGAGGGAGACTGGCTGAAGCGAAGGGAGGATGCGCTCAAGGCGGTGGCGACGGCAGATTACCTGAATGAGAGAAGTCGGCTTTTTGATCTGATGCAGTCATGGTTCGCCGATGTGCTGCGCTGCAAGACGCTGTCCGGCGGATTGGAGTTTCCGGACCTTGAGACCAACACGCGGAAGGTGGCCGAAATGGAGGATCTTCCGAGTTTGCTCCGACGGATGGATGCGGTTGAGGAACTGCGGCGCACGCTGGATACCAACGCTCAGGAACAACTGGCGCTCGAGGTCGGATTTCTCAAGATCTTCGGCTAGGCCGAAGTCCGCCGCCAAGCCCGATCAGAAGCCGATCTCCCTCGTCTCAGCAGGGCGGGGGGCGTGACCGAAAATGTCGGTGAGTCGATGGATGGAGCCTTCGAGGATCGAGTCGAGGCCGTCGATGAGCTTGATGAAGCCTTCGTCCCACGCATGGCGGCCCCAGATTTCATCGATGGAGGCAAGGAGCTCGTCGAGTTCGTTCTGATCGAGGAAAGGTTCCAGTCCGTAGCCGGGCATGATCCCGGAGCGCGATGACTGTGGGTCGAGTGCGAGAAGGATGACGCGGTTGTTGCCGCCCTTCTCAAGGTCGCTGCTGATCCGGCCAAGATTGAAGATCCAGAACAGATAGAGGGAGAAGGGATGCTCGGTGGGAAAGGTCCGGCACAGCACTTGCAGCCGGACTTGGGGGAACCGCCGTTCGAAGCGGTCCATGCGGCGAAGGAGTCGGTTCTGGGCGGCTGGATCGAGCAGGCGCGGCTGGTCGCAGATCCGGTTCTTGACGATGGGGACCGGGCCGAGCAGTGCCGAAGCACGCGCCAGATTGAGTCGGCAGCCCGGGCATTCCGGGCTGGTCTCACTCAACAGGGTGCGGCAGTAGGGGCAGTGCACGGCGCTTACTCTTCCTCCTCGGTCACCTCAGGAATGATCACGACCTGGATGGCATTCTCAGGAACGAGGTAGGTGGCTGCGAGTTTGTTGAGTTCCTCGAGTGTGATGGACTCGACGTCCTCCTGTCGGTTCCTGCAAAGCTCCAGCTTCTCAGGATCCTCGTGGCTGCCGGAGAGTACACTACGCATCCAGTAGTTGTTGTCCCGCAGGGTCTTCTCCATGTCGGCGAGCAGGGGCTTTCTGGCTCGTTCGAGCTCATCTTCCGTAGCTCCTTCCTTGGCAAGTTGTGATGCCAGATTCACGCAGACTTCGGTGAGCTGGGGAATTGCCTCGGGGGTGGATGTGTTCAGGGCGATCAGGTAGCCGAAGTCCTCCAGTGCTGTGGAGCCGCCTGCGCCAGCCTGAGGGCTGTAGGCCGCACCGAGTTTCTCGCGGATTTCCTCGCGCAAACGATCCCCGAAAATCTCACCCAGCAGGTTGAGACGCCGGAATTCCTTCTGGTTGTTCCGCGGGCCGGGTGTTTTCCAGATCACGACGGCCTGGCCCTGGGGGATCTTGGTTTCGAACTCGTATTTCTTGGTGGTGGGAGCTTTGGGAAACTCGACCTGACGGAGTGCTTGATCCAGTTCGCTGGCTTCCGGGCGCTTGTCGATGGCTCCGAAGGTGGCCAGCACGTGGGGAAGGATTTCGTCCGGCTTGAAGTCGCCGACGATGTTGAGTTCCAGCGTACCATTGGTGAAGTCCCTCTCGATCCACTCCTTGATGTCGGCGGGCTCGTAGGCGAGCAGGACTTCGGGTGTGTCCGGGAAGGTGAAGCGTGGGTCGTTGCCTCGAAGCCACCCGCCCATTTGCTGCATGGGACCGGCGGTCGTGTGCTTCAACTGTTGGAAGATCATGGGGACGGTCTTGCGGAACTGGTTGACCGCCTCCGGGCGGTATCCCGGGAACAGGAGCTGGGCGGTCATCGTCTGCAGTTGGAGCAGGATGTCGTCCGGCGTGGTTTCGCCGGCCAGCGAGAAGTAGTCTTCCTGGACCGAGAATCCGAATGAGACGTTCTTCCCTGCGAGGATTTGTCGGAGGTCATCCGACGAGTGCTCCCCGATGCCGCCGCCTTCGATCACGGCGGTGGCAAAGTCACCGATACCGGGTTTGTCCGTGGGCTGCGTGAGGCCGCCATTTCCAATGCGGGCCTGGACGAGGATGCGGTCCTTGTCGAAGTCCGTGGGCTTCAGATTGACTGCCACACCATTCGAGAGAACGAGGCGCGTGATGCCGAGGTCCTCGGCTTCCTCCTGACTGGTGATGGTGCCGGCTTCGCCGAAATCAGTGTATGCGAAGCTCTTGAGCTCGCTCTCCTCCGGTGCGGTGACCTCGGTCTCCTTCGAGGCTTCGTAGAGTTTCGTCAGCTGTTCCTTGCCGTTCTCAGGTTCTTCCTTGGCTGTCAGGATGAGCTTCACGCCCTTGTCGTTCCAGAAGCTCTTCAGGGCTTCGTGGCAGGTTTCGCTGGTGATGTTTTCGAGGGCGGATGACACGAGTTCGAGGTCGGTCTCCGGGGAGGTCAGGACGCGCTCCTCATTGATGGTCCGGACGAAACCCGTGGCGATGCCGTCCGATCGACGGGTGTCCTTCGTGCGCACGGCCTGTTCGTAGGTATTGAGGATGTTGGCCTTGATCTCTGCGATCTCGGCACGAGTGAATCCGAACTCGAGAGCGCGGCGGAATTCCTGTTCGAGCACAGGCACAGCATCCTCCCAACGATCGTCAGCGACGCTCACATCCACACTGCCGATGGTCATCTCACGGAACAGATCCTGCCTTGAGGCGGAGCCGCCGAGGATGGGGGATCCCTCTTCCTTGGCGATTTCGCTGAAGCGGAGCCCAAGGATGGAGTGCGCCATCATCAGGGGAAGCTTGGAGAGCCGGTTCTCCCGGGTATCCGGCAAAGGTTCGAACTCTTCGATGCTCAGCAGACCGAGATCGGTCGAAGCAACTTCCTTGTCGGAGAAGATCAGTGCTTCGAAGCCATCGGTGGTTTCGATGGCTCCCAGGTCCGGGTCGTCGCCAGGAACCTGCGGGTTGGTGAGGCTGGCGAAGGCTTTCTCAATGCGTGTCTTTGCGTCCTCCGGGGAAATGTCGCCGACCACCACAAAGGTCATGCGTGCCGGCGTGTAGTATTTCTCGTAGAAGTCGGCGAATCGCTCCCGGGGAGCCGTGCGAATCACTTCCTCGGTGCCGATGGGAAAGCGTTTGGTGATGAGGGAGTCGGGAATCAAGGTGGAGAATTGCTGCTCCATCAGGCGGTAGCCGACGGAATCCCGCGAGGTTTTCTCGGAGAGGATGACGCCTCGTTCCTTGTCGATTTCCTCTGGTTTGAGGAGGGCTCCATCGCCGAAGTCACGCATGACCGTGAATCCAAGATTGAGCATCTCATCGCTGAGATCGGGGAGGTCGAGCATGTAGACCGTCTCATTGAACGAGGTGTAGGCATTGACGTGGGCACCAAAGGCGATGCCAAGGCGCTGCATCCGGGGGATGAGTTCGTCCGGAGTGAAGTTCTTCGAGCCATTGAACACCATGTGCTCGAGGAAGTGGGCAACGCCACGCTGATCCTCCTCTTCCATGAGAGAGCCGGCATCGATGTGCAGACGAAGGCTGACTCGATTGGGTGGTTCGGAGTTGGGATAAATGACATACCGCATTCCATTGTCGAGGTGACCGAAGACGGCGTTTTCGTCGACCGGGAGGTCACTGTCGGCCTGAGGCCATTCCCGTGGGGTGACCTCGGCGGTGATGCCCTGGGATGGCGGCTCTGGTGAAGGCTCTGAGGGTTCGATCGGATCCGTGGACTCAGCCGGTTCCGAGACGGTTGGTTCAGCCTGTGGTGGCTCGGGTTCTGGGTCCGGTTTTCGGAGGATCAGGAAAGCGGCAACCGCTGCAAGCAGCAGGCTGAGGATGATGGGGGCAGGATTTCGCATGAGTGGAGCCTGTGGCGCTGATGGGTACTTTGGCAACGGATAAAAGCGGCCCGGGAAGCGGGTCGAACAACCCCCACATCATGAGGATTCGCGGACTCAGAGGACGGCCCGGGGATGAGGTTTGGACCGAGGATCCCCGTCATCTTGACCAAGCGGTCGATCGAGGGAAGTAGGTCGATCGGTGGTTTGGATTTACTGCTGACGCTGCTCCATCTCACGGATGCGTCCTTCGATTCGTTTCGAGACGTCCTCGGGGAGTTCATTTGATGAAATCCACGCGTTGGCGGAGTCGAAGTCGCGCCTGAGCCAACCCTCGAGCATGCGTCGATAGGTGCTGTCCCTTTCGCGGTCGTTTTCGATCCGACCGATGTAGTTGGCGGCCAGGGCAGGGTCCTCTCGGAAGGAATGCCAGACGAATTGCTGATAGACGCGGTCCGAGGCGTCACCGGGATTGGCGTCAATCAGGCTTGCCGCTGCCTGAGGATCGCTCATGGCGAGTTGATTGGACAGGCCGCGCAGTGCGCTGGTCCGGAGCTCGCCGGCGGGCAGGCCCTGGTAGTAGCTGGTGGCGGCCTGGATGTCTTCGCGAGCCCATGTCCCGATGACATTGTCCATGGCGCCGGTCGCGCCGTCGCCTGGCGTCGAGGCCAGCCAGTTGGCGGTGCCTTCGGGGTCGGTCTTTGCCAATGCACCGGCCATCCGCTGGATGGCTCCATTGCGGAGTCGGTCGTCGCTGAGGCCGGCGACCCATTGACGGGCGGCTTCAGGACCTTGATTCAGCACGTGGGGCAGGATCGCTGTGAGCGCGTCGCCCCGTTGCTCGGAGTAAGGCATGTTGCCGAGGAGTTCCGTGGCCAGATACGGGTCATTGGCGACGACTCCCTTGATGACGCCGACCATCCATGGATTGGCTCCGTCGCCGTCGTGATTGCTCTCGGCCCACTGGATGGCGCCATTCGGGTCGGTCCCGGCCCAGGAGGCGAGAATGGTATTTCGGGCGAATGGGCTTCCTGTGTTCTCCTTGGCGTAGTCGAGTGCCGAAAGAGGATCCACCTTGGCCCATGCGGTGAGGACCATGGCGTATTCGGTCATGTTGCCGTTGGTCAGCCCCTTGGCCCTGAACTCGGCGACGACTTCTTCGAATCGATCGGGATCCAGCCCATTGACGAAGTCCAGCCATTCCTGGGTTCGGGTCAGGGGGTCCGTCGACGCCATGATGTCGACCATTTCTTGAACGAGCGCTTCGGTTTCGGAGGAACTCCGGTCCCTCGGCTCGCGCCCGGTCAGCTTGCTCCGCTGGCTGCCTGCGAATCCGCTCTCCGTGGCGGATCCGGAGCGGCTGAGTCGTGGTGGTGGGGTGGTGGACGCGGTGTCTTCCGATGCATCCGGCTGCGAGGAACTCGCGCGACCGGCAATGAATGCGGCCCCGGCTGTCAGGGCAAAGGAGGCGGCGAAGAGGACTTTTTGGTTCATGATGGCTCGAAAGAAGCGAAGCCCAATTCCCGGTTTGTCCACCGAAACCGGGGTTTTCGACGGCCTGTGAGGGCTGCCGGGCAGGGGCAGCTGAAGGGGTCATCCGCTTCAGTGACTAGTGCAGTCCGCCAAGCAGACTGCACATGATGTCTTCTTGGAAGGAGGGGAAACCAGTCGCTTCGCGAGCTCGGGGAAAGAACGACGGGGTCTTTTTCCAAATTTCTGCGTTGTTCGGCGGTCACGAATCTCGATTCGCTTCCTTCTCACGCCTTGAACTTTGAAGAAACTCCCCATCGCATAAAGCACAGTCTGCTTGGCGGACTACACTAGAAGGTGAAGGACACGGCGGCTCCTCCATAGAAAAAGTCCTTCAACAAGTCGTCGTCCGGACTTTGGAGCGGCGAGGAGTTCACGGCGAAGTTGTAGCTGAGGTAGGCTGAGAGCTCGGCGATCTCTCCGAGTGGGATGATTGCGGAGATCGCGGCTGCCAAGTGGTTGGCCCCACGGTGGCCGGAACTGACGTAGCCCTCGTTCCAACCGAAGACGATGCCGGGTTCGAGGGTGAGCCAATCGCAGGGGCGGAACTCCCGGCTCAGCGCGGCTTCCGCGAAAAACCCGTCGGCTCCGAAGGAATAGTAAGCGTCCACTCCGACCACGAGTCCCCATGGCAATTCTCCATAGCTGAGGCCGAAGCCGACTTCGTTGTCGTGCTCGTTGTCGTCCGGGAATCGCAGGTGGTTGACGCCGACGTAGCCTTCCACGTCGCCGAGTGCGAAGCCGTATTCGAGCCAGAGGTTGAATTCATCGTAGGAATTGGTCGGGCTTTGAGCATACCACGCTCCGACGAGGAAATCGTGGAAGCTCAGTTCGAGGGTGCCATGGAGCAGTGGATCCCCGTCGAGGTTGTCACGGCCCTCGGTGACATAGCGGCTGTCATAACCCAGCGAGATGGTGGCCTCATACCGGCTCTCGGTGGAGCTTTGGTGGGTGTAGTGCCCATGGATCGGTCCCGGATGGTGATGGCCAAGCGGTGAGTCGCCGGTTGCCAATGCTCCGTAGGTGGTTGCCAGGGGCAGCAGGAAGCAGGAGGCGAGGTATCGCATTTTCAGGAAATTTCAGGGGGTGGGATCAAGTCTCGGGGCCCCTTGCGGTGTCGGAGCCAGACGATGAGTTGGCCTTCGCTCGGGCTGAAGCACCACGCGAGGAAGAACAGAACCCCTGCGGCGAAAGCCATCATGCCCGAAGATGTGGTGGCCTCGAAACCGAACCATGAGGGGGCCGTCAGCGCGCCGAGGTGACCCAAAAGCGCGGAAAGCACCGCGACGACGCAGGCGATGAGGATCATCGGGATGAGCCGGTGGGTGAGTAGCAGGGCCGTGGCCGGGGGGACGATCAGCATGGCAATGACGATGATGCTCCCGACGGCCTCGAAGGCGGCGACGGTAGTGACCGCAACCATGGTCATGAGGAGATAGTGAAGGGCCTGGGATGAGTAGCCGAGGGTGTCGGCCAAGGATGGGTCGAATGAACTGAGACGGAGCTCCTTGAAGAGAAGGGCGATGATCGCGAGGTTGAGCAGGAGGACAACGGTTAGAACGAGCGCGGCCCGGGGAAAGGAAACCGGCCCGATTTCAATGGTATCCAGTGGAGTGAACTCGATCGCTCCGTAGAGGACGCAACCCGGATCGAGGTCGACGTGGTCGGCGGCGCGGACGATGAGGAGCAGTCCGAGGGCGAACAGGGTAGTGAAGACAATGCCCATGGCTGCCCCCCGGTCAACGTGGCCGAAGCGGCTGATCCACTGGGTGAACACGGCGGTCAACACCCCGACGATGGCGGCTCCGAGAAACATGATCAGGCTGTCCCGGCTTCCGCTGATGATGAAGGCGACAGCGATCCCGGGGAGCACGGCGTGGCTGATGGCGTCGCCCATCATGCTCATCTTCCTGAGAACGAGGAAGCACCCGGGAAGAGCACAGGCGACCGCGCACAGAGCGGCGGTGACCACGAGCCAGGTATCGAAAGAGGTCCAGTTCATGGCATGTTAGAGGCGGTGGGGGCTGTCCGGCACCGGCACCCAGGTGTTGCTTCTGCGCAGGGCTTCTTCGAGGCGGCGGACGAGGTCGGCTTCAAGGATGTGCTCAACCATGTCGGCATCGCGGTCGACGTGACTGGGGGCAATGTCGGCATGGGTGACCAGATACACTTCCCACAGCCGGTGGTTTCGGGTGATGCGGGCTGCCTCACCGAATCCGGACTCCGACAGACAGAGCTCCTGTCCTGATGGGGGCTCGAGGTCGCCACGTTTCCGCGCAAGCCGCGCGATTCGTTCGATCTCGACCTTGCTCCAGGTCCGTTTGCGAAGGAGATCAGTGACGGGAATGGAATGGTTGATGATGGATGACGGGGCCTGCTCGGCTTCGAGGAGTTCGTAGATGGCACGCAGGAGGTGTTGACGGTCGACCTTGAGCCGGAGGCGTCGGCGCCGGAAGCGACGGGCCAGCACGCCCTTGGCGGGAGCAAAGATCATGCTGGCGAGGAAGATGGCTGCGGCGACGAGCACGATCACGGCACCTGCCGGCATTCTCGGTGCCCACGCGCTGATGAAGGTTCCCAAGCCACCGCTCACACCGCCAATGACGGCGGAAAGCAGCATCATGGTGGTGAGGTTGTGGGTCCAGAAACGTGCGGCGGTCGGCGGGGTGATCAGCATCGCGATGATGAGGATAAGGCCGACGGCCTGCAGTCCGACTACGGTGATGGCGGTGACCAAGGTGAGCAGGAGGAGATCCAGCCAACCGATCGGCCAGCCTTGCGAGCGGGCGAAGTTTTCGTCGAAACAGAGCAGGGTGAGTTCCTTGTAGAGCAGGGTGGTCGCCAGTGATGTGAAGATGGCCATGCCGGCAATCAGCTTGAAATCGCTCGCCACAATGGAGGCCGGCTTGCCGTAGATGTAGGCTTCGAGTCCCGCAGCATTGGGAAGCTCCTGCACCATGCCGAGGATGGCGACGCCGATGCCGAAGAATACGCTGAGGACCAGCCCCATGGCGACGTCGTCCCGCAAGCGGGTCGTGTTGCGGATCAGGAACATGACCAGCACACCCAACAGGCCTGAAATGGCGGCGCCGAGGAGGAGGCCCCCGAGGTGCTTTCCGCTGCCGCCAGCCGCGACCATCACGGCGAAGGCGATGCCGATGCCGGGCAGGGTCGCATGGGACAAGGCGTCACCCATGAGTGATCGCTTCCTCAAGAGAAGGAAGGATCCGATGATTCCCGCTGCAACGCCTAACAGAGTGGTTGATCCAACCACCACCATGGTGGTGTAGCCGGGAAGCGTGACTGACAGCAGGGAGTTCATGTCAACGGGTGGCGGCCTGCAGGGCCCGGGCGGCCTCGGAGAGCAGGTTCAGTTTGCCGCCGTAGGTTTTCTCGAGATTCGAGGTGGTGAAGACCTCGTCGGTGGGGCCGGTTTCGACGACACGCATGTTGAGCAGCACGAGCCAGTCGAAGTAGCGTTTCACCGTCGCCAGATCGTGGTGGACGACGAGCACGGTCTTGCCCTTCTCGTTCAGAGTTTGAAGCAGTTGGACGATGGCTTCTTCCGTGGCGGCGTCCACCGCGGCGAACGGCTCGTCCATCAGGTAGAGCTTGGCGTCCTGTGCCAGGGCTCTGGCGAGAAAGACACGCTGCTGCTGGCCGCCTGAGAGTTGGCTGATCTGACGGTGGGCGAGATGGCCGATCCCCACTTGTTCGATGGCTTCCATGGCGCGTTCCTTCTGGGCGCGCTTGACGCGGCGGAACCAGCCGAGTTGGCGGTAGGTTCCCATGGTGACGACGTCGAGCGCGCTGATGGGAAAGTCCCAATCGACGCTTTCACGCTGCGGCACGTAGCCGACGAGATGGCGTTGTTGTTGGTAGGGCTTTCCGTAGATGCCGATCTCGCCGGAGGCGCGGGGGATGAGGTCCAGGCATGCCTTGATCAAGGTGCTCTTGCCGGCGCCATTCGGGCCGACGATTCCGACGAGTTTGCCCTCGGGGATGTCGAGGTCGATGTCCCACAGGACGGGTTTCCGATGGTAGGCGACGGTTAGATCATGAACGGCCAGCGGAACGTTGTCCGGGTGGGCGGTGAGGTTCTCGTCGACGGCATCCCCCTTGGGGGACATGGACTTGATGAGGGAGTTCATGGCGTGCCGAGTTCTCCGCGGTAGCCCTTCTCCGGGGCGGATCCGCCGAGGGCCCGGGTGATGGTGGTGACGTTGTGGTCGATCATGCCTTCGTAAGTGCCCTCGTAGGTCCCCGCCTTCCCCATGGCATCAGAGAAAAGTTCGCCACCGATGGCGACGGTGTGACCGGCGGCAGCTGCGCCTTCAATCAGAGCTCGGACGTTCTTGTCGGAAACCGATGACTCCACGAACACCGCCGGGATCTTCCTCTCGACGATCATCTCGACCAGGCGGGTCAGGTCGTGGACACCGGCCTCGGACTCGGTGCTGATGCCCTGGATGCCGATAACTTCCAGTCCGTAAGCCTTCGCCATGTAGCCGAAGGCATCGTGGGCCGTGACCAGCACCCGCTGGTCGGCCGGGATACTGGCTAGGGCACTGAAAGCGTAGTCGTCGAGGACGCGCAGTTCCTCAAGCAAGTCCTCGCGATTGAGGTTGAAGTCCTGCGCATGCTCCGGACGCACTTCGGAGAGGGTGTCGGCAATGACATCGACACCGCGCATCCAGCCCCGAACATCCATCCAGACATGCGGATCGTAGTGATCCTCGCCGTCCTCGATGAGGTAGTCTTTCTGATCGAGAATGGCTTCGGTCACCGCCTTCACGGGCTTGCCTTTGGCGCCGACGCGTTCAAGGACGTCGCCCATCTTTCCTTCCAGTTTGAGTCCGTTGTAGAACACGAGATCGGAGGCGATCAGGGCTTTCACATCCTTGCTGGTCGGCTTGTAGAGATGCGGGTCGACGCCTTCTCCGATGAGGGTTTCAACCTGGACATGGTCACCCCCGATGCGTTCGACGATGTCGCCGATCATGCCAATGGTGGCGGTGACCCGGATGGGCGCGGATGGGTCGTTCGCGGTGGTGGGCGCGGGCGAATCGCATGCGGTGGAGAGGGAGGCGAGAATCCCGACGGCACTGGCCAGAAGACTGCATTTCGGTAGCTGCATGTCGGGGATGAAACCCACCGAGTTTGAGTTGTCAAACTGTAAAACTTGAAAGCTCATTCAGTCTCGTTTGGTGAGAGTGAGAGGATCTGGCTTGCGTGTTGGCTTGAGAAGGTGGAGGGAGGGGCGTGAGCGAGGAAGAGAGTGGAGGTTCAAATCGGAAAGTGGCCTGGGTTCTGGTGATTCTGCCCCTGTGGTTGGTAGTTTCCACCTTGGGCGGTCTGTGGTTCTGGACCCAGCGTGAGGATGACCTTCATGAGCCTGCGAAATTCGTGACGGAGGTCAGCACGAAGGGGCTGGAGCAGGAGTTGCGGACCGTTCTTGACCGGATAGGCTCGAGGCATACGTCGAGCGAAGCCGGGCGGACCGGGCTGCGACGGATGGGGGCATTCATCGAAGGGACCCTCGGGCCGGAGAATGCGGGGTATCGGCTCGATCGGGTGGTTGGACCGGCTTTGGACGGGGATTCGTGGCCCCTGGTGCTTGCGACGCTGCCCGGTGGCGAGGCTTCCCCGCTCTGGGTGGTGGCTGCGTATGATCAGGATCCTGCGGGTGGTGGAGTGGAAGCGAATGCCACAGGGGTGACCTCCGTCCTCGCGGTGGCTCAAGCTCTCGCGGGGGAGAAGCCCGCGCGTCCGATCGTGTTTGCGTTTTTGCCTCATGGTTACGACCCGGAGGCGCCACTGCTGCCGATGATCGAGCTGCTGAATCGGAAGCGGGGGGAGGTTGGCAGGATGCTCGTGGTGGAGGCGATGGGTGGCGGTGACCGCGGGTTGCTGGCGTCCGGCCGCTCGGCTGAAGCGCTTGGCCACCCGGCCATCGACGAGCTTACCACGGTGGTGGGAGCCGAGGCGATCTGCCTGGTGGACGATCGTGATTTGAGCTCGATCCTGTTTGAAGCGGGGAACCCGACAGTGAGGATCGCGACCCGCTCGGTGGTGCAGGTCGATGAACCGGATCGGGAGGTGCCCGCCGCTGACGCGCATGCGCGTGCGACGGTGGAACTTGCCGAACTGATCCGGAAGCTCGCGTCGGGCTCAAAGTGAGGGAAGTTTCGCTTTGAAGCCGAAAAACTTCTTGCGCGGTCGGGGGGATTCTCCTACCAACCGCGCGCACCGCTTCGGCGGTCCAGAAAGTGAATGGGGGGCGTTAGCTCAGTTGGTAGAGCACCTGCATGGCATGCAGGGGGTCAGCGGTTCGAATCCGCTACGCTCCACCACTTTCTCCGGCTCATGGGTTTGTTTCCCGCGACCGATGGGTGGGGCAGTTGGTCTCACTCATAACGCCACTTCAGGATCCACGGATCCTTGGTACGCTTCTGCATCGCCTTGAGCCGTTTCTTCATCATCTCGAGTTGCTCGGCGTGTTCGGGACTGTCGGCCAGGTTGGTGGATTCGGCGGGGTCGTTTTCCAGATCGTAGAGTTCGAAGGAAGGTCGCTGGATGTAGGACTGGACACTGCGTTTGCCGTACTTGGCGTCGGGCCCTTTCTGATATTGAGCCTGCCACGTGGATGCGGCCCATAGATCCGAAGCGAAGGGGTAGGGAAGTGGGGCGGCGATGTTCCAGATCAGCTTGTAGCGGCGATCGCGGATGGCTCGCATGGGATAGTACATCTGGATCTCGTGGAAGGTGTGTGACGATCCGACCTCGTCCCACCCTTCGGATTCCGCCGTTCCCAGCAACGGAAGCCACGAACGCCCGTGGTAGTGGGTCATCTTTGGTCCGGCGTTCTCGCCCTTTCCGACCTTCGGGGTGGGGAGAAGTTGTTTTGGCGCCGACTTGTCGGCGTCGAGACCGCCCGCGGCATCGAGCAGCGACGGGGTGATGTCGATGTGCGAGATCATGGCATCACAGATGGTGCCGGGGTTCTTGTTTCCCGGGGCTCGAACGACGAAGGGCACGTGCAGTCCTGCTTCATAGACCGTGGTCTTGGCTCCCGGGAAGGCCATGCCGTGGTCGGCCGTGAAGACAATCAGTGTGTTGTCATACTTGCCTGCCTTCTTCAGGGCGTCGATGAGTGCGCCGAGTGCCTTGTCGGTGCGGGTGACGCTCTGGTAATATTGGGCCAACTCGGCCCGGCATTCCGGGGTGTCCGGAAGGAAAGAGGGAACGGGGAGTTTCGACGGGTCGTAGATCACCTCCTCGGTGCCAGGATAGGATTTTCCGGCAGGGGGGTTTCCGAAGCGGTTGGGTTTGAGCTTGCCTGGAGCTGTCGGTTCCTCGCCGTTTCCCCGGTGAGGGTCATAGGTCCAGAAGCAGAGGAAGAACGGCTTCTCCGAGGGGTCCTCGAAGAGTGGGGCGCACTGCTCTGCCCACGCGGGGGTATTGTGTCCCTGCGCTTTGGGAACCGGAAGGTGCTGATCGAAGTGATAGACCGATTCGGGAGTGACGTGGAGTTTACCGATGTGGGCGGTGCGGTAGCCGGCGGCGGCGAGTTGCCGTGGGAGGCTGATGGCCGCCGCGTTCTTGAAGGTTTCGAACTTGTGGTAGGCGTGGGCGTGGCCGTACTGACCGTTGAGGTGGTTGTGCAGGCCGGTCAGGATGACGGAGCGGCTCGCCGAGCAGGATGCAGTCGTGGCGTAGGCTTCGCGAAAAATGGTGCCCTCCTTGGCCATTTGGTCGAGGTGGGGGGTCTGGATGATGGGCGAGCCATAGCATCCGGCGATGGGGCTCTGGTCATCCGTGACGAAGAGGACGATATTCGGCTGTTTGGCCGCGCCGACGAGGGTCAGCGCGACAGCAAGCAGCGGGAAAAGGCTGGAGGGCTTCATGAATTCGACCTTACGCAGGCCGGGCGGGCCTCCGTTCATCGAATTCCAGTTCCCACAGGAGGCTACTGGGGACCGTCCTGTTTCTTCTTCGCGGTCGACTGGATCCGCAGGTCGCGCAGTTGCTTCGGATCCACTTCGGCCGGGGACTGCGACATGAGGTCGTTGCCCTTGTTGTTCTTGGGGAAGGCGATCACCTCCCGGATCGAATCCTCACCGCAGATCAGCATGACGAGTCGGTCGAGGCCCAGTGCGACGCCACCATGGGGAGGGGCTCCGAACTTGAAGGCATCAAGGATGTGGCCGAATTCCGCGGCGGCGTGTTCCTCGGTGATGCCGAGGGCCTTGAACATGGCGCTCTGGAGGGGGGCTTCGTGAATCCGGATGGATCCGCCGCCGAGTTCGTGGCCGTTGAGAACCACGTCGTAGGCGAGCGCCCGGATATCGGTGGAAAGATCCCCAGCCAAGAGCTTCGCTTCATCCTCGGGATGAGGGCGGGTGAAGGGGTGGTGGACGGCCACGTAGCGACCTTCCTCATCGTCAAAGGCGAGGAGGGGGAACTCCGTCACCCACAGGAAATTGAGTTCCTTGCTGCCCTCGGTGAGCTTCTGCATGTCGGCGCAGGCGAGGCGGACGCGGCCGAGCACGTCGCAGGCGCTTTCCCACTGGTCGGCAGCGAAGAGGATCAGGTCGCCGGGTTCGATGTTGAGTTTGGTGCGAAGGGCTTCGACCTCGTCATCGGTCATGCGCTTCACGAATGGCGAACGCCAGGTGCTGCGCTCCTCGCCGCGAGCCTGGATGTAGGCGAGTCCTTTCGCTCCGGCGTCTTGGGCCAGCTTGGTGAGCTTGTCGATTTGTCCGGTCGAAATGTCGGCGAAGCCCTTGGCGTTGATGGCTTTGATGATGCCGCCGTTGGCTACGGTGCCGGAGAAGACGCGGAATTCGCAATCCTTGAGTTCCTCGGTCAGGTCGACGAATTCGAGGCCGAAACGGCGGTCGGGTTTGTCCGAGCCGTAGCGGTTCATGGCTTCCTTCCAGGTCATCCTGTCGAAGGAGGTGGGGATCTCCGCATTGATGGATTCCTTGAAGACACGGCCGAGCAGGCCTTCGACCATCCCGATGACCTCGTCCTGATCGACGAATGAGGCCTCGATATCGATCTGGGTGAACTCGGGCTGGCGGTCGGCGCGAAGGTCTTCATCGCGGAAGCACTTGGCGATCTGGAAGTAGCGTTCGATGCCTCCGACCATGAGCAGCTGCTTGTACTGCTGGGGTGCCTGAGGCAGGGCGTAGAAGTGACCTCCATGCATGCGCGATGGGACGAGGAAGTCGCGCGCACCTTCCGGGGTCGACTTCGAAAGGATGGGAGTCTCGATTTCGCAGAATCCCTGTTCGTCGAGGAAGTCACGGGATGACTTGGTGACGCGGTGACGGGTGCGCAGGTTGTTCGTCATGCGCGGGCGGCGCAGGTCGAGGTAGCGGTATTTCATGCGCAGGTCCTCGTTCGACAGCTCCTTGTCGAGTTGGAACGGGAGTACCTCGGCCTTGTTGACGATGGTCAGGTTGGTGGCGATGATTTCGATTTCGCCGGTGTCGATCTTGTCGTTGAGGGTGCCATCCAGGCGCTTCTCGACGTGACCGGTGACGAGCACCACGTCTTCCTCACGCAGTTGGTGGGACAGCTTGGCGGCCTCGGCGTTCTCTTCAGGACGGAACACGCATTGGGTGAGGCCCTCGCGGTCGCGCAGGTCGATGAAAATCACTCCGCCATGGTCACGGGCGGAATTGACCCAGCCGATCAGGGTCGCGGTCGAGCCGATGTCGGAGGAGCGGAGTTGATTGCAGTGATGAGTGCGCATGGTCGATGGAACTGGAAAGAGTGTTGGAAAGCTGGGGGATCAGGCGAGGAGGGGGCCGTCGGGCTGTTGGATGCGGTCGGTGAGCCAGTCGGCGAGGCCGAGGACATGGCAGGTTTCTTCGGTTCGGCAAGCGAGGACCTTGAGCTTGAGCTCCGGGAGTTCACTACCGATCACGAGGGCGAACCGGGCACCGGACTGTTCGGCGCGTTGGAACTGCTTGCCGACCTTGCCTCCGGTGAAGGTCATGTCACAGGAGATGCCTGCCTGGCGGAGGTCGGAAAGGATGTTGAGTGCTTCGGGGCGCTTGTCCTCGTCGGCAAGCACGAGGAACACATCACAGGCGGCGGCCTGACGCTGGAGCCAGACCTCGAGCTGCATGCGAGGATCCGTGGTTTCCTCGATGAAGTTGCGGATCACGTAGTCACCCATGGCGAATCCCGTGGCTGGCATGTCGACGGATCCGTTGGAAATGGTCGAGACCAGGGTGTCGTAGCGACCGCCGCCGGCGACCGCGCGCATGGACTTGCTGCGGTCGAAGACCTCGAACACGACGCCGGTGTAGTAGGCGAGACCGCGAACGATGGAGAGATCCAGTTCGATGTATGCATCGAGTCCCCGGGCCTCGAGATCGGCGCGGATGCTTTCGTAGGCGAAGGACGCGCTCTCGGGATTCCTGATGAAGGTCTGGACGGTCTCAAGATCGAGACCGAGCTCCTCGAGTTTTTCGGCACTCACCTCGGGTTTGGCGCGCTCGAGCTTGTCGATGACCTGGAGCAGATCGGGGATCCTGGATTCGTCGATCTTGTGCTCTGCGGCGAAGTCGAGCCAAGCCTGGCGGTCGGACACGCGCACCATGAAGTCCTCCTGTTTGAATCCGAAGGCGCGCATGGTGTCGATGGCGAGGGCGATGAGCTCGGCGTCGGCCTGCGGGCCGGCTTCACCCAGGATGTCGACGTTGAACTGATAGAACTCCCGGCCGCGTCCCTTCTGAGGCTTCTCGTAGCGGTAGCACTGGCCGATTTCGAACCACTTGAGGGGTTTCGGGAAATCGCGCTGGTGCTGGGCGGCGAGGCGCGCCAGCGATGCGGTGACTTCCGGGCGCAGGCACACGTCCCGTCCTCCCTGGTCCTCGAAGCGGAAGAGCTGGGAGGAGAGTTCGCCGCCGGATTTCTTCAAATAGAGGCCGGTATCCTCGAGGACCGGGGTGTCGTACTCGACGAATCCGTAGGTGCGGGCGACCGTTCGCCAGGTCTCGAAAAGGTAGTTGCGCAGCGAGCAGTCACGCGGGGTGAAGTCGCGGAAGCCGGTGAGGGCGGTGAAGGACTTGGCGGCCATGGTGCGGGGAAATGGTTCGGGTCGGCGGGGAGCGGGCGGGGAGAATGCACGGCAGGACAGGCAATTCAAGGCGGTATTGGGACTGCACGGGCCCGATTGCGGGTTGCCGAAACCGGGGGCTGGGGTGCAGTCTCGGCGGCGCAATGGTAGGTGCCTTGAGAGCGGTTGATTTCCGGTGTTTTTCCGCCCTCTCGGTGGAGGTGCCGGCGGCTGGGGCGCTGCTCACCGGGCAGAATGCGCAGGGGAAGACGTCGGTGCTTGAGGCGGTTTGCCTGCTGGTGCGCCTGCATTCGCCTCGATCCCACCGGATGGCCACGATGGCCCGGGTCGGTGGAGCGGGTGGTTTCGGTGTGGCTGGCGAGGCGTGGAACTCGGAGCGGAGGATGAAGTGGGAACCTCGACGCCCGGTCAGCTATCAGGTCGACGGCGAGGAGCGGAGCAGCCAGAATGCCTATTTGTCCGATGGTGGGCTGCTGGTCTGGATGGGCAACGAGGACGTCGATTTGATCCGGGCCGGTGGGGAAGGCCGGCGGAGGTATCTCGATTTCATCGGCAGCCAGATCGATATGGATTACCGGAGGGCCCTGCATCGTTACCGGAGGGCCCTGAAGGCGAAGAATTTCCTGCTCAAGGAGGGGTCCCTGCGTGAGGCGGAAATCCAGTCCTACGAGGGCGTGATGATCGAGTCGGCGGCCGTGATTCAGCCGGTCAGGGAGCGTATCATGAAGGCGCTGTCACCCGCGGTCGCCGAGTATCAGACGCGTATCGCCGGGCGCGACGAGTTGCTGGAACTCGACTATCAACCGGCGGGCGGTGGTCATTTTCCTGAAGCGCTTGAGCAGGCGCGTGACCGTGAGCGGCGTCAGCGGCGAAGCCTGGTCGGGCCACACCGGGATGATGTGGTGATCAGGATCAACGGCCTGGACGCCTCGGACTTCGCCAGTGAGGGGCAGCAGAGGACTGCTGCGCTGGCGCTCAAGCTGGCACAGGGACAGGTTCTTTCGGCCGGTCGTGGAGAGCAGCCGATCTGGCTGATCGACGATGTTTTTGGCGAGCTGGATGTGATGAGGCGGAATGCTCTGATGGAGGCCTTGCCACAGGGGGCTCAGAAATGGATCACCACAACCCACCTGGACTGGTTGGACCAAGCGTCGCCTCTCGGTGAACTCGCCCGCTTCACCGTCCGTGAAGGAACGCTGGAGTCGTGAGGAAACAAGGATGCTTCAGGCCAGCCTGACGCGATCCAGTCGAAACGTGCGGGTGCCGTCGCGCAGCTGGCAGATTCCGGTGGCGAAGATCGGTCCTCCGGGTTCGAGCCGATAGAGCGAGTCGGGACGGAAGTGGCGGAGGGCGCCGGGTGTGCTGCCTCCTTGGTAAAATACGGCCACAGGCTCTTCCTCGAGGATGGCGCGCAGGAATCTCTGCGCGACCGGATCGTAGGATTCGTGGACCGGATGGATGGGGGCGATGGGGCGGCTCGGTGAGCCGGTCATGGCGGCGGGGGCCTGGGTCACGGCGAGTCCTGTGAAGAGGCTGGCGAAGCGGCGTCGATTCATCATGCCGAAGGGTGCCCCAAGGGGTGGGACATCCATGGGGTGAGCTTCGTGCTGGTCCTCCCAGAGTGGGTGTGTTAGATGATCGCATGGCTCGATTCAGGGAAGAAGTGGTGGCGGCGATGGGAGACGGCGAAAAGCATACGAGGCGGCCGTTCGAGCGGATGCACCGGATCCACGAGGCGATTGCGGAAGGACGGCTGCCGAACTGTTCGTCCCTTGCCAAAGAGTTGGAAGTGACGCCGAAGACGGTGCAGCGCGACATCACCTTCATGCGCGACAGCTTCCGGTTGCCTCTGGTGTATGACAAGAAGCGCCACGGATTCTACTATGAGGGGGAGGTGGATGATTTCCCTGATTTCGAGATCGGTGCCGAGGAGATCGCCGCCATGTTCCTGGCAAGGACGGCGGCGGACGCGATCCGCGGGACCGAACTGGCCGACAAGATGCGGGCCGCGTTCGGGCGCTTGTGCCGGAGCATGAGCGAGCGGGTGGAGTTGAACTGGGCGGACCTCGATGAGGCATTTTCCCGCAAGGTTCCGCAGTTGCCAGCCCGGGAGGTGAAGCTGTTCGGTGAGTTGGCCGAGGCGGTGGTGAAGCGGCTCGAGGTCAGTTTCCACTACCGGAAGCTGGGTGCCGATCGCGCTGAGGCGCGTCGGGTGCACCCGCTCCATCTTGGCGAGGTCGATGGCGGTTGGTATCTCATCGGGCATGATGAGGATCGCGGTGCGTTGCGGACCTTTGCCCTCCCTCGCATCACACGCCTCAAGGTCAGTGGCCGTCGATTCGATCCACCGGCCGATTTCGACGGCCGGGAGTATCTTCGGCGTAGTTTCGGAGTCTGGACGGTGGCGGGTGACGACTCACTGACCCTGGTGCAGGTCAAGCTCAGCGACTACGCGGCCCGCCTTGCCCGTGAGCGTCGATGGCACCCGACTCAGGAAGTGCGTGAATTGAATGCGAAGGGCACCAAGGTGGAGGTCTGCTTCGAGGCGGGCTCGCTTGAGGAGGTGGTGCGCTGGGTTCTCAGCTTCGGGAGCAAGGCGCAGGTGGTGGGACCGCCGGAGCTGAAGCGGATGGTGAAGGAGGAAGTGAAACTGATGGGCGGCTGATGCCGACGCATCGGCGCCGCTACGGCTTCTTCTCCTCTGCGGTCATGAGCGAGGGCACCGGTTGGTGGTACCAGGTGGCCTTGCACGGGTTTTTGGCATCGCGGCCCGGGTAGAAGATGAGATTGGCGCGCTCCTGACCGGAGATTCGGATTCCGGAACGCAGGAAAATCTTCACCTCGCCCTTGTCGGCATGGGCCGCCTGCACGGCGACCAGCTTGCCCTGTGAAGCGGAGGGGAGTGGGTGAATGCGGGCCTTGCCTGCAGGCACGTTGACCACTTGGGTTCCGATCCTTGCCTTCACTCCCTGGTTGCAGAGATTGATGAGCCGGAAGGAGCCCATCGGGAAGGACTGGCTGTCCGATGGGAGGGTCAGGGACTCAGGATCTTCCCAGGTTTTCCTCTTGGGTGAACGGGTCACGTAGATGTCATAGTGACCGCTGGCTGCAGTGATCGGGAAATCCGCGAAGAGCGGTGGGTCTTCGTTCTCTATCGCCTCTGAATTGGCGAATACCCGCAGCCTTCCAGCCATCACGGGCATGGCAGGGCTGGGCCGGTTCAGAGTCGTCGGAATCGTCAGCAGGCCCTTTTTGGTGCGGAACGACAGGGTCGCTGGAGGAGCGGCATCCGGGTCGAGCGCAATCGCACGCATGCCGGGGCCGTCACCTTCCCAGTAGGCGTCCGAGTTGGCGCCGACGGGAATGATGGATGCGGTGACCGCGGGGTTCTTCTCCGAGTCGGAGTCGGCGGCCTTCAGCGGGGTCAGAATGCTGAGAGCGAAGCAGAGGGCGGGGCGGATCATATCTGGAATTCGGCGGGTGAGAGCCAGCGGAAGGAAACCACGTTGAAGCGTCGGCCGAAGCGGAGGTTCGTTGGGGCGAGCTTGTTGACGGTGGCTTCGCCGTTGGTGACATCGATGGCGGGTTGGGTGGGGGCATCCGTGGGGTCGAGGTAATCGACGCTGCGCTGAACCACCGCCTCGCACCAGGCACGGGCGACTGATCCGTTGGCTCGCTCGGCCTCTCCGTAGGCGCGGATCTTGAAGGTGTCACCCCGAGCCGTGATGGCGGGTGCGATCGCGGTCAGCAGGTCACCTTGGGTGAAGAAACCCGGAAGCCCATAGCTGATCACCTCAGGGCGGTGTGCCGCGGTGGAGACATCTCCGATGTCCCGGGTGTCGGTCTGGCCATTCCGGTCGAAGGCACGGTTGATGGTTCTGGCGTTCTTGATTGCCTGATCAAGGAGTCCCCGGCGGCTTTCATCCCGGTCCTCGTTCAGCCGGCGATTGACGAAGTCGGCAACCGAAAGGAACGGCCCCCGTTCTTGAACTTGGCGGACGATTAGAGTGGCGATGTTGTTGATCTCCGTATCGCTCAGCGAGCGGAAGGCGTTCCAAGCATTGGATTCCTGCGGGGTCCGGAGTGATGTGACTCCGGGAGACTTGCTGATGACTGAGCGCGAGAGGGGGTGTTCTCCATCCGAACGACCTCCATCCAGGGACTCGCGAGCGAGGCCCCGCATCGAGCTCAGCAGGGCCTTCCAAGTCTCCTTCGACGTCGTATTGACATTGATGGCTCCTCGATTGACAAGGAACTCGGAGGCTTCGAAATAGGCAATCGCAGGATCCGATGTGAGCTCGTTCCTGAGTCGCTCACGACTCCAACGCGAGGCCCCGTCGTTGAAGACATAGGTTCCGACGGGAAGGGGCTCCTGCCCGTCCCAGTTCGGGCGACGATTGCTGCCGCTGCCATCGAATGGAATGGAGGAAACCATGAAGCGGTCCCAGAGGGCTTCGTTGGCCTCGAAGCAAAGATCGTAGATGAGGACCTCGTCATCATGCTCGTTGGCGCTGCGCCCTTGTTGGATGAGTGGGTCGTATTCCCACGGCTTGTCGCCGGTCCAGCGGTTGGGGTCGTTCACCTTGTCGCGGATGGCGGTGGCGTCGAGGTCGGCATTCATGGTCGACTGGCTGTGACCGATGACGAACGAGGGGTGCCAGCTGGAGTAGGAAAGCTGGGCGTGCTGGAGTTGGCCGAGGGATATGATTCCGACCTCGCTACGAGGAACATCGTACAGCGTTGCCGTGCTTGGGAACGAGTCGTCCGGTGCGGCGACCGGGGACGGAGGGAAGAAATTGGACAGCAGTGAAGGGTCCGTTGGCTGACGGAAGTACATGTGGCTGTCCGCGGCCGGGAACTGCCAGCCCTTCGCGAAGGGGATGTTCAGCCAGCTCGAGTGATACACCATGCCGCCGCGGATGTTGGCCGATGCAAACCAGGGAACGGTGAAGCGTGCTTTCGGGACTTTCTTGCCCGTGGCGACATACTCGGCTTCATCATCGAACCACGCCATCCGGACGCCGCGGCGCCACAGTCGTGGGGCGCGACGATTGTCGAGTGAACCGATGTCATTGGCACCTGGCCGGAACTCGCGGAACTGGGTGCCGTTGTTGGAAGGGTGATCGCTTTTCTCCGCTCCATACCACTTGTGGTAGCGGTTCAAGCCCCAGTTCTGGCAGAAGAAGTGGGCGACCCGGGGGTAGGAGTCTCCGCGGGTGACATCGCTCCAGGTCACCCGTCCGGATCCGCTTCCGGTGTCCTGCGCCACGATGAACTCATCGGAGTATCCCGGAGTGGCGTAGAAGCTGTTCATGTTGCTGGAGAAACCGTACGAGTTGTAGCGGTTCTGGGGCGTCTCCGCAGGCAGCACGAAATTGGTATCGTAGTAGAAGTTTTCAACTCCGGGGATTTGCTCGGCGGTCAGGACATTCGACGAATAATTAACGGGGTCAAAGTAGGCGGCCTTGCCGTGGAGCTTGCTGCCGTTCGAGGCTGCGACGGAAGGGGTGAAGATTTTGGTTTCGCCGGGAAGAAGCTCGGTCGGCTCCGTCACGAAGCCGAGGAAGGCTTCGGTGGGTTTGCCGCAGAAATCGTCAAAATAGAAGCGGTTGCTGCGGGTATTGAAGGTCTGCCCCCGCACTTGGAATCCGCCGTACAGCGGATGCTTGAGCATGGTGACGTAGCGTGTTGCGGTGAGGGTGACGTTGTAGGGATTCCACAGGATCAGGCGCGGCATGATGTGGGCGCGCATGTATTCGACCGCCGGTTGGCCGGGCTTGCTGTAGGGTGAGAAGTCCCACCCGAGTGATGCTTCCACGACCACGGGTTGGATCGCTGGCTTCGAGACATTGGTGAGGTCCCTGACGGCGCCAGCGGCGGAATTGCTGACCGAGAGCCTGTATGTGTTCGGGGGGCGGGGTGACAAGCTTGCCATGCCCGAGCTTCCACTGAGTTCGTCAGCGAGATCGGACCAGCCCTTGAGGGCGCCGAATCGCGGCCCGGTCTTCTGGTGGTGCTCACCCGGGAGGATGGGGTCGGACTCGCGGATTCCCACCAAACCTCCGCGGTCGGCGATGTCTCCAAGGGCCATGAAGGTCGTCAGGTCACGCTTCAGGCCGCTGTTTTTCACATCAGTGAACAGGGCCTCGGAATGGGCGGTGAGATGGTGACTGACCTCGGCAAGAGAATCCCGAAGGGCAGTGGGAGCGTCCAGATCGAGCAAACCCGCTGTATCGAGGCTCGCCACGGAAAGGAGTCGATCCTTGGGTTGGGCGGAGTGCCCGGCAAGGACGGTTCCGGCGGTTGAGCTTTCGAACCGTTCCAAGTCGAAGTCCTGAGCCGCTACAAGCGAGAAGGTCTCATTCTCTTCCTGCAAGTCCGGCAGGTTGACGCGCGCCTTCTGGCTTTCGTCGGAGACCCACCATGCGAAGGAACCGGCGTCGTCATCCAGTCGAACGCGGGGCACGCGCACGCGGGTCGCGTCATCATTGGTCTCCAGAATCGTCACCCAATCATCGCCGGCAGACTCGTTCGGATCGGCCGTCTCACCTGACGGCTGGCTGACAAGCCATGAGGTCGGGCCCTCGGACCCCTCACTGGTGCGTAGGTCGGTGAGGAAGCGGGGGCTTTCGTGATGATCGATGGCGTGCATGCCCGCATCCCCGGATTCGAGTGCTTCGCCGGTCCGCGTTTTCCAAACGCCAACCCAGTAGGGATTGGCTGTTGAGGCGTCCACGAGGGACGCATTCGCCGTGACCCGGGTATCCTGCCCAACGTGCTTCTGTAGCTCGCCAATCGCGAGCATGAGTGCCATCCGAGCGTTTCCTCGCGCCTCATTCATGGCGTCGCTTTGACTGGAGCTTCTCAGGGTGACGCTCGCCAGGCTGAGGAGTCCGATGGCGAGAAGGGAAAGAAGCACCATCATGGTGATCGTGATCACCAGGCTGAAGCCTTGGCGGCGAACACGGCGTTTGATGAATTGCTTGATTCTCATTGGATGAATCTGGTTTGGGATGCGCAGGGAGAATGGATATCAGCTCCGTTGGCAGGGTGTTGGGATGGCTGAAAAAGCAACTTGTGGGCCAAAAAAGCGAGGAGCATGGATTCTTTAACCGAAGTCGGTTGATCCGACTCGGGGGATGCCTCTTCGGTCATCGCTTGGAGAAGAGCTGAGCGTTGAAACACCGATCATCTTGGCGAATGTATGCACAGTATGTGTGGCAATGGCAAGAAAGGATCAAGAAATGATAAGAAAGGTGATAAAATTTCCCGATTTGTATCAAAAGCGGCACAGTAGATGAATTCTGGTCCTGAATGGCTCCCTTGAGGCCGAGGATCGTCCCATTGAAGAATGGCGGGAGAACCCCTCCGGGTCCTCCCGCCAACTGCTCGCAACGGATGCCCGCGTTGCCCGGAAAAGATCAATGGGAGTTCTAGGTCGGCTAGATTTCAGGGTGCCTGAACCACGTTCAATCGGCTGAAGATTCGATCCTCGCCTGCTGGAAGCGTGTAGGAGATTTCCGTGGAGTCATTGATGTCAGGGGTGACGGGTGCCCATGGGTCGGTGACTCCCAGGTCACTTGACGTCTCGATCGAGTAGATGAGGTCACCAGCGGCTGCGGCTTCGGTTCCCTTGTTGAAGCTCAAGACTCCGTTGGACAAGGTGCCTGGTGAGCCGTCGGGCACGTTCGGGTCGAGTCCGAGCGCATACTCCAGCAGTTCAGGAATGCCATCGAGGTCGGTGTCACCGTCCGGATCGTTGGCTACGCTGTTGGTGCTGGCCCAAGTGTCAAAGCCGGGAGCGACCATGCCCACCGACCCTGCGGTGATGATCAGGTTGTCCACTCCGACGTGTCTCTGGCCGTCGCTGCCATTGGTGGATCCGGTCGAAACGGGGTCGAGCGCGAAGTCCACGGCTGTCGTGCGGCTACCGATGGATGTCAGGTCCCAACTGAGAGGGACGGTTGCCGTGCCTCCAGCGCTTGCGGTTCCTGCCTGAGTTGTCAGGGCTGTCCATGACGATCCTCCGTCCATCGAGTAGTAGAGGGTCCAGTCCACGGAGACGGTCCCACCCAGAATGTTGAAGGTGTAGGCGTCAAAGCTGGCGGTTCCTCCTGAAAAATCGATCAAGCCGGTGCCTGCTTCTGGTGCGACGGAGAAGCGAACCCATGTGGATTCGGAATTACCGCCTGCAAGGATCGGAGTCTGACCGTCTGATTCGCGGTTGGCACTGAAACCAAGATAGTTGCCAGTGGATCCGGTGTAGATGCCACGGTTGTCCGGACCTTGGTTTGAACCGGCAAGTGCTCCGGTGCCGGTTGCTTGGTCGATCAATCCCGACGTGATCCAAGGGGATCCAAGTGAGCTGTCCGCGTCCACCAAAGGGTTGTCGGCGATCTCGATGGGAGCATCAAAGTCGAACCGTGCGACCACCACTCCGCTTGGAATCGTGGGCTCGACCAGACCGAACAGGTCAACGCTGGGAGTCGCGCCTCCCGAGTCATTCGACAGGATCTCGACGGCGGCGATGAACTGACCTTCTGTCGCGCCGGGATCGAATGCGACCACGATGTCGTCGCTGTTGCCCGGGGCGATGGGGGCAGGTGTGCTGAGAATGGAGAAGGCGGCTGCCCCGGCTCCCGTCAGATTCGTGCCGTTGATCTCGAGGTCGTTGTCCTCACCGTCGTTGGTGACGCTGATGGTCAAGGTTTGCTGACCCGGTGATGGAAGCGATGTGCCGAAGTCCAACGGGGTGGTATCGACCAGAATTTCCGGATCGAGGACATTCACCGATACCGCCACGGTGGTGGGGGAGTTCGGGTCGTTCGAGGTGATCACGAAATTGGTGGTCGCGACACCCGGTCCTGCCGGAGTGAAGTCGAAATTGATCAGTCCGGTTCCACCGGCGGCGGCGATGGTGCCATCGAAGGTGATGTTGGTGAATGCTGAGGCATCACCGGAACCATCGCCTGTCACCGAGGTAATGGTGAGTTCAGCGGCACCCGAATTGCTGACGCTGACCGAATAGGAATCGGCGAGGCCCTCATTGAGGAAATCGTTGGTGGCGTTGACCACCAGCGATGGGTTGAGAGGGATGGTTTCTTCGGCACTCAGCGTGATGTTGTCGACGAAGCCGGCAGCCTGGGAGGAAACTCCATTCGTGTTGCCGGTGGTTTTGGGCATCAGCGTGAAGGTCACCGGAGTGGTTTTGGTGCCAAGCGAACTGACATCGAAAGAGAGGTTTGCGGTGGCCTCGGTGTTGGTGCTGACCGACGGGCCGGAAACAGGGCCAAGAACAAAGACCGGATTCGTGCCGTCGTCGACAGACAGGTAAAAGTCAAAGGCACTGGTTCCTCCAACGGTGGTGAAAACGCCGGCATCAAGGTTGAGCCATCCCTCGTTGGTGAAATCAACGGTGGTGCCACCTCCCGGGGTGATGGTGAAGGTGTAGCCATCGGTCGGTGCCTGGGTGAGCGGGTCGACGGTGCCGTTCGGGGCGTCGCGCCGTGCCCAGCCGTCCGCGTTGCCGTCGATCGAGTTGAGAGCCGTTGAGGTGGCATTGGTGATGATCCCTCCGAACTCCTGTCGTGCGCCGCTGGCGAGGTCGATCTCTCCAAGGTCCGAGGCGACCGATCCCGGGCTTGCATCGGAGCTCGTGAGATCCCGAACTTCGGAGTCGGTGCCGAAGGTGAACTGGGCGACAAGATTGCTGCTGACCGCGGTGGTGGCACTGAGGTCGATGATTGGCTCGGTGTTGTTGAAGTCGTCCGAAACGATGGTCAGGGTGCCGCTGAACGTTCCGGGTTGGGAACCAGGGTCGAACGAGATTTCAATGACCTGATCGGCGCCCGGGGCGATGGTGAATGGCAGGGCCGGGGCGGAAGTGATGGTGAAGGCCGATGAGCCTGCGAGTGTCAGGGCCGTGACTTCGAGTGGTTCCGAGGAGCCCGCGTTGCTGATGGTGACATTGCTGGTTTGTGCTCCGGGGTTGTTTGCCAGGGAACCGAAATCCACGCTGGCGACATCGACTTCGATGGAGGGGTCGACCACGAGCATGTCGACAAAGATGACGAGTGGGGAGGGAGCGTTCGTGTCATCCGAGGCGACCTCGAGTTCAAAGCCGTAGTTTCCACTTCCGAAGGTCGGGGTGAAGGTGAATCCAATCTCGTCAGAGGCGCCTGGAGCGATCGTGGAAGGGAAGGTGATTGCGGAAACATCCGGCGAGTCGGTCCCGGTCGCGGTCACGCTCGTGATATTGAGCGTCTGCGTGAGGCCGATGTTGGAGATGGGCAGTGCGTAGGTTTCCGCTCCGCCTCCGTTTTCGAGAGCTACGAACAGCTCGGTCGAAGCCCATGGATCCGGGGTGGGGGTGGTGGTGACGAGAATGTCGTCGATCCCGTTGGTGGAGGTGCTCCCGTTGTAGCCGGCCACGCTGATGCCATCGAAGGTGAAGGTTCCGGGGATGGTGTGCGCTGCGACGGTCTCGTCGCTGTCGGAAAGTACGATTGAAGTCGTAGCACCATCGTAGCTGATGGTGGCTGTGATCGATTGAGTGCTTGGAGAGGTGGTGAAGTTCTGCAGGTAACCATTGTTGGCCATGGTGGTTGCCAGACCGACGACCGCTCCATTTCCCGCACCGCCATTCACGTGGTGGCCGATGAAGAACTCATTGTTTCCCGAATTGGTGAGATAGATGCCGATGCCGCGTCCGGTCTGTGTTTCGGGGCGAAGCAGTGTGAAGGAAACGGCGATGGTCTCCGATTGGCTGCTCGTCAGTGCAGCGGCGAATGTGCGGTTCTGCTCGGTGTAGGTGCCGACGCTGCCACCGGTGTAGATGGCAGCTCCCGATTGGACGCCGAAGTGGTTGGCAGCGGTCAGTGAGTTTCCAGTTTGCCAGCCTCCTTCGGTGGCGTCCCAGCCAAGGCCTCCGGTGCCGATGGTGTCGATGTCTCCATCGGCGTAGGCGAAGGCTTCCTCCACCACGGTTGTCGGGGTGGCAGTGGCGCAACCGAGGCCCAAGCCGGTCACTAATGAGATCAGGTGTTTTTTCATCGCTCTCACCCTGATCAACTTCAAAGGACCCCGTCTTTCCAAAATTGCGCTATTTGTTTTCGATATTGCGCAATCCGTTTCGAATCGAACAAAGTTCAGAGGCATGGGGAAACAGCGAACGATCGGGGTGTTGATGGACTTCTTTTCCGCCGACGTGGTGGAGGGAGCCGGTGCGTATGCGCGGCAGTATGACCTTCGCATTGACGCAAGGTGGAGCGTCAGGGCTGACTGGATGCCTTCGAATCCGGGGTGGGATGGCGCGATCCTTGGAATCGTGGATGCCGAGTCCTCGGTGGAGATGATTCATCAGATGGGCATTCCCAAGGTTCATTTGAGTTTGTGGAAGCGAAGGAGCGGGCCGCTGGTTCAGATCGATTTTGTGAATGTCGGTGTGCAGGCGGCACGCGAGTTCCGGGATTTGGGAATCAGGCGGGTGTTTGTGCTGACCAGCAGACTGGACCCTGTCGCAGTCCGTTGTTTTGCGGGCTTGAGACTGGAGGGGCGCAAGCTGGGGCTGGATGTCAGAGCCAGCGGTGCCTGGGAAACGGGCGATCGACCCGTTTTCCCCGACCGAGTGAGGGCGGTCGCCGGGGAGCTGAGTGAGCAATCCGAGGTCTGTGGCTGCTTCTCACCGCATGCAGGCGTGCTCTATTCACTGGTCGAGGAGTTGGAGCGTGTGAAGGTGAGTGTTCCGCGCGAGGTAAGCCTGATTACGGTGGATAAGGACATTCAGCGTACGAGTGAGCTCTCGGCGGTGCCTCTGACGGCGATTGCTCCGGACTACTGGCAGCAAGGCTACGAAGCGGCGCGGGTGGTCCATCGTCTGATGGACGGAAAACTTTCGAAACGGAGAATCCTGCGGATCAAGACCTTGCGGACGATTCGGAGGGACAGCACGGGGCAGTCATCCAGCAAGGACCCGATTGTGGCCAAGGTGCTCCACGGAATCCGGGTGCTGGGATTTGGTGAGCTGTCGGTGGAAGCCATCGTCAGGTATGCCGGGCTTTCGAGGCGTGCGTTGGAGCAGCGCTTCCGCCGCGAGGTGGGGAGAACCCTGCACGAGGAGATCGTGCAGCGGCGGATCAGGGAGGCCCAGCGATTGTTGCGCCAGTCGGACTACACGGTGGCGGAAATTGCGGATCACTGCGGGTACTCGGGAGTCCACTACTTTTCGACGGCCTTCAAGCGTGCGACCGGCTTGTCACCGAGCGCCTTCCGGAAAGGGCAGGAGGGGGTTGCCTGAACGCCAAGGTCGGATTAAGTCGGGGCATGGCGAATCAAACGACCGGAGCCAGACTATACCTGACGATGATTGGCCTCCTTCTCGCCACGGCGGGAGCGGTCTTCACCTGGTTGATGTGGCGTAGCTTCCATCGGGCAGGGGGGATCGACGGCTGGCCGCTGGTACCGTGTGTGATCGAGATTTCCGAAGTCGAAGAGCGGCGGGTCGATCCCGACCTGCCGCCGGAGTTCCGTTTCCTCATCGGCTACTCTTACGAATGGGATGATGAAACTTTAGAATCGGATCAGTTCAGTCTGCGTGGAGCATCATGGAGCAAGCGGCCGGAGGAAGCGAAGGCTCTCATGGAGTTCTATCCGGTGGGATCCGTCCACGAGTGCAGGGTGGATCCACTGAATGCGGAGAACGCCGTGATTCACCGTGAGTCGAAGGGCCCCGGCTACTCGATCTGGTTTCCCATGATCTTCGTAGTCGGGGGGCTCGGAGTCGTGGTGGGGGCCTGGCGCCGCAAGGCAGCCTGACTGGACTAGGCGTCGAGTTCCAGAAGCAGGTCGTCGCTGTCCACCTGATCGCCCTTCCGGACGAGGATGTCCTTGATCGTGCCGGCTCGAGTGGCGCTGACGGTGGTCAGCATCTTCATGGCTTCCAGAACGACGAGTTTTTCGCCTTCCTCGACCTGCTGGCCGGGTGAGACGGCGACTTCGGTGACCATGCCGGGCATCGGGGCACAAGCATGGGTGTCGTCCGCTGGGTCACCCTTCCGGCGTGCAGGCCCGTCACTTCCAGCCAGTGCCCGGTCGATGACGACGCTTTCACGCGGCATGCCGTTCAATTCGTAGAACAAGGTGCGGCGGCCTTCCTTGTCCGCCTCGCCGATCGACACCAGTTTGACGAACAGGGTCTTGCCCTGATCGATCTCGACCTCGATCTCCTCTCCGGACTGGAGTCCGTAGAAGAACGCGGGGGTGGGGAGACTACTGAGGTCGTCGTACTTTGCCTTGGTCTTGTTGAATTCATCAAAGACCTGGGGATACATCAGGTGCGAGTAGAGGTCGTTGTCAGAGGCCTCGCGCTTGAGGATGTCGCTGAGGTGCTCCTTGGTCTGCCTGAGGTTGATGGACGCGGCGAGTTCGCCGGGGCGTCGGGTTGTGGCCGGCTTCTGGTTCAGGACGACCTTTTGCACGTCGCTTGGCCAGCCGCCGTCGGGTTGTCCAAGTCCACCGGCAAGCATGTCGATGACGCTTTCCGGCCAATCGATGGAACCCGGTTTCAGCTTCGGCACGTCCGCGGCCTTGATGCCTCGGGTGATGAGGAACATGGCCATGTCGCCGACGACCTTGGAGGAGGGGGTCACCTTCACGATGTCGCCGAACAGTTGGTTGACGTCGGCATAGGTGCGGGCGATCTCGCGCCAGCGGTGGCCGAGTCCCATGGCGTTCGCCTGCTCCCGGAGGTTGGTATACTGACCGCCCGGCATCTCGTGCTCATAGACTTCCGCCGTGCCTGCGCGTGGAGCGGAGTTGAACGGCTCATATTGGTTGAGGGCCTCTTCCCAGTAGTCGGAGATGTCGTTCAGTGTGTCGAAGTCGAGTTGTGGATCGAGTTCGGAGTTCGCCAGCGAAGCGCAGACCGAGTTGAGGTTCGGTTGTGAGGTGGAACCCGACATCGAGGCCATCGCGAGGTCGACGATATCCACTCCGGCACGGGCGGCGGCAATGACGGAAGCCGCATTCAGGCCGGAGGTGTCGTGGGTGTGGAAATGGATCGGGATGCTGATCTCCTGCTTCAGCGCATGGACAAGATTGTAGGCGGCCTGGGGTTTGCAGAGGCCTGCCATGTCCTTGATGGCGAGGATGTGCGCCCCCATCTTCTCCAGTTCCTTGGCCTTCTTCAGGTAGTAGGACAGGGAGAATTTGTCGCGTTTCTCGTCGAGAATGTCACCGGAGTAGCAGAGTGCCGCTTCACAGAGCACCTTGCCGTGGTCCCTCGCGGCTTCCATGGCGACCTGCATGTTGGGCAGGTAGTTGAGGGAGTCGAAGATGCGGAAGATATCCATGCCGGAATCGGCCGAATGCTTCACGAAACCCGCGACGACGTTGTCCGGGTAGTTCGAGTAACCAACGGCATTCGACCCACGGAAGAGCATCTGGAAAAGAATGCCCGGGACCCTCTCGCGAAGCTGGCGGAGGCGTTCCCATGGACACTCCTTGAGGAAGCGCATGGCGGTGTCGAAGGTTGCGCCTCCCCACATTTCGAGGGAGAAGAGGCCCGGCAGTCCGCGGCTGTATGCGTCGGCGATACGGAGCATGTCGCGTGTCCGCATGCGGGTTGCGATGAGCGATTGATGGGCATCGCGCATCGACGTGTCGGTGATCAGAAGTCGTTTCTGATCCAGGATCCACTGGCTGAACTCTTCGGGTCCCTTTTCGAGGAGGACGTCGCGCGAGGAGGGCGGGGGATTTGCCGGCGTGGTGGGTTTGGGAACCCGAGGCTGGAGGATGATGGAAGAGGGTTTCCAGCCTTTGGCGGTGTCGTTGCCATTGATGGTGACATCGGACAGGTAGGAAAGCAGTTTGGTTGCGCGGTCGCGGCGGGGCTTGAACTGCATCAACTCGGGTTTCGAGTCGATCAGCTTGGTATGGGCCAGTCCGGCGCGGAAGGTGGAGTCCGCAATCACGTTCTCGAGAAACGGAATGTTGGTTTTGACCCCTCGGATGCGGAATTCGCGCAGTGCTCGATCCATGCGGACACAGGCGATGTCGAAGCTGCGTCCCATGGTGGTGAGCTTCACGAGCATCGAGTCATAGAAGGGGGTGATGACGGATCCTGCATCACCGGAGCCTGCGTCCAGACGGACGCCGAAGCCGGCGGCGGACCGGTAGTTCAGAATGCGTCCGTAGTCCGGAGCGAAATTCTTCGTTGGGTCTTCCGTGGTGATCCGGCATTGAATGGCATAGCCGTTGCAGGGGATTTCATCCTGAGAAGGGATGGCGATCTCCGGGCTGTCGAGGGCGAAGCCTTTGGCGACAAGGATCTGTGACCGAACCAGGTCGATACCTGTCACGCACTCCGTGACGGTATGCTCCACCTGGATGCGGGGGTTCATTTCGATGAAGAACCAGTCCTTCTGGTCCATGTCATAGAGGAATTCGACGGTGCCTGCGTTGTCGTAGCCAATGCCCTTTGCGAGGGCGACGGCAGCCGCGCAGAGTTCTTCCCGAACCTTGGGGTCGAGGTCGATGGAGGGAGCGATCTCGACCACCTTCTGGTAGCGGCGCTGGACGGAGCAGTCGCGCTCGTGGAGGTGGACGACGTTGCCGTGCTGGTCCCCGAGGATCTGGACCTCAATGTGCTTGGCTTTGGCTATGTAGCGCTCGAGGAAGACTGCTGGATTTCCGAAGGCATTCTGGGCTTCGTCCTGCGCTTCGGCGAGGAGGCCGGCCAGTTCGCTTTCCTTCTTCACGACCCGCATGCCGCGGCCGCCTCCACCGAAGGCCGCCTTGATGATGAGAGGAAACCCGATCTCGCGTGCGACCGTGATCGCGGTGTCTCGATCGGTAATCGCATCTTCAGTGCCGGGCAGGACCGGGACATCATGGGCCTTGGCCAGCTCGCGGGCTGCTGTCTTGTCGCCCATTTTTTCCAAGAGCTCGGGGGATGGTCCCACGAAGGTGATGCCTTCCCGGGCACAGGCCCGTGCGAAGTCAGGATTCTCGGAGAGGAAACCGTAGCCAGGGTGGATGAGGTTCACTCCACGTGCCTTGGCGAGTGAAACGATTCCTTCAAAGTCGAGGTAAGCTCCTACCGGGCCCTTTTCTTGATCGAGGAGGTAGGCTTCATCGGCTTTGAAGCGATGGCGTGAGAACCGATCTTCCTCGGCGTAAATCGAAACGGTTTGCAGGCCAAGCTCGTTGGCGGCGCGAAAAATTCGGATGGCAATTTCGCCACGGTTGGCGGCGAGGAGCTTATCGGGCTTCATGTGACCGAGTTTCTAGTAGTTCGAAGGGTGGGGGGCCAAGGGGAAATCTCGCCCATTCCCACGAGGGAAAAAACTTCGACGAAATGCAATTTGAGTGTTGACGGATGCTAGCGCCCGGTTATTTATCCGGCGTCGCGACAAATTGTAGGCGGCCCGGTTGAAAGCACCTTTGGTTTATGGGTTTTTCCAGAGGAGGATCGATCGGGCCGCTTCTTTTTTTGTCCATTGGTCAGGCTGACTGTGGGTCCGGCTGGATGGCCGCGATTCTTGCGGAGTCAAAGTCGAATGGGGTGAGTTCAAGGGTGACCTGATCGCCGACCTTGGCGGTGGCTTTCGCTTCGGAGAGTTCCTTGGAGAGGTGTCCGAGGCTCAATTTCCCATTCGGGAGCCGAACTTGGTAGAGTTCAGGTTTGAGGACCCGCGTGACATCCGCGGTCGCGATGATGGGAGCTTCATACATGGGCGAGTAGCTAACGTGGAGCGCCTCGGGACGCAAGTGTGACACTCGCTCGACAGCGGCTTGACCTTCGGCGCTTCGGAACTAAGACTCCATACCTCCTGCACCTGCAGGTTCCCCTAAACAGATCTCATTCATGAAAGCAGCCTCTCTTCTTTCCACGGCGGCCCTCGCGGCTCTCGTCGCTTCCTGTACTCCTTACGACGAGACACCACCACCTACGCCCGGGCCGGATGTGGCTCAGAACGATCCGAATGCAAAGCCCCCTGGTGAAGGCACCGAAGCTGACCCTTCGATCGCAGGTGGAACCGGGACGGCGACCGACACCCCGACTCCGACTGCGCCACCACGCACGGATGACCCCACTCCGCCGAAGCCGGATCCCAAGCCAAGCATGCAGGTGGCTCGCCCCGTCCCAGGAAAGCCGGGCTTCGTATTCAGCCCGTTCAACAACAAGCTCATCGATGTGAAGGGGATCCCAAGTGGCACACTCGTTCAGGATCCCACCTATCCACCTGAAGAGAAAAAGTATTTCCGCGTGCCTTGATGCGTTTCGGTTGAGCACTCATTGTTTCGAGCCGGACCATGGGTCCGGCTCCTTTGTTTCTGAATCCGGGGAACTTGAAGAGTATCAATAAAGTCGCGATCCTCGGAGGGGGGTTGCTCGGTGGGTCGCTGGCATTGCGTCTGGAAGGTCGGGCGCGCTACTCGCTTTGGGCCCGTCGTGAGGCTTCGGTCGCGGAAGCACACGGACTTGGGATCGTCGGCGCCACGGCGAGTCTCAGTGAGGCAGTCGCCGAGGCCGACCTGGTGGTGCTCAGTGTCCCGGTCGGTGCGATGCCCGGCTTGCTGGAGCAGGCGGTGGCTGCAGGATTGCCTGCATCGGCACTTGTGACCGATGTGGGGAGCGTGAAGCGGGTGGTTCATCAATCGATGAAGGCTGTCATCGAACATGCCGGGCTCAGGTTCATCGGGGGGCACCCCATGGCAGGATCGGAGTCACGGGGGGTGACGGCGGCCCGGGCAGATCTGTTTGACGGCGCGGCGTGTCTATTGACCGATGACGAGCAGGTCGGGGAATGCTGGACGAGGGCGCTCGAGAATTTCTGGGTGGATGTCGGCTGCCGGGTTCGTTGGATGAATTCGGAGGACCACGATGCGTTGGTTGCAAGGATCAGCCATTTTCCCCATGTGATGGCGGCGGCGACGGCGGATGTTGCATTGGTGAATCCGGCGGATGCCCGCTACGGCGGGGGTGGTCTGAGGGATACCACGCGGGTTGCCGGTGGCGATGCGGCGATGTGGGCGGAGATTCTGTTGGAGAACCGTGGTGCGGTCGCGTCTTCGCTTCGCGCGGTCGTTGGATCGCTCGGTGATGTGCTTGCCATGTTGGAAAAGGGCGATCATGAAGCCCTCCTCGCATGGCTGGAGGATACGCAGGGCCGTTACCTTCTTGCCCGGGCGGCAAAGCAAGATGAAGCAAGCAGATCCCATGAGTGAATTTCGTGTGCAGCCAATCCAGAACTTTGAGGTCGACCTCGAGGTGCCCGGAGACAAGAGCATGTCCCATCGCGCAGCAATGATTGCTGGTCTCGCCGAGGGGGAGTCGTTGATTTCCGGCTTTCTTCCCAGTGAGGACTGTCTGAACACCTTGTCGGCAATGAAGTCCTGTGGGGTGAAGGTCGCCGTCGAGGAGGAAATGGAAGGGTTCGGGCCGACCCGGATGAGGATTGCCGGCAAGTCCATGAAGCTGGATGCGCCAGCGGCTCCCATTGATTGCGGGAACTCGGGAACCGGGATGCGGCTGTTGGCGGGGATGCTCGCAGCCCAGTCTTTCGAGTCCGAGCTGTTTGGCGACGAATCACTTTCCTCGCGACCGATGGGTCGGATCATCGATCCGCTTGGTGAGATGGGTGCGACGATCGAGTCGAAGGGGGCGAAGCCGGGTTGTGCTCCGATCCGCCTGATTCCCTCCAAGATGAAGCCGATTCACTACGAGCTGCCCATGGCGAGTGCTCAGGTCAAGAGCGCGGTCCTGTTGGCGGGCTTGTTTTGTGAGGGGAGGACAACGGTCGTTCAACCGGCCACGACCCGGGATCATACGGAGCGGATGCTTGAGGCATTCGGTGTTGATGTCGGAAGTGAGGGCAACACGATTTCGATCAAGGGAGGGCAGGTGCCTCAGGCTCGGGAGTTTCATGTTCCCGGTGATATTTCCAGTGCGGCCTTCTGGCTGGTGGCTGCAGCCGCCCGACCGGGAGCTCGTCTGGTGGTCAGGCGGGTCGGTCTGAATCCGACCCGAACCGCGATCCTCGATGTGCTTGAAAGGATGGGCGCCACGGTCATTCGTCGACCTCTGGGTGGAATGGCGGGAGAAGTCATGGGCGATGTCGAGGTGCATGGCGCGCAGTTGCACGGCACCGATCTCGAGCGCTCGGAGATTCCCAATCTGATCGACGAGATCCCGGTGATTTGTGTTGCCGCTGCCTTGGCCAAAGGGGTGACCCGCATCCGTGATGCGCGGGAACTGCGGGTGAAGGAGACCGATCGGGTCGCCACGACCGTCGCAAATCTCCGTGCGATGGGAGGCAGGATTGAGGAGTTCGAGGACGGAATGGAGGTTGAGGGCGGCCATCCGCTGAAGGGCGCGGAGATGAAGAGCTACGGGGATCATCGTATTGCGATGGCCTTCGCGATCGCGGGTCTGTTTGCCGAGGGGGAGAGCCGTATTCTTGACACCGCATGTGTCAATACCTCGTATCCGTGCTTTGCTTCGCAACTCGCGGCAGTCTGCCGCGAATCGACTGATCCAGCGGACTATTGTTTCCCCATTCGACGCCAAGATTCATGAGTGACCATGTAGCCATCGCCATCGACGGCCCTGCCGCATCGGGCAAGAGTACGCTTGCCAGGCAGCTGGCCGCCAAACTGGACCTGATCATGGTCAATTCGGGTGAGATGTATCGTGCGGTGACCTGGAAAGTTCTTCAGGACGGAATTGATCCCAAGGATGCCGAAGCGGTGATCGCGGCACTGGTCGAGATGGATATCGAGTGTTCGGTGGCCGAGGGTCGATCCGTGGTCCGGCTGGACGGCCGACGAACGGGAGATGAGCTGCGCAGCGAGGCTGTGAACGGGTCGGTCTCTGCAGTGGCGGCGATTCCAGAGGTTCGGAATCGCTTGGTGGAGATGCAGCGTGGTTTTCTGGAGTTTGGCAATGTGATCATGGAGGGAAGGGACATTGGTACGGTGGTTTTCCCCGATACGCCCTTCAAGATCTACCTGGATGCGGATGCTGGCGTCAGGGCGGGGCGTCGTGTTGCCGTGGGGGAGGTCGATTCCGTGGAGGATCGTGACCGGGAAGACAGCCGGCGGAAGACCGCGCCGCTTCAGGTTGCCGCCGGAGCTGCCATCCTCGATACCTCGGGCCACACGATCGAAAGTGGCACGGAAGCCGCTCTTGAGCTTCTTCGTGAACAGGGACTGAAACTTTAATTGAACCGCGATGCGTTGGATTTACTGGGTGGGATGGCTGCTGTTCCGGAGTGCTTTCCGTTCTCTGTTCGGGCTTCGGATTCGTGGTGCGGAGCATCTTCTGACCGAAGGGCCGGTCCTCGTGGTGTCGAATCACGAGAGCTTTCTGGACCCTCCATTGATCGGCACTCTGTACGCCGATGAGATGCACTTCCTCGCCAGAAAATCCTTGTTCAAGGGGCCGGCCAAGTGGGTTTACCGGCAGTGGAACTCGGTGCCAGTCGACCAGGAGAAGCCCGACATGAGCAGTCTGAAGACGATCATCCGCCTGCTGAAACAAGGTCAGCGGGTGCTCGTGTTTCCGGAGGGTGCCCGCACCCAGGATGGTTCGCTGGGCGAAGCGCAACCGGGGGTCGGATTGATTGCGGTGAAGGCGGGAGTTCCGATTCAGCCGATTCGGATTCGTGGAGCACGGGAGGCGCTGCCTCGCGGAGAGGCGAGGCTCAAGTTCGCGCGGATCGAAGTCCACATCGGCGAGCCGATCGTACTGACCAAGGAGGATCTCCGGGAGGCCAAGGGAAAGGCGGGTTACAAGCAGGTGGCGGATCGTCTCATGGCGGCCATCGCCGACCTGTAACCGATCCATATCCGAATCCTTCTAGCCCCTGCTTTGATCTGGTGGCGGGGTGTTTTGGCACCTCGGGCTGAGGACTCGACGTCAGCCGGGCTCTGGGTGGCCTTGATGATGGGAGGGCGCGTTAGCTCCACTCCATCGCCACGGGGCAGTGGTCGGATCCCATGACTTCGGGTAGAATCGAGGCGTTCTTCATGCGATCAATCGCATCGTTCGACACGCCGAAGTAGTCGATTCTCCATCCGACGTTCCGACCTCGTGCGCCTCCGCGGTAGCTCCACCACGAATACGCTTCCGTGGTGTCCGGGTGGAAATGTCGGAAACTGTCGGTGAATCCCGAGTCAAGGAGCTGGCTGAAACCTGCTCGCTCTTCATCGGAGAATCCGGCGCTCTTCCGGTTTGCCGCGGGGCGGGCCAGATCGATCTCCTGGTGGGCCACATTGAGATCACCGCAGAAGATCACGGCTTTTCCTGATTCACGAAGTCCAGTGAGGAACTGACGGAAAGCCTGATCCCATTCCATGCGGTACGGAAGACGACGTAGTTCATTCTGCGCATTGGGCGTGTAGACGTTGACCAGATGGAAGTCTTCGAATTCCAGCGTGAGGACCCGCCCTTCGGTGTCGTGCTCATCGATCCCGATTCCCCGGCTGACGGAGAGCGGTTCGGTCCGGCTGAAGGTGGCGACCCCTGAGTAGCCGGCCTTTTGGGCAGAGTTCCAGTAGTCCTTGTAGTTTCCGAATTCGAGGGGGAGTTCGACCTGCTCGGGGCGTGCCTTCGTTTCCTGAAGACACAGGATGTCAGGGGCGTGGGAGGCGAGCCATTCCGGCAAGCCCTTGTCGAGGCAGGCACGGATTCCGTTGACGTTCCAGGAAACGAATTTCATGGGCTGAAGATGTGGAAATGAAAAAGGCCGTGCAACCCTGAGGTGCACGGCCTTTTGGAAATCGGAATGGGGTCCACTGATTAACGCTTCGAGAACTGGAAGTTCTTGCGTGCGCCAGGTTGCCCGGCCTTTTTGCGTTCCTTCATGCGAGGGTCGCGACGAAGGAAGCCGTGAGGCTTGAGCTCTCCCCGAAGTTCGGAGTCGAACTGGGTCAGTGCGCGGGCTGCAGCGTGGCGGATGGCACCAGCCTGTGAGTTGAGTCCACCACCCTTGACGCTGATGCGGAGATCGAACTTCTTCGCAAGGCCTGCCTGCTGGAAGGGGGCAAGAACCGTGTTCTGAAGTTGAAGGGTGGGGAGGTAGTCCTCGAACGAACGACCGTTGATGGTGATGGCTCCGGTGCCTTCGGTCATGTTGATCCGGGCGACGGAGGTCTTACGGCGTCCGGTGGCGGACAAGGTGGCTTTGGCTGCTGCTGCGCTCATTGAATTGAAAGTTTAGAATGAAAAAATCATGCAACCTCGTGGACTTCCGGCTGCTGGGCTTCGTGAGGGTGTTCGGTGCCAGCGTAGACCTTCAGTTTGCCCATCTGAGCGCGACCGAGGCGGTTCTTGGGAACCATGCCACGAACGGCACGCTCGATGAGGAGAATGGGGCGACGCTTGCGGACCATGCGAGGAGTCTCGACCTTCTGGCCGCCGACATAACCGCTGAAGCTGGTGTAGATCTTCTCGCGCTCCTTGTTGCCCGAGAAGCGCACCTTGTCGGCATTGATCACGACCACGAAATCACCGGTATCGATGTGTGGGGTGAAGATCGCCTTGTGCTTGCCACGCAGAAGGCGGGCAGCCTCAACGGCAACTTGACCGAGGATCTTGTCTTCGGCATCGATCACATACCACTTGCGCTCGACGTCGGTCGGTTTGGCGGAAAAAGTCTTCATGGTGTTGGCAGATGGGCTTCCGGGTGTTCTGAAACGGTGGGGAAAGTGCCCCTACGCGGAAGGGCGGGCAAGCTAGGGAGACGCCCTAAGGGTGTCAATCGGAAATCCTGAAAGAAAATCGACGTTTCTCGGGGGCTGGCGAGATGGGTGTTTCAGGTTTGTTAAATAAAACCCATTTTCGTGAACTCGAACGGCTCTCAGGCAGGAATGGTGGGTTGTCGGTCATGGGGGGGCGCACGAATGACGGTCGGTTTTTGGAATTGATTCCGAATCTCCTATCTCTAAGAGTCCGCCCGGGCGCTTCCATTTCTAGGAAGTGTCCGCAGTAATCTAATGAGTAACGGTAATCGAAGAAGACGCGGCGGTCGCCGTGGAGGTGGTGGCAGAAGGCGCCGAAATCACGAACGGAAGGTGAAGCCCTCGGATGGAAACGACGAGGAGAAGTCCGTGGAAGTGGAGGGAACCATCACTTCGGTGCTCGCGGGCACGCAGTTCCGAGTCCAGCTTCAGAGTGGCCACGAGGTCTTGGCCCACATTTCCGGAAAGATGCGCAAGCGCTTCATTCGCTTGGTCATCGGTGACCGCGTGAAGATGGAGATGTCGCCCTATGACGTCACCAAGGCGCGGATCACCTTCCGCTTGGGCTGAAGGGCCCTACACTGTTTCCCTGCGACGCAGGGAAAGGAGGCAAGGCAGCAGGTGACCCCGTCACTTCGCTGCCTTTCTTTTGGCCTGGGACTACGATTGCTCGTCGACGGTGATCTCGATTTCTTCGAGATTTGCGGCATTGTCCCTCCGCTCGAGTTCGATTTCTCCGAAAACGCCCCTTTGGCGGATCATGAACTGGTTCATTTTCATGAGTTCGAGGATGGCGAGGAAGGTGACGATGACTTCCGGCTTGCTGGCGGCTGAAGCGAACAGTTCATCGAAGCGGGCCGCCTGACCCGGTGCAAAGGTGTTGAGAAGCAACTCGATCTTGTCGGCAACCGTGAAGCGGTCATCGACGATGTCCCCCAGGTCGTGGGACTCCTCGAAGCGCTTCAGCACATTCTGGAACGCGCGGATGAGGTCGAAGATGGAGACCTCGGCAAGAGGGGCGGGGTCGGGATCGACTTCCTGCGGTTCGGGCTGCAAAGCGAAGCGGTCCTCCTGCTCGACCTCCTTTTGGCTCAGGAATCCGGCGGCATCCTTGAATTTCTTGTACTCGATCAACTGGCGGATCAGCTCCCAGCGAGGATCATCCTCCTCGGCATCCTCCTCCGGAGGTTGTTCCTGTCTTGGCAAGAGCGTGCGGCTCTTGAGGTACATCAGATTCGCCGCCATGACGATGAACTCGGCGGCGAGGTCGATGTTGAGCATGCGGAAGGTTTCGATGTAGTCGAGATACTGACTCGTGATTCTCGCGATTGAGATATTCTGGATGTCCACTTCATCCTTCTTGATGAGGTAGAGCAGCAGATCGAGTGGTCCTTCGAAGATTTCGAGTCGGACTTTGTAGTCATCACCTTCCACGCCCGTCTGCCTACGGGAAGAGAGGGACCGGGGCTAGGCAAATTTGCCTCGCTTGTCACGGGAGGGCTCGCTCTAATTCGGGCCAGCCCTCGAGAGGGTCCGATGTATGGAAGCTCAGGAATCCCAAGACTTCAATCAGCGCCTCAGCCAGTGGATCGCCAGCCAAGGATTCTGGTTTCAACTGAGGCACTCGCTTTCGAGCGGTGGTGGCTGGTCGGGGGCGTTGTTTCACCTGCTGCGGATGGGGTTCAAGGTCCTGCTGCTGATGGTCGTCATCGGTTTGGGTTTCGGATACTACCTCGTCAAACGGGTGGATTCGCAGGCGTTCCGCGATGGGATTGTCGAGGGTCTGGGTGAGACCATCGGAGCCGAGAAGACCGAGGTGTCGGGATTCAAGCGGATCCAAGGGAAGGCGATGATTCGTCGTGTGGGTGCCGAGGGCGGCGAGCAGAGTTTTTTCGAGTCCTTGGAAGCTCGATACCTGACTTTTGACATGGGGATGCTGGATGGTGTGCTCAAGGAATGGGATGCAGGGGTCATCGAGTGCAACCAATTGGATGTGGAACTCAAGGCGGGGGCCAGTTCGGCGGAGGCGGCCAATTGGGCGGCCGAGTCATTTTTTGCGAGGGATCCGAACTTTCTCCTGCGCGGGATTGAATCGACCACAACGAGGATCAGTTGGGGCTATTTCGAACGGGCCTACGGAGGGATACGGGGCAGTAAAATGACGGCCAACCGGGTGGGCGATGGATGGAGATTCGGCTTCAAGGGGGGCACCTTTTCCCAGAACTGGATGCGGGACTTCAAGATCGAGGACCTTGTGGTTTACTGCAGTCCGGATGGAGGGATGGTGGTCGAGAAGGGGGAATTTGCGGCTGGGGACGGGAAAGTCGAATTCCGGAACGTGAAGGCTGTGGGTGGGGAGCGACCGGTGCTCTCGGGGTCGATCTTGTTCTCACGCGTGCCGCTCAGGGAAATTCTGCCCGGTCACCTGGAGACCGTGGTGTCGGGAACCGTCTCCGGGGAGTTTGAGATCGGAGGGTCAACGAACTCCGCTGAAGGGGTGACCTTCGCCGGCCGGGTGGAGTTGGACGGCAGAGACACGATTTCGGTGCGCAGGGGGTTCCGTCTTTTTGAGGCCCTCGACGTGGTCGATGTCTTCAATACCTACCGTCGCGTGGACTTTGATGAGGGTGGTTTTGACCTGAAGACAGGGCGGGGAGTCCTGGAGCTGTCAGGACTGGATCTGACGGCATCCGGATTGATGAGCATGCAGGGACGGATGACGATCCGTCGTCCTGAAGGAGATGAGATCGAGCGTCTCGTCGGAGGGGCTGACGCGGTTGACGGAGCGATGTCGGGTCTCGGGGTCGACAAGGAGAGTGAGTTGACGATGACGCTGAAGAAGGCGGCAGAAGCGGAGAAGAAGGCTGAGACCGGCGAGAATGTGGACGAAGAGAACGAGAAGTTTTTCTCCGAGATGGGAGAAGCACGTCGACTTCGCCGTGAGCAGATGGAACGCACGCGCAGGGCCTTTCTGTTTGAGGGAGGCGTTCGGATCATGATCCCGGGCGATGCCTTCGAGAGGTCACGGGTGCTGCGTGAACGCTTCCCGGTGGATCAGGCGACCGGCCAGATTGGTATCGACGTGCCTCTGGAGGGAACTCTCAACGAACTCACGACCCAGCTTGCCGAGGAAATTCTTCGGCTGGGAACGGTGGACTGATATCTGCCGGGCCCCGCTTTCAGCCCTTGGCCGGGCTCATGCCCATGCTGGCGTAGATTTCGCGAGTCGCCCCGCTCTTGTTCAGCGTGTAGAAGTGGATGCCGTCGACGTCATGGTCGAGGAGCTCGACGCACTGCTGGGCAGCATAGTGGACGCCGACCTTTTCCACGGCGTCCGGGTCATCGCCGGCCCGCTCGAGCGCACGAATCAACTTTGCCGGAAACCGCGCACCTGCGGCCAGATCCGCCATGCGGCGCATCCCCTTGGTTGTGGTGACCGGCATGATGCCCGCAAGAATGGGAACATCGATCCCAGCCAGGCGGCACCGATCACGAAAGTCGAAGAAGTCGTGGTTGTCGAAGAACAGCTGGGTGCAGATGTAATCCGCGCCGGCGTCGACTTTCGCCTTCAGATGATCGAGCTCGACCAGTCGGTTGGGAGTCGCGGGGTGGCCCTCGGGAAAGCCTGCGACGCCGATGCCGAAGCCCCGGGGATCAGGATGGCGTCCGGATTCGTTGAATCGTTTGATGAAGGCCACCAGGTCCGCGGCATGGCGAAACGGCGTGTCTGACCAATCGTAGTCCGGCCAGTCCTTGGGCGGGTCGCCTCGGAGGGCAAGGATGTTGCTGACGCCTGCTTCCGCGTAGCGGATCAGAATCTGTTCGATTTCTTCCTCCGAGTGGCCAACGCAGGTGAGGTGGGGAACCGGTGAGGTCTTGGTGGTCTGCTTGATGCGCACGACGAGATCATGGGTGGCGTCACGCGTGCTTCCCCCTGCACCGTAGGTCACGGAAACGAAGGAAGGATCGTAGGCCTCAAGGTCGACGATGGTTTGGTAGAGGGCTTCCCAAGCCGAATCGCTTTTTGGCGGGAAAAACTCGAAGGAAAAGGTTGGGCGGCGTGCCGCAAGGATGTCTTGAATGTGCATGGTCGCGCGTCGGCCGTCATCATCAGGCGGTTGGCGGGGATCAGGCTACCAAAAAGTGGGGGTCAACCCGCAACCATTGCCGGCTGTCCGGGTTTACAAGGTCGGGTGGCGTTCACTTTGAATCATCGACCCAAACAAATGCCATGAAATCATCGTTCTTGATCAGTCTCGCTCTTGTTGCTTTTGGAGTCGCCGATGCGGAGGTCCCGGGCAACAAGGATGGGGAACGTCGTCCTCAGGGGCAGCGTCCACCGGGTGAAGGAGGTCGGAGGAGCTTTGCCGATTTCGTGAAGAAGGCGGATACCGATGGTGACGGCAAGGTCTCGCGCGCGGAATTCATGGTCCTTGAGAGGCTCGCCAAGTTGAGTGAGCAGCAAAGAGGGGAAATGTTCGAGCGGCTCGACAAGAACGGTGACGGCTTTGTCGATGCCGTCGAAGTGAGGGTTCCGGGCCGATCTCCCGGCGGAAAAGGGGAAGGACTTCGCTTGCCGGAACTCGATCAGGACAAGAGCGGTTCAGTCAGTTACGAGGAGTTCCTGCAAAGCGAGTTCGTACAGCGGATCCCGGAAGAGCGGCGACGTGGATTTTTCGAACGCTTGGACCGCAACGGAGATGGCGTGCTTTCGCCCAAGGACCGTTTCGGGGGACGGATGGGTGGTGGAAGGGACAAGGGGCCAGGTGGCCCGGGTGGACGCCGTCCGGATGCTCCGCGACCCGACATGGCAGAGCGTTTTGAAACCATGGATTTGAACAAGGATGGTGTGGTGGACTTCGAGGAGTTCAGGCAAGCACCGGGTATGGAAGGGCGTAGCGAGGATGCTCAGGAAGATCGGTTTGAGGAATTGGACCGGAATGGCGACCTGAAACTTCAGCGGGATGAATTCAAGAAGCCGCAAGGCGCCCCGGGGAGCGATCCTCGGAGGGGGCGCCCTCAAGGAGGATTGGAACGCGGCGAGCGACCGGAGGGAGTCAAGGCACCCAAGGACGGGCGTGGGCCGAAGCCTGATCGGGAACGCCCTGCCATGGAGCAGCCGGACGCGTAAGATTGGCTGGATTGGTTTCGGCGAAGGGATTCGCCAAAGCAAAAAGACCGAGTGGCTGAGCCACTCGGTCTTTTCGTTTGATTCGGTCGCTGTCCCTTGAGCCTGCGCTTACTTGTAGGATCGGACGGATGGCTTCACCGTCTCCCATTTCAGCTCCTCTTTGTGCAGTGTCGGGGCTTCGCCGACTCCTTTGAACTCCCAAGCGGACACGTGGCAGAACTGGTCGTCGTGGCGTTTCGCCTCACCTGGAGAGAGGTAGCCGGACTTCACCTCTTCGTCGGCTTCGGTGTATTGGTGCTCTTCGCGGAAGTGACCGCCACACGATTCTTCCCGTTCCCGGGCGTCGAGGCACATCATCTCTCCAAATTCGATGAAGTCCGCCACACGCCCGGCTTTTTCGAGTTCCATGTTGAGTGAATTGCCACTGCCGGTGACCTTGACGTTCTCCCAGAATTCCTCGCGGATTTGAGGGATTTTTTCCAGAGCCTCGGTGAGGCCCTCCCGATTCCGGGCCATCCCGCACTTGTCCCACATGGTGAGTCCGAGTTCACGGTGGAACGAATCCACTGATCGCTTGCCGTTGATGCTGAGGAACTTCTTGGTCCGATTGGTGACTTCTTCGGTAACCTTCTTGAATTCGGGGTGGTCCGTGGTCACGGCCCCCGGAGTCTGGGTCGAGAGATAGACTGCGACGGTGGAAGGGATCACGAAGTAGCCGTCGGCAAGACCCTGCATGAGGGCGGAGGCTCCAAGTCGATTCGCGCCGTGGTCCGAGAAGTTGGCCTCGCCGAGGACGTGCAGGCCCGGAAGGTTGGACATCAGGTTGTAGTCCACCCAGAGGCCTCCCATCGTGTAGTGGACCGCAGGATAGATCTGCATCGGCAGCTGGTAGGGGTTCGTGCCGGCGATCTTCTCATACATCTGGAAGAGGTTGCCGTAGCGTGCCCGGATCGTGTCCTCGCCGAGGCGATTGATCGAATCCCGGAAATCGAGAAACACACCGAGGCCGGTCTTGGCGACACCGCGACCTTCGTCGCAGACTTCCTTGGCAGAGCGCGAAGAAATGTCCCGCGGCGACAGGTTGCCGAATGACGGGTATTTCCGCTCCAGGTAGTAGTCCCGGTCGTCTTCGGCGACGGTATTCGGATCGAGTTCTCCCTTGCGGATCTTTTCCGCGATCTCCACGGATTTCGGGACCCAGATCCGGCCGTCATTGCGGAGCGATTCCGACATCAGGGTGAGCTTCGACTGGTAGTCGCCGCTGACGGGAATGCAGGTGGGGTGAATCTGCGTGTAGCAGGGGTTGGCAAAGAAGGCTCCCTTCTTGGCCGCACGCCAGGCTGCGGTGACGTTGCAGCCCATGGCATTGGTCGAGAGGAAGAAGACGTTGCCGTATCCGCCGGTGGCGAGGAGAACGGTATCGCCCGCATGGGAGGATACCTCGCCGGTGACCATGTCACGAACGACGATGCCCTTGGCGTGGCCGTCCACGACCACGAGGTCGAGCATCTCCGTCCGCGGATACATTTCCACACCGCCATTGGCGATCTCCTTGTTCAGTGCCTGGTAGCAACCGATGAGAAGCTGTTGGCCGGTTTGCCCAGCGGCATAGAACGTCCGTTTCACCTGGGCTCCACCGAACGAGCGGTTGTCGAGCAGGCCTCCGTATTCGCGTGCGAATGGGACTCCTTGGGCGACGCACTGGTCGATGATGTTGTTCGAGACTTCCGCGAGGCGGTAGACGTTGGATTCACGCGAGCGGAAGTCGCCACCTTTGATGGTGTCGTAGAACAGGCGATAAACGGAGTCGCCATCGTTCTGGTAGTTCTTTGCCGCATTGATCCCGCCCTGTGCGGCAATCGAGTGCGCGCGTCGGGCGCTGTCCTGGTAGCAGAAGCACTTCACCTTGTAGCCGAGCTCCGAAAGAGTCGCGGCGGCGGCACCACCAGCAAGACCGGAACCGACGACGATGACGGTGAACTTCCGCTTGTTGGCGGGGTTGATGAGCTTCGAGTCCTGCTTGTGCTTCGACCACTGCTGGTCGAGCGGTCCGGACGGTGTCTTGGCGTCGAGAATGTTGGACATGATTTCTTAGGAGCCGAAGTTGAAGAATAGAATGGAAACCGGGATGGAAACGAAACCGACCCAGATGACTATGGCGTAGCCGATGCTCAGTGCATCAAGCATCGCCGCGCTTTTGTTGGAGCGGAGGCCCAGCGTCTGGAACATCGATTGGACCCCGTGGCTGAGGTGGGAACAGAGCAAGGTCATGGCGACAATGTAGAACAGGACGACGAGCCAGTTCTGGAATCCAACGATGACCATCTGATGCGGGCTTTCAGCCGCGATCCGCGCAAGTTCGGGATCCGTGCGGACAGTAAAGTGAAGGATGTGGAAGATCACGAAGGCCAGAATGGTGAGACCGCTCCACACCATGATGAGTGAGGATTTCTTGGCCTGGATCACGGCCTTGTTTTCGTAGCTCTGGCGAGCGCTCTTGTTTCGCCTCGTCAGAGAAATGGTCGCGGCGACGTGGATGACCAGACAGGCGAGCATGATGACGCGGAAGATCCAGATGCCAGCTCCATGGAGCATGTGATGGAGGAACTCCGCGTAGGCATCGAATGCCTCGGGGCCGGCATAGATGAGCATGTTTCCTCCCAGATGGCCGGCGAGGAAAAGAGTGAGGACGACACCGGTGAGCGCCACCAGCAACTTCTTGCCGATGGTGGAGTGCCAAATCCGCGAAATGATCGGGAGTTTGCAACAAGAGGATGAGTTCATTGGCTGAATCGAGGTAACGAGATTCGTTCGGACTGAGGGTTATGAGTAGAGCTCGTGGCGCGCAAGTGGAGAGTCTCCATGTCGGAGGAAATGCAGCAAATTCGATCAATGATGCCCATTAGAACGGCTTGAACTGTCCCAGGTAGGTGGCAAAGGCAGCGATCACGAGACAAATGGAAACGAGGGCAGCGGGGGAAAGCACCTTTCGTTTGGCCAGCACGGGAGCGACTCCCAGCGCCAGCCAGAGGAGGATCTTCGTGTGCCACCATCCTCCAGACTTCACCAGGTCCATCGAAAACACCATGTGAAGGCCGACCAGGAGCAGGAGAAGCAGGGAGACCCCGTGCAGGATGGAGGCGAACTTTTTCTTCTCCTCACTAGGTCCGAGGCAGATGGCACCAAGGGAGCCGACAACGCCGAAAGCGGCGATCACATGAATGAGGGTGAAGTATCGTGGGTCCATGACAATGAATGTGGACAACAGCTGGTTTCCGGCAAGTGAAACATGGTGTCGGGAGGCTCGGTTTCGGTCGTCTTTTGGAGGGTTGTCTACTGGAGTGAAATTTTCTTCAAAATGATGTTGCACGCGACGGGCGAGCTACCTAGCTTCCGCCGCACGCCGCAAGGCGGACCGCTTCGGAGCGGTAGTTCAGTTGGTTAGAACGCCGGCCTGTCACGCCGGAGGTCGCGGGTTCGAGTCCCGTCCGCTCCGCCACTTTTGCCCCGTGATTCCTTTGGAATCCGGGGCTTTTTCTTGTCGCGAGTCCGGGCTTAAGAAGAGGCGGCGTTTCCACGGTTGGCTGACATCTCCTTCCATCGTCGATGGTAGCAATGTTTCCTGGTTTCTTACCCACGAAGGGCGCCCCCTCGCTTTCCCGTTTCGCGGCCCGAAGATCGGGAAAGGAATCACCAATTTTCGATGGTCAATCGTTTTGTGCCTGTTGAAGATCGCGCCCTGCCGAACATCCACGCTCCCAGCCTCCGGGCAGGAAGCGTCGTCAACAGATCAACGACAGTGTCCCAGATAACGAATATTTCCGCTTACCATTTCACCGCCCTCACCGGGCTGAAGGAGATGCGCCAGCGATTGCTGGACTTCTGCAAGGCGAACGACCTGAAAGGCACGATTCTGCTGGCTCCGGAAGGGATCAATCTTTTCGTCGCCGGAAAGCACCTGGCGATTGAGGAGTTGGTGTTCGAGCTCCGGAAGATGCCGGGTCTGGGCAATCTCCATCCCAAGTACAGCCAAAGTGCCGAGCAACCCTTCAACCGCATGCTGGTACGATTGAAGAAGGAAATCATCGCTTTCGGAGTGGATGGGATCGATCCCGGTGTCCACACCGCACCCCGGCTGAGCGCGGCGGAATTGAAGCAATGGCTGGATGAGGGGAAACCGGTGGTCCTCTACGACACGCGGAACGATTACGAGGTCAAGCTTGGCACGTTCAAAGGAGCGTTGCCTGCCGGGATCAATCACTTCCGGGATTTTCCCGAGGCGGTGGGCCGGCTCCCGGATGAAATGAAGGACGCCCCTGTGGTGACATTCTGCACGGGGGGGATCCGCTGTGAGAAGGCCGCCCCGTTCATGGAGAGGATGGGCTTCCGCAATGTTTACCAACTGGAGGGCGGGATCCTGAAATATTTTGAGGAGGTCGGCAGTGACCACTACGAGGGAGAGTGTTTTGTCTTCGACCAACGGGTCGGGGTCGATCCCGCACTGCGGGAGTCCGGTTCGGTGGTCTGCTTTGCTTGCCAAACCCCTCTAACAGCTGAGGAGGCGGACGATCCACGCTACGTGGTGGGTGAGTCATGCCCCTACTGCTTCCGTAGTGATGAGAGCAAGCGGGCGGAGCGGATCGCGGCACGGCAGGCGAGGATTGAGGCTGCTGCGGATCCTCTGCCAGGCAGCATGCCATACGACAATCGAAAGCCCATCCGCATCCCGGGGGCTCAGGACGGGCTGACATTGATCGATGCTCTGGACGGCATGTTTCCCCATTTCGGCCGGGACAAGTGGCTGAAGCGTTTGGAGAACCATCGGATTGTGGGACCTGAAGACGAAGTGGTCGGAGCGGACCGCATTGTAAGGGGAGGGGAGCAGTATGTCCGACTTCTGCCCGGGATGGTGGAACCCGATGTCAGTGCAGGAATTCGGGTGATCGACGAAGACGAGGCCTTGATCGTCCTTGACAAGCCCGCGCCGTTGCCAATGCATCCATGCGGTCGCTTCAATCGAAACACGTTGGAGTATCTGCTTCGCATGGCTTCTCATCCGGAGGTGCCTCGTCCGGTGCACCGTCTCGATGCGAATACCTCGGGGGTGGTGGTTTGTGCGAAGACGAGGCACTTCGGACGGATCGTTCATCCCCAGTTTGAGAACGGCGAAGTCGAGAAATGCTATCTGGCCCGGGTCCACGGAGCACCTGACGAAGATGAGTTCACACTGGATGCACCCATTTCCACGGAACCGACCGAACTCGGTGCCAGGGAGATCGACGAAGTCAACGGCGTGCCGGCACGCACCGAGGTGGAAGTCGTGAAGCGCTGTGAAGATGGAACGACTCTGCTTTTCGTCCGGCCTCTGACCGGTCGGACCCACCAGATCCGGATCCATCTATGGGCGGCGGGCTGGCCGATTGTCGGCGACCCGGTCTACTTGCAGGATCAGCGCCGCGGCGAGATCCAGACGTTGACGCCCCGTGAGCCCAAGATGTGTCTCCATGCGTGGACGATCGCGCTGCGCCATCCGATCTGCGGTGAAAAGGTGAGCTACAGTGCTCCCGCGCCAGGTTGGTTCGACGTCGAGCTTCCGTCGGCGAAGGGTTGACTTGACGATGGAGCTTTGTCGGGATGCGTCCATGAAGATCTTATCGTTGCTGCTGGTCGCAGGGTTGCTGTGCGGAGCCGTACAAGGACGGGAGTTCAAGGGGAAGAACGGCAAGGTCATCGAGGCGGAGATCGTTTCCAAGTCGCCGGGCAAGGTGATGCTCAAGCTCGAGAACGGAAAGGAGGTGGAGGTGCCCGTGGGGTCGCTTTCCGAGGCAGATCAACTCTATGTGGCGGTCTGGGAGTCTCCGGAAGACCGGACCAAGAGGCTCAAGGCGGTCAAGCTGGACGAAGCACTTGAGGCGCAGGGATTCATCCCCCTGACGGTCACTTTGGAGGAAGGGCAGATGTTTGTGTCGGTCAATGCCGACGGTCAGGCCCTCAAGTTGCTGATCAGTCATCAGAACGACCAGCCGGTCCTGCGGAAGTCATCGGTCGATGAGAAAGGGCTGAAGCTCAAGCCCGTGGAGGGCGGTGGCCAGATCCTGGGCACTTGTTCGCCGGATCTTGTCGGTGCGGGGGACGAGCGCGGGATCAAGAATCTCGAATTTCTTGTCGCGGACCTGACCAACATGCCCGCGGGAATCGACGGGATGATCGGTGGCCAGGTCTTCGTCGACCATTCGGCAAGGCTGGACTTCCTGACGAAAAGGCTCTGGCTGAAGGTCGACTAAGCGGGTGACGCTACTCGATCTCGGTCACCAGCTGTCCGGTCTCCGGGAGGGTCGTTCCCACGGAGGCACCCAGCAGCGATTGGTAAAGCCGGCTGCTGGGAGTCAGTAGAGTGACTTCACGGCCATCGAGGACGACTTCGAGCCCGCCCGACGCGGGTGCGAGGAGGAAGTGCTGCGTTTCATCGTCGTCGAGTATCTCGACCAGGGCGCCGGGCTCGACCGTGTCGGATGCCTCGAAGTCGGGAGGTTCAAAGGATTTCAGCAGGCGCAGGGCCTCGGTCATTTCCTCCACCTGTCTGGCCTGTCCGGATGCCAGGTAAGAGGCTTCAAGACTACGGGTATCGTATTTGCTTTCCGCCTTGGCATCCGGGTCCGTGGCGGCCGCGTGGGCGTCGCGGGCAGCCTGCGCGAGTCGATTCAACTGTTGTTCCAGTTGGTCGCGAATGTGGTCTAGGAGTTCGGCCTTGAAGCTCATCGGGATGGGTGAAGCCTTGCGTGTTTTCCCGGCCGGGGCAAGATCCACCCATGACGAAGGTCTATATCTACAAGAGCTGTGATTCCTGCCGCAAGGCGGTCAAATGGCTTCGGGCGAATGGGGTGCCGTTCGAGGAACTGGCGATCCGTGAGACGCCGCCGACCCGGGGCGAGCTTCAGTCGATGCTGAAGAGCCGGGGTGATGAACTACGGGCTCTTTTCAATACCTCGGGCCGTGATTACCGCGAGCTTGGGTTGAAGGACAAAATCGGCGCGATGACTTTTGAAGAGGCCGCCGAGCTGCTGACCGGCAATGGGAACCTCGTGAAGCGGCCGTTTGTCATCGGGGATGGAGTCGGCTTGGTCGGCTTCAAGGAAGCTGAGTGGGTCACTGCGCTTGGAAGCTGACGACTCGCGGAGGATTTCAGTAGCCCAGCATGTGGCCCAGCTTGTCCCTGAGGGCTGAGCGGGCCCGGAACATCAGGCTCTTCACTGATGCCACCGATACGCCGAGGACCTTGCCGATCTCTTCGTAGCTGAGGGATTCGTAAGCATAGAGGATGACCGCCATGCGTTGGGATTCCGGAAGTGAGGCGATGACCTCGTCGATCTCCTGATGGGCTTCCCACTGGGCGACCTCGGCATCAGGCTCCGTGCGGCTCTCTGCAGCCACTTCCTGACCACTCGCTTCCTGACGCTCGTCGCGTGATACCTCCTTGCGCCGCGACCGCCGTCTGGACTCGTTGTAAACGAGGTTCCTGGCAATGGTGTAGAGATAGGTGGTGAATTTGGCATCCGGCTTCCAACGTTTGGCATGCTTCCAGACGCGGAGGAATGTCTGCTGGGCGAGATCCTCGGCTTCGGTCGGGTCCCGCAGCATCTTTGCGATCGTTCCAACGACCGCATGTTGATGACGCTCGACAAGCTCGCGGAAAGCGCGCTCGTCACCCTTTGCAATCTGACGCATCAGCGCCACATCGACGGCATTGCTGTCGGTGTCTTGCTGAATGTCGGGCTCCGGCATTTCGAGGAAGCGAGGGGTGATCGTGAGCGCTCTCATGCTCTATGGGATCAACCGCAATGCGAGGAGGAAGTTGCGCACGTCGAAGAGATTTCGTGCGCATGAACAAGAACGGCCCACCTGCGGAAGCAGGCAGGCCGTGATGGGAAGCAGGGATGATCCGCCTCAGAGAGAGAAGGAATCCTCCTTCGGCTCCTCGCCGAGGGAAATCTGGACTTCACCGTTCCCCGCGAGGTGGGTGAGACAGTGGTAAACCTCTTCGGGATCACCATCGATTTCGTAGGCGATTTCGGTAGCGGTCTTCGGTTCTGCGACCAGACGGCTGCGAACGGCATGCAGTGTTTCCAGGAACGCAGCCGCGGCCTTCTTGCCGGCCTCCACGCCGGGCTGGTGGTAGGCGTTGATGTTCACCAGCGATGCATAGAACGATACCGCCCGCTCGAACAATCCGATCAGGGTGCCGAGCTGGAATGGGTTCACCTCGGGAATGGAAATGGTGATTGATGGCCTGCCTGATTCGTGGAGTGCCTTGCGCGAACCACGCAGGAAGCCCTGCAGGAAGTCCGCCGAGGTGCTGCCGGGTTCGACTTCGATCGTGTCGCCATCCCGCCCCTTTCGCACTTCGATGAAGGTGGCGAAGAAGTTGGCAACACCATCGCGAAGCTGTTGGACATAGGCGTGCTGGTCGGTCGACCCCTTGTTTCCGTAAACGGCGATGCCCTGGTTGACGGTATTGCCTTCGAGATCGAGTTCCTTGCCCAGCGACTCCATCACCAGCTGTTGCAGGTACTTGGAGAATAGTACCAGTGAGTCCTTGTAGGGCAACACGACCATGTCCTTTTCTCCCTTGCCATTGCCGGCGGCATGCCAACAAAGCGCGAGCCGCATGGCGGCGTTCGTGGAGACATCCGCCTTGCGGGTTTCGCGGTCCATGGCGGCTGCGCCTGCAAGAAATTCGTCGATGTCGATTCCCTGCAAAGCGGCTGGCACGAGACCCACGGTCGACATCACCGAAGTCCGGCCACCGACCCAGTCCTCCATCGGGAAGGTCTCAATGAAGGAGTGCTCCTGGGCGAATTGATCGAGTTTCGATCCGGTTCCCGTGATGGCCACGGCATGTTTTCCGAAATCCAGGCCGGCGGCATCAAAGGCTGCCTTGGCCTCGACCATGCCGTTGCGGGTCTCCGGGGTGCCACCCGACTTCGAGATCACGAGGACGAGCGTGGTGCAGAGATTCTCGCTGCCAATGGAGGCGAGCGTGTGGTCGATGCCCGCTGGATCCGTGTTGTCGAAGAAGTGGATTGGGAGTCTGGCGCCCTGGCCGATTGCTTGGTCCACGAGTTGTGGGCCAAGGGCGGATCCCCCGATGCCGATCAGCAGGATCCGACGGAACTGAGGAGCTCCGGGAGGGGCGACCTGACCGGTGTGGACCTTGTCGGCGAAATCCTTGAGAGCTTGAAGCGGTTCGTTGATCTGGGCGCGAATCTCTTCGTTGGGAGCGAGCTCGGCAGCACGCAGCCAATAGTGGCCCACCATGCGGCCTTCGTCCGGGTTCGCGATGGCTCCGGATTCGAGAGCCGCCATGTCAGCGAAGGCCTTGTCCACCTTGGGCTGCATCGCGCTCAGCCAGTCGGAGCTCAATGGAAGGAGTGACGTATCGAGAGAGAATCCGAGATCAGGATAGCGGATGAGCGATGCGGAATATTGGTCGAATGACATGGATGCGTTCGTTGGAATTGGGGCAGGAGGCTAGGGGAGAGCCCGAGGCAGGGCAAGCGATGCGGCTGTCCTCGGGATGAAGGATTCAATCGTAACGGATGAGTGACTCGATCCGATGATCTCCCAGTTTTTCCCTCCCGTTGAGGAAGCCGAGTTCGATCAGGAAGGAAATGGCAACAAGGTCGGCGCCGAGTCCGTCGAGGAGCTGAACCGCGGCCGCGGCTGTGCCGCCTGTGGCGAGCAGGTCGTCGACCAGCAGGACCTTTTCACCCGGGTGAACGGCGTCCTCATGGATCTCAACCACGGACTCTCCATACTCAAGCGTGTAGGCAAGCTGGCGTGTCTGCCAAGGCAGTTTGCCTTGCTTGCGGACCGGTACGAAACCCGCATTCAGGCGGTCGGCCACTGCGGCCGCGAAAATGAAGCCCCGTGCGTCGATTCCAACCACCTTGTCGATCTTCTGGCCCTGTGCTGTCTGGCACAAGAGTTCGAGAGATTCCTTGAACAGGGAAGGATCGGAAAGGATGGGGGTGATGTCCTTGAAAACGACGCCTGGTTTCGGGAAATCAGGGATGTCGCGGATTGCGTCGCGGAGGTGCTGAGCGGATGCCATGGGCGGGAGGCTGAGGGATCATGGGGCGGTGGCCAAGCGCGGAACGTGGGTCAGGTTTGCTGCTGACAGGATTCGCCGTGCATGCCAGCCTGCGCGCGTTCCCCCACCCAATGCCGGATAACACCCCCAGACAGGATCCGGACGGCGATCTCGTCCAGCGCGCCCAGAACGGCGACACGCGAGCCTTCGACGCCCTGATTCTCAAGTATGGCGAAAAGCTGTACGGAATGATCTACAACATGACCTCCAACAAGGAGGATACTCATGATTTGCTGCAGGATGTCTTCGCCAAGGCCTATTCCTCGATCGGAAAGTTCCGGGGAAAGTCGACATTCTACACCTGGATTTACCAGATCGCGGTCAATATGACCCTGAACTTTCTAAAAAAGAGGAAGAGGCGGACGGGACTGAGTCTCAATGAGATGGATTCCTCCGTGCACCAGGACCCGGCCTTGGTCGACACGACCCACGAATCGAACCCTGAGCAGCAGAGCACCCTGCACGAGCTTCAAAAAAGATTGAACGAAGCCATGCAGCATCTGTCTGAATCCCATAGAACGGTGGTAACACTGTTCGACATTCAGGGCCTGCCTCATGCCGAGATCGCGAAGATTCTCAAGGTCTCGGTGGGGACGGTCCGATCGAGGCTCCACTACGCTCACCAGCAACTTCAAATGCATCTGCAGGAGTTCTGGGAGCAAAGATTATAAAAAAAGTCTTGCGGTGGGGCGGAAATTTAAGATTATTTAACCAATTCCTGCCGTGAAACTGAGCGACCAAGAAATCGGAAACCTCCTATCCCTGAAGCGCCACGAGCGCCCTCCAGAGGGATACATGGATGATTTCCTGCGTGAGTTTCACCAGCGCCGCCGCGAGGAGGCGATGGAGGAGCGGGGATTGGCTCGCCAATGGAAACAGTTCGTCCAGTGGTTGACCGAACCTGGCATGGCCAAGTGGGCCTACGGGGGCGGCGTGGCCTATGCTGCTGTTCTGGCGATTGTCATGACGGCTCCCAAGGCGTCTGAGACGGAATCACTGGTTCCTGCGGCGATCGACCATCGTGTGGTTGCTCCCGCTCCGGTCATTCCCCAGAGCCAACTTGACGAATTGGATCTCCGACCTGGCTCCGAGGGGAGCTTGGGCGAGCAGGAATTCTGAGATCGTTCGGCATGGGCCGTGGATCTCATACTGTGCTCGCGGGCTTCTCCTGCGGGTTGCTGCTTCTCATGGCAGCCGCGAAGGGTCAACGGGGGCTCCCGGTGACCTTTGGCAAGGTTGAAGCGCGTGGCTTCATAGTTGCCGGGAACGGTCAGGCGGTGAGTGTCGGCGTGGCTGGGGTCGACTTGAAGTCTGGCAGACTCGGTCAGGGGGGCATCGAGCCCGCCGCCTACGACAGCGTCTCGCGTGTCGTGATATTTCCAGCTCCCGATGGTGAAGCCCTGTCATTGGCGGACGCCGTCGTCGCAGGCCAGAAACTTCGCAAGGATGGGCAGGAATTCTTTGTCGAAGCGTGGGTCGAGCAGGTCCGAGGACGTTATTTGCCATTCTCCCTCCTTCGGGTCGGCCACCCAGGAGCGGCGCCGGTGTCGGGCTCGCCTTTGTTGAATGCCAAGGGGCAGGTGGCGGCTGTGGTCTACGAACCCGCAGGCCCTGGGAAGCTCTATGCGATTCCGGTGGATGTGGTCCGCCGCGGTCTCGTGGCAGCCCGTGATGGTGTCATGTCGAGGGCGTGGATGGGCGTGGTGCTGGATCCACGACTTCAGATTCCTCAGGTCGTCAGGGTCGTTGAAGGGTCACCGGCGGCGGCAGCCGGCCTCCGGAAAGGGGACATCCTCACCGAACTGGATGGGCGTCGCCTCGCCGACTATGGCGATGCCGTGAATGCGCTCTTCCTTCTCCATGTCGGGAAGGAGGCGACGGTCAAGGTGCGCAGGGGAGGGAAGATCGTCTCGGCCCGGGTGACTCCGCAGCAATCCAAGGGTTCCTGAAACGGGAATCACTAGATGTAATACATCGGTTCGCTCCCACGTTCACTGAGTTTGCGGAGGTCGATGGATTCCAGATGTCCGCGAGTGCGCTCGGAGATCTGCTCCCAAATGGAGCGGACCACGTTTCCGCTGTCCCCGTCACTGGGATTGGAGAAGGTGAGCAGCGACGGCTCGACGGCCTGAACGATCTCCAGAAGATTGATGTCCTTGGGGGGGCGGCTGAGGAGGTATCCGCCCGCTTTTCCACGTCGACTGATGATGAGTCCGCCCCTCCGGAGGTCGTTGAGGATCTGGACGAGAAAATTTGCGGACACTGCTTCCCGTTGCGCGAGTTCCTCAAGGCGTGTAAGCGTCTCCCCGTCATGCCGCTTGGCCAACTGGACCATCGCACGGCAGGCATAATCGAGTTTCTGCGAAATTCTCATGGATTCAGACCAACACAGCAGCGAGCCCGCGGGAAGCGCCAAGCCTGTCCGCATTTGCAATTCCGGGTCAATTGATGTCGATGGACTGTGGCAGTCCATCCAGGCCCGGGCCGAGGAGATCCATGATGAGGAAATGGGTCTCCAATCGCTGGTGCACGACGTGATTCTCAGCAAAAGCTGCCTCGGTCAGGCGCTGGGTGCCCGGCTCGCCCGGAAGCTTGCCCGGGAGGATGCAACCCGGGAGGAACTGCAGCCATTGTTAGGTGGGATTCTCGCTGATGACCCGACCTTGGTCGCGAGTTCGGCCCGTGACCTGAGCGCGATTGTGGAGCGGGATCCGGCCTGCGACTCCGCGCTTCAGCCCTTGTTGTTTTTCAAGGGATTCATGGCAATCGCGACCTACAGGATTTCGCATCATCTCTGGACGCGGGGGAGGCGTGAGCTCGCGCTCTATTTCCAAAGCCTCACGAGCGAGGTTTTCGCGGTGGATATTCACCCTGCAGCGAAGATTGGTTGTGGAATCCTGCTCGACCATGCGACGAGCTTTGTCGTCGGGGAGACCGCAATCATCGAGGATGACGTGTCGATCCTTCATGAAGTGACCCTTGGTGGCACCGGAAAGATGACGGGGGATCGACACCCCATTGTCCGCTCCGGAGTATTGTTAGGGGCCGGGGCCAAAATCCTGGGACGTGTGGAGATCGGCGAGGGCGCCAAAGTCGGGGCCGGGAGTGTGGTATTGAATGACGTGCCTCCCCACAAGACGGTGGCCGGGGTGCCTGCTGAGATCGTCGGAGAAAGCGCAGATGATGCTCCGGCTTTGGCCATGGATCAGCGTTTATTGTGCCGTAAGAATCGTGGTGGGTGAATCCCGCTCGCCAAACGGGGGTTTGAGTGCTAAGGCCCCTAGAGTGAATCGCTTCTGCAGTCTCGGATCATGCATCGCCTTGTTGGCGCTGTCCGGCTGTGACAAGGCGAGTTCCTGGCTTGAAAAAGGAGGGCTCGGAGGTCTGCCGGATCGGGTGGGCGAGCCCGGGGGCGCGGTGAGTGCCGATTTTGAGGCGTTGGTTGACCGCTCGGACGCCGGTGTGCGATTTCGACGGGATATTCCCTATCCCCTGAATCTGAAGGGCAAACTCAATGTGACGACGAAGCATCACAAGGTGCTCGTGGTCAGCGAATCGGAGCTGGGCAAGAAGTCGGAGCGGATCGATTACAGGCTGGAAACCGAAATGGGTTTCGACAAGCAGATGGGGAGCTTCGAGGTCAGTCTGTCGAAGGTGGGTCGCAGGATTCTCGAGGAGGAGGAGGAAGTGGATCAGGCTCCATTGGCCGCAACGGCTGAGAGTGGTCTGGAGAACCGTGCCACCCGATTCTTGCTCACCGAGGGAGGTTGGAAGACCGCCCGGAAGGAAGGGGCGACGGACTTCAAGGCGCTTGTGTGGGCTGATGCACTTGTTGGGACGGTTCCCCAGTTGATGGTCGAGTCAGGTGCTCATCCACGGGTGCAGTGGTTCTCATCATCAAGATATTGGCGTCGGGGAGAACGAGTTGTCCTAACAGGAAGCTCGATCAAGATGCTCCATCCTTATGATGTCTCAGGCAGGGTGGTCCTCATCTTTGAAGGGGAGGAGGCCATCGACGGTCACCCCTGCGGAGTCTTTTCCGTCGAGGGTGATCTTGAGGTGCATGACAAGATCGAGTTGGAGGGGCGGCTTACCGAGTCGGAGATCGCGATCCGATCCGGCAAGATCTGGGCGAGCCTGTTGTATCCGGTGATCCTCCGGGAGGAATATGATGCGGTGCAGACCATTTCCCGCTGGCCAACGAGCGCCCGGAAGGGTCCCATGACCAAACTCCAGGGGCGCTTCGAGGTGACCAAGTCGAGGGCCTGGCTTCCGCAGGGCTGATCTTTTCAGGGAGTCATGGCAGCTCCGAAGACGCCCATGACGACGACGACACCGATCACCGCGATGTAGAGCGCGATGAACACGGCGAGGAGGATTCCCACCAGTTTCCAGAAGCTCCGCTGAGCATCGAGGGCTGCTTCAAGATCCTGGCTCGACTGGCTGGACATCAGTTCGGCGATCCTACTGCCGTATTTCCACAGTTTGATGGACGGGAACAGGTAGAGAAGTCCCATCAGGACGTAAACAATCGAGAACACGGCGGACATCGCCGCGAAGGGCATGGCTCCACCTGATGAACTGCTGCTGCCGAGGGAGGTGGCCATGACCCCCCCTCCCAAGCCCATGAAGAGGGCAGCGAGGAAAATGAACCCCGTGCAGATGAAACCGAGGATGGCGCAGAATCGGATCCAGGGCTTGGTCGCGCGCAGGGCTTCGACCATGGCGGGAGTCACTCCGGCATGCGACTGGAGCGAGGGATCGGAAGGAGAGGCTGCGTAGGGATTGTCCATGGCGGACACTAGCGGGTTTTGGGGGAGCGTGACAAGCCGGCTTGCTGCGGACTGACCGTTGACCGCGGGCGTTTTGCCGCCTATTTGACGGGCATGGATTTGACCACTACGGCATACGGAACGTGGAGCGGCGGACGTTTCATGCACTTTGGAGAGACGCTGAGCGAGGAACGTTACAAGGGATGTATCCAACTCGCGTTTGAGGCTGGTTTCCGGACATTCGTCACGGCGGACGTTTACGGCAATGGGAAGGCGGATGAGTTGTTGGGACAGGCGCTGTCCGGAATCGACCGGAAGGATTACTGCTTGGTGGGCATGCTGGGCCACGATTTCCACAAGGGACAGCGTCAGGGCAATCGAGGGTATCCCCGCTTCACCGATCCGGAACTGCGTGGCCCGGAAGGCTACGCCGACTACATGAAGTCGGCCTGTGAAAAGTCGTTGGAGAAGTGTCAAACCGACCACTTTGACCTCCTGATGCTCCACAATCCTGACGAAATCGGTTACACGAGCGAGTCGGTTTGGTCAGGGATGGCGGATCTCAAGTCTCAAGGGCTTTCAGAACGGCTCGGGATTGCTCCCGGACCGGCGAATGGTTTCACCCTCGACCTGATTCACTGCATGGAGCAGTTCGGCGAGACCATCGACTGGGCAATGCTGATTCTGAACCCTCTCGAGCCATGGCCGGTGGGTCTTGCCCTGCCTGCCTGTGAGAAGCATGGCGTCGATGTGCTCACCCGGGTGGTGGATTTCGGCGGGCTGTTCTTCGGCGACATGAAGGAGGGGCATGAGTTCAAGCCCGGCGACCACCGTGCCTACCGTCCGGAGGGCTGGGTCGAGCACGGGCTCGAGAAGATCGAGAAAATGAAGTCCATCGCTGAACGACATGGCCTTTCGATGGTCCAGTTTGCGGCGATCTGGAACTTGAGCCAGGCTCCGGTAAAGAGTGTGGTGCCGACCTTCATCCAGGAGGCAAGTGATCAGGCGAAACCCATCGAGGAACGGATTCGCGAGTTCGCGGTGATGCCAGAGCTACGCTTGTCAGCCGAGGAGATTGAGGAAGTGAAGGCCATCGGGGACAACACGGGTTGCATGATGCTCAAGGGCGCCAGCAAGCGACACTCCGTGAGCGAGCGGCCTGATGAGTGGCCAATGCGCGAGGAGTTGTTTGAACTTGCTGATCGCTATGGCCTCGGCACCGAATGGTGATTCACCCCAGCTTGTGGGCTGAAGCTTGCGGACGGACCCGTCTGGTGCCCGGTTGCATGCGCACGGACGGCCGGTGGGTTGGCGCACGTCGGGTTCGGTCTAGTTGCCGGCCAGATGTCGGATGCAGAACTGGGACCAGGTTTCGAGGCGTTCGAACAGTGGGCCGTTGAGTTCCGAGAGGTCGGTGAAGCACATATCGGCCAAAGCATCCTCGTTGGAATGGACGGCCTCCTCTTCGATCTCGATCAGGTGGACGACGCCCAAGTGGACCTGGCCCACGGGGTTGCTGTCATCGTTCAACAAGGCAATGATCGTGTTGGTATGAGGCAGGTCGAAGACGAGTTCCTCCTCAAGTTCACGTTCGACCGCGGCCTGGTAGGCATCGGGCCCAGTGCGGCCTCCGCCGGTGTCGACCGGGTTGATGTGACCTCCGACACCAACGGAGCGCTTGGCGTGGAGGCGGGACTCGCCGCCTGACTTGCCTCGTGTGTAGTTGACGATGCGGTCTCCGCATCGAATCACGCAGTAGGGAATCAACTGCTTGTGGCTTGGATCGTCCTCAGCCGCCGCGCGATCCATGAAAAAGTGGTTCGTGGGGTCAAGCAGTCGCTCGATCGCCTGATCCATGCTCTCGGTGCGTATCCCTTCGAAGGAGCCGATTTCCTCAAAGAGTGAGCGAGGAACGACGAGAACTTCTTCACCTGCATATTTCGACATGCGGAGAAGAGACCGAAGCAGAGGACGGGATGCCAGCCAAATTCTTGCGAGTCCCGGATAGCGGGCCCGGGTGGAGTTGATTAGTGGTCCAGCTTGAGCTTCTTGAGCTTGGGTTCGATCACCAGACGGCAGTAGCCGTTCTTCTTCTTGTTCTGAAGGTAGAAGTCCTGATGGTAACCCTCGGCGGGGTAGAAAGTGGAAGCCTTGGTGATCTCGGTCACGATCGGCGAGTCGAAATCGCTTTGCGCTGCCTTCTTCGAAGCTTCGGCCACCTTCTTCTGCGCCTCGTCCTGGTAGTAAATCGCCGAGCGATACTGGGTGCCGACGTCGGCGCCCTGGCGATTCAGAGTCGTTGGATCGTGGGCCTTCCAGAACCATGCGAGGATGGTCTTCAGATCCGTCTTCTTCGGATCGAACACGACTTGCACGACCTCGGCGTGGCCTGTGGTCCCTTGGCAGACGGCTTCGTAGGTGGGGTTGGCGACCGTGCCGCCCATGTAGCCGGAGGTGGACGAATAGACGCCGTCCAGTTGCTCGAAGACGACTTCGACGCACCAGAAGCATCCGGCTCCCAGAGTGATGACTTCTGCCCCTTCGGGCACTTCCGGCATGGCGGCGGGCTTTTTATCTTCTTCGGACATGGCGTTGCAGGAGGAAAGCACGGTGAGAATGATGAGCGACAGCAGAGATTTCATGGTGTTGAGAAGGCCTTGGACCATCGGTTATTCCCGACGCTTGAAAAGCTAGCGCAGATTGGACGGGCGTAAAGCGGGAGGATCTTTCGCTTTTGCTTGTCAGGGCATGCCTCTAGAAGAACGGCTGTGAGTGAGCTAGCCATTGATATCGGGACACTGAGAAAGTGCTACGGGCGCTTTGTCGCCTTGGCAGGAGTGTCCCTTGCGGTTCCCAAGGGCGAGGTTTTTGGACTGCTGGGGCCAAACGGAGCGGGGAAGAGTACTTTGGTGAAGTCGCTGCTGACCATCGTCCGTCCGACCCGGTGCGACGGGAGTCTCCTCGGGCAGCGCATCGGGCATCGCAAGACTCTGGCAAGGGTCGGATACCTTCCCGAGCACGCGCGGTTTCCCGATTACCTCACGGGGCGCCAGATCATTTCGTATTCCGCTGGTTTGGCGAAGGTTCCCAGGCGGGTCGCGAAGGCACGTGCGGAGCATCTGCTGGAGATCGTGGGTATGGCGGAATGGGCCGACCGCAAGAATGGCACTTACTCCAAGGGGATGCGGCAGCGCGTGGGGTTGGCGCAGGCCTTGGTCAATGAACCGGAGATCGTGTTCCTGGACGAACCGACCGACGGTGTGGATCCGGAGGGGAGGGTTGAAATTCGAAAGTTGATCGAGCGCATGCGGGAGGAAGGGCGAACGGTCTTTGTGAACAGTCACCTGCTAGGTGAGGTGGAGCAGGTCGCCGACCGGGTGGCCATCATGGCGAGAGGGGCGATCGTCAAGCAGGGCACGGTTGAAGAACTGACTCACGCGGAGAACCGCTACGAGATCAAGACGCTCGGACCAGTCCCGGTGGAGGCACGGAAGACGCTCGAGGAGGAGGGGATCTCGGTGGCGGGTGATACGATCCATGTGCATGCGGAGGGTGCGGAGCAGGTCCAGCCGGTGATCGACTTGTTGAGAGGGACGGGGAGCCCGATCCGACAGATCAATGAGGTCCGATCGACTCTGGAGGATGTTTTCATGGAAGCGGTGAATCGACAGAAGGGGGAGGCCGTATGAGCCAGTTTTTGGCAGTTTTCATCGATGCGCTTCGCTTGCTGAAGGCGAAGGCCCTGTTCTGGATCACCCTTGCCATCTCGGTGCTTGCCGCGGTTCTATACTTCTCGATTGGTTTCAACGAGGAGGGTATCACCTTGTTCTTCGGGGTGGAGACTTGGGAAAACGAATTCATCCGGGCCGGGTCTCCTCTGGCGGAAATGTTCTATCTCGGGATCTTCAGCATGGTGATGGTGAATATCTGGCTATCCTGGGTGGCAGTCATCCTTGCCTTGGTCACCTGTGCGCCTGTCTTTCCCTCATTCATGCAGGAGGGCAGCGCGGGAACGGTGTTGTGCAAGCCGATCGGACGCTTGAAGCTTTTTGTATTCAAGTATCTGTCCGGCCTGCTTTTTGCGTTTCTTCAAACGTCCATTTTCTGCCTGATCGTTTTCTTTGCCATTCGATTCCGGGTCGGGACATGGAATCCGTCCGTCTTTTGGGCGGTGCCCCTGATCGTGCTGATGTTCTCATATCTCTGGTCCATCCTGGTAACGGTTGGGGTTCGGACGAAGTCCGTGATGGCGTCGCTGCTGGCGGCTCTCCTCGTCTGGGGGGCAGCTTGGATTTCGAAGGTCACCGAAGAATACATCTACATGGCCGCGGAAATGGGGGAGCTCCCGACCGGCGACGGCACGATGCGGTTGAGCGATGAGGAGCAACAGAACTTCAGGGAGGGATACGCGCTCTACTCCCTTCCTTATAAGGTGCTCCCGAAGACGACCGACACCATCAACCTCCTGCAACGTTACATCACGGTGGAGGGGGAGAGGGAGTTTTCGATGACCCAGTTGATCGGTGCCATGTCCGGCTTCGGGTCAGAGGAAGATGAAGTGACCGAAGCGGCCCTGAAGCGGCATTCACCCGTCTACATCATCGGGACTTCGCTCGCTTTCGAGTTCGTCGTGCTTGGCTTCGGGGCTTGGATGTTCGTCCGCCGCGACTTCTAGGATCCGCTGCCCGGTTTGGTTCGAGCGAACACCTGTGCGGTCCGCGCGAGGGTGTAGATGGACAGTTCGCCGTCCTTGTTGACCGGGTATGCGATCGAGGCGTCCAAGCGACCGTGTCCGCCGAACCCGGTGGAATCGGTGTCGAGAACGAGTCGGTATTCCCCGGTGCCCGGAACCTTGAACCGGTAATCGGGGATCGCGCGATCGACCGACCAGTTGAAGACGAAGATCAGGCCATTGCGCTCGATGCACATGACCTTGTTGGTCGGGTCGAGGTTGAGTTGGTTCGGGAACTCATGACCGGGCAGGCCGAAGGCGGAGGAAAGGGAGGTCATCGCCTGATCGAAGTTGGCGAGGTAGTGGTATTTGAGCTCCTTGTTGTCCACGAGCGACCACTGCCGGCGACAGTAGTGGTAGGACCAGTCGTTTCCTTGTCGTGGGAAATCCAGCCACTCCGGGTGACCGAACTCATTCCCCATGAAGGTCAACCAACCTTCACCCGCCAAGGTGAAGGTGAGAAGACGGATCATCTTGTGAAGGGCGATGCCCCGTTCGATCACGGGGTGGTCGTCGCCCCGTCCCATGTGCCAGTACATCTCCTGATCCATGAGCCAGAACGCGAGGGTCTTGTCTCCGACGAGGGCCTGGTCATGGCTCTCCGCGTAGGCGATGTTGGCCTCTCCGCGGCGACGGTTGGTCAGGGTATCCCACATCTGGCCAATGTCCCAGTCCTCGTCGCGGGAGTGCTTGAGCAACTTGATCCAGAAGTCGGGAACTCCCATGGCAAGTCGGTGGGTGAATCCGGCTCCACCGTCCGCGACCGGGCGACACAGGCCCGGCATTCCCGACATGTCCTCCGCGATCAGGATGGCATCCGGTCGTAGCTGGTTGGCCAAGGTCGTGGCCAGTTGGAGATAGAGGATGGCATCCTCGTCGACGTCCTGGACGAAATACTTGTCGTAGTGGTCGAACGAGGTCGATCCGCGATGCCAGTAGAGCATCGACGTGACGCCGTCGAAGCGGAAGCCGTCGAACTGGAACTCCTCGAGCCAGTAGCGGATATTCGAGAGAAGGAACCGACGGACTTCCTCCCGCCCGTAGTCAAAGCATTTGGAATCCCACTGGGGGTGCTCGCCACGGTCATCGCCATGAAAATACAGGTTGCCTGATCCGTCCAAGTCGTTGAGTCCCTCCGAGAGGTTCTTCACCGAGTGGGAATGGACGATGTCGAGAAGCACGGCAAGTCCGAGGCCGTGGGCCGTATCGATCAGATACTTGAGGTCCTCCGGAGTTCCAAATCTTGAAGAACAGGCGAAGAAATTCGAAACATGGTAGCCGAAGGATCCATAGTAGGGATGCTCCTGCACCGCCATCAACTGGACGGTGTTGTAGCCTCCGTCGGCAATCCTTGGCAGGACGGTATTGGCGAACTCACGGTAGGAATGAACCCGTGGCTCTTCGCCCGACATTCCGACATGTGCTTCGTAAATGATGGGGTTCTTCGTCGGACTGGAATGGGCTGTGTTCCTCCACTCGTAGGGCGAGGTCGGTTCCCAAAGTTCGGCGCTGAAATCGTGGGTGTCGGGGTCCTGAACCACGCGCTGAACGGTGGCGGGCAGTCGGTCCCTGACCGAACCGTCCACCCCGGTGATTCTCAGCTTGTAGTGATCGCCGTGCTTCAGGGCATCGGCAGGGAGTGAGCATTCCCACAGGCCGTGCTCGGTGGGAGCGAGTGGGTGACGATCCGCATCCCATTCGTTGAAGTCACCGACGAGCGAGACCGCCTTGGCGTTCGGCAGCCATTCACGGACGCGCCATGACCTGTCATCGACGCGATGGAGTCCGATCAGTTGGTGGCCATTGGCATAGTTCGCCAAGCTGCCATGGGATGCCTCAATTTCCCGGAGGCTTTCCTGGAGCCGGACCTGGCGCTGCTTGATGTGATCTGCGTAGGGCGTGAGCCATGGGTCATCGCGAACGAGTTGGGGCAGTTCTTCCATCACCCCGAGGTTGGCGAGCTTGGCTCGATTTGGCGAGTGAAAGCCGCAGGGCGAATGATCAAGCCCCCGAATGAACCGCCTATTCGCTGGCTTCTGCTACTCGTCCTTCTCCGGAACCGGGACTTCAGAACTGAACAGTTCCTCCAGGTAGTCGGAGGACAGGATTTCAGGGGTAATGATGGGTTCTTTGCCGGGAATGTAGAGAACGTTCACGGGAATGGCGCTCCGTTCGAGTTCCTCCAACTTGGCATCGATCTCCGGGTTCGGCTTCGTCTTGTCGGCCCGCAGGGCCACGATCCCCCGGTCATTCATCAAGGTGGCCACCTGATCGCTGTAAGCGCGCTTTTTGTTGAGTTGGCAGGTGGCACACCACTGCGCAGTGAAGTCCACGAAAACCGGCGTATCGTTCTCAAGAAGCTCTTCCACCCCTTCGTTGCTCCAGGTGCCCCACTCGATGGCAGACTTCTCCGGTGGCTTGCACGCGAGCAGACCCAGCACGGCAAAAGCCACGGTTGTCCCCTTGGCAATACCACGAACCTTGTGGCTCTTGGATGGCACGTCCCAACGCCCGAAGACCCAACCCGCCATGCCGATCAGCGTCAGGCCGATGATGACGTTGAGCATGTTTTCGAGCCCGATCTGCCCGGTATAGACCCATAGAAGGAATCCAGCGGTTGCGAAGAGAAGGAACGACATTGCCTGTTTGAAGGACTCCATCCACGGCCCGGGTCGTGGAAGAAGGTCGATCAGCTTGGGGAAGATCGAAAGAATCAGATAGGGGAGCGACAGCCCGATCGCCATGAAGGTGAAGGCGAGGAAGAACTGGGCGGCGGGTAGGGCAATGGCTGCCCCGATTGCGGCGCCGAGGAATGGAGCCGAACAGGGGGTGGCCACCACGGTGGCGAGAATCCCTGAGAAGAACGAACCCGAGACCCCCTGCTTTGACTGCAGCTTGCCACCCACGCCGGTTGCGGAAGAACCGACCTCGAATACGCCATACATGCTCAGCCCGAGGACGAACATGAGGAGCATCAGCACGAGAATGGTCCACGGGTTCTGCAGTTGGTAACCCCAGCCGATCTCTTCACCGGGTGCTGCTGCGGATCGGAGTGCGAACAACAGGCCGCTGAGTGCCCAGAAAGAAACCAGCACGCCGAGTGTGAAAGCCAGGCCGTGCATCACGATTTTCTTCCGGTCTTCGCCGGCCTGTTGGACAAAGCCCATGATTTTGAGGCCGATCACGGGGAACACGCAGGGCATCAGGTTCAGGATCAGTCCGCCGATGAGCATCCCACCGAGAATGGGAAGAAATTTCCCCAAGGCGAGAGGAGGTACTGGAGCCTTCGTAAATGGGGTTTCGTTGATCTTCAGTCCGCTTTCCGGCAATCCGTCGCCGACGAGCGTTCCACTCAGTGCATCGGGCTTGGGGATCTTGTCCCCGTTGATCTTTTCGGTCTTGGTTCCGAGCGAGAACAGCCAGGAGCCATCGACATTCTCAATGCTGCTGCCCTCGCTGCTCGCGGAAAGGACGTAGGCTTGATCCGGGATGAAGTCCGTCTTGGATAGATCGGGTGAACCTTCCCCCGGTGTGATCCGCAGTTCCACCTTCTTGCCGACCCATGAGGCCGTGACTTCAAAAGCATCCGTCGAAGATGGCTGAGATGCCTTGGCGGCCGCAAAGAGCGCTGCATTCGCCGGATCGATGACGGTTGAATCCCCTACAGGAAGCTTGAGTTCGAATGCTTTCTCCGGTTTGGGCTCATCCTTGCACAGATCTTTGCAGATCTGCCACTTCGGCCAGGCTGTGAGGGTGGCTTCCGAACCAGCCTGAAGATCGGCAGGTGGAGTGATGGTGATGAGGAAAGTGACGGAATCGGAATAGATGAAGCTTTTCCCGAAGTAGGACTCTTTGACTTCCGGCGTCGGCCACTGGATCTCTCCGGCTTCAAATCCTTCCGGCAGTTCCCAGCGGATCGTCAGGGACTCCTCGATGCCTCCCGAGTTCAAGTAGTAGCTGTGCCAACCTTCCGGGTGCTTCAAATCGAGGGCGACGTCGAAGGGCTCACCAGGGGCAATGCTCGAGGCACTGGAAACGAGGCGGGCCTCGGTGGCCTCCTCCTGTTCGGCGAGCCCGAATGAATCATCCGGGAACTGGGCCGCGACAGGGGCTAGAACGGCGAGAGAGGCAACCAGAGAATGGAGGAGGGAGCGAAGCATGGTGTTGGCAGTTGTGGGGTAGGAGGCCGTTTTCCCGGAAATCATCCGGAAATCTCAGGCTGGCAACTCATCGAGCCGATCTGCGATCGAGTGAATGAGCGCGGGACCTTGGAAAATGAAGGCCGAGTATACCTGGACGAGCGATGCCCCAGCGTGGATTTTTTCCACGGCATCGTCGGCCGAGCTGATTCCTCCTGCTCCGATGATGGGGATCCTTCCTCCGAGCTCGCTGCTGAACGCGCGAATGATTTCGGTGCTGCGCTTGGTGAGAGGTTTGCCGGAAAGGCCACCTGCCTGATCAGCGAACGGATGTCCTTCCACTCCGTTGCGTGTGATCGTCGTATTGGTCGCGATCAGTCCATCCAGACCTCCGTCAAGGAAGACTCTGGAGAGTGCTGAGATGTGCTCGTGATCAAGATCGGGGGCGACCTTGAAAAGCAGGGGGACGTGCCGTCCGTGGCGTGTCTGAAGTTTCTCCTGCTCTGCCTTGAGTTTTTCGAGCAGTCGCGCGCAGGCATCCTCACTCTGCAGATCCCGTAGGCCGGGTGTGTTGGGTGAGGACAGGTTGACCGCGACGTAGTCCGCAACCGGGTAGGCTTCGGCGAGATTGGTCAGATAGTCGTACTCGGCGCGCTCGTTGGGCGTGTCTTTGTTCTTGCCGATATTGAATCCGATGACTCCTTCGTAGCGGGTTGAGCGACTGACATTTCGAACTCCCTCGATGATGCCGGGATTGTTGAAGCCCATGCGGTTGATGATGGCTTCCCGGTCAATCAACCGGAATAGCCTGGGCTTCGGGTTTCCTGCCTGCGGGCGCGGGGTGATGGTGCCGATCTCAATGAACCCGAACCCGAGACGGCCGAGGGCATCGATGGTGTTTCCCTCCTTGTCCAAGCCTGCAGCGAGCCCGACCCGGTTCGGAAATCGCAGCCCCATGATTTCAACCGGGGCGACACATTCCGGGTCAGGAAAGACGAGCGGAAGCAGGCCCGTTTTTTCTGCCAGGCGGAGACCCGTCATGCTGGCGTGGTGGGCGGTTTCTGCGTTCAGTCGGAAGAGGATGCTGCGGGCGAGTGCGTAGGCGTCGGACACGGGCCGAGTCTGCATGTCCCGATTGGGAGTTCCAACGCAGAAAGTGCGCGGTGGGGCTAAATCAACTCGGCCACGATCGCGTCGACCAAGGCGGACCCGTCACGACTCAGCACGAGTCTGCCGTCCTGACTGAGGGCGAGCTTTTCGTCGATCAGGGCGTCGACCTTCGCTGGGTCCAAGCCGTCGAGTGGAATCCCGTCCTTCGTGCGAAGCAAAAGCGCGGTGCGCTCTATCCGGAGTGCCTCCGGAGTGAGGGACTCGCTGTCGCAAGTCGCGTGTCCAATGCCCTTGATCATCGCGACGTACTGATCGGTGTCGGGGATGTTGCGAGAGCGGGTGGTTCCGATGGTCGATACCGCCGAAGGACCAAGCCCAAGGTATTCCTCACCTCTCCAGTAACCCTGATTGTGGGAGGACTCGTGCCCGGGACGTGCATAGTTGGACGTCTCGTAGTGTCGGTAGCCCGCCTCGCTCAGGAGCTCATCACCCAGGAAGAATTGACAGGCATCGCGATCGGGATCGGCATCGAGTTGTCCTTGGGCGAGCTGATCGAAGAAGGCGGTATCCTCTTCGTAGGTCAGGTTGTAGGCCGAGATGTGATCGGGTCGCAGACCGATCGCAATTTCCAAGGTTTGTCGCCATGCCTGCAGATCCAGACCGGGAATGGAAAACATCAGGTCGATATTGATGGATGGCATGCCGGCGCTCCGGAGGGTCTCGACGGACTCCATCGCTTGTTCCACACTGTGTTCGCGGCCAAGTCGCTTGAGTGTGGATGGGTGAAAGGACTGGATTCCCAGTGATACCCTCCTGACGCCGAGCTCTTGGAAGAGGGTGGCCTTGCGCTGGTCGAATGTTGCAGGGTTCGCCTCAAGGGTGACCTCATCGAGCGCGGCGATATCGATGGATTGCTTCAAGCCATCAAACAGTCGCCTGAGGTGAGCAGGTGAGAGCATTGAGGGAGTGCCTCCGCCGAGATAGAGGGTCCTCGCTTGGGAGCCAGTGTGAGCCGATAGGCGGGACTTCGTCTCGGCAACCAGTGCGTCGATGAAGCCCGTGATCGATGTGCCGCCCGGAGTGTGCTTGTAGAATGAGCAGTAGGGGCACACCCGGTGACAAAACGGGATATGGACGTAGATCAGCATGATGCTACCAGCGACCGATCAGGAAGGTGGGGACCACCGCCGTCCGTTCCCCGCGGTGCACCTTGGCTTTGCCGATGTTTGCCTTTGGAACGTTGGTCTCGAGGCAGGGAGATGATTCGGAAGGAGGGGCAAGAAGCGGCTTGGTGGGAATGAGGAACCAGCCGGTTTCCTTTTTGCCGCCCCATGGGTCGAAGTAAGTGAAATCGAAGTTGGAAGTGCGTCGGGGGATCCTGTCCGGCACGCGGACGATCGTGACGAAATGGGTCTGAAGGGCCTGCCACTGTCCTTTCCTGAACACATAGCGGCGCAGGCTGATCACCGGGGGGAAACCGTTCTTGAGGGAGTTTCGCATCCGACTGTGGACACGGCCGACCAGCTTCTCGGGAGATTCCCTGCCAGTGAGTAGAAGGCTCTCGAGCTTCGGCGAAGGTTTCGCAGCCAAGGCGGAAAGCTCTCCGGCGATCGAGTTGAGGTCTTCGACGTTCACGCCTTCGCGGGTCCAGCGTTTCCGGTCCTTGAGGCTCGTGGATGGGCGAAGCCCATGGGCACGGATCATGTAAAGAAGCTTGGCTTTATCGCTTGATCCGGGGATGGCGGTGGCCACTTCCGTCCACGACTCGTCACCGCATCGGAATGATGTGAGAAGGGCGGCGGGGCCACAGGCGTTGCCGGCAATGTCCAGTTGGTTGACCGGACCGGCGACTGCGTTTGGAGCCCATCGGTCGTCTGCGGTCGCCCCAGCGACAAGTGAGACGAGGATCAGCAGTCTATGGAGATTCCGCAGCAGGGTGAACATCAACGCGAACGTTGTTTGACACATTCTGGTCGACCGAGCCACCTGAAACCCTTGCCGTGGATTGGACGGTCACATCAGTGCCGGTGTTGGGGAGTGGAATCTCAAAGGTGGTAACTCCTCCGGGAGGGAGGCTCGTCACGTTCATCTGCTGTAATCCGGAAGGCGTGTTCACAGTGACGGGTGCATTGATGATCTGAGTGGTTCCACGGTTCTGGACCGTCACCTGGACGATGGGGTTTCGCTGGGCATCGACGGTGAAGTAGTTCGATGCCACCGCCAGATCAGTGTAGTCCGAAGTACCTTGGCGCTGGACGCGGCCCAGATCGATGTAGCCTGAGCCATAGGCAGGGTCGTAGCCTGGAGCTCCGCCGTCGTTTGCCTGAGCGGTCAGAATCTCCAATGCCGAGGCGGCGGTCACATTCCGGGTCGACATGACCGCTGCGAGGGCGCCGGTAACCACGGGAGCGGCAGCGGAGGTGCCGGTGAAACTGACAGTTTGGTTTTCGATCCACGCGGAGGTGAGGGCAAGGCCGGGTGCGGTGAGGCTGATTTCGCCACTGTTGGAGAAATCGAGATGGCTTCCATTCGCATCGACCGCGCCCACTCCGACGACCTGATCATAGGCGGCGGGGTAGGAGACGGAAGCGTACCCGTCATTCCCTGATGACGCGACGATGACGACGCCTGCTGCTGCGGCATATTCGACCGCTTGTTGGAGCGAGGGGCTATGGCTGCGGGAACCCAATGAAATGTTGATCAGGTCGACCCCGGCGTCGGCGGCTTCGATGATCGCCTGAGCAAGGACGAAGGTATTCGATGACCCTTGGTCGTCGGCAATGCGGTAGGAGAGGATCGTCGCGTCGGGAGCCAATCCGAGTTCACTCGCGATGATGGAGGCGACTGCAGTGCCGTGACCATTTTGCTGCGAAGCATCGGCTGGCAGCTCAACCAGCTGCTCCTGGATGATCCGATTTGTGAACTGGTCGTTGGTCCCCACTCCGGTATCCAGAACGGCGATTTTGATGCCTTCGCCCCAACCCGCTTGGTCACCTTGAATTCCAAGCCACTGGCGGAATCCGGTTCCAAACCCCAGTGCTCCTTCCTGGACCGTGCCGGATCCCGGGATGTTGGCGGGGAAGATGTATTCCTGCTCGACGTCGTCGCCGAGTAGGCCTGCCAATTGGTCGGCATTGAGAAATCCGACCCGAAGAAGATTGAGGGAGTCAATACGACCGAGGTTGATGACGCCCGTGCCCTCAATGCTTCTGAGAAATGCCTCGAGACTTGCCCGGTCCGAGAAGCGCAGCACGCGTTGATTGGTCAAGGCTCCAGCATTCATGGCCGCATGGTCCGGCTTGTAGCCTTCCCGCGCCCGCTCACGGATTTTGGTCCGGAACGCACGATCATTTTCCGGCCGGGGCGTCGCCCGCTCGGTGAGTCGGGGAGCAGCCGAATTTACCGGGGTGGTGGCCGAGTTCCCCAATCGGTATCCAAGCCACGATCCTGCCGCGAGCACGGCAATTACGAGAACCCATCGGTAGACCGACTTCATATGGGGAGACTAACCCCGAAAAGGGATCCAGGTAGCGGAAAATCTATTGTTCGCCCGGAGGTGGGCCCAGGTCGGCTGGTTCCGCATCTTCGTAGTGATTGAGGCGGGGGAGACCACTCCCTGGATCGGGGTAGACGATGACGAGGTCACGCTTTCCTTCCACCGACCGCCAGGCGTTGTTATAGAAGCCGGCGAATCCCTTGTCGGAGGCGTATTCCGCAAGAACCGGATAGCGGTTGAAATCATCCAGCCGATTGATTTCATCCACCAGGCGTGATTTGCCGGGGTTCAAGCCGATGGCCCTGGCGCCATTGTGTTCGCCCATGTGGAAGCGAACCGCCTTGCTGTGGAGGTTCATGAGGCGCACGGCTCCGTAGGGGAAGTTCCTGGTATCGTCGGCCAGCGCGACAATCCTGTACGGGCTCTTCTCCGGCGTCGGCGAAGGCAGAAACAGAAAGAGCACCTTGGACGAATTTGGCAGCTTGATTCCAGGCAGGGCCTTGTAAGGGACCTCCGGATCTTCGTTTGGCAGCGAGAACACGCCCGCCGAGTCGGTGGCCCGCATCTTGAACGGTTCGGTCATGGCGGAAGTGAAGAGAGGCACTTCCACCATTTCGTCCTTCTTCTCGCCAGGCGCGAAGACCGATTTCACATCGCCAACATACTGGAAACACAAGGCTCTGGCCTCAATCAACGCGTTTTCTTGAGCATGAAGTCCAAACGAAAGGACGATGGCGGTGACACAGGAACGAAAGAACATGTCGTGACGGTGGGCCAAGGTGGGCAAGGCTGCAAGCGGGTTCAGGCCCTCAAACTTCCTCGGGAGCAAGCCAGCGGAAGCCGGTGATCACGAAGCGGCGACCGAACAACTGATTGGCCTCAGTGGTAGGTTCCTCATCTGCGGCGTCCGTTTCGTCCACGTAATCCACCGTGCGTTGCACGATTGCCTCGCACCATGCCCGGGCCTTTACATTGCCATTGCTGTCCACCGCATCTCCGTAGGCCCGCACGCGGAAGGTATCGGCCCGCACCGTGAGAATCTGTCCGACGGACGAGAGGATGTCGCCCTGGGTGAGATAGCCGGGGGCTGCGACGGCATTGTTGCCATGCATGGCTTCAGGAAACTCGTAGCCGGAGTCGCGGGTTTCATTGTCACCGTATGACTCCGAATCGTCGGTGAAACCGGAGTTGATCGATGTGCGGTCAATGGCCGCCTGCAGGGCACCCTTGAGAGCCTGATCGGTCTCGCTTCCTGGTCGACGATTGACGAAATCTGCCATCGAGAGGAATGGGCCACGGTCGCGGACCTCCTTGACGATTTCTTCAGCGAGCTCGCGGATCTGGTCGTCAGCGAGGGTCCGGAAGCCCTTCCAGCGGAGTTCCCGGGCACCGAGTCCACCCGCGCTTTCCTCCACCGGGCGGCCCGTTGCGCGGCGCATCCGGCTGAAGGGGTTTTCAGCATCTTCGACCGTACCCCAATCCCCGTTGTTTTGCGCTCCACCGACTCCATCGTAGTATTCGACGGTTTCGTTGTTGAGCGACGACAACAAGGTGATCCATGCATCGACGGAGGTTGAGTTCACGTTGAAGGGACCATCGACCACCATGTGGGCAGCCGACTTCAAATAGCCTTCATCCGAGGTGACCTCCTGAGCTGCATCGGAAGCTTCCAACTTTGAAGCAGGAAGCAGGCGGGGGTTGAGCAGGTTCTCCTCGCCATTGAAGAAGGCTTGGGCGACCTGGCTTGCTTGGCGCGTTGACCCCATGGAGGCACCACCATGCTCGGCGATGGTTGAGAAGTAGTAGGCGTCCCAAAGGGTCGAGTTGGCCATCCATGGATGGTCGATGAGCGTGTAGCCGGCATTGCTCCGGTGGGTCACCGAGGTGGCCGGAATGAGGGGATTGGCGAAGGATTCACCCACGGTGTAGTTGTTGCCTCCCATGAAACCCTGAGGTGCAAGCTGGGCGTGGCGAAGCTGAGCGATCGACTGCAGGGGCAGAGAGGGAATCTCATACATCGGTGCCGCTTGAATGCCGTTCAGGTTTGAGCGGGAAGTATGCGAGTAGGTACGGTTGGTAAGGGGATCGTGCTCGATGGCAATCGATGGGTCCCATGGGATCATCCGCATTTCGTGGGTGTGCTGATCCAACTTCTGGTCTGCAAGGTCGATGACGCACATGTTCGAGGACTGGGAGCCCACGACCCATGGCTTGGAGGGGGTTGCCGAATCCAAGGTGGTCTTGCCTTCGAAGGTGAAGATGGCGAATGGTTTCACGCGGCTGTAGTCCTTCACCTTGTCTGAGGGACGCTGATAGAGCTCCGTGGTCCGGTAGGGACGTTGCAGTCGCGCAGGGAAGACGGTGTCGCCCCCCTTGTTCTGACTCATCGCATCGGTCAGGGTTTCTTCGTTGGAATAGTTCAACTCCAATCGACCGGCCCGCGTGCGCCGACCGCCTGAGACAAGCGAAATATCGACACCGAGTTTGTTGCCCGATGCCTGCGAAGGCATGGGGGCAAATTCGACGTCGACGGTATCGGTCGAGCGCAGGGAAATGATCCCCATGCCATCATCGTCAGAGGTCAGCATTTCATCAGGGGTCAACCAGTCGACCCAGAATCCCATGCCGGGAGCATAGCCGGGGGCGAGTGGCACGCTGACGGTTAGATTATCCTGCCAGTCGAAAATGCCCCCGGACTCGAAGCTGGAATCACCACTGACCGATTCGCCGAAGATCCGGGATTCTCCGGGTGCGAGTCGGATGGGCGCAGCCGTGGAGTCACTGTAGGTGCTCTTGATGTTCAGGCCGAATGCCTTGGCAACCTGGCTGTTCGTGTCGTGGTAGATGTAAAGCTGGTTGAAGTGAGCCAGCTGGGTCGTCTGGGCACGCCCATTGATGTAGAACTGGAACCCAATCGGCACATCTTCAAAATCGAGCCGCATCTCATCGATCTCCAACTCCACATTGTAAGGATTGTAGAGTGTGACGACCGGAGAGTAGATCATGTACAACATGTAGCGACGGCGGGAATCACCGGTCCGGTTCAGAATGGTGCTCGGCCATCCGCCGTGGGCGTCCTTCGTGATCAGTGAGAATTGAAGCTGGACGCGGGAAACCACCGGCATGAGTGGCGCACCACGTGGGGTCTGGGGCCGATTGTAGGCACGCTCACGTGGATTGTAAGCCGGGCCACCTCCGGAGGGGACCTGAGCCTCGATGCCATAACCACCTCCAGCACTAACGGTTTCCTTGTAGAGGGAAGCATACTCCGCGAGCTGTCCCCAATAGGGGTTGTTGGTCAGACGGGTGGCCTCGGGATCTTCATAAATCCGTTGGGTCGACATGCCCGCCGGAAGGTCGTCGGCCAATCGGCTGATATCCTTCTTCAATCCGCCGTTCGCGACGTCGGTCAGCAATCCCTGACTGAACACGGTCAGATCGTGCTGCTTCGGCCCGACCAGATCGGCGAGTTGATCGATGCGATCCGCCGATGAAATCGAGATGACACGTTCCTGCAAATCGCTGCCAAACCAGTCGAATCCGTCGAAGCCAGCAAGGCTCTCGAGACCGAACCGGGGCGCGGCTCCCATCAGGGCGTGATTGGCGTTCGAAATGTTTCTGGGCTTCTCCCGGACGAGGTTGATCTTGCTCTTGGCGCTCTCGTCAAAACCAGCCCATGCAAAGCGACCGCTCAGTTCGTTGCCTGCGTTTGAGGCGATGTTGACGGTGGTGGCTTCGACGAAGTCAGTCTGCGCAGCGGATGAGCCCAGAGAACCCTCGCCGACGAGTGTGACATCACCCGTGCCGGGCAGGGAGGTCCGGTCAGACTCATTTCCCGAACCGAGGTAGCCGAGAAAGAGATCATCGGCGTTGGCGGTTGGGTTTTCGTTGGTGAGTGCCGCGCTTTCCCACACGCCACTCAGGTGCCGGGGGGAGGCTCCGTCGTTGATGGTGGCAGGTGCGGTGATTCGCTGGTCGCTGCCCAGCTGTTTCTGAAGTTCTCCGACGGCAAGCATGAGGCCGAGGCGCGCGTTACTTCGTGCTTCCTGCATGGCGCTACCTTGGCTCGAGGCACGCAGACTGACCGTCGAGAGGCTCAAAAGCCCGATGGCCAAGAGGGACAGGAGCACCATCAGGCTGATGGTGATGACCAAGGCAAAGCCCTGATCTTGTCCCTTCTGGTTTCGCAATGTCTTGATTTGGTAGGTTTTCATTACTTCGCTGGCGTGAATATACGCGCTGTCATCCGACTGTAAATACAAATGCCATTCCTGTCGGAATGGATAAGGAGATCGCAGGATTGGAGTATTTCGTCGTGGAAAACGCATGATGGCCCCCTGCTCGAAAAATTGCCGCTTGCGCCCTCCATCCTTTCAACGGCAAGCAAAGGCGGTCCATGCGTGACTTTCGATCTTCACCGGCTGCTACTGAGAAGGATTTGGGTATTCCGCTGCCGGATTCACCCCACGCGTGCTCGGTGTGTCTACCCTCGTGGTCGTCCATCGTTGGCTACGAAGAGGGTCGGGGAAGAGTCATCAACCGGCTGCGTGCCGGGTATCCACGCTTCTTTCGCAACCCCTTGCTCGCCCGCTTGACGCTCCGAGCGGAGGAGGAACTCAAGGTGGATGGGGAGCACGCAGTGCTTTTCCCGACGAAAGGGGCGGCCCAGAAGGCCCAGCGCTGGATCGAGCGGCGGGCGCGAGTGGCTGCCAGGTCATCCGATTTCGAAGGACTTCAAGTGGTCATCGTGCCGGAATCCGCCGTCGAGACCGCTCGCCTCTATCAACGATACAGCGGTGAGATCGTGAGTAGCCGGATGGCTGAGGATCTTCTCAATGGTGGGCTGCAGACGGGTTCGAAGTCACATTTGCTCCGCCGACGGTTGGCTTCGATTTATGGTGCGAACCCTGCCGGGGTTCAGGTATTCGCCAATGGAATGGCCGCAGTGACGGGGGTGATGCGCTCTCTTCCCGGCATTGCAGAGGGAAAGAAAACGCTGCAGCTGGAATTCCCCTATGTGGACTCGCTCAAGGTTCAGGAGCAGTTTGGGAATGGTGTCGTTTTCCTGAACGAGGCGGAAGGGGAATCATTCGAGGAGGCACTGCGGAGGATCGAGCAGGGAGAATTTGCTGCGGTATTCACGGAGGTTCCAAGCAACCCGCTGTTACGGACGCTGGATTTGCCCGCGGTGTCGGCCGCCTGCCGCGAAGGAGGAGTGCCTCTCATTGTGGACGACTCGTCGGTCGGGCCGTTCAACGTAAAAGCGCTTCCATGGGCGGATGCGGTGACTTGCAGTCTAACCAAGTGGCTTTCAGGGGTCGGGGACGTCATGGGAGGCGCGGTGATCATTCGCGAAGATTCTCCCTTTGCGGACGAATTGGGTGCATCCCTTGCGAGGGAGTCTGAGGAGACCAATCCGCTCTACATCGGGGACAGCCAGGTTCTCTTGTCCAATCTCAAGGGTTACTCGACCCGCATGGAGGCTCCCAATGAGAATGCGCTTCAGCTGGTTGAGTTGCTGACCCACCACCCCAGCGTCGACCGCGTTTGGCACCCGTCGGTGGTCAATCGGAGCAAGTATGAAGTCATTCAGTCGCCGGGCGGGGGATATGGTGGTCTCCTCTCATTTACGCTGAAGAATTCGCGCAGGACCTCCAAAGTCTATGACGCGCTGGGTTTATCGAAAGGGCCGAGCTTTGGGACGACATTTTCATTGGTCAGTCCATATGTCATGCTAGCGCACTATGAAGAGCTGGACTGGGCCGAAGGCTGCGGCGTTCCGGCGCATCTCATCCGTGTCTCTTGTGGCAATGAGGATCCAACGGTCCTACAAACCGCCTTTTCTGACGCGCTCGACTTGGGTTAATCGTCGCTCCTTGGAACGAGGTGAAATCCTCGTTATTTGACGAATAAACGAGCACTTGCTGCCATATTGACAATTTCGCTTGCTTGGGATCGGAAATTCGCTGGAATGCGGTTGTCCAAAAGCTCTTTTGATTAGTTTTTGGGTGCACAAACTAACCATTTCAGGTTTCCTCAATGGGGTGCCTGTCATTGAAACGCATGAAACGCCAGCCCAAGCTTGCCCTTCGAGTCAACCACGATAACCCGAATCATCACCTGTGGAACAACCGCGGTGTGTGGTGGTGTCACCTGACCGTCCACAAGCCGGATGCGACCGCCGAGCGTCTTCGTTTTTCTCTCAAGACCCGCGATGTCGAACAGGCTCGCGAGCGCCGCGACAAGATCTTCCAGGACATCGCGGAGCACTACGAAATCGCTGCCTGATTCGGTTTCCGACAGGCGGGTTGATTGGCCTTGTGATTTGGTCGGCGGCAGGAGTATGACTCCGCCGCCGATTCGCGTTTTACGATGTTGGTATGCATCGGGCCTGTAGCTCAGTTGGTTAGAGCAGGGGACTCATAATCCTTTGGTCGTGGGTTCAAGTCCCGCCGGGCCTACCTTTTTGGAGGTTTCCAAGGAGTGCGTGATCCGCAGCACAATGTGTGCCCTCAGGAGCCCAGCGCCCCACGCAGCCAGTCCTCGAAAGCGGCGTGGTGATTAAGGTCGTACTGATGACTGTGGAATCCATGGGCGATGCCCGTTTGGATGTTGGCCCCGAGATCGTCGATGTAGAGGGTTTGATCCGGGTCCAGCCGGTGAGTGCGGACGACGGATTCGTAAATGGCCGGTTCGGGCTTCATCAAGCCGACTTCGAACGAATAGGTGCCACCTTCGAAGAGATCGAAGATGGCAAAGTTTTCCAGCATCCAAGGGCAGTGGATGGCGTTGGTATTCGAGAACAGGAGAAGCCGATGACCCGCTTGCTTGAGTTCCTCGACGACCCTCCACATCGGGAGATTTGGAGTGAAGACCTGACGCCAGGCATCCAAGAATGAGGCTTCGGTCACGTGAGGACCCAGAGCGTCCAGAGAGTGACTCAAGTAATCCTCCAACGGGAGATCGCCGCGCTCGAAGGCATCCTTGGGTTCCAGCACCCGAGCCAGTCTCGCAGGTCCATCCTCGCTTCCGGGCGGGATCAACGTCTCAAGCGAGCTTTCGAAGTCGAAGTCGAGCAGGACCTTGCCGATATCGAAGAGAAACGTCTTTCTTTGAGTCATGAGTGTCCGATCTGGTCGATGATGAAGCGGGCGGCGGCGAGCCCACCGGCATTGCGTCCGTGACGGTTGAGGGCCGTTTTCATCCGGCGCCAGCCTTGGGCGTTTTCGCTGAGCATGTCACTGATCTGGGTTTGGATGGCCTCGGGGCTCGAGGCCAGGGATCCACCCCCGATCTGCCTGAGGAGTTCAAGATTCCCTTCCTCCTGGCCGGGAACCAGGTGGTGGACAAGCATCGGGCAGCGGGCGGCGATCGCTTCGTGAACGGTGGCCCCTCCGGCCTTACCGACCACGAGGTGATGGCTGGCAAGTAGCTCGGGAACCTTGCGTGTCCAGCCCTTGATCCTCACGCGACCGGGGAACCGATCCTTGATCTCCTTGGCCCGCTCGTAAAGGAACCGGACGTTTCTTCCCAATACGATGGTCACCTTCGTATTCGGCGAGGCTTTAAGAATCGCTTTTGAGATCCGTCGCACGTGGGGAAGCTTGGGTGTGGCGAAGTAGAGGACGTCGAAAGAATCGACGGGGGAGTCCGAGGCGAGGACGGGAACCCTTGAAAACTTTGGATCAACGCAGAAGCCCGTATCGATGACTTGTCCGGGGTCGAGGGATTGCTCGATCATTCGCCGTCGGGTCTCGTCGTCGGTGACCAGCCAGGCGTTGGCCGGGGCGTTCAGCCAGGCGGAATTGATTTCGAAGGAATCCGTCACCACGGTGATCACGGGCACCGGTGGGCGGTCTACGAGGATCCGCTCGAGGAAGTAGGGGTAGAGTGGGTAGGTCGAGACGATGGCGTCGGGCTTGAATGCGTCGATCGAGCGCGCGAGTTCCTGCTCCGGACCACGCATGAGCGGGAGTCTCTGCTTGGAGAAATCGACATCTCCGGTCGAGCGATAGATGCGGTGCCAGAGCCGGGGGTGGTGGGTGGTGACGTAGCGGTATCCCTTGCACAGCAAGCGGGTGCTCCGGGGAGCTCCGATCATGCAGGGATCCTCCACCCGGCATTCGGCGCCCATCTCTTCGGCAGCGAGCGCCAGATTGCGGGCGGCGCTGTTGTGGCCCTCACCGAAGGCAGCTGTGACGATGAGAATCCTGACGGGCATGAGAACGGCGTGCGGGCTTTTAGGAGAAGCGAAGGATTGCGTCGAACTGCAAATGGGGTTTTCGTCCCTCCAGCGTGCCCTCTGGAAAGGACGAAAAGGAAGCCAAGCTGCGGGTAGTCGAGGAGGTGACTCACTCGGAGGAGGTGCTGCGCCTTGGTGAAAACGAAGTGGAGGAAGTCGCACGTGTCGAGGTGGCTCCACCGCCGGAGTTGACGACTCGATTGGCGACGGAGGAGGCGGAATTCGAGCGCCGGACCCACGAACCGGACATTGATGTCATCATTGATGATGCCCGGGAGAGCGAGGACCTGGAAGACGACTGGCAGGAAACCTCGACGCGGGGGCCGGTGCCCTACGGTTGGTTTGTTCTGATTTTCCTGGCAATCGGTGGCGCGGTTGCGTGGTCCGCCGGGTGGTTCTCCGACGAACCGGAGGTGGTTCCTGCCGATCTGGCACGGCAGGAATCCGTCGAGCGGATGGCGGAAGACGAAGCGGAAATTCGTGAAGCGACCGAGTTGGTCGAGATGGTGGAAGCCCGGGTCCGCCAGTATGCGGATGCGGATAGCTGGGAGGGCATGCTTCCCCATGTGAGAGATCGCTCCCGCGTGGAGCCGCTGATGCGTCGATGGTACAGGGAAGAAGACTTTGAACCCATGCCTTTCGGTCGACTCCTCGTCTTTCAACCTCTGGAGCTGGATGCCAGGAACTTCTTCATCGTCCGCTATGAGGTGAAGAAGAGCAACGAGGCCAAGAGTCTGTTGGTGGAAGACTGTGGAGACGAGGGGGTGTTCGTGGATTGGGAGACGGATGTTTGCTATCAGCCAATGCCTTGGGACCGGTATGTTGAGGAGAGGCCGGAGGGTGTGCTGCAGTTCCGGGTTCAGGTCGAACCGGACTATGCGGGGCTCTACAGTCATGAATTTCAGGATGAGAGCCGATGGTTGGCAATCCGTCTGACTGCGTTGGACTCGGATGAGTTCCTGGTCGGCTATGTGGAGCGGAGGGGAAAGGTGGAAGAGGAGATTCGGACCCTGATCGAAGACAACCAATATCGGCCGGTTTCGGTCGTGCTTCGACTGCGTGTCCCGGCGAACGTGAAGTCCTTGAGGGGCGTGGTGATCGAGGAGGTGGTGAGCAATCGATGGCTCATTCAGGAAGAGAAGTGACCCCGCTTGCGCCATCGGTGCTGGGGTGGCAGGGTGCCGCCGCATGGCATCGTCGGATTCACCGCATTTGAAGGGAGCTTGGAGGATCGCAGCGGGGATCTTCCTGTTTCTCGGGTTTCACTATGGGAGTGCGCTGTGGCGACTCGCGACGCGCACGGGAGGCATGGACAGCAAGTTCAGTCAGGTCGCGGTCGATGACTACCGGGGGTTCCTGATCAGCCAGAACCTTCTGGTCCTCGTGGCCTACCTCATTATCGGAGTCGTAGCTTGGCTCGTGCTGGTGCCCATGCTTTCGCGGCTGGCAGCGAAGTGGGCGACGTCATCCCGGTGGAAGTTGATCGGGATGACCGTTGTGGCGTGCGCCATCCTGCACGGCTATTTCATGTTCCGCCTGGTCGACTCCCGACCCTATTTCACCAGTGACGCTGCTTTCGGCACTTGGTACTACGCGGTACTGGAGCTTCCGCCCGAATCGTGGAAGCCCGTCATCCATCTGGTGCTATTCAAGATCCCGGTATGGATCACCGTGGTGGGGGTGACCGTGTGGTGGTGGCGTCAGTCGGGTCGCCTCGGACGCATCCTCATGTCGACCGCGGCCTTGGCCGTGACCGCAACCCTTGGAGTTCGCGTCATCGGAGTGTCATCCGGTGGAGGAGCAGTGGGGTCCGGAACGGGAGAGGCGATGAATGTGATTGTGATCGGCTCTGACTCCTTGCGTGGCGACAAGCTGGGCTATGCTGGCTACCGGCCCGCCCGGACCGACGGGGACGCGGGTGATGGCGTTTCCCCCCATATCGATCAGTGGGCTCAGGGAGCTGCGGTTTTCGAACTCTGTCGGACGCCGATCGGATCGACCCTCGAGTCGGGGATCTCGGCGATGACTTCCACCTACCCCCACACGCATGGAATCCGTCAGATGTTTCCTACCCGGGAGGAGGTGGAGGAAATGCAGCAGCGGACCACCCCCTTGGCCGAAGTCCTTGCCAATGAGGGTTACCAAACCGCGGCGGTAGGCGACTGGTGTGCGGGCTTCTTCGAATTGACTCCGTTGGGGTTTGAGAAGGTCAGTGTCTCCAGCTTCGACAGCTTTCAGATCTACATGAGCCAGGTGGTGTTCATGGCCCACTTCGTGGTCCCGATGTATTTTGACAACGAGCTTGGCTATCGACTGTTTCCCCAAATCCAGTCGTTCGCGCAGTTCGTGACTCCCGAGGTGGTGACCCGTCGGGTGGAGAAGATGATCGAGGAACAGGCATCACGTGAGGAACCGTTCTTCTGGAACGTGTTTTACTCCTGCAACCACCTCCCGTATCGAGCCGCGGAGCCTTACAATCGCCTGTTTTCCGATCCCGACTACAAGGGGCCGAATGCGACCGGGGTGGATTTCGACATTGATGCCTTCATTGGAGGCACCGATCTGGAGGACAAGTGGGCGGCATTGCCCGAGGAAGAGGCCCGGCAGATCCGGGCGCTTTACGATGGTTGCACCCGACAGTTTGATGACTGCTTTCAGCGGATCCTCGATGCGTTGGAGAAGCACGGCCTGCGGGATCGTACGATCATTGTCCTCACGGCGGATCATGGTGACGACCTGTATGAGGAAGGTGTCACGCTGGGGCATGGCCTCAGCTTCCAGGGCGGGGATGCGAGTTACCATGTGCCACTGGCGATCGATGTGCCGGGTCAAGGAGCACCTCGTTTCACGGAGTCCGTCAGGACCCTCGACCTTGCCCCGACGATCGCCGATCTGTTGGAGGTTCCGGTGCACGAATCGTGGGAAGGAGAAAGCCTCAAGCCGTGGTTGGACGACCCGGATCAGGCCACGCCACTTCCCTTTTATGGCGAGACCCAGTTTCCCTTCATCCAGTTCCGTGTCGATGGCGTGAAGCGTCCCCAACTGCCTCCGATGGACGGCCTGACGATGATTGATGCGGACTTCAACCATCAGTTTGTGATTCGTCCCGAGTTCCGCAAACCGCTGGTGGACTCAAAGCAGAGGTGCCTGCGGACCAGGGATTGGAAGCTGGTGTGTACGCCCACCGCCGGAGGAGAGCGCCACTACCAGTTATTCCATACGAAGTCGGATCCTGCTAGTACGAAGGATCTCGTTGATGCCCGTCCGGACGTTCTGGCGCCGATGCGGTCGGCCTTGGAACGCTGGATGGATGAAGGGGAGGAAACCCTGATTGGAGAGATGTTTCCCGAGGGGGAGCCCGCTGGCCGTTAGATCCCGAGGGCCTCTCGCGGGCTGATGGCCGTGAGGTCGTGGGCCTCGGCCACGGGTCGGCAGGTCAGTTGTCCTTCGAAACAGTTCAGGCCTCCGAGGAATTCCGGGTGCCTGCGGCAGGCTTCGTGCACACCTTCCGATGCCAGAAGTCCGGTCCAGCGCTGGGTCACGTTGCTGAGCGCCTGGGTGGCCGTGCGAGCGTAGGCGCCGGGCATATTGGCCACGCAGTAGTGGGTCACCCCTTCTTCGACGTAGGTCGGGGAATGGTGGGTCGTGGGTCGGGTCGTCTCGGCGCACCCCCCTTGATCGACCGCGATGTCGACGAACACGCTCTGCTCGGGCATGATACGCAGCATGTCGCGGGTGATGAGCTTGGGCGCCTTGGCGCCGGGAACCAGCACCGCGCCGATGACCAGATCCACTCGTGGGAGAAGTTCGCTCAGATTGGCTTCGCTGGAATACACGGTGCGCGCTCCATCCATGGTGATGTCGAGGAATCTCATGCGGTCGAAGTCGACTTCGAGGATGGTGACATCGGCACCGATTCCGGTCGCGACGCGGGCAGCGTTCACTCCGGCGGTGCCGCCACCGATGACGACGACCCGTCCCGGAGCCACTCCCGGGACTCCTCCGAGCAGGGTGCCACGGCCACCGGCATGCTTGGCGAGGTGGTAGGAGCCAACGATCGATGACATCCGGCCTGCGATTTCACTCATCGGCTCGAGGAGCGGGAGTCGTCCGTTGACCTCCACGGTCTCGTAGGCGATCGCAGTGCACCCCGTGGCGAGAAGCGACTCCGTCAGTGGCTTGGAAGCAGCGAGGTGAAGATAGGTAAATAGGGTGTGGCGAGGCTCGAGTAGTGCGATCTCAGAAGCCTGGGGCTCCTTGACCTTCACGATCAGGTCGGCGGCCTCGAAGACGGCTTGGGCGCTGGACGCAACGGTGACGCCTTGGGCTCCATACTGTTCGTCGCCATAGCTCGAGCCGTCGCCTGCTCCGGTCTCCACGAAGACCTGATGTCCCCGGCGCACCAGTTCGCCGGCGGCGCTTGGGATCATGGCGACTCGATGTTCCTGGGGTTTGATCTCTTTTGGGATACCGATTTTCATACGCGGAGGTTGGATGAGTGATTCTCGCGCAGCGTAGGCGGCCGAGTGGGCGGCGTCTTGACGAAATCGGGGTCGATGGTGGCAGGATTTACGCAAATCCGGCTCCGGACCGCAGCGGGTGAGATTCCGGCTTCATATTTGCTTGCCTCCGCGGGGCGCGAACGACAATTTCTCCCGGCCGTCAGGTAAAGCCCGTTTAGCTCAGTTGGTAGAGCGCCATCTTTGTAAGTTGGATGTCACTGGTTCAAATCCGGTAACGGGCTCCATTTTTTCCCTTGGCGTGAGTGCTTCCGCCGCCGCGCCAATTTTCGCCGGAGCTTCGCTGAACAAGGCTTCTTCTTGGCTGCGCTGGTCTCCCTGTATCCCGCTCATTCATGAAAATTCTCTTCGTTTCCCCGAAAAAGGCCGACTCCGGGTTGGCTGCGTTTCCCGTCTTCTCGAAAAATCGTCTGGAGGGTGTGGCCCGGGAGTATCGGAAGGATTCGAAAGGTCAGTTCGGTCGTTTGCTCAAGGCGGCGGGTTTCGAAGGCGAGGCCGGAACGAGGGTGATCCAGCATGTGCTGCAAGGGAGTCGCGCCGTCCTGCATTTGGTGGGATCCGGGGCACGTCGCGAATTTGATGCCGAGCGCTTCGGGGCTGAGGTCATCAAGGAGCATGGCATGGGGAATCATTTGTCCATCACGCTTCATCTCGATGGGTTCGGGTTGTCACCGGATGAAACGGCGCGTGCCGCCGTGGGTGCCAGACTGGCGGCCTATCAGTTCCTGAAGTATCGGACCACCGGAAGGGGCATGACGGCGACGAGTGTGAAAACGGTGCGGGTTTCCGTCGATTCTCCGGCCAAGGCCAGAGCGGCCTATCAGGGGTTTCATGGGCCGGTTTGCGATGGGCAGTTGCTTGCCCGGGATCTTGTCAACGAGCCAGCCAACAAACTCTATCCGAAGTCCTATGCCTCTCGTATCAGAAGGCTCGGCAAGCTTGGGTTGGAGGTCGAGGTTCTTGGCGAGAGCAAGATGAAGGCACTCGGAATGCACGCTTTGGTTGGTGTCGGGCAGGGATCGCCCCGCGAGTCCCAGCTGGTGGTGATGAAGTGGAACGGGGGTCGGAAGAAGGATAAGCCGGTCTGTCTGGTCGGGAAAGGAGTCACCTTTGACACCGGCGGAATCTCGCTGAAGCCCGGCGCCGGCATGTGGGACATGAAGGCCGACATGGGAGGATCGGCCGCGGTGGTAGGCGCGATGATGGCCGTCGCCGGTCGCAAGGCGAAGGCAAACGTGGTGGGCATCGTGGGCTTGGTGGAGAACATGCCCGACGGGCTGGCTCAGAACCCCGGCGATGTCGTGACCTCAATGTCAGGGCAGACCATCGAAGTGCAGAATACCGACGCGGAAGGGCGCCTGGTGCTGGCGGATGCACTGTGGTATGGGAAAACCAAGTTCAAGCCGAAGGCGATGGTGGATCTTGCGACGCTGACGGGCGCCATTCTGGTTGCGCTGGGGCATGAGCACGCCGGCCTTTTTTCGAACTCCGACACGTTGGCTAGTGCTTTCGTGAAGGCATCGGCCGCGTCGGGGGAAAAGACGTGGAGGCTGCCTTTGGATCCAGCTTACGACCGCATGATCGATTCCGCTGTTGCCGACATGAAGAACATCGGTGGCCGGGAAGCAGGCTCGATCACGGCAGCTCAGTTCCTGCAACGCTTCGTTGGCGATACGCCATGGGTCCACCTGGATGTGGCGGGCACGGCGATGAAGAATGCAAGAACCGACCCGCGGGAGACGACGCTTGGAACCGGTTTCGGGGTGCGTCTCCTGAATCAGTGGATCAAGGACAGCTACGAATCCTGACAACACCTGTCAGGAGCAGCAGGCGGATTGCTCCTTGAGGGCGATGAGATCGCTTTCGGGGGCCTCGCTCGGCTCTGGATAGGTAAAGGTTTCTCCCTCGTAGTTTCGCAGCGTCACCTTCTCGTGATCCCGCTGCAGGATGTAGTCTGGGTTCAACGGGATCTTGCCACCGCCACCCGGTCCATCGATGACGAACTGCGGGATGGCGTAGCCAGTGGTGTGGCCGCGCAGGCCTTCGATGATCTCGAGGCCTTTGGAGACCGATGTTCGCAGGTGCGATGAGCCTTTGATCAGATCGCACTGATAGAGATAGTAGGGGCGAACGCGGCACATGAGGAGTTTGTGGACCAGTGCCTTCTGCACCTCCACCGAGTCGTTCACGCCCTTGAGCAGGACGCTCTGGTTTCCGAGCGGCACACCAGCATCGGCGAGTCGCCCGAGAGCTTCCTGCACTTCGGTGGTGAGTTCCTTCGGGTGGTTCGTGTGGATCGAGATGAAGAGCGGGTGATACTTCTTCAGCATCTCGCACAGTGCCGGTGTGATCCGCTGGGGAAGGAAAATGGGGATTCGCGATCCGATCCGCACGAACTGGATGTGTGGAATCGCATGAAGCCGGCTGAGGATTTTCTCCAGCTTGGCATCGGAGAAGAGCAAAGGATCGCCCCCTGATAGAAGGACGTCACGAACTTGTGGTGTCTTCTCCAGATATTCGAACGCAGCCTCCCACTGGGTCTCCAGTTGCTGCTCTCCGACGCCTGAAACCACTCGGGAGCGGGTGCAGTAGCGGCAGTAGGAAGCACAGCGGTCGGTAACAAGGAAGAGGACACGGTCGGGGTAGCGGTGCACCAGTCCGGGAACGGGCATGTGTGAATCCTCGCCACACGGGTCGGCCATTTCCTCCGGGGCGGTCCAACCTTCCTCGAGGCGGGGGACGATCTGCCGCCGGATCGGGCAGTCGGGATCATCGGCATCGATGAGGTTGAAAAAATGCGGGGTCACCGACATGGCCAGTTTGTTGCCGGCCAGCAGCACACCGGCGCGTTCGACGTCGGTCAGTTCGATATGCTGCTCGAGGTCGGTCAGGGTGTTGACCCGATTCTTCAACTGCCACTGGTGGCTGTCCCAATCCGCCATGGCGTCTTGAGGCCAGTAGCCGGGAGCGTGTGAACGGAAGGTGGTGAGGTCGTCGTTTGGGGCGGCCATGCGAATAGACGGAGGTTAGGGCGCATCCTGCTCGTGTCAAATGGGGGGATTGCCGTGCCTGTTACCAGATGAGTCCGGGCATTTCGCCCGCCAACGTGCGGGCATGGGCTTCGGCAATGCCTGCTTTCTGAGCGAATTCGGGCCAGCGGCGCAGCGCTGCAAGGACCTGCTCGATCTGGTGGTCGATGCGCCTGAGCGACTGATCCCTGCCGAGTTCCCTCAGTTCGCGGATCCCCAGCTGGGTGAACGCTCCCATGATACCTGCAGCCCGGTAACCGGATCCGAGTGCGTAGGAGCTTCGTGTCAAGTCGTAGGCGGGGGAGAGCTTCCAGTCGCCCGAGGTGGTGAGCATGAAGGCGTGATTCCGCGAGTGGTCGTCATCGTTCGCGATGGCGATGTTGAACACGGCGCGGCGGAACATTTCCTCGATCTCGCCTTCGTCCCTGGTCAGCTCGCGGGTCAGATTCATGAGGTCGCGGTAGTCGATCAACTCCCGGACGGCGGTGTGGGTAAGCCCGGCGAAGCTGTGGACATGAAGCGGGGATTGGCCGTCGTGATCGAAGCGGCGGGCCATGAAGTGGGCTGCGCCTTGAGGCATTTCGTAGAGGCGTGTCTCGGGGACCCGAATACCGGCGGTTGCGGCCATCCTCGTGATTGCTTGTTCTTCCCGGCCGATCGGCTGGTCGGCATCGAGCTGGAACTTGATCATCCAGCGGCTGAAACCCTCCGGCGGGGAGGCTCCTCCTGCGACGAGACGGGAGAAGTCCTCGTTGAAAGCCACAAGCACTTTTGGCTGTGCTCCTCCGGGCGACAGACCTCCTCGAACGAGGGCGGGGAGGAGCTCGCTGGGTTCTCCTTGGGCGAGTTCGCGGGCTGAGCCGACGAGCTCAGTTACCGTCGTGGTCAGCGTTTCCCGGAAGGATGGGGCGGACAGGTCGGGCGCGTAGGAGAGGGCGCCGAGAGCGAACCGGCCCTGGCAGGCGAGCTTCTCGAGTGGCGTGACCTCATTCCACGGAATGTTCATTTCCAGAAAGTGGCGGCGCATGATGCGCAGGCCCCACCAGTCGGGCAGCGAGTCATCAAACAAGCCGAAGAGCGGGCTGAAGGTCGGGCTCGGGGTGCTCAGCGCCTCCCTGCGGTCGAGAGGCAGGAAAAGCGGCGACAGATCGATTCCGCGGCCGGGCCAATCCGGATCGAACTGGAAATAGATGCGGCCCCGGGCATCGTCGGCGAGTTGGCCAATTAGAGGCTCGTCGGGAAGGGCCTTGTAGCGGACTTCGAGTTTCATGACCTGCGACTACCGCGGAGGCGGGGTTTGCTCTCGAGTTGGTCGATGGATTCGACCGCCGGGGGGCTGCTGAAAAGTTCGCTAAGATCCGACTCGAGCCCGAGGATGACGGCGATCTTGGCCAGCCTCTGCAGGGAGCCTTTGCCTTCTCGCTCCAAGAGCTTCAGGGTGGAAATGCTCACCCCCGAACGCTCGGCCAACTCGGCTTGAGTCCACCCGCGAGCCAAGCGGTGGGAGCGAATTCGGCCTCCGATGTCCCGAATCAGTTGGTTCGGGTTTCGGTAGGTAAGGGTTGGTATTTTGTCCACTAAGGCAAAAATAGCCCATTAGAGATAAAATACGAGCTATTTATTGTGATGAACTAGGGGCCCTCGAACTGAGATCGCCAGTGGTCGAGGCGCTCCTTGATGCGCTTCTCAAGTCCATTCTCGGTGGGACTGTAGTAGTGTCGCCCTTCCGGCAGATAGGCCTGGGGCACGTAGCCGCCTTCGTAATCGTGAGAGTAGAGATACGAGAGCTTTTCGTCCTCGGTGCCGCTCGCTGAGGCGATCTTCTTCCGGGTTCTGGTGCGCAGATGCTCCGGAACGCTCAGTGTGCGGCCGTTCTCCACGTCCTTCATCGCCATGCCGAGGGCGGCGTAGGCGCTGTTCGATTTGGGCGCGGTCGCCAGATACACGGTGGCGTGGGCGAGGGGAATCCGTCCCTCGGGCATGCCGACAAACTCGAATGCCTGCTGGGCATCCATGGCGACCCGGAGGGCGTTCGAGTCGGCGAGACCGATGTCCTCGCTGGCGGAAATGACCAGTCGGCGGGCGATGAAGCGTGGGTCTTCGCCCGCAATGAGCATCTTGGCCAACCAATACAAGGCGGCATCGGGGTCGGATCCTCGGATGGATTTGATGAAGGCGGAGGCAGTATCGTAATGCGCGTCGCCATCGTTGTCGTAGACGATCGCCTTCTTCTGGATGGATTCCTCCGCCACCGCGAGAGTCAGGTGGATTTCGTCCTTTCCGTCCTCTTTTTTCGGGGTGGTCAGCACGGCCAACTCGAGAGCGGTGAGGGCTTTCCTAACATCGCCATCCGACATTTCGGCGAGATGGAGAAGGGCGTCCTCCTCCGCTTGGACGTCGAGCTTGCCGAGACCCCTTTCACTGTCTGTTAGGGCTCTTTGAAGGACGGGGAGCAGATCCTTGGATGAGACCGGTTCGAGCTGGAAGATCTGGGAGCGGGATACCAACGGGGAGTTGACGTAGAAGTAGGGATTGTGGGTCGTGGCACCGACGAACCGGACGGTGCCGCGCTCGATGTGCGGAAGGAGGACGTCCTGCTGGGCTTTGTTGAAGCGGTGGATCTCATCAATGAACAACAGCGTGGTTTGATTCCTCAGGTCGCGATAGGTCCGGGCTTGTTCGATCTTCGCCCGGATTTCGGCGACGTTGGATTCCACGCCGTTGAGGGACTCGAAGCGAGATCCTGTGGTGCGCGCGATGACGCTGGCGAGCGAGGTTTTTCCGGTGCCCGGTGGGCCGTAGAAGATGAGCGAGGTGAAGCGATCCGACTCGATGGCCCGGCGGAGCAGCTTGTGTTCGGAGAGGATGTGACCTTGGCCCGCAATCTCGGCAAGGCTGCGTGGGCGCATTCGTGCCGCCAGGGGTTCATCCGGGGCCGGGCCGCTCGGGGAGGGGGAATCCGGAAGGGTCTGGAAAAGGTCGGCCACGTCAGGATAGTAGCGGGGGGAGGTGGCAGTCCGGCAAGGCGGAAGATGAAGGGTTGCACTGACAGGCTGAGATCACCAATGATCGGGCTGTGGACAGTTTGAGTGAACTCATCGACAACAATCGGAAATGGGCAGCACGGAAGGTCTCCCAAGATCCTGAATTTTTCTCACGTCTGGCGAATCAGCAGAACCCTGAGTATCTGTGGATCGGGTGCTCTGACAGCCGGGTTCCCGCCAACCAGATTACCGGTTTGGCGCCGGGTGAGGTGTTCGTTCACAGGAACGTGGCGAATCTCGTGGTTCAGACGGATTTCAACCTGCTCTCGGTCCTTCAGTTTGCGGTCGATGTGTTGAAGGTCCGCCACGTGATCGTCTGTGGCCACTACAACTGCGGGGGGGTGAAGGCCGCCATGGACAACGCGCGGTTTGGTCTGATCGACAACTGGCTCAGGCACATCCAGAACATCCAGCGCCGGGGCAAGGCATCTTTGGACGGGTTGGATCCTGCATTGGCCGCGGATCGCTTGTGCGAAATGAACGTGGTGGCCAACGCCGAGAATGTGGCGCGGACCACCATCGTCCAGGACGCGTGGCTCCGAGGGCAGAAACTCGATATCCACAGCTGGATCTACCGGTTGGATACCGGTCTGATCTCATCGCTGCGGAATGCGATCAAAGATGATGCCAGCGTGCCCGCGGAGGGTGAGCTATGGACGGGTCCGGCCTGATTTCTTCAGCTTGCGGATGGTCTCTTCGAGTTCTTTGGCGAGTTCGGGGTGCTCGGTGATGATGTTCTTCTGTTCGCCGATGTCGTCGTCCAGATTGTAGAGCTGGGGTTTGACTTTGGACTTTGCATTGCCCGCGGTGATGTACTTCCAGGGACCCTTGCGGATGCCGATGGCGCGACCTGCCTCCTCGAGCATGAACGGGAGCCCCTTCTCGCTTTGACCCAGCAGGGCATCGAGGTTGTTGCGGCTGTCCGGTGCATCCGCTGGATCGAGTGGTATCTCGAGTAGTGCCGCGAATGAAGCGACGAAGTCGATCTGGTTGACGAGTGCATGGGACACCCCGGGTTTGATCTTGGCCGGCCAGGAAATGATGAAGGGGACGCGGGTTCCTCCTTCGTAAATCTGATACTTGCCGCCGCGATAGGGGCCTGACCCGTCGTGACCTTGATCCACTTCCTTGGTCGAGGTCCGGACCACGGTGCCGTCCTTGTATCCGTCGTCATAAACGGGGCCGTTGTCGCTGCTGAAGATGACGATGGTGTTCTCAGCGAGTCCTTCTTTCTCCAGTGCTTCCATGATGGCTCCGACCGACCAGTCGAACTGGACCATGGCGTCTCCCCGGTATCCAAGTTTGGTCTTTCCGTGGAAGCGGGGGTGGGGCGCGCGTGGGACATGGATATCCTGCGATGAAAAGAAGAGGAAGAACGGCTTGTCACCGCGCTTTGACAGATACTTCCGCGCTTGGTCGACGAATTCATCGGCCATCGTTTCATCGTTCCAGAGAGCGGATTTGCCTCCCACCATGGTGCCGATGCGCCCGATCCCGTTGATCACCGAATGGTTGTGGCCATGAGAGTTCGAGTAGTAAGTCATCGCCTCCGGATTCTTCCGGCCGTCCGGGTAGACGGTGCTGTTGTGGTTCTTCGGTGGGTTGCCGACATACAGCGGGTCGGCTGGATCCAGATTCACCACGCGATGATTTTCCAGATACACGCATGGAACGCGGTCGTTGGTGGAGGGGAGAAGGAATGAGTAGTCGAAGCCGATCTCAAGGGGGCCCGGTTTGACTTCGCCATTCCAATCGGTGGGGGTACCTTTTTTCCCGAGGCCGAGGTGCCATTTGCCAATGACGGCGGTGTCGTAGCCGGCCTTCTTGAAGACGTGTGGCAGCGTGAGGATGTCTGTGGGGATGCAAAGCGGGGCATCCGGGGGGAGGATGCTCACTCCCTTTCGGAAACCGTAGTGTCCGGTGAGCATTGAGAAGCGCGATGGCGAACAGGTCGCGGCAGAGCAGTGGCCATCGGTGAAACGCAGCCCACCTGCCGCCAGCTTGTCGATGTTCGGCGTCGGGATGAGCTTGCAGCCGTAGGCGCCCACATCGTTGTAGCCCACATCATCGCCGTAGATGATCACGACATTCGGCTTGGCCGCATTCGCGGCGTGGAGGACGGGTAGCAGGAGAGCAGTGAGAATCAGAGCGGATTTCATGATAGGAGGATGAGTGATTTCTAGCGGAAGAGTTTTGGAACGAAGTCGATCAGGTAGCCGCGCCAAACGGGCCAACTGTGGTCGGCACCCGGGGTGATCTGATAGTTGGATTCGATATTCAGTTGCTTGATTTTGGCATGGAAGGCCTGATTGCGCGCGAAGAGGAAATCCTTGTCGCCGCAGGCGATCCAGAGGAGGCGGAGATGGGTGTTGATGGCGGAGACTTCATCGGACGAGAGATCCGGGATGGATGGGGGCGCGGCGCTGAAGGCCCCGATGTGGGAGAAACTCTCTGAATGGGACAAGGCAAGGGAGAGGGCATGATGTCCGCCCATCGAAAGGCCAGCAAAGGCTCGATGGGTCGAAGACGAATTGACCGGGTAGTGGGACTCCACGAAGGGGATGACATCCTCAAGAAGCTCCCGGGAGAAGGCTTCGGTGTTCTTTGGAGCATAGGCGTTGAATTTCTTGCCGCCCGGATCGATGGCGTGGGCATCGGACATGACGATGATCATGGGAACCGCCCTCTTTTCGTGAATGAGTGCGTCGAGGATCGAGTGGGCCTTGCCGTGCTCTGTCCAGGTTCGTTGATTGTCGCTGTAACCGTGAGCGAGGTAGAGAACCGGGAGTTTTTCATCCGTCATGCCGGAAGGGGTGTAGACAATGAGTTCCCGATGCTGGTCGAGCACCTTGGAGTGATAGACGTGGCGGTGAATCGTGCCGTGAGGGATGTCCCGGATGTCCCAGAGCGCCGGAGGGGTGGAGGCGATATGCAGGATGCTGGTATTCGGCCAGCGCTGCGGCTTGATCTGCGGGTTGCGGGAATCGATGGTGTCCCGGCCGTCGATCTTGAAGCGATACTCATAGACACCGGGCTCGACGGGCGTCGTGGTCGATCCGCTCCAGGTGCCACTGCCGTCCTTCTCGAGCTCAACCGCTGCACCGAACTGGCCATGGACGGCGACACGGTCGGCATGATCCGCGCGGCATCGGAATGTCACCCGGCCATCTTCCATGACTTGCGGCGATACTTGAGCGCCTAACTCGATGGATAGGCAAAGGCCGACGAGGGCAAGGAGAGCGAGGGGCTTGTTTGGGAATGTCATGGCCGTGCTGTGGTTCATGGGGATGTTGCCAGGTAGGTGAGTCGGTCGGCGATCAACGAGCCTGCCGGCTGATTCCTGAAACGCTTGCCGACCGCAGCCTTGGCTTTCGGGAACTGACAAGCATGCGGCCCGTCGTGAAGAGCGGACATGGTATTCAAGATGAGCAGGGCTTCCGGTCCGGTTGATGAATCCTTGAGGATTCCGGTGAGTAGCGGGACGGCCTGTTCCTCCCCGCCCACGGCGAGGAATTCAGCGGCCCTCATCCGGACGAGATTGTTGTCATCCGAGCCAGCCGCGGTCCGCGCGGTTTCGGTGAACTCGGCAGCTTGCTTCCCGAAGCTGCTGCAGGCGGTCCACGCCCAGTAGCGTTTCCACGGGTTCTCGGACTGGAGGGCGATGCGGAGCTTCGGGGCAGCCTCCTCGTAAGGCAGCAGCGAGAGGTCGGCGGTGTCGACGAGTTCGGCGATGTCGCTCTGATGTTCCAGGCCGTAGCTGACGGGGTTCTTCCATGCAGATTCGATCAGGGCCGGCTCTGGATAGAAGCTGAGGTCGGGCAGCCCCTTCACCCATTTCCGGAGGTCGGCACGCATGGTGAGCAGGGTGCTCCTGAATGATGGGTCTGCGGCAAGGTTGACGAGTTCGTGCGGGTCCGAGTCGAGGTCGTAGAGCGCTTCCGCAGCCCGCGGCTGGAAGAACTGGGATTGCCTGGCGTTGAGGTCCCCGGAGCGGAACTGATCCTTCCATTCGCGGTAGAGCATCTGCCGATATCGATAGGCATTGAAGGCGAGGTCCGGATTGAAGGGTTGATAGCTGCGGATGTATTTGAAGTTGCCGCGCCGGATCGAGCGAACGGGGTCGTATTTCTCGTCGAAGCGGTCGGCATAGCCGTAGGTGACATTGCGTGCGTCGAGTTCGCTGCGGGTGACACTGGTCCCGAGGAACGGGCGTCCGTCCATGGGCTCGGGGATCCCGATGCCTGCCAGTGCGAGGACCGTGGGTGCGAAGTCGACGAAACTCACAAAGCCTCTGATCCTTTCGCCCGGTTTGCCGGGAAACAGGTGCTTCCACTTTTCCGGAATAGTGACGACGAGTGGCACGTGGAGCCCGCTTTCGTAGATGTAGCCCTTCGAACGGGGAAGTACGCCACCGTGGTCGCCGTAGTAGAAGATGATGGTGTCTTCGAGAAGTTGGTCCTCCTCCAATCCGGCGAGGAATTTGCCGATCTGCTTGTCGAGTTCACGGTGGCGTCCCAGGTACCATTCGTGGGTGAAGCGGGCGAGGGGGGAGTCGGGCAGGTAGGGCGCGACGCTGGTGCCTTCCTTGGTGAGTTGTTCGCGCTGACTCTGGAAGGTCTTGGCATTGAAGTGGAGTGACCCCTCGTGGGTGACTGTGAAGTTCTCGACATGGAAGAAGGGCTGGTCGGCCTTTCGGTTGCGATAGCTCGCCCGGCGGGAGGATTCATCCCAGACACCTTGGTTCTTGGTGTAGTTGTAGTCTTCCTTGGAGTGATTCGTGCAGTAGTAGCCAGCGCCGCGGAGATAGGTGGGAAAGAGGTCCAATCCCACGGGTGGCGGCACCTTCACGAGGCGACGGTGGAACTGGGTGCCGGTGCGGGGTGCATAGCAGCCCGAGATCAGGGTGCTGCGTGCCACCGAGCAGACCGGTGCATTCGAGAAGGCGTGGTCAAAGGTCAGACCGCGTTTCGCCAGGGATTCGATGTGGGGGAGTTCGGCTCCTTTCGGATCATACAGGCGCAGGAATCGGGCGGCGTTGTCCTCGGACACGAGCCAAACGATATTGGGGCGCTCGGCCGAACGGACGTTGGCCGTCGTGAGGGCGAGCAAAAGCAGTAGGAATTTCATCAAGGGATCGATTGATATCTCAGCGGGCGGAGAGTGTGGGCACGGTGGGCTGCACGCCCCGGGTGGGGTCCGGTTCTTACGTCGGCCGTAGTGCCGGTATTTCGCCTCTATGGACCGGGTGCTGGAGGAGATGGCGGGGGAGTGACGCCATGTGCTTTCATCACCTCCGACAGGGCGTCGATGGTGTAGCCGATGGGCCGGAAGTTTCCGGGGCGAAAGCCCTGCGCGATGAGGAGAGGAGTCCAGCCGCTCTTGTTCTTCCGGTTCCAGTGGGAGATGTCGGCCCCATTTTTGTCCAGAAACCGGATCAGGCCGGGTGAGCTTTTGTAAGCGGCGCAGTGCATGACGGTTTCGCCCCGCTTATCGATCTCGTTGATGTCCGCGCCGAGCTCAAGGAGTAAACTTGCGGCTGCGATGGCGTCGTCCTCACTGGACGGTTCCTCGCCGGGGGCTGGGACGCCCAGGCCGCATGCCGCGAGTAGCGGGCTGCTGCCGTCGGCATTTCCCAAGGTCGGATCCGCCCCCGCTTTCAGAAGCGCTTTCATGAGTGGCAAGTCGCCAGTCCAGCAGGCCATGAAGAAAGGGGTGGCACCCTTGGTCTTGAGATTGCCTCCACCTCCGTTGCCACGGCTTGCCCGGGCGTTTGGGTCGGCTCCGAGTTCAGCCAGCTTCTCCACCAGTTCGAGGCTCATGACATGGCCGGATCCCCGGGGGATCGGGATGCCCTCGGCGCTGTCTCCCCGCACGGTTTTCCTGACCCACGAGATGGCATGGAGCGGGGTGAAGCCGGAGCGGATGTCATTTGGATCCGCTCCACGTTTGACCAGATCCAGCGCAAGCTCGAAGTGCCCGTTCTCGATGGCGAGAAGCAGTGCTGATGTGCCGGGGCGGATGGCCTTGCGATGAGCGTTCTTGGGTTTGCGGGCGTCGTTGATGTCGAGGTCTTCCTCAAGTAGGCGCGCGACCACTTCGTTACGCCCGGCGCGCACGGCGAAGAACAGGGCGTCGAAGCCCGAAGCCAATTGGCGCTTCGGGTCGGCCCCTGCCTTAAGTAGTTGATCGACGACCTCGACGTGCCCTTGGGAAGACGCCCACATGAGCGGTGTCTGGCGCCCGGCGCCCGATTCATTCGGATCGCAGTCGTGTTCGAGCAGTAGCTGGATGCACTCGGTCGATCCAGTCTTCGAGGCGATGATCAACAACGGGTCGCCGGCCGATGGGGATGGTTCGGCACCTTGCTTGAGAAGGAGTCCGGTCATCTCCGAGTCGCCATTGGCACAGGCAACGCCCAATGGAGTCACGCCGTAGCGATTTGGCTTGGAGGGGCTTTCTCCGCTGGCGATGAGGGTTTCAAGCGACTTGCGATCGCCTTTTCGAATCGCCTCCAAGAGGGGGGTTCCCGGAGATGGGAGGACGAGGGCGAGAGACAAGCATGCCAGCTTCATGGAGCGGATGGGAGACACGCAATCGGCGGGGGAAGATGTCAAAGGAAGAGCGCTTCGATAGGGCCCGTGCTGTCACCGAATTTCTCAAGGTCCACGCCGACCTTGTCGAGCAGACTCAAGTGCAGGTTGGCGAGTGGCGTGGGCTCATCATACCGGAGGTGGCGATTGCCTTTCATGCCGCCTGCGGCGCCTCCTGCCACGAGGACCGGGAGGTTGGTGTGATCATGAAGGTTCGGGTTGCCCATGCCGCTGCCATAGAGGATCAGCGAGTGGTCGAGCAGATTGCCTTCTCCCTCCGGGGTGTCGCGGAGCTTCTCAAGGAACTCGGCGAAGAGGGAGACATGGTAGCGGTTGATCCGCGACATCCGCTCGATCTTCTCCGGGTCATTGCCGTGGTGGGAGAGTGGGTGATGGGGATCGGTGACGCCGGTCTCGGGGTAGGTGCGGTTGCTCGTTTCCCGGGCGAGCTGGAAGGTGCTCACGCGGGTGATGTCACCGCGGAACGCCAGCAGCTGGAGGTCGAACATCAGTCGCGCGTGCTCGGCATACTCTGCCGGCACGCCGACGGGGCGCTCCATGTCTCGCGGCGCGTCCTTGGCCGTCGACTCGGCAAGCTGGATCCGCCGCTCGACGTCGCGCACGGCTTCAAGGTATTCGTCCATCTTGGCGCGGTCGCCGGCACCGAGGGTGCGCTTCAGCGAGGCGAGGTCGTCGCGCACGGCGTCGAGGAGTGATGCTCGGCGCTTGAGCGAGTTGATGCGTTCGCGATGGGTTCCGCCTTCTCCGAAGAGACTCTCGAACACGAGGCGGGGATGGGCTTCAGCCGGAAGCGGTGTGGTGGGCGAGGACCAGGAGAGGTTGTTCTGATAGACGCAGGCGTAGCCGTTGTCGCACTGGCCGACGGTTTCCATCAGGTCCATGGCCAACTCGAGGGAGGGGAGTTGGGTGCCCTGACCGATTTGTTTGGCCGCGATCTGATCCGCCGTGACGCCGAGGAAATAGTCGGAGCTCTCGGTGCGCTTCGCCCGCGCTGCGGAGAGGAAGGCGGCATTCGATGTGGCGTGGGTTCCGGGATAGGCCGGTTGAAGCTCGAGATTCGACAGCACGGTCAGCTGTTCCTTCACGCCGGCGAGTGGTTCGAGGATGGGTGAGAGTTGGTTGAGGTCGTCCTTGCTGCGGGGAGTCCATCGTGTGATGTCGGATCCCATCGGGATGAAGACGTAGCCGAGGCGGCGAACCGGATTTGCCGCGGTCAATGTGGACGCCGTGGCGGCCGGAACCATGGCATCGAGGAGCGGGAGGGAGATGGTGGCTCCCATGCCGCGCAGGAAGGTCCGGCGGTCGAGTGATTTGCGGGAAAGGATCATGGGTTTGTCTTTCGCTTGGTGAAGGGATCGCTGGTGACGATTCCGAGTATCAGGGATTGAAGGCGGTATCCGTCGGGTTCGCTGGCGCGGAGGATCGAGCGGATGGTGGGTTGGTCGCTGGCGGTGGTTTTTCGCCCAAGCGAGTAGGTAAGCAGCTTTTCGGTCAGAGCGCGAGCAAAGAGGTAGGGGCGCTGCAGGATGGCTTGTTCGAGTTCGTCGGGGCCGATGAGTTCGGTACCGTCGGGGAGGCCGCCAGTGGCATCGACCGGGATTTCGAGGTCGAAGTCACGCCAGCGCCCGGTCGCATCGTAGTTCTCAAGGGCGAAACCGATCGGGTCCATGAGCTTGTGGCAGGTGGCGCAGGACTTGTCTTCCCGGTGGGCGGCGAGACGCTCCCGCATTGGCAGGGATGCCGAGACCACGGCGTCTTCGAGTGCGGGGATGTCCGGCGGAGGAGGCGGGGTCGGTGTGCCCAGAACGGTTTCGAGCACCCAGTTCCCGCGGATCACCGGTGAGGTGCGGTTGGCGTAGGAGGTGACTGCGAGCACGCTGCCATGTCGGAGCAGGCCCCCTCGTTTCCAGGATGGATCGAGCGAGACGCGTCGGAAGTGGGATCCCACGATGCCGGGGATCCCGTAGTGGGTTGCCAGCCGCTCATTGAGATAGGTGAAATCGGCGGTGATGAAGTCGGAGAGCGGACGATCGGATTGCAGGATCTCGGCGAACAGCAGTTCGCTTTCACGGCGCATGGCTTGACGGAGGTTGTCGTCGAAATCCGGGTAGAGACGGAGGTCGGGACTGAAGGCATTCAGGTTGCGCAGGTGGAGCCACTGCCCGGCGAAGTTGGTGACCAGGGCGTCGGCTCGTGGGTCGGAAAGAAGCCTCCGGGCCTGCACCTGCAAGGTGTCGTGCTGGAGAAGCTCACCGCTTTCAGCCAGAGCGAGCAATTCTTCGTCAGGGATGCTGCTCCAGAGGAAGAAGGAAAGCCGGCTCGCCAGTTCGAAGGCATCGATGGCATGCACCGTGCCGGCCGGTAGATCGGCACGGGCATCTTCGATGCGCAGAAGGAACTTCGGGCTGACGAGGATTGCGCTCAGGCCTGCCTCAATCCCTTCCTCGAACGAGCCTTCGTCACTACGGCACCTATCGTAGAAAGCCATGGCTCCGGCGATATCGTCGTCCGTGATGGGCCGCCGGAAGGCTGCCCTTGCCAAGCGGGCGAGGATCTCCCGGGCGTCACTCCTGTTTTCCCCGGGTACCCCCGAGTCGAGATTGAAGATCCTGCGACGGCTCGGGGTGTCCTTGGCGGCATCTTCAGCAGGTGAGAAGGGACCTGTGATTGAAACCTGATAGACCGCGGGGGAACGCCGGGGATGCCGGTGCATGTTGAAGTTGGCATCGTAGGGTTCTCGCTTGTTTTCCTCGAGCGTGTCGGGTTTGGCGATGAAGGTGACTCCCAGCTTCGAGGGTCCGGCGGGAAACGGACGGCGGAGGGTCAGGTGGGCATCGACCTTGGAGCTGTCCCGGTTCTTCGGTCTGCGGATGGTGAATTGCTGCAGGGACTCATCGTCGAGCAAGAGTTCGAGGACGTGCTCGCCTGACAGTCCTTCGACTTCTTCGTTGCGATCGCGCATGAGGCGCACCTGGATTTCGTATTCTCCGGCGACGGGGAAGGTGTGCGGGATCAGGGCACCGCCACGGGTTCCCAATGGCAGTCCTTCGACGTGGTCTTCCTGACTTAGATCGGGGGCAAGCCGGATCACGCGGCCCGCGGGGGTTTCCGGAGGGATGCCCACGGCAAGGCGGCTGATCTTCTGCGCGGCGCGGATGTAGCGGTCGATCAGTGTGGGGGAGAGCGAGCCGAGGGTGATGTTGTCGAAGCCGCCGCTCGACTCGTCCTTGGGCAGGAGTTCGGCGACCTCAACATCGAGAGCGAGGAGGTCGCGAATCGCATTCTGGTATTCGAATCGGGTCAGGCGGCGGATGGTGTCGGTCCGCCCTGGATCAGGTGACAGCGCGGCGAGGTGATCCAGATGGGTTTCCAGAATGGAGACGGCCGTCTGGTAGCCTGCTTCACCGGGGCGGTAGTCTTCGTCCGCCGGTGGCATTTGCCGCGACTGGAGTCTCAGCAGAACCTTTTCCCAGATCTCGGGGTGCTGAGTTGGATCGGCGTCGAGGATCCCATCGAGGTCGAGATCTCCACGCGAGATGCCTCCATCGTGGCAGTCGATGCAGTAGTCTTCGACGAGGTCGCGGATGTCGACCGGGAGTTCCGCCGCGTCGGGCGTGCTGGCGAAAGCCAGGGTCAGGCTGGAGAGAAGAAGTTTCAATGGTCGGACCCGGTGGGAGCCTCAGGAGTCTGGACCCACTCGGCCAGGTGCTCAGGGAATTCAGTGATGGGGCGAATCCGAATTCCGCGGAAGAAGATCTCGGCGGCTTCGGATTGGAGTTGGATGTGTCCTTCCGTCAGTGGTTCGAACTTCCCCTTTTCCTTGGTCGGCTGGCGGGCGTTGAAGAGCACCATGTTCGGGGTGCCGTTGACGGTGAAGACGACCTTGTCTCCGACGGCGAACACTTCCATGGTGTTCCATTCGCCGTGGCGAGCCTCTTTGCTTGGGCCGTGGTTGGTGTAGCCTGCTTCCTTCTTCAGTGGTGCCTTGGGGTCATAGTCCCAGCGGTCACCCTTCTCCGGCTTTCGTGAGGGAATGTCGGCGCGTGCACCAGCGAGTGGGATGAAGTCTCCGCAATCGGTTTCCTGAATCTGGCACTCAAGCGAACGCATCCAGACATCCCAGAAGCGTCCGTGAGGGGGCTGAGCGTGAATGAGCATTCCGGAGTCGCGCAGGTCTTCGAGACGGGGTTCCCACTTTTTCTCGCCCCATTTGAATTGCCACTCCAGGTGGTAGTTGCCGAAGCGCTCCTTGGTGGAAAGCCCGGCATACATCTGGCCGCTGATGTGGAGAACGGGCTCTCCGTCTTGCTCGATCATCTTGAAGACGCCCAGCGGGTCCTTGTTGAGACCCACGGGGGTTCCTTTCCGGCAGTCCTTGCTGTTCGATTTCGGAACCCCGGGAATGTCCAGCGTGCGGTGGGGCACTCCCATGAAGATCTCCCAGCGTGAGAGGTCTTTGTCCAGAAGGGGCGTCCACGTATCGGCGGCGGCGGGAAGGCACAGGCAAAGGCTGAGGAGAGCGCGAATCATTTCATCTGGAACGGGGATGAGATTCTGAATCTTCCACAGCGGCACAGGTAACCCGGTTGAATTGTGTCAGCATGTCGCTGAACTCGCCCCGCATTGCCGACACGTGTCGGCGGCTGTCGAAGGGGAGAGGGTGCCAGAGGTGGCGGAGTTTGAGGGAAGAGTGGTGGCTCGAGACGGGATCGAATTGTGGGCTCCGCCCACCATGCCGGTTGGTTGGCTGTCGCCAAGGGTGAGGATGCGCTCGTTTCAGCTGCGCTGAACTCGCCCCGCATTGCCGACACGTGTCGGCGGCTGTCGAAGGGGAGGGGGTGCCAGAGGTGGCGGAGTTTGAGGGAGGAGTGGTGGCTCGAGACGGGATCGAATTGTGGGCTCCGCCCACCATGCCGGTTGGTTGGCTGTCGCCAAGGGGGAGGATGCGCTCGTTCAGCTGCGCTGAACTCGCCCCGCATTGCCGACACGTGTCGGCGGCTGTCGAAGGGGAGGGGGTGCCAGAGGTGGCGGAGTTTGAGGGGGGGGTGGTGGCTCGAGACGGGATCGAACCGCCGACACGCGGATTTTCAATCCGCTGCTCTACCAACTGAGCTATCGAGCCTGATTGCCCTCAGGAAGGTGCGCGGGTTGTAGGGGGGAGGGGCTGGGTTTGACAACCGAAAAATGGAGCTTTTTCAAGGAATGTTAAGGAGCTGCCACGGACGGTTGGAGATTTGGCTCGGCGAGGAGCTGGAGGGTGAGTTTGCCGACCTTGCCGAGCATCTCGGGAGTGATCTTGTCGAGGGTGTCTCCTGCTTGATGCCAGTAGCCCATGGATTGGAAATCGCCGATCAGGTGGAAGCAGGGCAACCCGGTTGCCATGAGCGGTACATGGTCGTCGATGATGCTGCCGGGTGCCATGGTTAGAGAGGATTTGAATCCGAGATCCGGAGCCATCTTTTCGACGGCGGATACGATCTCGGCGGGGGCTTCCGGATTGTAGTAGAGGGGGAAGTCCGGGTCGCCCACAATATCGAGGACGATTCCCAACGACGGCCAGCTCGGGCGGCGGGAGAGTTCGTGGGCAAAGTACTTGCTGCCGTAGAGTCCGTCGGTGGCGGTGATGTTCGGGCGGAATGCTTCCTCTCCGTCGAAGAAGAGCAGTTCGATCTGAGCGGCGGATGCGGGATCGGAGTCGAGGACCCGCGCGAACTCCAGAAGGATGCCGGTGGATGAACCGGCGTCGTTGGCTCCGACGAATTCGAACGGCAGCTTCTTGGTGTCAATGTGCCCACCGATGATGACGGGGAGCGACTCGGGGAAGGCTGGAGCGGATTGGTGCCGCGCGATCAGGTTGGTGAAATCGACCGGGCCGTCAGGTGTGGCGGCTCGAAAGCTCTGTCGGCGGGTGGTCCATCCGGCGTCGGCAAGTTGCTTTTCGAGGTAATCGAGTTGTTTGGCGAAGCCTTCGCTGGCGGGGGGGCGTGGTCCGAACCCGACGAGGGTTTCGACGTGGGCAAAAGCGCGCTGACCGTCGAACTCTGCGGCAAGCCCGGGATCGATGGGCTTCAGGGGAAGGCGTGGGATCTCGCCGGAGGATTCGTCCTTGCTACAGGCCGTGAAGAGGACCGCCGCTGCCGCGAGTATTGGGAACCATCGCATGAGTCTGAAGCGAAGGATGCTCAGTCGACGCTCACGCCCAGCAAGTCGAGGATCCGCTGGAGATCATCGTTGCCGTAGTATTCCATTTCGATCCGGCCTTTCTTGGTTCCGTGGTGGATCTGGACGTGGGTGGCGAAGTGGTCGCGAAGAAGGCTCTGGAGAGAGCGGATGTGGGCATCGGCCTCGGATTTGGTTTCGGCACCTGCCTTGTTCGATTTGGCGGGGTTGGCGATTTCATGGGCAAGCCGCTCGGCGGCCCGCACGGTCATCGACTTCTTGAGGATCTGATCGCTGGCGAGCAATTGGCTGTCCTTGTCCTTGATCGAGAGGATGGCCTTGGCATGGCCGACGCTGAGGCGTCCCTGGGCGACGAGCACCTGAACATCGTTGTGCAACTCAAGGAGCCGCATGGCATTGGCCACACTGGCGCGGGACTTGCCGACGCGACCGGCGATCTCCTCCTGTTTCATGGAGAATTCCTTGGAAAGGCGGACGTAGCCGGCGGCTTCTTCGATCGGGTTGAGGTCTTCGCGCTGAAGGTTCTCGATCAGGGCCATCTCGAGCACATCGCGATCGGAGGCTTCCCGCTCGATGACCGGCACGGTGGTGAGGCCGAGCTTCTTCGATGCGCGCCAGCGGCGCTCACCGGCGATCAGCTCGAACTTGCCATCGACCTTGCGGACGATGAGCGGTTGGATGATTCCGTGCTGACGGATGGATTCGACGAGCTCGTCCAGCGGGCTCTCGATGAAATGGGTTCGTGGCTGCAACGGGCTGGGGACGACCTGATCGATCGGTGTCTCACGAGCGTGTCCGCTGCCACCCTCGGGACCTGCTGCTTCGGAGTCTCCGCCGCCTTGTTTGCGGATCAATGCACCGAGTCCTTTACCGAGAGCCTGTTTTGCCATGGGGGAGAGAAGCTGGCAAACATGGGGATGAAATGCCAAGCGCATTTGCTTGGAAAAGGATGATTCTCGTCCGGTGCAGCACTTGACGTTGAAATCAAGCGGGGTCATCCATGGGCCATGACATTTCTCAAATGGTGTTTCTTCGGGTTCTCGTTGTTGGTGCCCTTGGGTGCCAGTGGTTCCACAGTGGCGCCTCCGGCCGTGGTGAATTCCGCGGTGCAGGCGGTGGAGGACTTGGGAAAGAAGGTGGTGCTCGGCGAGCACAAGGTGGCGATCGAGAAGATGTATCCCCAGTGGAAGCAGCGGATGGCCAAGCGGGAGGGAGGGCTCGAGAAGCTGGAGAAGGATTTGGAAGGGATTGGAGCCATGATGGCCCGAAATGGTCTCAGCATCATTTCGTTCAAGACCTTGGGTGCACCGAAGGCCCACGAAGTCTGGCCGGGTGAGGGCTCAACCGAATTGAAGCCGATCTACACGAAGTGGCTGCTGATGATTCCGACCGTGATCCAGCTCCGCGTGATGGATACGACCGGCAACCAGCCGAAGGCCCGGGTGATCAACAGCTACGGCTTCCAGGTCGCGATCGCGGACAAGGACAAACTGGACTGGACCTTCATCAATGGGTCCGACGTCAAGGTCTCGGACCTTCGTGGCATGTTCACGAGCCTTCCGGCCAACCTCGAGCTGCCGCCGGTGCGGCGGGAAGAGGTGAAGTGAGTCATCAATATCCAGCACGACCGATCGATCATGGGTAAGAAATCGAAGAAACTGATCAAGGAAGCCAAGCTGCGCCGGAAGCTCACTGAGCTGTGGGAGCGCGGTCAGAGTGAGCTGTGTGAGATCCGCGGTTCCGTGATTCACGGGCAGGGGGTCTATGCCACGCAGGACATCAAGGCTGAGACGCAGATCATCGAGTACATCGGCGAGCTCATCGACAAGGACGAGAGCGAGAACCGGGCGTGGGCCCAGCATGAGCATGCTGAAAAGACCGGTGATGCCGCGGTCTATATCTTCACCCTCGACAAGAAGTGGGACATCGATGGGAATGTGCCGTGGAATACGGCCCGGCTCATCAACCACTCCTGCGATCCGAACTGCGAGGCTTGGATCGTCGGCAAGCGGATCTTCATTTACGCCCTGAGGGACATCAAGGCCGGCGAGGAGCTGAGCTTCGACTACGGCTTCGACATCGAGTGCTATGAAGATCACCCGTGCCGCTGTGGCAGTGGCGAGTGCATCGGCTACATCGTGAGCCGCGAGCAGTGGGCTGAACTGAAGGACCGCCTCGCCGCGACGGCGGAGTAGCGGGCGGCTACCAGCGGTTGAGCGTGAGACCGAGTGAGAAGAAGGGCGCGCTGTCCGCTTCGCCGTAGGCGAACGGAAACAGGTCGCGGCCCCCCGGTGAGTTCACCTTGAGTTCATTGCCAACGGTGTAGCCCACGCCGACTTCTCCCCAGAAATTCCCGTAGATGCGCTGTTTGTAGAACAGGCCGAAGCGGAATGAGCTGAGGTTGACCCGCAGGGAATCCTGGGAGGCGATCGGGCTGTCGACATTCCAGTTGCCGCCATTCCAGCCAGCTTCGAAACCGAAGCGGATGTCGGAGCCGAACTCCTTGCGGACGATGAAGCGCGGGCCGTAGTAGGAGATCAGCCAATCTTCTGTCGGCATCCAGACGAATACCGGAGCAGGCACGATGAAGGGGTCATTGGTGATGTCGCTCGCATAGACACCGAATCCGAGAGCGAACTTCTCATTGAACTGGTATCCGGAGCCGATGGCGGCGGAGAGGAAGAAGTCGCGGGAGTCAACGTTGCCGAGGTCCGAGCGGAGACCAAAACTGTTGTAGAAGCCGTGGAACCACTTCGAGCCGCTTCGGTTGTAGAGCAGGAAGTTCGGCAGGGTGATTTCGTGCAGGGACTCGTCGAAGCCGGGCACTGGAGTCAGTGGGCTGACGTCGAGTGAACTGTAGGTGTAGTTCAGCATTGGCACCCACGTGAGGCTGCTGCCCTTGCCACCGGCGACTCCGAGGATCGCGTAGGTATTCAGGGTGGTGAAATCCATTTCACCCCGAGTCAGTTCGTTGAAGCTCATGCCCGGGGTGTGGGTGCCGCGCAGGGTCAGCACATCAATGAACGGGGTGATGTCCATGGATCCACCGATCTCAACATCCTCGAGCTCGATATCAGCAGATGGAGTGATCTCGGAAAAGACCGGCTGGATGGCTGCGGCAAGCAGCCAGGCTGCGAAGAGAGATTTCATAGGTGTGTGGTGCCTTGTGGGCTTGGGGGCATGCTCTCGCGCAGTGCCGAGAATGCAAGAACGAGAATGGGGTATCCGTGAATCAGGTCCGAGACCGCTGCCGGGCCCAAGATGTGCTACTGCCCGGCGAGCTTCACGATCCACGAGATCATCGCGGCGGTGGCGAGCAGGAGCAGCAGGAGTAGAAACAGGCTGCGTCCCTGCGTCCTTCGCTCGTTCCTCACCTGACCCCGGGTCGCTTGATCCTCGAAGCGTTTCTGGCGCTCTCGTTCGGCCAGGTCGTCCGGAGCGGGAATGGTGGCTTCCTTTTCTCGCATCTCGAGCTCCAATTGCTCGGGAACGGCGGCTGCCGCGGCAATCTTCTCGTCGAGTTCCTGCTGGGCCTTGAGAATCTCATCGAGCCCGGGCTCGTCTGCGCTGCTGGACCGGGGCATGGTGAGACTACTTCAGGATGTAAACGAGCAGGGCGATCGAGCCGAGCGAGATGATTGGCAGGTTGAATGCCAGTCCTCGTGTGAGCTGCTGGGTAAACTCGCTCTTCGGTCCCTTCGCGCGACGGACACCTGAGAAGATCGAGGCGCTACGGGTCCGGGAGAAGTGTTCGGCTGCCTGGCTGTACTCGTCCTCGGCGTGCTCGACGATGGCCAGGGCGCGATCGAGTTGGTCGGGGAGTTGCTCACGCGACCATCCCTCGGGATTGAGTTTTTCGATCTTGGAAAGGTGGCCGGCGAAACACGTGCGGCACTGCTCGAGATCTTCGATCTCCTGGCGCATTTCGAAGATCTCCCGCTCGATCAGGGTGGTCGAGGACGAGAGGCGCTCCGTCATTTCCACCTGGGATGAGATCAGGCCCCGCTTGCGGTGATTGAGCTGCTCGGTCTCCTGCTTCAGGCGCTCAAGCTCTTCGCGCTGCGCTTGCAGTTGCTCGAGCTGGGTTTGCGCGACGAGCAGTTGCCCGTCGACGTCGTCGCGCGGGGTGCCCGTTCTGTCGGGATCCATCTCAAGCTGAGTATTGCGGATACGAATGTGGTGGGTGTGCTCGGTGGCGGGTGGCATGCCTGTGGGAAGGGTAGGCGGGACAGTGTGGAGCTTTTAGTGAATCGTCCCGCTTCAGGCCAGCGAAATGTTTCAGTTTTCCTGACGAATTTGGCCCGTCACGGGCGCGCTTTGCTCACCACTGAAGGGTCTGAAAAACCAGCGCTTGGCTCGTTTTGCGAGGCCGATGATGTCCTCGGTCACCAGATAGCCGGAGGGGATCAGATAGAGGGTGATGAAGGTGGCAAACAGGATGCCGAAACCGAGCGACACCGCCATGGGAATGAGGAACTGGGCTTGCAGCGAGCGATCCAGCATCAGGGGCAGGAGCCCGACGAAGGTGGTGAGAGAAGTGAGCAGGATCGGGCGGAATCGTCGGGTTCCGGAGTGGATCACGGCGTCCATGCTGGTTTCTCCTCTGCGCCGCGCTTGGTTGGCGAAATCCACCATCACGAGGGAGTCATTCACGACCACGCCGGCGAGGGCGAGCATGCCGAAGATGGAGAGGAAGGACGGGGTGAGGTCGAGAATCAGGTGGCCGGCTAACGCGCCGATGATCCCGAATGGGACGGCCATCAGGACGACGAAGGGCTGGGTGAGGGATCGGAACGGGATGGCAAGGAGGGCGTAGAGGGCGAGGAACAGGGCGCCGCCCGTGAACCAGATGCGGTTTCCGGTTTCCTCGTGCTCGCGTACGTATCCGTCGAATCGCCATGAGTAGTCCGGGTATTCATTCAAGATCGCGTCGATACGGGGTCGGATCGATTTGGCGATGTTGATGACGTTGACGGTTTCGTCCACGGGACGGGCGGCGACGGTGGTCACCTGGGCGCCGTCGATGCGGTCGATGTCCGCACGGGCGGGTTCCATGGTGACATTGGCGACACTGCGCAGTGGTGCCTGGCCGCCATCGGGAGTGCGGATGCGCAGGAGTTCCAGGGTGTGAAGGGATTGTCGCTGCTCGAGGGGCAGCCGGATCATGACGCGGATGTCGTCGCGCCCGCGCTGCACCCGCTGGGCCTGTTCGCCGAAGAAGGCACTGCGGACCTGCCGTCCGAGTTCCCGCTGGGTCAGGCCGAGGAGTTCGCCTTCCGGTTTTAGGCTCAGGTGGACCTCCTTCTGGGTGCGTCCGGTGTTGCTCCAGGCACTGGAGATGCCTTCGTAGGATTCGAGTTCTTCGACGATCTTGTCGCTGAGCTGCTCCTTGAGTTCGTTCGTCGGGCCACGGACTTCGATTTCGATGGATTCGATGTCGTTGTCGCCGCCGAAGCCACGACCCTGATCGCCCGAAATCCAGAAGGACTGGGCATCGGGGATTTCGCCGACGAGTTGCTTCCAGCGCTTCGCGATGTCGCTGTTCTTCGGGCCGGGCTCGGTGCGCAGGCCGGGGTCGACAATGGAGACGACGACGAATCCTTCGCGTGGATTGGCATGGGGTCGACCGGACCAACCTCCGGTGCTGGTCAGGATGTCCTCGATGTAGGACTTGCCGGTGCCGGGATCGACGAACTCCTGCTTGAGTTGATCGAGGTGGGATTCGATCTGGAGCACCTTCTGGTGGGTGACCTCCAGAGGGGTGTCGCGAGGCATGCGGACCGAGGCGACGATCCGATTGCGGTCGATGGATGGCATGTTGACGAAGCCGAGTCGACCGCTGGCAACCAGACCGAAGCACCCCATGGCAAGGGCAGCGAACACGGCGAGTGTGGTGTAGCGATGGGCGGTGGCAACCGCCAGTGAGGGACGGTAGAAGCGGTGGACGAAGGTTTCGAGGCTGTCGGCGATGGTTTTCTGAAACCGGGCGAATCGATTGAGTCCCTTCCGCTTGACCTTGATGTGCCTGAGGTGGCTGGGCAGCACGAGCTTGGTCTCGATGAGCGAGAAGATCAGCACGGCAGCCACTACGGGTGGGATCTGTTTCGTGTAGTTCCCGTAGAATCCCTCGAAGGTCATCAACGGGATGAATGCGACGATGGTGGTGAGAGCGCCGAAGGTGACGGGCACGGCCACTTCTTTGGCTCCGTCCACGGCGGCATCGAGGGGAGGGACTCCGTCGCGCAGTTTGGTGTAGACGTGTTCGGAGGTCACGATGGCATCGTCGACGACGAGCCCGATGACGATGATGAACCCGAAGATGCTCATCGTGTTCAGCGTCAGCCCCATGTTTGGCAATAGAGCGAGTCCACCTGCAAAGGCGACGGGGATGCCAAGAACGACCCAGAAGGCGAGCGATGGGCGGAGGAACAGACCGAGGACGATGATGACGAGCACGCCGCCCTGGAGCATGCTCTCGAGCAGGGTGCCGAGGCGGCCGCGGAGTTCCACCGAGCTATCGTCCCAGGTGTAGAGTTCGATGCCTTCCGGGAATCGTTCGCGCTGGGTGGCGACGTAGGCCTTCACCTTGTCGGCGATGTCGAGGGCGTTCTCCTCGTTCAGCCGCAGGGCTTCGATGAGGAGGGATGGCTTGCCGTTGAAGCGGATCAGTTTGCGGTTTTCCTCGTAGCCGTCGCTGATCTTCGCGACGTCGATGAGCCGGACATCCGCACCCTCGCGGTTCTTGATGACGATGTTGGCGAAGTCGTCTTGCGAGTAGGCCTGCCCCTTCGAGCGGATCACCATGCTGCCTTCGTCGGTCTGGATACGCCCGGCCGGCATGTCGATGGACGAGCGGCGAACGGCATCGGCCAGGTCCGTGAAGCTCATGCCGTAGTCGCGGAGACGCGGGAGGTCGGGCTCGATGCTGATTTCCTGACGGGTTTCGCCCTGGATCATGGACTGGGAAATGCCAGACATTTCCTGAAGGTCATCGCGGATTCGTCGGGCGGCCCGGACGAGATCGGGTTCCTCCATGTCGCCGGTGACGGCGATCTTGATGACGTCGAACCATTTCGAGCTGTCTGGAACGTAGACCCGTGGCGGCTCGGTCTCGGCCGGGAAGGTGGAGATGCGGTCAACGCGTTGGCGGACCTCTTCGAGCAGTTCGCGGGGATCGACGGAATCCTTGGCGTTGATCTCGATCTCGCCCGAGCCGGCGCGCGCTTCGGATTCGATGGATTTCACACCGGGAAGTCCCTCGAGTGCCAGCTCGACGGGGATTACCACGGCGCGTTCGACATCCTCCGGGCTTCCGCCACGGTATTCCACGTTGACCCTGACCTGGTTGAATTGGATCGAGGGCTGAACCTCGAGGGGGACGCGGGTCATGTACGACCAAATGCCAACCAGCACGATGCCGAGCATGAGGAAGTTGGCAGCAATCGAGTTGCGCGCAAACCAGCGAATCATGGCGGTGGATACGCATGCTTGGGCCGCGAGTCTAGCGGGAGAATGGTGTCATTTACGGATTTCTTCGGGAAAGGTGCTTGTGATGGGGTGATCGCGCAGCGTGGAATGGACTGAGTTTCATGCTGCTCGAAGAAATCCCGCTCAAAGTCCAGGAGGATGAACTGCCTGACGAGGTCCACGATTTACTGGATGAATCGGAGAAGCGGGCGGACGCGTTTTATGAGGCTGGACTGGGACCGCGCTTCTACCGCTACGTCCCAAGTGATCCGGTGGTGGTCTATCGGTCGATGGTCTTCCTGATCGAGTCGAAGCAACTTCGTGGGAAGAAATTCTGCGAGCTGGGATGCGGGTTCGGGATCGCGTCGGGTCTGGCGTGCCTGCTCGGCATGGATGCGACCGGGATCGAGTGGGAGGAAGAGCTGGCGAATCGGGCGACGCAACTGATGCACGATCTCGGGCTGGATGTGGAGATCCTCAACGACAGCTACCTTCCCGAGGGTTTCGAATCGTGTGAGGGCATGGGCGGGAAGGATCTGGTCGTGCCCGGCACGGGCCGAGGGCAAGGGGCGATGGCGCCGATGTATGATGGACTCGACCCGGCGGAGGTGGACCTGTTCTTCGTGTATCCGTGGCCGGATGAGGAAGAGTTCATGCGCAGTTTGTTTCGCGAGATCGGTTCGGAGGGATCGGTTTTGCTGATGTATCAGGGTGAGGGTGAGATTTCCGCCTACCTCTGGGATGAGGAAGACTGAACCGGGTGGGAGTTGACACCGGAGCGCGCTGAGCGGCAGGTTTCGATCATGTCGCTGCCGATTGAGCCCGCCGTCGTTCTCGAGATCCTGGATGAAGCCTCGCGAGAGATCCTCGAAGTTTATGAACGCGACGACTTCGGTGTAGAGCACAAGGCGGATGATTCGCCGCTGACGGAAGCGGATCGGCGCGCCAATGAAGTGATCGTGGCGCGGTTGACCGAGCGTTATCCGGACATCCCGGTGCTGTCCGAGGAGTCCAAGGAGGTGCCATACGCGGATCGTTCGTGCTGGGAGAGGTTCTGGTTGGTCGACCCCGTCGATGGGACGAAGGAGTTCATCAAGCGCAATGGTGAGTTCACGGTGAATATCGCGCTCGTCGAGAATGGGGTGCCGGTCTTCGGTGGTGTGGCTCGTCCGACCGAAGGGGTGATCTTCTTCGGTGGGCCGGAACTGGGAGCATTCCTGCGTGAGAAGGACGGCAAGGTGGTGACGCTGGATCAATCCGCTCGTCCGCATTTCCGGGAGCTGGACAGGATTACAGTGGTGGCGAGCCGTTCGCATTTGACCCAGGAAGTCACCGATTTCGTCGAAGACCTGCGCGGGAAGGGCAAGGAGGTCGAATTCCTCTCGGCGGGCAGCTCGCTGAAGCTGTGTCTGGTGGCGGAAGGGAAGGCGGATGTGTATCCACGCTTCGGTCCGACGATGGAATGGGACACGGGAGCGGCCCACGCCGTGGTGCTCGGTGCCGGCCGTCAGGTGAATATCGCCGAAACGGGTGAACCGCTCGTCTACAACAAGGAAAACCTGCTGAATCCTTGGTTTATCGTCGAGTAAGCCTCGTGGGCACAATGCCCAGACTTGCGCGAAGTCTCTAAGGAGGGCATGGGAGGGGGCGTGGACCGTTGGTTTCTCATTCTGGCTGCTCTATTTACGGCGTTCGGCGGCGTGATGGGGATGCTCACGCTCAAGCATGGGCGGCGGAGTCGCTGGACCCTCGCTTGGATGGCTCTGGGATTTGTGTGCCTGAGCGGCTTTTTGTGGGTGCGCGGAGAGGCACGAGGAGCCTGTCCTTTGGTAGGTAGTGGTGAGATTCTGGCGTTTCTCGCCTGGTCCTTGACCCTTTTCTATCTCGTGATCGGGCCCACTTATCGGCTTTCCTTATTGGGTGTGTTCTCCGCCCCATTGGTTACGGCCTTCCTGGTAGGTGCGCTTGCTCCGGGGATGTGGGTGAATGACCCGCAGCGCGTCGAGGGGACGAACGGTTGGCAGGAAACCCACTCCGCGATGTCGGTTCTCGGATATGGTGGGTTGGCCCTTGCGGCGGTGGCGGCGGTGATGTTTCTGGTGCTCGACAAGCAGCTGAAGGACCACCATCTGACCAGTGGACTGTTCAGGAACCTGCCGCCGATTCGGGAACTGCTGATTTCCATTCGTAGATTGCTGTGGGCGGGATGGCTGGTGATGTCCGTCGGGATCGTCGCCGGCTTCCGGATGCCTCATGGGCAGGACGTGCATCTCCACCTGCTGGCGGCGCTGGGTGTGTGGCTCGGCTACGCCCTGCTGATAGGTGTGGCGCAGTTTCGGGGGCTTGCAGGCCGGCACCTCTCGATCGGTGCCGTGGGACTCTTCATTGTTTCACTCTCCGTCTTTGTGTTCATCTAATGGAACTCGTTTGTCTGGGACTGAATCATCGAAGCGCTCCGGTGGAAGTGCGCGAGCAGTTCGCGGTCCTGTCGAGCCAGCTTGGTGAGCGTGCTTCGAAACTACGGGAATTGCCGGGGATCGAGGAGACGGTGGTGGTTTCAACCTGCAACCGGACCGAGTTCTATCTGGCGGGGGAATGTGGTGACGAAGCGGTCCGGAGCATCCGCTCGGTGATCGGAGAAGTGGCCAGCGAGCATTGGTATGAGAAGCGGCGGCTCGAGGCGGCGAGGCACCTGTGTGAGGTTGCCAGCGGGCTGGATTCGATGGTGCTCGGAGAGACGGAAATTTTCGGACAGATCAAGGAGGCCTACCGTCTGGCACACGCGGCGGGCGCGACTTCGGGTGTCCTGAATCGCTTGTTTCAGCGTGCGTTCGGTGTCGGTAAGAAGATCCGCACCGAGACCTCGATCCAGGAGGGAGCGACTTCCGTGGCCGGGTCGGCGGTCGAACTTGCGGAGAAGATCTTCGGCAAGCTCAAGGGCTGCCGGGTGATCGTCATCGGTGCGGGTGAGATGAGCCGGCAGACGGCACAGGCGCTGGTGTCGCGAGGAGCATCGAGCGTGTTCGTCACGAACCGCTCGTTTGATCGCGCGGAGGAACTCGCCGAGGAAATGGGTGGACGGGCCGTTCATTTCGATGAGTGGCAGGGTGTGTTGGCTGGGGTCGATGTGGTGATTTCATCGACCAGTGCTCCCCATCCGGTGGTGATGCCGTTCCATGTGGAAGCAGTGCGACGTGTCAGGAAATACCGTCCCTTGTTCCTCATCGACATTGCGGTGCCGCGTGACATTGATCCAGCGGTCGGCGAGATCGAGGAGGTCTATCTCTACGATATCGACACCTTGGAGCAACTGGCGGCGGAGGCCCGCAGCCGTCGCGAACGACAGATTGAAGAGTGCAAGCGGCTCATCGAGGAGGAACTTGCGAAGCTGAACCTACCAGGGACATGAACGCTCCAACCATCAAGATCGGAACACGGGGAAGTGCGCTCGCACTCTATCAGGCGGGCGCGACGGAGGATGCGCTGAGGGTGGCACATCCCGGGATCGAGCTTGTGAGGGAGGTCATCAGGACGACGGGTGACCGCCGGACCGACGTGGCCCTGAGTCAGGTGGCAAAAGTTGAGGGAGTGCTCGACAAGGGGGTGTTCACCAAGGAGTTGGAGACGGCCTTGTCCGACGGTGTGATCGATATCGCCGTCCATTCCCTCAAGGATGTGCCCACCGTGCTGGCGCCGGAGTTCGAGATTGCCGGGACGCTGGAGCGGGCGCCTGTCCGTGATGTCCTGATCACACGGGCCGAGGGCGGGTTGGATGCCCTTCCTGAAGGGGCGACCGTGGGAACCAGCAGCGTGAGGAGGGCGAAGCAGCTTCAATGGCTCCGTCCGGACCTGAAGGTGGTTGATCTCCGGGGGAATGTTCCCACCCGGCTCAAGAAGGTCGCTCGGGGTGACTGCGATGCGATCATGCTGGCCGAAGCCGGTCTCGTGAGACTGGGGCATTCGATGGATGAACCTGCCGAAGTTCGCGGTGGGAAGGTCTATTTTTCGCCTCTGGAGGTGACCGAGTTCTTCCCGGCGGCGGGTCAGGGAGCAATTGGTTTCGAGATCCGCAAGGACGATGAAGAAGCCCGCGCGATGGTTGAATCCATCCTGCATGCCGGGACATTCCTCCAGGCCCGTGCGGAGAGGGAGTTCCTGCGTTTGCTCGATGGTGGTTGCCACACGCCGGTGGGTGTCTTCAGCATTTTGGATGGCGATCGTCTGACGATGGAGGCGCGGGTTTTCCCCGATGAAGGTGGGGAACCGAGGACCGCGAAGGCGGTGGGGGAGGAGCCTCTGGAGGTGGCAAGGAATCTATTTGAATCACTGGTATGAAAGCTGAAGGAATCTGTTATTTGGTGGGGGCGGGTCCGGGTGACCTAGGGTTGATGACGCTGCGCGCCAAGCAGTGTGTGGAAGAGGCTGACGTCCTGATTTACGATGCTCTTAGTAGTGCTCGGATCCTGGAGTGGGCCAAGCCGGAGGCAGAGAAGGTTTTCGTCGGCAAGCGGGCGAAGAATCATGCAATGCCTCAGGACGAAATCAATGCGCTGATTGTCGAGCGCACCCAGGATGGCAAGAAGGTGGTGAGGTTGAAGGGTGGGGATCCGCTGATCTTTGGTCGAGGAGGAGAAGAAGCGCGTGAGCTCGCTGAGGCCGGCGTGAGATTCGAGATCGTACCGGGCATCAGCTCGTCGATTGCCGGGCCGGCCTATGCCGGGATCCCGGTGACGCACCGCGACCACTGCTCGCAACTGACCATTTTCACCGGGCACGAGGACCCTACGAAGGGGGAGAGCTCGATTGACTACGGGAAGATCGCGGCGGCTCCCGGGACGAAGGTGTTCCTGATGGGTGTGGCGCGCCTGCGCTCGATCGCCGAATCGCTGATCGCCGAAGGGGCATCCGATGAGACTCCGATCGCCTTGGTTCGGTGGGCGACGACGGGTCGGCAGAAGACGATTGAAGGCACTTTGGGAACGATTGCCGACATTGCGGAAAAGGCTGATTTCAAGAGCCCTGCGGTTGCGGTCATCGGGGATGTGGTCCGCGAGCGGGCCCACATCAACTGGTTTGAGGAGCGTCCCTTGTTCGGCAAGCGGGTGGTGGTGACGCGCACGCGGGCTCAGGCGGGGGCTCTCAGTCGGGCCTTGGGCGATCAGGGGGCGGATGTGATCGAGTTGCCGACCATCCGCGTCGAGGCTCCTGACGATCGGGATGCCTTTGCCGAGGGGGTGGCACACGCCCACGAGTATGATTGGCTGGTCTTCTCCAGTCCGAATGGCGTGGAGCGGTTCTTCGATGCCTTCTTCTCGATCTACGAGGATGCTCGTAGCTTGGGAAATCCGAAGATCGCCGTGATTGGCCAGGGAACGGCCGCGAAGTTGAAGGAATACCGTTTTGCGGTGGACCTGTTGCCCAAGGAGTTCGTGGCCGAGGGGCTGGTGGAGGCGTTCAAGGAACACTCGATCGAGAACCTGACGGTGCTCTGGGTGCGTGCTCAGGATGCGCGCGATGTCATTTTCAAGGGGCTCATCGAGCAGGGGGCGATTGTGGACGAATGCCCGGCCTACAAGACGGTCGCCGAGACCAGTGATCCGACCGGCGCGGCGGCGCAGTTGGAATCCGACGGTGCGGACCTGATCACGTTCACCTCAGCTTCGACGGTGGAGAATTTCTTCAAGCTGGGGCTCGAGTGGCCCGACGGCTGTGCTGCTGGGAGCATCGGTCCGGTGACCAGCAAGGCGCTGCGTGCCCATGGGGTGGAACCGGCATTCGAAGCGGATCCGCACGACATTCCGGGATTGGTGGATGCCACGGTCGGGTGGGCCAAGGCGACCTCCTGATTTCTTGGCACTGGGCTCCGTCTTGGTCAGGCTTCCGGTGTGCAGATAGAACCCATCGGTCGCCTGCGGACCTGCTTCGGCGAAAAGTTCGCAGTGCCACGGCAGCCCGGCTTGTGCCCGTCGGCCTGGGGCCGGCTAGAATTTCTCGACGGCTATCAGGATCCGGATCTGGTGCGAGGACTGGAGGGGTTCTCGCACGTTTGGTTGATCTTTCAGTTCCATCTGACGGTCGACCGCGGATGGTCACCGACCGTGAGACCGCCCCGGCTTGGTGGGAATCAGAAGGTCGGGGTGCTGGGGAGTCGCTCGACTTTCCGGCCGAACGGGCTCGGGTTGTCCCTGGTCAAGTTGGAGCGGGTGGAGTGGGTGGCTGGCGAGACCGTGCTGCACCTCGGCGGTGTGGATCTGGTCGACGGCACTCCGGTTTTCGATGTGAAGCCGTATCTGCCCTATGCGGAGGCCCCGGACGGCGCGTTCGGCGGGTATGCGGACAAGGCGCCCAACCGGTTGCAAGTGGAGGGCTTGGAGCATTTGAAAGGTATGGGAGAGCGGGAGCGGCAGGTGGTTGAGGAGGTGCTCAGTCTCGATCCTCGTCCGGCAGGAGGGCGTGCTGAGCCTGGGAGGATTCATGGGGCGCTGCTCTGTGGACGGAATGTGCGCTTCCAGATCGACAACGGGGTCTGTCGGATCGTTGCTGTGGAGCCCGTGGACCTTCAGGATTGAATGTTTAACCTTTGTGTAGTATCGGGACGGCGTGAATGCACTGTTTTTGGCCGGACTGGGAGTATGCTTGGTGCTGGTGTCTTGTAAAAAGGACCCTGGTACAGGAAGCCGCGAAGCCGTCGAGGAGGCAGGGTATGAGATGACGCCTGAGGCATTGTTCCGGGCGGCGGAAAGTGACGACACCAAAGCTCTTGAGGCGATGCTTGCGGGAGGAATGACCTTGGAGACGAAGAGTGCTACCGGGCAGACGGCGCTGCATGCCGCAGCGGGCGCGGGTGCGATCAAGTCGATCGCGTTTCTATTGGACAAGGGGATGCCGGTGGATGTGGCGGATCTCGGAGGACGGACGCCGCTGATGGAAGCGGTGCTTCGATCCGATGGGGCGACGGTGCGGCATCTGCTGGCCCAGGGGGCGGACCCGCGGGCCAAGGATGTGGAAATGTATAAACCACTGATGCTCGCGGTCCGCGAGGGGCGGGCGAACATGGTGTCGGAACTTGCTCCCTACGTTCGCGAGGATCTTGATGATGCCTTGTTGGTTGCCTCCATCCTCGGGGAAGCGGAGGTCATCGATGAGCTGACGAATTATGGTGCGAGTGTTTATGCCCGTCTTGATGATGGCCGAACGCCGCTGATGCTGGCCGCCCAGAATGGCAAGGATGATGCCGCCGATATGCTGCTTGCGATCGGAGCCAATCGCTTCGGGATGGATTCCCAAGGCCGGACTGCTTCGGATCTGGCGCGGGAAGCGGGGCATGTGGAGCTTGCAGATCGCCTCGCAGATGAACCGATCGCGGGGGATTTCGAGTTGAGCGAACCTGCCGAGTTGGGTGCGGAGATGGTTCAGGAAATGGTTGAGCATCAATCGGAAGCGGTCGCTGCTCTGGGCGACGACGCAACGACCGGGCCAGCAACGGATTCCGGACTGGCGGCAACGGATGTGGGTGCTGGCGTGACGGGAACGCAAGGCGATGCGCCTGGAGGTGCACCCTCGTCGGGTGAAGCTGGGGGAGCTTTGGGCACCTTGCCCTCGGATCCTTCCCGGGGACCGCTCGAAGCGCTGGAAGGGGCGGTGGTCGGCGTGAAGGAGCCATCCGAGACTTCAGGCGGGGCGGTTACCCAGCCCTCACCTCTTGGGAGCCAGAGTGGCGGGAATCCCGACGGAACGACGAAGGCGGAGGTGCCGATCGTGATGCGTTCCTATCGCGAGAAGGAGCTTCCGCTACGGGTTGACTCGACGGCGGCTGATGCGGCAGAAGTTCGCGTGGCGGGAGGTGATCCTGTGACGGTCGAGCAGGGGTCGACGATTCCCGGGTCGAGCCTTCAGATCGTCCACATCACGCGGCGCATGCAGAGCGGAAAAAATGATGGTGGTGAACCGGTGGAAGTATCGGTGGTTGCCGTAAAGGACTCCAAGACCGGGGTGGAGCGGGACCTGGTCGTTGGATTACCTGCCTTGGCTCACGACCCGGTGGCCTTGGTCGAGGATGCCTCGAGCGGCAAGTACTACGTTGCTCGGACCGGGCAGCAATTCCGTTCGGCTTCGGGAGAGGACTATCTGGTGGGCGATGTCCGGCCGAATCAGATTGTTGTTGAGAATCTACAGACCGGCGAAACCACCACGCTTCCCCTTCGTGGTCCACGCGGATGAACCGAAATCATGATTGAACCTGAAACCCTCGAACCCGGAGAGCCGGTCACGCAGTTCTCAGTGCTCCTGCAGAACCGGGCAGGTGCTTTGGCCGCCCTGGCGAAGCTATTGCGCAACAACGCAATCGAAGTGGTCGGGATCAGTGTGCAGGATTCACGTGACGCGACAATTGCCCGACTCGTGGTGACAGACCCGGATCTCGCTCAACAGATTTTTGTGGAGAAGGGGATTCCCTTCACGACCTCTTCACTGGTTGTGGTGGCGATGAAAGAGGCGGGTCCAGGGCTTCTTCAGGTGTTGGACACCCTCATGGTCGCGGAGACCAACATCGATTTCGCCTACTCGCTGATGCCTTCGCCGAAGGGTCAGGCCCAGTTGGCAATGCATGTCGAGGACTACGATTTCGCGATCTCGGTGATGAACCAAGCGGGCTTCAAGCTGGTGTTCCAAGGCGATCTCAGTCGCTGAACGGAGCGGACAGGATCCCGGTCAATGGTCGGCCCGGTGGAGGCGGCTGATGCCGCGCTGCATGAGCTCACCATCGACAGCGGTGGACGTCACCTCATCGAGATAGATCAGGATTTCCTCATCCCTGAAGCGGATCGAGTGCAGGCCGTCTGCAGGTGGGTTGTCGAAAGCCGCAACCAATGAACTCATGCTGCGGATGGGAGTGCCATTGACCTCGGACACGATCATGTTCCGCAGCGATTCGTAACCCACCGTTGCCGGGGTCGCGATCACACCGGAAAGGAACACGATGCGGTCGTAGTCTTCCTCGTAGGCCGTTGGGTTCTCCCAGGCATCAAGAAGGTTCAACGGTGCCCGGCTACGCCATTCCTCTCCGAATGCCTCGAGCAGGGGCTGGGAGAGTTCCTGAAAAAGCAGCCCTCCCTTGATGAGGTAATTCGGTGGGGTCCCAAACGCGTAAGAGGGGACCAACTGGTCGCTGATCTCCAAGCGTTCAAGGGGCACTTCGACGGTCAGAGGTTCACCCTCGCGAAGAACTTCCAAGGTGGCGGATTCTCCGATGGCTTTCGAACCTCGGACAAGGTGGCTCCAGAAGAGTCGACCGTAAATCTCGTGATCGAAGTATCCCAGTCGATCGATTGGCAAAGCATCGATCGCGGTGATGACATCGCCGGTCTTGATGCCCGCCTTGTCGGCCGAACCATCCTTGCGGACCTTCGAGATGTAGATACCGCCGACTTCATCAGGGAGCTTGAGGTAGGCGCGGAAGTTGGAGTCCTCGGTGGAGGCCGTGCTGATCCCCAAGGAAGGGAATCCCTCATACTCTCCATCCGACGCGTCCTTGAGAAACTGCTGCAGAATCTCCGTTGAGCTCACGTCGCTGAGTTGGTCCTTGGAGTTGTAACTGGTCAGCAAACCGGCAAGGGCGCCATCGAAGAGCACGGGAAGGGTGAAACTGCTCGCGGCACTCTGCATCGACGCCTTGACCTCATAGGTCAGGAAGAAGTGGGCCGGCAGGAAGTTCGAGACGACATCGACGCTCTGGATCGGGCCGCGGGTCGTGATCGAGTTGCCATTGTCTTCGACCTGAAGGATTTCGAGGGTATCGCCGGGGCCGGGCACCTCTGCGATCTTCAGGGGCTCCAGCTCCTGGAAAAAGTCATCGGCCTCCTGTTCATTGACTTTGAGCAAGGCGAGGTTGGCTTCGTAATCGACGGCTATGACCGTCGCGTTCGCCCGTTTCAGTCCGTCGGTGGTCTCGAGTTCGATGAATGTGGCATCGGCCACCATCTCAGCGGTGGTGATGACGCGAGGACCGTCGACAATGGCGCCAAGCGAACGCCGTTTGCGCGGCGCCTGCTTCTCCCAAGGTTGGCCGGGGTTCCAGCGCTGACGGGTTGCTGTGATCCGGACCACCGACTGGGTGGGATCGCTGGACACGACTTCCGAAAGGGTGTCAGAGGTTCCCTCTGTCTGGGGGGCGATTGGGGCCGCGGGAGCTTCTGTCCGGGGTTTGCACTGGAGCAAAAGGAGGCAGGGCAGGAAAAATAGAAGGCGAAACATGGACGAGGTGGCTGGGGGTTATTCCTCGAGGTTGGAAAGTTGCTCGATGGCGTAGGTGCGTTGTACCCGCTCGTTCGCTGCAGCCACATCGGCTCCGGGAATGATGATGGGTCGACGGGCGCCTAGTAGTTCGATGACGTGAAACTCAGGAGGGGTCTCGGGGTTGAGCAACTCCGCTGCTTGTTTGATGTCGTGGATCTTCACCCCGTTGATCTTGTCGACCGCCTTCCCGGTGAAACCACTCAGCTGGCTGTTGATCGGATCACTCTCGATGCGCGTGAGCACCAGGATGTCCTTCCGCTCCTTGAAGATTCCTTTCGGAAGGTAATCCTGATAGAGCCGCCGGACGTGCAGGTCCGAGAAGTTGGCGGTCGCGAACAGGTTGGTATCGAGGGGCTGGAAAACAAGGCCCGCAAACACGATGTAGCGGGGCTTCTTCTCGTACTGAATCGCATACATGCGGTTCTGGGGGAGCGGCTTCAGCTCCACCTCCCGGTCGTGCCAGGTCCCGCCGGAACGGTAGCGGAGCTCCACGGTGTCTCCGGCAAATTTGCGTTCGACGATCTCGTTCAGATCGACCTTTGATCCATCGATCAGGATCTGCCCCGCGCTGTCGATCGGGTTTCCGTCGATGCTGACGAGAATATCCCGGGGTTTCAGGATGCCGTCGCAGGAACCATTCGAGATGACGTTGCTGACAAGCACTCCATTGCCATCGTCAGGCATCTTCAGGGCCTCACGCATGGCTGCGTTGTAGAGTGGAAAGGTGGCCACAGCGAGGTCGACGTAGTGGTCGTAACGCCCGTCTTCAACGTCCTTGAGGAAGCGTCGGATGACGGGTGTGGGGATGATGTATCCGGTGTTGTCGGCATCGCGTCGGCCTTGGAATGCCACGCCGATCGCCTTGCCATCCTGAAGCACCGGCCCGCCGGAATTGCCGGGGTTGATCGCGGCATCGATCTGGATGACCAGATGCTGATCGGCCCGTGAGTGCGAGTAGCTGGAAAAATCGATCCGGGAGACCACGCCACGGGTGACCGACAGGCGTTGGCCTCCGATGGGGTAACCGATGACCCGGACCTGACTCTCGAGTTCAGGGACTCCTCCGATCTCGAATACGGGGAAGCCCTTGAAGTCGCTGAAGTCTTCGACCGAGAGTAGGGCAAGGTCGCAGTCGTGGGCGATGAAGTCGACCTTCGCTGGGTACTTGATCGGGCTGCCGTGCACCGTGATGAGCAGACGCCTTGCGTTCGAGACGACGTGCGCGTTGGTCAGGATCTTGTTTTCGCCGATGAGGAAACCGGTTCCGATCCCACCGCTGAAGCGACCGCTGTTCCATGGGGTCGCGTAGTCGGGGATCTGCACGGCAGCCTCGATCCGGACCACGGAGCGATAGACGTCGGACGGAAGCCGGTCGGCAGCAAGGGAGACCGATGTGCAGATGAGAATCAGACCCAGAAAGGCCAGGTGAAAAAGGCGCATGGCGATTGGGTGGGGTCAGACGTTGAACCTGAATTCGATGACATCGCCATCCTTGACGACATACTCCTTGCCTTCGATGCGGAGCTTGCCGACATCGCGAGCAGCGGCCTTGGAGCCTGCGGCGACAAGGTCGTCGTAGTGAACGACTTCGGCGGCGATGAAGCCCCGTTCGAAGTCGGTGTGAATGACACCAGCGGCTGCGGGAGCCTTGTCGCCCTCGGTGATCGTCCATGCCCGCGTTTCCTGCACGCCGGTGGTGAGATAAGTGCGGAGGCCGAGCAGGTGATAGACACCGCGGATGAGAGTGGACACACCCGAGTCCGTGACTCCCATGTCAGCGAGGAACTCGCTGGCTTCCTCGGGATCGAGGTCGATGAGTTCTTCCTCGATGTTCGCGGAGATGACCACGGTTTCCGCTCCGTGGGCCTCGGCGGCGTAGGCCTGGACCTTCGCGACGAGTGGGTGACTGCCGGGGTCCTTCTGGGTTTCGCCCAGTTCACTTTCGTTGACGTTGCAGGCGAAAATCGTGCGCTTGGAGGACAACAGGAAGAATTCGCGCAGAAGGATCCGCTCGTCGTCGGTCAGGTCCATCGTCAGGGCCGGCTTGCCGGCATCGAGGTGAGGCATCAACTTGTCGATGAGTTCGACTTCCGCCTTGGACTCCTTGTCCCCGCTCTTGGCCTTCTTGGAACGCGAGCTGCGCCGTTTGTCGAGTGCGGCGATGTCGGCGAGGATCAGCTCGGAGTTGATGATTTCGATGTCGCGAATCGGATCCACCGATCCCAGTTCGTGGATGATGTCATCGTTTTCGAAGCATCGGACGACCTGGACGATGGCGTCGGTCTCGCGGATGTTGGCGAGGAACTTGTTTCCAAGGCCGGCACCTTCCGACGCCCCTTCGACGAGTCCGGCGATATCGACGAACTCGATGGCGGTCGGGATCAGCTTCTTCGAGCCGGACATCTTCGACAGTACGGCGAGCCGATCGTCCGGCACCGTGACCACTCCGACGTTCGGGTCGATGGTGCAGAATGGGTAGTTTGCCGCTTCCGCATTCCGTGTCCGGGTGACGGCGTTAAAGAGCGTCGATTTCCCGACATTTGGTAGTCCAACAATTCCAGCCTTGAGCATGCGCGGCAGGCTTAGGGGAGGGGCGGCTTCCGTGCAAATGAAAAGCCCGCCGGGAAGGCGGGCTTGAAGAGATTCTCGGACCGGGGCTCATCCACCTGTCGATCAAGGGCGCCGACGCCGGAGTATTCCCAGAATTCCGAATGCCCCCAAGAGAGCAACGGAAGGTTCAGGAACGACAGAGAAGGTGGCGTTGTAGTTTGAGCCGCCGTTGGTGTTGAAGATGGTGGTGTCAGAATTCACTCCATCGGTGGTGACGGTGCTCCAAACGGAAAGCGTGTAGCTGCCAGCTCCGAGGCCATCCAGGATGTTGCTGGTGAGGTTACCTGCGTTGGCGGCACCCCAAACCTGATTGCCGTCACCGAGGTCGCTTTGGAAGCCGTATCCCAGCGTGGAAAAAGTGGAGCCTCCATCCAAACTCCAGAACAGGGTGTGGCCAATGACGTCAGTTGAGTTGTCCTTGTCGGATTTCTGCTCGCCGGTCAGATAGAGCTCGTCTCCGACTGTGAAACTTCCCAAGTCAGCACCCTGAAATTCACTCGCTCCGAAGAGTCCGCTACTATCGCTGTCGATCTCGTAGAATACAGTGGTCGGATCAGTGAACGAGAAGGATGAGTTCTCAGTGACCCAGATGAGTTCGTCATACACGAAGGCAGCTCCGTGAAGCATGGGAGCCGAAGAGGCGAACAGGGCTATCGCAAGGTGGCGCTTTTTCATGGGATTTCGATGGGAAATGGCCTGTTTCCGGGGTGGGTTTAGGGTTTTATCGAAAAATTATTCGAGGGGCGGCAAAAGGCCCGCTTCGGCATTCATCGGGTCGTCCGGGAGGGCGGGTTCTTCAAAATCGACTGCACCTCCGAAGATCCACCACCCACGGCGTCGGCGTTGTTCCGCTTGGTAGGCGATGGCTTGGTCGTGGCCGCTGGGCAGTTCCTTGAGGTCCTGTTCCCGTGCCTCCACGACCGGGAGGCCGGGTTTGAAGGGTGAGGTGGTGACTTCCGCAACCTTGCCAAAGCCTTCACCGACGGAGTTTCCAACCTTGCTGAAACCTTGGCCGACTTTCGAGACACTGGTAAGGGTGCCGGTTTTGATGGTGTCCATCGTGCCGCACGAGCAGAGCGCGAGGGCGCTCACCGTCATCAAGATGGTGGAGAAATTCTGAGTCATGGCTGGGAGGGAACCGGGTTGAGATTTAGGTGATTTGGTTGGCTCAGTCAATCCGCCATTCGCGCGAATCATTTGCTGATTCCTGATGGTCCGAGGGGATGAATGACTGTCAGAGCCGTTTGATGGCGAGGAAGTTGCGCACGGGCTTGTTCCAAATGGGGCGGGTATGAGTGCCGCCGCCTGAAACCTGATCAGAGACCCAGAGTTCCGATGATCTCCCGCCGTCGAGATTCAGGGCGGTTCGGACCCGAATTGCGCCAATGGATGCGCCTTCCAGGGCAGAGGCGAGTTGGCTGAGGGAGCACGGCCCGGTGCGAACCACCATCCAGCCGCTCCCGCCATCGGTGGCGATGAAGGTGCGGGCTGAAGACGATTGGTCGCTCAAACCACCGACGGCACGGCCCCGCTCAACGAGGAAGGGGCCGCTCTGGACCGCTTCCTTGGCCCCCTTGAAGGCGGAGCGCCTGAGAAGTTCGGGGTTTCCGCTGGATGATAAGGCGTAGAATCCGCTACCGAGCGAGCTGGCCCGGTTGATGCGGCCTCGTCGGTCTCCTTCGGCAATCACGAGACCGAGCGGGTCTCCTTCCGGTGTGAAGAAGCCGGCATTCACGGCGGCGATGGCACCCGTCGATGCGGCGGCAGCCCGTGCATTCGGCCAAGTGGTGCCGGGGCCTTGTTTCTGGTCGAGCACCACGGCCTGGCAGCGGCGCGAGTCGTAGATCAACGCTTCGATGGCGATCCCTTGAAGCTTGGTGCGCACAAGGCGAGTTGGGTGGACCTTCCCGCTGGGGGGATTCTGGCGGAGGGGTTCGCTTTCCTCCGGGTTCACCGTATCGGCTTGCGCTGGAATCGCTCGGACGGACTGACTGTCGACTTCGACGGATGCTGCGGGAGGAGAAGAAGAGGCGCACGCGCCGAGGAAGAGGGCCAGAAGGGGGCAGGCAATGAGAGTCAGCGAACGCACGGCGGCGACGTTCCGGCGGGTGGGCCCGGTTGGCAAGCGGTCAGTCGTGGTGTCTCAAGATTTCGAGCTGGGACTTCACGCCGGCCTCTGCGCCACGGCGAGGAGCGTTTGAAAGTGGGGAGGTTCGTCTTCCCGGTCGACCACGGCGGTCTCGATGCCTTGGAAGCCCGCGGTCTCCAGCATGGAAGCCAGTTCACCTTCGCCAAACCCGAGCCAGGTGTCGGCGTAGAGTTCGCGAGCTTCTTCGAACTGGTGCTGAAGCAGGTCGAGAACGATGATCCTGCCTCCGGGCTTGAGTCCGTCGAATGCAGCTCGCAGCGCCTTCTGGGGGCTGGCGGCATGATGCAGGGCCTGGCTCAGCACCGCAAGGTCCAGCGATTCGGCTTCAAGGGGGGGGGTCTCAAGATCGCCCAAACGATACTCGAGATTGTCCAAGCCATGTTGCTTGGCCAGTTGGGCGCCGAATTCGACCATCTTCGGGGACAGATCGACTGCGATCACGTGGTCTGCCCTTTGCGCAAGGAGCTGGGATAGCGTTCCTTCGCCGGCACCGAGATCCGCGACCGTGCCACCCGCCATCACCTTGAGCAGTGCTTCTGCGAGGCCTTTCCACGACCTCCCGGGCACGTAGTCCTTGCCGAATCGGCCTGCGAGATCGTCGAAATACCCGCGTGTCAGGTCCCGTCGCTTGCGCATCAGATGGCGGAGGGCGGTGGCGTCCTTGTGGATTTCCGGGATTTCCTCGCTGGCCCGTTCGACGAGGGTCGAGATCTCGCCGCTCATGGAAGAGCGGTAGATGTTGTTCTTTCCGCTCCGCTCGTCGGTCACGAGTCCGCCGGACTTGAGTTGTGAGAGCTGGGTGGAGATCCGGCTCTGCCCCATTCCCAGCAATTCCTGGAGATCGGCGACGCTGAGGGCTTCCTCCGCCAGCAAACGGAGAATGCGCAGTCGGGTGGGATCCGCGAGGAGCTTCAGGGATTTAAGCATTGACGCCATGCAAGGAGGGGATACATCAACGCATCGCGATTTGACGATACGAAAAACGAAACATCTATGAGTTCCTACATTTTTTCTTCGGAATCGGTTGGCGAAGGCCACCCGGACAAGGTTTGTGACACCATCTCGGATGCGATCCTGGATGCCTGCCTCAAGGTTGATCCCAAGTCGCGTGTCGCTTGCGAGACTTTCGTGAAGTCCAATCAGGTGATCGTCGGTGGTGAAATCACCATTCCCAAGCTTCAGGACAAGAAGACCGGAGTCAGCAAGCCGCTGGATGAGGCGATCAACATTGGCGCGGTGGTTCGCGAGGCGATCCGTGGCATTGGCTACATCAACGACGACGACGTTTTCCACGCAGACAAGGTGTTCATCACCAATCTTCTTACCGCCCAGTCCGCCGACATCGCCCAAGGCGTGGATGCGAAGAAGGCAGCAGGCAAGAAGACCGAGGAGCAAGGAGCAGGTGACCAGGGCATCATGTTCGGTTTCGCCTGTGACGAAACTCCCGAGCTCATGCCGGCTCCGATCATGTATGCTCACCGCCTCGGCCGTGAGTTGACGCGGATCCGCAAGGCTGGCCGCACGAAGTGGCTCCGTCCGGATGCCAAGACCCAGGTTTCGGTGGAATACATCGACGGTCAACCGACCCGCATCGTCAACGTGGTGATCTCGACGCAACACGCCGAAGGGACCAAGCACGCCGAGATCGAGAAGTTCTGTATCGAGAAGGTGATCAAGAAGGTGCTTCCCAAGTCGATGCTCACCAAGGACACCGAGTTCCTGATCAATCCGACCGGCAACTTCGTCATCGGTGGTCCTCAAGGTGACTCGGGCCTCACCGGCCGCAAGATCATCGTCGATACCTACGGGGGTGTGGGCCGTCACGGTGGTGGCGCGTTCTCGGGCAAGGACCCGTCCAAGGTCGACCGCTCCGCCGCCTACATGGGCCGTTGGGTCGCCAAGAACATCGTCGCTGCCGGCCTCGCCCGTCAGGTCGAGATCCAGTTCGCCTATGCGATCGGTCACCCGCTGCCCGTCAGTGTCCACGTTTACACGGCAGGCACGGGCGTGATCAGCGACGAGAAGATCCTCGGCGCCGTGCTGAAGGTCTTCAGCTTCAAGCCTGCGGACATCGTGAAGCAGCTCAAGCTGCTCCGTCCGATCTACTCTGATTCCACGAACTACGGCCACTTTGGCAAGGAGGATTGCGATCTTCCGTGGGAGCAAACCAACAAGGTGGCGGCTCTCAAGCGCGCGGCCAAGTAATCAAACAAACAACACCAAAACAGAATTTACGATGAGTACCGTAGCTACAGAAGACTACAAGGTCCGCGACATCGGCCTGGCCGATTTCGGACGCAAGGAGATTGAGATTGCCGAGCACGAGATGCCCGGACTGATGGCGACCCGGGCCAAGTATGGACCGGACAAGCCGCTCGACGGTGTCCGAATCATGGGCTCCCTCCACATGACCATTCAGACCGCCGTCCTGATCGAGACCCTCGTGGATCTCGGCGCGGAAGTGCGCTGGGTGTCCTGCAACATTTTCTCCACTCAGGATCATGCGGCCGCGGCCATCGCCAAGGCGGGTGTTCCTGTCTTCGCCTGGAAGGGTGAGACTCTCGAGGAATACTGGTGGTGCACGTGGAAGGCGCTGGTGAATCCCGATGGTCTCGGTCCCGAGCTGATCGTGGACGACGGCGGTGACGCCACGCTGCTGATCCACAAGGGCTACGAAATGGAGAACGGTTCCACCTGGGTCGATGAGCCTGCCGGAAGTCAGGAAGAGCAGGTCATCAAAGATCTTCTCAAGAAGATCGGCGCCGAGCAGCCCGGCATCTTCGCCAAGATCGTGAAGGACTGGAAGGGTGTGTCCGAGGAGACCACCACTGGTGTGCACCGCCTCTATCAGATGGCCAAGGCCGGCACGCTGCTGGTTCCTGCCATCAATGTGAATGACTCGGTCACCAAGTCGAAGTTCGACAACCTCTACGGTTGTCGCGAATCATTGGTCGACGGCATCAAGCGCGCCACCGACGTGATGATCTCGGGCAAGGTGGCCGTGGTTTGTGGCTACGGTGACGTGGGCAAGGGCTGCGCCCAGGCGCTGCGTGGACAAGGTGCCCAAGTCGTGGTCACTGAAGTCGATCCGATCTGTGCGCTTCAGGCCGCGATGGAAGGTTTCCGCGTGTTGACTGTGGAGGACACACTGGGTTGGGGTGACATCTATGTGACCACCACCGGCAACTTCGACATCATCCGTCTCGAGCACATGGAGAAGATGAAGGATCAGGCGATCGTCTGTAACATCGGTCACTTCGACAACGAGATCCAGATCGAGAAACTTGATCAGGCTGCCGGTGTCACCAAGACGAACATCAAGCCGCAGGTCGACAAGTACACGTTCGCGAGCGGCAGCAGCATCTACATGCTTGCAGAAGGTCGTCTGGTGAACCTGGGCTGTGCCACCGGCCACCCGAGCTTCGTGATGTCCAACAGCTTCACCAACCAGACGCTTGCGCAGATCGACTTGTGGAAGAACAAGGACAGCTACAAGCCGGGTGAAGTGAAAGTGCTTGCCAAGCACCTCGACGAGGAAGTTGCCCGTCTCCACCTTGAGAAGATCGGCGCCAAGCTGACGACGTTGACGAAGGAGCAGGCGGACTACATCGACGTCAGCGTCGAAGGTCCGTTCAAGCCCGAGCACTACCGCTACTGATCCGGACTCCGGGAGACGATACGTTCTCTTCGATGATCTGCTGATTTACGGAAGCCCCGCCGGGATTCCGGCGGGGCTTTTTCGTCGGGTTCGAGAATTTTGCGGAGCAATGTGGCGAGAGCCTCGGGTCAACGGCCGAGGATCACGTGGCGGCCAGCAGGGCGGCCACCTTGTTGAAGTCCTTCACACCTGGAGATGACTCGGATCCGGAGGCGGTGTCGAGGGCGGCGGGTCGCACGGTCCTCGAGGCCTCCGCGGCATTCTCAGGGGTGATGCCGCCGGCGAGGATGACGGGCTTCTCCGGGTGGATGGCGACAAAGCTGGCGGCCGCATTCCAGTCAATTGTCTCGCCGGTGCCACCATAGACGCCGGGGGCATGGGCATCGAGGAGGATGGCGTCTGCCGGGCACTCAGCGGCTTCCTCGAGGTCGGAGGCGTGGGCGATGCCGAGCGCGCGAATCACGGGGATCCCATGGGCCTGGAGTTCGAGGATGTCGTCGTCGGGTTCGTCCCCGTGGAGTTGGGCGACATCGATGAGCCCTGCGTCAAAGAGTTGCTTCGGCTGGTCCGTCCCGGCATTCACGAACACGCCGACGCGAAGGATGCGTCCCTGAAGTGACTTGAGGAAGTCGGCGCGGGCCGGGTCGAGGTAGCGCTTGGATTTTGGCCAGAAATTTGCGCCCAAGGCAGGAACTCCGAGGCGGGCGAGTTCCTCCGCATCCGCGGCGGTGGTGATGCCGCAGACCTTGATTGAGCGTGTGGAGGGGTCGAGGAATGAATCGAGCACGCCGAATGTTCGAACTTTATCCTTCAAACATCAACTGCGGGATGGGGATGCTGCATGGGTGATTCGGATTCGTGGAGCGCGGCAGCATAACTTGAGAAATCTCGACGTGGACATTCCACGGGGGAAACTCGTGGTGGTCACGGGGCCGAGTGGGAGCGGGAAGTCGTCGTTGGCGTTCCACACCTTGTTCGCCGAGGGCCAGCGGAGGTTCGTCGAGTCACTGTCGGTGTATGCCCGCCAGTTCCTCGATCAGCTCGAGAAGCCGGAGGTGGACGCGATTGAGAATCTCAGTCCGGCCATCGCCATCGAGCAGCGGAACGGCGGGCTCAACCCGCGATCGACCGTCGCGACCGTCACCGAGCTCTACGACTACCTGCGGGTGCTCTGGGCGGCGGCGGGCGTGCCGCACGATCCTGAGACGGGTGAGCGGCTGGAGAAGATGAGTGCGGAGGACATGGTCGATGCCCTCTCATCTGAAGCGACGGGGACGAAAGTGGTGTTGCTCGCGCCGGTGCCGGATGAGGATTCGGTGGATGGAGAGCGGTTGCTGGCGGATCTCCGGCGTCAGGGTTTCGTGCGGATTCGGCTGAATGGCGAAGCGCTCGATCTGGAGGAAGCGGCCGAGGCGTGGCCGGAGGGGAAGCGGAAGGTGGAGGTGGTGATCGACCGGATGGTCGTGCGCGACGGGGTGGCATCGCGGCTGGCGGATTCAGTGGAAACGGCGTTGCGGATCTGCGGAAGTGAAGCACGGGTGCTGTTGCAGGCACCGGATGCGGACGGTTGGGAGGAGCGTTCGTTTCAGACGAGCTACCGGAACCCCCGGACGGGGTATGTGGTCGGTGAACTCAGTCCGCGGCATTTCTCGTTCAACTCGCATCTCGGCGCGTGTCCGGCTTGCGAAGGACTGGGCACCGAGCGTTTTTGTGATCCCCAATTGCTCTTGGGAGATCCTGAGTTGCCCCTCGTCAAGGGTGCCGTGCGCGGGTGGTGGAAGCCCGGAGCGATGCGTGGCAAGAAGCTGGTGAACGAGGTGGAGGCCATCCTGCGGATGCATGGCTTGGCGGACGATTGTCGCTTTTCCGAACTGAGCGATGAAGCCCGCGAGTTGCTCCTGTTCGGGGGTGACCTGGATACCGGCTGGCGGATCGGGGCGGAGAAGAAGAAGCAGGTGAAGAAGTTTCCCGGTCTCTGTGTCGAGGCCGAGAAGCAATGGCGGGAAGCCCGGTCGGAGGCAGTGAAGCGTCGGGCGAGTCGTGTAATGGGGGAGCGCCCCTGCCATGTTTGTGCGGGGCAGCGACTGAAGAAAGAGATGCTGGCGGTGAGGCTGGCCGCGCGTGGTGGCTGGCTCGGGATTCAAGACTTTTGTGCCTTGGCGGTGGATGAAGCGCTCGATTGGCTGCAGGGGGTGGAATTACCTCCTGAAAGGCGGGACGTGTGTCAGCCTCTTGTGGATGAATTGGGCAAGAGGATCCGTTTCCTGCGGGATGTGGGGCTGGGCTACCTCGGATTGGGGAGGGCGAGTGGCACGCTTTCGGGGGGAGAGGCCCAGCGCATACGGCTTGCGACTCAGTTGGGCAGTGGTTTGACCGGAGTGCTCTATGTGCTGGATGAACCCAGCATCGGTCTCCACCCCGCCGATACCGATCGCTTGGTCGCCGTGCTGGAGCGGCTTCGCGATGCGGGAAACACAGTAGTGGTGGTGGAGCACGATGAGGCGATCATTCGGGCGGCCGACTGGTTGGTGGAGCTTGGTCCCGGAGCGGGCAAGCAGGGGGGATTGTTGCTCGCCAACGGCCCGCCGACAGAGGTGGGGGATGATTCGCCGACGGCGCTCTGGTTGAAGGAAAGCCGTGACCTGCCGGCCGAGCGCGGGGGGGCGTCGGACTGGTTCGCACGAGCACTCACGATCCGCGGGGCGAGGTCCCACAATCTGAGAGGTGTGGATGTCAGCATTCCGCTCGGCACCTTCACCTGCCTTACCGGACCGAGCGGCAGCGGCAAGTCGACCCTGGCCAACGGCATTCTGATGCGGGCTCTGCGACGAAGCCTGCTCGGCAGCATCGATCAACCCGGTGAGCATGATGCCATCGAAGGGATGGACCAGATCGACAAGGCGATCGTGGTCGATCAGTCGCCGATTGGCCGCAGTCCAAGGTCGAACCCGGCGACCTTCACGGGGGCCTTCGATTTGATCCGTGCCTTGTTCGCGAAGTTGCCGCTCTCCCGTCAGCGGGGCTACGGGGCGGGGCGCTTCAGTTTCAATACCCGCGGTGGACGCTGCGAGCGCTGCGAAGGGGCGGGCCGAATCCGGGTGGAAATGCACTTCCTGCCCGATGCGTGGGTCGAGTGCCAGGCGTGCCAAGGCAAGCGGTTCAACCGTGAGACTCTTGAAGTGGCCTTCAAGGGGATGAGCATCGCTGAGGTTCTGGAGATGTCGGTTTCCGAGGCCAGATCGCTCTTTGCGGCGGTGCCGAAGTTGTCGCGCCTGCTCGAGATCCTGGACGAGCTGGGCTTGGGGTATCTGGCGCTCGGCCAGCAGGCGAACACGCTGTCCGGGGGCGAGGCGCAGCGCCTCAAGCTTGCGGTGGAGTTGGCCAAGCCGGCGGCGACCCACACCTTTTACTTCTTCGATGAGCCGACGACGGGACTGCATTTTGGTGACGTCGAGCGACTTCTGCAGGCACTCTTCAAGCTACGTGATGCGGGTCATACCGTGCTGGTGGTGGAGCACCATCTGGATGTGATCGGAGCGGCGGACCACGTGGTGGACCTCGGTCCCGGCGGCGGGCGTGAGGGAGGGCAGGTCGTGGCCTGCGGCAGTCCTCGTGAAATCAGCCGGATTCCGGGCTCCGCGACGGGGCGGGCGTTAAAGGCGCATTTTGTTGTATAATGTGAAGACAAAGCGTCGAAATTGGAACGCTAGGCCGATGAAGGAAGAGGAAGATCAAAAAGTGATGGAAACCACCGCACCCAGTCTTTCGCCAGCAGGTCATGCCTGGCGGGAGTGGCTCGATGAAAACGGGCCACGCCTTCTGCTATTCGCCCGGCAGCAGACGCGATCCCAGGAAGACGCTCAGGACATCCTGCAGGATGCCCTCGTCAAGCTTGTGAAGAAGCTGGAGGACGGGAGCTTCTCAGGTGGGCAGGAGGCGTGGATGCCTTATCTTTACACCGCGCTGCGACGTCTGGCGATCGACGTGGGCCGACGGGATGACCGCCGCCGCCGCCGCGAGGATCTCGTCAGCGGCGACAGCGTGTTCCAGCGGGGCGAGGTCGAGCATCCATGGTTCGAGAGTGACTCGTCCGATGATGAAGTCCGATCCCAGATCGAAGCCGGCCTGAAAGAGCTGCCACCAAAATTTGCCGAAGTGATCGTCATGAAGATCTGGGGCGAGCAGACCTTTGCCCAAATCGGCGAATCCCTTGAAATTTCCCCAAATACCGCTGCTTCGCGTTACCGCTACGGACTAGAGGCACTGAAGAAGAAACTGGGTTCCGCCCGACGCAAGGGCGACCTTTCCATCTGACAATCGAATGAACGAAGAACTGAAAATGCTTGAGGCAGAGCTGAAGGGCCTGGCGCCAGCTGTGCTTGATCCCTCCTTGCTCGATCGTTTCGAGATGGCGATCCAAGGGGAACTCGAGCATCTGGAGCCCGACTTGCGGGTGACCGAGCAGATGCTGGGGAAACAGGCTCCCGCGAAACTCCCCGATGGCCTCGCCGGCGAACTTGTGGAGACAGTTCGGCGGACTCCATTCCCGGTGGATGGCAAACTCCTGATGTTCCCGGGGGAATCGAGTGCCAAGCCTGCGACCAAATCGAGCCGGTCATGGATGGCTGCCGCCGCCTGCGTGGCACTTGCCGGTGCCTTGAGTGCGTTCTTCATCAGCCCGAAGGATGACGGGCCCACGATGGTCTCTCAGCCGAACAAGCCTTCGTCGACGGTGGTCAATCAAGCGGCGGATCGGGGTGCTTTTGTTCCTGCTTCGTTCAATTCCGGGGTGCGTGACACGAGTGATCTCGGCGTGGTCTGGCCGGAACGTTCCCGCCCGATGCGTGTTGTGAAGGTGGTCTATCGGGATCAGGTGAAGTTGCTCAACCAACAGGGCGAGGAAGTGGTTGTGGAGGTTCCAAGAGTGGAATTCCTCGTGGTGCCCGAGAAAATCGACTGATTCTTTTTTTAGACGGACGCATGTTGCTACTACGCTCATCGTAGTGAAAACCGGAGGTGGGTTTCCGCCTCCCCCAACCAATCAAAATATGAAAATGATTCCGATTAGAATGGCAGTGATGGCGGCGACGGTCCTGCCCGTGCTGGCGATCGAGCCGCCGGTGGACTCGGCGCCGATTCCTCCGCAGGAGCCGGCGAAGCCGGTTCCCGCTCCGGCGGACCGGGTCGCTCCGGCGCCTGCACCGGTCGAGATGCCGGAGGCTGTAGCCGATCGTCCCTACATTGGGGTGATCCTCGATCCGATTCCTGATCTGCTGACCGGGCATCTTCGCCTCGAACCGGGTGAGGGTGTGATGATTTCCGAACTGGTCGCGGGTGGGCCGGCCGAAGCCGCAGGTCTTGAGGTCAACGATCTCCTGATCGACGTGAACGGTGAGAAGGTCGGTTCGCGGGACGAGGTGCGTGGCATGGTGGAGAAGCACGAGATCGGCGAAGAGGTCGAGCTCGGCATCATCCATGATGGTGAGCGGAAAAAGGTCACGGTGAAGCTGGGGGCCGCCCCACAGGCCATGCCCGGCTTCCAGGCTCCGGCACCCGGTGTCGCCGGGGGGGAGCAGCTCGATGGGTTCCTCGAAGGAATTCCCGAAAAGCATGCGGATGCGATCCGCAAGGCGCTCGAGCAGAACATGAAGCAGTTTGATGGTCTCGAGATGGATCCAGCTCAGCCGGATGGCGGCATGCGCCAGATGATGCAGCGGATGCAGCGCCAGATGGGTGGCATGCAGTTGAAACTCGATGGCTTCGATGCGGAAAGCACCATTCGTCTGCTCGACGATGAGGGCAGCATCGAGATGAAGCAGTCGAATGGAAACAAGGAAGCCCGGGTCTTCGGCAAGGATGGCAAACTCCTGTGGGAGGGGCCCTACGACACTGAAGCCGACAAGGCGGCGGTGCCTGATGACATCCGGGAGCGGATCGAGCGCTTGAATTTCGACATCGGGGGAGAAGGAATGAAACTGCGGATCGATCCGGGCCGTTTCCGTCCGCTCGACGAGATCGAGCCCGAGGATGAGCCCGCGGAGAAGGACTGATTTCCCTGCGGACCGAATTTCCAGCCTGCTGTCGCCGACCCGGTGGCAGCGGGCTTTTTCGTGTCTCGAATGGATGTCCAGATCGCGGGTTGCCCGCCACCGGAAATCCTCCTAGCCTGCGCGCCCCGGCACGAAATGAAATCAGTTTCACTCTACGACACGACGCTCCGAGACGGCACTCAAGGCGAGGGCTTCCAGCTCTCGATGCTCGACAAGTTGCGAATCGCCCAGCGGCTGGATGCCTTTGGCGTGGACTACATCGAAGGCGGTTGGCCGGGATCCAACCCGAAGGACATCGAGTTCTTCCAAGAGGCTGCCAAGCTGGATTTGAAACATGCCCGGCTGGCGGCATTCGGGTCGACCCGGCGAGCGAATGTGGCGGTGGAGGACGATGGTCAGGTGAAGCTTCTGCTGGAGGCGAACACGCCGGTGGTTACGATTTTCGGCAAGAGTTGGGAGTTGCAGGTGACGGAGGTCCTTCGCACCACTGTGGAGGAAAATCAGGCGATGATTCGTGATACCTGTCGGCATCTGAAGGAGCATGGTCGTGAGGTCGTTTACGATGCGGAGCACTTTTTCGATGGTTTCAAAGATTCTCCGGAGCATGCGCTGGCGACCCTGCAGGCGGCGGCCGATGGCGGTGCGGACTGCGTGGTCCTGTGCGATACCAACGGTGGAACTCTGCCGAGCGAGGTCATGCAGATCTGCATGCAGGTGAAGGAGCGCATTCCGGACACCCCCTTCGGGATCCACACGCACAACGACTGTGAGCTGGGCGTCGCGAATGCGATCGCGGCGGTCAAGGCCGGTGGTGCCCAGATCCAGGGAACGATCAATGGCTACGGGGAGCGGACAGGCAATTGCAACCTGACCTCCGTCATCCCGATCCTCCAGCTCAAGATGGGGATCGAGGTCGTGCCCAATCTCGAGGGCCTCCAATCGCTGTCCCACTTTGTCGACGATATTTCCAACAACCCGCACTTCGCCCGTGCACCCTTTGTGGGAAGGACGGCTTTCGCCCACAAGGGGGGCATGCATGTGAATGCGGTGCAGAAGCTGGCCAGGAGCTACGAGCACATCGAGCCCGGCAAGGTGGGCAACAGCCAGCAGATTCTGGTTTCCGAACTGAGTGGTCAGTCGAACATTCTGATCAAGGCGGAACAGCTCGGAGTGCCGCTCGAGAAGGGTTCGGACGAGGCGAAGGCCATCCTGGCGCGGGTGAAGGAACTCGAGAACGAAGGGTATTCCTTTGAGGCGGCAGGGGGTTCCCTGGAGCTTCTGATTCTCCGCCAGCTGGAGCGCTACGAGAAACCCTTCGAGTTGAAGGAATTCCACACGTCTTATCGATTGTATCGCGACGGCCATCAGCCGGTGTGCGAGGCGACCGTGAAGATCTTCGTCGGCGACGAAGCGGAATACATCGTCGATGAAGGGCATGGGGTGGTGAACGCGCTCGACCGTGCCCTGCGCAAGGCACTGATTCGCTTTTACCCGGAGATCGAGGAGGTTTCGCTTCTCGACTACAAGGTGAGGATTGTGGACGGCCACGATGCGACCGCGGCCAAAACGCGGGTGCTGGTGGTGTCCGGCGATGGGGAAAGCTCGTGGGGGACGGTCGGAGTGTCCGAGAACGTGATCGAGGCCTCCTGGATCGCGATTGTGGATGGGATCGACCTTTTCCTGCAGCGGAAACGCCGTGCTGGACAAGCGTGATACATCCGCGCGGATACGCCCGTAACGGGGAAGTATGAGAGCGTTGGTTTGCGGTCTGGCCTTGGTTGCCGGTTCCTGTTTTGCCTCCCCCGAGCCTCTGTTCGACGGGGAGTCGCTGGACGGCTGGCGGGTGCGTGGTGCCCCCTACTGGAGAGTGGTCGGCGATACGCTTATCGGGCAGAGTGATGCCGGCAAGAAGAACTCCGTGCTCTGGACGAAAGAGAGCTTCGGAGACTTCGAGCTCAGCTTTGAATTCCGCTATGCGGGCGACATCGATTCCGGTGTCTTTCTGCGCCAGGAGAATGATCAGATCCAGATCGGGATCAGCCGCTCGCTGAAGCGGGACATGACGGCGTCACCCTACATCGGCTCCAAGCGGGGCTACCCCAAGGAGGCCAAGCAGGCCAAGGACGTGCTGAAGCCGGGTGACTGGAATCGGATGACGATCCGGGCCGTCGGAAATGTGTATGTGGTCCACTTGAATGGAATCAAGGTCATGGACTACAGCTCCGAAACGGCAAAGGAAGAGGGGCCCATCGGTCTGCAGGTCCACCCGGGGGTGGTGATGAAGATCGAGTTCCGTGACGTTCAGATCGACCGTTTGGACGACTGACGCCCCCCCAAGGAAGACGCCCGCTCCCCACAGTGCGCAAGGCACTCCGAGGGCGGGCGGATGGTGAACGGGTGAAGGATTACTTCTTCGAGTCGAGGATCTTGTTCCACTTGTCGAGGTTGTCCTTCTGAGCCGCGAAGAGCGCATCCGTGGAGTCGAGGATCTCGATCTTGGTGATCTTGTCGCCCTTGCCATCGTGCTTGCAGCCGGGCTCACCGGTGTTGTTCTTGCCGATGATCTTGTTGACGACGTCCTGGCCCTTGGTGACTTCACCGAACACGGCATGACGACCGTCGAGGAATGGCGTGGGCACCATGGTGATGAAGAACTGGGAGCCGTTGGTTCCAGGTCCTGCATTCGCCATGGAGAACAGGCCGGGTTTGGTGTGCTTCAACTCGGGGTGGATCTCATCGGCGAACTTGTAGCCCGGGCCTCCGCGTCCGCTTTCGGTCGGATCGCCCCCTTGGATCATGAATTTGTCGATCACCCGGTGGAAGGCAATCCCATCGTAGTATCCGCGCTTGGCGAGGTTGAGGAAGCTGGCGGTTGTCATGGGGGCCTTTGAGGCGAACATGGTTGCCTCGATGGTGCCTTTGGTGGTCACCATCTTGATTTTGATGTCCTTGACTTCAGCGGGCTTCTTCTCGTCTTCCTTCTTGGCCTCTTCGGCAAAAAGGAGAGGAGCGAACAGGGCGAGTGCAATGGCAATGCGTCTTTTCATGGATTGTTTCTGTTGGTGTTCGGGTTAGAGAAATTCAAGCGCTTTTCGATTCGTCACTGCTCGTGGAAGAGGGGGGAGTCGGTGGCTCAGGCTGTGCTTCGGGGATGAGCATCTTTACCTGATCCGCCGCAATCCAGCCACGGGTCTCATTGGTGAAGGCAATGTAGACCCAGTCACCGGTTTCCTTCAATACGCGACAAAGTGAGCCTGCCGGTGCCTCAAGAACGAGTGGGGCATTGCGGGCCGCGTCGGTGCGGATGCTCGCTCGATCCGCCGTCACGACGGCCTGCTCTTCAAGAGCGGCGAAGCGTGCATCGTCCGGATAGAAGTGATGGCCGACGACACCTGCCCCGATGAGAATGGGAGCGGCAACCAAACCGCTGATGGCGGCGATGCGCATCCGCGCCATCGGACGGGTGGCGGGGAAGACGAGGAGCGAGAGGACGATGATCCATCCGCCCGCCCAGATCGCGCTCTTCCAGCCGGCAAGGGGGATCTTGGCGAGGGTGTACTGGTAATCCGGACGTTTGATGGTGATGGAGCCGAATTTCCGCTCGAGGAAGCGCAGGTTCTGACGGGCCTCCGGGTGGGATGAATCCCGCGTGAGCGCCCTGCGCCAATACAGTGCGGCTTCGCCGGGCGAGCCCAACCGGTAGGCGGCGTTGCCGATGTTGTAGAGGGTATCGGGAGAAAGGCGTTCATAGGGGCCACTTTCCAGCCACAGGCGGGCAGCCAGCTTGAAGCTGTTCGAGTCGTAAGCCTCTTGGGCGGTCATTTCCGGAGCGGTAACCTCCGGAGCGGGTTCCGCTGCTACCTCGTCATCGGCACGGAGGTCGGCGGTCGTGCCTGCAATGACCACGATGAGAGGGAGCATGAGGCGGCGCAGACCGCGCACGATGCGCTGCCGCTCGGAGCGGGGGACGGGGGCGGAGTCCGCATCACCGGTAAAGCAGGTCTGATCTCGCTTCGTCAGGACATCCTTGACCAACTCGTCGTTGCTGTTGCCCAGCCATTCCTCGACGAAGTGGCCGGCCGTCCGGTAGAAGCCGAGTTCCTCGGCGGGAGCCTTTTCCAGTTCCTTGATGGCTTTGCGGCGTGCGACTCGTTCGGGATCCGGCTTCAGCTTGGGGAACAGGTGGAGCTGGGCGATGCGGAACAGGAGGATCAGTGCGAGAATGGCGGGAATGATCTGCCAGTAGCGACTGACATTCTCCATTCGTGTTTCAGGAAGAAGTGGCATTCCGGCCCGGGTGAGACCGAGGATGTCCGTCATTTCCTCGATCGGCATGGGCAGGGCCATCGGGACGCTGGGCGCCATGGAGGGGGCCGCGGTGGAAGGTAGCACCTTCAGCGGGATTGCAGGGCTCAGTATGGTCCGGTAGGTCTCGGTTTCAGGATTGAAGAAGACGAGCCGGAATGGGGGGATCTGGTTCTGGGGAATCAGGGGCCGCATGAACTGCCTGAAGGCAGCGAAACCGGTGATGTCCCGGCGGTCATCGCGTTGGACGCTGCTGGCAGGATAGAGTTTCCAACCTTCCGTATCGATGGGTTTGGGGGCGTTGAGCGTATCGAGGTTCCCTGCGCCGCTGACCACCAGATTGACGTTCACCGGATCGCCTTCGCGGACTTCGCTGTCGCTTGTGGTGACCGACAACTCGAAGTCGCCGACGGCATCCTCGAAGCCTTCCGGGGCTCCAGCAGGCAGCGGCTGCGAAGCGAGATTGAGTTCGGGGATGACGACGTTGAGTGGTTCGTAGAAGGCTGCGTTGAAATTCTGCACGGATGTCTGAACGGTGATCAGACGGAGTTTTGCCGGGCCCAGGGTGACCATCCCCGAGCGTGTGGGGGACAAGGTGCTCGGGTAGCTCACCGCGTAGTAGCTGCGCCCTAGTAGATTTGCCCGTCCGAGGGAGGGGCGGGGCTCGAAGCGCCACGCGGCGACTCCGTCACGCTGGAATTCCGGGATTCCCCAATCCTCGACCCGTTGGTCGGTGGGGATGTAGAGTTTGAGTTCGGTGGGGATGACTTCCTTGACGAAGGGGGTGTCGTCGATGGTGTGGAACCCGGCGGCATAGCGCACGGAACGTCCCCCGGCCTGGGCGGTGGACCATTGGAGTTCGGTTTCCTTGAAGACCCGGACCTTGACTTCGGGGCCGAGGATCTCGCCCGCATCGTCGATCAATCGAGCCGCGGGAATGGTGTAATTCCCCGGGGTGTAACTCGTGACCATGAAGCGGAAGACATACTCGCGCCGTCGACCGAACGCGATGCGTGGCTCGGCACCAAGACCAACCGACCGGATCTCGAGTCCATCGACCGGAGTGAGCTTCAACTGGGCGCGCGGATTCAGGCCATCGCTGATCACGTACTCAAGCGTCGCCTGTTCGCCCTCGACGAGGAACTGGGATGACATCCGGGCGGACAATGGTGAGGCCTCAAGCGCGGCGCTGAGGCAGGCCAGTAGCGGGATCAGAAGGCGCATCCAGCGGCGCCATGAAAGTGGGTGATGGGTATTCATGTCTACCAGTCTTTATCAGGTCGGCGGAAGCGGATGCGTCCGGGTGACAGTGCACCCTTCTGCAGGTCGGCGTTCTCATTCAAAATGCGGCGTGCGGCTTCTTCCGGGGTTTCGCCGGGGCGGGGGCCTTTGTCTTCAGCCTCATCTTCGGATTCCTGCGGTTCTCCATCCCTGGGCTCTTCGCCGCTTTCACGCTGGTCGCCCCCATCGCCGCCTTCTTCCGATTGATCTCCATCCGGGCCCTCGTCCCCTTCCTCCTCACCCTCGCCGTTGTCCTGAGGTTCACCTTCCTGTTCGCCCTCTCCGGGCTGGGGTTCGCCTTCACCCTCTTGGGGAACCGCTTGGATCTGTTGGGCGTTGTCGTTCGTCTGGTCGAGGATCTCGCGGATCTTGTCGAGGTAGGTGAAGGTAAGATCGCTGTTGTGCTTTGCCGCTTCCACCCCGGTCGCGGCGCGATGGTGTTTGATCGAGTCCGCCCAATCGGTGAGCAGGTTGTTGAAGCGTTCGCCGCCTCGCGTTTTCTCACCCTCTTCGGTTTCTTCGGCCATCCACTCGGCGAGGCGTTCCTTCACCAGAAGCTCGAAGGCGGCCATGGTGTCGTCATCGTCCGCCCCGTCCTCCGGGTCGGGCATCTCAAGGAGGGCATCCGACAGGCGGTCGATGGCTTCGGGTTCCTGATCCGGCTCGTCATCCTCCGGCTCCGGGAATTCCGGATAGGCTGGGCCGTCGGTGAGGCGCTGCCACCCGATCTGGAAGAGGGTGTTGCCGAGGCCGTGGTGAGCGGCGGACCGCACCGAGGAATCTTCAGAGCGCAGCGCTTCGCTGAAAGCCCGGCGCGCCTCCGGCCATTGACCGTTTTCGTAGGCGGCGCTGGCTTGGGCGAGTGAGAAGCGAAAGCCCTCCTCAGTGTCCTGATATTTCTCGGCGAGGAGTCCGTAGGCGCTCACCGCGTCGTTGTAGCGGGCATCCGACATCGCCTGACGGGCGTCGTCGAGGATTGAGGCCCTGGCTTCCGATGGGAATCCCATGAGCAGGATGGCGAGCATGGCAAGGGTCGTGGCAGTCGGTCCGGGGACCGGCGGGCTGACGCCCCGCCATCGGGTCGCGCAGACAATCGATGCGAGAATGAGGAGGATGGCCGGGAGGAGGAACCATTGGTAGTATTCGACAACCACGGTGGTCTCGCGTCCCATCAATTGGACGCGATCGAGATCTGCGACAGCCGCTTCGACCATGGCTGGAATATCGGCTCCGGATGTCGCGATGGCAAATCTTCCTCCCGTCACGGTGGCGACCCGATCCAGCGCGGCGGGCTCCAGCCGGCTGATGACTTCCCGTCCGTTGCGGTCCCTGAAGCGACCATCGGCGAAGCTGGGGTCCGGAATGAAGTCGCCCTCGGTGGTGCCGAAGCCGATCGTAATCACCTCAATGCCAGCGGCGCGCGCGCTTTCAGCGACCTCGGTGATTCGGCCGATGTGTTCTTCGCCATCGCTCATCAGGATCAGGGCGTTCTGCCGTGTTCCGGTGGCTTTGAGCGTCTCGATTCCCAGCTCAAGTCCATCGGCGATGTTCGACCCACCCGTCGGGATCCAGTCGATGTCGATCTCGGTCAGGGTTTCCCGAATGGCGGAGTGGTCCACCGTGAGGGGCGCGAAAAGATAGGGGGTGCCGGCGAACCCGACGAGCCCGATGCGGTCGTTCGGCAAGGCGTCGAGCAATTCGAAGCAGGCCGCTTTCGCCTGGGTCAGCCGGTCGGGCAGCACATCGTTGGTCTTCATGCTACGCGACAGGTCGAGTGCGAAGAGGATGTTCCTGCCCAAGATGGCTTCCTTGCGCGTGCCTTCGACGCTTTGGGGACGTGCAAGGGCGATGATCAGTAGGGCGGAAGCAAGCATCAGGCAGGCGAAGGCGATCCATCGAGGGATGGGGCTGGAGCGCTTCAGCAGGCGTTGGCGGAGTCGGGGAGCGACGAAGGCGGACCATTGCTTCGACCGGGTGCGCGCCATCAGTGCCGCGCCCGTGACGACGAGCGGGATCAGGAGCAGCAGTGCGAGCCAACCGGGTTGATCGAAGTTCATGGGGAAGGTGGCGGGTTGAGGGCAATCAGGACCGAGCCGACGAGGACGAAGAGGCCGGCGGCGCCGAGGAACCAGACGAACAACTCGGTGTCCTCAATCACGCTGTGGGATTCGCTCTCGCTCTTCTCGAGCCGGTCGATGGTCTGGAAGGTGTCCTTGAGCGCGGCGACGTTCTGGGCCCAGTAGTGCTCACCGCCGGTCAGCTCGGCGATCTTGCGCAAGGTTGGAAGGTCGAATTCCTGGCGTGGAAAGCGCTGGATGTTGCCGGCGACGCGGCCGTCCTTGGTGCCGATGGCCACGGTGTAGATCTTGATCCCGAGGGTTTTGGAAAGCTCTGCGGCTTCGATGGGCGAGAGCTTTCCGGAATTCGAGGCGCCATCGGTGATGAGGACGATGATCCGGCTTTTGGCATCGCGGGCATTCAGCTTGTCGGCGGAGGCTGCGATGGCTGAACCGATCGCGGTGCCCTGTTCCTCGAGGATCTCCAGTCGGACATCGCTGAGGCGCTTGAGCAGCCAGTCGTGGTCCAGGGTGATCGGGCCGGACACGTAGGGCTGTCCCGAATAGATGACCAACCCGATCCGGTCGTCCGGGCGGCCCTTGATGAAATCATGGACGACATCCTTGGCGGCCTCCATCCGCCGGAGCGGCATGCCGTTCTCGACGAAATCGTCGATACTCATGGAAAGCGACACGTCGAGAGCCACCACGATGTCGATGCCGCTGGCGGTCTTCGCCTGGTATTCGTTTCTCCAGACCGGGCGTGCCATGCCGAGGATGGCCGGGATGAGCGCGGTGAGGAGAAGAGGGAATCCGATCGAGTACGCCGTGTGACGGACTTTCGCGCCAAGGCTGACCAGCACGGAGAGCGAGGAAAACCGAATGGCGGCTTCTGCACCCCGACCGCGACGCAGGAGGACCAGAAGGAGGCAGGGGAGCAGCAGCAGGAGCCACTGTGGCTGGGCAAACCGGAAATGTTCGATGAATTCGCTCATGCCGGAATGCGCTGGTGGAGTTGTTCGATGACCTCCCGTGACTGCTGTCCGATGTTTGGCAGTGTTTCGCTACGGGGTTGGTCGTACTTCATGGCAGCCAGTTGACAGAGGACCGTGGATACCTGCTCGCGGATATTTTCCGGAAAATGCTGAAGCGCCTCGTGGCGACCGAGGAATTCCTGATGGGTCTCGAACAGGGACGGGTCGCCGCACACGGTGGCGAGGTAAAGGCGGATGGCTCCGGAGATGCGGGTGGCGGCTTCGTGGGCCGGTAATGATGAAGAGGCCTCGATTTCCTCAAGAGCGCGTTGATAGGCCGCCGAGTGGTCGACGGGTCTTCGCGCTGCAGCCAGCCCCGACTTGTCCCGGATGATCGCGACGATGGTTGTCACGATGAGTGCGCTGGTCACCGCGATGATCGCCCACACCCACCACTGCCAGCCGGGCTCGACGACCAGGGAGTCGACCGGGACGAGTTCCCGCAGTTGTAGGGCATCGGTGTCCATGTCTAACGGGTTCTTTTACGGGCGCGTCGCTTGAGCATCCGGTGGAGATCGTGAAGCCGGTCGCGGGCGGTCGAGAGGTGGGCCAGATCGATGCCATGCCTGCGGCAGACTTTGGCGAGGCCTTCATGCTTCCGGCGCATGAGCTTCTCGTAGCCCATCCGCAGGTTGGCGTTGTGGGTATTGACCATGACCTCCCAGCCGGTCTCGGGATCCGTCAGCACCACCTTGCCAGCCTTCGGAAGTTCCTCCTCAAGCGGATCGGTAACCTGCAGGGCAAGGGTTTCGTGCTTGCGGGCCAGTTTGCCGAGCGGCTTGTCCAGCGGGTCATCGAGGAAGTCCGAGATCATGAAGACCACGGCGCGCCGACGAAGCGTGCGAATGAGGAAGTCACAGGCATTGCTGATCGAGGTGCCCGGTTGGTCGGGGCGTGCGAGCAGGATTTCCCGGACCATGCGCAGGAGGTGCCGGCTTCCCTTGGCGGGGGGGACGAAGAGGATGGGCTCGTTGGCAAAGACGAGCAGTCCGACCTTGTCGCCATTGCCCAAGGCGCTGAACCCGAGGATGGCGGCGGCCTCCGCAGCGGCTTCGCGCTTGCTGAAATGAACACTGCCGAAGTCCGCGGAGCCCGAGACGTCGATGGCGAGGATCACGGAGAGTTCGCGTTCTTCGCGGAACTTGCGGATGAACGGGCTGTTCATCCGCGCGGTCACGTTCCAGTCGATGAAGCGGATTTCGTCACCGTGCTGGTATTCCCGGAAGTCGTCGAAATCGAGGCCCTGCCCGCGGAAGGAAGACTGGTACTCGCCGGAGAACGACTCGCGGACGAGTCGCTTGGCCTTGAGCTCGAGCTTGCGGACTCGAGCGAGGACTTCTTCGATTTCCTGATCGGTGGGTTCGGACATGCTCGAGCGCCGAGGGTTACGGGACCGGGACCTTGGAAAGGATGCGGTCGAGAATCAGATCCGTGGTGATTTCCTCTGCCTCCGCCTCATAGCTGAGCAGAATACGGTGGCGCAGGACGTCGTGGGCCATGTCCTTCACATCCTGAGGCGTGACGAAGGCTCGACCTGCGATGAAGGCAGCCGCGCGGGCGGTGAGCGCGAGGTTGATCGTGCCACGAGGGGACGCGCCGGCACGAATGAGATGCTTCAGGCCGCCGTCGACCTTTGCGGGTTGGCGGGTGGCCCGGATCAGGTCGACGATGTATTCGCGGACCGCAGGGTCAATGTAGATCTGGTTCACCAACTTCCGGGACTCGGCGACCTGTTCCGGGGTGGCGACCGTCTTCGTCTGATAGGTGGGTGCCGAGGTGGCCATCAGGTCGAGCACGGCGAGTTCCTCATCCTTGGTCGGATAGCCGACGCTGACCTTGAGCAGGAAGCGGTCGAGCTGTGCCTCGGGCAACTGGTAGGTGCCCTCCTGATCGATGGGGTTCTGGGTGGCGAGCACGAGGAAGGGCTCGGGAAGTTTGTGGGTGTGGTCACTCAGGGTGACCTGACGTTCCTGCATCGCCTCGAGCAGCGCCGATTGCACTTTGGCGGGGGCGCGGTTGATTTCGTCGGCCAGAATCAGGTTGTTGAAGATGGGGCCGAGTTTGGGGGCGAAGGAGGCCTCCTGCGGGTTGTAAACCATGGTGCCGATGAGGTCGGCGGGAAGGAGATCGGGAGTGAACTGGAAGCGGGCAAAGGATGCATCCAGTGAGCCGGACAGGGCCTTGACGGCGAGGGTTTTTGCCAAGCCGGGCACGCCCTCGAGAAGGATGTGGCCGTTGCAGAGCATGCCGACGATGAGCCTGTCGACGAGGGTCTCCTGGCCGATGAGGACCTGGGCCATTTCGGATTTGACCGCTTGAATCCATCCGCTGGATGCGGCGATGCGGTCCTGAAGTTCTTCGGTGGTCATGATAAGGTTGAAAGGAGCTTGGCAGGGTGATGCTCGAGGGCCAGCGGGAAAGCGGGCGGTATTGGGGGATAAAGCGATCCGGGAGCCCGGGAATGTCTCACTTTCTAGGTCAGTTCAGAGCGACTTGATCCAGTCGACCAACTTGCTCTCGTCATCCCCGGAGGCCCATACGCGACGGAGGAAATCGGCCATCGGGATGTTGCCATGATCGCGAAGGAATTTCCGGTCACCGCCGCAGCCGAACATGAGGTCGGGATCAAGTTCTCCGCGAAGTTTGGCCCGCGCCTTGGCGAGGATTCTGGGCAGGTAGTGGATGCCGTCGAGATCCTCGCCGAAGTTCGGGATGTTGTCCCGGGTCATGGTGGGCTCCCTGAGCTCGCCGTCCATCACCACTTGGAAGTAGTCACGGCGGACCGCGGCCACCAGCAGGGCGGTCGAGAGCGAGGGTTCGCCTTCGTCGCACAGGTCCTCGACGAAGTCGAAAAGTTCACGGGGACGGTATCCGATGCTGTCGAGCAGGCCCAGGTCTTCGTCCGTGTAGTACTGGGTGAAGTCCTTGTCGCCCGATTGGTAGCGGGCGGTGCAGCGTTTGAAGAGTTCGATGAAGCGGTCGTTCCAAGTCATGGTTGTGGCTGGGTGCGGGCATTCGCCGCCCGGTGGGCGGAACGTATAGCACCCGATTGCCCTGCGGCAATCGGTGTGTCCGGAAGAATCCCGGCGGATCGGGGGCAGGGCGAGGGAAATTTCGGATTTCCTAAATGATCTCGATACGATTGACTCGCCGGAGTGATTTATCCTCCCTTGGATCATCCCGTCTGGCTGCTGGTGGCATTTGCCATCGGTTCGTGCATTGGCTCGTTCCTGAATGTGGTCATCTACCGCTTGCCGCTGGGGCTCTCGGTGAATGATCCCAAACGTTCGTTTTGCCCGAAATGCAGAGGAGAGATTCCCATGCGTCGGAACATTCCCTTGGTCAGTTGGTTGGCGCTGAGGGGGAAGTGCTTCGATTGCAAGGCGCCGATTTCATCCCGCTATTTCTTTGTCGAACTCCTGACCGGCATCCTGTTTGCGGTGACCTTCTGGGTGGTTGTCGGGCGTGTGGGAGCAGGGGATTTCTCGGTCGAGTTGCTGGCGCTCATCCCGCTGTGGTTCATGGTGGCCACTTTTGTCGCCATTTCCTTCATCGACGCGGAGCATCTGATCATCCCGCTGGAGCTGACCATCAGTGGTTCGATCGCCGGGGTGCTGGCGGCCGCCGCCATGCCGAGCCTGCCCGACATGATCGCATGGTCCTCGGTGAACCCTGGTTGGCTCGAGGGCATCTGGCAGTCGATCATCGGCTGGGCGATCGGTTTTTTCGGCCTGTGGATTGTCGTGCTACTGGGGAAACTGGCCTTCGGCCGGATGGAATGGATCCATGAGGAGCCGGTGGAATGGCGGCTGGAGGAGCCCGACGATGACGAGCAGCCGATCATGTTCCACATGGCGGATCAGAGTCTGGCCTGGTGGGATATTTTCTATCGCCCCTCGGACCGCTTGATCATCGAGACCGAGTCGTTGGAAGTGGATGGCAACTCGTGTGATCCCGGGACACTGGTCGTGGCGGATGAGGGGCTGACCCTGCCGGATGGGCGGAAGGTTCCGCTGGAAGATCTGAAGTCGCTCAGTGGCACTGCGACCAAGGCGGTGGTGCCACGGGAGGCGATGGGAATGGGGGACGTGCACCTGATGGGCGTGGTTGGCGCGTTTTTCGGGTGGTTCGGCGTGTTCTTCGCGCTGCTGGCCGGTTCGCTCTATGCGATCCTGGCCGCCGTGCTTGGACGAATCGGCTTCGGCATGCGCCTGCCGTTCGGCCCCTTCATCGTTCTTGGCGCCCTGACCTGGTTGTTCGGCGGCTGGAAGCTGGCGGTTTGGTATCTGGATAGTCTGTTCTGACGGGAATTTGCCCCGGCGGAGGTGTCTCGAATGGCTTGATCCGCGGGCCTTGGCATGCCTAGACCGGGGCCGCCATGAAAGACGTCGTATTGCTGTTCTCCGGTCAGGGTGCTCAGAAGGTGGGCATGGGTCAGGATTTTTTCGAGTCGTCCGAGACGGCTCGCTCCATGTTTGCCGCGGCCGATGAGAGCCTCGGGATGAAGCTCAGCGAAGTGATGTTCGAAGGGCCCGCTGACGAACTCACGAGGACTTCCCGCTGCCAGCCAGCGCTCTATTTGCATGGACTCGTGGCCCTTGAGCTGTTGCGGGAGAAGGTGCCGGGGCTGAATCCTGTGGCTGCTGCCGGCCTTTCGCTCGGAGAATTCACCGCTCACGCCGCTGCCGGGAGTTTCTCGCTTGCCGACGGACTCGATCTTGTCGCCAAGCGAGGTGGATTCATGGAAGAGGCCTGCGAGGCGACGACCGGCGCGATGGCGGCCATGATCGGGGGTGACGAGGATGCGGTCAAAGCGCTTGCTGAAGCGTGCGGCGTGGATGTGGCGAACTTCAATGCACCGGGGCAGATCGTATTGTCGGGTGCGGTGGAAGGCATCGACCAGGCCGTCGCTGCGGCGAAAGAAAAGGGGATCCGCAAGGCGGTGAAACTGAAGGTCGCTGGGGCTTACCACAGTCGTTTGATGCAGTCCGCGCAAGACCAACTGTCCTCCGAGTTGGCCAAGGTCGATATTTCCAAACCCGGCATTCCCGTGGTGTGCAACTTCGGAGCTTCGGTCGCGGATGACCCTGCCGTCATTCGTGAGATGCTTGAGAAGCAGGTGACCGGATCGGTTCGCTGGACGGAGTCGATCGAGTTGCTGGTCGAGCAGGGGCACACGACATTCATCGAACTCGGGCCGGGCAAGGTGCTTGCCGGGTTGGTCGGCAAGATCGCCAAGGGTGTGACCCTTCTCAGTGTCGAGGATCTCCCTTCATTGGAGGCTGCCGCCGAGTCCTTGAGCTGAGGCGTTTGGCACCGTGCGGTGCCGACTAGCGGTTTCGATACTTGGGCACGAAGCGGGTCTCCACCTGGGTGGCGACGTCTTCCAACAGGACATCCACGGCTTTCTCAAGCTGGGTGTCCTTGCCTTGGATCAAATCGTTCGGGTCGGGCCAGACGACGATATCGGGCACGGCACCGTTCATTTCCATGTCTTCGCCGGTGTCGGGGAGGAACCAGCCACGGAAGGGAACACGCAGGGTGCCGGCATCGAGGATGCGGTCCTTGGCTGCGGAGATGACGCCGCCTGCAGTGGGGACGCCAACCAGTTTGCCACGCTTCAAGGTTTTGATGGCGTGCGCGAAAATTTCGGCGTTTGAGTAGGAGTTCTCGTTGCAGAGGACGACGAGTGGCTTGTGCCAGGATGCATAGACCTTCCGGTCCTGCGGATAGCCCGGGTTGCCATTGCGGGGGATCGTCACCGCATGGCGCGGCTGACAAAGAACGGTCAGCAGGTGGTCGGTGATGAATCCGCCACCATTGTCCCGAATGTCGATGATGAGTCCGCTCTTACCGTGACCGGCAGCATAGATCTGACGCTCGAATTGCTCGAACTCGTCCCAGAACATTCGGGCGATGTGGACGTAGCCCAATTGTCCGTTGGAGAGTTCCTCGACCTTGCGCCGGTTTTCCGCGACGACTTCGGCTTCGGCGAGGAGGGTGGCCTTTTCGTATGAGATCGGCTCGATTTCGTGGACGTGCTCCACCCCATCGGCGTCGCGGACGGCGAGCTCGATGCGTCGATCCATCCTCCCATTCATGAAGCGGTGGACGGGGACGCTGCTGTCGACGCGGTGGCCGTTGACGCGAAGGATGGTGTCCCCGACCTCGATACGGGGACTGCAGTTGGCCGCCGGGCTGTCGGCGATCACGTGACCGACGGTCATGGGTGATCCGGCACTGTGACGCTGGAAGCGGATGCCGATGTGTCGGGTGGTCTGGAACTCGGCACCTTCGTTTTCCCATGGCTCAGGCCAATCTTCGGAGATGAAGGTCAGGTGTGAGGCATTCAGCTCGCCGAGCAGCTGGGCAACGACGCGGTCGAAGGTCCGGGAGTCCGGGGCGTCTGCGGCAGCCTGCTCGTATTTCAGGCGGGTGGCATCCCAGTCGAGCCCGTTCATTTCCGGGTCGTAGAAGCGGTCGCGCAGAGTACGCCAGATGGTACGGAAGCACAGTCGTTGATGGGCAGTCCGGTCGCGGACCATCCTCGATGAAATGGGGTAGCGCTTGAGCTTGCCCTTCTTCAGCACCGCGGGGGCGCGATCGACGATCCAATACAACGCTTCGTCGGTGTCACGAATCGGCAAGCCACGGTGGTCATCGTAGCTCTCCATTTTCGCGGACGGGGTGGCTTCCATCCGGTAGAGGGTGTCATTGGTGCTGTTCTTCGACTGGAAAAGGAGGTGCTCCGAGTCGTGGGACCAGAGGACGCGCTCGGGTTCAATGCCGCGGGTGTTCAAGCGGACGACACGGTCGCTCAGCCCCTCGAAGTCAATTCGAAGTCGGTTCTTGGTCACCTGATCCTCTTCGGGGCGCCTTTTCGTCCGAGGATCGTCCATGACTTCGGCTGCTGGCTCATCGTCTTCCGATTCGCTGTCCTGCTGTTGGTAGGACGGGTCCTCGCGCATGATTTCCTCCGCTTCGAGTTCCTTCCGAACCCGGGTGCTGCGGACGGCCTCATCAAGTCGGAGGTCGACGTAGAACAAGCCCATCTCGTTGTTGAGGCGACGACCGGTAAAGGCGATCTTCCGACCGTCCGGTGACCAGCGCGGGGAACCTTCGAAGTCGGGGTGGCGGGAGACATTGAAGGGCTCCTCGGAACCGTCCGTGGGAACGATGTAGATGTCCCTGTTGAAGTTCTGGTCCTGGGCTGCGAAGGCGATCCACTGGCCATCAGGCGACCATGAGAAGGTCGGGGGATCCCAGCATGAGAAGAGGACACGGGGGTCGGAACCGTCCGCCTTGGCAATGACGAGATCCCCACTACCGGCGATCCATGCGAGTTGCTTGCCGTCGGGGCTGAGAGAGAATCGGCGCTTTTGTCGCGGACCGTGGGTGATCTGCTCGGTCTTGAAGGACTCGGCACGCCACCAGAATTCGTCCGGATCGCTGCGGGAAAGGCGCCACAGATTGGCGTCGATTCCGTCGTCGTACTGGTAGTAGATGAATTCTCCGTCGGGCGAGAAGAGGGGGTCGTCCTCAACGCCGGGTGTGCGGGTAATTCGGTTCGGCTCACGGAGCACGGTATCCATCGCCCAGAGCTCGCCCTCGGCCTTGTAAACAATCTCCAGCCCACTGGGTGAGAAGTCGGCGTCAACGGTCCCGGTGATCTTGCGGACCTCGCTGGTCGTGTCGGGAAGGTCTTCCGACTGCCAGACGTCGAGACGGGTGGGCTCCTTGTCCTTGCCGGGTCTGAAGGTCCAGAGGTCGAATCCGCGCCTGAAGACGATGGTCGAACCGTCCCCGGACAGGGATGGAAGCATGATGCCGTCGTCCTTGAAGTGGGTGAGTTGCTCGTCGTTGCCACCATCCATCGTCCGACTGAACAGGTTGAAGCAGCCATCGCGCTCGGACAGATAGTAAAAGCCTTTGGAGTCCGGCCAAGGCATCGGCGAACGGGCTTCGAACTCTTCCTTGATCAGTTGGGTGAATCTTCCGCTTTCGATGTGGTAGTGCCAGATCGATGAAGCGCGTGGGCCGCGGTAGCCCTTGCGGTAGAGTTGCTCGCCTTCGCGGCAGAACAGGACACCGGACCCGTCCGGGAGCCAGCGTGCGGAGGTTCCCTTCTCGTTGAAAAGGTAGCGTTCGGGGGCGTCCTTACGGAGGTTGACCTGAATGAGTCGGGTCGGGCGGAAACCGGGTTCGTCGCGCAGACCTCGGAGAAGGGCGGTGCGTCCATCCGGGGCGACGCTCTCGAGCGTTCCGCCTTCGGAGTGATAGGTGTGCTGCGTCGCGGGCCCACCCTCGGCGGGCATCGAGAAAAGCTGGAGGGCTCCTGAGCGAGATGAGCAGAAAAAGAGCGTTTCGCCGTCCGGGGAATACTGCGGGTAACTGTCTCTTGCGGGGTGCGCTGTAAGTCGCACGGCACGTCCGCCTCCGACCGCGACTTCCCAGATGTCATCGCGCCACTCGAACACAATTTTGTCGGCCCCAGGCGACAGGCACGGCCAGCTTGGCATTTGAACGGAACCCGCTCCATCCGGGCGCTCTGATCCGGCTGCGATGCAGCTACCGAACAAAAGGAGGGTGAGGGGTAACCGGACGAGGCCGTGGATCATAGGATGGCGGGGATACGCACGGGACCCGGAAGTCTTACGCTAGAAACTTAAGATTTCCAAACCAAAAATGTGCGGAGAGCTGGCGTGGGTCACGCAGCGCTTCCACTCGGGGAAACCGAGTCGGTGGTCAAACGTGAAATGCGCTTGGCCATCCGCAATTTCCGACCACGGAGTGGCCGGAGATCCGAGGCGGTCGATTCAGGCGCTGACGAATTGCTCCTTCAGCATCGCCACTCCGTAGTCGCGATTCAGGCGGGCAATGTGATCGACGCTGATTTCCTTCGGGCATGCGGCTTCGCACTCGTATTGATTGGTGCATCCGCCAAACCCTTCTTCATCCATTTGCCTGACCATGGCCAGAGCTCTCTTTTCGCGCTCCGGCTGACCTTGTGGCAGGTGACCGAGGTGGGAGGCCTTGGCGGCGACGAACAGCATGGCGGAAGCATTCTTGCAGGCGGCGACACAGGCGCCGCAGCCGATGCACGCCGCTGCGGAGAACGCGGCATCCGCGGCTGCTTTGGCGATGGGTGCGGCATGGGCATCCGGAGCACCACCGGTCCGAACGGAGATGAATCCTCCGGCTTGCTGGATGCGGTCGAATGCCTCGCGGTCGGTCACCAAGTCCTTGATGACCGGGAACGCCCGGGAGCGGAATGGCTCGATCCAGATGGTATCGCCATCCTTGAATTTCCGCATGTGCACCTGGCAGGTGGTGATTCCCCGGTCCTTGCCGTGGGGAATGCCATTGATGGTGAGCGAACAGGTGCCGCAAATGCCTTCGCGGCAGTCGTGATCGAAGTGAATCGGCTCAGTGCCTTCGTCGATCAATCGTTCGTTGACGATGTCGAGCATCTCGAGAAACGAAGCTTCCTCGGGGATGTCTTTGGCTTCGTAGGTTTCCAGTCGACCTTGGTCGTTCGGACCTGACTGGCGCCAGACTTTGAGAGTGAGTTGCAGCTTGGACATTGGAACTTGGGGCCAATGTATCCTTCGGGCCCGTTGCCGCTAGTAAAAATCGCTCAGGAACAACGCATGAATTGTGATCGGCGGAAATCGTCGGGGCTGCATGCGGCGTCATGGCTCGAGTGCGTCCAGCATGAACGCGCAGATGGCGGGGTAGAGATTCACCGAGTCCTTTGCGAGAACCCGTCCGTGGTTGCCGCCGGCCACGGTGTAGAATTGCTTCTTTTCGGACGGGATCCGTTCAAAGATGGCGAGCCCCTGTTCGAGCGGGATGTAGTGGTCTGAGTCACCATGGACGATCATCGAGGGGAGTGTGAGACGTGAGGCGGCGTTCACCGGGCGGATCGCTGCTGGGTTCAGTCCGACGCGAAGGCGGGAGACGGTGGCGACCGAGTGGTAGAGCAGGGGGCTCAGTTGATCCGCGACCGGGTGCAGGGAGCGCGCGGAATCCAGCACGACACGATCGAGTGAGGAGAATGCGGCCACGCTGACAACGCCTGCCCAGCGGTCCGGGTCGCGGGCTGCGGTGAGAATGGCGATTGCACCGCCTTGGGAGATGCCGAACAGGAACATGGGGGAATGGGGTTCATTTCTTTGAACTTCTTCAGTGAGTTCCTCGATGAGTCCGACTTCCCGAGCACCGAAGGTGGCGGACGCGAGCGGGCTTTCTCCATGGCCGGGGAGGTCCGGAAGGATGCAGCGAAAGCCAGCGGCGCAGAAGCGTTCAGAGATGGGAAGGTGATCCTCCTTTCTGCTTCCGTGACCATGCAGGAGGATCACCGTGCCGAAGGTTTGACCCCATGGGGGAAGTGAGATGGACGAGTGTGACAAGGCGGTGCGCAGCGCTCGGGATTTCCGCGCGCGGCCGGGATGGCTTGCGGGCATGACCTCGAGGTAGGGGGTGCCTGACCGGGCTGCGTGCCGGGTGACCTCGACACCGAAATCCGCCGGGGCACCCAGGATTTCCTCGTGGTAGTCCTGAAGCTGGCGACGCTCCGGCGTGAGGAGACGACTGGAGCCGATCCATCCGACCAGTCCGATGGCGAGCAGGGAGACGATGGCCAGAGTGACGAGGCCGCGTTTGATGAAGAGGAGAGCAAGCTTCATGGGTGAGTGCCCACATGGATGGTCGGTTCGGAGGATCCTCGTGCGAAGCGTTGATGAATTCCGCGTGCAGCGTCGGGTCGGATGCCTGGCGGGCGTGGGAATGAGGGGAATGAGTGGAATCGGGTTTGCATTGGTGAGTCCGGGGTCTTAGGGGAAGGGCATGTCGATGCTCGCAGATGACTCCGCCGTAATGACCAAAGCCCGCGAATTGTGCGCGGAAATCGCCAATGACAGCCGCTTTGCCGAACTTCAGAAGGACGTCGAAGCCTTCATGAATAACGATGAAGCGAAGCTGATGTATCAGAGCGTTCACGAACGGGGCAGTGAGCTGCACCAGAAGCAACACGCCGGTGTGGAGCTTGGTGCTGCGGAAATCCGTGAGTTCGAGGAGGCTCGCGACGAGCTGATGAACAATGGAGTGGCCAAGTCTTTCATGGATGCCCAGGGCGAACTTGAAACCCTGCAGAAGGCGATCGGCCAGTATGTCGGACTGACGCTCGAGCTGGGTCGCGTTCCTACTGCCGACGATCTCGCCGAGGCTCAAGGCGGTGGTTGTTGCGGTGGCGGAGGTGGCGGTGGCTGCGGCTGCTGATCGCTATTCACAAACTCTCTCTCAGACGCTCCGTCCGGCATGGGTGGAGCGTCTTTCTTTTCCATGGAAGCCGTCATTCAGATCGTGATCGCCGCAGTGATCGTCTTCGGCTCGATCCTGCTCTACGCGAACCGCAACTAGGGGTCGCGTGGATCGGCTTCACTGCGGGACGAGTTCGGCGCTCAGTCCCTCGGGTGTGTGCTCGAGGAGGAAGGTCGAGCGCACGATTTGCTCGTCCGCATCCTCGTATTCCACTTCGGCCCGCAGCATCCCACGACGGTTCTCCAGCTTCGTCAGGCGGAAGACCGGTTTCTGGCGGAGCCGGAAGAAGCAGTGCAATGGCACGTCGGCATGGAGCGCCTGCCAGAGGAAGCGTGCCGGCTCGAAGCCGGGAACGCGGGCCAGCGCGGCGAGCACGTGCCGGATGCGCCAGATCCCGTGGCGGCTGGCCCAACGGTCTGCCGTGCGTTTCGCGAGCATGGTATCCCACCAGGCGGCGATGGGGTTCTCGTGGACTTCGATGATTTCCTCGACCAACTCACGGGCGTGCCACTGGAGTCCCGCATGGAGCTGTGCCCGGGTGATATTTCCGGATTCGAATTCGTCGAAGAGCTGGGGCGGTGTCGGTTGCACGGGCATGGAACTTCCTCAACCCACTCAAGCCCAAATGGAGGTCGACGCACGCGAAATCCTCGCGTCAGGCGTCGGCCTTGATCGCTTCGAGGGTCGTCCGGATGTGCTCGTTGACCTTGTGATCCACGCTTTCGACGCCGGCGCGGATCGCATTCTGGATCGCAAGTGCGGAGGACCCGCCATGGGCAATGATGACGACGCCGTTGACGCCCAGCAGTGGGCTTCCTCCGTAGGCTTCAGCGCTGCTGCGTGCCTTGAGCTCGGCGAAGGCACCCTTCGATAGGGCGGCGCCAAGTTTGCGGACCGGAGAGGCCATGAGGCTTTCCTTGAGCCATTTTCCCATGGCCTTGGCCGTGGCCTCGCAGGACTTGAGCACAATGTTCCCGGTGAAGCCGTCGCAGAGACACACATCGAGCGGGCTGTCGAACAGGTCGTGACCTTCGACATTGCCGACGAATTCGAATGGGGCCTTGCCGGTGTCGACAAGCGCGGAGACGAGCGTGAAGACTTCCTTGGTGAAAGCGGTGCCCTTCTCGTCCTCTTCGCCATTGGACATGATACCGATCTTGGGCCGTTGGACGCCGTAAACGCCGGTCGCGTAGGCTGCGCCCATGATGGCGTAGCCAAGGAGATGGGAAGGTTTGGCTTCAGGGTTGGCGCCCGCGTCGAGCAGGTGGCAGGGGCCATGCTCGTTGGGCAGGCCGGATGCGATGCCCGGGCGTTCGACTCCGGGAATGAGACGAAGCTTCAGCTGGCCAGCGGCCACGCAGGCCCCCGTGTTGCCAGCGGAGACGAAAGCGTCGGCATCCCCGGATTTCACCAGATCCATGGCCACTGCCACGGATGACTGCTTTTTCCGTCGGACCGCCTTGGCGCCGGGTTCGCACATGCCGATGACCTCGGGTGCATGGACGATCTCGATGCGCGGGTCACCGAGGTCGAGATGGCACTCCGGAGCAAGGGCTTCGATGGCGCCTCGATCCCCGACGAGGATCAACTTCTTGAGGGTGGGGTAGTTGGCAAGGGCTCCAGCGGCTCCCTCGAGATTGACGCGAGGGGCCTTGTCGCCCCCCATGGCATCCAGTGCTACTTTCATCGTTCTGCGTGCGCGATACCCGGATATAAGAAATCACCGTTCCGGAACATCCAGAACGGCGACAGAATCAAGTGGGAGATGGGACGGCTCAGAGAGCGTCCACCTCAAGAACCTTGCGGTCGCGATAGTATCCGCAGGATGGGCAAGCGATGTGCGAGGGCACACGGCTGTCACATTCGGGACAAGTCTTGAAGATCGGTGCGCGCCAGCGATTTGCGCCACGGCGCATTTTCTGACGGCTCTTGGATTGACGACGCTTTGGTACTGCCATGACGAAAAAGGGTTATCGGTCTGAATCGGTGTTCTTGAGGGCGTCGAGGGCAGACCAGCGGTCGTCCCCTTCGGCGTGGGGCGGGGTCTCTACCGCATCCTCACCCGGTTTGTCCACCGCCAAATAGCGAGGATCGATTTCACATTGCTGTGGTTCGTCCGCATCGTCGCATCTGGGATCGGTCGGAAAGTGAATCAGAACCTCTTCGCGGACGGCGTCCGTGGCGTCAATTGATCCGGATTCCTTGATTTCTAGGGAGATTGCGGCGCTCGGGACCTCGATGGTCTGAACGAAGGGATGGAGGGTCCGGACGCAGGTGAACTCAAAGGGGGCGGAGAGTGATCCGGTAAAAAGTAATTCGGATCCAAATCGCTGAACGTGCAATTCGAAGCTCAAGGGACCGGCGGGTTGGGCGTCGTCCTTGGGCAAATCGAAGATTTCCGGTGGTAGTTCTCCTTCGATCTGCTTGCCCTCATCCGGCAGGTTGGCCAGATCAATCGTGAGTCGTTTCATGAGGGGATTCTAGTGTTCGTTCCATGGGTTGGCCACCGAGAATGGGGGTGTCGCGTGAATCTTGTCGGGAGGAAGGTTCTCGCTGATCTCAGGCGGTGCTTGTGGTTTCGAAAGCGTTCACCATGGTGGCACCTGATGTCTGCTGTCCGTCTCATTCATCGGATCGTCTCCGCGCTGTTCGCGGTCATGGCTGTGGTGCTGGTTCTGTTCTTCGCTTCCAAGGCTTTCCGCTCCGTTCCCGAGGTCGAAGGTGTGAACTATGGCTGGGGCGATGTGGTAGAATCCGTCCCTGAGGCAACCGAGCCTGCGGAGTATGCCGATGTGGACTACACCGAAGCTGGGGAGGAGATGCTCGGCGAATTCGTCGCCGACAATGGATTCGTGGCCAGCACCGGCGTGCAGATGCTCGTCGGCCTGTTGGGGCTCGGCTTGATGTATACCGCGCTTGCCCGGAGAGAAAGTGGGCGATGGGCCCTGCTGCATCTTTTGGCGATGTCAGGAGTGGTGATCTTCGCGTTCTGGCTGTTTGGCTTCAATGTCGCCTACCCGGGGGACTTCATGTTTGGTGGATTGCTTCCAGCGGGCCCTGTGGGTCCCCTGATGGATGACCTGGCTGAGGATCCGTTCAGCTATGGCATGAGCTTCACCATCTGGACCGACTTTTTTTATCAGAGCCTCTATGCCGTGTTGGCCGGAGCACTGGTGCTGAGCCTGTGTGCAGGTCGCTACCGGACGCCCACCATCATGCTGGCCTCCATCGTGGTGGCGGCATTCGGCTTTCCCCTGACGACTTCGTGGTTGTGGGGTGGCGGATGGCTTTCCTCGATCGACGCGCGGGACTTCGCGGGCAGCGCGATGGTGCATCTCCTCGCCGGCGGGGCGGCCTTTGCCCTCGTTGTGCTCGCGAGGGTGTGCCCTCCTGCAGGCCCCGGATTCCACCCTCTACCTGGATCACGAAGGGCGATCACCGGAGTCTGGAAGTTTTCAAACATGGAGTTGGCGCTCTACCTCGTCGGTGCCTTGCTCTTCCTCGTCCTGATCGTCGGCGTGAATGCCGGGTCGGTCTTGTCGAACGATGCGCCGGTGGTGGCGGCGGTGCTGAATTCCACGGTCTGTGCGGTCGGGGGTGGTGCGCTTACTGCTGGACTGGTGTCGCTGGTGCTGGCGGCGCGCCCACGGGTCGTGATTCTGGTGATCGGCGCTCTGTCGGGCTGGGCGGCGGTTTGTGCGCCTGCGGATTCGATCGACGCCGGACAAGCCCTCCTTCTTGGGGCGGTGGCCGGCGGGTTGGGTGCCTCTCTTTTGTATGCGATGGATCGCCTTGGAATGGATGATCCGTTTGGCGTGGTCGCAATCTCCTTCGTGGGTGGAGGCGTCGGCATGATCTCCCTCGGAGTCTTCGCTGACGATGCGACGGTCATCGCCCAACTGCTCGCGGCTGGTAGTATCAGCTCGATGGGGGTTGCACTGGGGGGCAGCATCGGGTTGATCGCTTGGCTTGCCCGTGTGCTGTGTGAGCCGCCCGAGATGGAACTGCCCGACGTGACCGTGCCATCGGGTCAGCCGAGCGGTGAGGCGGGCAGCATTTGAAGGACTTCCGGCGCCGTCATGCCTTGGGCTCGCAACTCTTGAATCGAGCGCGGTTGGTCGCGTTTGGCCAAGCGCTTGCCGTCCGGGCCAAGGACCAAGGGGTGGTGGAGGTAGGCCGGGGCGGGCAGGTCGAGCAGGACTTGGAGAGTCCGGTGGATGTGTGTGGCCTGGAGGAGGTCCTCGCCGCGGGTGACGTGAGTGATTTCGTCACGGGCGTCGTCGAGCGTCACCGCGAGGTGATAGGAAGTGCCGATGTCCTTCCGTGCGAGGATGACATCGCCGTGGAGCAGCGGGTCGACGTGAAATGAACCATGGATGAAGTCATCGAAGTGGGCCGCGCCTACAAGCTCTGCCGCCTTTTCGCAATCGAGTCGCCACGCGGGGGTGGCTCCGGAGGCAAGTCTTTCGTTCCGCTGAGCTTCGCTCAAGCCTTTGCAAGTGCCGGGGTAAAGCGCTCCATCCGGCCCGTGGGGCGCCGAAGTGAGTTGGGCAAGTTCGGCTTCGATTTCCCGCCTGGTGCAGAAGCACGGATAGATCAGGTGGCGTGACTCGAGCTCCTCGAGTGCCCGGCGGTAGGCTGGGGTACGTTCCAGCTGCGCGGGCAATTCTCCGGCTGGAAGCAGCCCGAGGAAGCGGAGGTCATCCCGGCAGGCATCGTAATAGTGAGGTCGGACGCGGGTATGATCGATGTCCTCGAATCGGAGGAGAAAGTCGCCGGAATGGCGCTTCGCCAGATCGAAAGCGACTTTTGCGGCGTAGGCGTGGCCGAGGTGGAGGTAACCGGTCGGGCTGGGTGCGAAGCGGGTGCGAATCACTGTGATTGTTCGGGAATCGCAAATTTTGTTTAGCGCTACAAGCGACTTGGTCTAAGAATGAGGCAAAGGAACAGCATGAAATCGAAACGAGTGGTGATTGTAGGGGCTGGGCCCGGTGGTTTAACGGCGGGAATGATTCTCGCCAGTCGGGGTCTGGACGTGACGATCGTCGAGAAGCAGGACCGCGTCGGAGGACGGAACGCAGAACTCAAGGTTGGCGACTTCTCGTTTGATACGGGACCGACCTTTCTGCACCAGAAATTCACCCTCGACGAGGTGTTTGCGGAGGCCGGCCGCAAGCCCGAGGACTACATGGAACTCGTCCAGCTTGATCCGATGACTCGGCTCACCTGGGGGGATGTGTCGATGGAGACCACGTGCGACCTCGAAAAGATGGCGTCCAACATGGAGGCCGCGTTCCCGGGCAGCAGCGAGGGTTACAGGCGCTTCATGGACGACCACGCGTCGAAGCTGAAGGCGATCTTCCCGTGCCTGCAGCGGCCCTATCACAAGCTCGGTTCCTTCCTCAGCAGCAGCCTCGTGAAGGCCGTGCCGTATGTGGCGACCGCCAAGTCCGTCGTGGACGTGCTGGAGGACTATTTTCCGGATGATCGGCTCAAGCTGGCATTCACCTTCCAAGCGAAATATCTCGGCATGTCCCCGTGGAAGTGCCCGGCTCTCTTCAGCATTCTGTCTTACTTGGAGTATCGCTACGGCATCTACCACGTGCAGGGTGGTCTGTGCAAAATCTCCGACGGCATGGCCGAGGTCTTCAAGGAGCATGGCGGAACGCTGAGGTTGAATTGCCCGGTGAAGGAACTGCGCTTCGACGGCTCGCGGGTCTCCGGCGTCCTGTTGGAAGATGGCGAGTTGCTTGAGTGCGACGATGCGATCGTGAATGCCGACTATGCCCATGCCATGAGCAACATGATGAATGGCAGGTCCCAACCCGCCGCCCAGTTGGGCAAGAAGAAGTATTCCTGCTCCACCTTCATGCTCTACCTCGGTCTGGACAAGATCTACGAGGACGAGGCGCACCACCACATCATCTTCGCGGATGACTACCACCAGAATGTGGCCGACATCCAGGGTGAGCGGGTGGTTTCCGACGACATGTCGGTTTACATCCGGAACTCAAGCATCACGGATCCGCTGGTGGCCCCGGAGGGCCAATCCGGCCTCTACATTCTGGTTCCCACCATCAATTGTCGCCATGGACACGACTGGGAGGAAACCAAGCAGATTTACCGCGACAAGGTCCTGGACCGGATCGAGGCGCGGACCGGGATGAAGGATCTGCGCGAGCACATCATCGAAGAGCGGATCATCACGCCGGATGGGTGGAGGGATCAACTCGATGTCTTCATGGGAGCGACCTTCAACCTCGCCCACACGCTCGATCAGATGCTCTACCTGCGCCCTCACAACCGGATGAAGGGCTACGAGAACCTTTACCTTGTGGGTGGTGGCACGCATCCGGGAAGTGGCCTCCCAACGATCTACGAGAGTGGTCGTATTTCTTCCAATCTCCTGTGTGACAGCCGTAGAGTTGCCTACGACCGGGTGGATCTGGCGTCCGAATACCTTTAATGGGTTCGGCGCCGTCCTACTTCAGGAATTTTCTCAGAGTATTGAGGATATCTCCGTAGGGAGGTCGGGCCTCAAACGGGTCAGGAAATGAGAATCGGCGGGTTACCGGGCGTTCCGCGGTGAATGTCTCGAAGCTGGCTCGTCCGCGGTATCGACCGTGCCCGCTGGCGCCCACGCCACCGAATGGGAGGTCCAGATTGATGGCCTGTTTCATGACGTCATTGACGCACACCGATCCGGATGGGATCCGATCAATCGCCTCCTGAATGAACTTTTCACTGTCGGAGAACAAATAGAGAGCGAGTGGGGAGGGCAATTGGCGGAGCTGCTCGAGGCATGCCGACCGGTCCGGGTAGGGAACGATGGGGAGGAGCGGGCCGAAGACTTCCTCCTTCATGCAGGGTGCTTCCCAATCGACGACTGCCCAACGGGGAGCCATCCGAAGTTGGTCGGGGTCATCCTCGCCAATCTGTCTGGCGTCATGGGGAATGAGCCCCTGGAGGCGGTCCCAATGCGAGGCATTCGGCAGGTTGGCCAACTCGGGTGGACCGCTGCCATAGGATTGGTCGATCGCACTCTCGAGCTTCGATGAGAATTCGTGGAGAAGGAAGTCCGGGACCATGACGAAGTCGGGGGCCACACAGGTCTGGCCGGCATTGAAAAACTTGGCCGCCACGATGCGCTTCACCGCCAGATCGAGGTCGCAACTCCAGTCGATGAAAGCCGGGCATTTCCCGCCGAGCTCGAGGACGCAGGGAGCGAGTTCGCGGGCTGCCGCTTGTGCCACCAAGCGCCCGACCTTCTCGCCGCCGGTGTAGAAGTAGTGGTCGAATTTCTGTTCGAGCAGGGCCTGCCCGGTATCCGCGCCCCCGGTCACCACCGTGGCCAAGCTGGGGCTGACCGCCTCGGCGATCAGTTCGGCGAGGAGCTTGGAGGTGGCAGGTGAGGCCTCGGCAGGTTTAATGACGACACAGTTGCCTGCCGCGATAGCACCAATGGCCGGACTGAGGGCGAGTTGGAGCGGGTAGTTCCATGGCGCGACGACCAGGACCACGCCCAAGGGATCCCGCCGGACTTCGCTTCGGGCGGGGAGCAGGAAGATGGGGTGTTTGGCCCGCCGGGGTTTCATCCAGCCGGAGAGCTTGCGAAGCAACAGTCGGAGTTCCTGCTTCACGAAATAGATTTCAGACAACCACCCTTCGACGTGCGGTTTCCCGAGGTCCTCGGCCAAGGCCGCGATAAATTCGTCCTCCCGTCGCTCCAGACCGCTCAAAATCGCCTTCAGGGCATCCTTTCTTGCGGCGAGTGGATTGGTTTCTCCTTTCTCAAAGTGCCGACGCTGTGCATGAATGATTTCCTGAATTTGCGACGTCGAGAAAGGGTCGGTGATCTCATCTCCTCGTTTGCAAAGTTCGGACATGGGTCGACTCTAGCACATCAATGATTTTTGGCACCACCAGGTGCCCCCATATTATGGACACTTCGAAAGGCAAGGTAGTGGTGGTTGGCAGCGGACTGGGAGGATTGTCGGCAGCGATTTCGCTCCGGGCCGAAGGCTACGAAGTCGAAATCCTCGAGAAAAACGAGCGGATCGGGGGAAAGCTCAACGTTCGGGAGATGGAAGGATTCTCGTTCGATCTTGGACCCTCGATCTTCACGCTTCCCCAGATTTTCCGGGATTTGTTCGAGAGGGCTGGCAAGAGGATGGAGGACTACCTTGAGCTCCAACCCGTCACGCCCCATTGGCGGAACGTGTTCGAGGACGGCAAGGTGATCGATCTCTATCAGGAGCCGGACCGGATGCGGGCAGAGCTCGACAAGTTGGATGGAGATGCCGAGGACCATTGGAAGGACTTCCAAGGGTTTCTGGACTACGCCCGTGGCCAGTATGAAATGGTCGACCGGGGCTACTTTGCCGAGGGTCTCGACAACACCTGGGAGATGATCCGGTTCTATGGGTTCTTCGGTCTCGGCCGCGGGATGGACTGGAAGAATACGATGTCCGGGTCGATCGAGCAGCATTTCCGGAGTGAGCACATGCGGCGGATCTTCGAGTATTTCATCAAGTATGTGGGGTCATCGGCGCTCGATGCGCCGGGCTACATGAACATGATGCCGATCATCCAGTTCGACTACGGACTGTGGTATGTGAGAGACGGCATGTACAACCTGGCGAAAGGCCTCGGAAAGCTTCTCGATGACCTTGGAATCCCGGTGCGTCTCGACACCCACGTCCGTGAGATCTCCAAAGAAGGAAGCAAGGTGACCGGCGTGGTTCTGGATGGAGGTGTCCGGGTTCCTGCGGATTTCGTGGTTTGCAACATGGAGGTGATTCCCGCTTATAAGCATCTGCTGAACGAGTCACCGCGTTTTCTGAAGAAGCTCGAGCGCTTCAAGCCTGCCTGCTCGGGTCTGGTCATTCACCTTGGAACTGACCGGGTGTATCCGGAATTGGCCCACCACAATTTCTTCTTCTCGAAGGATCAGAAGAAGCACTTCAACACCGTGTTCCAGAAAGGACAGCTGCCTGATGATCCGACGATCTACCTCGTGGCCCCGACCCGGACGGATCCCTCCAAGGCTCCCGAGGGATGCGACAACATCAAGATCCTGCCCCACATCCCGCCGATCGATCCCGAGAACCCCCTGACTCACGAGGACTATCTGGGTCTCCGGGAGCGGGTTCTCGACAAGTTGGAGCGGATGGGGCTCACCGATTTGCGCAAGCATACCGTGGTGGAGGACATGCTCACCCCGCTCGACATCGAGAGCATGTATCTCTCCAACCAAGGGTCGATCTACGGGGTGGTCAGCGACTGGAAGCGGAACCGCGCCTTCAAGGCACCCAAGCAGAGCAAGAAGTACCGCAACCTGTTCTTCACTGGAGGGAGCGTGAATCCCGGCGGTGGAATGCCGATGGCGGTGCTTTGCGGTCAGAAGGTGAGTGACCGGCTGGTCAAATACGCGGGTAGTGTGCGGTGACGGACGCAACGGGCATTGTGGCATGGATCGGGGCGGCGCTCGCAGTCGTTTCGATGGCCTTGCTTTTCGCCAGATTGCGTCGTTTGCCGCGGCAAGACACAGCGTCGGGTGAACTGCCGCGTGTCTCGATTGTCATTCCCGCACGGGACGAGGAGCAGAACCTGTCCCGGCTTCTGCCATCCCTCGGGCGGCAGACGGTGCCGCCCCATGAGGTGATCGTGGTGGATGACCAGTCCTCGGACGGGACGGCCGAAATGGTCCAGACTCATGGCGCGCGATTGATCCGGGGGCGAGAGCTGCGATCAGGGTGGTATGGGAAGCCCTGGGCTTGTCATCAGGGGGTCGAAGCTTCGACCGGGGACTGGCTGTTGTTCCTCGACGCGGATGTGGAACTGGAGGCCGACGCCCTCGAGCGGCTTCTTTCGGCCGCAGCAGCAGAGCCCGGTGCGGTATTTTCGGTCTGCCCGTGGCATCGTATCGAGCGTGCTTATGAAGAGCTGTCGGTATTCTTCAATCTTCTCATGGTTGGTGGGATCGGTGCCTTCACGTGGCGTGGTGATCAGGCGACGGGGATCGGTCTGTTTGGTCAGACATTTCTGGTTTCAAGGAAACGCTATGGTGAACTGGGTGGCCATGAGGCGGTGAAGCAGACGGTTCTGGAGAACCTGAAGTTGGCCAAGAAGTGTGAGGAACTGGGTATTCCCCGGAGATGTTTCGTCGGACGCGGGAGCATCTCGATGCGGATGTTTCCCGGCGGATACCGTGAAATGGTGGAGAGCTGGGCGAAGGGCTTCAGTTCCGGCGCGGCTCTGGCATCGCCTGCAGCCCTGCTGCTGGCCTCCCTGTGGTTGACGGGATTGATGATGGTGACCGTGTGCGTGTTCCTTCTGGTGGTCTGGGACGCTCGCGTGATGGTGGGGGCGGCCTATCTCGCGGTGGCCATCCCAACGGCCATTCTCTTCCGGCAGGTCGGACGTTTCTCGGTCGTGAACGCGTTGTTGTTCCCGGTCAGTCTGCTGTTCTATCAGGGCCTGTTTGCCGTTGCTGTGATGAGGAAACGCAAGAAGGTGTCAACTTCGTGGAAGGGCCGCCATGTGGATTGATCTCCCCATGCTCTGGATCGGGCTGCTGAACGGCTTGGGAATCCCTGCTGCCCATCTCGGAGTGTCATGGATCTTCACGCGCATGCCCTTGGCGTGGTTCCATCCCTCATGGTTTCCCTTCGCGGCTTTTCCCGGAGAGACTCGGGGACTCTATGATCGTCTTTTCCGGGTCAAATCGTGGAAAGGCGCCATCCCGGATGCTGGTCCATGGTTCGGGGGATTTGCGAAGAAGCGGCTGCGCAGCTCGGACCGGGAATTTACCGAGCGATTTGTTGCGGAGACTTGCCGCAGTGAAGCTGCCCACTGGGTCCAGTGCCTGGTGATCATTGGGTTTGTCGTGTGGACACCGATGCCATGGGCATGGGTGATCCTTGCCTATGCGCCACTGTCCAACCTCCCGTGCATTGTCCTTCAGCGGCAGAATCGGCTCCGGCTCGCCGGGATTCTGAGGCGGCTGGAAGGGGACAAAGCATCCTCTTGATCAATTCGAGATTCATGGGAAGCTTGGCTGTGATTTTCAAGTGGATGGTCATTTTCCTGCTCGCTGCAGGTGGATTGCGGGCCGACGACGTGTCGGACTACCGCGAGTGGCATGAGAAGTGTCTGGCCACCGATGATGCGAAGGTCATCGACGGCTACATCGGGAGATTTCAGGCCAGATTCGATGCTGACCCGTCAGACCAGCTGGCCAAAGTCTATCTGGGGTCGGCCTATACCCTGCGATCAGCGGCCAGCGGTTGGGGACCGAAGAAGCTGGAGTATCTGAAGAAGGGCGGACGCCTGATGGATGAGGCCGCCGGTGCCGCCTGGCACAACCCGAGGGTGAGGTTCCTTCGCGGTGCGAATGGCTACAAGGTGCCGAAGCGCTTCAACCGTCGGCCGGTCGCGGTCGAGGACTTCACCTACCTGATGCCCATCGCCATCAAGGGGGGGCATGGCTTGAAGCTCCGTGAGCGACAGGCGATGCTCTATTACGCATGGAGGACTTTTGATGAAGAAGGGCACAAGGAAATGGCGACTCAAGCCCGGACTCATTGCCACCAGCTCGATCCTTCATCGTGGTATGGGAAAGAGGCAGGCAAGTAGTTGATGCTGAATTCCCACACGAGCCCAGTCGTCCTGAATCACCATGAGTGAGACCACCAAGCGGCGTGGCCTTTCCCAGTGGCTCGGCATCGTGGTGGTGCTGGGCCTGCTTGCCCTGCTATTGCGGCATGTGGAGTGGGATGCTGTCCGGGCCAGCTTCTCCAAGGTCGATCTGAGGTTCATCCCGGTTCTGGTTTTCCTGGTGGCCCTCAATTTTCTGATCAGGAGCTGGCGTTGGAGGTATCTGCTCGTCGGAGGTGAATCGATGTCGTTCCGGTCTCTGGTGGATGCCACCACGGCGGGTTTCATGGCGTCCTTTCTTCTACCGTTTCGTGCCGGGGAAGTCGCCCGTCCGTGGGTGCTCACCCGCTGGGAGTCGATCAGTTTTGGCTCGGCGGCCGCAAGCATCGTGGTTGAGCGGGTCATCGATGCCCTCGTCATCATCGGGGTCCTGTCGATTGCGGCTGAGTGGATCGTCGATGCCCCCGACTGGCTTGGTGCCGGGACCAGGGTTCTGGGTCTGATTGCCTTGGTCGGTTTGGCGATGATGCTGATGGCCTACTTCTTCAGTCGGACCTTTTCGAAGCTGGGGCGGAGGATGATTCGGGTGTTCTTGTTTCCCCGGTTCCTGTCGGGACTGCGGAATGCGCTCTATCAACTGATGGATGGGTTCCTCGACGGGCTGAAGGCCATCTCAAGCGGTCGGCAGTTGTGGATCGTGATGATCACCTCGCTGGCCTTGTGGCTGGAAATGGCCGTTTTCTATCAGGTGTGTCTGTGGACCCTCGGCCTCCAGCTCAGCCCGCTGGCGGGTATCATGGTGATGGTGTTGGTTGCCCTTGCGATTGCGGCCCCAGGACCGCCGGGTTTCCTCGGGACGTTTCAGATCGGGTGTCTGGCTGCCCTCGGACTGTTTGGGGTAAACCGTGAGATGGGCCTTTCGTATGCCGTGGTTGCCCACGTGGTCCAAGCCGCCTGCATCATTCCTGCAGGTCTATGGATTCTGCATGCCCGTGGCCTGAAGCTTCGCGACTCGGTTCGATCGGCCCGTATGGCTCAGTCGGATCCTGGAGATGCTTGAAGAGCCAGGGCCTCAATCAGAATGCGGCGATTCACTCATTGCCCGACCTCGGACCAGGCCCTGATTCCTGCGGCATCCTCGACGTAAAGGGAATCGGGCTGATCGTTGCCCAGTTCCCGAATCTGTTCGGGAGTCATCAGCATGATCGCGGTTGACCAGGCGTCGGCAGCCGTCGCCGATGGGTCGATCAGCCAAACACGGGTGAACGGCCACGCTTCATCGGTGCGGAGGTCTCCGTCGGGGTGGACGATGTGGCTTCCCTGAATCCCGATGCCTGACGCACTCAGGGCGGCTTGTTTCAATCCGATCCGGATCGATGCGTGGTCACCGGTGAGATCGACAGGCCAAGCGACCGGTCCGTGTGCGAGTTGGGTGCTGGCACCTGCCGAGATCAATGCCGATTCGATTTCCCAGTCGATCAGGATCCGATGAAGGCGATCGAGTGCGAATCCCTTTCCGATCCCTCCAAAGTCGATCTGTCGCCCCGGTGACTGGCATTCGATGAAGGGTCGATCGGGCGCGATGATCAGGCTTCCTTCGATCGGCGGTGCGGCTCCTTCTTCACCCGACTTCACGTGCTCGATCTGAGCTCCGAGTGTGATGTCGAAAAGGCCGCCCGTCTGCTGGTGGAGTTCGAGAGATCGGCGCAGACATTCGTAGCAGGCTTCCGAAACAAAGAGCGAGTCACCGGACCTCATCGAGTTGATGCGCGAGACATCGCTATCTTCGACGAATCGGCTCAGCTGCGATTCCAGCCGATCGAGTTCCTCGAAACAGAAGCGAGAGACGTCGTGAAGATGTTTCGCGTCCTGCCCGGGGAAACGAAGGTGGTAGGTCGTGTTCATCGCCTCATGGGAGAAGTGAACACACTTGGGAAGAGGAGGGAGTTCGCTCATGCTCAATCGGTCGATAGGGCCGCTTCCCAGAAGTCCTCACGGACCCAGACCGTCATCGGGGTGTCCGTGCGCAGTCCCCTGGGGATCGGGACATGGCTTTCGCTCAAGTCGGCGGTCAGATCACCGGTTGAAAAGACAAGCGGAAGCCGTTCCAGACTCGGGGGAGCTTCCGCCCAGTATCCGACTTTTTCATACCGACGCAGATACCACGGCAGAGGCCAGTATTCCGAGCCGATCACCCCGACAGGCTCCAGAGTCAATTCGGGGACGGCGGCGTCGAGTGAATCCAACCATGGCTTGAGGGTTTCGATGTCGTCGCTGGTGGGAACGTAGGCGTATGGATTCCGCTCGTCGGATGCGAGACGGCCGGTGGCTTGTCGGGATTGGATGAACTGGATGCTCATGACCGTCGCGAGCACGACGAGGATGATGGCTTTCTGTCGCTTCGACCGGGTGGCGAGCGTCGTGCCGAGAAAGCCTGCCAGAAGACAAACATGCACCCATGGAACGACCATGAGCCACGGTGTCTTGTAAGCGATGAGGCTGTAGATCAGGAAGTGGAAGAGCGCCGAGAGGGCAAGGAACTGGATCGCAAGCCGGCTTGGTCGGTTCAGGGTCGTAGAGATGCAGCTCACAACGAGGGCGGCCCCGGCGAGAAGCAGCAGTGAGGTTTCAAACCACCATGTTCCCGCCAGCTCGCGGGGTTGAAGCATGAGCTGGAAGTAGTAGGCGAATGGCTTGTCGTGCCCTTCCACCACTTCGTAGATGAAGTAGGTGCGTACCGAATCCACAGCACCCTTCCAGTAGGTGAACCCGTTGGTGTAGAAAATGAGTGCGACGAGGATGCCCAGACCCATCGCGATCAGGGCCGGGCGCGCTTGCTGCTTGATCATCTCGAGAGGGAGGATGCGGTCAGCCCGGCGCAAGCTGAGAAGGTAGAGAAGTCCTCCGACTGCGCCCCAGGCAAGGAGGCTGATCACGAAGGTCTCCTTGGTCGCGAACATCAGGCCGATCCAGATTCCCGCCGGCCACCACCGTTTCGCGGAGGCGACCTGGAACAAGGCAAGTGCTCCGAAGAGGGCGAGGATCATCTCATGGATGAACATCCGGCTGTAGTAGACGAGAAGCGGCGAGCTTGCCAAAGCCAGTCCTGCCAACAGCATGGCGGGATCTCCGAAGCGTTTTCGGCCAAGAATGGGAATGAGGACGAGAAGACAGCCGGCCAAGGCGGGGACGAGTCGCAGCGCGGCTTTTTCCAATTCCGCCCAGCGTGACATGCCATGGAGTCTGGCGCTCACCATCGCGGCCCCGCTGAGTGTCGGACCATGATAGTGAACGGGGTCGAATACGTAGTTGTTGGACTCTAGACGCTGTGCGGTGATGCGTGCGCCCGTGGCTTCGTCCGCGTGGAATGGGCGGGACCCGAGGTCGTCGAAACGCAGGAAGACGCCGGTGAGAAGAACCCCCAGCCAGCAGATGATCAGGATTGATCTTTTCATCGGTGGAATCCCTGTTTGGTTGAAAGCCTCAATTGATGGCGCACGTTCGAGCAACCATGGGCAATGAGCTGGAGGAGGCAACCACGATTCTGGTCACTCCAGTTTGGAAGGACTCGGCGCGGTTGGCGCGCTTCGGTCGTGAACTTGCCGAAGCGCTTGCGGAGCGTCGGTCGGATGTGGCGTGGATCATCGCCGACGATGGTTCGGGAGATGCGGAAGTCGCGAGGCTGGGGGAATTGCGGGATGAGTTCGCCAGGGTTTACCCGGCGGTGACGGTCCACGCTGCTGCGGCGCATTACGGAAAAGGTTCGGTGGTCAAGGAGGCGTGGGGGCTGAAGAATGAAGCGGATTGGCTCGCCTTCGTCGATGCCGACGGGAGTGTCGGGGCGGATGACATGCTGGACTTGATTGAAAAGGCGCGTCGATCCGGTCGCTCGACGATTGCGATTCGAAAGAATACCGAAGAGACGCGCGTGGAGGAGGATGTCTTGCGGTGGATCCGGCACCATGGCTTCCTGCTGGCTTGTCGATTGATTCTGGGCGTTCGTTCGGAGGATACCCAGTGTGGAGCGAAGGTTCTGCGGGGGGAAGACTTTCGGGAGATCCGTGATCGACTGGTCGAGCCGGGCTTGGCGTTTGATGCCGAACTCCTGGCTGAGATGACGGCAGCGGGGCTGTCGTGGGATGAATGCCCGGTGAACTGGGTGCGGAAAGGAGGCAGTCGGGTCACCGCATTTGCTGATGCGTGGCAGATGCTTCGGGCCCTATTCAGGATCCGGTCGCGATTGGGCCTGCCGGGATAGTGGTGTGCATGGCAGTCGGGGGGGCCTTTCGGCGGTGTTGGAACGAAAAAGGCCGAATCCCGTTGGGGATCCGGCCAGATGGATGGATTCGGTGACCGGGAAGGATCAGCCGGCCTTTCCGTAGACTTCCACTTCGATGTAGTGGTTCATGTCGTTGGAGGTGTTGCCGTTGCTGTAGAGGCGAACGTAGCGGCCCTTGGCGGACTTGCCATCGATGATCTTACCGTAGCGGGTCTCGACGTAGGGCTGGTCGGAACCTTTGCCCATCTTGGCGGAGTCATCGTAATCGTTGTTGAAGACGGTGGTGACCCCTTCCTTGAATTCAGCGTCGTCCGAAATCTGGATGATCACGTCGTGGTAGGCACGCTTTTGGGAGTGGAAGTGCCACAGCCAGATGGCATTGATCTCAGCACTCTTTTCCAGGTCGATCTGCACCCACTGGAGTCCGTCGAGAAGCTCGACGAAGTAGCCTTCACCGGCTTCCTTGTCACCGTCGGTAAGGAGGGTGAGGTCGCCGATGATCGGGTAGTCGTCCGAGCTGGTGGCCGGCTTGCCGGCAGACAGCAGCTCGGTGCCTTCAGGAACGAGGAACTCGGGGGCCTTCTTCGGCTCGGGTTCGAGGTTCGGCACTTTCATGGGCTTCGGAGTTCCCTCAATGAGTTCAGGAGGCAGCTCACTCATGAGCGGAACACCGCCAGGAGTGCCGCCCGAAGCAGGCGCGGTGGAGGTGGTTCCTTCTTCTTTCTTCCCGCAACTGGCGAGTGCCAGAGACAGGCCGAGCAGGCTGAGCATGGTTGTGTTCTTCATACGGAGAGTTGTTCTTTGGTGAATTCGATTCTTTCTTTCTGCAAGGCAGAGGGGTTGACGTAGAAAATCGGGGCTTCGCTTTCGAAGGCGTGACGTGCGTCGCAGTTCAAGCTCGCTTCGCCACGGACCGCGGCGAAGAAGTTCTCGAGGTGCGGCTGGTGGGCCGGCTTGTTGAATCCGCCTGGAAGGTCGTATTCCTCCGGTGCAGCCGATTCATAGGCTGCCACGGCATCGGCGGAGGGAGCGGGCTTCGGTGGGGCCGGCTTGCGCTTGAGGTAGCCCTTGTCGACGAGTCCGTCCCATGATGGGGCTCCATCTTCCCGATAGATGGCGGAAGTCGATGCGATTTCCGAGGTTTTGATGGTGGCCTCGGTTCCCATGAAGCTTTCCCAGAATCCGCCGCCGCTGCTGGTGGTGGTGAGCACCTGATAGAAGGCCCGGACTCCACCTTGCGGGGTGTCGTAGTCGAAGATGGCCATCACGTTGTCGAAGTGCTCGCGCTCGGTGAAGTAGTCATTGCCCCCCGACGCGAAGACCGAGGTGGGCTGGACGCCGAGGAACCAGTTGAAGATGTCGATCTGGTGGGCACCGAGGTCGGAGATGGGCCCGCCGGAGAGATCACGGTAGAGGCGCCAGTTGAGATACTCGTGCATGTCCTTGAAGCCATAGCGGTTCAAGGTTTCGTCCGGGACGATGATGCTCTTTGCGAGTTTCTTGCCACCGATGTCCTGGGAAGCACCCAGTGAGCGGTTCCACTGGGCGTTGGCGTTGACGATCTGACCGCAGATCTTCTTGCCATTGATGAGTTGCTCATAGGTGTAGCGGTAGCGCGGGTTGCTACGACGCTGGTGGCCGATCTGGCAAAGCTTGCCGGATTTCTCTGCCGCCACGACCATGGCGCGGGCGCCTTCGATCGTGTTCGACATCATTTTCTCGCAGTAGACGTGGAGGCCGGCTTCGAGACACTTCACGGTGTGGGGTGAGTGCCAGAAATCCGGGGTGGCGATGACGGCGGCATCGAGGCCCTTTTCCGTGGCAAGCATTTCGTCGATGTCCTCGTAGCCTTTCGGCAACTCGCCCTGCACGGCACGGACCTGGCCCATGCCCTTCTTGCGGCTGTAGTTCGAGATGTCGCAGACGGCCTGGAAATGGAGGCCGGGAATGTTCTTGAGGCAGTTGAAGAGGACTTCGCCTTGCTTGCCGAAACCGACGAGGGCGATGTGGATGGCGTCCCTCTTGTCGGCATTGTTCGCCGAGAGAATGCTGGGCGCGCCGAGAACCAGTCCTGCGCCGGCGGCACCGGTCGTCCGCGTGAGGAAGCTCCGACGATTGAGGGGTGTGGGTAAATCGCTCATGACAGAATCAATTTGGTATGGATTACCATTTTTTCAACAGGCAGAGCTTGTTGTGGCGGGAAAGCTGCAGGGCGAACACGATGAGGATCATGTGGGCTGCGAGCCAAGCGACGCCGGCGTTTCCGGGCTCACCCAGCAGGATGAGACCCCAGGTGAGGCTGACGTAAAGGGCACCAAGGAGGAAGAGTGCGGTGCGGCTGGCGATACCCAGAAGGATGGCGAAGCCGAGGATCAGCAGGGCGGGGCCGAGGATCATGTCGTAGAACTTGAGGAAGAACCCTGGAATCAGTGGTTCGCCTGCGAACTTCTCGTAGAGGGCGGCGGGGACTCCGTGGTAGTTGCTCAGCGAGTAGGCCTTCTCGGCGGAGCTGGCAGTGAGATCGTAGTCGTTGGGAGCTCCGTCGATATTGACGACCTGTTCTGAGCTGACTTTCCCGGCGAACTTCTCGACACCGGTCTGGATGGCCCGGACGGCAAGCCAGAGACGGGTCAACCAGGCAGCGTAGGTGAGGGCGAGGGTGTCAGGTTTTGAGTCGGTGTCTGAGTTCATGGAAGTGGCGTTCTAGTGAAGCAAGATGGCCCGAATGACAAGGGATTCCGCGTTCGTCCCGGTCATGGAACCTTCGCTGAATCTCGTCAGATCGTGGCAATTTGAAGTGCGGGGGAGCTACGCCTGACAAGGCAGACGACTTTCACTGGTGTCGAAGCGTATTTGCGTGACACATGAACGTGCCGATGAAACCCAAGGCATTCATGGCGAATGACTTGGGTGGATTTCGGAAATCAGGCGGGCTTGAGCAATGATGATTTTCGCCAAGCCTGTGAGAGCAAAAGCGAAGAAATCACCGGGCTCCGGGCCACTGGGACCACCAGTCTCGGAACAAGCGCCACTGGCTGTGGAGGTGCGATTTCTGGCTCGGAGAGAGTGTGTCAGTCGAGTTGATCTGGTGCTCGTACCCCGGCTTCCCTTCGAGGGTCATGAGTTCCTTGTAGTAGAGCACGAGGTCCGGGCCTTCGTCGAACGTCGAGAGGGTGGAAAGGGCTTCTTCCAACTGTGCCGCATAGATGCGCGCCTGTGGGTCGCCTGCCGCAGCGGCCTGGCAAAGCTCGACGTAGCGGAGGATCTCGGTGGGCAGGGCGTTGCCGACGCCGGTGATGGCACCGCCTGCGCCACAGAAGAGGAAGCCGTGATACACCTGGGTATCCACGCCGACCATGAGGGTCAGGTCCGGGTCGCCACTGGTGATGTGCTCGGCGGCGTAGCTGAGTGAGTCCGCGCCACCGAATTCCTTGAATCCGATCAGGGATGGGAACTCCGAGCGCAGGTCGAAGAACAGGTCGGCCTTGGTTTCGAAACCGTAGTAAGGGCTGTTGTAAATCACGGCAGGGAGATCGCCTCCGGCTTCGAGAATGGCGGCGAAGTGGTTGCGCTGGGCCGCCGGGGATGATCCGCGGGAGAGGACGCGGGGGATGACCATGAGGCCATCGGCTCCGACTTCCTTGGCGTGGGCGGCGTGGGCCGCGGCGATCTTGGTATTCTGGGCACCGGTGCCGACTACGACGGGCACTCCGGCCTCGACCAAGCGACGGACGCCTTCCATGCGCTGTTCGTCGGTCAGGAGCGGCCAGTCTCCCATGGATCCGCAATAGACGACGGCACGCATGCCGGCCTCGATGAGTTCCTTGCCGGTGGCGACGAGGGTGTCGTAGTCGATTTCGCCGTCGGCGCTGCAGGGCGTCATGAGGGCGGGGATGCACCCTTGGAAGATGTTGTCGGCTTTGGATGGAGCGGTCATATGGAGAAGTCGATGAAGATGGGTCAGGGGGTTCGGGCCGAGGATGCGACCCGAACGTGAGTCTCGGGGAGTCTACACAGCTTGGGGTCGGCGTATTGCCGAATCCGAAAGCGCAGGGTTTCGGATTCGCACACCCAGGAAAGCTCTAAACCGTGGCGGCCGGAGTGCCATTGTCTAACCAGAATGACCCGAATTATGGCTGCCGGAATGCGTGACGGTGTGCCATGCTGCGTGGTCCATCACTGAGAACCCATGAATCAAAAACCGCAGCTTTCGTTTTGGCAGATATGGAACATGTCGTTCGGATTCCTCGGGATCCAGTTCGGGATGGGCCTGCAGATGGCGAACATGTCCGCCATTTTTTCGTTTCTCGACGCCAAGGAGGAGGACTTGTCCCTGCTGTGGATCGCCGCTCCACTGACGGGGCTGATCGTCCAGCCGATCGTCGGCTACATGAGTGACCGGACGTGGACGGGGCTCGGGCGGCGGCGACCGTATTTCCTCGTCGGGGCGATTCTCGCCAGTCTGGCCCTGGTGGCGATGCCGCATTCATCCGCGTTGTGGATGGCGGTCGGATTGCTTTGGGTGCTGGATGCGTCGCTGAATATCACGATGGAGCCGTTTCGCGCTTTCGTGGCTGACAAGCTTCCTGAATCCCAAAGGTCCACCGGATTCTCGGTGCAGAGTCTGCTGATCGGGCTTGGTGCGGTGGTTGCCTCGGCGCTGCCATGGATGCTCACGAACTGGTTCGGCGTGGCAGGAGGAAGCACGGATGGCGGAGCCATCCCCCAGGCGGTGATGATTTCCTTCCACGTCGGAGCGGTGGCTCTGTTCGTGGCGGTGGTCTACACGATCCTGACGACCAAGGAGTATCCGCCGGAGGACATGGAGGAGTTCCGCAGGATGAAGCAGGAGAGCCGGGGAATCGGTGGCTTTTTTGTCGAATTGGTCAGCGGTTTGAAATCCATGCCTCCGACGATGAAGCAGCTGGCTCTGGTGCAGTTCTTCAGCTGGATCGCGCTCTTCTGCATGTGGGTGTTCTGGGCGCCGGCGATTGGACGTCACGTCTTTGGGGGTGATCCTTCCGATGAAGGGGCATGGAAAGTCGTCATGGAGGAGGCCGGCGCGTGGACCGGTGTGTGTTTCGCGGTCTACAATCTCGTCTGCGTGGTGTTTTCATTCGTGCTGCTCGGGCTCTCGCGAAAGGTTTCGCCGCGGATGATCCACCTTGGCTGTCTGTTGGTGGGGGCGGTCGGCTTGTTTGCCGCGAAGATCATCGACGACCAGAACATGCTGCTTCTGAGCATGGTGGGTGTCGGGATCGCCTGGGCTTCGATCCTATCCATGCCCTACGCGATCCTTTCCTCGGCCCTGCCAGCCGGCAAAATGGGCTTCTACATGGGGGTGTTCAATTTCTTCATCGTCATCCCTCAGGTGCTGGTTTCGCTGACGATGGGAAAGCTGGTCGGCACCTTGTTCGGTGGAGATTCGATGATGGCGATCATGGTGGCCGGAGCGTGCTGGGTGCTGGCGGCTCTCGCGATGCTGCGCGTCGACAAACCCGGGGCCATCGCAGCTCCCATCGCTCCCGGCGGCCACTGAGCCATCTGCTGATGAAAAAGATGAATTGGCAATTCCCGCTCGTGGCCGCATGGATGGCCGCAATGAGTCTAGCTGAGACAGTTGCTGCGGCACCAAGACCCGTCGTCTATCAGGTCCTTCCTCGCTTGTTCGGGAATGCCAATGAGACGCGGAAGCTCAATGGCTCGATCGAGGAGAATGGCTGCGGCAAGTTCTCCGATTTCAACGAACGGTCTCTGAAGGAGATCGGAGCGATGGGCTTCACGCACCTCTGGTTGACCGGAGTGCTGGAGCAGGCCAGTGCGACGGCGTATCCGGGACGCCCGGCCGACCCCGCGGACATCCTGAAGGGCAAGGCGGGAAGCCCTTACGCAATCCGGGATTACTTCGATGTGTGTCCCGATTACGCGGATGATCCAGCGAAACGTCTCGAGGAGTTCCAGACGCTGCTCAAGCGGTGTAAGGAGCACGGCATCAAGGTGGTGATCGATTTCGTGCCCAATCACGTGGCGCGCAGCTACGCGTCGGATGTGCGGCCGGAGATGAGCTTCGGGAATGACGACCGGACCGACGTGTTCTTCGCGCCGGACAACAACTTCTTCTACGTCCAGTCGGGGCAGGCGGCGGGATCTCGTCCTCTCACGCTGCCCACCGCGGGGATGCCGGGGTGCACCGGCCGCTTCGCCCCCGAGACGGATTTCGTCCGTGTGACAGGGAACAACGCGATCACATTCTCGCCGGGCTTGGGGGACTGGTATGAGACAGTGAAGCTGAACTACGGCCACGATTTCACCCAAGGAAGGGACACGAGCCACTTGCCGGGCATCGAGGCCCGGGCGGAGGAGGTTCCGGATACCTGGCGGAAGATGGATGCGGTTTTCGCCCATTGGCAAGGGATGGGCGTGGCGGGGTTCCGGGTGGACATGGCGCACATGGTGCCGATGGAATTCTGGAAGTGGATGATCTCCCGGGCTCGTGAGCGTGATGAGGGTGTCTTCATCTTCGGTGAGGCCTACGACAATGACCCGGCGAAGCTGACCGACGGCAATGTGCTCGATGCCCTGCTTGATGCCGGGTTCGACGCGGTTTACGACGATCCGGTCTACGACATCTGCATGGGCCTCTACGACGATTTCGCCGGTGGCTACAAGTGGGCGAACGATCTGGATGAACTGACGTTCACCGGCCGTCGTTTCCACCAATCGCTGCGCTACGCGGAGAATCACGATGAAGTCCGGCTGGCGACGACCCATGAATGGGGCGGACTGGGGATGGATGTCGGTCGCCCGGTCACCGCGGTGATGTTTGGCATGGGGCGCGGACCGCTGATGATCTACCACGGGCAGGAAGTCGGTGAACCCGCGCTCGGGCCGGAAGGGTTCGGAGGCGACGATGGCCGGACTTCGATCTTCGACTACTGGAGCATGCCGGAGTTCCAGAAATGGACGAATGATGGGCGCTACGACGGAGGTGGATTGTCTGCCGAGCAAAAAGCATTACGGGCCTGGTATGCCCGCTTGCTGCGCGTGGTGCAGGAGCCAGCCTTCACCAAGGGCGAGTTCTACGGCTTGAATCATGCGAACAAGGAGAACCCGGATTTCGGACGCATGGATGGCGAGGAGGTCAGCGGCCACTGGTTGTATGCCTTCATGAGGCGGGACGAGGCCTCCGGTCAGGCTTTCCTGGTGGTCGCGAATTTCCATGCGCAAGCCACTCTCGACGGGGTGGGCATTCGTTTGCCCAAGCATGCGCAGGAGTGGCTGGGCGGAGGTTCAACCGAGCTTCATTTCCGCGACCAGCTGGGTTCCGGCTGGCAGGGGAAGGCCGTGTGCAAGGACCTTCACGAAGAAGGAATCAAGCTGCCGCCGATGGCGCCACTGAGTGCACTGATGCTTGAGATCCGCTGACCTGTGCCCGGAGTGGGCCGATCACTTCAGCACGAAGAGCAGGGCTCGGTGGTCGCTTCCGGTCAGGGTTTCGGGATCATCCAGCACGCGGCAGGAATCCCAATCCACCAGATCAAGGACCGGCTGGCTGAAGAAGACGTAGTCAAAGCGCGAGTAGACGTCCTGATACTCCCAGTTGTGGGTCCAGGTTTCACCGCGTGAGTCGCGCAGGAACGCCATGCCGAGCGAAAGCGGGGTCTTTCTCGGCCCGCGGATGGTGCGGATGGAGGAGGACTGCCGGGTGTCGTTGAAGTCCCCGTAGACAATGAGCTGGGTGGCCGGATCCTCCTCGAGGATGGAGGTGGCGTGTTCACGGAGGAGGTGGGCCTCGGAACGTCGCATCATCTCCTGGTCCGCCTCGGGAACCTCGCGCTTGGACTTGAGATGGACGCCGAGAAGGCGCACCGGACCGACGGGGGTCTTCACGGTGGCATCGAGGATGCCCCGGCTCATGCCCATGGTCTTCCCTTCGAGCTCATACTCGAGTTCCTCGCGGAGTTCGGTGGAGACGATGGGGAGGCGAGAAAGGATGGCCAGACGCCTGACCGGATCAAACCCGCCGGTGTGATGGGAATGGGGAAGGTCGAGGCCGGCCTCCTTCAGACGGGATTGCAGATCGGCGAGGTCTTCCGTGCTGCCGATTTCACACAGACCGATGACATCGGGTTGGTGGCGGACGAGAATTGCGACGATGGCCTCCTTCTCCTCGTCGGGCTTGGCCTTCGACTTCTGCCGCTTGCCGTCGATGTAGCGGTCCATGGTCAGCCAATTCTCCACGTTGTAGGCGATGAAGCGGAGACTGCTTGGTGACGGTTCCTGTGAATCGCCAGTTGCCGCCGGAGCTTGAGGCTTCGGTTGGGAAGATGGGGGCGGGGTGGAATTTTCGCCGGATTGATGAGCGGCGGTTTCCTCCGCAACACCTTCACCGGGGAAGGCGGCTTGCTCGGTCTTCTCGCAGCTACCGAGAGTCAGCAGCAAAAGAAACGCCCCGAGAACTCTCGAGGCGCACTTGGAAAGGGGGTTGAAAAACATCGTTCAGATCTCGCGGGGTTCCTTGCCGGCGACTTCCTTCACCTTGACCTCATCTTCCTCTCGGGAGGCGTCAGCTTCAGCGGATTTGATCTCGCGCTCGAAATCCTCACGGGCCTTCTTGAATTCGCCCATGCTCTTGCCGAGTCCACGTGCGAGTTCGGGGATCTTCTTGGCACCGAAGAGCAGGAGCACGACGACGAAGATGATGATCCATTCAGGGCCTTGCGGCAGACCAAAGGCGAGCGGTGAGTTCATGACGGCAGGTTACGGGTGATGCGATGGCTTAGCAAGGGGGATAACGGCCCGAATGTGACCAGACTTTCGGCGAATTCGAGGATACTTGGAATCCCCTTGCCGTTGCTTGGGTGCCGTGGGATTGGATGGGCGTGCGGTTGCCGGTGCATGAGATCGAGGAGGGGCTGAAAAGTGCCATGAGGACCGACGAGGGGGCTCGGGTGTTGCTTAAGGCCCCCACGGGGTCGGGCAAATCAACGGCCGTTCCGGGGATGCTCGCCGATCTGGAACTTGGAGGCAGGATTCTGGTGATCGAGCCCCGGAGGATGGCCGCCCGCATGCTGGCCCGTTGGGTTGCCAAGTTGCGGGGGACCCGGGTCGGTGGTGAGGTGGGGCACGCCGTGCGTTTCGACACCCAGTATGGGCGGGACACGAAGATCATTTACCTGACGGATGGGGTTTTCCAGCGATGGCTCCAGGACGACCCGGAACTCCGTGGGGTGTCGGCCGTGGTATTTGACGAGTTCCATGAGCGGCGGCTGGCAGTCGATGTGGCCCTCGGGCGATGCCTGGATCTGCAGGAAGGTCCGCGGGCCGACCTGCGCTTGTTGGTGATGTCAGCCACTCTGGAGACCGCGGGGCTTGCGGAGTTCCTTGAGCCGGTCATTCGGTTGGAGGCGGGGGGTAGGACGTTTCCGGTGGAGATTCACTACCGCGGAGCTGCCACGGCGGCGACTCGCGGGGGGAACCGGCGCGGAGGCCCGGTCAGGGAGATTCCGGTGTGGGATCGAGTGGCGAAGGCGTGTCAGGAAGCACTGGATGATGCAGAGTGCGGCGACATCCTGTGTTTCCTGCCTGGGATGTACGAGATTCGTCGTACTGTGGAGCTGTTGTCGCAGGTGGCGTGGGCGAGGGGATGTGCGGTGTTGCCATTGCACGGCGGGCTGAAGCCTGAAGCCCAGGAGGAAGCAGTGGGCCCGAACCCCAGAAGGAAGATCATCGTTTCCACCAATGTGGCCGAGACCTCGCTGACCATCGATGGAGTGAGGACCGTGATCGACGCGGGCCTGGCGCGGGTCGCCAGTTTCGACCCGCGACGGGGCATTGCGACGTTGCTGGTGCAGAAGATTTCGCGGGCTGCGGCGGAGCAGCGGGCGGGGCGTGCCGGGCGCACCGCTCCAGGGCGGTGTTTCAGGCTGTGGAGTGAGGTGGATCACGGTCGAAGAGATGCTTTCGAGATTCCGGAGGTGCATCGGGTCGATCTCGCGGAGGCGGCTTTGCTTCTGATGGCTTCGGGGGTCGAGGACGTCGGCGGCTTTCGCTGGTTGGAATCGCCCCAACCGGAGGGTTTGGCGAAGGCGATGTCGCTGTTGCATGACCTGGGGGCGACGGATGTGGAGGGCCGATTGACGGATGAGGGCCACGCGATGGCGGCCCTTCCCTTGGAGCCTCGCTTTGCGAGGTTGATGCTGGCCGGGGTCGAGGAGGGGTGCGTGGCGGAGATGGCCTTCGTCAGTGCGGCGGTGCAGGGCGAGGGGGTGTGGTTCGGAAAGAAATCTGGGATGGACGACTTCGTCATGGCGGAGGATTACTCGGACTTTCAAGCGGAGTGGCGCGGCTTTGAATCGGCGGTTGCGATGCGGTTCGATCCCCAGCGCGTGTCGCAGATCGGGGTGAGTGGTCGTGGCTGCCGCGAGATCCAGCAGAGTTTCGAACGTCTCAAACGTCTGGCTCAGCAGCGCGGGTGGCCGTGGGAAGGGATCGACTTTGAGGGGCGACAAGCGGCGGTTTCACGGGCGATGCTTGCGGGATTCAGCGATCAGCTCGGCGTGCAGCGTGCGGGCTCGACCTTGGCTTGTCGGCTGGTCGGGAAACGCAAGGGTCGCCTGGACGAGAAGAGCGCGGCGAGGCAAGCCGTGGCCTTCGTCGCGGCGGAGATCACGGAGGTGCAGGGAAAGGAACTGGTGGTGCATCTTCGACGCGCGACCAAGGTGGATTTGGAGTCGTTGCGCAGCCTGTTTCCGGAGGACTTGAATGAAGGAGAGGGAGCGGTCTGGGATGAGACGAGAAGGCGGGTCGTCGCCCGACAAGAACGTCGTTTCCGGGACTTGGTGCTGGAGTCCAAGGACAGCGATCAGGGGGCCGATCTCGATGCGGCGGCCGGGTTGCTGGCCGAGCGGGTGATCAGCGGGGAGTTGGTGTTGAAGCGGTGGGATGATGCGGTCGAGCAATGGTGTGCCCGCCTTGCCGGGCTGAGTGCCTGGATGCCTGAGCTGGAGTTGCCCGGTTGGTCGGAGGAGGATCGTGAGATGGCCGTGGCGCAGATTTGCCATGGCGCGGTGAGCTACAAGGAGATCAAGGATGCGCCGGTGTGGCCGGTGTTGAAAGACTGGCTGAGTGCGGCGCAGCGTGCCGCCTTGGATGCCTATGCTCCGGAGAGGATCAAGCTGCCCACGGGGCGCGAGGCAAAGGTGCGTTACGGATTCGGCAAGGAGCCGGTGATTGGTTTGATGGTGCGCGATTTGTTCGGCGTCTGGCAGACCCCGACGATTGCCGGCGGGAAGGTTCTGGTTCTCGTCGAGGTGCAGGCACCCAACCGGCGGGCGTGGCAGGTGACCAAGGATTTGGAGAGCTTTTGGGAAAGTGGATACCGCCAGATGAGAAAGGATCTCGCCGGCAGGTATCCGAAGCATCCCTGGCCCGAAGATCCGAAGGCCGGGTAGAGGATCTCGCCTTGCGAAGGCAGCCGCCATGGTGTGGTTTGGGGCGTGGGTCCGGTCTTTCGCCTCGTTATCATTCTCTCTGGCCTCCTGATCATCGCGGTCTGCATCGCCCGCTGGTGGTTCTGGGGGCGGGTTCAGATGCGCGGTCGTCGGATCGAGTGCTCGATGAGTGTCGCCGAAATGTATGAGAGGCTCGGGGTGACCAAGGGGAAGCCCAGCGAGTTGAGGGACGCGACGGCACTGGGTATCACCTTGAGGGATGCCGGCCTCCATCTGCTGGAGGCGGACGGAAACATCATCGCGCGGAAGCGTCGTCGTGGCTGGTGGAACCTACGGGTGCTCCCGGCGCTCATCCTGGTCATCCTCGTGTTTTCGTTCTTCAACCGCAGCTTCTCCTCGATGTGGGTGGTCGCGATCGGATGCCTGCTGATCGCCGCCCAGGTGGCCATCCGGGTGGCGGGCATCAGTGTCGAACTGATGGCGGTGAAGCGGGGATGGAAAGAGTTGGAAAAGAAGGGGGGCTTCCGCCGGATGGATGAGGAAGAGGCGGTCCTTCGCTGCGCCCGCGCCAGCGTGTGGGATACGGTGCTGCCGTGGTAAGGAGATATTGAGCAGCAGGCTGGTCGCCGGTTGGTGGATGCTAGCGTGAGCCTCCATTGATGCTCATCCGCGGGGTTGCCAGACTGAGGAGCTTCAAGTATTCCATCGGGCGTGCTGCTCGGGTTGGAGATCGCGGCGACAATTTTCGGCCTGCTTTGCGTTTGGCTGACGGTGCGCCAAAACATCTGGTGCTGGCCTACGGGCTTGGTGCAGGTGTTGCTGTTCATCGTCATCTTCTTTCAGGTGAAGCTGTACTCGGATCTCATTCTTCATGTCGTTTACATTGGTATGCAGATCTTCGGGTGGTGGTTCTGGCTTCACGGAGGAAAGGATCGCCAAGAGGCTGAGATCACGACCCAGCGGGAGACTGTGAGGATCGCTTGGCTGCTTGCCACAATCGTCGGGGCAGCTTTGTGGGGGGCGGGGATGGCTCACTGGACGGATGCAGCGGCGCCTTACGGCGATGCATTTACAACGGTTGCGAGCCTTTGTGCCCAGTGGATGTTGGCTCGGAAACAACTGGAGTCGTGGTACTATTGGATTGCTGTCGATATCGCAGCGATCGGGATCTACTTTTCCAAAGGGCTCTACGTCACCACTGGTCTCTATGCGGTGTTTCTGGTGCTTGCAATCTGTGGGCTGCATGCTTGGAAACGAATCAGGAGCGAAACGATGCAGGAAACCAGGTCCGAAGGATGAGTGTTGGGCTGACGTTGGGCAAGTTCGCGCCATTGCATCGCGGTCATCAACTGCTGATCGAAAGGGCGCTTTTGGAGAACGAGAAAGTGATTGTGATGATCTATGATTGCCCGGAGATCACCCCGATTCCTCTGCAAATTCGTGCTAAGTGGATTAGGGAACTCTATCCACAGGTTGAGGTTCTCGAGGCGTGGGATGGTCCGCAGGAGGTCGGTGATTCTCCCGAGATCATGCGGCAGCATGAAGACTATCTTCTCCAAATGCTGGCAGGGCGGAAGGTGGATGCCTTCTACTCAAGCGAGTTCTATGGCGATCATGTCAGTCGTGCCCTTGGTGCAGAGGATCGACAGGTAGATGTCGGGCGCATTGCTTTCCCGGTCTCGGGGACCGCGGTCCGGGAGGATCCCTACGCTCACCGCCACTTCGTCGATCCGTTGGTTTACCGGGATCTGATCGTCAAAGTGTTGTTTCTCGGCGCTCCCTCGACGGGGAAAACTACCCTCGCAGATCGAATGGCAGAGGAGTTGTCGACGGTCTGGATGCCGGAGTATGGACGAGAATATTGGGAGGCGTACCAAGTCGAGAGGCGACTCACTCAGGAGCAGTTGGTCGAGATCGCCGAAGGGCACATTGAGCGCGAAGACGTCCTGATGCTGCAGGCGGATCGGTTTCTGTTCGTTGACACTGACGCAAGAACGACCCGAATCTTCTCACGGTACTACCATCAGAGCGTCCACCCTCGTCTTGAGGATCTGGCCGGCAAGGCGACGGAACGCTACGATTTGGTCTTCCTCTGTGGAGACGATATCCCATACCGTGACAGTTGGGATCGATCGGGGGAAATAAACCGGAAGTGGATGCAGGAGCAGATCCGTGAGGATCTGATCATGCGGGGTAACGCGTTCATTGAGCTACGAGGGGATCTGGATGAACGTGTAGCGCGAGTTCGCCAGGAGCTGTCATTGATGAGCTAGACTGCAGGGTTGGCTTAGATGCAGGGGAGGGATTTTTGCGAGGGTCGGTATGGTGTCGTTCTGGGTGGCAGTTCTTGAGGTCTGTATTGGATAGATCGAGTTGGGGAGGCTTCGGTCGGATCACCAAGATCCGAATCCGCACCGGCCATGCGATCAATTCCAATTTCAACATCCACGGGCTGACTCCATCGAAGAGGTTTGTATAGGGTTTTTGATGGCGGCTCCAATCACCACACTATCAACGCAATGCGCTCCAAACAGATGTCTCGTGTGGATGCCCATTGATGGGTGTGGCAGGAATCGGGTACCACCCGCCCAGCGAGAAGCAGCGCAGTTTGACAGGGAAATGTCTTATTGCTTAAAGCCCAATCTGCCTTATATGGCCCCCAGTGAAAGCTCTTCTTGTTCTAGCTCTTGTCTCGCTTCCGGGCGTCTCACTTTCCGCCGTCACTTTCTCGGTAGACTCGACGAGTTCTTTGATCGGTAGTTTTACCTTTGATCTCGTCAACGACGGTGGGGGAGTAGGGCAAACCATTGCTAACTTCCCTCACTTCTACGCGGACTTCTCCAACAATGGTTTTTACCCCAGCGGTCAGTCGGAGTTCGAGGTGAACGATATTGCTGCGCCAACCATTGTCCTGCGTGGCGAAGACATCGAGTTTGGAGGCATCTTTACCGCCAGCGCTTCCCTTGACTCCACCGGGTTGCCCGCGAGTTACCCGGATGTGACTTCGACCTTCACTTCGCCTTTCGACGGGCAAACCATCGAATACACTTATTCGAATCTGGGCTTCACCGGGCCCGTTCTGAGTGGGGATTTCTCCTTCAATGTCGTGCCGGAACCAAGCGCCGCTCTTTTGTCGGCACTCGCCTTGTCGGTTAGTTTGAGGAGAAAGCGGTCCTAGGCATTACTCCCATTCGGCGCTTGGTCTTCGTATCCCTCTTCAACCAAGTCCGGAGGTGAGGTTCCTCTATTCTGTGGTCATTGTAAACTGGAGGATCTGGCTCGGGACGAACGAATCGAGACCATGATGAAGCGCAAACTCACAGAGAGCCGGATGGTGGCGGTTTTCTCGGGAAACGACGCCGGATGGATGAGGAAGAGGCGGTCCTTCGCTGCGCCCGCGCCAGCGTGTGGGATACGGTGCTGCCGTGGTAGGGAGATAGTGTGCAGCAGGCTGGTCGCCAGCTGGGGGATGGGACAGTGCGTGGGTTCTTCGGGCAGGCGGAGTGATGGGAGGGAACGGGGGGTGTCCGTTGTTCTGCGGGCAGGATTGCCCGCACTCCCTACCCATCCGGTTAGGGGGCGTCCCGAGGTGAGTTCTCGGGTGTGCGCTTGCAGATGGATTGGGAGGCTGTTGGGGCTTGCTGTCGGGCGTCCTAACGGCTGGACTTGGGGAGTGCGAGGAAGGCTTCGACCTCCTCGAGGTTCATCGTGTTGATGACGTCCTGTTTCCGCAGCCAGCCCTTGCGGGCGACGTCGGCGCCGAAGCGAAGATACTGAAATTGTTCGGTTCGGTGGGCATCCGGATTGATGGAGCAACGAACGCCTTTGTCGCGGGCCTTCTTCCACCATCTCCAGTCCATGTCGAGGCGACGTGGATTGCAGTTGAGTTCGACGATGGTCCGGGTTTCCGCGGCACAGTCGATGATCTTGTCGTGATTGACGGCGTATTCGTCCCGTTTCAAGAGGAGCCTTCCGGTCAGGTGGCCGAGCATCGTGACATGCTCGTTCTCCATCGCACGGATGATGCGCTGGGTCATCGTTTTCTCGTCGAGGGTGAAGGCATTGTGGACGGAGGCCACGCAGTAGTCGAGCTGGGCGAGCAGGGAGTCATCAAAGTCGAGGGATCCATCCTTGAGGATGTCGACCTCCGAGCCGGCGAAGATCCGAAGGCTCTCACCATGTTCGGAATTCCAAGCGGAGATCTCTTCGATCTGCGTGAGCAGGCGCTCTTCATCAAGTCCTCGGGCCTGAAAGGACGACTTCGAGTGGTCGGCGATGCCGAGGTAGGTCAGCCCGAGGTCGATGGCGGCCTCGGCCATCTCATGGAGGGTGTCACGCCCGTCCGAGGCGGTCGTGTGGTTGTGGAAGGTTCCGCAGAGTTGCTCCCATGAGACAAGCTCGGGGAGTGTGCCGGCCTCGGCGGCTTCGATCTCGCCGCGATTCTCACGGAGGGCGGGGTCAACGTAGTCGAGGCCAAGGGCGCTGTAGATGTCGCGCTCTTCGTGGACCTCGGGAATCTCGCTGCTGCCGCTGAATCCGTATTCGTTGAGGGAGAGCCCTTGCTTGAGAGCCCTCGAACGCAGGGCGACGTTGTGCTCCTTGGACCCGGTGAAGTATTGAAGGGCGAAGGGATACTCGTCGTTCGAGACGGCGCGCAGGTCGCACTGCAAACCGTTCTCGAGGTGGATGGAGCATTTCGTGTCGCCGTGGACGATGACGTGGTCGGTCAGGTCCATCTCGGCGAAATACCTGGTGAGTTCCGCGGGTTTCGAGGTGGCGACGATGAAGTCGAGGTCGCCGACCGTTTCCTTCGAGCGGCGCAGGGATCCCGCATACTGCGCACGTAGTACGTCCGGGTGTTCCTTCAGTCGGGCAAGAATCACGCTCGCCGCGTGGGCGGCGGCATCGAGGTGAAATCGATCCGCGAACTGCTCGCGGCGGGCGATGGCTTCGAGGATCTTCTGTTCGGTCTTCTTGCCGAATCCGGACAGGGCGGCGAGTTCACTGGCTTCGCAGGCCTTGCGCAGGCCGTCGATGGAGTCGATGCCGAGTTTCTTGTGCACCGCCGCGACCTTCTTGGGGCCGAGTCCGTCGATTTCAAACAACTCGAAGAAGGTCTCGGGGTAGTTGCCTCTCAGGTTCTGGTGAAACCCTAGCGTGCCGGTGGTGGCCAGTTCATGGAGCTTGTCCTGCAGGGCCTTGCCGATGCCCTTGATGCCCTCGAGTTCCCCTTCGCGCGCCATGGCGACGATGTCACCATCGTAGGAGCGTACGGTTTCGGCTCCCTGGCGGTAGGCTCGGATCTTGAAGGGATTCTCGCCCTCGATTTCGAGCAGGAGCGCGATCTCGTCGAGGACGGAGGCGAGGGTTTCGCGGGAGACGTTGGAAGACATGATGAAGGACGGTGTTCAGTCGAGAAGGAGGTCGGCAACCACCATGCGGTGGTCGGAGTGGCGAGTGGTCACGGCACGGCAACGAACGGGGGTGAAATGCCGTGTCGTGTGGATCTGGTCGATACGTAGCACGGGAATGCGGCGCTGGTAGGTATTTCCCCATCCGGTGCCAGCGACGGTGAAGGCGTCGTCGAAATCGCGGTGGAGCTGGCGCTGGATCGGATCGGTCGCGGGCGCATTGAAATCACCCCCGAGAATAATGGGCTGGGCTCCGGGGAAGGCGCAGGTGTCCTCGAGAATGCGGAGTGCCACGGCCGTCTCGACCTGACGTTGACGCCGGTTGTTGCGATGGTCCCGCCAGCAGGAGGGCTTCCAGAGGCTCATGTTGGTGGCTGCCTCCGAGAGGTGCAGGTTGGCGACCTCGATGGCTCCATGCTCCGGGGATTCGACGGTGACGTTGTGATTGAAGAAGCGGAACTTGGGATTCGGGTTCCGGACTTCCCGGGTGATCTTCCACCGGGATGCCACGCCATTCAGCGCGTAGCCGCGGAAGTCGCCGCTCCCTTGATAGAGTCGGTCTGCGATCGTCTTGACCTGATTGGTGCGGACTTCCTGAAGGAGCACGATGTCCGGTTCCCATGCGGCGATGTCCTCGGTGGGGTCGCCGTAGCGGAACTGGGCGACGTTCAGGGTCAGCACCCGGATCGGGCGCTTGCCATCGACGGGGACGGGGATGCCCTTTTCGGGGGCTTCCGCGCCGATGTTGGCGATGACTTTGGCCTCATCCGCGCCGAGTAGCACGGTGAACACCCAGACTCCCGTGATGACGAGGGAGAGCGGGGCACGAAGGAAATAGAAGGCGAAGCTCGAGCAGAGGATGCCGATGCCACCCCAGACCCAGATGGGCAGGACGGTGAAGGCCGCCAACAGGTCGGGCTGCCTGGCGTAGGCGACGACCGTGATGAAATGGAGCACCAAGGATGCGCCGACGAGGAGCCAGCCGGAGCGACGGGTCAGGTTTGAGGTCGGGCGCATGGGATGGAGCGGGGCGAGTGGGCCCGGCTCACATGCCAGGGATGCCGAGGCCGCCGGTCAGCTTCTTCATCTCAGCAGCTGTGGCTTCCTTGCCTTTGGTGATGGCTTCCTGCACGCCCTTGAGGACGAGTTCCTGGAGGAATTCCACGTCGTCCGGGTCGACCACGGCGGGATCGATGGTGATGGACTTCACGTCGCCGCCGCCGTTGGCGACCACGGTGACCTTGCCGCCACCCACGCTCGCTTCAAAATCCATGGCGGCGAGTTCTTCCTGCTTGGCCAGCATGCCGGATTGCATCTGCTGGGCCTGCTTCATCATTTTCGCAATATTCATCGTTCTGGTGGGGTTCTAACTTTTGATCTTTGCCTCAAACATGCTGAGGGCTTTCTGAATCAGGGGGTCCTGATAGAAATCGTCCTTGGCGGTTTCCGCCGCGGCGGGTTCTTCCTTGGCTGGCTCCGGGGCCGAGGGTTCCGGCTGGGGTTGGGGAGCAGGTGGTGGGTCGTCCGGACGGGAGTCGGGGGCGGTTTCCGCCATGGCGCTCAATGCTTCAAGCGGGTCGACCTTGGCCGATGATGGTGCGGGTGCCGGTTTGGGCGGCTCCACGGGCTGTGGTTCGGGCGCTGGCTCCGGTTTGGCTTCAGGTGTCGGGTCGGAGCTCGGAGCGGGTTTCGCGGGTGCGGCTGGCGTGGCCACTGCGCTGACGGGCGACGGGGCGGGTCCGGCAGGGAGTTGATCGGCGGCACCGGCAACGACGCGGATGACGTCGCTGATGCGGACTTCCCCGAGCCGTTGGATGGCCTTGATGAGGCCGAGTTCGAGATGAAGCCGCTTGTTACTCGACCACCGCATCCGCCCTTCCGTTTCGGCGAACACATCGATGGTCGAGAGCATGCGCTCCGGTGGGAACTGCTTGGCGGTGTCGACCAGCTTCGCCCAGATGTCGGCGTGGATTCCCTCGCTGGCATCGCCGGCATCGAGGCAGGAAATGAGGAGTGCGCGCAGGCCGCCAATCAGCTCGCCGAGAAGCTGGGTCAGCTCGCGTCCGGCGTCGGATTCACGTTGCACGATCGCCAGCGCCGAAGGGGTGTCCTGATTGAACAGGGCGAAGGCCAACTCGGCGAGGGTTTCGCGGGAGGTGAACCCGAAGACGTCGAGGACGTCGGCCTCATGGATGGTGTCACCACAGAATGCGACGAGCTGGTCGAGCATGGATTGGGCGTCCCGCATGCCTCCATCGGCGCCCTTGGCAATTGCCCATGCGGCAGCTTCGTCGAGCGCGATTTTCTCCTCACCTGCAATGTGTAGCAGGTGTTTGGCGATGGTTTCCGTCGGGATCGGGCGCAGGTCGAAGCGCTGGCAGCGCGACAGGATGGTCGCGAGAATCTTGTGCGGCTCGGTCGTCGCGAAGATGAATTTCACATGCGGAGGTGGCTCCTCAAGCGTCTTCAACAGGGCGTTGAAGGCGTTGGTGGTGAGCATGTGCACTTCGTCGATGTAGTAGATCTTGAACTGGCCGGATGCGGGGGCGAATCGCACCGTGTCGCGGAGTTGGCGGACTTCTTCGACTCCGTTGTTCGAGGCACCGTCGATTTCGAGCACGTCGAGCGATCGTCCCTCCGCGATTTCGACGCAGATCTCGTCATCCGGGTCGAAGTCGGCCTTGGGGCCGCCCGGGCAGTTCAGCGCCTTGGCGAGGATGCGGGCGGTGGAGGTCTTGCCGGTTCCGCGTGGACCCACGAACAGGTAGGCGTGGGCGAGGCGGTCCTGCTCGATGGCATTCCGCAGCGTCTGGACGACATGGTCCTGACCAAGGACATCCTCGAAGGTTCTTGGACGATATTTGCGGGCGAATACCTGGTAGCTCACGCGGCGGACGGTAGCAGGCCGGGGAATCGATCCGCAATGACGGGAGTCGATTTTTTCCGGATTCCGTCATCGGGGCTTCAAAGGGGTGGTCGACAGGTCTATGCATCGGCCGTGATTCCGACGCGGGACGAGAAAGAGAAGCTCTACGCGGATGCGGCCATGCGCATCCAGGGTCTGTTGTCAGGGGAGACGGATCTGGTGGCCAGGATGGCGGGCATGGTTTCGATCCTCCACGGGGCGATGCCGCATTTCTTCTGGACGGGCTTTTACCGGGTGGTGGGAGATGAGCTGGTGATCGGTCCCTATCAGGGGACGCCCGGGTGTTCCCGGATCGCACGGGGCCGTGGTGTCTGTGGCACGGCGTGGGAGCAGGGGGCGATCCAGGTCGTGGCGGACGTGCATGCCTTTCCCGGGCACATCGCCTGTGATCCGCGCTCCGAGAGTGAGATCGTGGTGCCGGTTCGCGACTGTCGAGGTGAGGTGATCGCGGTTCTTGACGTGGATTCCGCCGAGAAGGCTGCCTTCGACGAGACCGACCAGCGCTGGTTGGAGCAAATTCTCTGCTTCTAGGGAAACGACGAATCATTCCGCCCGGCGGGATGTGTTTTCTGCCTCCGGGATGAAGTAAGCTCGCGTTGCTCGCCAGTGAGAGGGACTGCAGCCAAAATAGCGCTGGTTGCGGATCACTGGTGGTCGATGCTTTGCCGTCGGTCGAAGGCTGTGCTAGGACCATGAGCATGAGCAGCAGTGATCCTCATCAGATCGATGGCCTTTCCCGGCCCGCCGGTGGAAGACGTGGCTTCCCTTGGTTTCGTGCGACCCTCTTTGTGGTGGTCGTGGCCGGGGTGGTGGCTCCTTTCACCGACCCGGGAAGGAAGATCCTGCGAGAGGGGAAGCGGTGGCTTGAGGCAAGGAACGCGACTCCGGCTTCGTCCGAAGCCGATGACATCCTGCGTCAGGCCGAAGCTCAATTGCGTGAGGAATATGAGACCAAGCTGGAAGCGCTGCGTCGCGAAGCCGAAGAGGCGAAGAAGGCGAGGATGACGGCCGAACAGGCTGCGAAGAATGCGACGCCCGCCGAGCCTGAGGCCCTGCCTCCGATTCGGGCGCATACGGCGTCGACCGGCGGGGATGTGCGTAAATTGCGGTCCGAGATCACGCTCGAAACGAAGGTGGAGGTCGAGGAGGGAGGATTGGCCTCGGTCGAAAGGAAGGACGACTCTGCCTATGCCGCAAAATACACGCTCAGCGTGCGTGTGCCGAAGCCCTCGAAGACGCTTGCCGAACTTCAGACGGTGAACCCGCACCTTGGCAAGCTGCTGCCGGGACTGGAACCGATGTTGGAGGATGCGGAGGTCTCGCGGTGGTTCTACAAGCTGTATGAAAACAAGACGAAGCGGTTGAAGGCGAATGCCACCAACCTGAGTGAGTTGCTGACGCGTCACAATTTCTATGACTGCGAGACCATCCTGAACCTGCGGCATCCAGAGACGAAGCGGCGGGTCTTCCTGATGCAGGCGGAGATGGATGTGGTGTCCGATGGTTCGGACGGTGACCGGTTGGCGACGATGCCCGACGAGATCGTCAATTCCACCCACTACCAGCCGTTTACCAGCTATGGCTGGCCGAAGCAGACGAAGACGCCGAATCCCATGGTCGCAGGGTGGGAGAAGCGGATCGGGAATGCCAAGGCCGAGCTCGCGGACCCGAAGACCACCGCGGCACGCAAGGCGTGGTTGAAGGATCGCATGGCCTACCTGAAGCGGGGAATCGAGGACATGAAGTACCGGAGTTTCCTGATCGCCGAGTATGACCCCTTCATTGTGATTTCGGTGGACTTGCTCACTGCCAGTGGCGACCCCTTTGCGCCGCGGGCCGGTGACTACGCGGTCGTGGTTCACGAGGATGTGCTCTATCCGGCGATTGTCGGTGATGGTGGTCCCACCTTCAAGGTCGGGGAAGCCTCACTGCGCATGGCAAAGCAGCTGAACGAGCGGGCGTCGCCCTACAGCCGCCCGGTATCGGACCTCACGGTGACCTACGTGGTGTTCCCGAACAGTCGGGAAAAGAAGAAACAGCCTCCGAACTACGAGGCCTGGCGTAGCAAGTGCCGGGAACTGCTCGGGGAAGTCGGAGGAATCGGAGAGGGAGCCGAGCTCTTCGAATGGGAGAACCTGCTTCCCGACAAGGCGCCTGAAATGGCCGAGCCCGAGTCGGACGACTCCGAGTGACTCGCCGGACTACTCGGCGAGTTGTTTCCCCAGCTTTTCCAACAGGGAGTTGAGTGCCTTGTCGGTGGTGATCCGAGCGGGTTCGTCGTATCCGATCCAGATCGCGGTGGCGCCGGAAGGCCCAATGCGAAGGAGCCAGGCATCGCGGTCGGAGCCAGTGGTGCCGTAGTAGTAGCGGGAGCTGCCGACGTTGGTGAACAACTCGCATGCCTTGCGTGCCGCGTTGGCACTAATGGCTTGGGAGGGTTCGCCGTTGCGGGAATAAAGGACCTCACCCTTGGAATTGGTCAGTTTGGTGATCAGGTGGGGATTCGGACGTTTGCCGTCGCTGGCCAGGGTCGCGAGGGCGGTCGCGCACTCCTCGGGTGTGGTGGCGGCGCTACCCCTGAACAGGTCTTCGGTTTCGAGGAACGGACCTCCGAGGCCACATCGTTTTGCCAACCTCGCGGTTTCGAGTGGGCCAAGCTGTCGACCGGTCATGACGGCCTTGCCGGGGAGAATCCGTTTTCCCCGTTCCGCGGCGGCGGCAGCGATGAAGGGCTCGAAGGTGGTGCCGAGGTCACGGCGTGCTCCGGTGGCGCGGTCGTAGCGGGAGTCGAGGAAGTCCCGTCCGCCGATCCAGGCGAGCGCCTGACCGGTGCGGGAGTCCAGCGTGACGGCGGCGCACTGGAGGTAGGCCGGGATCTCGCCGGCCTGGTGATCGAGATGTTTCGGGGCCTTCCAGCCACTCGACGATTCGAGTGCGTTGAGCGCGTTGGTGATGTCGGTTTCGAGACGAAGCTGCCAATCGGTATCCAGCGTGGTGTGGACGATCAGGCCATCCAGTCGGATGTCGCCCGCTTCAAGGATGGTCGCCAGCTCGCTGCGTACGGCCTGCAGGGCGAAGGATCGTTCCGAGCTCCGTTGTTCCTCGGGCACGAGGGTGATGGGGATGTTCCGGATGCGGTTCTTCCCGGCCTCGGTGAGCCATCCCATGCTGATCATCCGGTCGAGCACTTCGTTCTGCTGGTCCTTGGCCCCATCGAAATTCCGGATGGGTGAGAAGATGTGGGGGCCCCGGATGATGCCGATGAGCATGGAGGACTCGGCTTCGTTGAGCTCGGAAACGGACTTGCCGAAGTAGGTGCGGCTGGCCTCTTCGATGCCGTGGCATCCGGCTCCGAAGTAGATTCGATTCAGGTAGTGGGTGAGGATTTCGTCTTTCGTGTATCGATGCTCGATCCGGAGGGTGAGCGCGATCTCCAACAGCTTGCGGTGGATCGACTTCGCCCGCATGTCGTAGGTGTTCCGCGCGAGCTGCATGGTCAGGGTGGACGCCCCTTGTGTGAAATCTCCGTCCTTCACATTCCTCAACGTCGCCCGGAGCAAGCCACGGAAGTCGACTCCCGGGTGGCTGTAAAAGCGGGCGTCCTCGCGGGCCTGAATGCACTGGATCAGGAACTCCGGAAGGTCCTTTCGCTGAGCGAGGTGACGGGAGGTGCCCCAGCTGACGTCAATCGGATGGCCATCGCGATCGAGAAGCGTGGTTTGAGCGGGGAGTTGGGAGACCTTGTCGAGGTCGAAGCTGGAAGCCTTGACGAGGTAGAAGGTGGCAATTGCAGCCAGCAGGATGAGGCCGACGAGCAGCCCACGAAGCGACCACCGGATGGGGGCGTGGGCCCAGTCGGGCAGCCACGCGAGCCAGCGGGGGAGTCTCGAAACCGGACGCCAGGTCGACATGTGCGGGCAGTCTTGAGGTTCGGGGTGGTTGGCTCAAGCCTTACGCTCAATTACTCAACCGGGATGGCTCGTGGTGCGGGCTCACCTACCGGAAGCGCTCGTGGGGCCGGTTCGTCCAAAGGGACCGCCCGTGGGATGCCTTCATCCACCGGGGTCGCTCGCGGGACGGTGTTGCCCACCGGGATGGCTCTCGGGGCTTGCTCAATGGGGATGTCTTCCTCGACCGGTTTGGCTTTCGGAGGGTTACGCGGTGCTCCGGAAGGCATGCCCATGTGCTGCGGACAGAGTTCATCCGGAGCCGGCACGAGGTCAGGCGGGACGCTGTCCGTGTAGGCACTTCCTGCGGCTTCACAAGCATCGGTCGCTCGCTTGCCCGTCGCGCGGCACAGGCGGCATTCGGTGAACGATTGGGTCGACCGCAATCCGTCGGCTCGGTAGCCGAGACGTTCCGAGGTCTTCATCACCTGAGCCCACACCGGCAGGGCAAGAACGGAACCGTAGCCGCGGTTGATGATGGTCTTGGGTTGGTCGAAGCCCACCCAGACCGAGCAGGTCAGGCTGGAGGTGAATCCAACGAACCAGGCGTCCTTGTAGTCATTGGTGGTGCCCGTTTTCCCTCCGCAGGGTTTGGTGAATCCCTGGCGTTTGACGGAAGCTCCGGTGCCGCGTTCCACGACTTCGTGGAGGATCTTGGATGTGGTCCATGCGGCACCCGACCTCACGGCTTGGTAGGAGATTTGCGGGTTGCTGTATTTGATTTCGCCATTGCGGTCTCGGATCTCGGTGATGATCCGGGGCGGCAGGCGTTTCCCTCCATTCGGGAACACGGTGAAGGCGGAGGTGAGTTCTTCGGGGGATGCCTCGAGGGTTCCAAGGTAGGCGGATGGATCCTTGCGCATGGGTTGGCTGAAGCCGACCTGGGTGGCGACTTCGCCGACGTGGTCGATCCCCGCGATGTTTCCAACTCGGACAGACATCGTATTTCGCGAGCGGATCAGGCCGTAGGAGACCGGTTGGAATCCGTTGAACTTGCCGTCCGAGTTCTGGGGCGACCAGCGGCCGGCTCCCTGGACTTCGCCGCGATTGAGCGGGTCGTCACTGATCATGGTGTCGGGTCGTAGGCCCTTCTCGAAGGCAGCGAGGTAGACGAAGGGCTTGAAGGTGGATCCGAGTTGGCGACGGGCTTGCGTGGCACGGTTGTATTTTGATTCGTCCGCGCTACGACCCCCGACGGTGGCAATAATGGCTCCGGTGAGGTTCTCGATGACCACCACACTACCTTGAAGGTATTTGGGGTTTGGCCGGGGTTCCGGGAGGGCCTGCCATTGCGATCGGGTCTGGTGCGGGTAACCGCTGGCGCGTTCGAAACTGCGCAGGTGGCTGTTGAGGGCTTCCTCGGCCTTTTTCTGAACGAGGTGATCGATCGTCGTGGTGATCTGCAGGCCGCCGAACTCGATGTCTTCTTCTTCGAGAACCCGTTCGAGCTCACGGCGCACGGCGTCCATGGCCCAACTGTCGTGGAAGACGCGTCGCCATTCGGGGCGGACCTTGATTTCCTCGCTCTTGGCGGCGTCGGCCTCGGCCTGGTCAATCAGGCCCGCCTTGACCATCCGGTCCAGTGTCGTGTCGCGCTCGCGTTGGGCATCGGCCAGGTCGCGGAAGGGGGAGAACGCATTGGGCCCCCGAACGATGCCGGCAAGCAGCGCCGACTCCGAGAGGGTGAGATCCTTGGCGCTTTTCTCGAAATAAGTGCGGGATGCTTCTTCGATCCCGCGGATGGTGTGTCCCCAGAAAATCCGGTTCACGTAGTGCTGCAGGATCTCGTCCTTCGAGTAGTTGCCTTCGATGCGGTAGGAGACGGCGATCTCAAGGAACTTGCGGTCGAGTTCCTGGATGGTTCGATTGAAGGACAACCAGTTGGCGTGGAGATCGTAACTGTTGCGGGCGAGCTGCATGGTCAGCGTCGATGCTCCCTGCGTCATCGAGCCATCGGTGACATTTCGAAGGGTGGCTCGTCCGAAGCCGATCCAGTCGACTCCGCCATGGCGGTAAAACCGTTCATCCTCCCGGGCGAGGATGGCTTGAAGGAAGGTCGTCGCGATCTGGTCGGTAGTGATGATGTCGCGCTTCTCGCCGTGGATGCGCCCGAGTTCCTCGCCGCGTCGGTCGAGCACGATCGTGCGTTCCGGCATCTCCTGGACCTTTCCCATGTCGAAGGTTTTCGCCCGGGCATAGTAGAACAGCGCGGCCGGGATGAAGCAGTAGAGCGCCAACAGGGCCGGGTGGCCGATGATGCGGGCGAGCCAGCGCGCCGCGCCAGGGAGGGGGGACGTGAGGCTCTGCAGAAGCAGGAAGGGCCAAAACAGCAGGATGGTGCCGAGGCCGCGGCGCTTCCGCTTGGGTTTCTGACGACGGCGATTCGATGACGAGGATTTCTCGTTGGAGTGGCCCTTCGGTTTGCTTTTCGGCATGGGTGGTGCGAGAGGTTAGCGGCGTGGCGCGGGGATGGCCACGGCAACTTTGGATGAAGACAAATTCAGGAAAATGCGTCGCTATGACGTGTGACTAAGCGATGAAGATCTCAGGAATTTTGCAGACGATCGGAATTTTCGCCGTTCTGGGGACCGTCGTGGTTTCCGGACAGGCGGTGGATTCCCTTGCCGACTTGAAGGCCATCGAGACCAAGACCGCGGCATTGGGAGAGAAGGTGATGCCGTGCACCGTGGCCTTGATTTCCGCACGGACCGGTGCTTCTGGCTCTGGAGTCATCGTGACGAAGGAGGGATTGATTCTGACCGCGGCTCACGTGACTGACGGAGCGGAGGAAGTCGAGGTGGTATTCCCGAATGGGCGTCAGGAAAAGGCCAAGGTGCTGGGATCAAACTATTCGAAGGACATTGGGATGGCTCAGATGCAGGGTGAGGGGCCCTGGCCATTCACGGGTCTGGGGACCTCTGAGGATCTTAAGGCCGGCGACTGGGTCGTGGCCATGGGGCACAGCGAGGGATACGATCCGGCGCGGACGCCTCCGATGCGATTCGGCAGGGTGGTATCCACGGGGCCCGGCAATTTCCTGACCACTGACTGCACCCTGATCGGGGGGGACTCCGGCGGGCCGTTGTTTGACCTGGACGGGAAGGTGATCGGCATCAACTCGTCGATCGGCGAGAGCCTGGACAACAACAATCATGCGGGTATCGACGGCTTCCGGGAGGATTGGGAGCGGTTGATGGCAGGGGAAAGCTGGGGAGAACTTCAGCTCAACCCCTTGGCGAATCCCGAGCGTCCGGTGATCGGAATCATGATGGGGTATGAGCTCCGGGACGGTGGGGTTCCTGTCGAGCAGGTGACACCGAGGTCACCCGCGGCGAAGGCGGGCATCCGGCCGGGCGACGTTGTTCGTTCTGTCGACGGGGTCCGGGTCCGTGGTGGACGGAGCCTCGGCATGCTGCTGGCGAAATACAAGGCAGGGGACGAAGTGAAGATCGGGCTCCAGCGTGGCCGACAGATGCTCGAAATGAGACTCGTGCTCGCCCGTCAGGATCAACTTTTCAAGGAACTGGGACGATGAGGTTTTACACGATTTGGATGGCATTGACGGTCGCCGTATTGGCTCAGGATGTGCCGCTGCAGCGGCCCGAGGAGCGCATGGTGACGAGGAAACAGTCGGAGTCCGTCTACGATGCGATCCGGCCGGTGGCGAGGCAGGCCTCGGGCTCGACGGTCTGGGTCTGGGCGAACCGCAAGCAGGTGGCCATGGGGACGGTCGTCGGGGATGGAAGCCAGATCCTGACGAAGTGGAGCGAGATCGCATTCTCCCGCGTGCCGGTCCAGGTGGTCGGTGGGGACGGTCGAACTGCGACAGCCACCGTACTTGGGATCTATCAGGAGGAAGACCTTGCCCTGCTGCAACTCGACGGTGCGAGGTTCACGCCCATCAAGTGGAGTGAGGAACCCACGCCGTCGGTGGGAAGGTTTCTTGTTGCCTCTGGTCCGGACGACAACCCGCTGAGTGTGGGTGTGGTGGCGGTGGCTGAGAGGACGCTGCGGGAATCGGACCAGGCATTCATCGGGATCAGCCTGGATCCCGCTTTCGAGGGCGAAGGCGTGCGGGTTCGTGAGGTTGATGAGCGTGGCGGGGCTGATGAGGCGGGTGTTCAGCCCGGCGATGTGCTGATTGCGATCAATGGAGAAGGCGTGGCGAGCGCCTTTGAGCTCCGCAATGCCCTGTTGGAGTTTTCGCCGGGGGATACGATCAAGGCTTCGATCTCGCGGGATGGGCAGGCGCTTGAGATCGACATCAACCTGGGTGGTCGCCCCGAATTCCAAGGAGTCCCAGAAGGGCGGCTGAGAACGATGAGGCAGATGGGTGGGCCGCTGAGTCTGGTCAGCAACAACTTTCCTGTGGTGATTCAGACCGACATGCAGCTCAAGCCCCAGCAGTGCGGTGGACCCGTGCTTGATCTGGATGGTCGTGCGATCGGCCTGTCGATTTCGCGCACCGACAGGACGCGCAGCTTCATTATCCCGGCTTCCCGGGTGATGGAGGTCTTGGGCAAGAAACCGGTCGACCCGGCCTTGGCGACCTTGCCCCAGCAAGCGGGCCCTCAGGCGCGCCAACGTGTGGTTCGGCCTCAGCAGGCTCCGCGGCCGCGTGCCGTGCCCATGAATCCCGGTTCCGTGGATCGCCTGCGCCGCCATCTCGAGGAGATGGGCGAGTTGCTTGAGCGGCTTGACCGTGAGGTCGAGGAACTCCGGGAGTAGTGGGCGGGCGTCGGGGTTGAGTCACAGACAGACCCGCTCGAACAATTGGTCGAGTGGCAGCTGCATGCCGATGTAGAAGTCCCCGAATTCGGCGTATCGCGCCGAAACCTCGTCGAAGCGCATTTCGTAGACAATGGCCTTGATGTCGATGGTGTCCTTGGCAAGCAGGGTGACTCCCCATTCATGCTCATCGAAGCCCGTCGAGCCGGTGATGAGCTGGAGGATTCGCCCTGAGTAGCTGCGTCCGGTGCGGGCGTGGCCCCCCATGAGTTTTTTGCGCTCCTCGAAGGTCAGCGAGTACCAGTTGTCCTCGCCCATCCGACGTTTGGACATCGGGTAGAAGCACATCACCGGCCAGTCCGGAAGGACCGGATAGAGACGATGATGCAGGTAGTGCTTCATGCGTTCTTCGAACTCCTTCATGGCGGCCTCAAACTCCGGGGTCCCTTCGCTGAGCCCTTTTTCGCCCTTCAAGGTGTTCTCGGCATACTGCTCGGAAGTGGTCGTGTATTCCGAACTCTCGGTCTGAGACAGGTAGGAGTAAACCGGGCTCAGCACGTCCGGGCCGAGTGAAAGCGTCAGTCGCTTTTCCCACGCGTTGGCTTGCTGAAGATCGGGTGTCAGGAGCATGAAGCCGACATCTGCCTTCGGTGTCGCGACGGCAAAGGTCAGCAAGTGGGTATCCTCTTGGCTGCGGATTTCCTGCACCAGCGTGCTCAGCCGTGTTTTCGCGGCGCGCTGTTCGTCGGCGCTGAGCATCGACCACTGGGAGTGGTCGAGGTGATAGAAGAGATGCATGACGTGCCACCCTTCGCGGGGCACGAGTGGAGTTACGGAAGTCTCGTCGGACATGGAATCAACGTCTTAGGGATGAGATCGGGGCTTTGAACAGAAGTTTGAATTCGCTGCCCGGGGCGTTGTCGGACGGTCCTTCAAAGACCTCAACAGTCCATCGGTTGCCGCCCACACGATACGCATTGAATGCCGCATCCTCAGTGAACCCTGAAGTCGCGGGGAACTGCGCGGTGGGGGACCCGGTCAAATCGAAATGCCCCGAAGTGAAGGAGCGCGTGATGCTGTCACCGACGAACTCGCCCTGATCATCACGAAAGATGGCACGCAGCACGCCGTTGCCTTGGCCTTCCAAGGTGACTTCGGCGACGGGGATCTGGACGACGTCGGCACGCGCCACATCGGCGTTTTCACCTCCACGGATCGGCTTGCGCCAGAAGCTATCGGCGGTTCGGACCTGGATGAGCCCACCTTTCACGGGGAAATCCGGTTCATCGTCGCCCATCCGGGTGGTGGTGATGCTGGAGAAGAGGCCGGCGATCCACCAAATGGCGACACCGAGGCAGACCACACCGAGCAGGGCCAGGCCGATCCACTCCTTGCGGTCCGGCTGGATGGCGGGTGCGGATTTCCGTGAAGGTTCGGACGGGGGTTCAGGCGTGTTCTTGGCCTCCTCGGCCGGTGCCGGTGCCGGTGCCGAAACCGGTTCAGTCTCGGGCTCGGATGGGATTTCCAGATCGCTTTCGGTCGTGGGCTCTGCCTTCGGCGCGGGCCGGGGCTCAAGGGGCGGCTTGGTCGACTTCGGCACCTCGAGCGTGGGTTCGACCCTATCGGTCTGCTCCGGGGATTCTTCGTCATCTTCCTCCTTCGCCGGGCGGCGGGGCTCCACGATCGGCTTTTGAGTGATCTGAGCCGGCGTTTCCACAGGCTCGTCATCATCCAGCACCCACAGATCGTCCTCGGTGGTCTCTTTGGCGAGCTCGGTGAGGCGTGGACGGTGTCGACGCGGTGTGTTCGAAGGGGGTTTTGAGTCCTCGGGCATGGGTGGAGGCGGATGTCATAGGAATCCGCCGTTGTCTTGACCAGTGGAATCCGTGGTCAGATGGTGGCGGAAAAGGGTTGCATGCCGGGCCTGTCGGCGCGATTCAGACGAGGAACACCTGAACGACCATGGCTGACCCTGAAGATAAGAACGAAGAGAACGTTGATGGCAAATTCTACGTCGATAGCCAGTGCATCGACTGTGACCTCTGTCGCGAGACGGCGCCCAACAATTTCACCCGCTCCGATGACGAGGGCTACTCCTACCTGTTCAAGCAGCCGGAGAACGAGGAGGAGACCGCCCAGTGTCTCGAGGCCATGGAGGGCTGCCCGGTCGAAGCCATTGGCGACGACGGCGATACCTGACGCCAGACAAGCCCGCTTTCAGGGGCTTCAACCCGCCTTTCATCATGGCTCGCAAGAATCGGATCGAATGGATTCGCCGAGCCGTGCTCAGGGAGTGGCGGGGTGGTGATGAACCGATGGCCGACAACGCATCGATTCATCGCCCTGACCGTTTCATCCAGGCGGCTCTGAAGAGCGCGGGCGCCGCGGACGGGATGGACGAGGAGCGCCTGAAAGAGGCGTGGAGGGAAATCGCGGGGGATCTCGTGGCACGACATGCATCTCCGGACTCCCTGAAAAAGGGGTGTCTGACCCTCAAGGTCCTGCAGCCGGCAATGCGCTTCCAACTGGAGCAGATGAAACCACGTTTGCTCGCCAATCTGAAAAAAGAACTCGGGAGCGGGGTGGTGAAGAGCGTTCGGTTCACCTTGGGATAACGATCATGTTCCGCAATTTGATTTTCGACTGGTCAGGGACCTTGGTGGATGACCTTCCGCCCGTCCTGGATGCGACCAACCATGTGCTTGCCAACTATGGGAAGCCGACGATGGACCGGGAGGAATTCCGTCGCCGCTTCAGGCTGCCTTACCGCGAATTCTACGAGGAACTCCTGCCGGGCGTACCGCTGGAGGAACTGGAGGATCACTTCCGCTTGGGCTTCGCTGAGTCATCCGGGAAGGTGACGCCCCTGCCGCATTCGCGCGAGAAGCTCGAGTGGTGTCGGGCCCACGGTATCCGCGCGTTCGTCCTCACCAGCATGGATGCACCCTCCTTTTACTCGCAACTGAAGGAATTCGGGTTCGAGCCATTCTTCGAGGAGACCTACGCCGGCGTGCTCGACAAACGAGAGTTGATTCTGAACCTCGTCTCCGATCACGGACTGGATCCCGGTGAGACCGCATTCGTGGGGGACATGACGCATGATATCGACACAGCCCACCATGCCGGTTTGACCTCGGTGGCCGTGTTGAGTGGCTACACCCATGCCGGACCCTTGTCCGAGGCCCGGCCTCACATCACCGTGCAGGATCTGGAAGGGCTCCGCCGGGTGATGGAGCGCCCCTTGAGGTCGGTGCGACCGATTGCCACGGTCGGTGCGTTGATCGAGAATGAAGAAGGCGAGGTGCTGATGGTCCGCACCCACAAGTGGGGGCATCGCTGGGGGATTCCGGGCGGGAAGATCGAGCGGGGTGAGCCATCGGAAGAGGCGCTGAGGCGGGAGATTCGTGAGGAAACGGGACTGGAGGTGGGCGAAGTTCGATTCGTGATGGTGCAGGATTGCATCGACTCCGCGGAGTTCCACCAACCGCAGCACTTTCTCCTGCTCAACTACGTCGCCCGACGTATTTCAGGCGACGTCGTGCTGAATGACGAGGCTCAGGAGTTCAACTGGGTCTCCCTGGAGGATGCGCTTGCGATGAACTTGAATGAGCCCACGCGTCAATTGATCGAAACCCAACTGAAGGATCCACGGTGAACGACTCCCTGATCAAGATCCGCGGCCTCCGTCTTCAGACACGGATCGGAGTTCCCGACGAGGAACGAGCCGACGAGCAGGAATTGCGGGTGAATGTCGACATGGTGCCGTCGACCACCTTTTCGGAGATGGGTGACCGAATTGATGCCACCATTGACTACCACGCCGTCTGTCTGGAGCTCGCGGAGCTGGCGCGCCGCGGCGAACGTCGGCTGATTGAAACTCTGGCTGACGAGATGGCCGACCACGTGATGACGAACCACGACGCGGTGGAAGTCCGCGTGGAGATCGAAAAGTTCATCCTCCCGCAAACCGACTGGGTCGGAGTGCAGGTGGTGAAGCGGAAGTGATCGGGCGGTCAGCCCGCGGTGTTAGCCAAGGGCTTGATCGAGGTCGGCGAGGATGTCGTCGATGTGTTCGATGCCGATGGACAGCCGCACCATCTCGGGTGGGATTCCGGCGGAGACCTGCTGTTCCGAGTTGAGCTGGCTGTGGGTGGTGGTGGCGGGGTGGATCGCGAGTGTCTTGGCATCGCCGACGTTGGCGAGGTGAGAGACGAGTTGAAGCGAATCGATGAATGCCGACCCAGCCTCGGCTCCGCCCTTGATGCCGAAGACGACCATGCCGCCGCCCTTGCCATCGAGGTATTTCTGGTTCTTGGCAAACTCAGGGTCGTCCTCGAGGCCGGGGAAGCGGACCCACTCGACTTTCGGATGCTGTTTGAGGTGCTTGGCGACCGCGAGGGCGTTCTCGCAATGGCGCTCCATGCGAAGCGGCAGGGTTTCGATGCCTTGGAGGAACATCCATGAGTGATCCGGCGAGATGCAGGCGCCGAGATTGCGAAGGGGCACGGTGCGCATGCGCAGGATGAAGGCAAGGGAGGCGAGGGGGGCGGGCAGGTCGTGACCCCAGCGCAAGCCGTGGTAGGAGTGATCGGGCTGATCGTACAGGGGGTGTTTGCCACCCGCCCAGTTGAACTTGCCGGAGTCCACCACGATGCCTCCGATTCCGGTGCCGTGTCCGCCAAACCATTTCGTGAGCGAGTGGATGACGATGTCTGCGCCGTGTTCGAGTGGGCGGGTCAGGAAGGGGGTGGAGAAGGTGGAGTCGACGATCAGCGGAAGGCCGTGCGCATGAGCGACATCGGCGACGGTCTGGAGGTCGGTCACCTCGAGTGCCGGGTTCGATACGCTTTCGCAGAAGTATCCGCGGGTGTTCTCGTCGGTGGCCTTCGCGAAGTTGTCCGGATCGTTGGAATCGACGAAGCGGACCTCGATCCCGAGAGCGGGAAGGATGTCATTGAATTGCGTGTAGGAACCGCCGTAGAGGTTTCGGGCGGACACGATGTTGTCGCCTTTGGAGGCGATGTTGATGATCGTATTGAAGATCGCGGCAGTGCCGGACGCATGACCGAGACCCCCCATTTCCGGGGCTCCCTCGAGCAGGCAAACGCGCTTCTCGAGGATGTCGGTCGTGGGGTTCATCAGGCGGGAGTAGATGTTCCCGAGTTCCTTGAGTGCGAAAAGGTTGGCGGCGTGCTCCGTATTGTCGAAGACGAAGGAAGCCGTCCGATAAATCGGCACGGCTCGCGAGTGGGTTTCGGCGTCAGGAGTATGACCGCCGTGAAGGCAGAGGGTTTCCAGTTTCATGGTGAGGATGACCAAACCCGGAGGGCGCATCCGGGGGAAGCCAAAAGGTCGTCAGAGAGGCGGTTTTGAACGGTCGGGTCGCGCAAGGGATCATCGATCTGCTGCGTCGGGGCCCGGAGACGTGACAAGTGGGATTGCAGGGCACAAGGTGGAGACTCCGATGCGAAATCATCTCCTGCTCAGCCTGGCTCCCGTTGTGCTTCTCTTGGCTTCATGTCATACCAAACCGGTCGCTCAGTGGCTCCTGCCGACGCCGGTGATGTATCTGGAAGGGCAGGTCCGGCCCTTCGATCATTTGCCGGCCAGCCAGCAATCTCCCGAGACCGAGGTCTTCTATGCCACGAATCGAAAGCGTGCCGGGCTCAGCTATGGGGCCGGCATGACCGAGGAGATGCGACTCGGTGTTGCTCGGATGCGCTTGGGAAACGAGGATGAAACCTGGTCCACTCTCGTCGATGCTTCAACCGAGCATCCGCGGCCCGAACCCTTGTCGGTCAAGGTGGATACCGCCACCGAGGTGGCCACCGAATCGGGGCCTGGCGTCAGTGAATGGGTTCGTCGGGTCGACCGGGCGGTGATGAAGAGTTCGACGAGGGATCTCGTCGTTTACGTCCACGGTGCCAAGGTTGGATTCGAGCACTCGTGTGCCTTTGCCGCCGAGTTGCAGCATTTCAGCGGTCGTGATGTCGTCGCGGTGGCGTTCGACTGGCCGACCCATCGTGAACTGGTCTCTTACGTGGATGGGGTGGATCTGGGACATGCGCGGAAATCCTCGGAGAAGTTGGCAGTGCTGCTCCAGTTGCTTTCCACGGGCACCCGCGCGCGGAAAATCCACATCGTTTCCTGGAGTGCGGGTGCGCGGGTGCTGTCGCGGGCACTCGACGAACTTGGCCGTGATCGGTCCGCTGGGAAGGGAAAGAAGCTACGAATCGGGGCGGCGGTTTTTGCGGCGGGGGACGTGCCGGAGCGGGATTTTGAAGCACGGCTTGGCGCCATGGAGCGAGTGGCCGAGCGGGTCATTGTGTATGTGTCGGACGATGACTTCGCGCTGAAGTGGAGTTCGCGGTTGATGGGTGGTGGGCGTCGACTAGGAATGGAATGGGATGACTTCGGCCCCGAGCGCATGGCGTTTCTCAACAGCCATCCGAGCCTGGAGATTGTCGATACGTCCTATGGAAAGGAAGTAAGGGGCTTCGATATCCGGGGGCACCGGTACTGGTTCCAGAATCCGTGGGTGAACAGCGACTTGATTCTGGCCTTGAGGACCGATCAACCGGCGGCGAAGCGCGGCCTGAGCCGGGGTGAGATCGATGGGCTTTATTACTTTGCTTCCGACTACGACAAGAAGATCGGCGGGGTGGCGAAGTCACTCACCGGAGGGTCATGGTGAAAGTTTCACGCACTGGGTGGACAAGGTCGGTTTTCCTGCTCCAATAGGAACCCATGAAGGACATGAAGATTGGCGTGGTCGGGTTGGGGCGCATGGGGGCCAATATGGCGCGAAGGTTGAAGGATTGCGGATACCAGGTATCGGTGGTGTTCGATGTGGCCGAGACTCTGACCAAGGAACTGGCCGCAGAGCTTGGAGCCATCCCGGCGGAGAAGCTCGCAACGGTCACGGAGCGGGCCGACGTGATCCTCACCGTGGTGACCGATGATGCGGCCATGCTCGAAGTGTTCTCGCCGGACGGACTGCTCGCTGGTGCGGAAGGCCGTGTCTTCGTGAATTGCGCAACCGTCCGACCCGAGACCCACGAGTTGGTCGATGAGCTGTGCCGGGCGGCGGGTGCAAGTGCCTTGGAGGCGTGCATGGCGTCGAGTATCCCGCAGGCGCGCGAAGGCACACTGTATCTCATGACGGCCGGGGATGAGTCGGTTTTCAAGAAATTGGAGCCGATGTTGAAGGATCTTTCGAAATCGCTTCGCTATGTCGGCACCACGGGCCAGGCGGCCAAGGTGAAGGCCCTTGTCAACATGGTGATGAACGTCAATACGGCGGCACTGGCGGAGGGCTTGGGCCTGGGGCAGGCACTTGGCCTCGATCTCGCGATGCTCAAGGAGGTCTTTTCCCAGACCGGGGCGAATTCCCGCGTGTTGGAAACGGATGCCGACGACATGATCGACCGCGACCACGACTGCTACTTCTCCGCGGCCCACGCCGCCAAGGACAGCGGGATCGCCAACGAACTTGCGGCGGCTTCCGGAGTCGAGGTGCCACTCTCCCAGGCGACCGAGGCCCAATACCGGCGATTGATTGAATTGGGGCGGGGAGAGCTGGACAAGTCGGCGGTGGCTGAGTTGACATTCCAAGGAAGAATCGATGAGTGAGCTACCAACCGAATTTCGAAATCGCTGCGGCGAGATGCTGGATGTCGCTTTCCATCCGGGGACACGCGAAAAGCGTCTGCTGGTCCTTGGTCACGGCGTCACCGGAGACATGGATCGTCCGCTGATGGTGGCGGTGGCTGAGGCGCTCTCGGCGCGCGGATGGCCGTGCCTGCGCATGTCATTTTCCGGCAATGGTAGCTCGGACGGGGATTTCGAGGAGGCGACCATCACCAAGGAGAGCGAGGACCTTCAGGATCTGATCGAGGAAATTCCGGCGGACGTCCGGATTGCCTACTGTGGGCATAGTATGGGCGGAGCCGTCGGGCTCACCGCGGCATCCCTTGATCAACGGATCGAGGTGCTGATCACTTTGGCGGGAATGGTCTTCACCGAGGAGTTCCTCGAGCGTGAGTTCGGAGATGTGGTTCCCGACAAGGGGCTGATGTGGGATGAGGACGATTGCCCGCTTTCGCAGAACTTCGTGGATGACATGGAGTCGATCGGGGATCTCCTCGATGAAGCCGGCGAGTTGGGTCGTCCCTATCTGCTGATTCACGGAACCGATGACGATGTCGTGCCGCCCGAGGACAGCGAGCAGGCGTTCGAGCATGCGGCCGAACCCAAGAAACTCGTGATGGTCGATGGAGCCGGGCACTCGTTCGAGGAGACGGGGTACGGCGACGTGAACGACGCCATCGGGTCGTGGCTTGAGGAGCACTTGTCTTGATCTGGAAGCTGCCGCACCGAGAGGTTCGATTTCCCCGCCGCGCTCTGGTGATGGGGATCGTGAACGTGAATGATGACTCTTTCTCCGGCGATGGAACGCTGGATGTGGAAGAGGCGATTCACCTGGCGCTGCATCAGGCGCAGAGTGGGGCCGATGTGATCGACGTGGGCGCCGAGAGTGCCCGCACGAATCGCGCTGCGATCTGCATCGATGAGGAAGTGAAGCGCTTCCAAGGGTTTCTTGAGCGGTGGCGTGTCGAGGTTCAATCCGCCGAACCGCGGGATTCGGCGCAGGTGTGGCCACCGGTGCTTTCCGCCAACTCATGGCGACCGGAGGTGGTGGAGGCGGTGCTGGAGATGGGGGTGGAACTGGTCAACGACATGGGTGGCTTGCCCGACCATCGGAATGCACGGGCCTGTGCCGGAGCCGGAGCTTCGCTGCTGATCATGCACTCGGTGGGCGAACCCAAGGTGCCCCATCTTCATCAGCAGTGGGATGATGTGATGGGGGAAATGGAGCGGTTTTTCGCCGAGAAGATCCAGATGGCGATCGAAGCAGGTTTGAATCGAAATTCGCTCATCCTTGATCCAGGGATCGATTTTGCGAAGCAACGTGATGACAACCTGCTTGTGTTCCGCGAGATGGAGCGGTTGGTTGCTTTCGGTCGACCGGTGCTCGTGCCGGTCAGCCGGAAAACGGTGATCGGTGATGTCTTGCAATTGGAGGTTCCGGCCGAGCGGGATGCCGGGACGATCGCTTGCATGGCCTCTACCTTGCGGCGTGGTGCCCATATGCTGCGGGTCCATGATGTGGATGCGGCATGGCAGGCGCTGCGTGTGTTGGATCCCTTGGTCGGTCAATAGGCTGGGCTGGCGCTGGACGTGGATTCTGCAATGAACACGTTCACCAGGATTTTGAATTCGCTGTCTCCGTGTTGTCATCCGGGTTCGGGAGTAGCTGGTCCATGGATTCGGCCCAGTGTTGGAGGAAGAACTTCTTCTCGTCGGTGAGGAACCGTTCGGAGCGGCCGAGGATGGGACGCAAGGATGTGGTGAGTTGCAGGCTCACCAGAAGAAAGATGGTGCACCAGATCAGGATGGGGCCCGTTTGTCTCGCGCCGTGGGCTTTGAGTGATGTGATTACGAAGCGGAACCCGAAGAACAGGGCGATCAACCAAGATCCGATTGCCAGGGCTCCCATGAAACCGAAGGAGAGGGTTCCCTGAGTGAAGATCCAAACAGCGGGTGCGAAGCCGAGGAGAAGCAACCCAGCGAGGGCGAGCATGCCGCCGAGGGTGGCGGCGAGATGATTCGCTGAGGCATCGGACCCGGACAGGCAGGAGAAGATGTAGAAGCTGGGGAAGCAGATCAGGCCGGCGAAGATCAGGCCGCCTCCGAGCTTCAGTGGCGCTGCCCAGAGTTGTTCGTGATAGGCGAAAGTCCCGAGAACCAAGCCGAAGACAAACATCGACGTGGCGGCAATGATGCCGAAGTTGCGGAGTGCTGCGGCCCCATTTCCGCCTTCGTGCCTTGCGAGGTCGGTCGGTCGACGCAAGAGCGCCTCGAAGAAGTCCCTGAGGCTGAGGGCATCAGGAAGAGAAGTCGGGTGGTCGGTTTCAGGGAGTGCGGGTGGAGTGCTGGTCGGGTCGGTCATGGTGTCTTGTGTTTGATGGATTGAGTCTGGAGCTGACGAATGAGGATGAAGGCGGTGAGGCTGAGGCCAAGGATGCCCACGGCGATGGCGATCCTGTCGGTCCCGCCAAGCGTATGTCGTAGGGACCGGAAGACCGCTTCGTAGAAGCTCCCCTTCATGGGATCGTCACGGAGGAATGCGACATCGAGTCGGGGCGAACCGAAGAATGGGCGCAGAATCCATGAGAACTGGGCTCCAAGAAATGCATTGCCCGCCACCCAAGCCGTCACGGTGGAGCGAGCGATCACGCGCGATCTGCAATGCCTCCGAAGCAACTCGCCGAGTCGGAGCACGCCGATCAATCCGGCGATTGCGATCAGGGCGGTGTGGGTCAGAAGGTAGGCAGCGTGGGCCGATGCTGCTTGAGGCGAGTCAGGCGGCGGTGCGTTCCATGCAAGGAAGAAGGTCACGGGAGCCAGTGACCCAAGAATCAACGCGGAAATGGCAAAGGCGCTGAGTAGTGCATGAAGTGACTGGCGAAAGCCGAGATTACTTCCGAGCAGCATCCCGAGCAATCCGTTGAGCACGCCGTTGCATCCCAGCGTGCACGCGATCAGCAGTGGCATCTTCAGGGCGACGTAGGCACCCATGACGGGAGATCTCCAGTAGCCAACGGTGAAGCCGTAGACCGCGAAGCCGACGGTCGTGGTCAGGGCCGCACGTCCGAGCCCTCCGGAACCCGGCAAGCTCAGGGAGTCGGGTCGTGGGTGGATCTGAGTTCGGAACATGTGGTTCCAGAAGCGCCGGATGGATCCGTGGGGCGGGAAGTTCAGCGGCGTGGTGACTAGAGACCTAGTTCTTCCCGGAGGTCATCGAACAAGGTGTCCGAGGTCGGGCGGGGCGGTGGAGTAGGCCGGGGTGATTCACGTTTCATGAGTTGGATCACAACGTGGTTTTGTGAACCCCTGATCCCGGTCGTCTGAGAAACGTGTGAATTGTCAGCTTTCTAGACGGGGAGCGTCAGCGTCGCCACCGTTCCGGAAGGTTCCGCAGCATCGAGGGTGATGCTGCCGTGGTGAAGATCCACGGCCTCCTTCACGAGGGTGAGTCCGAGTCCGGTGCCCTTGCGGCCGGCTTCGAGATGTCGCAGGGAGAAGAACCTCTCGAAGATGCGAGACTTTGCATAGTCGGGGACTCCGGGCCCTCGGTCTTCGATGGTGAGGATCAGGTCGTCTACCTCGGTTCGCAGTTCGACGAGGATCGAGTCGCCGGCGGGTGAGAAGTCGATGGCGTTCTCGAGGAGGTTGGTGACAGCAGCCCGCAGGATGAAGGCATCGCCCCGGACCGGCTCGACCGACGCGGGCAGTTTGGTGATGATTTCGACGGACGCGAGCTCGGCCATCGGTTGGGCCTGGGCGAGCGCCCGTTTGGTGATCTCGAGGAAATCGACGTCCTCCGGATTGTCGAGTTGGCTGCGACCCTCAAGCGCGGAGAGTTCCAGGAGACGATTGAGGAGCCGTTCGGCACGGCTGGACTCCGCCCGGATGTTTGCCATGAAGCGATGCCGGTCCTCCGTGGGCATGTCCTCATGAAGGAGCTCGGCGGCACCGCGGATGGCGGCCAGGGGGCTCTTCATCTCATGGGTGAGGGTCTGCACGTAGCGCTCCGCATAGCGTCGGCCCTCGAGGGACTCCCGCATGGACTGAAGGGCGTGGGCAAGGGTGTTGACCTCCCGGCCTGCCCCCAGCTTCGGCATGTCCGGGCGCGCGCCCTGTTCAATCGCCCGGGCGTATTCGGTAAGGAGGCCGATCGGGCGGTATTGCCAGACGAATACCGCTGCGACAAGGAAGAGGATGCCCCCACCGATGAGCCCGGTTCCCCACCAGATCTCGGATCGGCGCTTGCGCACGATGGGCAGGACGTCGGACTGGGGTTTGGAAACACTGAGGACGCCCCATGGAGACGAGGGGTCGCCAATGGGGGCGGCAACGTAGAGCACCGAGGATGACGGGTTGTTCTCGTCGTCCCGACTACTGCGGGCGCCGTATTTCCCCTGGAGGCAGAGGTGGACGTCACGGGCTTTGGACATGTCGGTGCCGACCAAGCTTCCGTTGTTTGAATCAAAGATGACGATCCCCTTGGAATCGGTGATGTAGGCGCCAAGACCGACATTCTGTTTGAGGTGTCGGTAGATTCTGGCCTTGAACACCCGGCTTTTCGCGCCCTGGAAGGCAGCATCGAAACGATCCGGGTCGAATCCCTCGCTCTCCAGATCCGCCTCGACGAAGGAAGCGAGCAAGTGGGCGGTGTCGACGAGCGTTTCCTCGGTGGCCTGGAAGGTCTGAGGCTCGACTTCATCGAGTTGTCGGCGAACCAGCAGGTAGAACCCCGAGCCGATGATCAGCGCGATGATGAGTAGGGTCAGTCGGGTGAGGCGCACGGTATGGGGAGGATGACCTGAACGGGCAAGGACATCAAGGCACGTAGGCGTAGCCCAGCCCGCGTCTCGTTTGAATGAATTCCTCAGCTCCCGCCGCCGCGCCCCGCAGTTTGGCGCGGATGGTTTTGATGTGGGCGTCGATGGTCCGGTCGGTCACCGCTCCCGGATCTTCCCAGGCATGATCAAGGAGTTGATCCCTGGTGTAGACGCGGTTTGGTTGGCGGATGAAGACCAGCAGAAGCTTGTATTCGTGGGCGGTCAGGTCGAGGGGAGTGCCCTCGCAGAGGATGCGCATGGATGACTCGTCGTGGGTCAGTGGCGTTCCATGCCCGGCGGGCTGACCATTGGTGGATGAGGACTCCGGGGATGGGCCTCCATCGTTCTCGGTGCGGCGCATGATGGCCCGGACCCGTGCGACGATCTCGCGCGGGCTGAAGGGTTTGGTCACGTAGTCGTCGCCACCCAGTTCCAACCCGAGAATCCGGTCGAGTTCTCCATCGCGTGCGGTCAGGAAGAGGATCGGAACTTTCGACTGGGTCCGAAGCTGTTTGCAGACTTCGAGACCGGTCATATCGGGCAGGCCGATGTCGAGAATCACGAAATCAAACGGGTTCTCCGCATGCTGATCGAGAGCGGTTTCACCCGTCAGCGCGTGGCTGACTTCAAAGCGCTCGGTCTTCAGCGCATACACGAGGGCGTCTGCGATGGCGGGTTCGTCTTCTACGAGTAGCAAGCGGGGCATGATGAATATCGTGCGGTGGGAAAGATGAAGACTGGATGAAGGCGTGCGGAAGATTCGATGTTAGTCGGACGGGATGGCCATGACCTTGCGGATGCATTCCGCACTTGCGGTCTTGAATTCATACTCTCCGGGGACCTCCGTGGCTCCCATCGGCAGGTCGGGATTGCGATGAATCATGGGGCTTTCATGAGTGCGACGTGCGGTCAGATGAAGCTGCGCGGCCTCGGCCTGCTGCGCGACGATCGCGGCGTTTTCCGGGGTGATGCCCCCACCGGGAAGGATCTCGATCCGCCCTTTGGCTTGCTTTCCCAGATCTCGGAGTGCCGGGGCTCCTTCGAGGGCATTGGGGTGGCCACCGCTACTGAGGACCCGCTTGAAGCCGAGCTCGATCAGTGTTTCCAGGCTCTCGGAGAGGCTGCGGGTTACATCGAAGGCCCGGTGAAAAACGCATGGATGCCCGTTGCATGCCTTGATGAGGGTTTCATTGGCATGGCGATCGACGGAGCCGTCGAGGAACAGGCACCCGAAAATGATCTCGTCGGCGCCATGCTCGATCGCGCGCTGGATGTCCGTGGCCATGGCCTCCAGCTCCAGCGTGTTGTAGTGGAAGTCGCCGCGGCGTGGGCGGATCATGTGGACGATGACTCCGGGGAAAATCCGGCGTGCTTCGATGAGTGTCCCGAGGGTGGGGGTCAGGCCGCCTTCCGTGAGTGCGGAGCAAAGTTCGATCCGATCGGCCCCTGCATCGGCAGCAGCGGCGACCGACTCCAAGGAATCCAAGCAGACTTCAACAATCATTCGCAAAAGGTGACGCATGCGGGCCATGTGGCAAGTGCAGCGTTGCAGAGTGGCAGCGACTCCGTAGATTCATGACATGAGCATTGACGCATTCCGAACGGATCTGGCGTGCGGCTTGCCGGTGACCGTGCGGCCCTTGACCCAGCGCGACCGTGGTGCCTTGGCGGAGGGCTATAGACGTCTCTCGCCGGACTCCCGATATCAGCGATTCTGGGTGCACACCGGGGAGGTCATGGGGGAGAAGATGCTCGATCGGATCCTCAGGCAGGACCCGGAGAATCATGCGGTGTGGGCGGTTTTGGATCCAACCCGTGAGTTTCCCGGAATCGGTGCGGCGAGTTTCTGGCGCTCGGAGAATGACCCGGAAGAGGCTGAGTTCTCGTGCACCGTGTTGGATGGGGATCAGAGACGTGGCATCGGGACTTTGTTGTTGGCCACCGTCTGGCTGGCTGCATTCCGGGTGGGCATCCGACGATTCACCGGCTACACGATGCCGGAGAACGTATCGGCCATCCGCTGGATGCGCGATACTGGAGCGGAAGCGGAGTGGGATGGCTACAAGGTGATCTTCCGCTGGCGCCTGGACGACCTTCAGCCGATTCCGGCGACCCCCGCCGGGGCCGCATTGGCTGAGAGACTTTCCGAGCTCGCACCCAAGTTGTTGCCCGATTAGGCGGATGTTTGGGTTCAGCCCTTGGCCGGAATCCCGCGTTCCCCGAGGATCGTTTTCGGCTGAGGCAGGAATTTCTTCCTCAGATTGAACTGGCGCACGGCATGACGCTGCAGGTGCGCGACTGCTTCCTGGATGTCATCGGTGAAGAAGATCAGCTCGGGGTCGTCCGGGCTGATCGTGCCCTCTTCCGCCATCCGGTAGACGAAGTCCATCAGCGGTTGCCAGTAGTCCTTGCCCATCAGGATGATGGGGAAGTTCCGGATCTTCCGGGTCTGGATGAGGGTCATCGTTTCGAACATCTCGTCGAGCGTGCCTGCTCCGCCGGGCATTACGATGAAGGCGTAGGAATACTTCACCAGGATGGTCTTGCGGGTGAAGAAGTAGTACATGTTGACCGATCGATCCACATATGGGTTCTCGTGCTGTTCAAAGGGGAGTTCGATGTTGATGCCGATCGAACGGCCTCCGGCCTCGTAGGCGCCACGGTTGCCGGCCTCCATGATGCCCGGGCCTCCTCCGGTGATCACGGTGAAACCCAGCTTCGCACACTCAGCTCCCATCTCACGCGCCATCTCGTAGTAGGTGGTGCCGGGCTTCGTGCGTGCGGACCCGAAGATCGTCACGGCTGGTCCCGCGAAATGGAGGGCGCGGAAGGCTTTGACGAAGTCCACGGCGACCCGCCAGATCGTCCCGAGTTCTCGCCAGCGTGAACCCGGTCCGGAGAGCATGGATCGTTCAGGATGCTCAAGCTCGAAGGCGAGTTCCTGATTGATGGCCTCTTGGTCGATGGCGTGCTCGGGCTTCTCTTCCGGCTGATCTGGGCAATGGGGAGCGGTCATGGATGGGAAGACCACTAACATCCATCCTTAGGTTTTGCATATGGTTACTTCACTGACGATGCTCCTTTCCGAGCTTGATCAGGAAGGGCTCTTCAGGTGGGATCATGCCATGATGATCTCCAAAACACTCGGTCTCGGATCCTTCGCCGCCCTGGCAATCTCGATGGGCAGCCTTCAGGCGGCGGAAAGCTATGTGCTCAAGGAGCCGGATCCCGAAGTGGGCCTGGCCGTGGAGACGCTGATTGTGGTGAAGGGCGGCGTGACCGAGAGCAGCGTGGGGGGAGCGACCAAGACCATGCGCACCGACGTTGTCCGACGCCGCGCCTGGCAGCGGACCTTTCACAAGGATGCCCTCGGTGGGAAGGTCAGCTATCGCATGGTGCGTGACGAGGTCGGCTCGAAGTTGGATGGCCAGGAGAACCTGCGCCCCGGTCCGCTCGCCGGCAAGGTTGCCATCGGTCGGAAGAACGGGGCGGGGAACTGGGCATTCATGCTCGAAACCGGAACCGCTGTCGGGGATCAGGTCGACGAGCTGAAGAAGATGGAGGAGATTGAAAACCGTCGCTGGTTGCCGAATCGGATGGTCGAGATCGGCGAGACCTGGGAGTTCGTTCCGCAGTTCATTCGCGGCTCCCTTCGCAAGGACATCCCCGATTCGGTTGCGGTGGGCCTCATGGAATTGATGAGCGTCGAGAAGAAGGCCGACGGAAGCCGGGAAGCGCTGATCAAGGTGGTGGTTCGCGCCGGTGGCGAAAGTGTCAAGGGTGTCGGCAATGTGGTCGGAGCGGAAGGTGCGCTCGCAGGCAATCTTGTCGTGAATCTCGACAAGCCAGGAACGATGACTCTGCGTCTGAATGGAACCGTGGTTACCGCAGCGAAGGTCGGGTCGGCCGATAGTGTTGCGAAGTTGCCTGTGACGATGCGCTTCGAGGCGAAGCCGATGCCTTGAGGAGTCGAGGTGGAGCTTCAAGCGTGCTGACACCTACTCGGGGCACTGCAATCGCAAGATATCTCCAAAGAGAATTGATGTCCGGGTGAATGCGGGGATGCTTTTCCGCGTTTCATGAATCCGTAGTTTCCTCATTTCTACGGCGCTCAACCTGTGCTAATGATTACGCTCATGAAATGGCCGCTCCTTATCTCCGCTTCGGTCCTTCTCATTTGTCTGCTGCAATGCACGCAGATGGAGCCGGTTGGAGGACACAGCGATCGACCTGTGGGAATTTGGGGAGGTGACATCCCCGTGGTGAACGCCGGCAACTCCCAGACCACGGTCAGCGCGGCCTCGAGCCTGTCCCGGCTGCGGTCCTCCGCGAACGTGAAATCGGACATGGTGCCCCGCGGAACGCATGGACGGAAGGTCGTGCGGCCGATGAAGGCCCGCTACATCACGATTCACTCGACCCAGAACTACACCGCGGACGCGGAACGCCACTCGCTGGCCCTGAAACGGGGTGCCCTGAGGGCACCGAAGCGTCGGGGAGGAAACCGGATCGGCTACCTGATCTGGCATTTCACCGTCGATGAAGATGCGGCGGTGCAGCACATGCCCACCAACGAGCAGGGCGAGCACGCGGATTTCGATGGCCCGGGGAACCGCTACTCGATCGGCATCGAAATGTGTGAGAACCGAGGCGCCGACCTGAGTCAGACGATCGATCGAACGGCGCGCTTGACGGCCTATTTGATGCACAAGGAGGGGATTCCTCTGAGCAATGTGGTGCCGCACTACCACTGGGAACGCAGGGGGACCAGCAAGCCCCACAAGAACTGCCCCCATTTCCTCATGGATAATGGTAGGCCGGGGCGGAAGTGGAAGGCTTTCCAATCCCAGGTGAATCGCTATTACCGATCGGTCCAGTCACAGTCGCTGGTGAATCGTTGAACGATGAGCGAGCTGCACGGGAGTCCGGGGAATCGAGAGGTCTTTCTCGATCCAGATACCTACTACGTTTGTCAGCGGTGCACGGCTTGTTGTCGCTGGCCGGGTGATGTGAGGTTGGAGGAGGACGAAATCCCTCGCATTGCCGAGTTCCTGGGGTTGTCGGAGGAGGGGTTCCTCGCGCGCTTTACGCGACTGCGAACCAACCGGCAGGGGCTTTCTTTGATCGAGAAGGAGAATCATGAATGCATCATGCTCGAAGATGGAGGGTGCCGGATCCACGCGGTGAAGCCGGGACAGTGCGCCGGGTTTCCCAATCGTTGGAATTTTGACGGGTGGAGAAAGGTCTGCGAGGCCAAGCCGATGCCGATGGAGGAGGCGATCGAGCAGGGGTTGGTGAGGGTGGAGCACTAAGGTCAAGGGTTCGGGCGGGATCAAGGATGGGGGTGGGCCGTGCATTGCCGCTTGAGTTTCGGCCAGAGGCGGCGCAGCCTCCCGCCGTCCATGAAGTCACTCTCGATCGTCGCCGCCTCCGTCATGATGTCAGTCGCCTACGCCGCTGAGGTTCCGGAGGTGCTCAACTACCTGCCCCAGAACCAGTTCGTGAAGGGGGCGACCACCGTCGTCGTGCCACCCAAGGAGTTGGACAAGTATGTGGCCATCGTCGAAAAGGCGGCTCAGAAGGACCCGGAGTGGTTCAAGGAGCACTCCAAGAAGTCGGCTCCGGGAATTCCACTCCCATACGATCCCAAGCTCGGCCTGACCGAGGAGCAGTACAAGGAGTATCTTGCCCTGTGGGAGAAGCGGGAGTTCAAGGCGGTGGAACCCGTGGTTCTCCAGCTCAAGGAAGCGGGCAAAGGGTTCTGGTCGATCGTGACGGTTGGTGGGGCCCACCCGATCACGACCCTGAAGTATGATGCGGCCAAGGACGTGTTCGTGTCGCCCAATGGGACGCTGGAGCGCCTTGAAGATGTGGATGCGGACAAGCACAGCATTCTCGGCGCCTGGACCGGCCACGAATGGAAGTTCAGCGAGGAAACCAGTCTCGGTAGCACGAAGGAAAACTTCGCAATCGGCAAAACGGGCGACGGAAAGTTCGGACTTTTGGTCTATCGGATGCAGGAAGTTTCCTCCGAGGGAACCCGCCTCTACGATAAGAGCCTTGTGATCCGGTTCCCCATGGGAGCCGCAGGTATCTTGAAGCCGGAGGAACTCCAGCTTCAGCAGCCACGGAGGTAGTCGCGTGGTGGAGGAGCGTCGTCCACGGCGATGGGTGCGACGCATCAAGCGCCTCCTGCGGTTTTCAGCGGGTGGGGCGCTGCTGCTTTTTCTCGCCCTCCAAGTCCTCTTGGCGACGCCATGGTTGCGTGAACGGGTCACGAAAGAACTGAGCCGGCGTGCTGGGCTCGATGTGCAGATCGGTGGTCTCGGATGGACCCCCTGGGGTGGTGCATCGGTGCAGGAGTTGGTGGTTCTGCAGCCAAGCGCAGTACGGGAGCATACCGACGAGCCCCTCCTTCGCATTGCGGAGATCAGGGCGAGTCCACACTACCAGTCCTGTTTGAGGGGGGACTTGTGGTTGGATCGCATCGAGGTGCGTGACCCAGTACTGAGCGTGAGCGCGGAAATGCTGATCTCGTTGGCGGCCGCTGGTCTTCCGAGCCAGGAGCCGCCACCCGTAATTGCTGCGGTGGATCCTTCGAAAGGGCGTCCGCAGGAGCCGAGCCCTGAGCCTCCATCCATCGTCGATGGTCCGCAGTCCGGGCGTGATGGCGGTGGGGAGGTCGTAGGTGATGGGGGAACTCCCGCAGTGCCGACCAAGCCGCCCGTCTCAACAAAGAAACGACCGTTGCAAATGGAGGTAGTAAACGGAAGATTCCGCATGTTTTCGATCGGCCAAATGGGTGAGCTTATGGCTTTGGATGATCTCGATTTGGTCTTTGCCGGAAGCGATGAAGCCGGGAGTGGGAATGCAAGGTTGGCGGCGCTGAAGGTGCTAAAACAAACGATGGAAACGGATATTGGAGTAGAGCTTCAGTTGGCTGCCAGAATCCTGAATCTTAAGGTTATTGAAGAGCCGGAAAAACCCATGCAACTTACTGGTAATGGGAGAATAAGCATAAATCCAGCACTCCCATTCGAAGCGACTGTTGGCTATAGGTCGACTGAGTCGAGCTGCTTCCGGTTTCCAGCGCTTGAAGAGCTCGAAATTGCCCAGAATCAAACGTTCGTTCAGTGCGCGGGATTTGCGCGGGTTCCGATGAGTTGGAGGGCCTTGGTGCGGTCGGGGGGCGAAGGTTTGGTGATGAAGGGTGCGGGCTTGGAGTTTGATCGATATGGGGCGGCGATGGTGCTCCAGAACGGGGTCTTCCAAGTGCCCGACTTCCGGCTTCTTGGTGATCAGGCGTCGCTCCTCGGAAATGGCTGGGTCAACCGGGAGTCCGGATCGGGAGTGATTCGTCTGGTGGTTTCGAGCGCGGCCGCTGAGTGGGTGAAAGCGCGACTTGGGGTGGAGAGGATGGATTCGCTGGATCCGGGAAATCGCCAGTTTCTCGATGTCGACTTCTGGCGTAACCCAACGGGTTGGATGGCCGATCTGGATGGTCGGACGGTTCCGCTCAGTGAGATCGGGTTGTCCGGGAGGTGACTGGGGGTGAGCAGATGAGCGCAACGGCGATCTGCCGGGGCTTGTCCTTTCCGAGTCGTGCTGGCATGGGAGGGGGTGTGAGAATTATTGCTGGAACGGCAGGACGGGTGGCGATCCGGGTGCCGAAAGGGGAAACGCGACCGACCACGGACTTCGTCCGTCAGGCGGTGTTTTCCCGCTTGGGTGAAGTGGTCGAGGGAGCGCGGGTTTTGGATCTGTTTGCCGGGTCCGGGGCACTCGGCCTGGAGGCACTGAGTCGGGGGGGCAAGGAGTGCGTGTTTGTGGATGAGGGTCGTGCCTCCGAGCAGGCGATCCGGGCCAATCTGCAGAAGAGCCGGCTCTCGGGAGGACGGGTGGTGCGGGCGGACGTGCATGGATGGCTACGCCGTGAGAGGAGTTCATTTGATCTCGTTTTTGCAGATCCTCCCTACTGTCACTCGGCTCTCGACCGCGACCATCTCGGGGCGATGTTCGCGCTGGAAGGTTTCGCTGATCGGGTCGCGCCCGATGGGTTCCTGATCGCGGAGCAGTCCGCCCGGGAAGTTACGCGTGAGGCGGTGGGCTTCGAACTCGTGGACCGACGCGAGTATGGCAGCAGTGCCATCCTTCTTTACGCTCGGCGCAGCGATTCCTAGTCTCTGCCATGCCGTCCGTCCTGTTGCTCTACCGGCTTCTCCTTCCGCTTTATGTGTTGGTGGCGCTGCCGTCGTGGTTGGGAAAAATGGCACGTCGGGGAGGATTCGGATCCGGCTTGTTGGAGCGGGCGGGTCGCTATGCCGAGGAGTTGGAGTTCGAGCCGGCGGGTGCCGTGCACGTTCATGCGGTCAGCGTGGGTGAAACCTTGTTGGCCTTGAAGTTGATTCGGGTCTGGCGTGAGCGTTGTCCGGATCAGGATTTTGTCTTGGCGGTGGGCACGGCCACGGGAAAAGCGGTGGCGATGGAGAAGCCGGGCCCCGGAGTTCGGGTGGTGTATCAGCCAGTGGATTTTGGATTCATGGTCCGTACGTATCTGAACCGCTTCGAGCCGTCGCAGATCGTACTGGTGGAAGGGGAGATGTGGCCGAATCTGCTAATTGAGTGTGAAAGGCGCGCGATCCCTGTCCGCCTGGTGAATGCGCGGATGTCACCTCGTTCGAGGCGGCGGTATGAGAAATTTGCCCACTTGATCCGTCCGGTGTTTTCAAAACTGGACGCCGTGGCGGTGCAGGAGGAGGCGAGCGTTGGAATTTGGGAGACCTTGGGTGTCGAAGCTGATCGGATCAAGGTGACTGGAAGTTTGAAGTTTGATCCGGGGAGTGGATCGCTTCCGACCCGGCGTGCGGAGTTTGACTCGATGCTGAAGCCGTGTGCGATCGATCGTCCGGTGGTTCTGGCGGCGAGCACCCATGTGGGTGAAGAAGCGCTCATCGGGCGGGCCGTGCGTCGGGCAGGTGGCTTCTTTCTATGTGTGCCACGGCATGCTGAGCGTCGGGCCGAGGTGAAAGTTTCCCTTGAAGAAGAAGGTTTTTTTGTGGTGCTGCGATCGGCCTTCCAGCCTCCTTCTGATCCGGAGACCTGCTGTCTGGTGGTCGACTCGACCGGGGAGCTTTGCGATTGGACGGCGCACGCCGACGTCGTGGTGATTGGGAAGAGTTTTCTCGGCGAGGGTGGGCAGAACCCCGCGGAGGCGATACAGGCGGGGAAGCATCTCGTTTTTGGACCCCACATGGAGAACTTCGAGCCCTTGGCGTCCGAGTTGGTCGAAGTGGGGGGCGCGCGTCGTGTGGCGGGCGAATCGGAGTTGGAGGAGGTCCTCGCCGGAATGGGCGATGGAGAGGAAGCGTCAACGGACTCGGCGAAGCTGGTGCTCGCGAAGCATGATGGAGCGGTTTCGAGGACGCTGGAGCTGTTGAGCGCCTCCTGAAGCCTCCGGGAAGGTGCCGAAATTTTGTGGAGAATGATGCAAGCTGGTGTTTGTCATTCCGATCCGGACCGCTAGGGTTTTCCCCGTGAGCGACCCATCGAAAAAGCAGGATGACCTGCTGTCAGCGTTTGATCTTGGCCCGGCTTGGGCCCGGAGCGACGCGCCGGAGAAAAAGTACAAGGACCACAAGGGCGACGGCGGTGAACGTCGTGGACGCCGACAGGGTGGTGGGGGTGGCCCGGGCGGTGGGCGCGGTGAACGCCGCGGCGGCGGTGGCTACGGAGGTGGCGGAGGAGGAGCGCGCCGCTCGGATGGTGGTGGCCGAGGACGCGGAGGACAAGGTGGAGGCGGTCGAGGTCGTCGCGACGGAGGAAAATTTCAGCGGGATGGTGATCGTCGAAGGGAGCTCCCTCAGCCGGCTCCGGGTCTGAAGGCAACGATCTCGCCATCGGTCGAAGCGATTCATTTGCTGGTGAAGGAGATCCATCACCGGGCGCGGGTGTATTCCTTGTTTGACGTGGCGCAGTTGTTTTTGAGTTCGCGCGGGAGCTGCCGGCTGCACTTCGTGGTCGAGGACTCCAAGCCGCCTCTTTATCGGGGTAGGAAGGACGACTGCCTGTTCGTGACCAAGGAGGAGGCGGTTGCTCACTTCATGCAGTCCGAGGCGTTCGGGAAGCTGTACGAAACCGATGAGGTCGAAGCTGATCCGCCGAAGGGGAATTTCCAAGTGGTGGCGAAATGCGGCATTTCGGGGGAGTGGCTCGGGCCTCCCAATTTCCACAGTTATCAATCCAACCTTCGCCGTCTCCACCGTGAGAGGTTTTCGAACATGCCTTTCGAGCGTTATGCCTCGAAGGTGAGGACCGAGCGGGGTGAGGAAGCGGTCAATGCATGGATGGAATCGATGAAGAAGCGGGTGCGCTGGCGTCCGGTGGGTGGTTCCGACGACGACTGGACCTTCGAGCGCTCCGAGATCGAACATGACTTTCTCTCCCGGGCCTTCAGTGATGCCTATGAGGAGACTCGCAAGACCGAGTTGCCCGGCGACACCGATGCTCGTGCGATGTCCGAAGGAGTGTTGGCGGCTGCCAGCATCGCGGGGTCGCACACGCGTCGACATCCGGCGATGTTGATTCCGACGATCTGCCGGATGCTGGAGTCCGATCACCTCGCAATCTTCAAGACGAAGGGGAAACTGTACTGTGGTCCAGCGCGTCCGCATCCATTGCAGGATGTTGATTCCCTGTCCGAGCGGCCTGCCGCCATCGTAAAGTGGCTGGATGACAAGGAGCGTCCGAAGCTTGGAGAACTATGGACAGCGTTGCTTCCCGAAGGAACGGAAGAACCTCCGAAGGAGTGGTTGGTCGACCTGTTCTGGCTGCTTACCCAAGGCCACGTGCTGCTGTTCGCTGATGATAGCATGGTGCTGCCGAAGCGAAGCAAGCAGGGTGGAAGTCCGCAGCCGCCGGCGGAAGGGGCCAAGAAGCCGAAGAAGCGGAAACGCAAGAAGCGCAAGCGCACTTCCTTCAAGGCGAGACGCCCGAGTCATGCGAAGTTGATCAGTCAGATCTCGCGAATGAATCACGGTCGACTGCTGGCCCTGCGCGGAAAGTCACGCCTATGGGGGCGCCGTCTATCGCGTCGCGACAAGATCCGCTGCCTTCAAGAAGACTGATCAAGGAGCGGGGTTGGCCTGGATCCTGAAGAAGCTTCGCTCAAGGGCGGGCGGTGTGGCTGTCGCCGTGCCGCCTGTCAGGATGAGTCGACTCATGGGGACATCGGTCCATGAATCGAGGTCGGGGGATTCTTCCGCGCTCCACTGGATATAACGCGAGGCATCCTCGTTGATATTCCAAGTCAGTCCACCACCGGGCTCCCACCTTCCGGTCGGGGAGTTCGTGGAGGTGACCGGAGATGTACCGAAGAGCATTTCCACTCCGTTGGGCAGGCCATCGCCATCGGAATCCAAATCGAAGGAGTCCGGTGCCAGACTGTACGCCGCGGCCCAGTCGATAAACGGTTGATCGGGATCCAAGGCAAGAACCGAGCCGAGGATCTCACGATGGCTGAATGGAGTCATGGCGCCGGGAATCCGGGTGTTGATGGCGAGCATGATTTCGTTGGCGATCAGTGCCTGCGCGGCAGTGCCCGGGTGGAAGTTGTCCTTGCAGAAGAGGTGGTCGGGTGGGTTGTAGGGGTCGCCCTCGATGGTGAATTCCGTGCCATTCAGGTGGAAGGGGTCGAGGTCGAATGCAAGGTCGGTGAGTCGATCCACGCGTGCCACCGAGGTGTTCGGCTTGGCTTCAAAAGTGGTGATGATCGCCTGATTCATCGCGGCGATGTGCGCCCGCGTCGTGGCTTGAAGTGCGGGGGTGTTGTAGATCTGATAGATGTTTGGTGTAGCTCCTACGTCAGGAACCGTAGCGACGACGATCGGCACACTGGCATTCTCGGCGCGCACGGCCGCGTGGATCGTTTCAAGCCGGGTCCTCACCGGATCGAGGAATGGGCTGGGATCCGCGGCATTGAAGATGTCGGAGTAGGCGTTCTTCAGGTCGTTGCCTCCGAGCATGATGACAACGACATCCGCTGTGGCGAGTTGGGTGAGGAGGCTGCTCTTCGTGGCATCATAGAAGAGGTTGAGCGGGAAGGATCCATCGTCGACGGGGTTGGAGGTCAGCAGGCTCGTCCAGTTCAGGGTGGTGGTGCCGACGACGGCGAAATTTTTCTGGAATCCACGGAAGCGCAGGTCGCCGCTCGGCAGGGGAAAGAAAAAAGTGTCATCGATGTCGCCCCATTCGCCGGTGGGCCCGAAGTCCGCTTCATTGGGTCGGAAAATGGCGAGGAGTTCGGGCCAGTTGAAGGCGCGGACGTTTCCATCGGGATTGGGTGAATCCGGCTCCGGATAAACGCGATCGCCGACGACCGCTCCGAGCAGTGGCACTTCGGCCAAGCGCGCGACTTCGCTGTAGCCATCGGTGAGGCTGTCACCGATGGTGACGATTTTCAGCGGAGTGGCGGAGGTATAGCAGATGCTGAGGGTGAGGAGCAGCAGGAGGCGCGGCATGGCGCAACTTACCCACTTCCTCTCCGTTGGCTACCTGGAATTGCCTCGCAGGGCTACGGGGAATCCCGTGTGGAGCTTGGTGTGATCAGTCGGACGGGGCCGAGAAGACCAGCCGGGAGGTCGTGGTCGGCGAGACTGGTGACTTCAATCTCAAGTTGGTTTCGGCCCTTCTTGATCAGGGAGGCGGCGTTCAGTCGATGGGGCGGGGCGAAGCTGGTTCCGAGCTGCTGTCCATTGACTCGAACGCGGGCGGTGTGGGCCACCGTTCCGAGGTCGATGACGCCGACGCCAGGCTCAGTCGCTTCGAACTCGATCGTGTAAGTGGCAGTCTGTGAGTGGCTCCCCGACGGAGCGGAGGAAAGGGTGCGCCATGATCCCAAAATGGGGCTTTCGATGGGTGGCAGGTCGTTTAACTGGATGCGCCAGGTGCCACCCATGAGGCGCTCGTGGGTCGCTGGGCCCGGGCCCGCCCATTCCGGACCGGTGGCGGTCCGCTCACGGAAAGTGCGGAGGACGATTGATTCGCCGGGCTCGAGGTGCAAGTGGATGAGCGCTCCGTCGTCGGAGGCTCCCCGAGGGGCGATGCCGGACGTCTGGTGGTCGCGCGGGTCGAGTTTGACGACGGATTCGGCGGGGCGCGACAGGCGGACCGGGGAGTCGACGGTCGTGGTCCCCGTATTCACGATGAAATAGTGGCTGCCTTCCGGGTGGCTTCGGCGGATGTGTCTAAGTCCGAGCTTGGCCATCGGCTCGGGCTGGATCCTCAGGTGGTCGATCAGTTCATCGAGGTCATCGGATTCCAGCGTGCTCGCGTCTGGAAGTTGCTGGAAGGCTTGGATGAGTGTACCGCGGCGGATGTCCGGGTTGGGAAAGCCGGGGACATCCTGGGGGAGCTCGCCAAGGGCACTGATCCGCGCGCCGCGTCGGGCGAGTTCGAGGAGTTTGACTGCGGTTTGCTCGGGGAGGCGTCGTACTTCAGGAAGGATCAATCCTTTGTAAGTCAGCCCGGCGATGAGGATGAGGCCGTCTCCGATGACTTCGGCTTGCTCGAGCAGTCGGTCGCTCGTGGTGTCGAAGGTGACACCTCGTTCGCTCAGGCCTTCGAAGGCCCGCTGGTATCCGGTGGGTCGGAGCCACTCTCGACGGGCGGCAGGTTCCGAAGGGATGCCACCGCGTTCTGACCAGAAGTCGTGAGCTGGATAGTAGAGAAGGAGATCGGGATCGGGCGCCCCAAGTTGGAGGATGCTTTGGCAGCGTGTGATGTAGTCGCTCAGCGGTTGGAGGTTTCCCCAGAGACCGCCCGGGTCGTCGAGAAGCAGCTCGCCTTGTGACGGATCGAGTAGGGATGAACGGCCGTCGAGCATGATGTGGTTGGCTCCTTGAAGCCAAAGGTCGTCGAGGTGTCGTTTGATGTCCGCCGGCGTCGTGGTGCTCGATGGATCCGGAGTGTAGGTGGCGACGACGAGTGGCTTCATCGTCAGGTGGGCGGCGGATGCCGCGAGGTGGAGCTCGGGATCGAGGACGGGGATCCCAGCCACACCTGGAAAGTCGGCAACGCCGTGGAGCTCGAGGGGATGACCGGGCTGCGCATGGAGGAGGGTGCGTGTCAGTGAACCCTGATTGCGGGTGTGGTCCTGCCATGTTTCCAAGCTCACTCGGTAGAGGTCCGACAAGGTTTCCCGGTAGTCGCAGCGAACCCGCTGAATGACGCCGCCCGGTCCGTCGCCGAGGAGGGCCGGGAGTTGCTCCCTGAGGTCGTATCCCCTGAGGGCGAGGAAACGTTCGAAGAATTGATGGGTCCAGTCAGAGTATTCCGCTCCGGTTCGCTCCAGCGGTCGACTCCGTGGAAACGGGCCTTCGTAGTCGGCGAGAGAGAGATCGAATGAAGCGAGCGCGTCCTTGATGGCCACTGGAGAAAATGGGTCCAGTGCAGGGGAGGCGGGTTCATCGAAAAGTCCGTAGATTCGCCAGCTGCCGGCTGGGGCATCCCAGACGAGTTCTTTGGTCTCCGGGTCGATCGCTTCGAGCAGGTCGATGGGCTGCCCTTGGGGCGGCCATGCGGCGAGGCAATGGGCGATGCCCTCCGGGAGCTCGAGGCGCAGCGGGCCCCCGCGTGCGGTGGCGGCATACGGGAACCATTGGCGTCCGGCGTCCTCGGCACCGAAGGCGAGGGGGCGACGACCGGCGAAGGTGGCGAGGTCGAACCCAAGTCCGAGCTCTTCGGCGAGTGAGGCTGTGGCGGAGGCTCGAGGTGCCCAGCCGGGGCCGGGCCAAAGCGTGTCGCCTTCCGCTCCGAGCGGCAGGACTTCGACTCCGCCGAATCCGTGGGCGGCGATTTCCTTGAGCTCATCGTCGGGCTCCTCCGGACAGCTCAAGTCCGATGGCCACCACCAACGCAGCCATGGGCGGCTGTCGGCGTCGGGTTCCGGCCACTTGGTGTCATCCCCGGCCGCGGGAGTGACCGAGGCGAGGCAGCCGATGAGAAGGATCAGGTGGAGGAGACGTGCCATGGAGGAAATGCCGGTCACTTGCGCTGGCCGGATGCGACTCATCCGAGCAGGATCGGGGCAGCCATCCAACCCAGAAGCGAACCTTGAGCGCTTGAGGCTTGCCCAATGCTTAAGAAACCTGAAGCATTTGCCCGACAATGACCCCTGACCCCGACCAGCACGTCTCCCTCGGGGAGATGTATTCGGACTACTTTCTCGATTACGCCTCATACGTGATTCTCGAGCGTGCGGTCCCGCACCTCGGTGATGGATTAAAACCCGTCCAGCGCCGGATTCTTCACTCGATGAAGGAATTGGATGACGGGCGCTACAATAAGGTGGCGAATCTGATCGGCAACACGATGAAGTATCACCCCCATGGTGACGCGGCGATCGGAGATGCGACGGTCAATCTCGGGCAGAAGGATCTTCTTATCGACACCCAGGGTAACTGGGGCAACACCCTGACCGGGGATGGGGCGGCCGCTCCGCGCTACATCGAGGCGCGTCTGACCAAGTTCGCGCTTGAGGTGCTCTTCAATCCGAAGACCACCGAGTGGACGCCAAGCTATGACGGTCGGAACAAGGAACCGATCACGCTCCCATCAAAATTTCCTGTGCTCCTCGCGCAGGGGGTCGAGGGCATCGCGGTCGGCCTTGCGTGCAAGATGCTGCCGCACAACTTCATTGAGATCATCGACGGTTGCATTGCGGTCCTGCGAAAGCAGCCGTTCGAGTTGCTTCCCGATTTCCCGACCGGCGGCATCATGGATGCGAGCGATTATCGGGACGGTCTGCGTGGCGGCAAAGTCCGGGTGCGGGCCCGCATCTCGATCGAGAAAAAGAACCTGCTTCGCATCAGCGAGATTCCCTTCGGCACGACGACCGGCAACTTGATGGACTCCATCGTCAATGCCGGTGAGAAGGGAAAGATGAAGGTTTCGAAGATCGAGGACAACACGGCGGAGCATGCCGACATCCTCGTGTATCTGCCTGCCGGAGTGGACGCGGATACGAGTCGTGATGCGCTCTACGCCTTCACGGACTGCGAGATGAGCCTTTCGCCGAATGGGTGTGTGATCACCGACGGCAAGCCGAAGTTCCTGGGGGTCACGGAGATCCTCAAGGCCAGTGCCAATCAGACACGGGAGCTGCTCGGCGTCGAACTGGAGATCAAGCTTCGCGAACTTCAGGAGAAGTGGCATTTCAGCTCACTGGAGAAGATCTTCATCGAGAATCGGATTTATCGCGACATCGAGGAGTGCGAAACGTGGGAAGCGGTGTTGAAGGCGATCGATGACGGTCTGGAGCCGTTCAAGAAGTTGCTTCATCGCGAGGTGACGGAGGACGATTTGATCCGGTTGACCGAGATCAAGATCAAGCGGATTTCGAAGTATGATTCCTTCAAGGCCGACGAGCTGATCAATGGGCTCGAGGATGCAATCGCCGAGACGGAGAAGAACATCCGTAACCTGACCCGGTTCACGATCCGCTGGTTCGAGAACCTGAAGAAGAACTTCGGCAAGGGTCGGGAGCGGAAGACCGAAATTTCGACCTTCGACCGGGTGGTGCGCACCCAGGTGGTGGCGGCGACGGAGACCCTGTATCTCGATGAGAAGAACGGCTTTGCCGGATACGGCCTGAAGAAGGAGAAGCCAATCGAGAAGTGTTCGACGATCGACGACATCATCGCCTTCACGGCGGATGGCAAGATGAAGGTCACCAAGGTGGCACCCAAGGTGTTTGTCGGTCAGCGTCCGATGCGGGTCGCCGTTTTCCGCAAGGATGAGGATCTGATCTATTCCATGCTCTATCGGGATGGACGTGACGGTCCGGTGCTGGCGAAGCGCTTCCGTGTCGGTGGCGTCACGCGTGACAAGGAGTACGACCTGACCCCGGGCAAGAAGGGTTCGCGGGTATTCTACTTTGCGGTTCACCGGACTGAGGCGGAGAGCGAGGCGCAGATGCTCATCGTCCACCTAAAACCGGCACTGAGGTTGCGAAATGTCAGCCGCCCGTTCCACTTCGCGGAAGTCGGTATCAAGGGGCGGGGGAGTCGGGGGAACATCGTCACCAAGCTCACGGTGGACCGGGTCGCTCGCGCACCGAAGGATTTTGATCCTGAAGTGGGAGCCTGATCCGGGCTCCGGGCGCATGACGTTGACAAGGGGTGGGCTGCGGCCGAAAGTGCGGGCAATCCCATGTGGAGCCCGCCTGACACCTATGCGATCGCCCGAATCGACCTGCCCGGAGCCAGCACTCACGGTTGGCAGGTCCGGATGCAGCGGCGGGGCAAGAAGTATGGAAAGTACTTTGCCGACCGGCAGTGGGGTGGGCCGAAGCAGGCCTATTTGAAGGCGCGTTCGTGGCGGGATGCCTTGATGGAACGTCTCGAAGACGAAGCGGCTGGCGCTCGCATCTGCGAGAAGTCGGCGAGGAATTCCTCGGGGGTGGTGGGAGTCTCGAAGGTCGCAGTGGCGGCGTCGAACGGATCGATGTACTACTTCTGGCAGGCCACATGGTGTCCCGAACCCGGCCAGCGGCGATGTGTGAAGTTTTCCGTTCGCCGGCATGGGGACCGGCAGGCTTTTCGGCTCGCGGTGGAGGCACGTCGGCAGGGTGTCGAATCGTGAAATTCGGCGAGTGGGGCATTTGGACTTGGATTGTGGGCTGGGGGCGTCTGAATCGGCCCGATGTTCAGTGCCAGCCAACTCTCCGATGATCAGAAGGACTCACTCCGCCAATGGGCCGCCGAAGGCGCTTCGATCGCGGATCTGCAGAAGCGGATGAAGGAGGAGATGGATATCGGGATCACCTACATGGATGCCCGATTCCTCGTCCTTGATCTCAAGATCGAGATCGTCGATGAGAAGGCAGAGGCAGCCAAGGAGGAAGCTGCGAAGGCGGAGGCGCAGTCGGGTCCCGGCGAGGTGAAGGAAGCCGAGGTGGAAGTAGAGCCCCCGTTGGCCGCCGGTGGTGTGTCGGTGACGATGGATCAGGTCGCCATGCCGGGTGCTCTCGTGAGTGGCAAAGTGACTTTCAGTGATGGAGAGAAGGCCGTTTGGATGCTGGACGAATATGGTCGCCCCGGGCTTGATCCGGATACCCCGGGCTATCGTCCGGCGAAAGAGGACATCGAGGATTTTCAGAAGCAACTGACGACGCTGGTCCGGGACGCCGGCATGTGAACTCCAAGGCGTCAGCGCTCACGCCAAGCCTCTTCGCTCTTCTATTGCTTCAGTTCAGCTGCGACGTAGGGGCGACCTGATCGATCGGTGGTGGCGGCACGCCAGCGGGTGATTGCCTCCGGTGCTACCATGCCTGCCGTATTGGACCATTCGTGGCGGATGTAGCTTGCGAGATCCGCAAGCCGCTGATCCGTCATGGCGGGATTGAATGACATGCCGGGCATGGCGGCAGGAGGGGCGTATGTTTCCCCGGCCACCTCGACCGGGCCGGTCATGCCGTGGAGAAGAATCTTTGCGAGCACCTCGACCTTGCCGGTCACCCACTCCGAGCCGTCGAGCGGTGGTCCGAGATCCGGAAGCCCCCCGCCATCGGCCCCGTGGCAGGCAACGCATGCCGCTTCACCGTGGTAGAGCGCCTTGCCCCGCTTGAAGGCGATCGCGTCGGCACCTGTCAGACCCCCATTGATCTTCGCCTTGGCGGGAGCCTTCGAAGCATTCTCGAGCCAGGCGATCAGGGTCTTGTCTTTCGAGTCTTCGAGGTGGCTTGCGAGAAATTCCTGCTCCCGTCCACGCAGGCCGGCGACGGCAGCTTCCCGAACGAATGGGATCTTCTGGTGTTTTTCCATGATCGTGGCGAGTGCCTTGTCCGAGGTCTCGTGGTTGCAGGTTGCGAGTGCCTTCGCCAGGTAGGGAATGGACTCAGTGGAGACCTCAAGCTTCGAGAGTCCCGGGGCGAGGAGTTGTCGTTGAGGACTTGAAAGTCGGGTGACTGCCCACAGGGCCGAATTTCTCAAGTTCGGATCCTTGCTTACCAAGGCCGACTTCAGATGATCCGAAGTGAGCATACCCATGCCTTCCAGAGTCCAGATGGCGTGCATGGCGGTTCGCGCGTCCTGGTTCTTGGTCAGCAAGGCGAGATCGGGAACCCATGATGGATCCTTGCGGGCGGTCATCACGCGCTGCGCGGTCTCCCGGTGCCAGGCATTCGCATGGGCCAGCATTGCGACCAGTTGGCGACCTTGAAGGCTGGCCATGTCGATGGGTTGTTCGAGTTGTCCAGCTGAATGGCGGATTCGATAGATGCGGCCGAGTCCGTGACCGGGCTTGTCGAGGCCCCGTGACAGAGTTTGCTCGCGGAGGTAGCTCGTCATGTAGGTCTTGTGCTGGATGATGCCGTGGTAGAAATCGATGACATACAGGGAGCCGTCGGGGGCATTGTAGGCATTGACCGGGCGGAACCGTTCGTCGGTGGATGCAATGAATTCCTTTTCACCCAGTGGGTGGGAACCGGTCATCTTTCCGTTCGATTCATCGATGGCGATCGCCTTGACGAGTTGGACTGTGGACTCGGTCACGATTCCCCGGCCGAGCCATGTTTTGGGGAAATTCGTGCCTCGATAGATAGCCATGCCTGCCGCGGCGGTCGCGTTGATTAGCTTGTAGGTCTCGGGGTCCAGGGTCTGGCTGTCGTAGCCATTGGATTTGGCGATGTATCCTCGATTGACTCCGGGCGTGACGCGAATCGGCCAGACGCGGTTGTTGCCGAGTTGGGTCGTGCTTCGGACGCGCATTTTTGCCGCCGGGTTTCCGTCCAGCAGATCGGGGGCCGTCCGATCGGCGTTCAGCAGGGTGGAGTTGCTGTTGTGGTAGAGGCGGCCATGGTCATCGCGGGCGATGCCCCACTGGCCACGGAACGATGTCTTCTCGATCAACCACTCACCTGCAACCCGACGGATCCTTTTGTCGGATTTCGCGAGGTAAAGCCAGTTGTCGAGGTTGGGGAGGAGTCCATTGGGCTTGTGCTCGGCATTTCCGCCGGCAGCGAACTTCGGATCGAGAACCACAGGGTCTCCCGAAGCTTGCAATCCGTCCCGCTTAATCCAGCAAAGTTGGTTCTGGTCAATGAAGAGGACGCCGTCAGGGAAAACGGCCAGCGCGCGAGGAAGCAGGATCTTGTCGAGAAACACGGTGCGCTTGTCGACCGATCCGTCATGGTCGGTGTCTTCGAGAACCACGATGCGCCCCTGGGGGATATCCTCTCCCTTGCCATCGATGTCGGGCATGTAACCGTTCATTTCGCATACCCACATGCGTCCCGCGGGATCAAAGTCGATGCAGACCGGTCGATCCACCAAGGGCTCTGCCGCGACGGGTTCGATGATGAAACCGGGAGCAAGTTCAAAGGTCTTCAGCGCCTGGTCGACAGGCAGGACCGGGGCCGCTGGGACTTCGTCAGCAGGCACGATGGACTTCATGTTTTCGTGCCCTTTTCGATTGCCCTGCTGGCTCCACACGGGAGCAGCTGCAAGCAGCAGGAAGAGGACGGAGCGACCAGTGATGAACATGCGCCCTTCTACGTGCATGATGGCGAAATTTTCAGCCCGAATCTGAGTTTCTTCGAAAATTGTCGGGTTCCCCGCGGGGGTGTCGCGTGTTCCCGTGACATGCAGCGCTGGAGGGGGTGATTCGTGACTTGGGTAGGGTCCATCTCCGGGGTGCTCCGGTCGCCTCATCGTGTTGGTTTCCTGCGCGCCCCGCCGACCCATCTGGTTGCGATCCATGAGCGTTGGTGTTTTCAGGCCCGCATTCGGTGAAGCTCTTCAACTGCTTCTTCGGTCCTTGGGAAACGCGTCGTTCCGATCCCTGAGAACAGGGTTGCAGGCGTGGCGGACCGGGCGGGGTTGACTTCGCTTCGCTCAGTCCAAGCCTGTCAGGCTCGCTGTGCTCGCAAAGCGACGACGCCGATACGATCGGCTTCTCGTTTTCAAACCCGATTCGCTTCACTCACCAGTGCTCTCCGCCCGGCCCAGAACGCCATCACCCGACCCCAGCAAGCTGGAGTCGGGTGATGGCGGACCGCATGGGAGCGTATTACGAACTTTTGCGCCGATCACCTGCATTGCAGGCGTGAGGCGGGATGCTTGGAAGGACGGAGCCGAGCTGGTTCATCCGGTCCGTAGTCACTGGCGGGACAATCCTCCATCCATGGAGTTGCTGCACCGCTGCCCGCCGGACAAGCCCATGCGGTATTTGGCCGAGAACTGGAAGCTGGCGCTGGATACCGGCCTCGTAGCCTCCAGCACCAAAATTGCCGACCAAGTCGGCCTCAGCGATAGTCGTGTGCGACAGATTGTGCGCCAAGCTCCGTGACGCAGCCCTCCAATTGACTGATCCAAGAATCGCCACTCTGACAATCCCTCAGTCTAATGCCCAAGTGCCGACAAGCTCCTTCCGGTCGGCGGCAGCATCCTGCAGCCGCTCCATGACTCTCTCCTTGTCGATTTCGCCCTGAGACCGGTGTCTACCCAAAACGCGTTTCATACGATTACCGCGCAATTGTTCGGTCGATAGCTTCGCCGCACATTCTGCAACAGTTGTTGTCAAAGCGTTGCTGACGCGAGCTTCACTTTCTGGAAGATTTGCTAAATCTGAACGGTCGCGGCTAAGCATCGCCTCAATGCTTACAACTTCCGCTGCATCGAGGAGATATTTTGCCTCACATGATTCAACTGCTGTACGGAAAGCAGCTTCCGCGGACTGTAGCCCAGAAGCATCGGCCTTTAGCAAGAGCGCCAGAGCTGCTTCAACTCGTAGCGAGGTTCCAGGCGTGTTTGTCGATCTCAAAACAGAATCGTCATCCCCAAGGATGATCTTAACGTCTGAGAGCAGAGCTTCATCGAGCAAATAAATGGCTCCGTCCGGGTTTTGGATCCCTCCTACGCCCCGACTCTTCAATGATGTTACAAGATACTTTTCCCCTTTCTCATACGTGAAAAAATCGAGCTTCCCATGACCTCTTAAGCCCCATGATGAAGAGCCTTCGGCTGGAGGTATTGATCGTGAAATTTCATTTTTACGAGCTGTCTGGCTTCCATGAATCCTAATAAGATCGCCAACGTCCACGCTTCCCGTTAGGCACTCCTCAACCTTCACAACTAAAGTGAATTCACGGATTCGGTTTCCGCCTGTTGCTTTGATTGGGTCTGAAGCAGCAAAGCTCTCGACGCTAACGGAGTATACCCCCTTCGCGCTCTCAACCGAAAACACGCGAGGCAAGGCTGCTTCGGCAACCAAGAAGGCTGAGGCAAATAGAATAGTTAGTCTAGTGAGCATCGTAGTGGATAGTTGTTCCGCTAAGCGGAGGACGCGTTTCATGATCGACCCCCGGAGGGGATTTCACAGGAGAGAACTCTTCTTCGGTAGGAGCTTGAATCGCCCCAGTGATTGAAGCGTTTGAATTAAGGACCGCATACACACCAATGGTCTGCCAATCGACGCGATACGCTGTTTGATAGGTTCGTTCTCCTGCACCCCCTCTGGCCGAAACTGATTGACCGTCGATGTCGGCAAAAGACTCAGGGCTGGACCAGAACGTGAGGAATGCCGAAAAGGCAGTGGCCGAGTCATAGCCTTTCAGGTCAAACCCAGCATGATTTGGATGTCCATCTGGCCATGCGCTGGTTGGGCTATCCCAAGCCATAATCCGGACTTTCCTGCCAAGAGGTGCTGTGCCGGTTGTCTGAAAACTCCCTGTGACCAAGCACACAGAATTCATTCCGTTGATCGCGGCATTAAGATCAAATCTGTCGAGAATTGGTTCTTCGTAGAGAAGCGGAGAAGGATCGGCCGGATTGAACATAGGAACATCAGCGACGGCATCCCATCCGCTGGCACTCGCAACATTCGAGGCAAATCCAATATTTACAAACTGGTCATCCTCATTGTTTTTTTTGTAAGTGCCCGTCTCTTGATTCACGACAATGTTATTTGACCACCCGCCCATTACCCTATCGGTTCCACGCATTCCATCTTTGCCGCCCACAAAAGTTGCAAATGCATCCAAACCAATACCTGCAACCTCATATAGATCAGCAGTTGTGGCACCGGGATCCACGTCCTGTTCGTTCTGCCCAAAACGCACGTATTGATAGGCAGGTTCAAATCCGGAAGCTGCTATCTCGCCAAAAATCGGGTCGCCCTCGTGATGCTCGACAGCGTTGATGTCGATATCGACCACAATCAAGGGGCAAACAAACGCAGATTCACCGTTGCTGATTTCTCCATTGGTATCACTATCCACCCAGCCCACTATGTAGAAGGAGCCTCTATCGTCTGTCGTAACCTCGGCAGTGTTTTGAGCTCCTACAGGGAGCAATGAAAGCGGGCCAGATCCAACTGCGGAAACATCTGCTGGATCTCGAACGACTTTCAGCGTTACCGGATCACTACTCGGACAGCTTGCTGAAATTTGGATTTCCTGAAGATTGTTTTTTATTAGGACCAATGCATGTCCTCCGGAGAAATGCCAATCCGGAAATGACGTCGCGAGAACTGATGGCGCAACGAATGTATTTCGAAAAACAAGGTCGCTAGGCAAGACGGGCCATACGCTCTCCGGGCGCACGGTATTTGGGAGTGTGGACGGGACGGTAACTTCAATAGAAACTTGATGCGGCAAAGTATTCGGAGGAAGTTGTTGGTGGGAGAGGTCCGCAACTTGCTCAATATTTGACAGAGAGATGTCCGTGAGTTGTGTGATCCCATAGGATCCGTGAAGTTCGGCAATAGCATTCGCCTCCCATCCATCGGGTATTCCATCACCATCGGAGTCTTCATCCCAATCCGAAATTTCATTTAGGTTTGAGTCCCCGGAAAGAGGATCTGTGCCAAGAGCCAATCCTTCTCCAAGATTTGAGACAAGATCACCGTCGAAATCACTGAATTCGGCACTTGCCAGATCGAAAACACTTTCATCATCAACGTATGCCAGCCTCAGAAAGGTCTTCTCGGCACCATTCGTGTCTACGCCGTATTGAGATGGATTGCTGCCAAAGTCCACGACTGGGGCATACAACCATGTCACAAGGTCGATGCTGCATTGGAGGAAGTAGGTTCGACCGGCTACGCCATCCCAATCTGTGTTCCAAGTGGTTCCAACTCCCTTCGTCAGCACGAGTTGCGGCTGGGGCGGAGGCTCAGAGGCTTCCGCAAGCCCGAACAACAACAGCGAGCCGGACACGATTTTTGCGATTGATGCGTTCATCGCCCCTCATCCTTGTCCGCTTGAGGCTTGTCTCGACGCCAGAAACTAATCGTCACGTCGTCTGGCCGGGGAGGATTCGCTAAAAAGAAATCTATCCGCTCTTTTCTAATTCGCGTACGTTCGACTTGGGCCTCCTGCATTCGGTCGCCCTCATTACGGTATAAGTCGTGAAGATTCTTGAGAGTATCCATCCCCATGCCTTCGGCATTCCCTCCGACAACGACGAAGGCCGGACCTGCATCGACAAGATCCGGGAGTTCGGGGATGGTTGGCCCGTCGTATTCCAACCCATGGAGTTCCATGGCTTCCCGCATGCGACCGGTATCAATGATACCCAGACCCATGAGCATGCCGTAGTCGGTGAATTCCCCATCCTGCCCGGTGACCCGGAACGTTGAAAAGCCACTGAAGCAGGTGAAATCGAGATTAGACCACGCGGTAATCTGATGCTTGGCATCGCCGCTGGGGTGAATCCTCAGAAGAGTGGCGGTCTTGTCGTAAACAGTCGCCGAAACAAAAAGCATTTCGGTTCGCTTGTAATGCCTGGCCAGCTCGTCAAGCGCAGCGACGACCTCGGGATCGTCTGGAGGAAGCGCAGGAAGTCGCGGAGGAGGATCTGGGAGTTTTGGATCTTCAACAAGCCGTATGGTGAAATCAATCGCGCCTTCGACCGGAGGAAGCCCCGTCATCGGTGGTGCGTCGGCAACATCCATTCGAGTGGTTCTTGTGGTAAGAACGGTAAAGTCAACGGGTTCCGACTCTGGCACAGGCTCTGCGGGGGCGGGATTCAAGATCGGCTCGGGAATCGATACCTCACCTTGCGTCACGATGTCTTCTTGTCCGTTGGCAACGGAAACGTGCAGAAGCACACAAACCATCATCGCTTTGAGTCCCCTCATATGGTGCATAGAAGTGGGGCTCATGTGACCAGAGAGCAAGCATCAAGGCAACAAGCTCCCGTGAAGGTTTCGTGAAGGTTTCGTGAAGGAGGACCCAAGGTTTCGTGCTCCGCACGAAACTCTATCGGCAGAATCAAACCGGAGGTAGCAACTACAACCGGAATCGACGGAATGGTGCGGGCGAAGCGCAGCGAGCCACGGTCCCGGCGATTGGGGTTGCGGGCGCGAGAGGCCGAGGCTTCTTAGCCCGGAGGAGGTTTCTTCCGCCGCCGAATCCCGCCGCAGGCGGGTTTCGGTGTCTCTTGTGGTGGGGCGGAGGCAGCACGGCTTGACCGTCCGGCGCGGGAGCGAGGCACGAGCGAGGGAGCGGCGGACCGGGAGGGATTGGGGAGGGGTTGACTTCGCTTCGCTCAGTCCAAACCAGTCAGGCTCGCTGTACTCGCAAAGCGACGACGCCGATACGATCGGCTTCCCGTTTTCAAACCCAGTTCGCTTCACTCACCAGTGCTCTCCGCCCCGCCCAGAACGCCATCACCCGACCCCAGCAAGCTGGAGTCGGGTGATGGCGGACCGGGAGGGATTCGAACCCTCGATACCGTTTCCGGTATACTCCCTTAGCAGGGGAGCGCTTTCGACCACTCAGCCACCGGTCCGGGTAGCGGGTCGCGCGGAGATTGTACAGGCGAAGCGGATTGGTCAACCACCCGAAACAAAAATTCTGCATTGTGGATTTGGTGGATCCTTCCGGTTGCTAGGGGTTGGAATGGCAGGGAGAGCGTCAGCGGGCAGGGTACTGCGGCCGATGGTTGGGCCATGACCCGAATGGCCGTTGTCGTGTCAGAGTGGTGTGAACCGGCATGACCTCGATCGTGAAGAGGGCTTGCACCAAAACGAGGGGCTGATTCGCTTCCTTGGTAATGAAACTTTGGTTGAGCAGGTGGATCCCGGTGTTGGTGGCATTTTCAATGGGTGCGTGTGGATGGTTCGGTGAGGAAGAAGAAGAGAAAGAGGTGTCGAAGACCGCCCCACGATTGGTCGGGCGCGTGGCGTCGATCCATGAATCGGAGGGCTTCGTACTGATCGAGAATTTCCGCAGCCTGACTCTGGGCGAGGGACTGCTACTGTCGACACGGGGGGAGGAGGGTCGTGCATCGACGCTCGTGGTGAGTGGCGAGAAGATGGGGCGCTACGCGGCTGCCGACCTGAAGTCAGGCACGCTTGAGGTGGGTGATGAGGTGTATGCACGACCACTTCTTGCAGAAGAGCCATCGACGGACCTCGAATGGCAGAATTCGACGCCAAGCACGGAAAGTCCGGATGAACCGGGCAGTCCAAGCCCCTGAATTTTAAAGGAATCCCGACAGGGTTGATAAATTTTATAATTTATACTTGCGAAAGGTCAGGGGAGCTTGCTAGCTTCCTCCTCGTAATGGCTGTGCTCCCCTTACATGTCCCAACATTGAACACTACAACCAGCCATGAAATTGAGCACCTCGGACCCCCAGGGTCCTACATTGACAGCTGACGCGAACCGCCTTGCTGACTTCGTCCTGTTCACGCAGCGCAGCTGCATCCTGAACCTCTCGACGAAACTCAACAAGGGCAACGTCTCGTTTCCCCAGTTCTTCCTACTCGCCTACCTTTCGAGCGAAGAATATCTGACCATGTCAGATATCGCGAAAAAGATGGGTCACTCGACCGCTGCGGCCACTGGCCTCGTCGATCGTTTGGAAAAACTTGGATACGTCGAGCGGGTTCACGCTGCGGAAGATCGCCGCAAGATTATGGTTCGAATCACCCAGAAGGGCGTCGAACTCGTATCAAAAATGCGGAAGGAAATCGCAACTGACCTTGCCGGAATCTTGTCCGAAATGGATGAGGATCAGGCAGAAGCAGTCGAGCACACGAAGCGCGCGCTGAAGAGCCGCGAAATTGCGTGAGCATCGATCGCCGCTAAAGTCCCCCCAAATTATTGGCGGATCGCATGCGCCTCCGTTACGCTTCCAAGCGTGACGGAGGCGCTCTCGTTTTTAGACCCCTTGAAGGAAATCTCCGGAGTCCGGGTCGATTTCGTGGAACGCATTGACGGGATCAATGTGAATGGTGAGCGGGACGAAGTTTTGGAACGCTTGGATCCAGCGCATCGATTGCGGGCAAGGAGCCTTTCGGGATCGGAGCATTGGTGGAAAGCCGAGCAGGTGCACGGAGGGGATGTCGCCGTGGTTGAAGACACCGGGGCAAGCCGCATGATTCCCGGGGTTGATGGTTTGGTCACCCGTCTTCGTGGAGAGACCTTGGGGATTTATGTGGCGGATTGTGGTGCCATCTGGATGGCGGACCGACGGACGGGAGCGGTGGGGCTCCTGCATTCGGGCAAGAAGGGAACGGAAGCCAATATCCTAAAGCGTGGAGTGGAGGCGCTGACCGGGATCTCGGGATCCGCTCCAGGGGATCTTGTCGTGGTGCTCGGACCGTGCATCCGCCCACCCCACTATGAGGTCGATTTCGCTGCCACGATCCGCAATCAGGCATCCGACCTCGGCGTGGGAGGGTATCATGATTGCGGGATCGATACGGCGGGTGATCCCGACCGCTACTACAGCTATCGTATGGAGCGGGGGCGGACGGGGAGGATGTTGGCATTGATTGTCGGCGGAGCGGAAGCATGATCCGGGCATGATCGTCGAAGCGCCAGCCAAGTTGAATTTGTCCCTGCGCGTGCTCAGGCGGCGGGGGGACGGATTCCATGATATCGAGTCCATCATGGTCCGGCTCCCCGGCCTGCATGACGAGTTGGAGATTCAAGCGGCTGAGAATGACGGTTTTTCCTGCGATGCGCCGGGCGTGCCGACGGATGGGTCCAATCTGGTCGTCAAGGCATTGAATCTCTTTCGGCGGGAGACCGGAAGCACGGACAGTTGGAACATCCGATTGACCAAGCGGGTGCCACACGGGGCTGGTCTTGGCGGGGGAAGCAGTGATGCGGCCTTCACGCTGCAAGCACTCAACGAGCTCTCCGGAAACCCTGTCGAGAATGAGCGGTTGTTGGAGATCGCGGGGGCTTTGGGATCTGACGTGCCCTTTTTCCTGGGCGAAGAGGTGGCGAAGGTGAGTGGCCGCGGTGAGAAGCTCGCAGTTTGCGAGCCTGTGCCTGCCATGCCGGTGGTTCTGCTGAAGCCATCTTTCGGTGTGTCGACGCCCGGAGCCTACAAGGCGTGGAAAGACAGCACCGAGATTCCGGGAATTGCCTATGGTTCCCAAGCCATGCCTTGGGGTGACTTGGTCAACGACTTGGAGCGACCCGTGTTCGCCAAGCACCGGATGCTTGCGGAAATGAAGATGTGGCTGCTCGAACGTCCTGAGGTGAACGCGGCCATCATGAGTGGATCAGGTTCCACGATGTTTGCGGTGCTTGAGTCGCCCGACGATGCATCGACCGTTGTCGGTGGCGCGCTGCGCGAGGTGGACCCGACCCTCTGGTCGTGGAGTGGCTGGACGGCGGGTGTCCGCTAGGGATACCCGTGGGGATTGGGTGGATCACCACCAGGATTCCATCTGCACGCCCCAGCTGAAGCCCTCGGTTTCTAGGGCGTAGTCGGTGCCGCCGACCTGACCTCGCTGGCCATCATTCCAGAAAGCATAGGTGAGGAATGCCCGCAAGACGGGGCGGGAGTAGAACTCGTCTCCGAGGGAGACCTGCGGAGCGATGGTGAATTTCCCCAATGACCCGCTGCTCCCGTTCGGGGAATTCGAGATCCAGTCAAAGCCACCTTCAAATGCGATCGAGGCCCATTCGTTCAAATGCCAGATCGGGCGCAGACCGGCGGAAACCCAGTGTTGCTCCGGCAAATTGGAGCCAAAATCGGTGTACTGATAGACCAAGGCCGTTCCAAGCGAGACGCACTCCCATGGTTTGACCACCACGTGGTCGGTTGCCCGGAAACGCCACGATTCGTCCGGGTCGGGGCGGATGAAGGTGCCGTTCGGGTCGGTGAAGGTATCAAAGCCGGAGGTGAAGGTTTTTGCTGGCCCGGTGCCGATGGCAATGGAGGTCTTGTGGACGCTGTTCTCATCGAGGAATCCCTCTGTAGTCCTGAGAAGGGTGAGGGCAACGCCATCGGAGTCTTCCGCCTTGCGGCCGCTGGCGTCGAAGCCGGAGTTGGCCTTTGAGTAGGTGAATCCAAGTTCGCCCTTGCCGCCGAAAAACGGCCAGTCGTAGTAGCGGACATCGATGTTTGTTTTGCTGAAGCCTGCGAGGTTCGTTGGATCCGGAGTGCCGGGAATGTCATAGATCCCGCTCTCCGTGCTGCCGCCGATCCAAGCGAGGGCGAACTTGCCGGGACCCATGCTCACGTCCTCGATGCCGGCTCCACCTCCGCTCATGTTCCAGAAATAGAAATCGTTGATGTGAATGTCGTGACGTCGGTAGAAACGATTTCCTGCCCAGATCTTGGCCTCCGGATCTCCAGGGATGATGTTGGCGAACGAGGCCCAGATCTCGGGCACAGCGAACGTGGTGCTCGTGCCAGAGCCGTAGTCTGAGTAGGGATTGACGTAGGAAAGTCTCAGATTCCACTGGGAGACCACACCTTGGATGGCTTTTTCGCTGGGGTCGTAGAGTGCGAAACTTCCAGGGGTGAAGAAGGTTTTCGAGAAGAGCAATTCACCGTAGTTCTCGGCCTCGTTGCCGAGGCGGTACTTTGAAACTCCGGGAAGTCCAAAGGCTCGCAAGGGGCCACCCGCGTCGCTGCGGCCGTATCCGGCCCGGAAGTATCCACTGATGTCCAGATACCCTTCCAAGACCTGCTCGATCCGGTCGGCCAGGGCTTCCTGCTCGGCGCTCTGAGGGCGGTAATTCCGGGACTCGGTGTCGCCTCGGAAGCTCTCTTTGACCTCGTCGTAGGCCTCAAGGGCATGGTCTTCCGGCATCATTTCCTCCTCGCCCATCACGGTCTCCCGGGGTTCGACGTCCGCGGGGACGCTTCGACGCGGCGCACTGGATGGAGCAGGGGGGACTGGATTCGGCTCGTCCCGAGCCTCAAGCTCCTTGATCCGGGCTTCCAGTTGGTTGATGCGGCCCTCGTAGTCCTGACGGATGGCGTCGAGTTCCTTGCGGAGAGCGGCAGCAATGGCTGGATCAAGTTCGTCTTCTGCGGATGCGGTGGCGAGACATCCCAGGATCGCCGCGGTGAGGACAAATGGGTTTTTGTTCACTGCCTGCAACCATGCTCCGGCGCAGCATGTTAGGTCAAGGCACAAGCCGGGGAGTTCCCGGATCAGGCGTGGTGGAGGATGATTGAGTTGGCAGCGATGTGGTTCGAAAGAATGTCCGAGACGATGACCAACGGAGTGCCGGGTTTGAGGTTCTCGGACTCGATCAGGAAATTCGCCGCCCGCTGGACGGTCTCGTCGATGCTCGCCGCAAAGGGAAGTTTGAAGGCGGTGACATTCCGCGTGAGGGCGAGCTGCCGACAGACCAGATTCTTCGGGGTGAATGCGTAGAACTCCGAGGTGCGTGGACGAAGCATCGCGGTGTGGTTGGCAAGCACACCACGGCGTGTCAGGACCACCAAGCGCGCATCCGGCAATGAGTCAGCGAGGGTGACCGCGGCACGGGCGGTCTTCTGCCTTTCGTCTCTCAGAAGGACGTCCTGCCCATAGCCCAAGCCGCCGGATCGTTCGATGCGTGAGGTGATCTTGACGAGCACTTCGAGGCAGCGCAGCGGGTGTTTGCCGATACTCGTTTCACCGGACAGCATCAGCGCGTCCGCCTCTTCATAAGCGGCATTCGAGCAGTCGGTGACTTCCGCGCGGGTCGGGGTCGGGTTCTGAATCATGGATTCCAGAAGCTGGGTGGCCACGATGACGCGACGCCCCAGTTCGTGGCAGCGCTTGATGATGCGACGCTGCAGAATGGGGAGTTCCTCGAAAGCGACCTCGATGCCAAGGTCCCCACGAGCAATCATGATGGCATCCGATGCCTGAATGATGGCATCGATGTTCCTGACCGCCTCCTGGTCCTCGATCTTTGCGATGATCTGAGCGGTTCCTTCAAGCGCCTGCACGGCATCACGCAATTCATGGACGTGGGCCGCATCCCGGACGAAAGAACCCGCGACGTAGTCGGCTTCGCATTCAATCGCGAGAGCCAGGTCCTTGTGGTCCTTCTCGGTCATCGCCGGCAGGTTGAGTCGCGTGCCCGGAAGATTGATGTGACGGCGGGATCCGAGGGTTCCGGCGTTCTTCACTTCGCAGAGGATACGGTCGTCCTTACGAGTGCGGATTTCCATCAGGAGGGTGCCATTGTCGACCACGAGAGTGCGTCCCTCGGCGACATCATCCATCATTCCTCCGTAGTTGACGGTAGTGGAAAGGGGCACCGTGGGTTCGGTTCCTTCGCGGCGGAATTCAACGAGATCGCCAATCTTCAGCTCGTAGGGAGTTTCGACATCCCCTGTCCGGATGGAAGGTCCTGTTAGATCGAAGAGCAGGGCTACATGGGCCATGCGTGCGTTGGCCTGCTGACGGATCTTCCGTGACATGTCACGTGCCCACTCATGCTTGGCGTGGCTCATGTTGAGCCGGAACACGTTCGCTCCGATGTCGATCAACTGGCCGATGATCTCGGCGGACTCGGTGGCTGGACCGAGGGTGGCGATGAGCTTGGTTCTGCGTGACATGAGATTCGGGGTCAGGAGGTGAGTGAGCCTGCGATTTTTTGAGCCGCGTCGCGAAGCGCTTCGGCAGCGGCACTCGGAGCATCGGGCGTGCCGACAATGGGACGACCTTGGTCACCGGATTCCCGGACGGGGAGTTCGATCGGGATCTGGGCGAGAAGCGGGACCTTCAGGTGCTCTGCTTCCCGCTTGCCGCCTCCTTCACCGAAGATCGGGTAGCGGGTTCCGTGATCGCATTCGAACCATGCCATGTTCTCGATGAGTCCGAGGATCCGTACATTAACCTTGGCAAACATGGAGACCGCCTTGCGGGCATCGATGAGCGCGACTTCCTGCGGGGTGGTGACGATGACGGCGCCATCGACGGCCACGGTCTGCACGATCGTCAGTTGGATGTCGCCGGTGCCAGGAGGCAGGTCGAGGATGAGGTAGTCGAGTTCGCCCCATTCGACCTGGCGGAGGAATTGCTGGGTGTATCGGGTGGCCATGGGGCCGCGAACGATGACCGGAGAGCGTTCTTCAAGGAGGAAGCCCATCGACATCAGTTTGATGCCATCCACTTCAATCGGGATGATCTCGTCGCGGTCGTTGGCCATCGGGCGCTCGTCTGAGCCAAACATCATCGCGACCGAGGGGCCGTAGAGGTCGCAATCGCACAGGCCGACCTTGGCGCCGGTCTTGGCGAGTGCGACAGCCAGGTTGGCTGCCACGGTGGACTTTCCGACCCCTCCCTTGCCGGAGCCAACGGCGATGATTTTCTTCACTCCGGGAATCGACGAGGTGCCCGTGGTGTCTGCGGGACCGGCGCTCTGTCCCGGTGGGTCCTTGATTTCGATATCGACGGTGATTTCTCCGAGGTCCGGGATCTCGGCCAAGGCGGCATGGCAGTCCTTGAAGATTTTCTCAGGGACGTCGGGATCCTTCGTCTGGACTTCGATCAGGACCCTGGTGTGCCCGGAGCTGATCTGAATGTCCTTGAGGAGACCGAATGAGACGATGTCGCGAGAGAAGCCCGGATAGCGAACGTTGCTGAGGGCTTGCTTGATGAGGTCGGCTGTCATGGATGCGAAGCTTCAGTATCACAATTTGGCGAATAGCAAACTCCCGCTTGGTGTTGGCTTCATCATGAGAAGGTCCGGCGGAGATGCGAGGGGAGGATGCCGAGTTGGTCGCGATACTTGGCTACGGTTCGGCGGGCGACGGGAATGCCTTGGGCTTTCAATGCCTTGGCGAGGCCCTCATCCGAGAGCGGCTTCTTCGGGTCCTCCTTGGCGATCAGTTCCTGCATGGCTTCGCGAACTCCAGCATTCGAGACCTCCTTGCCGTCAGCGGTCTGGTATCCTGCTGCAAAGAACGCGCGCATTTCCATCAATCCGTGGGGCGTAAGAACGTACTTTCCGGCCACCGCGCGAGAGACGGTTGTCGCGTGAAGTTCCAGTTCATCCGCCACCACATTCATGGTCAGGGGTCGAAGGAAGCGGGGACCCTTTTCGAAGAATTCCGGCTGGTGCTCGATGAGTTTGTCCGCGATCGCCAGGATGGTCTCCTGGCGGAGAGACAGGGAGCGGATCAGCGTGCGGCCTTCGCGGATATTTTCCCGGAGGAACTGACGGGCTTTCGTGTCATTGCCGGTCTTGCCGAGCAGGTCCTTGTAGAAATCACTGATCTGGAGGCGGGGCAGATACTCATTGGTGAGTCGTGCGTGCCAGCCGGCATCTTCGCGCTCGATGATGACGTCGGCACGGATGATCGGGTTCCCGGTTGGATCAAATTCGCCGCCGGGGTTGGGTGTCAGACGACTGATGGCGATGGCTGCCTCCGAAACCCGCTCGACACTGGTTCCCAGCGAGCGGGCAATCTGGGGGAAGCGCTTGCGCGCCAGATCTTCGAGGTGGTCGCGAACAATCCGATATTCGAGGGAGTCAATCTGCTGCTGGCGCTCGAGCTGGAGGAGCAGGGAGTCACGGAGGTCGATGGCACCGATGCCTGCGGGATCGAAGCTGCGAATCAAGGCGGTGGCTTCATCGATCGCCTCACGTCCGAGGCCGAGGCGAATGCCAAGATCCTCCGGTTTCATGTCGAAGAACCCGCGTGCGTCGAGGTTGCCCAAGAGGGCCTCGGCGGCGACCCGGACATCGGGTTCGATGAGCGCCAACTTGAGTTGTGAGGCGAGGTGCTGCTGGAGGGTTTCCGGGGCGACCAAGGAGTTGTAAAGGTGCTCGCGACGCTCCTCGTCATCGGAGGTCCAGGACTGATTCCTGCGCTCCATGATCTCGAGGTCGCGCCAGTCGTCATCCGTCTCGTTCAAATGATCGAGTGAATCCGCGGTGTCTTCGGCGGGCGCTTCGGCATCCAGCGACACCGATTCCGTCGTGTCTTCCAGCACTGGGTTGGTCTCTAGAGCGGTCCGAACCATCTGGGTGAGCTCCATGGAATTCGCCTGCAGGATCTCCAGGCTGCGCCGCATCTGCGGGGCGAGGGACTGCTGTTGCGAAAGGGATTGGTGGAGCGAGTGCTCGGCCATGATGAGGTCGGGGATTACCGCGAAGTGCCGACACTCAAGAGATTTGCGGAGCGCTTATGAAGCACAAAATATGCCAAACGAAATATTTATTTCTTGCGAAATGGAAAATGTCGTTTGTGACCTTTGAACGTGACCTTTGGTCATGCTTGCACTCCCCTTCCGGCGACCACTTTTTCCAGAAAATCATGAGCACCCCAGATTTCGAGCCATTTCGCAACAAGATGACGTCAGCAAATGTGATGGAGCCGGCCATCATGGCGTTTCAGCAGAGCTACGAGGCACTGTGCCGCAATGAAACGGGGATGATCGACGAGTCGTCCCTCGATCCGGTTGGTGGCCTGCCGGAACATGTTGAGACCGGTGAATCCTTCGATCCGGAGCTCCTCGCCAAGACCGTTGTGATCAAGTTGAATGGAGGGCTTGGCACAAGCATGGGCTTGGAGAAGGTGAAAAGCCTCCTCGAGGTGAGGAAAGGCACCACCTTCCTCGATCTGATCGTGCGTCAGATCCAGTCGCTCCGCGAGTCGACCGGGGCGCCGGTCAGGCTGCTGCTGATGAATAGCTTCAGTTCCAGTTCGGACACGCTCGGACACCTTGCTGAACATGCGCCGGATGGTTTGCGGGAGGCGGGCGAGGTTGAATTGATGCAGAATCAGGTTCCGAAAATCGACGCGGCGACGCTTCAGCCGGTGGCGTGGCCGAATCAGCCTGATCTGGAATGGTGTCCACCCGGCCATGGGGACCTTTATCCGGCGCTTGTGGGTAGTGGTTGGTTGGACCGGCTTCTGGCAGACGGCGTGCGGTATGCGTTCGTTTCAAATTCCGACAACCTCGGCGCGGTGCTGTCTCCGGAGTTGTTGCGTTGGTTTGCGGCCTCGGACGCACCCTTCCTGATGGAGGTGACCCGAAGGACGGCAGCTGACCGGAAGGGAGGGCATCTCGCGGTAAGGAAGGCGGACGGTCAGCTGTTGCTGCGTGAAGTCGCCCAGTGCCCGGACAGCGACCTGGATTCATTCCAAGACATCACGCGGCACCAATTCTTCAATACGAATTCGATCTGGCTGCGTCTGGATCTTCTGAAGAAGAAATTGGACGAGTGTGGTGGGGTGATCCCCCTGCCGATGATCCGCAACAGGAAGACCGTGGACCCGAGGGACCCGGAGTCGACACCGGTCATTCAACTTGAAGTGGCGATGGGTGCGGCGATCGAGAGTTTCGAAGGGGCTCAGGCCATCGAAGTGCCACGCTCGAGGTTCGCGCCGGTGAAGACGACGGCTGACCTTTTTGCGCTGCGTTCGGATGCCTACCACGTCAGCGAAGCGGGGTGTGTGTCATTGATTCCTGAACGCGAGGGGCGACCTCCGGTCGTGTCCTTGGACAGTCGCTACAAATTCGTGGATTCCCTGGATGCCCTCGGCATGCCGTCGCTCGCTGAGTGCGACTCCTTGACGGTGAAGGGGGAAGTCAGGTTTGAAGACGGGGCGGTGATTCGTGGGGAGGCTTCGTTTGAAGATGAGACGGTGCCGCCCGGGGTTCACGGTTGACCGGGGGTGTGGCAAATTTGCTCGTTTTGAGTCCTTGCCATCTCCGTCCTGAGTGATACGCCCTCCGCGCAATGGCAACTGTTGGTGCTTTGGAACTACCGGCCGATGGCTTCGACGCCGTCGTTTTCGACTGTGATGGAACGTTGGTGAATTCGATGCCTGCCCATTTCGAGGCGTGGTGCGAAGCCCTGACCTACTATGGCGCGGCAAACGTGTTCCAAGAGGACGTTTTCTATGCGATGGGGGGGCGCCCAACCACGGACATCGTCGTCGAATTGAACTCCGAGTATGGGTTGAAATTGGACCCTGCAGCCGTGGCGATGAAGAAGCGCGAGGCGTTTCTCAATCGGCTGGGAAGCATCGAGTTGATCGATGAGGTGGTGGATTTCGCGCGTTCATGCCGGGGTCGTCTCCCGATGGCGATTGCGACCGGAGGTACCCGCCTGGTGATCGAGAAGACGCTGCAGGCGGTCGGGATCTCGGACCTTTTCGACGATGTGATTTCTGCGGATGACGTGCAGGTCGGAAAGCCGGATCCGGAGGTGTTCCTGAAGGCTGCTGCCATTCTCGGGGTTGAACCGGGGCGTTGTCTTGCGCTTGAGGATGCACCGGCGGGCATCATGTCGGCCCAGCGGGCGGGCATGCAGGTGGTTGCCGTGCCTGCGCCATTGAATGTCCTCCAGCCCTAGTTCGGTCTCTGCTTCGGTGCTCAACTGTCGCGTGGCGGTAGTGGGGGAGCGAGGACGGTCAAAATTTGAATCGATTGTCGATTCAGGCTTGATTCCCGGGCCGCTCCTCCATTGACTCCGCCATGGCGGACATCACCCTTGGGTTATCTTTCGACGACGTCCTTTTGCAGCCGCGTTTGAGTGCTGTATTGCCTTCGACCGTGGATCTTTCCACGCATGTCACGGACTCGATTGCGTTGCGTATTCCCGTGGTCTCTGCGGCCATGGACACGGTTTCCGAATCCGAGTTGGCCATCGCCTTGGCCCGTGAAGGGGGCATGGGGGTGATTCACCGGGCCTGCTCGATCGAGCAGCAAGCTTCGATGGTCTCCCGGGTGAAGCGCTCGGAGAATGCGGTGATTCTCAAGCCTCTGACGGTTGAGAAGCATCAGAAGGTCCACGAAGTCATGGACATCATGGCGGAGCATGGGTTCTCCGGCTTTCCCGTGGTGGATGAAAACTACATCCTCGAAGGGATGATCACGGGTCGGGATATCCGATATCTCGACAAGGAGGATGCCACGGTCGAAGAGGTGATGACTCCACTTGACCGCTTGGTCACCGCTCCGCCGTCCACTGAGTTGGAGGAGGCGCGCCGGATTCTCTATCAGAACCGTATCGAGAAGCTTCCATTGGTCGATGCCAACGGGCGATTGGCGGGTCTGATCACAGGTGCCGACCTCGAGAAACGTGCGGCATTTACCGACGCTGCCAAGGATCCGAGCGGGCGGCTCCGCTGCGGAGCTGCAGTCGGCGTGGGCCCTGATGCGGTTCAGCGTGCCGAGGCCGTTCTCGAGGCGGGTGCGGACGGTTTGTTCATCGATGCGGCGACCGGCCATACAGCGCGGGTGATGGAAGTGATCGAGCAACTTCGCAACCTCTCGGATCGCCCCGTCGTCGCAGGCAATGTCGTCACGGAGCAAGGGGCGATCGACTTGGTGAATGCGGGTGCGAGCGCGGTGAAAGTGGGCGTAGGTCCTGGCTCGATCTGTACCACCCGGGTGATTGCCGGAGTGGGCATGCCTCAATTCACTGCCATTCAGAACGTGGCTCCGCATTGCCGCAAACACGGGGTGAAAGTCATTGCTGACGGGGGAATCCGTTACTCGGGCGATGTGGTGAAGGCGATTGCTGCCGGAGCCGACCTCGTCATGCTGGGTTCGATTCTCGCGGGAACTCGCGAGAGTCCCGGTCAAACGGTCTACTCTCAGGGTCGTCGTTTCAAAACCTACCGAGGAATGGGATCGATCGGCGCCATGAAAAAAGGGGCAGGTGACCGCTACAGCCAGAATTCGTCGGGCAAGCTGGTCGCCGAGGGGGTTGAGGGGCGGGTGCCTTACAAGGGGCCGCTGGCCGATGTGATCTTCCAGTTGATGGGAGGGCTTCGATCCGGCATGGGCTATGTCGGTGCATCGTCTCTGGAGGAACTCCGCGAACGTGCCACCTTCACACGGATCACTCCCGGCGGACTTCGGGAAAGCCACGTGCACGATATCGTGATCACCGAGGAGCCTACCAACTATCAGCCGATCAGCTGACCATTCCAAGAACGCCATGCAGGAAAAACAACACGTTGCCGTTCTCGATTTCGGCTCCCAGTATACCCAGTTGATCGTCCGCCGAGTGCGGGAACTCGGTTATTTTGCGAAACTCTACACCCTTGAGGATTTTCCTAACATCGGGGAACCGGGTGCCATCATTCTTTCCGGCGGTCCGAAGAGCACGAGTGAGCCTGATGCTCCCGACCTCGACTTCGAGCAACTTGATGCCTTCGGCGTTCCGGTTCTCGGGGTTTGCTACGGGATGCAACTGCTGAACATCAAGTTCGGAGGGAGCGTGGAGGCCAGCGACCGACGGGAATACGGGCCGGCCAAGCTTTTCCCCGTGGAGCCCGCCGGTCTCTACGAGGGGCTGGCGCATGACTCCCAGGTGTGGATGAGTCACTCCGATACGGTGCAGGATCTCGCGGACAATTGCACGGTGTTGGCGCGCAACCAGCACGGGACTCCGGTTTCTTTGAAGTGGGGGGAGCGCTACTTCGGGATTCAATTCCACCCTGAAGTGACGCACAGCCATGAAGGCACGCGGATCCTCCACAATTTCCTTCTTCAAGCCGAGGCGCTTGAGCCGTTCAGGATCGAGGACTTCAAGGAAGAGGTAATTCAGGGGATCCGTGAAAAAGTCGGCAACAAGCAGGTTGTTTGCGGTGTATCCGGGGGAGTGGATAGTACGGTGCTTGCCGTATTATTGCACGAGGCCGGTGCGAATGTCCGGGCGATCTTTGTCGATCACGGGCTGATGAGGAAGGACGAGGGCGAGGAGGTCCGCAACAACTTCCATCGCATGGGTGTTCCGATTGAAACGGTTGACGCTTCGGAAATGTTCCTGCGGGAGCTTGCCGGTCAGAAGGAGCCTGAGAAGAAGCGGGAGATCATCGGCAATCTGTTCATCGACGTTTTCTGGGATTCGGTGGGCGACGCGGAGCTCCTCGCGCAGGGAACGCTTTACCCGGATGTCATCGAAAGTGCCTCGAACGCGAATTCGAAGGCTTCGAAGATCAAGACGCACCACAACCGGGTCGATCGCATTCTTGAGCTTCAGGCCCAGGGCAAGGTGCTGGAGCCGCTGGCCGAACTGTTCAAGGACGAGGTTCGTGCTCTGGGCACTTCCCTCGGAATTCCTCAGGACATCCTCAACCGTCACCCCTTCCCAGGCCCTGGACTCGCGGTCCGCTGTCCCGGGGAGATCGACGAATACCGTTTGAAGATCATTCGTGAGTGCGATGCGATCTTCATCGGTCATCTCAAGGAACACGGATGGTATGACAAGGTCTGGCAAGCGTATGCCGCATTGGTGCCGGTGAAGACGGTGGGGGTGAAAGGGGATGAGCGCAGCTACGAGTGGGCGATTTCGCTGCGAGCTGTGATCAGTGAGGACGCGATGACCGCGGATTGGGTGGAACTGCCCTATTCGATCCTCAGGGAGACCAGCCACGACATTCTGAACGAAGTCGATGGGATCAATCGCGTCCTTTACGACGTCTCCACGAAGCCGCCGGCCAGTATCGAGTGGGAATGACCGTGCTCGGTCAGTCCTGATTCCATCGTTTCAGGATATCGCCATAGGCGTCGATCCTACGGTCTCGGAAGAAGGGCCAGATCCTGCGGAAATCCTCGACTTGCTTCAGGTTGATGTCGTGGAGGATGATCTCCTCCTGGTCCTCGGTGCCCTTGGCTTCAATCACGCCATAGGGATTGCAGACGAAGGACTGGCCCCAGAATTCCGTATCGGCTTCCTTGCCGATGCGATTCACGGCGGCAACATAGCATCCGTTGGCGACCGCATGCCCTCGCTGGACTGTCTCCCATGCACAGTGCTGGGCTGATCCGAGTTCATCCTTTTCCTCGGGAAGCCAACCAATCGCGGTTGGGTAGATCAGGATCTCGGCGCCGCCCAAGGCCATCAAGCGTGCCGCCTCCGGATACCATTGGTCCCAGCAGACAAGCACGCCCAAACGGCCGAACCTGGTGTTCCATACCGGCCAGGAAGTGTCTCCCGGCGTGAAGTAGAACTTCTCCTCAAATCCCGGATCCTGAGGAATGTGTGCCTTCCGGTAGATGCCAAGCATCGATCCATCCGCGTCGTGAACCACCGCCGTGTTGTGATACAGGCCGGGACCGCGCTTTTCGAAATGGGAGGATACAATGACGATCCCCAATTCTGTGGCCAGGTCGCCAAGTCTTTGTGTTGACGATCCGGGAATCTCCTCAGCCAGATCAAACTGGTCGGTGTCTTCGACGACGCAGAAATAGGGGGTCAGAAACAACTCTTGGGTGACGACAATCTGGGCGCCATCTTTCGCGCTCTGGCGTATCAGTTCCTCATGGTGGGTGAGGGCGGTCTCCTGATCCGGAAACGCGCGGGACTGAAGTAGGGCGATGCGAGGCATGCAGGAAAGCTAGGGTGGGGCCCGCCTCCGGGTCCAACCCTGAATGCGTGATCCGTCTCCTAGAGTCGGCTTACAGCCCGAGCCACCGCGATGCCCACGCCGCCAATATCTTCAGGAAGGGGTTCCTTGCTGATCAGTAGACCGGCCTCGTCGATACTCATGACTTCACCTTGCTCGAAATCCACGATCACCTTCGGTCCGTCGAACCGCAGTGCACTTTCCCGGCTTTCAGCGTTGATGATCGCATCGGGTTGGAAGTCGCCTGATGAGGCCAGGATTTCGGACATGTCCAGAGGTCCGCCGGTGACGTAGATGGGAATGGTCAGTTGGACCGCAGCGCTTTGGGTGCCACGGAAGGTCTCGGTGGTGTCCGAGGGGAGCATGGCGGGGATCGCGAAAGAAAGGACCCCGATGATGATGGCAGTGGCTCCAACGGCTGGAGTGGAGAAGAAACGCACGGCTCGCTGGAAGAAGTTTTCCACCGGTGCAGGTGGTTCGATCACCAATCGGCGAGTGGCTGGCGGCGCGGGTGCAAAGCGCTGCTGAAGATCGGCCAACAATCCGGCTGGGATGGCTGGAGCGACTTCATCGGGATGGAGGCGCAGGCTGCCTTGAAGGATCCGACGCGTGGTGTCGAGATGGTTTGGGAGGTTAACATCCATGGCTATATCATCAATCGCAGACCATCAGGTCTGATTTTCAATAAACGAAACTTTCTCTAATTTTTTCCAAGGCCTCTTGAATCCGCTCATTCAGAACTCTTCGGCGCGTGGAGGCCGATGCATTGGATTTGACCCCGTATCGGCTGCAAAAATCGCTCCGCTCAATGAGATCCTGAATCGTTGCCGATTGGGCGACAAACAGGGTGTAGATCAGATCCCATTCATCAGTGCTGAGGGCCTCGCGGCACTCGTGGTAAATGTGTTCGAAGTTGATGGTACCTGGCGCTGAACCACGATCTTCGAACTGCATCGGGCGGTCCGGGTCATCGTGAAGTGCGTCGAGGCTCTCCCCGCTGTTGGGTCGGTTCTTCAGGGTGGACTGACGCCGGTACCAGTCGATGGCGCGGAAGCCGACGATGCGGGTGTGAAGGGGGATCAGTTCCTCAAATACCACGGGATCAAGGATCGGAGCCTTTTTGTCGTGTTCGCGAACGCGGGTGAGTTCGACCAAGGTATCATTGAAAACCTCGTCGGCATCATGCCCCCGAATCCCTTTTCGTGCGAGAGTAGCGAGGGCGAGGGGGCGCAGGAGTTGAGGGAGACCATTCCATTCGCGGTCCTGAAAACCACGGTCAGCATCGAAACGCTGGAGCCGATCAAGATCCAGGTTCCTGTCGTAGCGGGAATCCTCCGGATCGTGGTGGACCTGGGGATCAGAAACCTTGCGTCGTTTCTCGGCAACAAGTTGCCGGGTCGCTCGGGCAGCTTCTTCCAAGGCCTTGGCCGTGAATTCAGCTTCCGAGGGGAACTCGTCGTAGTCGAGCGACACGTTGCGGATGCATTGCTCGGCAATATGCTCCGCTTCGTCCTCAGAAATGAGGACGCCTTCGATGGGGCGTCTGGCACGGGTCCAACAGGCCTGCCAACAGCGCTCCAACTGTGTGGGACATACAGTGGGGGACATGGCTGGTGTGCCGCGAATAAATCCAAAAAAAGAAGGATTCGCAAGCTTCTAATGCATCTTAATTTTCAAGATGTTGGCCGAAACGTGGAAAAGTGGAGCAGATTTTTATTTTTTGATGTCCTTCCGAGCGTGTCGGAGAAGACGCTTGGTGAGCCAGCGAGCAGCTACCGCCGCCACTATGACCAAGACCAGGAAAGGCCATGTCGGTCGATGTGATTTCAACGGCTCGAGATCGATTTTGTCCCCTCCTTGGAGCGGGCCGGTTTGGCTCAGGTTGAAGGGGGCATAGCGGAGGACCGAAGCTTCGAAACCAGCATCCGTCGCTTTGGGCAAATATTCAGACTGTGTTTGCCAGAGGGCCTGCCCAATGCGCTCTGAATGAAGGGCCAACTGGTAGAACCTCTCCATGAATGCTGGGGTCGATTGATCGGAAACCGGCCACAAGGCGACAGCGACTTCACTCGCACCTGCTTGAATGAAGGCGCGCTGGAGACCTAGCAGACCCTCACCGTTCACGGGCGTACCCGCCCCTGAGTCGCACGAGGAGAGAGTGACGAGTCGAGTGCCCTTGAGATCGAGTTCGGCGATCTCCTCTGGAAACAGCAGGTCATCGCCTGTTTCGGGCAGCTGCAGGTCCCATCGGGCGCCCCGGTAGAGGACGAGACCGCTCGAACGAAGGAGTTCAGCGCTTTCATCGAAATCCAATGCGGTGCTTGAGCTAGGAGCATCGGGCCCGGTGTAGAACGCGTGGCAACCGAGATGCAGCACGGAATTCGTATCCGGCAGCGAAGCCATCCTTTCCTCTGTTACTTCGCGACCTTGGAGGAAGAGTGAGTCTTTCGGAGCGAGTCGGCGAAGACTGTCCGCTTCGCGGGAAGTCCCTGGCATTGGCTCGAGATCCGAAAGAATTGCCTGCAGGGTGTGGGGTTCAGGAGGGCTCTCCGGCGACGGAAAGTCTGAGATGGTGAGGACCGTCCAAGGAGCTGAGTCCATTCGCTTCAATACCGAGGTGCGAGTGAGATCCCGTCCGCTGGCGACACGGGTGACTTGATGCAAGCGGTGACACAGTGGCTTGCCTTCTGAATCGAGCAGCGCGGCAAGGGGGAGGAAGTGGAGTGCCCCGTCGGGGCTGAATGCCACATGGTCGACCTCGGGCGAGAGGAGGCGCGCGACAGGTTCCCAAAATTCATTTTCCAGCCCTTTGAGGATGATTTGGAGCGTCAAGGCAGGAGCTTTCGCTTCTTGATCGCCCGCGATGACTGCCGATTGCCACACCAATCGTTCCCGCATGACTGACAGCCAATCAAGGAGCTGGGACTCAGAACCGAGTGGAATCCACTGAGGTAGGTCCGTCGGTGTCACGAGAATCGCTCCATATTGAGGGCCAAGCTCTGAATCCAAAGGTTGAAAACGGCACGCGTCGATGAACGCGCTGTTCGGAGGCAAGGCATTCTGGATCTGTGTCCAGTCCGGCAGAGGCTCTTGGGACAGGCCACCGAGCATGCTGTCCAAGAGTCGACCTTTTGATGCCAGAAGGACGTTCGCGATGGCAATCGCATCGCCTTCGATGCAAGGCAGGGAAACCAAATCGAAGCGCTCCAGAAAGTTCAGCCGGTCTCGCTCGCTGCCATGCAGCACAAGCTCTTCGAGGAGTTCGAGGCCGCTACGGGTGGCAGCGTCCACTCGCTCACGACTATCGTTCGATTCCATCAGGAGAGCGTTGCGTGCGAGATTGCGCAGGATCTCAGCGGTTCGCAGGTGGGCACCATCCCCATGGAGCTGCCGCTGGAGACGGAGAGCCCGCTGCAAGGCCTCATCCGCGGCGGGATAGTCGCCGAGCATCTGCTCTGCAGTTCCCAGATTATTGAAGTGGGTGATGAGTGCCGGGTGCTCAGGCCCCAATCGGGTAGTCGCGATCTCCAGAGCTTCCGAGAATGCCGCTTTGCCTTCCTCAGGATCGCCCTGTGAAAGGGCGAGAGTTCCCTGATTGTTGATGTATGGAAGTGCCTTGATCGGGTCCGAGTGGAACAATTCCCGTGCTTTATCGGCCACGGCCCGCGTCTCAGCCTCACCCTCGACGCTATGACCCAGGCGGAGGAGGGAGAGAGCCCGTTGACTTCGAATGGATAGCGAGAGCTCGGGATCCTCCCGGCCCAGTTCCTGCGCCGCAGAAAAATCTTCAATCGCCTTCGCATGGCTTCCCAAGGTGTGTCGTAGGCGGCCTCGGTGGCTTAGAATGCGGGCCCTGCGGACGAATTGATCGGCCGGAGTCGCATCGAGTGCCTGATCCAGCAAGGCGCCCACCTCGGTGTAGCGCCCTTGCTGGAGGAGGTTCAAGGCGAGGTGGTCGAGGCTGTCGATCAGGCTCAGGCTGTTTGAGCTTTGCTCTTCTCGAGCCTTGATCACATCTCTGAGAATTTCCTCGGATCGCTCAAGCTGGCCCAGATCCTGGAGGCATAGGGCCAGAGCTTCCCGGGCGTCGGGTAAGCCAGGATCACCCCGTAAGAGCTCGCAAGCTCGTGTCAGATGGCGGATCGCCTCGTTGGCTTTGCCAAGCTGGCGTTCAACGATACCAAGGGCCTGAAGACTACGGCCGAGGGAGATTCCTGCATCGGGAGACGGGTTTTCATCAATCGCAAGCTCCCATTCCTGCACCAAGGCCTGTAATTCCAGCTCTGCTGCCGCTGGGTCCCCCATGTCCAATGCCCGTGCGGGGATGGAGAGTTGGATGAGTAAAGCGATGCAGAGCCAATGGCTGGTCCGGAAGGGGCTTCCCACGATGGGTGAGCATAGCGATTCTCACTATTTTGGAAATCCTGAATTTCCTGTGCGATTGAAGACCTTACAGGATCGGTCGAACCCTCCGGCCAGTCCCCCAAATCGGGGTCGCCCGCGAATCCCGACTCAGCTGCATTCCGCAATTCCCCGTCCCTCAATAATCAATGAATATTAAAAAGTTCTTTGAGGGCAGAGCCATTCATTGTAAATATTCGCTAGCTCGCACCCACGAGTTTCCAAAATCTCCCTTGGATCATGAAAACTGTCCCACTCCCCTGGAGGGCGCTCACGGCGACCCTCTGCGTATCCTTTTTGCCTGCCCAAGGCCCCGTTCTCAGCACGCCTGGAAGCGCGACTTGGGAGACGATCGACACGCCCAGCGGTAGTCGGACGAATTTCACAATTTTTGACGACACGGTTTTTGACTGGGCGCATTTGAATCTGGCGGAAGGGAGCGAGCTGTATTTCGATTTTGTGGGTGGCAACAGCGTTCTGAACTATCTGACAGGTTCCGGGAGTCACACGATTGCGGGGCAGGTTGGATCAAATGGTTCGGTGGGCTTCTTTGCTCCGAATGCAGACTTGAACATTACCGGCAATATCGTGGCTGACAGTGTTACGATTGCGACGCTCGATGTGGCGCCAGGAGACGTTCAGGACGGTGGGGGATTTCGGCTTACTGGCCCAACCGGGTGGAATCGATTGAGGATTTCCGGCAATATCGAGGCGACCGGGGGCGATGTCGTCATTGCCGGCAGGGACGTGAGCATCATGGAATCTGCCCAGCTTTCTGCCGCTGGAGCGATCATGATCGGTGGAGGAACCGACGTGAGCATCGCGGGTTCGGGAGCGACTCGCTTGACCGAGGCGAGTGGTTCGGGATTTGTCCTTCACTTGGGCGAAACGCGGGCCAATCGGATCGAAGTTGCGGCCGGCAGTGAAATCATCAACCGTGGACGCTTGGGTGAGCAGGGCGCGAAGGTGTTCCTCTCGGTTGGCGAGGATGGCAAAATCACCAACGAAGGAACCGGGATCATCGTTCCGAACGCTGTGTTCGACGGGGCTTTTGATCCGAAGGGGACTCCAATTGATCCGAAGGATGGCGATGCAGCAGCGGCAATCAATGAGAGCAATCTGAAGGTGCCAGAGTTGCGACGCCCCAATGGTTCGCGCGTTGTCAGGGCAAAGTCGGTGAACTACACCACGACCATTTCCGCCTCAAGTGACGGCGCGCGCGACTCTTCTTCAAAGCCAAAGAGCACCGTGGCCAAAAACCGGAACAAACCGTCGCTCATGCGCCAGTCGTCATTTTTCAGCATGCGGGGTGGAAAGAAGGCGAAGCCTTAGGGAAAGGCAACCTCTCACCAGCACTTACTCTGCAGCCAAGCGTGCAGGGATCCACTCGAGCTTGTAGAAGCAACGAACACCTACTCTGGGTCGAGGCTGAACCTGGATGTTTGCAGTGCTCTCGGCTTCTTCATACTCGACGATGGGTTCACCTGTCAGGAGATCAAATCGGAGTGAATCAACGGGGCCACCTGAGACGGGAACCGGCGCGTCCTCAGTCAAGACCGCATCGTCCAAGATGGTGATGGCCACCCGGCCTTCTTGCTTCTGACCAATATGGACATACCTCTCGACCTCCATCCAATCCTTGAGGTTCGTGGAGCAAAGTAGTCTCCACGAACTTCCATCGCGAAGTGTTGAGGTCCCACTCGTATTGAGCAGGTCTTCACTGATGGTGAAATCGAGCATCGTGAAACCATTGGCACGCCGAACCGCAATGGCCGGGGGGGTGCTGGATGAATTCAGGGGGTCGTAGCCGAAGAATCGCTCCAGTTCATCGGGAGTGCCGTCCGAGTCGAAGTCGTTGTCGAGTTGGACAACTCGCACCTTGCTCTCGGAGTCGCTCGTATACGCCCGAGCCTTGAGAAGGTTCTCCACCTCGGATGGGTTGAGGCCCGGTTGTCTGCCGAGCTCTGCGAGGGCCGTGGCTGCGACAATCGCAGTTGCGGGACTCGTGCCCGTCATGGGAGTGGTCTGGCCGACTGAATGACTTTCAGGGTGGAAGGTTTGCACGTTGACACCCGGCGCGTGGACGTCCACCGCATCGCCCGAGTTTGAGCTCGCAAGAGGGGCATGGCCTTGGTCGGAAGCGCCAACGCAAATCACGCCATCCATGGTGCCATAAGCAGCTGGGATGTATGCTGAGGCATCCGAGCCTTCATTCCCCGCCGCAACCACGACGGTCATGCCGCGTCCGACTGCTTCGCTGATTCTCGCCTCAAGGAATGTGCTGGATGCCGGCTCGCTCGAACCATTGGCAATGCAGACCACCGAAGGTGTTCCTGGGTTATCAATGAAATGATTGATGGCCTCCCCGAGTGCGGTGACCAATAGCCCGACCGTCGAAGACGTCTCCTCACCGTCAGGGTAGATGTCAAAGCTGACGACTTCGATCTCGGTTCCTCTGGCAACCCCTGCCTCGGGACCGGCAATCACGGAGAGCACCTGAGTGCCATGGGTGAAGGCGCTTGAGCTCGTTGGGTCACCTTGGCCCCGGATGAGTTGCGAATCCTCCAAAGTGAGGATGTTGTTGGTGTCGAACCAACCCGACGCGTTGTCGACCGCAGTGTCGATCAAATAGAGTCGGACCTTGTGAGGTGTTTCCGGAAACACGTAGCTCAATTCCGGAGCTGCCGTGTCCGCGTCGTTGAGGGCCGAAAGCACCCAGTCCGTCGCCTCTTGTGAGGCGTGCGGCGTGATGGGAATGGGTTCTTTGCCTGCCAACGGCAGGATGCCTGCGCAGGCTGTGAAGAAACGGAGAAAACGTATCAGCATGAAAGTTGGCGGTCTTTAACGGGTTGATATAGGGGATTCGGAATGGTGGGTCGAGGATATACTAACATGATTGCTATATCTTAAAATATTGTAAAAAAGATATATCAGGCGGTCTTCAATTGATGAAAATACATAAAATAAACACATATTGAACATATTGAGAACTTGGTTGTCCGTGCCTACTGGATTTTGCCTTGGGTTGATCGATGCAAGGGGCTAAAAGTCGGGTGGTTCAAATCTCATCGCTGCGAACCCCTTGAATCATGGGCAGTCGAACTAAGAATAATGTGCTCCGAACCTTGTGTGGCTTGGGGATGGTCTGCATGGTGCAGGGGCAGCTCCTGCCCGGAGTGGATCCCCGACTACCTGCTCCTCAGCCTGTGGAATCGATCCCCGGGGTTGTCAGCGAAGAGGTGCAGGCGCTGGAGAACGATCCGATTCTTATCGAAGTTTTTTTGGGAATCCGGCTCGATACTTGGTCGCAAGAAGGAAATTTTGAGTCGGTTTCGTCCGGTTTGAAGGCAAGGGATGGTCTTCTGGTGCCATCCCCGAAGACCCTCGCTGCGCGACTCGAGACCTTTCTGGGGCATTCACTCAAGCAGTCGGATCTCTGGCGGATCGGTGATATTCTGCTCAGCCACTACGATATCGAGGGTTATCCCGTGGTGAACGTGGAGGCACCGGAGCAGAGCTTTGAAGGAGGTCAACTCGTGTTGATTGTTGAGCTGGGCCGATTTGCCAGGGTCGGAGTCACTCGTCCCATTTACGGGTGCCCCGAGGTCATTGAGGCGGGCCTTCACCTTCGTGAAGGAGAGGTCCTGCGTCGTTCGGAGATTGATGACCAACTCGGGTGGTATGGTCGGTCGATTTTCAGGCGGCCCCGATTGTTCGTGTCTCCCGGTGACGAGCCTGCAACCGCGGATGTTTTGATTGGTCTCGAGGAATCCAGGCCATGGAGGGTGACGACGGGCTACGACAACAGTGGTACTGACCTCCTTGGCAAGGACCGGTTTCAGCTTGGTGTTGCAGGCATGACGCCTGCCGAGCATGTGATTTCATGGCAGACCGTCGTTGGGATGCCGGTGTCCTCACTGAGTGCCCACGCGTTGAGTTGGGAGATTCCGCTGCATCGCTATCACCAGACGATTCGCTTCGATGCGGCCTACGCGAGGGTGGATGATCGCTATTTGTCGAACGGACTTCCGCTCGACAACCAGGGAGCTTCCTGGGCGGTTTCGGGACTCCATCGATTCCAGTTGCCGTCATATCGCGGGTGGAGGCACAACGTGTTGTCAGGGTTCGAGGTGAAGGGGACAGATCAGTTCGTCCTGTTCGGATCGGGGAGGTTCGCACCCGGGGAAGTGCGGTTCGTGCATGCGAAGGTGGGCTACGACCTTCATCGTAGTTGGGAGAATGCCGGGGTCGGTCTGGATGCCTCGGTAGTGGCTTCTCCGGGAAACTTGATTTCCGGGAATGATGATATCGACTTCAAGGCATATGATTTTTCAGCTGACTCAAGCTATGTGATTGCCAGGGCAGCTGGACAGGGTTGGTGGTCACCGGGAGGAGATTGGCGGATCGGTCTACGGGGAGCCATCCAGTTGGCCGACTCAAGACTCCTTCCTTCGGAGCAATTCGCGGCTGGAGGGTATCAGACGGTAAGAGGTGTATCCGAGCGTGAGTACATTGCCGACCAAGGATGGCATTCGAGTCTTGAGGTGTTCACCCCGGCCTGGAGGCCGATCAACCGATGTCAGGTTCGTTTTCTCGGCTTCCTTGATCATGCGTCTTTGGGAAATCGCGGGGGTGCTTCGACTTCACTCACCGGCACCGGAGTCGGGTTGAGGTTGATGTTCGGCCGTTGGGTGGACCTTCGACTTGACCACGGTTGGCGGCTGGACGAGCCCGGCGGTCAAACGCACCTTGGGCTCCGTTTCACCTACTGAGATCCCGTTGCCGGTTCGGAGTTCCCGATTTGGAAATCTCGACTAGGCTTGCCTGGTGGAAGGTGATCATCGTTGGTTCAAGGTGTTCCCGCCGGTTTTGCTGTGCGCCGTGCTCTGGGGAAGTGCCTTTCCCGGGATCAAGACGGTATACCGCTTGTGGGACGAGGGTGGCGTGGACATCGGTTTACCGGAGATGTGGTGGTTCGCGGGAGTAAGATTCGTGATCGCAGGTTCGGCGTTGCTTCTCGTGGCTCGAGCTCCGCTGCAGGAATTGCGATCGGCCTCGAAGGCCGGGATCCTGCGGTTCTCGCTTTATCAAACCGCCGGCCAGTACCTATTCTTTTACTGGGGCGTCGCATTGGCCAGCGGGAGTTTGGCAGGCTTGCTGGTCTCGAGTGGTAGCTTCTGGTGGATGCTCCTTGCTCCGTTGTTGGCAGGGTCTCCGTGGCCAACACTGCGTCAGTGGGGTGCGGTGGGGATCGGTGCGATTGGACTGCTGGTGGCGACTGCGGACCCCGGCATGGGCGCGGGTCGTCCATGGTTGGGGGCGGCATTGCTCATCGCGGCCACGGGGTTGGGCGCTCTTGGGCTCATCGAGTTCGGCAAACTGCGCCCCGCAATCGGGGCTCGTGCCGCGACGGGCTACTCCCTCCTGTTTGGAGGGCTGATCCTCTTGGCTTTCGGGGGTCGCGCCTTTCTCGCTGCAGATGTCCTGATGAGTCCAGCGGTGATCGGTCTGACCCTGTGGCTGGCCTTTGTCTCGGCAGCCGCGTTCAGTCTGTGGAATCACCTGTCGACCCGCCATCCGATGCCACTGCTCGCAGGCTACCGGTTTCTGATCCCTCTGGCCGGCATGCTGGAGTCCCTCGCGTTCCTACCTGGAGAGTCGGCCGGGGTTGGACTTTGGGTCGGGGCGATCCTGATCGTTTCAGCGCTGATCCTTTCCCAACGCTGGAAAGCTGGACGACTACCGAAGTGAATCGAGGTCTTCCTCAGCGATGATCTTCACGCCCAGTTTCTCGGCTTTGTCACGCTTGGAACCTCCACCATCGCCCGCGAGCAGGTAGTCGGTGTTGCTTGAGATGGATCCGCTTACCTTTGCTCCAAGAGCTTCGAGTCGCTTCTTCATTTCGCCCCGACTTACGCTCAGCGTTCCAGTCAATACGATGGTCAGACCGGTAAACGGGAGGTTGCTTGAGTCGATCTCTGCGGGTTTCGGAAGATACGCCTCGGGTGTCGGATTGATGCCGATTTCCTGAAGCCGCTCAATCACGTGGAGACCTGCCTTCGACTCGAAGAAGGTCAGCACGCTTTCGGCAACCACAACGCCCACATCCGGGCTGACCTCAAACGGCTGAAGCTGAGCCCGGATCTCGGCTATGTGCGCCTTGAGTTGTTCGTGGAGGGTGCTTCGTCGTTCCTTTTCCCCAGCGTCGGCAGGTGGGTTGTCCTTGTTCCGCGGGGAGATTCGCTTGCGTTCCGTTTCGAGGGCTGCAGCATCGATGATCTGCCGGAGCACGGGACTGTTCGCAAGAGTAAGCAAGTCAGCGTGGAGTCGGGCGAGCTCACGGGCTGCAGACTCTCCGACCTGACGAATTCCCATGGCGAACAACCAGCGGTCGAGGGGGCGGCTCTTTGCTTCCTCGAGTGCCGAAAGAACCTTGTTTCCATTTTTTTCGCCAAATCTCCTCGGATCGTCCTCCGTGCCCAGGTTGAGGTCGGCCAGTTGTTCCAGCGTGAGATTGAAGAGATCGAGGGGAGTGCTGCACAGGCCAGACCGGACCAAAGCTTCTGCCACGGTTTCGCCTACGCCATCGATATCGAGGGCCTTGCGTGAGGTGAACTGCTTGATCTTCGAGACGGCCTGCGCGGGGCATTCGAAATTGCTGCATCGCCATGCAACAAATCCTTCCTCCCTGGCGATGGGGCCTCCGCAGGAAGGACATGCATTTCCGACATGCTCAGGAAGCGAGAAAGCGGTGGTGTTGGCGGGGCGCTTGTCGGTGATGACCTTGGCAATGGCCGGGATGATCTCTCCAGCCTTTTCGATGAGGACCCTGTCGCCAATGCGGATGTCCTTCCTATGGATCTCCTCTTCATTGTGAAGGGTTGCCCGTGAAACGGTCGTGCCTGACACGAAGACCGGTTCAAGCTCGGCGACGGGGGTGAGCACGCCGGTCCTCCCCACCTGGATGGTGATCGACTTGAGGATCGTTTCCTTCTGCTCCGGCCTGAACTTGTATGCCGCAGCCCACCTCGGTGCACGGGACCTGAAGCCCAGTGTACGACGTTCCCCGTAGTCGCGGACCTTGATGACGGCTCCATCGGTCGCATAGGGTAGCGAGTGGCGTTCATTGTCAATGCGCCCGACCGCTTCCAGCAGCTCCTCGAGGGTTGATGCCTCGAACAGGGGTTGGTTTCGAGGGAGTCCCAGCTTTCCGATGAGCCCCGTGAAGTCATCTTCATTGGAAAGTGCAGGGCCATCGTATTCTCCAAGGCCATGGGCGAGAAACTCGAGAGGGCGGCTGGCAGCGATTCGGGGATCGAGTTGTTTGAGCGTCCCTGCGGTGGCATTGCGTGGGTTGACGAAGGTGGCCTCACCCTGCTCATCCCGCTCTTCGTTCATCTTGGCGAAGGCTTCGTTCGGCATGAAGATCTCGCCGCGGACCTCGATGAGCTGGGGCGCTGGTGACGGAAGGTTCAGCGGAATGCTGCGGATCGTGCGTGCATTGTGCGTGATGTCATCGCCCGTCCTGCCATCGCCGCGGGTTGCGGCGTAACTCAAGCTTCCATTGCGATAGACGAGGGTGACGGCAACGCCATCGATCTTCGGTTCCACTGTGACCTTGACTTCGTTTCTCTGGAGGTTTTTCTGCAACCTCTCGTAGAATGCGATGAGTTCTGCCTCCGGGACATCATGGGTCTCGGCATCGAGTTCGAACACGTCATCGATCGAGAGCATCGGGACGAGGTGTTGGACCTGCTTGAATCCTTCGATGGGTTCACCTCCAACACGCTGAGTCGGTGAATTCGAATCAGCGAATTCCGGATGTTTCTTCTCCAAATCCTCGAGTTCTCGGAAGAGCGCATCGTAGTCGGCATCGCTGATTTCCGGGGAGGCGTCGGTGTAGTAGAGTCGGTTGTGGTGTTCGAGTTGAGCGCGAAGCTCTGAAACTCGTTGGGCCGGGTCCTCTTGCTCGAAAAGATCGTCCATCTCGAAGCCATTCTGGTCCGGATTGCGCAGGGGTGAATCCCAAAGTCGTGGTGAACCGGATGAAGTGCCCGATTCGGTGGAATCGTTTGGGCGGTCGGATCAATCCGCAAGCATCCTCCGGAAGGGGAGGAAGAGAATTGCCCCGGTCAATGCGCCGAGGAAATCGGCTGTCAGATCATAGATGTCGTTGCCGTGGCGCCCGGGTACGAGTGATTGGTGGTATTCGTCGAGGACGCCGACGAGGGTCACAATGACTGTCACGAGCACCACACGTTTCCAGGGGTGATCAAGTGGCCTCCAGCGGAACATGGCCGCGGAGAGGAGTCCTGCCCCTCCAAAGAAGTAGCCAAAGTGCAGCACCTTGTCGGATGCCTGGAAGGTCAGCGGCGGAGGCACGTGGTGGACCCGGGAAGAGAGCCACCATAGCGCACAGAACCACAGGGTGAATCCGGCGAACCAAATTCCCGCATGCCGGGGCAGTCGCATTCCGGTCAGCACTACTGCTTGCGCAGTTCGTCCTCGAGGCGCTCCGCCAGCCACTGCTTCATCATCGACTGGTAGTTGAGGAAGCGGGTGCGTGCGATCCGCTTGATGCGGGAAAGCATGCGCGGGTCGAAGCGCAGAGTGATGGTCGTGGACTCGCGCGAGTCCGGCTGGTGAATCGATCCGGCCATGAGGCGCCCATCGAGTTCATGATCCATCCAGAACTTGGCTTCCTCCTCTTCGCCGTCGAAATCCGGGATTTCTTCCCACTGCTTGATGGTTTCCATGTCGGCGCTCATTTGAATTCAGCGTATTTGCGTTCGTAAAACCGGGCTTCTCCTTCGCTCATGTCCCGTGCCGCGATGACACGAGCGGTTTTCCCATTGGTCCAGAAGCAAAGAAACAGGAGTCGATCACCGATGCTCCTGCCGAGTGCGTAGAAGCGGGTTTCACCATCGGAGCGGTCGGTATCGGGAAGGAATTTGATGGCGAAGGGGTCCTCCATCGCCTCCTCGATCTCCCGAGGCTTGATGTCCTTGATGTCGAAATGGACGTTGATGAGGTCGAGTTCCATGTGTGCCCCGAGAGAGAAACCTGAATATCTGCCGGGGGGAAGAGGAAATAACGTGGGATCAATTGGGAGCCTGGGTTCCAGTCTCTCCCGGGAACGTGGGATTGGTCGGCGGCTCCGGTTCGATTCCGCCATGTCTCTCTGGTTCGACCGCCGGTCGCTGTGGCTGGCGTGCGTCCGTGAGGCTGCGGCTCCCGCGCGATCCTGGGCCGGAGATGACCCGGCGCGTGGGCGTCAGGTTGCCATTCCGCTTTGCGTCCTTCTGCTGATCGACGGTCTGGGCGATTGCCTCGTTCGCAGAAGTGGGCAGCGGGCCAAAGACGCTTCCACCTGCCAAAGCCGATGTGGCCAAGAGTTTGGCAACATCGATCGTAATCGGTGCAGGGATGGCCCTCGCATTCGGATGCATCACGATCATTTGCCCGGCGGGGACGAGCACAGGCTCCTTCTGACCCTTCAGATAGAGCTTCTGGGTGCCCTCAAGAGTCAGGAGTTTGACCCATTGCCCGGGGCTGTATTCGAACATCGATGTGGTGCCGGTGATGGCTGCGGTGACCGTGGCGGTACGAATCGTGGCACCTCCCGCGTTCTTGGGGACTTGAAGAAGCACCGAGCCTTGCTTGAGTTCGACTTCCCGGCCGCCAGAGCGAAAGCTGAAGATCGAATTCTGACCAAGGCGGGTCACAGTGTCGTCCTGAAAGGCGAGTTCGGCGCGCGACTTCCGGCCGGTCTGCAGTGAAGTGGAGCCACTGATGGTTTCGCCGATTTGGGCAGCCCGGGGGCTGGCGGATTTTGCCAGAACGCGCACGTCATTGACCGCTTGGGTGACCTTTGCGGACTGGAGTGGCTCACCGAATGCGGTGAGCGTCAGGAGGGGAAAGAGGAGAAGTTTCACGGTTTTAGAAGCTGAAGATGAGACCGAGGCCGACACCTGCCTGCCAGGCTGAGAAGTCATTCACCCCGAGTGGGGAGTTGGAGTCGTTGTCGCTGTAAAACACGCTGGTGTAGGCCGAAGCGTGCGGATGAAAGTTCCACGCCAGCTCGACACCAAGCGTGTGATTCCAATCCTCACGTCCTCCATTGTCGAAATCCCAGAATGCTCCACGCCACGACATCGTCGTGCGGAGGTCGTTGAGGATCCAGTAGGTGTAGCTGAGGTCCGCCGCATATTCCTGCCGTTCAAGGCGCTCCGGATTGGCATCGATATCGAATGCCGCGCTGACTCCTGCCGCCAGGTGATGCCTTGAGCGAACGAAGAGGTCCTTCTGAAGCCCGGTGCGGATTCGCTGGGCGGAGTAGTTGCCTCGTGACCAGCTTCCTGTTGTAAGGCGTTGGTACTCATAGCGTGCGTAGAAGACAGTGTCGTCCAGATCCACAAGGGTCTTCACGACACCGAGGTGACCGCGGAAGTTCTCGAAGTCGAGCGCATTGGATGACTCGAACTGGTAAAACTCCTGGATCAAGCCGAAATCTGCGAACCAACCCGCGGCAATCTTCGGCTGCCATGCCATCCCGACGAGGGCGGAGGCATACCAGGATTCATCTTCGAGTGCTCGGAACTGGGCCGGGGCGTTGTCCGTGTAGGCAAAGTCGAGATTGGCAAACACATGGACGGGGGGAGGTCCGTCGTAGGGACTGAGCACCTGCTGGACTCCGAAATCTGAGTCACCCGGAGAGAAGGGGGCTTGAATGGGTTCTTCGGCCGCACGATCCGGATCGAAATCACGGGCGTCGTAAACCGGGGAATCGGAGCCGGCAAATGTGCCGAATTCCGAGAGAATGTCGCCTTGCAAGGCAAATGGGACACTGAGGAGGAGTAAGCACGGGGCTTTCATCGGCTTTAATCTATGTTAGACGGTTAGCAGGTTATGGGAGGTGGAACGACATGACAAGAAGTACCTCGGCAGAAGGGCACGGTTGGCGACGAACGTTGCTTGTTGCGATCTGTGCTGTCGTGGCGGTCTGGCTGGTGGTGGATCGGTTGCCAGCTGGACGAAGGATCGTGGATCGGGTGGACCGGGTGCTGCTCGATGAGCTGCTTCGGTATGGCGAGGGTGCCTCGGTGAGGGATGATTTCGTTTTGTTGGGTATCGACGATGCGAGTCTCGGGAATTTCGGAGCCGGGGAGGACGAGGTGGCGTCCAATCCCGTGCTGAAGATGATGACATCCCGCTTTCCATGGGATCGGAGGGTGTGGGCTAGCGTGATTGATCGGCTCGCTGATGCAGGAGCTCGATGTATCGTGGTCGACCTCATTCTTGATGCTCCCAGCGACCCTGTCGCGGATCAGGCTCTTGCCGAGGCGATCGGGCGTCACAAGGATCGTGTGATTCTGGCGTCATCCCTCGCGCCCACAGCCCAGTCCGGGGGGGACTCATTCGCCAATCTCGAACCCTATGATCCCTTTCTCGGGTTCAACTATGATACGCGGGTCGGATTCGCGAATTTTCAGGTCGACCCGGTGGATGGTGTGGTCCGGGAGGCCCGCTACCGGACGACTCTGGGTCGGGAGAACGGTCGCGAGTTGATGGGCGAGGAGGAACTCATGTCCCTCGCGGGCAGGGTCATCGAGATGATGGGTGGAGAGGTTCCGGAAGGAGAGCGGATGTTGAGGTTCGCGCACGGGGGTGAGTTGGGTGCGACAGAAGTTTATGCACCGGTGAGTCTTGCGGAGGTGTTCATGGAGGCGACTTGGAAGGGGAATTTCCAATCAGGTGATTTTTTCCGGGATAAGGTGGTGATCATCGGGCCGGTTGCACCGAGATTTCAAGACATCCACGCCACGCCGGTTGGTCCCCTAACAGGACCTCAGTTGCACTTGCAGGCAGCCACCTGCGGTCTTGAAGGGGCGTTCGTTCGCGAAAGCTCGAGGCCAACCACGGTTTTTTGGCTCGGTGCGCTTGCTTCCGTCGCGTTTCTTCCATGGTTTCGTCGGCCGGTTCCTGCTGCCATGGCCGCCTTGGGGGTGGTGGCAGCGGTGATGATCGTCGCCTTTTCCTGTGTGCAGTACGGGGCGCTGTGGGTGCCGGTGGTTTCCGGGGTGGTGGTGGTGGTGGTGAGTTTTGTCGCGACCCAGGTTGACCGTCTTTTGCGCGAGCAGTTCGAGCGGAGACGGCTGCGCCATGCATTCCGGCGTCTGGTGTCGAGGGATGTGGCCGATCGTTTGGTGGATGATCCCACGAAGTATCGTGAGATGGCGGCGGGGCGGGTGAGGGAGGTGGTCGTGCTGTTTTCGGACGTGCGTGGCTTCACCGCGCGATCCGAGCGCCAAAGTCCGCAGGAAACCGTCCAGCAGTTGAATGAGTATCTGAGCGCGATGGTGAAAGTGGTTTTCCGACATGGTGGGACGCTCGACAAGTTCATCGGCGATGCGGTCATGGCGCATTGGGGTGCGCTGGACGACGGGCATGAGGGCGATCACACGATGTCCGCGCTCGTGACTGCCCGCGAGATGCAGAAGGAACTGAGGAACCTGAATGATGTGTGGATGGCTCAGGGAAGCGAGCCGCTCGAGATCGGGATCGGCTTGCATCGTGGCGAGGTGATTGCCGGAGAGATTGGCTCAGAGGAACGGAGTGAGTTCGGAGTGATTGGTGATGCGGTGAACCTGAGTTCCCGCCTGGAGGGCCTATGCAAGCCGTTCGGGGCAGAGATCATCTACTCGGAGCTGATTTCGGAGGGTGAGTCGGCGGTCGATCTGGGACGGGTTCGGGTCAAAGGGAGACACGAATCGGTCCGCCTGTTTGCCGAGGGGGACACCCGCCGAATACGAGCCAGGCTCGAAGCAATCCAGCCAGAGGGTGACGGCGTCCGGGATCTCTCCTGAGTCTTCTGGATCCGCTTCGTGTCATCACCGTGTTAATTCGTAGGAATTTCGAGTCTCGGAACGTTCTTCCTTCATGCACAATTTTTTATCCCATCCGTTGGTGGTCTTCACTGGGCTGGTTCTTGGCACGGCATCCGCCGAGTCCGTCCGGGTTTACTTTGGCACGGGAGGCAATGAGGGCATTCACTCTGCCCTTCTCGACGAGGAAACCGGCGAATTACGTGGGATGAAGATGGCGGTCGAAGCTTCTGGTGCAGGGTTTCTCGCACTCAGCAAGGATGGCCGGTCACTGTATTCGACCGCCTCGGGCAAGGATCGACAGGGAGCAGTCAACTCGTATGAAATCAGCCCGGAGGGTGCGCTCGAGTTGCGAAACAGCCAGCCATCGATGGGTCGTGGTGCCTGCTTCGTCGGCCTGGATCAAACGAACCAGATGGTGATGGTGGCGAACTACGGCAGTGGTAGTGTAGCGGCACTCGGCATCGGTGATGATGGTTCCCTTGAGAAGTCGGTGTCATTCTTTGAGCACGAGGGGTCGAGCGTGAATGCGAAGCGGCAGCAAGAACCCCATGCGCATTCCATCTACGCGGGGCCCGATAATCAATTCGCGTATGCGCCGGACCTCGGAACCGACGAGGTCGTGATCTATCGGATGGAACCAGCCGAGGCGAAGCTCATGAAGGCGGGGGCCGCGAAAATGCCGCCGGGATCAGGTCCGCGGCACATGAAGTTCTCAACCGACGGCAAGCTGGCCTACGTGCTCAGCGAGCTGACCCTCACGGTGGTGGCCTTCTCACGTGATCCGGAATCCGGCCAGTTGTCACAGAAACAAGTGGTGAGTGTGCTGCCTGATGGCGAATCGACGGATGGCATGACCTGCTCCGAAATCCTCGTGAGTTCGGACGGCAGATTCGTTTACACCGCGAACCGGGACACAGCCGGGAAGGGGAGGGACAGCTTGTCGGTTTTGAAGGTCCTGGACGGAGGTGGGCTTGAACGCATCCAGACCATCGGCGCTGAGGTCAGCATCCCCCGCAACATCAATCTCAGTCCCAGTGGCAAGTGGCTTCTGGTGGCAGGTCAGAAGGCAGGGGGCATCCCGGTCTTTTCCGTGGGTGAGAATGGAATGCTCGCCTTCTCGGATCAGCGCGTGGATTTGAATTCAGCCATGTGTGTGGTCTTCCATACGAAGTAGGGAAAGGAGAGGGCCGGCTAGCGCTGCGATTCCGTCCAGCGGATGTTGGTCAGGAGCCAGGTGCCGTCGACCTTTTCCCAGTCGCTGGTCACGTTGAGGATCCCATCCACCGGACGCCTCGTCGGCAGGTCGACGATGGCGTCGACCCGGAAGCTGACGGTAGCGGTGTCTCCGTCGTGCAGAACCTCATCGAACGAGAGGTCGGCGAAGGTGATCTCCTTGCAGTAAGATGCTGCCCCTGAGTAGAGCGCCGAAGCGGTATCCCGCGCGACGGAGCGTGTCACCGGGGCGTCGAAGCTTTCCGGAGGGTCAAGAGCCACCTGTCTGGCAAGGTATTTGGCCAGATGGGCGCCACGTGCCTTCCGGCCCGGGTCGCTCATGCCGGGTGGAACACTCGCGGTGTCGAGAAGAGAACCGACCCTGCGCTGAAGAACCTGGGTCGGAGAGAACCACCAGGCAACGAAAGCGCCCGCAACCACCACGGCAAGAAGCACCATCAGGATCCGTTTCATGTATGGAACCCTGACCTCGATCTCCGCGGTCTCAAGCTGGAATCCTTGAAGGTGGCTTTGATTTCGATCGTTCCGGAGGATTCCGTCTTGCGCTGGCCGGTCGATCTGGTCGAGCGTTCGGCGTCGATGACCCCATTCCTGCAAAAGCTACTTCGGATCAACTGGTGGTTGGTCGCGCCCATGTATGGGCTGCTGGTCTTCGGGGTCTTCGCCATCGAAAGTGCGGCGCGACATCTTCCGGGTGGGGGTGAGTCATTTGCCAGTGCGCAGAAGCGGTGGATCCTCATTGGGTCCGCGGTCTTCGTGGCGACTTCCCTGATCGACTACCGCTGGTTCCGTTGGCTGGGAATTCCGATGTATGCGGTGGGTGTGGGCTTGTGCGCCGCCATCATGAATTCCGACAGCGAGGTGCACCAATTCACGATTGGAGGGCTGAGTTTCCAGCCTGCGCAGCTGGCGATCGCATCGGGCATCCTCATGCTCTCGTGGCTGCTTCAGGATCTACCCCGATTGGGATCGAAAATTCCCAAGGTGGGCTGGTTGCTCAAGGAGCCGGTAGTGAAGATCGGGATCATTGGGTTGCTTGCCGGCATCCCGTTTCTCGTGGTGGTGAAAATGGGCGACATGGGCTCCGCGCTGGTGTGGATTCCCGTGGCTCTGGTGGCCCTGATTGTGAGCGGTGTGCCGTTCCGGTATCTGACCTGCATGGCGTCCGTTGGGCTTGCCGTCCTGCCGCTCCTGTACTTCGTGGTGTTGCCGAAAGCCTCTGAGCGCGGAATGGCGCGGATCGAGTTGTTCCTCGACATGCTTCAGGACAAGCAGGTGGATGTGAGTGGCGATGCGTGGGCACCTTACAACATCGCGATTGCGGTTGGTCATGCCGGCTGGTCGGGCACCGGATGGATGTCCACCGCCGATCAGGGGTCGATGCACGACAGGCGGCTGATTCCATTCCACACCGCGCACAACGATTTCATCTTTCCCGTGATCGCCGAGGAGCAGGGGTTTCGTGGAGGAATGCTGCTCATCGCAGGCTTTGCCCTGCTTCTTGTCGTCTGTCTGTTCATTGCGACGGCGGCACGGGATCCGATGGGGCGATTGCTCGTCTGTGGCGTGGTGGCGCTGTTCTTCGCGCACATTTTCGAGAATATCGGCATGTGCATCCAACTGATGCCGATCACGGGCATCCCGCTGCCTCTGATCAGTTACTCGGGAACCTTCGCCGTCATGTGCATGTTCCTCCTCGGGCTCGTGCAGAGCGTGTGGATCCACCGCAAGCCAATCCGTGCCTATGAGCCGGTGGCCAAGGAGGAGACTCAGGACCCTGGATTGATCCTCTCCAACGAGATCCGATAGGCGTCGGCATCAAATGGTCGTCCGCTGCGGACCACCTGGTCGGTGATCTCGGCAAGGCATCGTGCGATTGCTTCGCGGGCCTCACCCTCGTCCAGTCCGGCTGTCAGGAGCCGCTTGAATGTCTTGGAGACGTAGGGGGTGTCCGGAGATTGGAGTTGCTGGTCAACGGCGGCCAGGAGTTCGTCGAAGAAGGCGTCGGCGGCTTCGTCACCATCGAAAGGGATCTTCATTCGGTGGGCAGGGGTGAGTTCATGAGGGTGAGCCAGGGATCAAACTCGGAAGGGATCGGCGCCTCAATCGAGAGGCGGCGACCATCATCAGGATGGTCGATTGCCAAGCGCCAGGCGTGGAGCATCAGGCGCCCGGGCTTGGCCTTTTGTCGAGCAGGCTTGGCGTAGATGGGGTCGCCAAGGAGGGGGCAGCCGACGTGGAGCATGTGGACGCGGATCTGGTGGGTGCGACCGGTGTGGAGATGGCACAGGACGAGTGACGAGCCGGACTCTGGATCGTGAGCGAGCTTCTCGTAGTCGGTGATCGAAGGCTTGCCTCCAGGTGGATTGACGACCGCCATCTTGAGGCGATTGACCGGATGTCGACCGATATGGGTGAAGACAGTGTCCCGTTCCCTGCCAGGCGAACCTTGTACGACGGCTAGGTAGCGCTTGTCGGTGGTGCGATCTGCAAACTGCGCCACGAGGGATTGGTGGGCGGCATCGGTCTTGGCGACCACGAGGCAGCCCGAGGTGTCCTTGTCCAGTCGGTGGACGATTCCGGGTCGTTCGGAGCCGCCAATGGTCGAAAGTTTGCCATCACAGTGATGCAGCAGTGCATTCACCAAGGTGCCCGTCGGGTTGCCGGCTGCCGGGTGGACGACCATTCCCGCGTCCTTGTTGAGGACGAGAAGGGCATCGTCCTCATGGAGGATGCGCAGAGGAATGTTCTCCGCCAGAGCTTCGTCCGGCACCTCCTCCGGGATATCGACCTGGATGGTGTCGCCCATGGACAGACTATCACGGGGTTTGGCCTTCTTGCCGTTGAGGAGAATGTATTGCTCACGAATCAACGTCTGAATGCGTGAGCGTGAGAGATCGTTCAGTCGCCCTGCGAGGTAGGCATCCATGCGGGGCCCCTCTTTGCTGTCGACGACGATTTCCATGACGGGGTGAACATCGGTGGGCAAGCTCCCGGCTGTCAATCGTCCGGGCGAAAGCCGGGGCATGTATGGCAAATATTTCGAATCTTTGAAGTTTTCTCAGCCCGGCTGGGTATCTAAGGTCTGCGAAATGTCGTCGGAAGGGATCGCATATTGCCACGCATGTGGTGGGCCGATGGATGTATCCAAGGTGGAGCCGTTCACCAATGTCGCGTGCCCTGAATGTGGGAAACACACCCGGGTGAAGCGTGAGTTTGGCCCCTACACGCTCAGTCGGCGACATGCGATTGGCGGCATGAGTCTGGTCTTCGTGGCCCAGGACAACACGCTGGGTCGCGAGGTGATCGTCAAGATCCTCAACGAGGAGTATTCGGCCGACGAGAAGCGCATTTCCGCCTTCGAGGAGGAGGCTCGCATCACCGCTTCGATCAGTCACCCCAATGTGGTCCGGGTATTCACCACCGGGCGTGCCTTCGATCGATTCTATATCGCGATGGAGTTCGTGACCGGTGGTCATTTCGAGCACCACATCTCAGAGCGGGGGACGATTCCCGAGGCCGAGGCCCTGCCACTGGCGGTTCACGTGGCTTCGGGCCTCAAGGCAGCGAAGGCATGTGGGCTGATCCACCGGGATGTGAAACCGGGCAACATCCTCCTCGATAGCAATGGCAGCGCGAAGCTGGTTGATTTCGGATTGGCTCTCGTCACGAAGGGAGGGAAGGCCACCGCCAGCGAAATATGGGCCACGCCGTACTACGTTCCTCCCGAGACCATCGAGGGCGCCGAGGAGGACTTCAGGTCGGACATCTATGCCTTCGGTGCCACGATGTATCACGCGCTGGCAGGTAAGCCCCCGTGCAACGAGGAGTCGATGGATACCAAGCGGCTTCGCGAGGCGAAGCAGCAGATCCTGCCGCTGCAGAAGGCGGCGAGGTGGCTTCATCCAGAGACATGCGCAATCATTGATCGGTGCATGGCTTATGCGCCGGATGATCGATTCCGGTCCTACGACGATTTGATTGCGGCGCTGAAGTCGGCGGAGCAGGGACTTGGGACCGATATCCCGAAGCCCGCGAAGACAGCGGTGCCGGCTCCATCCAGCGGACGTCGACGGGGGGGGACACCACTTGGCCAGAAGGTTGCGTTGGCTTCCGCGGTCCTCGTCGTTCTGGTCGCGATTGCTTTCAGCGCTAAAATGGTCCTCGGGACCGACGGCCCTGGAAACGGGTCGGTCAAACCGCCAATTGCGGGGGGTGATCCAGGCAAACAGCCGGGGAACGAAGGGTCCGGGTCAACGCCCGGGGAACGGGATGGAGCGACCAGTCTGGCCGTGGCCAAACAGTATGTGGCAGCCGGCGAAGCATTGCAGAACGGCACCTACTCTGAAGCCGCCAATCTCTTCGGTGTCGTGCGGGATCACCCGAATGTGTTGGAGCCGACCGGCACCTGGGCGGCTTCAGAGTCCATCATCGCATCGTATCTGGATGGTGATTCCGCCGCCGCCAAGTCAGGCATCAAGAAGGCGCTCAGCCACCTGCAGGACGCCAAGGGGGTGAACGGTCGCGTTCGGAGCCGCCTCCAGGGAATCTTCAGGGATCTTGGCAAGGTCAGCCCGATCAAAGCGGAGGAGAGCAAGGTTGCGGGAGGCAATGAGGATGCGCTGGTCTGGATGCTTTGCGGTTTGAAGAACTGGGATCAGGGGATGATCGAGGAAGCACTTCCCTTCTTTCAGCAGGTAAGCTCCCTCAAGGTGAAGCGGGATCAGGCATGGGTGGAGCCCTACAAGGCGCTCGCTGATGCCTACCTGGAGGATGCAAAACGGCTTCGTCGCGCGGAGCCGAGGACCTTCCGAGTGGCAGGCAACGAGGCACGCACGATGGCGGATGAATTGCACGGAGTCATTGGGCAACTGCAGACCAAGGGGCGTGCCCGGTTCAACGTGCGGTGCTGGCAGCTTGAGCTTGAGCGTTTGGCTCGGAAGTCGGGTGGTCCGCCCGTCGGAAACCCTGATCCGGTGGTTCGTGTGGCGCGTGATCCTGAAGGGCTTGATCGACTCTTGAAGGCCTGCAAATTCGCGGATGCGGAGAAACTGGTTCGGCAGTGGAAGCCCGCTGACCAAGAGTCGCGAAAGCGGCGGTCTGCCTACCTGCAACTGGTTCAGGCCTCGCGCTCGTTCCTCGCGGAGTTGGGCGAGGCATCGGAGGCGCGGGAGACCAGCCTGAAGATGGTGGCTCGGGACGGTAGGGAGTTCAGCAAGGTTGTGGGTGGCGGTGCGCATCGACTGATCCTCGTCGGAGAGGATGGCGCCGAAGTCAGCCTGTCATGGCCGAAGATCGAACCAGACAGCCTGATCGAACTCCACCGGGAATTGGTCAAAGGCGGGGGCTCCGACCTGGAGAGTATTCGCCGTCACGAGAGGGCGGTAGCCTTTGATTTCGTGGCAGGAGATCGTGACCGCGCCCGCGAGGCGGCAGGACGTCTTTCCGAGGTGTCCGATCTGTTCCAGCGTCGATGGAGTGAGGTCTCGTTGGCCATCAAGGACTGAGCCGATTTCGCGAGCAAGCGATGGAGGCTTGCGTCCGGGCTGACTCGGCGGTTAACTTTTCTTAAGTAATTACCCCATGGCTGCAGAATACACCGAAGCCGACATCAAGTCGCTGGATTGGAGAGAGCACATCCGCCTCAGGCCGGGGATGTACATCGGCAAGCTTGGCGACGGCACCTCAGCGGACGACGGCATTTACGTTCTTCTGAAGGAGGCTTTGGACAACTCGATTGACGAGCACATCATGGGCTACGGCAAGGAGATCCACATCAATATCGATGAGGTCGGCCGGGTGGAAGTGCGGGACTTCGGGCGCGGGATCCCCTTGGGTAAACTCTACGACTGTGCGGCTCAGATCAATACCGGTGCCAAGTATGACAGCGAGGCATTCAAGAAGTCGGTGGGTCTGAATGGTGTCGGGATCAAGGCGGTGAATGCCTTGTCGGAGTTCTTCGAGATCCAAGCGTGGCGCGAATCCAAAACGAAGGCCATCGAGTTCTCGAAGGGCACGGTCGTGGAGGAGATGAAACGTCCCAAGGCGGATGATTCGGACACTGGCACCCGGCTCGCCTTCGAGGTCGATCGATCGATTTTTCCGAAGCGGACCAATTTCAAGCATGCGTATGTCGAACGCATGTGCCGCTACTACAGTTACTTGAATCCGGGACTGTCACTGGTTTTCAACGGCAAGCGCTTCCGCTCGAAGAATGGCCTGATGGATCTCCTCGCGGAGGAGATGGAAAGTGAACCGCTTTACGGGCCGGTGCATTTGAAGGGGAAGGATATCGAGATTGCCTTCACACACACGCCGGACAGCGGTGAGGAATACTACAGTTTCGTCAATGGTCAGAACACCACCCAAGGCGGCACGCACCTCGCGGCCTTCCGTGAAGCGCTGGTGCAGGTGGTGCGCGGCTTCTACAACAAACAGTATGACCCGAGTGATATCCGCGCGGGGATCGAGGCGGCCATTTGCGTGAGGATCGAGGAGCCCGTCTTTGAATCCCAGACGAAGACCAAGCTCGGTTCTGCCACGGTATCGCCCGATGGTGAAACACTCCGGACCTTCATTGGAAACTTCCTCAAGGAGCACCTCGACAACTATCTCCACAAGAACTCCCAAGCGGCCGAAGCCTTGCAGAAGCGGATTCTCGCTGCGGAGAAGGAGCGCAAGGAACTGAAGGGAGTGAAGAAGCTCGCTCGCGAGAGGGCCCGCCAGTCGAAGGTCCACAACAAGAAGTTGCGTGACTGTCGGGCCCACCTGAACAGCAAGCACAAGCTGCGTGAAGAGAGCACCTTGTTCATCACCGAGGGGGATTCGGCATCGGGTTCCATTACCAAAAGCCGCAACGTGGAAACCCAGGCGGTGTTCTCACTCCGGGGCAAGCCACTCAATACTTTCGGACTCGGAAAGAAGGTTGTTTATGAGAACGAGGAGTTCGCCCTGTTGCAGGCGGCCCTTGGGATCGAGGACGGCATCGAGAAACTTCGCTACAACCGGGTGGTGGTGGCAACGGATGCCGATGTGGACGGAATGCACATCCGGTTGCTGCTGCTGACCTTCTTCCTGCAGTTCTTCCCGGAAATCATCCGCGAAGGGCACCTGCATATCCTGCAAACCCCGTTGTTCCGGGTGAGGAACAAGAAGGAAACCATCTACTGCTATGATGAGGAAGCGAAGGACAAGGCCCTCGCCAAACTTGGCAAGGCAGCCGAGATCACGCGCTTCAAGGGACTCGGCGAGATTTCTCCTGATGAATTCAAATTCATGATTGGCCCGGACATGCGCCTCGATCCCGTGGAGTTTGAAGAAGGGAAAGGGGTGAAGGAACTGCTCGCCTTCTACATGGGCAAGAACACTCCGGACCGTCAGGAATACATCATCAACAACTTGAGGGAGGATGTAGACCGCCAGGTCGGCGATGCCGCTTGATCCTGACCTGATCCATCAGGGCTTCTGAAAGACGAGGAAGTGCTGCCAAGGCAGGAAGTCGTGATTGACCACGAACTTCAGGCCGACGACTTCCATCTCACGAATCACCTGATCCTCGCTCATCTTGTGGAGGGGCTTGATGGGAACGTCGGGGTCTTCGGCGCGATATTCGAGAAGGATGACCCTTCCTCCCGGACGGAGCGCTTCGACGATGGATTCCATCATCTCGAAAGGATGGGAAAACTCGTGGTAAGCATCGACCATCAGGGCGGCATCGATCGTCTCAGGTTCCAAACCGACGTCCTCGATGCTGCCGAGTTGCGTCGTGACGTTGCCGATTCCGTCCGCCTCGGCCCGGGCCTCGATGTGGGCGATCATTTCGGGTTGGATGTCGACTGCAACCACTCGTCCCTCGGGCACCATTGAAGCCATCCGGAAGGTGTAATATCCGGAGCCCGCGCCGATATCGGCCACGGTGGCATCGGGGGCGAAATCAAGTGCCGCGACCGCCCGGCTCGGCGCTTCCTCACTTTCTCTGGAATCCCTTTCCAGCCATTGGAGTCCCTGATGACCCATGACCCTGGCGATTTCCCGGTTCAGGTAGAACTTGCCGATCCCGTCGACGCTGGCATCACCCTCGGTATATCCCGGATGGGTGGAAACCAGAGGCTTGGGCACCGGCGCAGCTTTACCCAGTTTCGGAAGATTCAGACCTGATTCCGGGGGTGGCCCATCTCCGCGCCATGGGTGCCAGACCAGCAGGCCGATCAGTAGCGCGAACGCGAGCGGAAAAATGAGAGCCTTCTTCATCCCTGAGAATGGCGGAATGTATCATGGATCCCCTCAGGGGCGAGCCTCGAATCCGGGATTGTCGGCGGAGCGGAATTCTGACAGCGTCCCGCCTGATGGCGAAATTCCCTCGATTCCTGATCCCTGGCCTCGCCCTGCAGCTTCTGGCTTCGTGTGGCAGCAGCGGGCCTGTCGAGGTCCCCGACGAAGGGACGCCCCAGCAGGTGGCCCGGGTGAAGAGCGGAGAGATGTTCGACGACGACTCGGAGAAGATTCTCGGTCGCTATGGAGCGATGAACCCGGTGCTTGCGGGGCAGAGCGGAGGAACTGCAGCGGAAGCGTCAACGGTGAACCAACAGTTCAATCAGGGCTACAACAAGAAGGCTTTTGAAGGGAAGAGCTACGAGCGGAAGGCCTTCTGGGGACAGAAGGACTACAGCAAGCAGGTCTTTCAGGGCGATTCAGGGAACAAGAATTTCAACAAGGGGGCCCGTGAGGGCAGCCAGTGGGCTTCGGAGGGGGCCCTCGTGTCCGGAGAATCCGGTCGCTCCTTCGATAAGGGGCGCGACTTCGGAGGAAGCGCCCGTGAAGGCTCACAGCGTCGACTTGATCGTCCCTCGGATGCTGAGGTCGATGTGCGGCGCGCGGTCTACAAGCAGCCCGAGGTCGAGGATGTGCAGCGCAAGCGCGCACTCACGGTCGATGATACCCGCTCGCTTCTCGGGCGCTGAACTCGATCAGTCGCGCGGGATCGCGTCGATGATGATTTTCTTGAGTTTCATCCACGGGATCGGTTTTCCCTCGAGGAAGGCGGACTGCGCCACGGTCAAACGGATGGACCCAAGCTCCGGATAAAGATCCCTCAGGTAAGAGGAGAGACAGCGGCTGGGCGGTGCGGTCTGTTCGATGGAAAAGTCGGGGAGCTGGGTGAGGAGGTTCTTTTTCCAAGCCGCCACACAGTCTCCCTCGATGGCACGTCGCGAATCGAACTCAAACAGGACTCGGCCCGGCTCCAGATCGACAGAGGTATCGACTGACAGGTGAATGGTTTTTTCCTGTCTCTTCAGAGATGCCTCGATGCGTGACTGAAGGTTCTCCAGAAAGGAAAGTTTGCTCCGTCGGTCGAGCTTCTCGCGCTGGTCATCGGTCAGGCCTTTGGCGAACGCACTCCACCTGGCCTCGTCTTCGGGGTGCTTGTTGAGATCAATCAGCAGACGGGTAACGTCCGAATGGAGGAGCGGAGCATGGAGCTTCATCGCAATCCCCTGCGCAAGGTTCAGTGCGCCGGGAGACCATCCGGTGGAGGAAGTGAGTTGGTCTTCCTTTCCCTTGAAGGTGATCCGGTGCCACTCAGGAACCGTGGAGACCGCGGTCTCACATGTGGGGATGTAGGTGATCATGGGAAAATGTCGCTCTTCAGAAAGTGGCACCAATGGCGAAATGCCAGGTTCCACTCGGGTCCCGGCCATCACGGGTGAGGTTGTGACCATACTCGAGCCGTGCCGGCCCGATGGGTAGGTTGATGCGGAGTCCTAGTCCAACGGCAATTTCAGGATCCGACATTCCGAAGTCCTCCCAATTCGTGGTCAGGCCGCCGGCATCAACGAAGGCGACTGCGCGAAGTGGTCCGGCGACGGCCCGGATGTACTCGAAATTGGTCACCCAGTAGGCTTCCCCGCCCGTCGGGTAACCCGTGATCGACCATGGCCCCAACTCCCGCTCGCGGAAGCTACGCACCGAGTTGGCCCCGCCGAGGAAGAACCTTTGATCGATCGGCAGATTGTTGGTTCCACCGTCAGAGATCAGAAGACCTCCCCGTGCACCGACCGAGAACTGGGAGCTCTCCGACAACTTGTAGTGCCACGAACCCTCGAGCTGGAGTCGAGCGAACAGACTTGAATTGTCGGTGAGGACGGCTCCGATTTCGACTGGGGCGGCGACATGCCAACCGCTGGTAGGGAGGGCCGCATTGTCACGGTAGTCCAGCATCTGGTTGAATCTCAGTGCCGCATAAATGTAGTCATCGTCGCCTAGATCGGGGAGGGGCAGGCCGTCCGCGGTGTTCACAATATAGGCCAAGGCTCCGCCATATTCGGTCGAGTAATGCTCGGTGACCTTGTGATTGATCCGTGCGCCTAGACCACTCCGCAAACTCTTGAAGCCCTCGTAGTCCTTCGACAGCGCGAACAGTCGGACGGTGCCCTGCAGATCCGTTCCCCAAAGCCATGGATCCGTCAGGGAAATGTCACCTAACAGGGAACGTTGGGTGATCTCGAATCCGGCGCTGAAGTTCCACAGCTTCCCGCGGAAGTTCCGGTCGTAGTAGGAGGCTCCCAAGATCATGCCCTCGAAGGTGTCGTAACCGACGGTGGTCGAAATGCCCCGCGCCTTGCCCTCCTTGAAATGCAGTGTGACATCGACGACGTTGCCGGAGGACTTGTCGAATTCCGTTCTGACGCTTTCGAAGGCACCGGTGGAAACGATCTCTCCGATGCGCTTTTGGGCGAGTGGGCCGTCAAGGATCCCGCCCTTGAGCGGTTCGAGGCGGGCGGCAATTCTGGAGGGATCGGTCTTTTCCAGTCCTTTGAGGGTGATGCTCCCCAGTTCGAACCTCCGGCCTTCAGTGATGATGAAGCGGGGTCTCACCTTGAGCGTTTCAAATTCCAGCTTCATCCGGATCTTCGCATTCAGGAAGCCGGCCTTGCTGAACTGCTCGACCACCCGTGCCCGGATGCTGTTGAGATTCGGTCCCGTCGCAGGCAGACCGACAAGGTCGGCAACGGCGTCCTTCAGGCCAGGGGTTGTCTGCCCTTCAAAGATGGGTGCGCCGATCATGGAGATGCCGCCGGCATCGACATTGAAGACAAAATCCACCTTGCCGGTTTCCGGGTTGTCGGTGCGTGACTTCAGGGTGATGTCCGCGTCGTAGAACCCGATGCTTTGCATCTGTTGCTCCATCAGGGCAATGCCCGCATCCACGTCCTCGTCCCTGAGTGGATAGTTGTCCAAGGAAAGCCCGGTCGCCCTTTTTTGCGGGGTCAGCTTGAAGAGCCCCACGAGGGCTTCGTTCAGCTTTGGGTTCGGCACGTCTTCCACCGTGATGCTGCCGAGCACGTCCCTAGGCCCTTCGATGACGCGAAGTCGGATGGTCCGGTTGTTGACCAGCTTCCACTTGACCAAGGCATCATTGAAGCCGGCAAGCTGAAGGTCCTGCTCCACCAGGAATGCGGCGTCTGCGGCCCGCCAACGTGTGGCCTCGTGCAGAAGAATGTGGTCGAGCCGCCCGCCCAGTTTGCTCAAAATCTCTGCCTCGGACAGGGTCGAGGACCCAATGATGCGGATTTCTGTCTTCTGCTTGTCCGCGGCCGACACCGCGGTGACGAGCATGGTCGACCAAAGGAAGAGAGCAATCAGAGGGTTGCGGGACATCAGCGGAAACGAAGGAGGTAGGTAACTTTGGCGCGTGAATAGCCTTCCTCAGAAATGCCTGCGGTCAGCAACCAGTTCTCGTCGAGGTTGAAGGTCACGGAGTTGAATGTCCGACTGCTGTAAGCCTCCTGCTCGCCGACCTGGAAGTCGACATTGTCCAGGAGCTTGAAGAGCGGGCGCAGGGTCTTCACCGCGCCGATGCGACCCCGTCGCATCTCTTCAATCACGAGTTGGGCGGCTCGCGCGGATGCCGCACTTGGATCGGCCAGTCCCTCGGTCGTGGTGCCGGTGGCAATGAGGGTGAGGATCTCGGCTTCCGGGAGAGGGGGGTTCGAGGTGGGTTGGATCACCGGATTCGAAACACTTCCGTAGATGTAGATGTCAATCTGGTAGGGGCGGACCGTGGATTCGCCCTTGATGTTCAGACGCGGATTGAATGGCTGGTCGGGGTTGAATGTGACCGTGCCGGATTGGATCGTCAGAGCACTGAATGGAAGCTGTGCCACGACTTCCCGCAGCTTGGCTCCACCGCTTGGACGGGGTGCCCCGACCGTGCCTCCGATGCGGGCATCGAGATAAATCTCGCCGCCCGCCAGATTTCCTCGGATCAGGAAGGGCGTGGAGGTGGCGAGACCGAGATCCAGCTTCCAGTTTTTGAATGGCTCCGGAATGGCGGCCAGCATTTCTGCCGGAGTATCGCTGTCGATGGATGGCAGAGAAGGTTCGGCAGTCGGACTGATCGGACTTCCAATGGGAAGAATCTCGAAATCCTTGTAGATCAGGCTGTCCACAATCTTGATCGAGCCCCCGAGCGTGGCGGATTCCCATGGCCCGCTGAGTTTCAGGTCGGTGGACGCCCTGACGATCATCGAGTCGTTCCGCAGCACGGGAAGTGCCCGACCCGTTACCGTGAGGTCGAACCCGGCGGGCTTGAAGGCGTCCAAATCGACTTTGCCGGACATGTCAATGGTGCCTGAAGCGAGGTTGGCAGTGAAGTTCTGTATGACGGCCGCTTCTTCGGTCACTTCGATACTCAATTCGGCCTTGTTGAGGTCAGGCTTCGACGCCTGGTGCCAGTCCAGACTTCCGCCCTCGAGGGAGATGGTCGCCTTCGGTTTGGGTTCTCCTACGGTTCCAGTAACCAGAGCGACGAGGTTCACCATACCCGAGGCCTTCCTGACGCCGGGAATCTGGGCTCCAAATGGTTCAAGGTTGAAGTTGGAGACCCGGAGTTCTGCATCCAGAGGGGCCTGGGTCGCGGTTTCGGGATCGTTGGCCCATTGCTTCGGTTCCCACGAGGTCACTGCATTGATCGTGGCCTTCGGATAGTCTGGAACCATGATCTCGCCGTCGAGCTTCAGCGTCTTCTCCTTCGCGCTGGCCACGAACTTGAGATCGGCAGGTGGGATTTCACTCTGGGAAATCAACCCGACATTGGTGGCACTGAGGGTTGCGTCGAGAATGGGATCCGCGGGGGTGCCCGTGAGATCGATCTGCAAGGTGCCCCGGCTGTCGTCCGGGAAGCGGACCGTTTCAGGAAGAAACCGATGCAGCGTGCTCAAGGCGAGATCCGGAGTGTCGAGGTCGACCTTGATGGGTCGCTCGAGTTTGAGCAACGCCTTCCAATCGGCAGGATTTTCGGGCAGGGGGATCTCGGCGGTGCCGGAGGCAAGTGGGGTTTCACCCTCCTTCCAGACCAGTTCCTCGACTCGGAGAGTCTGGTTGGCCAGTTCGGCCTTGGCGACGAAGGTCTGATCGCCGGTCTCGAGTCTGAGGGTTTCCAACTCCAGTGACTCCGGCCAAGTGTAGGTCGCCTTGCCGACGACTTCGATCAGAGGGTTGACCTCTGGATCACCGTTCTGCCATTCGAAGTTCTCGATCTCAAGGTCGCCGCGGTGAACGACTTCACGAACCTCACCGCTACCCGACCAGGCGAGGGTGCCCTGCATGCCGGTGGGTAGTCTGATTCCGAAGGGAAGCAACCAAGGTTCCAGAGAAGTGGGGGAGAAGGCATCCAGAGCCGCGGTGCCCTCATACGCCACCTTCTTGGGATCGAAGCCTCCGTCGAATTTCAAGCCTGGCAATGTCAAGGATCCGGCGATGGGGACATCCGGGCTCCAATTCGCCTTCAATTGGATGGGCGGAGCTTCTTCGTTGGGGACGATGCTGACGGTCGCCACGGCATCCTCCGGCATCGCATCCGCGAAATCGGTCGTTGCGGAAATCCTGATGAGCCCGTTTGGGGGCATGGGACGATCTTCTCCGGGAGTAAAGCGATCCCGGACCTCGGTCAGGATCGATCGGATCTCTGACAACGAGACTTCGGCTGCGGCACGGAGGGGAAGGAAGTTGTTGGATCGGTCGATATCGGCGGTGGCATCGAGGACAAGTGGCGAGCCCTCGGGGGCAAGTGTCACCTTCGCCTCGACCCTGTCTTCAGCAAGGGTGGCCTTCAGGGTGATTTCCTCGCTACTCCATCCATCGTAGTCAAAGTCACTCACGCCCAGCTCAATCACCGCATCAAGGGTCTCGATGCCGCCGGTGAAATCGGTGACAGTGGCATCGAGTGCGGTCAGGGTGGCATCGACCGGGATCTCGATCTTGGCAATCCGCTCGACCTCCGCAACTGGCAATGGCGGGCCTTTCATCACCAGATCGATGGATGTCAGATCGGTGGTCAGATCGATTCTGGTCTCGCCGATGAAGAGCGAGCCCGAATAGTCAGCTGGTTGACCGATGGTGGCGGACACCTCGGCGAGTGAGACACCCTCAAGCAGCCACAACTCATCGACATCAATCCGGCTGGGCTCCCAGGTGATCGTGGGCGTCTGGGCCGGGATGCGCCGATCCTGAGGCAAGGTCATTTCCCCGAGTTCGGCCCGGAAATCAGAGCTGCCGGGAGCATGATGCAAATTGGTGGGCTCGAGGGCATACACCAGTTCTTCGCCCCGGCGGATCGTCACGGACAAATTCTCAATCGACACATCCACTGGAAGCAGTCGACCCCGGATGTCGGCGAGGGTTTTCTCGAGGTCGAGTGGTTCCTTCTCTTCCTCGGGTTCCTCCTCCTTGGGGGCGGCATCGAGGTCCACCTCAACGTGCAGTCCATTGACTTCGATGGCTTCAACCTGGCCCTTGATGGCATCCAGCAGTGAATAGCGGACCTCAAGGCCATCGATGCTGGCCTGGTGGACGACAGTGTCGCTACTGAGCTCGAGGCCGACGACTCGAATGGGACCCGAGGTCAGCCTGCCCTCCAATTGGAACTCGGCCTTGTATCCCAGATCCGGGAGGTAGGCCTGAGCGACGCGTTGTCCCAACCAGCGCCAACCTGGTCCATCGAGCCACACGAGCACGGCAATGAGGACGAAGAGAGTCCACCATCGCTTCTTTTTCCACCTGGGTCGCTTCGAGCGCGCGCTTGGAGTGGGGGGCTTTTCGGTTTCCTCCTCGCTCATTCGGGCTCATCTTGGACCCGACGGAGGAGATCGGCAACCTCTCGATCAATCATTGTGGCAATTGTTTCGAGGGCTTGCGGGATGATCCTGGCCTTGGCACGTTAGGCACATGGTCGATGAGGTGGGAGCCAAGGAAAAGTGGCGGAAGATCATTTTCGAAGCCGAGACGCCCTCGGGCCGGCTCTTTGATGTCATCATTCTTTGGCTGATCGTGATCAGCGTGGTGGTGGTGATGCTGGAAACGGTGGATCCGATCGAGGCGAAAGTGGGGAACACCTTCTACATTCTGGAGTGGATCTTCACCGGGGTGTTCACCTTCGAATACATCGGCCGATTGATGACTTCGAGGCATCCGACAAAATACGCGAAGTCGTTCTTCGGGATCGTCGATCTGTTGTCGATCCTGCCGAGTTACATCGGGTTGTTCATACCGGGTGGGCAGGCGCTGATGGTGGTCCGGGTGCTGAGGCTCCTCCGGGTGTTCCGGGTGCTGAAGATGGTCCGCCACATCCGAGGATCGACCATCCTGATGCGGGCTCTTTTCCAGAGCAGGGCGAAGATCACGGTCTTCTTTGTCACACTGCTCCTGATCACGCTGATCGCCGGTACACTGATGTATCTGGTCGAGGGAGATAGTAGCGGATTCACGAGCATTCCGACCTCTGTTTACTGGGCAGTGGTGACCGTGACCACGCTGGGCTACGGAGACCTGGCCCCGATCACACCCGCGGGGAAGCTGCTGACATCCCTTCTGGTGCTGACAGGATACGCAATTCTTGCGGTTCCAACCGGGATCGTGACCGCCGAGATCGCCAAGGCGGATTCCAATGAAACTTCGGTAGCCTGCCCGTCATGCGGGGTGCATGGGCACCTCCCGGATGCGAAGTTCTGCAGGCGATGTTCGGCTGAGCTCCATTGATGGGAGACGCATCGTGAATACCCTGTTCCTACCTGAGCGAGAGAAGATCGACCCTGCCCGTGCGGCTTGTTGACAAAGGGGGAGGGGCTTGACCAATGTCTCACAAGCAGCGGGCCGTCGATTGTCCAGCAATCACCCGCAGCCAAGGATCCAAGGCCCACCCAAGAACCCGTGTTTTCTAACGAAGATTATCTGGCTGACCTGCTCGTTGAAGCAGGCAGCGTTACCCAAGAACAGGTCGATGCCGCTCGAGGCAGCGGCAATTCCATCATTGAGTCGCTGCTCGATTCCACTGAACTCACCGAATCGACGATTGCTTCAGTACTCGCTGCCAATGCGGGGATTGAAGCCATTGACCTGGATGGTCTGACGGTCAGCCCGGAGGTCAGCGATGCGATCAGCAATGAAATGGCATGCCGGTTCAAGGTCATCCCGGTCGCTGATGATGGGATTTACCTGACGGTGGCCGTGGCCGATCCATTCGATTTCGAAACGATGGACAGCCTGCCTCAGGTCCTCGGTCGCGAGTTGAGTTTCGTGTGTGCGCCCTACTCCGCGCTCCAGAATTTCCTCAAGCAGTTCTACGGTGCTGAGGATGAAATGGCGATGGGCATGGACGTCGCCGGGGGTGCCGAAGGGGCCGAAGCCGACGACAGCGATGCGCCCATCATTCGCCTCGTGCAGGGCATGCTGGCGGATGCGATGAAGATGGGCTGCTCGGACATTCACATCGAACCCCTGGAGACGTCGGTGCGGATTCGTTACCGGATCGATGGTCGCCTCGTGGAGGTCGACAATCACCCGAAGAAACTTCTTCCCGCGATCATCGCCCGTCTGAAGGTGATGAGTGGCTCCATGTCGATCGCGGAAAAACGACTACCACAGGACGGTCGGATCCAGCTGAAGGCCGGGGACAAGGAGATCGACCTCCGGGTTTCATCCGTGCCATCGAACCACGGCGAGTCGATCGTCATGCGTATTCTCGACAAGTCGGCCCTTGTGCTCGGTTTGCCTGAATTGGGATTCTTTTCGGATGACCAGAGCACCTTCGAAGAGCTGATCGGCCTGCCGGACGGCATTATCCTCGTCACCGGACCGACGGGTTCAGGTAAAACGACCACGCTGTATACCTGCTTGAACGTGATCAACCGGCCGGACCGGAAGATCATCACGGTTGAAGACCCGGTCGAATACGAGCTTCCGGGGATCAATCAGGTGATGGTCAAGGCCGACGTCGGCATGACCTTTGCCGCAGCCCTCCGCTCCATGCTTCGTCAGGCTCCGAACATCATCATGATTGGTGAGATTCGGGATGCCGAGACCGCGAACATCGCGATCAACGCGGCGCTGACCGGTCACTTGGTGCTTTCGACGCTCCACACCAACGACGCGCCATCGGCAGTGGCTCGTCTTGCCGATATCGGGATCAAGCGCTTCCTCATCGCTTCGGCGGTTCGGGCGGTGCTTGCCCAGCGCTTGGTCCGCAAGCTGTGCCCGGTGTGCAAACAGCCCGCCACGCTCAATGAAAAGCAACTGCGGGCGCTCAATCTCGATGCCAGCCGCCTGGCTGAGAGCACCATCATGGGCCCCAGCGGTTGCGAGAAGTGCCGCGGAGGCGGTTATAAGGGCCGGATGGGCATTTTTGAGCTGTTCCAGATCGATGACGAAGTCCGCCACATGGTGAACGAAAACCTGACCACTTCCCAACTCCGCAAGCGTGCCCGCGAGCTGGGCATGCGCTCCATGCGGGAAGATGGCATCCGCAAGGTCCAGGCAGGCGTAACCTCGGCGGAGGAAGTGCTTCATGTGACCATGTCCGACGCCGACTGAAGACCCAAGACCATTTCAAAAGACCCTTTTCCATGGATAGCAACCAGCTAGTAGAACTCTTCACCAGTCGGGGAATGATCGACCGTTCCCTCGGTCAGGAAATCCTCAACGAGGTGGAGAACAGCGGCAAGGAGGCAGCCGAAGTGCTCGCCGATTTCCAAGTCATTCAAAACAAGGCCGATGTCTGGCCGGTGATCGCTTCCGAGCTCGGAGCCGAGTTGGTCGAGCTCTCGGATTGGACTCCACCTGAAGAAGTCCTCGCGCTGATGCCGTCGGGGACAGCGCGGCTTCATGGCGCACTTCCGGTGAGCTTCAGCGATGAAGGCCTGCACGTCGTACTCGTGGACCCCATGAATCCACAGACCCTCGAGGATCTCAGGTTTACCCTGGGACGGGAGTTGGTGCTCATGGTGGCCCCGGACTACCAGGTGGAGGAGAAGATCAATGACTGCTATGGCGGCGATGGTCAGGGGATGGATGCCATCCTTGAACAACTTGAATTTGGCGGCGAAGGGGAATTGAACCCCGCTGAGCTCGAGAACGAGGCGAATTCAGCTCCGATCATCCGCTACGTGGATCTGGTCCTTTATCAGGCGATCAAGGAGCGTGCATCCGACATCCACTTCGAGCCCTTCGAGAAGGACTTCAAGATCCGCTACCGGGTGGATGGGTCGCTCTATGAAATGGCTCCTCCGCCGGTTCACCTCGCGCTGCCGATCATTTCGCGGGTGAAGGTGATGGCGAACATGAACATCGCCGAGCGACGCGTCCCTCAAGACGGCCGGATCGTGAAGCAGGTGGGCGACCGCCAGGTGGACATGCGGGTTTCCTCACTGCCGACCCACCATGGCGAGTCCGTCGTGTTGCGGGTTTTGGACCGGTCATCGGTCAATCTCTCCCTCGAGGCTCTCGGCCTGCCCGACCACATCTTCGAATACATCGGTGAGACGATCGAGAAACCGAACGGGATCTTCATTGTCACCGGGCCGACGGGTGCGGGCAAGACAACCACACTTTATGCGGGACTGCGGCGGATCAACACGATCGATCATAAACTACTGACCGCAGAGGATCCGGTCGAATATGACATCGATGGAATCATTCAGATTCCCGTGAACGAGGCGATCGGGCTCGACTTCCCGCGGGTGCTGCGGGCCTTCCTTCGTCAGGACCCCGACCGGATCATGGTGGGGGAGATGCGCGACTTGGAAACGGCGCAGATCGCCATTCAGGCATCGCTGACGGGTCACTTGGTGCTTTCCACGTTGCACACGAATGATGCGCCGGGTGCGGTGACTCGTTTGGTCGACATGGGATGCGAACCGTTCCTGGTTGCAGCTTCTCTTGAAGGGGTGCTGGCTCAGCGATTGGTCCGGACGATCTGTGCGGACTGCAAGGCTCCGTATGAGCCGAACGAGGCCATTCTTACTCAGCTGGGCATTGCTCCCCACGAGTTGGGCGACAAGGACTTCTTCACCGGCAAGGGCTGCGATACCTGTGGTGACAGCGGCTATAAGGGCCGTGCCGGCCTCTATGAGTTGCTCGACATCACGGATCCGGTCCGGGAGCTGATCACCGACCGGGCTCCGACGGTGGTCATCAAGCAGAAGGCCATGGAACATGGCATGACCACGCTCCGCGAAGATGGTCTTCGCAACATCTACCTTGGCAGGACGACGATTGAGGAAGTGCTTAAGTATACTTAATCTTACGACCCTGATTTTCCAGTCGCCACCGGCCCCATCTCTGATCCAAGATCACTCATCCTTTTCCTAAAAAAACTCCAATTCCATGCCACAGTTTGAATTCACCGCTGCTGACGCAAAAGGAGAGCAATTGACCGGCTCGGTCGATGCTCCGAACGAAGCCGAAGCCATCAGCCAATTGCGCACCCAGGGATACTATCCGCTGCAGGTGGTCGAAGCCGGCAAGGGCACGCTTGCTCCGCAGAAGAAAAAGGCAGCCAAGAAGAAGGCGAAGCCGAGCAAGAAGGGCACCGCACCCAAGGGGAAGGCGACCACAGGCGGCCGCATCAAGCCAAAGGTGCTGATGATTTTCACCCGCCAGCTCGCGACCCTGATCGATTCGGGTCTGCCATTGCTTCGCGGTCTGACCGTGCTCGGCAAGCAGGAGCCAAGCCCAGTGCTCAGGGGAACCCTTGGCGCACTCGCGGACTCGGTGCAATCGGGTTCGACCTTCTCCGAGGCGCTCGCGCAGCACCCGAAGATCTTCAACAAGCTCTACGTCAACATGGTGAAAGCCGGTGAGCTTGGTGGTGTGCTCGAAGTCGTTCTCCTCCGTCTTGCGGAATATCAGGAGAAGGCGGCGAAGCTGAAGAACAAGATTGTCTCCGCGATGGTCTATCCGGTGATCGTGATGTTCATCGCCGTCGCGATCCTCATCTTCCTGATGCTGGTGATCGTGCCCAAGTTCGAGGCCATGTTTGCCGAGATGGAAGGCACCGAATTGCCCATGATCTCCAAAGTGGTCTTCGGAACTTCCCAATTCTTCCTCAGTGCCAGCGTCGGCATCATTCCAAACGTGGTGTGGTTCATCCTCGCCGCCGTCGGCATCGGTATTGGATTCAGCGCCTGGGGTAAAACCAAGGGCGGGCGTAATGCCATCGACAAGCTCAAGCTGAAGGCCCCGATTTTCGGTGATATCCAGCGGAAGAGCGCCGTCGCGCGGTTCTCGCGGACTCTCGGAACGCTCGTCACTTCGGGTGTGCCGATTCTTCAAGCCCTCAACATCACCCGGGACACGGCCGGCAACGTGGTGATTTCCAAGGCGATCGAAGAGGTGCACACGGCGGTCAAGGAGGGTGAATCAATTGTTTCGCCGCTCCAGGCTTCCGGAGTCTTCCCCGGGATGGTGATTTCGATGGTCGACGTGGGTGAGGAAACCGGTCAGCTGCCCGAGATGCTACTGAAGGTCGCCGATGTCTATGACGACGAAGTGGACAACGCAGTGACCGCCCTGACATCGATTCTCGAGCCCATCATGATCGTGATTCTCGCTCTCGTTGTGGGATCGGTTGTGTTTGCACTCTTCCTGCCTTTGATTAAGGTGATTCAAGAGGTGGGTCAGTAATTGGCCTGCTCAAACCCATTCAATCGACATGAAACATCAATCGCGCCCACAAACCCATCGCGCCGGTTTCACCCTGATGGAACTGCTGGTGGTCATCAGCATCATCGTCATCCTCTCCGGATTGACCGTCGGTGGCTTTGCCTTCGTGAATCAGAAACAGGCAAAGAGTCAGGCCGAGATCCAGATCGGTCTGCTTCAGCTCGCTCTAGAGGACTACAAGTCCGACAACGGCGAGTATCCGGTCGGGCGGTCATCCACGGGAACCGGGCAGACCGGAAACATCTACGACGCCTTGTTCCCCTCGAATTCGAACGAGAAGGTGTATCTTCCCGAGCTCGACCCCAAAAATGACAGCCAAGGTTGGCTTGGTGGCCAAACTTCCGGCACGCGGCTGACGATTTACGACCCATGGGGCACCGAGTATTATTACCGCTGCAACGATCCGGCTCGTCCGACCCGGAGCTACTCGGCAAATCCCGACTTCGACTTGTGGTCTGCAGGCCCGGACGGGAAAACGAATGCTGGAAGTCGGGGGTCGTATGACCCCGAACACCCGGACAACCTCGACGACATCCGAGGTTGGTGATTCTTCTTCAAAGCCCGCGTCACCGCGGGCTTTGTTGCGTCTGCTCAGCGCGACAGAAGAGAATTGTCGTTCGTGGTGCAAATGCTCTCGACGGCGGCAACTTATGGCGTCTTGCTCTGTGCCGATGACTGACGAGACCCCAGAGGTTCCCGAAGAGAAGGCCGCCAAGAAGGCGACCAAGAAGAAGGTGGCCCGGAAACGTGCTGCGAAACCCAAGGTCGAGGAGACCGCGAACGTCGAGGAGCCCAAGGCTTCTCCTTCGCCCACCGAAGATCAACCCAAGAAAGATGCTCCCACCGCCAAGGTGGAGGGCAAGACCAGCGACGAGTCGACCAACGAGTCTGCCAGGCCCAAGTCCGAGGCGAGGGCTGAACAAGCCCGCTCCACGGATGCTTCGAGCGATGACTCCGCCGAACCGGAGGTGCGCCGCATTTCGAAGAAGCCGGGCGAAACCCCGGTCGAAACCGTTCGCTCCCGCGGAGGTGGCAAACCTCGGAAGGTCGAACCGAGCGATGACGCTTCCTCAGATGCACCTGACGGCCCGCCTGTGATCAGTGAACCTCCGTCCAATGAAGAAGGAGGGGGGAACAAGCGTCGCCGCCGTCGCCGTCGCAAGGGGGGGCAGGGCGATGACGCCGAAGAACAGAGCCAGGCCCCACGCCCGAAACTCGATGCCGAGCAGGTGGCCAAGAAGGCGTGGAAGATCTATTTGGCGGAAGTGAGCGAGGAAGGACTTGCTCTGATTTCCGATCAGGATGCGCGTGAGCTGAGCCGTCGGAGTTTCCGCCTCGCGGAAGTCTTCCTCGAAGAGGCTACGAAGCATCGTTGAGTCGTTCGCGCAGCCGGTTGGCAAGATCTGTCTTGCCGGTCGCTTGCGCCAACTCGATTCGCAGTTGAATGACCTGGGGGGATTCCCTCAGGTCATTGGTCATGCTGGCGAGCAGGTCAACGGCTGCATCGTGATCACCGATCGCGAGGGCGCCTTCCAACTGGGTCAGCTCATCCGGAACCTCGGCAGGCAGCGGAGGGCTCGTGTAGATGGCATCACGTGCCTGCTCCGGCAGTGTTTCCCGCTCCGGACCGTCCACGCTTTCGAGATACACGCATTCTTCGCCCTCTCGATGTCGCCTCCAGGCGTTCAGTGTGTTCACCACGAAGAAGCCGAGCAGCACGAAGCAGACCGGCATCAGGAACGGGCTGGTGGCGACTCCCACGATCATTCCGAACCACTCTCCGACCATGCCCGGGATGTGGCGTCCGAACCAACAGAGGATGAGGAACAGCCCGACGGCTGCGATGACCAAGGAGCCCAGCACGATCTGGCGCCCGCGGCTCTCCGTTTGTTCGACCTTCATGCGACGGAAAGATGCACGATGAGCGGTCGGACGCGAGGGAAGAGAATGTTTTTAAAATAGCTTGAATATTTATAAAAACTAAAGTTTTCTTCCCAGCGTGCGGCTGATCGTAGTTTCCGGAGTATTTGTGTTCCTGCTGATGGGGGCGATGCACGTGCTATCGAGTCAGCAAGGGGAAGATGCGGTAGCTTTGCCGCTCGAGGTTGGCATTCGCGTGCCGGTGGAGATTCTGAGGGATGGCGAGATGCCTGCGATTCAGGAGGTGATCGTTTCCCCGTAGAGGTTTTTCCAGACCCCGCAGTTGCTTCGATGCAGGTCGGGCGCTAGGACACACGGCGATGCGACTTTACGACACCATGTCGAGGGAGGAACGGGAGCTGCGTCCTCTCGATGGCAAGACCTTCCGTTTTTACTGCTGTGGACCGACCGTTTACGGTCCGGCTCACATTGGAAACTTCCGGACCTTCGTGATTCAGGATGTCCTCAGACGGGTTCTTGAAACCGGTGGGATGCGCACGCTTCATGTGCGCAACATCACCGATGTCGACGACAAGACGATCCGGGATTCCCAGGCAGCGGGCAAGAGCCTGAAGGACTTCACGAATCAGTGGCTTGAGCGGTTTCACGACGACTGCAAGGCACTGCAGTGTCTGCCACCCCACATCGAGCCCAGTGCGGTGGAACATTTGCCCCAGCAGGTCGCCATGATCGAGAAACTGGTGGAGAAGGGGCATGCCTATGCCGCCGATGATGGCTCGGTTTATTTCAAGATTTCGTCGTTTCCGGAATACGGCCGATTGAGCCATCTCGACACGCGGGAACTCGCCTTGGGCAAGACCCAGGAGTCGCGGGCGAACGCCGATGAGTATGAGAAGGACAGTCTCGCCGATTTCGTGCTTTGGAAGGCCCGACGACCGGAAGATGGGGAGAACTTCTGGTCGTCCCCATGGGGTGAGGGCCGCCCGGGTTGGCACCTCGAGTGTTCAGCGATGATCGAGGAATACCTTGGTGAATCCTTCGATCTCCACGGTGGCGGCGAGGACCTGGTGTTTCCCCACCATGAGAACGAGATCGCTCAAAGTCAGTGTGCCTGCGGGGGCGGTTTCGCTGCCCACTGGTTTCACTCGACCCACCTGTTGGTGGATGGCGGCAAGATGTCGAAGTCGATCGGCAATCTATACACCATGGAGGATCTCGCCGCGAAGGGCTTCAGCGCCGCGGAAGTCCGTTACGTGCTGATCGGTGCCCATTACCGCAAGCAGTTGAATTTCACCCTCGATTCGCTCAGTGCCGCGCGCGAAGCGCTCGCCAAAATGGCGAAGGGGGCGCGTGCTCTTGCTGAGCGTGCCGGCAAGGGTCACGTCCTGACCGACGTGGATTTCGGGCCGTTCAAGTCTGCGTGGGAGGCGCTCACCGACGACCTTAACACACCCGGCGCGCTGGGTGGGATTTTCACAGGTCTGAAGGAATCCAACTCGCTGGAAGGTGAAGCTGCCGCGAAGGCGCTGGCCGGCCTGAATCGGGTTCTGCGAGCCCTCGGTATCGAGCTTCCCGAGGAAGCGCCCCAAACGGAGGTGCCTGACGCCATTCGGGAGCTGGCAGAAGCCCGATGGGCCGCGAAGTCCGCCAAGGATTGGGCGAAGTCCGACACCCTTCGTGATGAGCTTGCCGCCCAGGGATGGGTGATGAAGGATGGACGCGACGGCTACGAACTCGAGCCCGCCTGAAGACATGCACCTTCGCCCCCGACGCAACCGGAAGTCCGCCGCAGTCCGCTCGCTGGTCCGTGAGACCCGCCTGTCAGCCTCCGACTTTGTGTACCCCTTGTTCATTCACGAGAAGGAGGTGGATGAGGAGATTGAATCCATGCCGGGATGCAAGCGATGGTCTCTCGATGGTCTCGTTGCCGAAGCCCGCTCCGCCCATGAATTGGGAGTGCCCGCCGTCGTGCTTTTTCCGGCCATCGCCGACGAACTGAAAACACCCGGAGCAGAGGAAGCATGGAATCCGGATGGTCTGGTGCAACGAGCGGTGCGCCGCCTCAAGGAGGCTATCCCGTCACTGTGCGTGATCACGGACGTGGCGCTGGATCCCTACAACTCGGATGGGCATGACGGATTGGTGGCCCGAGATGGTGAGGGGACGATCCATGTGCTGAATGACGAGACGGTCGAGTGTCTCTGTCGCCAGGCATTGAGTCACGCTGAAGCCGGTGCGGACATCGTTTCGCCGAGTGACATGATGGATGGCCGGGTCGCGATGATCCGCCACGAATTGGACTGCGAGGACTTTCTGGAGGTTTCGATTCTCAGCTACTCGGCCAAATATGCCTCGGCCTACTACGGCCCTTTTCGAGGAGCCCTGGAGTCCGCCCCGAAGGATGGTGACAAGAAGACCTATCAGATGGATCCCGGGAATGCGCGCGAGGCCATCCGCGAGGTTGGCCTGGACGAAGCCGAGGGAGCAGACATGGTCATGGTCAAACCGGCCGGGCCCTATCTCGACATCATCGCCAGGGTGAGGGAAGCGACGGTGTTGCCGGTTGCAGCCTATCAGGTCAGTGGAGAGTATCTCATGATCGAGAGTGCCGGGGCAGCGGGATGGGTGGATACCAAGGCGGTGGCCCTCGAGTCGCTCACGGGGATCAAGCGCGCGGGCGCCGACATCATTCTGACCTACTACGCCAAACGTGCGGCACAGTGGTTGAAGGACTGAGCGGGCCGAGTCTGGCGACTGCTTATTCGACGTTCTGAACCTGCTCGCGGATCTTTTCGAGCTCGGTCTTTGCGCTGACGACCTTCTGCGCAATCGCAGCGTCGGAGGCTTTGGATCCGATTGTGTTGAATTCCCGATTCAGTTCCTGACAGAGGAAATCCAGCGGTCTGCCCACGGCGTCGTTACTATCGAAGAAGTCGGAGAAGGCGACGAAGTGGGCATCCAGTCGGGTCAGTTCCTCGCTGATGTCACAGCGGTCGGCAAAGAGACCAATCTCCCGTTGGACCCGGTCATCTGCGAGGTCGAGGTCGAGACCGGCATCGGCAAGGCGCTTGAGCAGCATCTCCCGATAGCGCTGAGGGCGCTCAGGGGCTTGGATTCCGATGTCGTGGCGGATCGATTTGAGCGTCTCGATCCGTTCCCGGAGGTCGACCGCGAGTTGTTCACCTTCGCGGGCGCGCATGTCGGAGAACTGGTTCAATGCCTCTTCCAACGCTGGCGCGACCAACTCCCAGACATGGTCAGGGGAAAGGCCCTGATCTTCCATGCGAATCACCCCGGGAGCTTTGAGGAAGTCGCTCGCGGTGGGTCGGACCTGGCGGCCGATCTGTTCGGAGAGATCGGCGAAAACGGCCTCCATTTGTCTGGCGAGGTGCGCGTCGAGGACCATGCCCTCGCCGCTGCCGCCAACCGGTGTGATTTGAACGCTGAGCTGAAGACGTCCGCGTGAAATGCGGGAGGAAGCCAGCTTGCGGATTCGGGCTTCGACTTCCGGAAGGTCGCGAATCCCCTGAATCACCACCTCCGCTTGCTTGCGGTTGACCCCGGCGATTTCGATGTTCGCGCTGCCGTGTTCGTTCGTCGCGGAGCCGCGACCGAATCCCGTCATTGAATGCATGGGGGAAGTAGATGGGATTCTCCTGAATTCGACAAGCCCGGTGGGCGGGCCATTGCGATCTCAGTCACCTTTCCGCGGTTCGTCCTCGGCGTCCTTTTCCGGGTCGTTGGATGATTCATCGGAATCATCCTCCGCGGTCAGATCCTCATCCGTGGCTTCGTCCTCGTAGTGCGGCTCGATGTAGTGCTCGTCACCGTAGTCTTCGTCGCTGTAATCCTCCTCCTCACCGGATTCATCGGCGTCCATGGAGGGTTCATCGAAGCTCTTCTCGTCGAGCACCGACTCATTATCCAGCGAAGGCTCGTCGAGCAGACGCTCCATCCTCTCGGAGTCCTCTTCCTCGGCCTCTTCCCGCTTCTTCTTGTTGTCGAACCAGGCAAGCCAGATGCAGGCCTCGTAGAGGATATACATCGGCACCGCCATCATCGAAAGGGTCAGGACATCGCCCGTCGGGGTGATGACCGCGGCAAGAACGACGATGGCGAGGATGGCGTAGCGTCGCGTTCTGGACATGGTTTCGAAGCTCAACAGGCCGAGTTTCACCAGTGCCATGATGACGACGGGAAGCTCGAACGAGAGGCCGAAAACCAAGGTGAACTGGGTGGCAAACCCGATGTACCAACCGATCCGCCATTCCGAGGCGACTCCCAGTCCCTGGTCCCAGGTGAAGAAGAAGGCAAGGGCCCTCGGGAGGACGATGAAGTAGGCGAAGAGGACACCCACAAGGAACAGGCCGAATCCGATCGCCATGGACGGCCAAAGGATTCCCTTCTCGTTCTGGTGGAGGCCCGGCAGGACGAACTGCAGCACGAAAAACAGGAGGAAGGGGAAAGACACCACGATGCCGGCGAAGAACGCCAGTTTCATCGACAGCATGAAGGTCTCCGTCGGTTTGAGGGATGACATCATGGTCAGGTCCGCTCCAGGCACACTGTCGGGCTCGGCTTCGAGCTTGATCAGCTCGTCGAGCAAGTCGGTGGGTCCGCGGCCGCTTTCCGCCGCTTCCTTCAGAAAGGCGGCCTGCTGGTCCTCGGGCAGCGGTTTGCTGAGGCGCAGCGTCCGGATGACCTCGATGAGTTCCTGGGTTTCCTCGTCGAATCGGCCGAGGTAGGCATCCACTTCGCTCGGTTTGGCATAGATGGAACGATCGAGGATTTCCTTCGCCTTCTCCCATGTTGCCACCTCGAGCTCTTTGGGCATGGTCGCCTTCACGGTCTCGGCCCAGACATTCTCCACCGGTTTGCGGAGGATATCCATGACCTGAGCCTGGAAGACAAAACAGCCGATGGTGGAAACCAGAAGCGTCAGCACAATCTGGGTGATCATCACCCGGAGATCCTCGAGGTGCTCGAGAAACGGCTTCTCCATGTCGGGATTTGCGTCGTCCCGGAGTTTGAAAACCTTTTGCAGCAAGATCATGGAGTGCGGGCGGATACTTGGCGGGGATGGCGATCTTTCGCAAGTCTCGATCCACGAATGCGGGAGAGGGTGCCGCCAGCGACGTCGACAGGGCGGATTTGGCCTGAAATTTCTGTCACAATCCGCTCGCCGGTGGGCAATCTCTTACAGCATGGATCGAGATTTTCGGGGAAACGGTCAAAAAAGTTCCAAGGATTTCGGCTGTTCCGTGTCGTTAGAATAGTAACGCGATGTATTCCGCCCGCCATGAAACCTGCTCCAGCCGCCAGTGATGTCGGCGAGGTGCTGCCCTTCGGCCCGATGAATCAGGAGAAACCGACGCTCCGTGAGATCTTCGAGACCGAGGAAAGCCCACTTTTGCGCTTTGCCTATGGGATTCTCGGGCGGCGTGAGGTGGCCGAGGATCTGGTGCAGGAAGCATTTCTCCGGCTTCACGCGAACTGGGGGGAAGTGAGGAACCCGAAGGCCTGGCTCTATCGTTCGGTGCGGAACCTGGCGCTCAACCATCTGCGGGATCACAAGAAGGAGTGCGCCACCGAGGAAAGCCAGGAATGGGCGGTGGAGAAGGGGCCAAGAGAGGCGTTGGCGCGCATGGAGGCGGCGGGTGCGGTGCAGATGCTGGTGGCCGAATTGCCGGAGAAAGAGGCCGCACTCATCCATCTGAAATATCACGAGGGACTGCGCTATGAGCAGATCAGCGAACGCACGGGCCTGTCGGTCGGGAACGTAGGCTACAAGCTCCATCATCTTTTGAAGGGCCTTTCCGCATCCTTGCGGCGGATGGGAGTGGACAGCGCCGAGGGCTAGAGAAACCAGCGACACCAATGCCATGAAAAACGATTCAGACCAACCACTCACGTCCGTGGAAGACGACGCTTTCGAGGCCCGGCTCGTGGCCTGGGTGCTCGGGGAAGCTTCCGCATTCGAGCAGGCGGAGCTGGAGACACTCTACCGCAGTGACCGGGAAGTCGCACTCTTCGTGGATCGCCTGCGGTTGCTCGATGGACTGATCAAGGAGGAAGGGGAGGAGGTTTGGAGGCTTTCGGATGAAAGGAGAGCGAAAGTTCTGGCCTTGATGGGCGACAAACCTCCGGTGGTGGTCCGTCGTATCAACCGTCAGTGGTGGAGCGTGGCGGCGGCAGCCGTGGTGATGGTCGTCGCAATCGGTGGAGCCCTGTCCACGATGGGGGTGAGACGCAGTGTGAAGAGTGAGAAGTCGGCTCCGGTCATCGTCAGTTACTCAGCACCTGCCGCGTCTCCCTCGGCGGCATCGGCCGATTCGCGGGAGTTTGCATTTCTTTCGGAGTATGAGCCGCCGGAACTTCCGAATGGCCTCGCGAACGCGTCACATGCGATCGACGAAGAAGTTCAAGAACGGGCGCTCGCAGTCAATGAGTCCAATCGTAAGCTTCCCAATGCGATTGGCGGTGGGTTTCCGGTCACCCCGGCCACACCCACCGACTTCGATGCCGACGCGTGGGGTGGGTCGACCAGTCGGTCCGGGGCCGACGAGCTGGGTCTGGAGCAGTTGGCCGATTCAGCACAGAGCGCTGAGTCTCAGGGTGAGGTGATCGCAGGTCACCTTGGAGATCGGAATTCGGTGCTTCGGAGTGAGATTCCGGCCAAGCTTTCCTCGAGCATGGCGAAGGTGATTGGGAGCAACTCGGCATCCCCCGCCGAGATCCCGGTTCCCGAGACCACCGTCCCAGACCCGTCCACCTCCTTTGGAGATGGCGATGACTTCGGCGTTGGCTGGGGAGGCGCGATTGGTGGCGGTAGCGGCGGTGGTGGTTTCACCGGGCATATTGAACCGACCGAACCGAGTGGCGTTCCAACAGTCGGTGATCTTCCTGGCGTGGGCAGTCTTTTTCAACGTGCGGGGGAGGTTGCTGATTCACCAGAGGAGCCGACTTCCGATCCTTTCGCGGCTGCACCACCAAGGCTTGAGGCTCCCGTCGAAGAAGAGTCATTTGGTCGCTCGGTTGTGGATGCGAAGGAGCGAACTTCGGGCGCGGTTGCAGGAGGTGCAAAGGCGGAGGCTCAGAACATCGACGCGATCGGGGGCAACGATGGGAATGGTTTTGGCGGGATCGATGGGTCAGCCGTGGTGACAGGGGGAATGAATCGGGATCTCAGTGCATTGGAGGGCCGACCTGCTGGATCCACAGGAGACGGGCTTGAGAATCGCCATCGCTTTGGAATGGATATCGATGGTCGCGTGTCGGGGTGGGATAGCCGGAGCAAGCAGTCCGGCTTGCCGAACGAAGCGCTTGCGGAGCGTGAGGCATTGCAGCGGCAAGATGGGCTTTCCGAGTCTGATCGCCTGCTTCGGGAAGCTCGGAATAGCTATTCGGAAGGGGAGTATGATGAGGCCCTTGATCTTTATGCTGAGGGATTGGAGCGACTCCCGGATACTCCGGCTGCGGAGAGCCGACGCCTGTTCTTCAATGATTCGCTCGCTGATGCGGAGATCGCGGTGGCTGAGGAAGCAATTCGTGTCGGCCAGTATGACAAGGCGAAGGACCTGCTGAAAGACGCTGCCGGAAGAGCTTCCGATTCGCGGCTGGCCGAGCAGAAATTGGAGGATCTCACGGACCCGATCCGGACTTCGCCCGCGCTTAGCGAGGAGCACAACCGCAAGGTCGATGACGTTCGCCGGGGTCTCTATCAGGGTGAAGGTCACTACAACCTCGGTCAGTATGACGAGGCCCAGAAGCAATACGAAGGGGTCCTGAAAACCGATCCAGAAAATCGCGCGGCCCGTCGTGGGATGGAACGCATCGCTGCCGCCAAGGAATCCTATTACAAGGCGGCTTACGACGAGACCCGTGCCGAGTTGCTGTCCGAGGTGGATTCCGCGTGGGAGATGCAATCCGAGGTGGGCGATTCATCGGGATCGAGTGGGCTAAAGCCCTCGGTCACCAGTACCCTGAACTCCATCATCATTCCAGAGGTGGACTTCAAGGACGTCAGCTTGGAAGAAGCCGTCGATTTTCTCCGTGCCAAAGCGGTGGAAGGGGACGTCAATGAACTGGATCCTGCGAAGAAAGGTCTTGGCTTGCGAGTTGAGATGCCCCGCCAGGCTTGGTTCAATGACGGGCTCGATGCGGGCGCCAACGATCCCGGCGGTCAGGTGAGGATCCCTGAACTTAGATTGAGGAATGTGCCTCTGGGAGAGGCGTTGAACTATGTCGCGGAAGCCACGCGGATGCGCTGGAAGGTCGAGGACGATGGGATTGTCATTCAGCCGGCCACGGAGGTTGGTGAGGACTTGTTCACGCGCACCTACCGGGTGTCTCCCGATTTTGCCAGTCGTCTGATGCCGGATCAGGGATCCGAGATGGACGAGGATCCGTTCGCGTCATCCGACGACGAGCAGCCCCTGATGCCGGATCAGGGATCCGAGATGGACGAGGATCCGTTCGCGTCATCCGACGACGAGCAGCCCCTGATGACGCGCATGAGCATGGAAGACCTCCTCCGTTTCAACGGAGTCAGGTTTGCACCCGAGGCTCAGGCACAATTCTTTCCTGAGAACTCGACGCTTTTGGTACGAAACACGCCGTCGAACCTGGATCTCGTCGAACAGTTGGTGAAGGAGCTGGCCTCGGAAGCCTCGGCAGAGGCGCCCTTGACGAGAATGGAGGAAGTGTCGGCGTCCGATGATCCGTATTCGACGTTCTCACTTCACGTCAGCGACTCATCCTTCAAGCTCGCTGCGGCGGCCATGGAGCGCGGTGAGATTCCGGATGCTGAAGGGATCCGGCCGGAGGAATTCTACAACGCATTCGATTACGGCGATCCATCGCCAGCGGTGAATGAGCCGGTGGCTTGTGTGGTCGAGCAATCGGCACACCCGGCTTTCCCGCAGCGGAACCTGATGCGGGTGGCGGTGAGAACCGGCTCAGCCGGTCGGGCGCAGACGACGCCGCTCAACTTGACGCTGCTGCTCGACAACTCGGGCTCGATGGAGCGTGAAGACCGGGCGGAGGGGGTCGGTCAGGCGGTGGAACAGTTGGCGTCCTTGTTGCAACCGGGTGACAAGGTGACGGTGGCAGGGTTTTCCAGACAGCCCCGGCTTCTTGTCGATCGTCTCGATGGCGGACAGGCCGAGCAACTCAATGGCCTCGTCGCCCAGCTCCCTTCGGAAGGGGGAACGAACCTGGAAGAAGCGCTGGTGCTTGGTGAGGAGTTGGCCAAGCGGCAGTACGTCGAGGGGGCTCAGAATCGTGTGGTCCTGTTCACCGATGGTGCGGCCAATCTTGGCGATGCGGATCCGGACAGTCTGAATGGGAGGGTCGAGGCGCTTCGCCAGAATGGCATCTCGTTTGATGCCGCAGGCTTCGGTGCGGATGGTCTCAATGACCGCTTGTTGGAACGACTGACCCGCAACGGGAATGGTCGCTACTACGTGGTCGATGACGCGGTCGAGGCCGGTGAGGGCTTTGCCGACAAGTTGGCGGGCGCGTTCCGCCCACAGGCCGAGAACGTCAAGGTGCAGATTGTTTTCAACCCAGCCCGGGTCGGGAACTACAAGTTGATTGGATTCGAGAAGCATCGACTGAAGAAGGAGGACTTCCGCAATGACGCGGTGGACGCTGCGGAAATGGCATCGGAAGAGGCCGGAGTGGCTCTCTATCAGTTCGAGGTCCTGCCGGAGGGCGAAGGTGAGATCGGCGAGGTGAGCGTTAGATTCCGGGATGTCGGAAGCGGTGAGATGGTCGAGAGAACGTGGACGATTCCCTATGATCCATCGGCGCCGGCATTCGACCAGGCAGCGGAGAGCCTTCAACTGGCCGCGCTTGCCGCCTTTGCCGCCGAGAAACTTCGATCCGCACCGATGTCCGAGGTTGTGGATCTGGCAAAACTTTCCCCGGTCCTTGCGCGAGTCGCGGCCCGCTACCCCGAGGCACCACGGATCGAGCAATTGCGTCGCATGATCGAGCAACTGCGATGATTTACCCAACCTTTACCAAGTTGCCGTCCAGCGGTGGCGTTATCCCATAGTGAACCCGAACGGAATGATGAAAACAGTAGTGAGAAATGTTGATCTGGTAGGCGCCGTCCAAAGACGGCGGTGGTTCCGATTCGGGCAGTGGATGTTGGCGGCGTGCACGATGGTCATGCCGATGGGCGCCCAGGGCCTGGGCGACGGAATGGCTGTGGTTCCGGTGGACAAGGTGAAGCAGAAAGCTCCGTTGTTCTATTCGGTCGACGCATCCACCACCGTGGCGGTGAGCGACACCGAGGCCTTGTCCGTGATGACGGTCCAGGTGAAAGTTCATCAAGGGCGGGCGGAGAAGCTCACGCTTGAGTTATCCGGCAGCGGTGAGATTCAATCGGTGGCTGGTGCGGAGTTGGATTCTTGGGCGGTTCGCAGGGAGTCCGACGGAAGTCGTTTCCTTGATCTCTATCCCAAATTGCCAGCAGCGACTCCGCAGCCATGGCAACCCTTCAACGAGTGGAACCCCTTCGCCAGCCCGCCATTTCGCCCGCAGCCGGCGAATCCGCCGACGGTGGATGGGCCGAAGGAATTCAAGTTCACCATTCAAGGAATCCATGAGGTGGAGTCCCGTCAGGTCTTTCCGGTGCTCCTCCCGGGACCGGGGGAGGCCGTCGGTTTCTCTTCCACGGTGACCATGCAGGAAGTCTCGGGGACACGGATCAAGGAGCATGCGATTCGTGATCTTGGGCAGGACGATGAGGTTCCCGAGGGGAGCGTCGCGAAGTATCGGAGTCATGGACTCACTGCACCTGAACTGCGGATCGAATCGCTCCCTGTCGGGGTGGTCGGCGGTCCGATTGAATTGAACAATCCACGCCTAGAGGGGCGTCTATCAGACGATGGGACGAGCCTGTCGTTCGTCCTGCGTGGGCAGGTGAATGTCCGTGAGAAGGACGCCTCGATCGAGCTCTTCGAAGGTGTGGCGATCACGGATGGCATCTCGGGAGCCAACTGGCGGATCCGGGTCGTCCAACGCGGCAACAGGTGGGTCCATGAACTGGTCGGCACCGAATCCGTCCCAGCGAAAGCTCCGATCCAAGTGGCCTTTGAGGTGGCGGTCAACGAATCGGACGACTGGCGCTCGGCGGGCTTTCGACTCCCAGCGGGCGTGATGGTTCCAGTGCGGCTCAAGGGGCTCGGTGAGAACGTGACTTTCGACAAGGGTCAGGCGCTGCAACCCCATGCGGCGGGCAAGGATTGGTTGGGATACCTGAACCCCGCCGGTCAAGGTTCCATGCGTTGGAAGTCGATTGGCAAGGAGACCGATGGGGCGCTGTTTTTCTCATCCAGCGAGATCACCGAGGTTCGCGTGGGTGCCGGTTTGATGCGGCAGGCTTCCCAGATGGAGGTTCGAGTGCTGCAGGGGAAGCTAGAAGCGCTGCGTATTCAGTTGGACGGCCCTGGCGAGGTGCTCGCTGTCGAAGGGGCACCGGTACTTGGATGGAGTGTGAGTGAGGGAGATGGGTCGAGATTCCTGGATGTGAAGTTGAGCCGTCCGATCGAAGGGCGCGAGAGTCTGGCGATTCAGACTCAATCCGCATTGGGAACCTTTCCGGTCAAGGCCGAGCCAATGCGCCTGATGCCGGTGGGGGCACTCCGCCACAGCGGCCATCTGCGGATCGCCAATGAGGGCGCCGTGCGGCTCGAGGTGGTCGATTCCAAGGGAGTGATGCAACTCGCTCCGGGGCAATTTCCCGGCGAGGCCGCGCCAGAGGGATTGCGGCAGGTATTCGTCTATCGTTTCCCGTCGGCTGAGTATGAGTATGCGGTGGCGGCCGATCAGGTGTTGCCTGAGGTCAGCGTATCTGAAGTGACGATCCACGAGATGGGCGAAACGGATCGCAGGATCCTCGTTGATCTCGAACTGGATATCCGGGAGGCCCCCATCCGCGAGTGGACGGTCGGCATCCCGGATGGTTTCGCGGTGGCCGAACTCAGCGGAGCGAGTGTGGCGGACTACAATGTGGCGAGCGAAGGCAAGGGTGGGGTGCGTCCGCTCAAGATCCTGTTCGGCTCAGCCGTGGCGGGTCGTCAGTTGGTGACTATGAAGCTTGAACGGAACCAGAGTGCTGCAGTCGGTGACTGGGCTCTGCCAAGACTCCGGCATGAGGGAGCGAAATCGACGCGAGGGTTCATCGGCGTGGCATCGGCTCCCGGATACCGGGTGGTCGCCGGCCCCATGAAGGGACTCGTCGAGAACCCGGTGGATTACTTCCCGAAGAAGATGAGTCGTTTGCAACAGGCATTCCGCATGCGCGATGAAGCCTGGTCGCTGACGATGAAGGTGGAAGCGCTCGGGCAGAGCGTGCAAGCCGACGTTTTCCACCTCTATTCCCTCAAAGAGGGAGTCGCTTACGGGAGCGTGTTGCTGAACTATTTCGTGGTCGGTGCTCCTGCCACTGAGTGGAGGATCCAGGTGCCCGAGGGCGTGGGGAACATCGATGTCACCGGACAAGGTGTCGGGCGGGACTGGCGGCGCGATGGGGAGACGCTTATCGTGCCGCTGGCTCGGCCCGCATTGGGACTGTCCAACCTTCTGGTAACCTTTGAGCAGCCGATGAGTGCCCGCGGCGGCGCATTGAGGCCCGGGGAGATCCGTCCCCTCGATGTGCAGTCGGAGCGGGGATATGTCCAGGTGACGAGCCCGCTTCAGGTGAATTACGAGGTCACTCGTAGTGAGGGTTCTGTTTTGAGGATCGATGCCAGTGAACTCCCGGCGGAGTATCGCTTGTTGACCAGTGCGCCGACCCTCGGAGCCTGGCAGTATACCGCTGGCGACGTCGGTCTGGAGATGAATGTGAAGTGGTATGAGAGCGGCGAAGCCATTGGTGAGGTCATCGATTTCGCGTCGCTCGAGAGTCACGTTTCCCGCGATAACCAGGTGGTGACCACCGCGAGTCTTTTTGCCAAGACCAAGGGGGCGGCAACCCTGGAGATCGAGCTTCCTGAGGACGCCGAGTTGTGGGAAGCGACCGTCGACGGGGCTCGCGTCAATGCGCGCAAGGCCGGGGCGGTCACAAGAGTTCCGCTTCCCCGCGGTGGGGATTCGAACGAGGCGATCAAGGTGGAGCTGCGCTACGGCCAACGCCTGTCAGGCGGCAATCTGAGGCTGGATGCGCCGAAGGTCGGCACCGCCACCGCCATCGCCAATTGGGTCATCAAGGGGGATGAGGGCCGACGGCTCCTGCCCGGGAAGAGCGGAGCTCAGTTGGTTCGGCCAGTCATGACCGAAACCGGAGCCGAATGGGTCGCTTCGACGGGTCGTGCGCTCACACCGGTGCTGCTAGTCGTCGCCGGTGTCGGCTTCCTGCTCTGCCGGATGAGGCGTCTGAAGTGGGTCGGTGTGCTGATCCTGCTCGCTGCGGCGATCGGAAGTTTCATGATGTCGGTACAGGCTGGCAGTGATCGCAGGGTCTCGCTTGGCATTCTCGAATACGCGGCGCCGGCGGTGCTCGATGGTGACTCGATGTTTGTCGAGTTTGAGAATGCCGATGCGTGGGCAGCCAACGTGAATGGGCTTGGGGTGTTTACCGCGCTGATCGGTGTCGCCCTGCTTGGGTGGGCTTTGCTGCGCGCAGTCGGCCGGGATCCCTACGTGCTCGGTATCACGGTGCTTGGCGTGGGTCTGATCTGCTGGGGAATCCTCGCGCAGCATGGGGGGGCGATTGCGTTCTTCGGATTGCTCGGACTTCTCCTGTGTGGAGCGGCATTCGTTTCCATCATGTCGGGAAGGACGAAGCCGAAGGGTGATGGACCCGGGAAGAAAGAAACGACTGACAAGCGTCCCAGTGGACCCGCGGCCGCTGCTACGGCTTCAGTCGTAGCCTTGTTGCTCACCGGATTCTCGGATGCGAAGGCGGCGGAACCTGCGGAGAGTGTGATTCAGAGTTGGCAACTCGAGGAGAAGGTGGTGCGGGGCACTCTGGAGATCCAGGTGCAGGCGAGTGAGGATGGTCAGAGGTTCCTGATGCTCTCAAGGGGAGCGATTCTGCGTGAGTTCAAGGGAGCGGGGCTCAAGGTGATGAAGGAGGGTGCGGACTACTACGTCGTTGCCAGTGGAGAGGGACCGAAGTCAGCTCAGGCTGAATTCGAATTCCGGATCGCGAACCTCCAGGAGGGGTGGATGTTGCCCACGGGGCCTGCCGCGATCCAGACGGTGTTTGCCCGCTCGGGCAAGGAGGGCTGGGATTTTCATGCGTCAGGGGCGGCCAGCATCCGCAGTGGCGTCACCCGGCCGGGCGCTGAGGGGAAATGGACGGAGATTCATCTGACACCCGCGGGCCCGGCGAAGTTCTCGGTGCAGCCCGAACAGCGGGATGCAAGTCGTGAGGAAACCCGATTCTTTACCGAGGTCTTTGACTTGTATCTCCCCGGCCCCGGCGTGGTGAGCGGAAGGCACCGGGTCGTCGTGCGACCCGCTCAAGGGGTGGTGCGTGAAGTGATTCTCAAAGTTCCGGATGGATTCACGGTCGGCGAGGTCGACGGTGGTCCGGTCGGTCGATGGAGATTCAATCCTGAGAGCCGTGAGCTCACGGTCGCGATCGAGCCCGCGAAGCAGGCCGCATTCGGCTTCAATGTCTTCACCCAGCAGGCGACTTCCGTGCTCCCGGTCGATCTGAAGCTTGCTCCCATGAGGGTGCTCGGAGGTGCAGGGTCGGTTGGCATGCTGGGCTTGGCGTTTGGAAATGACGCGCAACCCGAGGCGGTGAAGGAAGAGGGGATGAGCCCGGTGAACCTTGATGACTTCCCCAACAATCTGCGCCCGGCCGAGGGGCAGGGGCTTCTGCAGCGTGCCTACCGCTATGGCGCCGACGCTGCGAGCCTGTCGCTACGGGTTGCCCCGGTTTCCCCGGAAGTCCGGATCGAGACAAAGCAGACCCTGTCGCTGGGTGATGACCGGATGGTGATGGCCATTGATCTCATGGCGAGGATCACCCGTGCGGGTGTGTTCCGGTTGGTCATGGAATTGCCGGACGGGTTGGAGGTCGAATCCGTCACGGGTGGTGCACTGAGTCATTGGACGGAGAGCAAGGCGGACAAGGTCCGGTTGCTCACCCTGAACCTGAATGGTCGCACCATGGGAGAGCAGGCATTCACCATCACCCTGGCTGGAGCCTCCCCCGGAAGTCAGGAGTCATGGAAGATCCCGCGTCTGGTGGTGCGGGATGCCACCCGCCAGCGGGGCTCACTCGTGGTCGTTCCCGGACGTGGCCTGCAGGTGCGGGCGGTGGAGCGCAGTCAGGTCTCCCAGCTCGATCCGGGTGACGTCGGCGTGCCCCGGCCCGGTGCGTTGGCATTCCGTCTATTGCAGTCCGATTGGTCACTCGCGTTGGCGGTGCAGGAACTCGACCCATGGGTGACGGCTCAAGTGATGCATCACGTGACCTTGCGGGAAGGACAGATGCTGACGCGTGCGCGCTTGATCTATCGGATCGAGAATGCGGCAAGAAAACAACTCCGCGTCCGACTGCCGGGTCTCGATGAGCAGGCTGCAGGCACCGTGCGGGCCACAGGGCCGGCCGTGGGTGATTTTGTCCCTGTTGAGGGCGAGGAAGGAGTCTGGGAGATTCGCTTTCAACGTGGAGTGGCCGGGACGACCACCGTCGACATCGAGTTCCAGCGCCAAAGCGGCGGCGAGGGTATATCGATCGAGGTGATGGAGATGCTCGACGTACGTCAGACCTCGTATTTCGTGGGCATTACGGCCGGTGGAAGACTCGACGCGGAGATCGCGGGGGGCGTGCGTGGCTGGCAGAAGCTGGACTGGAGTGGCGTTCCTGCTCCGCTGCGGGAAGACGCGGGTTCTGAGATTCCCGACTTCATCTTCCGTGTCGCGGAACCGGAGGGCGCGATGAACCTGCGTGTGGATCGCCATGACCTCGCGGATTCCGAACCACTCCGTGGCCGGGAGGGTCAGTTGAGAACCCTCGTTTCACCTACTGGATCGGCGATCACCTCGGTCGACCTGAAGATCGATGTGAGCGAGAAATCCACCCTGCGCCTGACGCTTCCCGGTGGAGTCTCACCCTTCAATCTGCTGGTGAATGGTGAGGGTGTGCCCCTCGTGCAGGACGGCGGCGCTTGGTTGTTCTATGTTGTTCCATCGCCCCTCGGTGATGGGCCCGCGCAAGTGAAATTCACCTACGCGACCCGGTCGGAAGACGCGGGCTGGCTTGAGGCTCCGGCGCTTGATGTCCCGCTCGAGAACCTGACGTGGGACGTCTACTTGCCGGAAGGATGGGAGCTGGCGGACAGCGAGGGCTCGTTTCAACTGGTCAAGACGCAGGCACTGGGAGGCATGGGGCTCTCGTCCTACATGTCTCTGAGCACGGCGATGAACCAGAAGGGGAAGGCGGAAGCTCTTGCCGAATCCAAGAAGGGCTACGAATGGCTGGCGTCGGGTGATCAGGAGAAGGCGAGCAAGCTGCTCGGGAAGGCCGCTCGCAATGGCTTCCTCGATGAAGCTGCGAAGGAAGATGCCCGAGTGCAGTATCGCAACCTGAAGATGCAGCAGGCCGTGCTGGGATTGAACACCCGGAGACAGCGGAACTACCTTGATAACCGTTTCAACAACAACGACGCACCGAACCAGCAACTTGAGCAGGCAGCGGAGGAGAATCCGATCCTTCAGGGTCAGTATAACTTCGACCCCCAGCAATTTGATCGGCTCATGGTCGGAAACTCGGCGGAGGAAACGAGTGCCTTGAAGGCGATCGCCGGCCAGATCGTCGAACAACAGATGGAAGTCGTCGGGGCTCCCGAATCACTCGACATCGAACTGATGGGGCAAGGTCGCCTGTTCCGTTTCACCCGCAGTCTGCAGGTGAAGGGCGGGGAACCGATGACACTGCAACTGAATCTGACGCAAGAGCGGCCCAGTGGCTGGCTCTATGCGGGGATGATCGGGCTGCTTGCTTCCGTGATCGTCGTTTTCGGTTTCAAGACCGGACGGAAGGACGCGGCATAAGCAAAACGGATCGTGTCAGGGCTGCATGACGGCCCTGATGCCAAGTCCGCGAGGGGCGGCTTCCATCAGAGCAGCGCCTTCCAACGGGCGATCTCCGAGCGCACGTTGTCGATCGATGGAGCGCCGGGATTGGTTCGTGCGGCGAGCGCGGTTTCCAGTGAGAAGACGCTGCCTGCTTCGGTGGTGTAGGCTTCGTCGATGTGGGTCAGGTCGAGTTGGTCCAGCGGAGTGCCGGAGCTGACTGATTCGGCGACGGCCTTTCCGACAAGCTCGTGTGCGTGACGGAACGGGACACCTTGTTTGACCAGCCAGTCGGCCAGATCGGTGGCGAGGAGGAGTGGATCGCTTGCCGCTTCCCGACAGTTGTCCTCGCGAATCTCCATCGCGGAGATCATCTCGGCATTCACTGCGAGAGTGAGACGCAAGGTGTCGATGGAATCGAAAAGCGGCTCCTTGTCTTCCTGCAGGTCACGGTTGTAGGTGAGCGGGAGTCCCTTCACGGCGGTGAGCAGGCTGACGAGGTTGCCCAGCAGGCGTCCGGTCTTGCCACGGGTGATCTCGCAGACATCCGGATTCTTCTTCTGCGGCATCAGGGAGGAGCCGGTGGTATGGGCGTCGGACAAGGAGACGAAACCGAACTCGGCGGAGCACCAAAGGATGAGATCCTCCGAGAGGCGAGACAGGTGGACGCCACAGAGAGACATGGCGAAGAGGAACTCCGCGATGTAGTCACGATCCGAGACCGCATCCATCGAGTTGCGGCTGACTTCGTCAAAGCCGAGCTCATCGGCAATCTGCTGACGGTCCAGATTGATGGTGGAGCCGGCCAGGGCGCCTGATCCGAGTGGGGAAACATTCAGTCGCTTCCTGCAGTCGGCGAGACGACCGAGATCGCGCTGAAGCATTTCGACGTAGGCGAGGAGGTGATGTCCAACCGTGACCGGTTGACCACGCTGGAGGTGGGTGTAGGCAGGGAGGACGGTGCCTGCATAGGCCTCGGCCCGGTCGAGAAGCGCCCGCTGCAGGTCCTGGATGCCGGCAGAGATCACGTCGATCTCCGCACGGCAGTAGAGGCGGGTATCAGTGGCGACCTGGTCGTTGCGGGAACGCGCCGTGTGGAGCTTTGCTCCGGCGGCTCCAATCCGCTTGGTCAGCTCGGCCTCGATATTCATGTGAATGTCCTCAAGGCTGGTCTTGAACTCGAAATTTCCGGCCGTGATGTCGGCTTCGATCTCACGCAGTCCCTGATCGACCTGCTGGAACTCTTCTGCGCTGAGGAGCCCGGCCTTCACCTGGGCACGGGCATGGGCGATCGAGCCGGCAACGTCGTGCTGATAGAGCCGCCAGTCGTAGCTGATGGATTCTCCGAATTGCTGAACGAGCTCAGCGGTTTCCTGGGCGAAGCGACCTTTCCACATGGGCGGTAGTGGACTAGGGGACCGGCCGCCTGCCAAGTGCCAAGTGCAGCCGGGCTGCTTCAGGTGGAGGAGGAGCCGGCCTGCCGATACCAGACCGTCACGTAGGTGGCATTCACGGTGTCGCCACTGGCGGCGGATGCGGGGACGATGGAGACGACCTCGATGCCGCTTTGCTGGCGGAGCCAGTCGCGTGCTTGCTGGTGACAGCTTTCGATTCGTTCGATGATGACCTTCGGTCCAGCAAGGGTGATTCCCCGCCCGCTGGTGCCGTAGAAGATGCGGTAGTCCAGACTCCGGTAGGCGGGAATGGGAGGTGGCTTCATGGAGAATGGGGGTGGATGGACCAAGCGTCCACGGATCAGCGCTTTCTCGCCGGGATGCGCTTGCTGGTGAGGCGTGCCTGCAACAGGTTCGGGCAGCTCCCCTTGAGCCGGAGCTGCTCGCAACAGGCTTCCAACTTGATCGTCTGACGGACCGGGCGGAACCCGAGTCGTCGGGTCATGCAGTTGTTGAGCAGGTCGACATGATCATCCTCGAACTCGATCACCTTGCCGCAGTCGATGCAGACCAGGTGATTGTGGCTGGGTTTTTCGAGGTAGTTCGGGTCGTAGGTCTTGAGGTCACCACCCAGGTCGATTTCCTGGATGAGTCCGGCTTCGACGAGGAGGGCGATGGTCCGGTAAACCGTGGCGCGTGAGGCGTTCAGGTTGTGCTTCCTGACCCGATCAAAAAGCTCCTCCGAGGTGAAATGGTCGTCCGAGGCGAAGGCGAGACGGACGATGGCATCCCGCTGGGGCGTACGGCGGAGCCCCTTCTGCCGAATGAAGGCATCGAGTTTGGCTACGGCGGCATCGTCCATGGCTGGAATCTATCCGACCCGGGGGTCGCACGGGAAGCATTTCCGCGATTCGGGGTGTTTCCGATTGGCAAGCGTTGCGGAGTCGGTTGAATTGTCGCTGATGACGATTCGGCGAACCGCATGGCTTCTGATGGCGTTGGTGATGGCTTCCTGCAGCAGTCCCAACACTCTGGACGTTCGTCCGATGCACCTTCGGAACCGGGAGATCGCGGATGAGGAGGAGCCGATGATCCGCGGCGAACAACGGAGGCTTTTCCATGGGGCGATCGGTGTCCGTGAGCAGGAGCAGTGTCTGGGTCACTATTATACCGTGCTGTGGCGCAATGACGAGGTGGGTGAACCGGTTGAGGTGCGGTTCGAGTATCAGCAGGGAGAGTCGGGCAGCAGGGTGCTGACGAAAACCCAGACCTTTGATGGCTCAATGGAGAAGGGCCGTGCCGAGTTTCGGATCATTGGCGATGAATACCTGAAGAAGGGACGTGTTCTCGCCTGGCGATGCAGTCTGTGGCGTGGGGGTCGGGAGATCGAGCACAGGCAGTCGTATCTGTGGGAATAGAGGCGCAAAAACCGTAGCGAAATCGGGCGATGGACGATTGACCGACCGTGGTTTGCGAGCCTATCTTCCGCCGCGTTGCGAACAAGGTTTCGCACTTCTTTCCGTGAGTGTGGAAAATGGCATTTATTTCGGAGCTTTCGACGGGTTCACCTGGATCCGTTGCGAAGGGAAGGGCTCATTCATGCAGAGTCCAGCGCTCAAGGATTGTACCCAAGCGCGGCAGGAAGACGGTGAGACGCTTTTCGTGATCGATCTCCAGGCCTGCACGGGCATGGATTCGACCTTCATGGGGTTCCTGGCCGGGCTCGCGGCAAGGGTCGGTCGAGTCGGTGGCCAAGTGCAGATCGCGGCACCGGGTGAACGCAATCGCCAGTCGCTGGAAGATCTGGGATTGGATTGCCTGCTGCATATTTCCCCGCCGGAGGCGGTGTGGCGGGGTCATGCGGACGAGATCCGATCAAAACTCGAACCTTACAGCTCCAAGCGACTGCCTGGAGTCAAGGAGCGCGCAAAGCACGTCCTTGAAGCTCACCGCACTCTGGCCAGCACCAGTGAAGAGAACGCCGAGCGCTTTGCCGGCGTGCTTGAGGTCTTCGAAAAACAGGCGTCCGATGATTCGGAAGCCGAGAGCTGATGGAACGACTTCTGCCCTATCTGCTGCTGCTGATGGTGGTGGTGGTCTTCCTCCTCCTGTTTGGTCGTCTTCGCAGGCGTTTCCACCGGAAGAAGGACCTTCTGCGCGACATCGAGACCGAGGAAGTCCGCATGTTTGAGTTCCTGCACCGTCTGGGTGCGGCAATCGGTTCGGAGACCAGTCAGGAGCAACTTTACCGGATCATCGTCGAGGGTATCGATGAAGTGGTCACGGCCGAAGGAGGCGCCATTTACCTGCTCGACGCGAGTGGGGAACTCCTTGTGCCGAAATATCTGTCCTCCAACTGCCCGCCTCTCATCGGGGTGCCGATGGAGGTCCGGAAGAAAGCTGAGCGCGATGCCCGCGCGATGTCCAGCTACCTGCATCTGACCCAAGTGCCCGTGGAGCATGGAATCTTCGGCGAAGCGCTGGCGAGTGGTCGGCCGATCCACGTTCCCAGCTTGAGAACCCACGAGTCCTTCCGCGATGCATTCCACGGGTATGGCGGGGGTGAGGACATTGCGGTCCAAGTGGCTCCCTTGCGGCATGGTGGCAAGGATCTCGGAGTTCTGGCCGTGGCGCGGCGACTGAGTGACCGGCCATTCTCAACCAATGACATCTCGGTGTTCCGCACGGCGGCCGAGCAGTCCGCGTTCGCGCTCGGCAATGCGTTGATCTACCGGGAGGCCGATGAGAAGCGACAGATCGAGGGGGACCTGCGCAATGCGAGCGAGGTTCAGCGGGTGTTGCTTCCGCAGGAGTCGCCGGTCATCCCGGGATACCGCGTTCACGGCACGAACATCCCGGCCCGGATCATTAGTGGCGATTACTATGACCACCTTGAACTTGGAGACGGGCACCACGGGATCGTCATTGCCGATGTGTCGGGCAAGGGGGTTGCGGCAGGCTTGCTGATGGCGATGTGCCGGAGCGTGCTCCGAGCCAAGGCTGGCGACAGCATGGATCCAGGCGAGGTCTTGGCCCGGGTGAACGAGCTGCTTTTCCCGGATATCCGGGAGGACATGTTCGTCAGCTTGTTCTACGGCGTGATCGTCGGCGAAACGGGGACGGTGCGGCTGGCCAGGGCGGGGCACGATGCGGCCCTGCTTTTCCGCTCCGAAACGGGGACCATCGAGATGGTGAAACCTCCGGGACTCGCGATCGGGGTGGACGGGGGAGAGGTTTTTGAACGGATCACCCGCACGGTCGAGATCGACCTGAAGCACGGTGACTGCCTGTTGTTTTATACCGATGGCATCCAGGAGGCGATCGATGAGTCCGGCAAGGAGTTCGGGATCGAGCGGCTGCGAGAGGTCTTCCTCGGCAGTGCCGGTCTGGGCGCTGAGGCCGCGGTAGCCGCTGTCCAGCGCGAGGTGGCGAAGTTCACCGGCCAAGGGAGGCAGATGGACGACATCACGATGCTTGCGGTCGAACGACGATGACGTGCTCGGCACCCAGGAGGAACCGGTTGGAGAAGGCTCGGGGTTGACGAGGAGGGCAGGGCGTGACAGGTAGCGGCCATGCATTCAAGCGATCCTGAACTCGAGAAGGAGGAGCCTGTGGACGAGCCAGCGATGGAAGCGGCTGCTGAGGGGCAAGCTGACGCCCAATCGGCGGCAGAAGACTCTGAATTCCCTGAGTCTCCTGAAGCGGAAGGGGCGGGCGAGGAAGCCGACGAAGTCGATCCAATGACCGCCCTGGAGCAAGACGTCATGAAATGGCGTGAACTGGCGATGCGCACCGCGGCTGACATGGAGAACTTCCGCAAACGCGCGACCCGCGAGCGTGAGGACTCCATGCGCTACGCCAATCAGTCGCTGCTGGAGGAACTGCTGCCCATCCTCGACAACTTCGAAATGGGGATGCAGGCCGCCGGCCAGGAGAAGGACTCGATGATCTACATCGGCATGGACATGGTCCGCAAGCAGCTCAATGAATTCCTGAGCAACAATGGGGTCGAGGAGATCCCCGCCGAGGGCAAGGAATTCGATCCGAACCTGCATGAAGCGGTTTCGCAGGAAGAGACAACGGATGCGGCCGAGGGGACCATCCTCAGTGTGATCCGACGCGGCTACAATTTGCGCGATCGTCTGCTTCGTCCAGCGACCGTGGTGGTGGCGAAGGCTCCTGAAACCTCGGAAGGCTGATCATCATGGCAGAGCGCGACTTTTACGAAGTGCTGGGTGTATCGAAGGACGCCAGCGCGAGCGAAATCAAGAAGGCCTATCGGAAGTTGGCGGTGAAATTTCACCCCGACAAGAATCCAGGCGACCACGAAGCGGAGGAGCGATTCAAGGAACTCGGTCAGGCCTACGAGGTCCTCAGTGATGAGGACAAGCGTGCGGCCTACGATCGCTACGGCCACCAGGCGTTCACCAGTGGAGGTGGCGGTGGCTTTGGCGGTGGTGGCTTCGGTGGCTTCCATGACCCGATGGACCTGTTCTCACAGGTCTTCGGTGGTGCGTTCGGCGGTGGGTTTGAGGAGTTCTTTGGTGGCGGGCGCCGTCAACGTTCCGGTAAGCAACGTGGTAGCGACCTACGCTACGACCTCGAAATCTCGCTCGAAGAAGCCGCGTCAGGTGCCGTCAAGGAGCTTGAGATCGAGCACAACTGCGCGTGCGAAAAGTGCAACTCGACCGGTTCGAAGAGCGGGAGCGGTTCGCAGACCTGCTCGACCTGTGGGGGACGCGGCGTGGTGGCACGTCAGGCTGGGATTTTCATCCAGCAAACCACCTGCCCGGATTGCCGGGGTACGGGAGCCAGCATCGCGGATCCGTGCAGTGACTGTGGCGGCGAAGGGCGGACCCAGCGTCCGAGCCGGATCAAGATCCGGATCCCCGCCGGCGTGGAGGATGGCACCCGCCTTCGTTCCTCCGGAAACGGCGATGCCGGCGTTCGAGGCGGTGGCTCCGGCGACCTCTATGTCTTCCTGCATGTGAAGGAACACGACGTGTTCGAGCGTGACGGAAGTGACCTCTACTGCCGGATGCCGCTGCCATTCAGTACGGCGGCACTGGGAGGCGAACTCGAGGTACCGACCCTTGATGGCAAGGCTTCGATCAAGATCCCAGCCGGAACTCAAGGCGGAACCCTGTTCCGGGTGCGTGGACGTGGCATGCCGGTTCTTTCCAGCACGCACAAGGGCGACCTTCACGTGGAAATTCAGGTTGAGGTTCCGACCCGTCTGAATTCGGAACAGCAGGAGAAACTCCAAGAATTCTCGGAATCCATCGGCGATCACAACTCGCCGATGCAGGAATCTTTCCTCGAGAAGGCCAAGCGGTTCTTCGGATCCTGATACCGTCATGGCCCGCTTCTTCCTTGAACCGGAATCGTGGGGCGATCACGCGGAACTGGTTGGCGACGAGGCGGTCCACTGTTCCCGCGTCCTGAGGGCGAAGGAAGGGGATGTCATCGAGGTCTTCGATGGAGCGGGGCGATGGGCCCGAGCCGAGATTACGTCGGTGGACCGTAACCGGGTCAGCCTCCGTTTGAGTAATCAGGAGTCGTGCCCGAAGCCAGCGGTTCATGTTGTGCTGGCCCAGGCGATCCTGAAAGGGAAAGCCATGGACTGGTTGATCCAGAAGTCGGTCGAATTGGGAGTCAGCTCCATCCAACCCCTGATCACGGAACACACCGTGGTTCGACCTGCTGAGGCAAAAGCGGAGAAGTGGCGACGCACCGCGTTGGAAGCCTGCAAGCAATCCGGACAGCGATTTCTGCCGGAAATCGGAGAGCCCACGACGCTGAAGGCGTTTCTCGAAAACAACCACCCGGGACTGAGCATGGTTGCGGCGTTGGCTGAACCCCGGAAGCTGCTGCGGGAGGTCGTCGCGGGTGGCGGTGCCGTCGATCATGTCACCTTTGTCGTCGGCCCGGAGGGGGATTTTTCGGCGAGCGAACTCGACGCTCTGGTGAGTCATGGCTTTGAGCCGGCAAGCCTCGGAAATCAGGTGCTCCGCAGCGAAACTGCAGCCCTGTTCGGCCTCGCTGCGATCGCCTACGTGTTCGCGTAGGTTCATAAGTTTTTAAATTTAAGGGACTTGAACTAAATGGAAATCTAAGATATCTGCATCACCGTGCGAAATCTTCCCCGATTCATTTCCAGTCTCCTCGCTGCAAGCGCGCTGCTCGGCGTGGTGGAGGCGAACCAACTTCCGGCGCCCACAACGGGCCTTGAAGTCGACACTTCGTCCCGGACGGCAGTCCTGGCTTTTTGGAATGCCTACTACAAGAGCTCGGAAGGGTCCGAAGCTGTCATGGCGTGGAATGGATCGCATGGGATCTGCAGTCCTGGCAGCAACTCGTTGGCCTACACGGAGAAGGTCGAACGGCGTATCAATTTTTACCGGGCCTTGGCCGGACTGGATGCCAATACGGTGACCAATTCCGGCGCTGCCGTCGTGATTGGTTCGTCGGATCCCCACAAGCCATCGCCCTCGGTGACCAAGCAAGCTGCCTGTCAGCAAGCGGCGCTGATGTTCTCGTGGGCCGACCAAGTGAACCACAACCCACCCAATGCGGCGCCCTTCTATTGTTGGTCGTCGAGCACATGGAATGCGGCGAATCATTCCAATCTGGCGATTGGCTTCTGCGGCCCTGAGGCCATCGACGCCTACATGCGCGAGAACGACCCACTCACCCTGTCATCATGGAACTCCCAGGTCGGGCACCGGCGGTGGATCCTCAAGCATGGGGCCACGGATTTCGCCAGTGGGGATGTCCCCGGGAACGGTGTGCAGTTCCGGGACACGAACGTCATGTATGTCGTTCAGGCCGGAAGTGAATTGATCGACGTGCCAGCCCGCTTTGTTGCTTGGCCATCGGCGGGATACTTTCCCGACGCCCTGATGGCCAGCCAGTGGTCGCTGAGCCATCCTGGTGCGAGCTTCTCATCGGCGACGGTGAGCATGACCGATGGCAATGGTTCGCCCGTTTCAACCAGCATCATCGACCGAACCACCACGAACCTGGCGGACCCCGCGATTGTTTGGTCCGTTCCTGCATCCGTCGCGACGGTAGGTGTGACGCAGGACACGAGTTATCACGTGACCGTGGCGGGCATTCAGGTCGATGGATCAACCGTATCGCACTCCTATGTCGTGACGGTGTTCGATCCAGATGTGCTGACCGAACCTCTCGCACTTCAAGGAACTCCCACTCCTCCGGTCGAGGGAGCCAACTACTTCTTCGAGGCGGTGGCTGGGGCAAGCAGCCACAAGGTGCTTGCGAGTGAATCCCAAACCGTTGATTGGACTGCTGGAGCCGAGGATGGGGCATCTGATTTCATTATCGACCAGACCGAGGCAAGCTACGCACTGCGGACATCGACACCCTATGTCCATCAGGGCAGCAAAGCCTTTCGCCTGAGGCTCCCCGCGCCCGGACCGGCGGCCAACGAGAGTTTTATCATCGATCGCGAAGTCATTCCAGGGCCCGGCGCCTCGATCAGCTATCGTCGAAAAAGGGGATACATGGCACCCGGCGAGCTGTTCGAACTCCAGATCTCCAACGATGGGAGTTCATGGACGACCATTGACAGCATCAGCGGATCGATCAGTGGCAACGTGGACCCATCGTTCACCTTGCACACCAAGAGCCTGACTCCCGGCGTCGCCATTCGGGTTCGGGCCGTGCTTCGCTGGCTAGATGGAGGCATCTACGCTCCGAGCGACAACCGGACCGGGATCTTCCTCGACAGCATTTCATTCAATAACTGCGAGTGGGCGAGTTCGACCATCGAGATTCCAGCGGATTCTGGCACCGGTTTGGCGAGAGTCGATGCCTCGACTCTTGGGGGAACGCCTTCCGCTGGCAGCACCCTGCGCCTGCGTCTCAGTGCCGACCTCGGTGGTGTCTCCTACCTTTCCACTTCACCATTGACCGTCACCTTTGGAGGGACGGTCGAGGGTTTTTCGGATTGGGCTGTGGTGAATTATCCAATGCTGACGGGGGGCTTCGATGGCGATCCTGACGGTGACGGTATCCCAAGCGGCGTCGAGTATGCCTTCGGCCTCAATCCGGTCGTGCGATCATCATTTCAACGAACCATCAACCTGGGTGCTGGCGGACTGAGTATCAGCACTCCACTCGATTTCCAGCGGGCCGGGGTGGTCTATGAACTCGAGCGTTCCTCGGACCTGAGCTCGTGGACGACCCTCGGCACGACCGTCACGCATTCCAACGGTCAGCTCATTGGAAGCACGGCCGCCACATCGTCGAAGGGCTTTGTGCGCTGGAAAGTGGTGGAACCCTGAACGTCTCCGCTTCAGAGGATGCTTCCCGGGGTGTACGCCGCTGCGTCCGGATGGGCAGCGGTCAGCTTGGCCACTTCCGCCCCGAAGTGCTGCAACTGGGAGGCGGCAGCTCCGGCGTTTGCTTCTCCCTGAGCCACGATTGCCTTCAGCTGTTGCTCGTCGAGCGGCAAACGGTCGTCGTCCGCGAGTCTTGCGACCAGGTCATTGTGACCGACCTTCCCCTGGCGGAGGTCGTTGACCGTCGCCACGGCGTGCTCCTTGATGGCCTTGTGGGCGGTCTCCCGTCCGACCCCGGCCTTGACCGCCTCCATCATGATGGTGGTCGTCATGAGGAATGGCAGGTAGTGAGTGTTCTCCTTGGCGATCACTGCAGGGTAGGAATCCATCTGGTCGAGCACCGTGAGGAAGGTTTCGAACATTCCGTCGCAGGCGTAAAAAGCATCCGGAAGCATCACACGGCGAACCACCGAGCAGGACACATCACCCTCGTTCCATTGGTCACCAGCAAGCCCGGAAGCCATGGTAAGGTGGCCACGGAGAATGAGATGGAAGCCGTTCACTCGCTCGCAGGAGCGTGAATTCATCTTGTGAGGCATTGCGCTCGAACCGGTTTGTCCGGGAGCAAACCCTTCACTGGCGGTCTCGTGGCCAGCCATCAGGCGCAGGGTCTTCGCCATCGATGACGGACCACTCGCGAGGTCGACGAGTGTGGATACCGTGCGCATGTCGAGGGAACGGGGATAGACCTGGCCGACATTTGTCCAGACAGCGGGCATGCCCAGGTGGGCAACGACCTTGCGCTCAAGTTCCGCGACCTTCGATGCGTCACCTTCAAACAGGGATAGCTGATCCATCTGGGTGCCGACCGCCCCCTTGAGCCCGCGGACCGCGTAGCTGGAAATCAGGGACTCCAGTGCTTGATGGGCGGACAGCATCTCCTCGCCGAACATGGACAGACGCTTGCCAAAGGTGGTCGGCTGGGCCGCCACATTGTGGGTCCGGGCCGTAATGACGAGGTCGGCCCACTGGGCGGACCTCTTCGACATCCGCGCAAGCGTGGCGACCGAGCGATCGCGCAGCACCAGAAGGGAACGGTAGACCTGGAGTTGTTCCACATTCTCAGTCAGATCGCGGGACGTCATGCCCTTGTGAACCTGCTCATGACCGGCGAGTTCGTTGAACTCCTCGATTCTCGCCTTCACGTCGTGCCGAGTGATTCGCTCCCGCTCCATGATCGATGCCGTGTCCACCCGGTCCTTGACCGACTCGTAGGCGTCAATGGCCCCCTGGGGGATATCGAGACCCAGGTCCTTCTGGGCCTTCATCACGGCAATCCAGAATTCACGCTCCAAAACGATCCGCCCTTCAGCGGACCAGATGGATTGGATGGCGGACGAGGCGTAGCGTTCAGCGAGGACGTTTGGAATCACGCCCGGGAGGTAATCAACCCGAGGCGATGTGGCAAGAGTCGGTCGCGCCCTCGTCAGAATCTCAGTTTCCGCTCCTTCGGGCGGGCATTGAGCTGCTCACAGGCCAATCGACAGAACTCCAATACCACCGGTTCGGAGATCGCATAAATGGAGAGGTTGCCCAGCTTCTTTCGCGACAGGAGCCCGGTCTCGTAGAGCATTTTGAGCTGCTTCGAAACATTGGCCTGGGTGGTCTCCGTCGCTTCCACCAGCTCGCCAACACTCTTGGGCCCGGACTTCAACTCCTGAAGAAGAGCCAATCGGGTCGGTTCTGAAAACGCACGGAAGAAGCGCGCTACTCTTTCCAGTTCCTCCGTCCCAAGTTTCATGGGTGGGAAACTAATCAATCGGTTTTGATTGCGCAAGCATAACCATATGGTTATATGGCGACATGAAAGAGATCAACGTGACGACTGCGGCGGAAATGCTTGGGACAGACGGGGTGCAATTCATCGATGTCCGGACTCCTGCTGAATATCGGGCAAAGCACGTGGCGGGCTTCGAATCAAGGCCACTGGACCAGCTTGATGCCGGGGCGGTTTCGCCGGAAGTCGTGCTCATGTGCCTGAGCGGCAAGCGCGCAAGCATGGCGGCCGAGCGTCTTGAGGCGGCCGGGGTCGGGGGCGTAAGTGTGGTCAAGGGAGGCATTCAGGCGTGGGAAGAGGCGGGGCTTGATGTGGAAGTCGGAGAAGGGGTGATTTCCTTGGAAAGGCAGGTCCGGATCGCGGCAGGTCTGATGGTCCTGATCGGAGTGATCCTTGGGACCTGGGTGCATCCAGGCCTCTACGGACTGGCGGCTTTCGTGGGTGCTGGTTTGACCTTTGCGGGCATCACCGACACCTGCGGGATGGGCATGCTTTTGGCGAAAGCCCCGTGGAATCAGGCCGGCTGCTCGTGCAAGTCGACCTGATCCGTGCAGCCCCCCGGGATAGCCTGACTTTTGTGTCGCCGAAGAAGGCGTCCGCTGCCTTGTCCGTTCCGAACCAACCCATTCGTTGGCGGCAGGCTGCTTGCAGGCCCTGCACATGTGGTGCCGTTCCGCCGTCGTCGAGGCGACATGACGGCTCGGCATCATCCACGACTTCGTTGTGCAGGCACATTGCTTCCGACACCTGATGGGTCGACCGATCGCCCCATCGGCGGAAACAGGTGGGGGGTCACTCGATCTGATGATGGGCGCCGCCTAGAATACTACGGGCATCGTAGCCGTGATTGGCGAGGATTCTTGCAGCGAAATAGCTCGTCTTTCCCATCTGGCAAACCGTGTAGACCGGGCGATCCTTGTCGATCTCACCCAGCCGTTCCCTGAGTTCACCAAGCGGGATGTTTTTCGCTCCTGGCGCTGGAAGTCTTCTCGAGGTTTCTGGTGGGCGCACGTCGATGATCTGACAGCCCGCTGCCTCCTTCATCGTGGGAATGGGTAGAAGGAGGCCATCCCTGATGTTGGCGGCCGCGAAGCCGGCGACATTCACCACGTCCTTCGCGGAACCGAATGGAGGCGCGTAGGAGAGCTCCAGATGCACCAGGTCGTCGATGGTCATCCCTGCACGGATGGCTGTCGCGATCACGTCGAGCCGCTTGTCGACCCCGTCCTTGCCGATGGCTTGGGCACCGAGGACCCTGCCGGTGTCAGGTGACCAGATCAGTTTGAGGGTGATCGTTTCCGCTCCGGGGAAATACGACGCATGAGAGGGCCCGTTGACCACCACCGACTCGAAACTCTGGTCCGCACCCTTGAGCCGTTTTTCGGACAGCCCTGTCATGCCCGCCGCAAGGTCAAAGACCCGGACGATGGCGGTTCCGATCGAACCCGGGTAGGGCAGGGCCTTGTCACCGAGGAAGATGTGGTCAGCAGCGGTTCGCCCCTGCCGGTTGGCCGGACCACCGAGAGGGACTGCGGCGTGACCTCCGGCGAGCGGGTCGGGAGACTCACAGACATCGCCGACGGCATAGATGGAAGGTGCGCTCGTGCGTTGGAAACCGTCGACCGTGATGTGCCCTCGAGGACCGAGTGCAAGGCCCGCGTTCCTGGCCAATTCACCCTCGGGTCGCACGCCAATCGACAGGACGACCAGGTCGACCTCGAACGAGCGACCGCTGGCAAGGTTGGTCCAAAGGCCCTCTTCGCTCCCGCCGAAGGACTGAATCCCGTCCCCGAGAATGGTTTCCACGCCTTTGTGTTTCAGGGCTTCCACCAAGGGTCTCGCCATTTCGGGGTCGAGCTGCGGAAGCACCTGTTCCTGTAGTTCGACCAGACTGACTCGCTTGCCGATGTGGACCAATTGTTCGGCCACCTCCAGACCGATGAATCCGGCGCCGATGACGGCCACCCGCTCCACGGTTCTCGCAGCGCGGATGATGGCATCCATGTCCTCGAGGTTTCTCAGGGTCAGAACGCGGGGATCGTCAATTCCCGGCAGGGGTGGGCGGATCGGAGACGCTCCCGGGGACAGGATCAACTCGTCGTAGTCGAGGGTGGAACATTCGCCGGTTTTCAGATCCTTCAATTCGACCTTTCCTGAATCGGGATGGATGGCGGTGACCTCCGTGAGGGTCTTGACATCAAGTGCCAGCAACTTGCGGAGCGAGGTGGGCGTCTGGACGGCGAGATCGTCCCGGTCCGTGATCTCACCTCCAATGTGATAGGGTAGGCCACAGTTCGCGAACGAGACGTCCGGGCCTCGTTCGATCAGGGTGATGCGGGCCGATTCGCTGTGCCTCCGCGCACGTGCTGCGGCAGATGCACCACCTGCGACGCCACCGACAATCACAATGTGTTTGCTGGATTTCATGGCCCTACCAAGACCTGAAATCAAGCTGATCGCAAATCATTCATGGGGGTCGCGCAGATGGAGCGCAGAATTTCGCCGGATCTGCATAGGGTGGCTATCCAACTGCCTGAATCGTCTGCGAGAGCGCCTCGATCAGGCAATCTCGAAGTGGAGCCGCTTCCTCGGCAAGCCGGCGCTGTTCGGTTTCATAGAGGCGCCGCCCTTCGCTCGTTTCAATTTTCACGGGCTCCAGTCCGAATTCCGACAGATCATACGGGCTCGCGCGCATGTCCAAGGAGCGAAGCTCGACGGCCAACTCGAAGCACTTCAGCTGAAGTTCGGAGCTTACCCAAGGCATGGATTTCGATGCCCATTTGTAGAGGTCCATGCCCACGTGAAGACAGCCCGGCTGTTCATTCGCCATCCGGGAGTCCATGTCGGGCTGCATCCGGTTGAGCGGCTGGGCGGCAGGCTGGAAGAACCGGAAGGCATCGAAGTGACTGCAGAAGAGCGGTCGGTTTTCCACAATCTGATCGATCTCGGATTGAGGTAGGCGAAGCGGGCACGTCTCGCCGTGGCGAACCTGCTCACCACCGTAAACCATCGCCCACTCGTGCAGTCCGTGGCAGCCGAAATACGGTGGCCGGTTCTGAGTGGCAACCAAGAGATCGCGGATCCATCTGATCCTCATGACCTGCTTCGCACTCAATGATGCAGGATTGAGCAGGGTCCAGCCCTCCTGGGTTTGGTAGGGCGGCCTTGTCAGCCAATCCGGGACACTGTCGTCATGCTCGATGGCGATCCCTGGACCGGGGTGCCACTGGGTCAATTTCCGCATTGAGAACGGATAGTAGGTGAACAGGAAATCATCCACCGGGTGGGCCTGACCACGCATCCTTCTTTGTCGTGTCGGACCGACCCACCGGAGAGCCCGCCTCCGATGGGTCGCGGCTCGTAGCTTCCACTCGTCCGATGAGAGCGAACGAGTGTCAGGATGATTGGTAATCGATGAAGGACGCATCGCCGAGAAACTGATCAAAAAGTTCTTGCGCACCGGCGCAGTGCCATTAGTCTCCCGGCCCGCCCCTGAGGGGGCAACAAACAAATCGCGGGATGGAGCAGCCAGGTAGCTCGTCAGGCTCATAACCTGAAGGTCGTAGGTTCAAATCCTACTCCCGCCACCAATGAAAGCCACGGTTCACAAACCGTGGCTTTCGCCGTTTTCAGGGACGACCCCCAGTCAGCGAGGAGTCATGGTTGCGCAGGCTTCTGCAGCTTTTCAAGACCGGGTGGGGGGCCGAAGCCGATGATGCGGGCCTTGGATTGTCTGCTTGGAACCTTGAAGTCATAGACTCCGAAACCACAGCGCGCCTTGCCCGAATAGGAACGACCATCACTGGAGCCGATCATCACCGGTTTGCCACTGGCCTTCTCGACGCCGAGATACATTTGCACGTGAGTCACCTTGTTGGTCCGTCCATCCGTCGGACGATAGGTGCCCGCCCAGAAAACAAGGTCTCCGGGCTGAAGCTTCTTAAAGACGGGGGCTTCCAGTGAACCTGCTGAGGCAGGCACCTCGGTGAGCAATCCCGCTTCACGGATCCAGTCATACTGCGCCGCGGAGCTCCGGGCCGGCTGGATTCCTGCCTGCGAGAGAATGAAGTAGATCGAGCCGGAACAATCGAACCCTCCCTTTTCTGGATCGGCACTACCGAAGAGGTAGCGATTGAGGCGATGGGTTCGGCCCAGCTTCAACGCCAGGTCGACCAATGCGGCGCGCTTCGGGTCGAATTTGTCGAAGTCCGCAAGTTCGGCCGATTCGAGCTCACCGGGCAAAGGACGTGGTGCTTCACTCTCGGCGGCCGATGCCGGTGGCGACGAGAGGAACGGGAGCATGACGAAACTCATGAGAAGGGCTGCTCGGCTAGCTATCCGGATCTGCATGCGCTAGCCTACTCCAACTTCATCGCGATCCCAACATGGATTCAGCACCGAGCAAATTGTTTCAAGGCATCGTCAGCGGGGCTCCATTGATTGACGAGCTTCCCGGGTCTCGGGTGTTCGACCCGAAACTCTTGGGTGATGGGCAAGTGGCTGAGCCACTGCACATGAATCAGAAGCTGGGGCATCTTGTGGAAGATGCTGTTGCTTGCCTGATTGAAGCCTCGGACCGGTTCGATCTTGTTCATCGCAACCTACAACTTCAACCCGACCCGCAAACGACACTGGGTGAGCTTGACTTCGTGCTGCAGGATCTTGAATCCGGTCACTTCATTCATCTCGAATTGGCGGCGAAATTCTATCTGGCGCTCCCAACCCCAGATGGAATCCGCCTTCCTGGCCCCGATCCGGCGGACAACTATTTCACCAAGCTCGGCCGCCTGCGCGACCATCAACTTCGTCTGACGCAGTTGCATCGAGATCACCTGCCTGAATTGATTCGAAGCGAGCCCATCGAAGTACAGCATCTCATCCTTGGGATTCTTTTCGATCCTGCCGATGCAAAGGATCCGTCTCAGCCTGACTTCATCCATCCCTCATGTCGTAGAGGACGTTGGGTTCACGTCGATGCACTGGAGGCGTTTTTTGAACCCGACGCACGCTTTGAGTTGGTTCCCAAACCTCTCTGGCCAGTTCCCTTGGAGTTTCTTCGGGACGTTCCACTTCGCTCCTGGAATCGAAGGGAGATGAACCATCGATGTGTCATGCTTCGCGTGAATCAAGGCGTAGAACCATGGTTTGTGGTCCCTGCGCACTTTCCGGAGAGCCGCTGACCCTCTCGTGAAAGCGCCTCTGACGGGCTGATCGGTCCCAATCATCTTGAATTCCCGCGCCCAAACTGATACGGCTTCTGGGTTAATCCCCCCACACATCATGAAAGCGCTCCCCCTCGTCCTGTCTTGTCTCGGTCTCACCCCTTGCCTCCGGGCGGACCTCTATGTCAGCAATTTCACCACGATTCATGGGTCCAGCTCCGCGACAGGAGTCTGGAGAAATCACACGACCTCTACGGATCTGTCTCTATCAGTCGAGATCTCTCAATCGGGCGGCGCAATCCAGGCAGCGGATGGAAGTAGCACTGCTTCCATCATCAATCCCTCGGGGACCGAAATCTACAATCTGTGGGAAGACGTCCCGGAGGTTTTCCCGTTCCTCGCTGGGATCGATGTGTTTGAGCCGAACTTTGTCGGGGATTACATCAACATTGAAACCCAGGAAGGGGCGACGACGACCGTGACCATGGATCTCGGGGCCCTTGTCACCAATCCCATCATCTCACTGACGGATGTGGAGTATCGGACCACGCTCACCTTTCCATCGGCGCTCACCGCTTTGGCGGGAACCAGCAATCTGGAGATTGCTGGAGCGACGTTGAGTTCGGATGGTACTCTGGCCGCCGGTGAGCCGCCGCCGCCCAACGAAATCTTCGGTAGGGAAGCGGCCGGTTCGATTCAATTGACCGGAACCTATTCCACGATTGTGTTCACGGTCGCTGTTGGGCCAGGGGATGCCACGGTCGGACCCAACGATCGGACGGGCTATGTGATCGCCACCGAGACCGAACCACAACCCCTCCCATCGATGCCTGAGCTGCAGATCCAACGACTGGGAAATCAGATCATGCTGATGTGGGACGTGGGAGACTTCGACTCGATCGAGATGTCGGGCACCGGACTATCGGGCTGGACGGCTATCCCGGGGCTGGATCCGGGGGCGGTCGGTTCGTGGTCCGGGGATCTCTCAACCTTGGGCGATGTCAGATTCTTCAGGGGCGTCTATACGCCTTGATCGGGTTCAGTCGATCAGCCGAATGGTCATTGGGTAGCGATACGCTTTTCCTTCACCTGCCTTGATCGAAGCGATGATGGTGAAGACGACCTCAACCACGACGAGAGCAATCAAGCCGGGAATTCCGATCAGGGCACCGATAACGGTCATCACGAGGACCACGCAAATGACTCCATAGATGAACAGGCTGATCTGAAAGTTGAGGGCCTCCTTGGCCTGTTCGGAGGCAAAAGGAAGCTCGTCCTTTTTCGCCAGCCAGACGACCAACGGGCCGATGAATCCCGGGATACCGATGAACGAGCTCAGGGAGGACACATGAGCGATCAGTGCCCAGTTCCGGTTCTCTTTCTCTTCGGGTGAGACAGGTGCGGGTCGCCCACTTGAGGGGCTTGAAAGGGTGGTGGCTGGCTCTGCAGCCGGGGTCTCTGGAGCTTCATCGTTCATCGCCTGGATCATGACATCAACGAGTCGGGTAGGAACTACAAAAGCAGCGAAGGATTCTCATGCGGTTGGATTCAGACCGGGGCGTGCGTGGTTCAGAGTCCTTGGTTTGAAGGATTGCGGGTTTTGTTCTTCTCAAGCCTGCGGGAATGCCGAGCATGACGGGATGAATCTTCTCGCTTCCTCATGGTTGGTCGTCGCCAGTGCGACCGGTTCGCTTCTTTCAGCTGAAAAACACCAGGCATGGACCTTGGCCAGTGAGGTTTTTGCATCAGCGAAGCCTGCCAAGACGAATCACAGCCCTGAGGCGATGGTCGCGGCAGCTGAGGCCTTTCTTGAGAAATTGACGGCAACGCAGCGGGGGCAAGCACTGCTGTCGCTTGATCACCCTGAACGACAGAAATGGACGAACACCCCCCCGCGGGGGAACGAGGGAGGGCTGAGGTTGGGGGATCTTGACAAGGGCCAACTGGAAGCCGTTTCGGTGCTGCTTTCCACGGTCATGAGTACGGAGGGGTATCTGATGTCACGCAACATCATGCTGGCGGACGACCTGCTGCTGGATTCCCGGGAGGAGGCCGAAGAACGTGGAGGTTTCGGATCTGCAAACTACTGGGTGGCGATCTTCGGTAAGCCATCGGTTGAGAACGAGTGGGCACTCCAGTTCGACGGGCACCATGTGGGAGTGAATCTGACGATGAGGGGCGAGAAGGTCACGATGTCACCTTCCTTCATCGGTACCCAGCCCCGTGAGTTCAAGCTGGGCGATGAGGTGATCGTCCCGATGGGGAAAGAAACATCCCTGGCCTACGAATTCATCGACAGCCTGACTGAGGAACAGAAGGAGGAAGCCATTCGCGGTGACAAGCGTCGTCGTATCGTGGTGGGCCCGGGGAAGGATGGGAAGACGCTCGATATTCCCGGCATGTCCTGCAAGGGACTGACAGTCGAGCAGCGGGAGAAATTGCTCAAGCTGGTGTCCTGTTGGGTCGACGATTTGCCGAAGGCCTGCGCGATGCAGCGGATGAGTGAGATCAAGGCGGGTATGGATCAGACGGTGTTTACTTGGAACGGGCCGTTTGCGCTGGAGAGCGACATGTCATTCCACATCAGTGGTCCGACCGTGATCATTGAATATGCAGGCCAAGATTTGGGAGGCGACCCGCTCGATCATTTGCACTCCATCTACCGCGACCCGACCAATGAATATGGCGCGAAGTGGAAGTAGGTCGATGCGCGTAGCTGAAAGGGAAAACTCCGCGCCGCTCCTCAGTCGTCGTCCTTGATGATCGAGAGTTCCTTCTGCAGGAGGAAATCGAGGTCGCTTTCTTGAGGGTTCAGGCATTCCGACATGCCGAACCTGACGATCTGGACGCCGAGTTTTGTCGTGCCGATGGCGAGGTAGATCTCCGGGTATTCCGCGATGCCGAGGTAGCGCATGGCATGGACTTTTCCAAGAAAGCGTCCGTCGCCACCCTCGCTGGTCATCATCTCCATCGACTCCGCGGTGAACCCGTCGAACTCGGATTGAACCGCGGCATGGATGTAGTGCTGGATTTCCTCCGTCGTCATGATCGGACGATCCGATGCATCGCCTTGGCTGGCCAGAATTGATTCTCCCGGTTTCCCGACTCCCGCTAGGTGGCTTCTTCGCGGGATCTGAGCCAGCGGCGGATCGCGAGAATCTTACGGATCATGTAGATCGCGATGACGAGGGCGACGACACCTGCGAGGAGCGGAAGAAAGACAGCAAGGACGGATGTCACGGTTGCGACGATGGCTTCGACCGTCGATAGCAGGAAATTGCCGAGTCCGCCCGTCGTCGCCGTGGAGGTGCCTCGCAATGCCACCGTGCCACTCTGGATGACCCCGGCCGTTCCGCCGCCAACGATGGCGGCGGCAATCCACTTCAGGTAGGAATCATCGAGGACTCCCGGGAGGAAAGCAAATGACATGAGCGTGCCGGCCACCATGGCGGTAGGCGTGGCGATGGTGTCGAGGGCGTTGTCGATCCAGGGAACGTAGTAGGCTCCGATCTCGAGCACGGTGGCCACGCCGAAGGCAACCGTCACAGGAAAGGTGCCCAGCCATGGAAGGTCGTCACCTACCAGGCCGCCGAGACTGAAGCCGCCAAAACCGTCGACTCCCGTCTGAATGGCGAGGCTCGCCACGAAGAGTGGCAGGAAGATGCGGAAGCCACAGGCGGCGGCGAGGCCGACACCCGCAAGAACGGCAAGAACTTCGGACATGAACATGGTCTAGCGCGAAAGTCGGGGATGCGCGAGTGGAAGAACCCCTGCATTTTTGAATGCCAAGGTCTACGGCTTGATGAGTCCGTCACGAGCGCTCTCGCACAGGACGCTCCGATCGATCGACTTGCTGCGAGCTTTGCCCGCCTCGACAGCAATCCCGGCCCTTGGTAGGTCTCCGGGGTGAGCAAGCGGGATCAATGGGAGATGGACAAGGCCGTGGCGCGGGAGATCCTTCTTGATCGCAAGCGGCGCCGGAGGACCTTGGGTGGTTTTGCCACCGTGATGTTGGGGATGTTTGCCCTCGGTCTGTGGGGTATTGATGGATGGCTAAGCGAGTCGCCGCTGCGCTTCGGGGTCTACTGGGGACTCTGCGGATTGCTCTGCCTGTTCGTCATGCTATTCGCGCTCTTCGACGCGCTTTCCGCGATCAAGGAGGAGCGTGAACGGCACCAGTAGAGGGAGGGTGGCGGCCTTTCGATGGGAAGGCTTGGAATTCGGTCGTCAACAAGCCGAGTCGATCGGGTGGGCGAGCGGCCTGGTAATGAGCTTCAGTCCTTCTTGACCTTGCTCTTTTTCGATTTCTTGACCTTTGGCTCAGGAGTCGGCTCAGGTTCTGAAATCGAGCGCCCGAGGATATTCTCGTAGGTTCGGATGTACTCGCCGGCGGTAGCGAGGTGGTTGAACCGGCTCTTCGCTTCGCGCATGATGCGTTGGAGCGTCTCTTCACGCACGTCCCACGGTTGACGGTAGAACTCCATCGCCCGGTCGATGGCCCAGCGCAGGCCATCGGGATTGAACACATTGAACAGGAAGCCATTGCCACCGGGGTGCTCGAGATTGAGAGGTTCAACGGTATCGTGGAGTCCTCCCGTGTCGTGGGCGATGGTCATGGACCCATACTTCGGAGCGATCATCTGGGGGAGTCCACATGGCTCGAACGAGGATGGCATGAGGACAAAGTCCGCGGCGGCGTATCCGATGTGTGAGAGTCGTTCGGTGAAGTCCCTCACGGCGACACGATGATGGAGTCCGTGTTGTTCGACAATGGAATGGAAGTGTCCCTGGTGGGAACCACTTGCGATGACGGCCAACTGCAACCCTTCGTGGGCGTAGTCTTCCATGAGCTGATGGAGGATGTCGGTCACCAACTGGCAGCCCTTCTGGACCGGGTCGAGCCGTGACGGCCAGAAGAGCAGGGGGCGATCCGGGTTCACTTCCAGTCCAAGCTCCTGCTGAAGCTGGGCTTTGTTCGCCCGCTTGCCGTCCATGACGGTGTCCACCGAGTAGTGGTGATCAAGGTAGGTGTCGCGCACGGCATTGAATGCAGAGTCCGGTGCATTGAGAATTCCGCTTGCGCAGCCTGCATTGCATTTGGACCACAGCTCGTGGACGATGTGTCCGGGGATGTGGCTGTGTCGGCCATCGACCACTTCACTGAGGAAAGTCGGACTCACGGTATTGACGTGGTCGGCGGCAAAGATGCCGCTGGTCAGCAGGTCGACCGGGTTGTTGTCACGGGACTCCTGGTAGTCGTGAGGGGGGCGGCCGTAGTAGAGGTGCTGCCAGAAGTCCGCGGCGTCGATCCCGCGATCCTCAATCGTGTCCAGCGTCATCCGCTCGGTATGGATGTTGTGGACCGTGAAGAGGGATTTCATTCCATGGCGCTTGGCGACCGCGGGGATGAGGCCGGTCATCCAGTCATTGCAGTGAATGAGATGCGGTCGGACCTGGGGAATGATGTGGTTGATGACCTCACGCTGGAAGGCGAGGGCAATGAGGTGGTTCTCCCGCTCACTGTAGACTCTCGAGCGGTGATAGAAGACGCGGTCTTCCGCCAGGTGGATGCGCTGTTCCGGAAGCGCTCTGGAAACCTTGCTGTACTCGTAGTCGTGAACGCTGGCGACATCGAGGTGGAACATGCGCCGGTAGTTCGGCAGGGCGACATGGACATCGGCACCTTGGTCATGGAGCGCCTGCACGAGTGAGGCGGAGACGTCGGCCATGCCACCTGCTTTCGCGGACATCCGCTGGGCGAGGTTGCCCATACCTTCGGGCAGGTAGGTGATCTCGGGGGTGACGACTAGAATGCGGGGGCGTTGAATTGGGGGATGGGTGTCGTCTGAACTCACGGAATCAATGGTATTACGTGATAAGAGGTACTATGACGCCGGAGTTTCGGCAACGACGAAAGGGGGGAAATCCTGGCAGCGGCTCCGACTCGGGGTCGACGGGTTTGCGCTTGCGGGTCGAGGTGTCGGAGGACATGGATGAGCCATGACTCCCGAGCTAGAGAAACTCTTCGAATTCCTCCGATTTCCCAGCATCTCCACCGACGCGGCGCACGCCGGGGATGTGAAGGCCTGTGCGGAGTGGCTGGTGAAGACCGCAGAGGAGCTCGGACTGAGCGCCCAACTGCATGAAACACCCGGCCACCCGGTCGTAATCGCCCAGAACGAGCACCAAGACGGGCGCCCCAACGTGTTGATCTATGGCCATTACGACGTCCAACCTGTGGACCCACTCAACCTGTGGGACAGCTCGCCATTCGAGCCGGAAATCCGAGGTGAGAAGATCTGGGCCCGTGGGGCGACCGACAACAAGGGGCAGATGCTTGCGCATTTGCTCGGAGCCGGTCGGACCCTGCGCGAGAAGGGTGACTTGCCGGTGAATCTGACCTTTCTGTTTGAAGGGGAAGAAGAGATCGGCAGCCCAAGCCTCGCGCCCTTCCTGCGCGAGAACCGGGAGCTGCTGAAATGCGATGTCATCGCCGTGTCGGACACCGGCATGGTGGCTCCCGGCATGCCGACCCTCGGTTATGGCCTGCGCGGCATCACGTGCGGCGAAGTGGTGGTCAAGGGACCGACCAAAGACCTGCATTCAGGCATTTTCGGTGGGGCGGTTGCCAACCCCGCGGCGGCCTTGGCTCGATTGATCACCAGTCTTCACGATGAGGATGGCAAGATCATGATCGATGGGTTTTACGACGACGTGGAGCCGCTGAAGGACTGGGAGCGTGAAATGTGGGCGAAAGTCCCGGGAGTCGGCACCGACGACTACCTTGAGGTGACCGGCGCGCCTTCCCTGTTTGGCGAGGCGGGTTACTCGGCAGCGGAGCAAACCTGGGCGCGCCCGACCGCGGAAGTGAATGGCATGGGCTCGGGCTATCAGGGGCCGGGTTCGAAGACCGTGCTGCCGGCCGAGGCCATGGCCAAGTTCTCGTTCCGTCTGGTGCCCCAACAGGATCCCAAGGACATCATCGCCAAGGTCGAAGCCCACTTGAAGAAACACTGTCCGCCGGGCGTCACCATCGAGTTCACCCCGGGTCACGACGGCAAGCCCTATCACGCCGACCCCCATGCCGTGTTTGGCAAGGCGGCACAGCGGGCATTGAAGAAGGCATTCGGCAAGGATCCCGTCCTGATCCGTGAAGGGGGAAGCATTCCCATCATCGAGGATTTCCGGACCATTCTCGGGGCCGACACCCTCTTGCTGGGACTCGCCCTCGCGGATGCCCAGATTCACTCGCCGAACGAGAATTTCCCGGTGGAGAACTTCGAAGCGGGAATCCGCCTGAACCAGGCTCTGCTGCAGGAACTGGCTGACAGTTGAGCTTCAGGGAAAGGTTCGCGAAAGCCCCGACACCCCGATTCTCACGGCAGGCAGGGGGGCGTGGGAATTCACTGCCTGGGGGGCAAAATGGTGTGATTTGGCATTTCTCAGAATGGAAGTTCCGGCGCATGATCCGCACGTGGCCGGACGGGTGAGATGCCTGATCCGCCGATTACCGAATTTTTGACATGTCCGAGACGACTCCAACCAAGCTCGATTTCATCCGCGAGATCATCGCCGACGATCTGGCGAGCGGGAAACACAAGACCATCATCACGCGGTTCCCTCCGGAACCGAATGGCTACCTGCACATCGGCCATGCCAAGGCGATCTGCCTGAGCTTCGGCATTGCCGAGGAGAACCAGGGGGTCGGAGCCCGCTGCCATCTTCGTTTCGACGACACGAATCCCGAGAAGGAAGAGACCGAGTATGTCGAGAGCATCAAGGAGGATGTGGCGTGGCTCGGTTTCGACTGGGGTGAGCATCTGTATTTCGCCAGCGACTACTTCGAGTTCTTCCATGGCTGCGCGATTGCACTGATCGAGAAGGGGTTGGCCTACGTCGACCAGCAGACGCCCGATGAGATCAAGGCCGGTCGTGGCAACCTGCAGAGCCCCGGCAGCAATTCGCCGTTCCGGGATCGGTCTGTTGCCGAGAACCTCGAGCTGTTCGCAAAAATGAAGACCGGGGAGTTCAAGGAGGGCGAGGTGGTCCTGCGGGCCAAAATCGACATGGCGTCGCCAAACATGGTGATGCGTGACCCCGTCATCTACCGCGTCCTGCACGTGAGCCATCACAATACCGGGGACGCGTGGTGCATCTACCCAATGTATGACTTCGCCCATCCTCTGGAAGACGCGAAGGAACACGTGACCCATTCCTTGTGCACGCTGGAATTCGAGATTCACCGGCCGTTCTATGAGTGGGTGATTGAGCATTGCCCGGTTCCCGCGACACCCCGGCAAATTGAATTCTCCCGACTGAATCTGACCTACACGGTGATGAGCAAGCGGAAGCTGCTCACTCTCGTGCAGCAGGGCCAGGTCGACGGGTGGGACGACCCGCGGATGCCGACGCTTTCGGGTCTGCGTCGCAGGGGTTACCCGGCGCCCGCCATCCGTTCGTTCTGCAAGGGGCTGGGGATCACGAAGTTCAAGGGAATGACCGACATCGCGCTGCTCGAGCACGAGGTCCGGGCCTTATTGAACAAGGAAGCGCCCCGCCGGATGGCCGTGCTGGATCCGGTCAAGCTCGTCCTCGTCAACTACGAGGAAGATCGTAGCGAAGCGCTTCAAGTGGTCAATAACCCGGAGCGTGAGGAGGACGGCGTGCGTGACGTCATGCTGAGTCGCGAGCTGTGGATCGAGCAGGATGACTTCATGGAGGACCCACCACGGAAGTTCTTCCGTCTGGGTCCGGATCGATACGTGAGATTGCGCGGTGGCTACATCATCAAGTGCGTGGGCTTCGAGAAGGATGCTGAGGGAAAGGTGATCGAAATTCGCTGCGAGTATTTGCCGGGAACGGTCGGTCAAGACGCTCCTGAGGGGGTGAAGTGCAAGGCTGCCATTCATTGGGTCTCTGCCCAGTTCGGCAAGAAAGCGAAGGTTCGCCTCTATGACCGCTTGTTCACCGAGGAGAATCCGGATGGTGTCGAAGGTGGCTATGAGTCCGTGCTGAATCCAGCCTCGCTCGAAACGCGCGACGCATGGGTCGAGCCGGTTCTGACCGAGATGAAGCCTGAGGAAGTCTGCCAATTCGAACGCCTCGGCTACTTCGTCGCAGATCGTCGTGACCACCGGCCGGGTGAGGCGGCGGTTTTCAATCGGACTGTTGCCTTGCGCGACTCTTGGGCGAAGAAGGGATGAAGGTCGGGCTGGTCCAACTGAATGCGACGATCGGGGATTTCCCGGGGAACGCGAAGCGCCTGCTGGCGGCCTACCGCGAGTGCCTTGAGAATGGGGCTGACATCGTGGTGGCTCCGGAGTTGGCCCTGGTCGGCTACCCTCCGCGCGACCTTGTTTTCAAGAGCCGCTTCGTGCCGAGTTGCCTTCAGGCATTGGACTATCTCGCGGGCGAGATTGGAGAGGTCCCACTGCTGGTCGGCTACGTCGATCACCACCCGCATGAGAAGGCCGGGAAGTGGTTCAGGAATGGGGCGGCATTTCTCCAACATGGTGAGGTGCGGGAGAAACGATGGAAGACCTTGCTTCCGACCTACGATGTGTTCGACGAAAGGCGCTATTTCGAGCCCGCGGATCACTGCGAGCCGATCGAGTGGAACGGCAAGAAGCTCGGTGTCACGATTTGCGAGGATATCTGGACCGATGACTACCTGGACCGTCCGTTTTACGAAAGGGAACCGGTGACCGAGTTGGTCGATGCCGGGGCTGAGATCATCTTCAACCTATCGGCTTCACCTTTCCATCTAGGCAAGCCTGCACAGCGCGACGAGATGCTCGGAAAGGTCGCGAAGGAGGCCGGTGTCCCGGTGATTTATTGCAATTGCGTCGGTGCCAACGACCAGTTGGTGTTCGATGGGAACTCTAGGGTCCTGAGCCCTAACGGCTCAGTGATCGCCAGCTTGCCGGGATTTGAGGAAGCTGTCGCGGTCGTTGATGCTGTTTCGGGAGGAGTCCTTGCAGACCCAATGGAGGACTGTGAGCAACTCTGGCGCGCCCTCGTGTTGGGCGTGCGGGACTACGTTCAAAAGACGGGTTTCAACAGCGTCTGCCTGGGACTTAGCGGGGGGATCGATTCGGCGCTAACCGCTGCGGTCGCCTGCGAAGCCATCGGAGCCGACAAGGTCCACGGGCTCACCATGCCCAGTCCCTATTCGTCAGGCGGCAGCGTGTCCGACTCGTTTGCCCTGGCGAACAACCTCGGGATGCGTTGCGACGAAGTGGGCATCTCGGGCATCCTTGGAGAAGTCCAGTCCGCCATGGCTCCCTTGTTCGAGGGCATGGAAGAGGATGTGACTGAGGAGAACATGCAGGCCCGGATCCGTGGACTGCTGTTGATGTCCTTATCGAACAAGTTCAATCACCTTCTCCTCACGACCGGCAACAAAAGCGAGCTCGCTGTCGGTTACTGCACGATCTACGGCGACATGTGTGGTGGGCTGGCCGTGATTTCCGATCTGCCGAAGACCCGGGTCTACGATGTCTGTCGGTGGCTGAATCGCGAACGCGAGGTGATTCCGTGGAATACGATTGAGAAACCACCAAGCGCCGAACTGCGACCCGATCAGAAGGATCAGGACACACTCCCTGAGTATGCGGTCTTGGACGGGATTCTCCAAGCCTACGTGGAGCTTCATGAGTCGACGGATGAGATCGTGGCACGCGGCTACGACGAGACGCTCGTCCGCTGGGTGCAGCGCCGCGTCGATCTCAATGAATGGAAGCGCCAGCAGGCAGCCCCCGGCATTCGGGTCACCTCGAAAGCATTCGGGATGGGGCGGCGCATGCCGATCGTGCAGCGGTTTCAGGGCTGACCGGCGATGGCAGGTTTTGGGTCCCGTGGTTTGGCGATTGCTGGGAGCGCCACTGGGCCACTATTGTTTCACCCATGCGGAGGTGGCCTTACCTTGTAGGATTGGCTGGCATCGTCATTCTGGCGGTGCTGCAGATCAGGGATCTGGAGTCGTCGACTGAGTCCGGGGTGGCCGATGAATCGTTTCCTCTGGGCGACTTAAGGAGGCGTCCTCCGACGTCGCGCCAGGCATCCGAGTCAGACAATCAGGTGTTCTCGGACGGAACTGAAGAGCCGGAGGATTCCGTGCCGATCATGGACACGCCCGAGCTGTGGCAGTTGGTCCTGGATGCGGATGGCAAGCGCAAGTCGACCGCTCCCTTTTCGGCCGCAGGGGCAAGTATCATTCTGGTGTCGAAAGAAGAGGTGATGAAGTCCGACATGGGCGATGAACTCTCCGAAGCGATGTTCCGCGTGGCACTCGCCACGACCTCGAGGAAGTTCGGCGCGTCCTTCATTCTCGATCCGTCGTCACTGACCACCTCACGCTCGCCCTTCGTGGTCTGGCATCGGGACGGTCTGGACGCAACGGACGAGGTGCGGGCCGCCTATCAGAAATGGAAGGAATTGCAGGACACGGATGTCGATGTTAGCCGCATTCTCAGACCATTCGCTGAGCAAAACCTGCCACAGTTTCCTGGTGCCCGGTGAGGCACGAGTGAAGCTGCAACTCGTCGTCTACCACCCACCAGATGGCACGCTGTTTGTAGCGCTTGCCGATCTTCAGAGCATTCCCGAGATTTGTCACGATCGCCCAACCGGGTTCCTGATGGGATCCATCGGGGGATTGGCCGCTGGCCCGGAAGTGTTTGAGGTGCTGCCTCTCGAGAAGGCGACGCAAGCGATGGTCGGCGGCCACATTCATTTTCCGCGACCAGCATCGGTCCATCGGATTCCATGCCGTGATGATCGCGCACGTGTCGGGCCACGGAGTGGGAGCACCCTCGATCCGAAAACGAGTGTCGTAGTAGCAAGCCGGAAAGGTTGAACTCACTTCTTCTTTCGCCGGGCTGGCGGAGCGAGCGCATCGATCTTCTTGATCACCGACTTCTTCAATGGCGGCTGACCGAGTGCATCAAGACTATCATCAAGCTGCGCCACCGTCCGGGCTCCGATCAAGGCGGAGACCACCGGTTTCTGGTCGAGGACCCAGCGGAGCGCGAGGTGGTGAAGGGGCGTTCCGGCTTCTGAGGCGAGGTCGCGAAGGGCGCGCAGTTGTTTGACCTGGGCGTCGACCTGATCGACTTGAAGGAATCCTTCGGAACGCGCCGCACGCGATCCATCCGGAATGCCGTCGCAGTACTTTCCGGTGAGCATGCCTTGGGCAAGGGGACTGAAGACGATGGACCCCATGCCGTGATCAGCGAGCCAAGCGTGGATGCCTTCATTCTCCGGCCAACGATCGAGAATCGAGTAAGGTGGCTGATAGATGGGGCAAGCGATGCCCAGATCGCGTAGGATTGCCACTGCCTTCTTGAGCATTTTCAGCGGATACTTGGAAAGCCCGACGTAGAGGGTTTTCCCCTGATGCACGGCGGAGGCCAGGGCGCCCATGGTTTCCTCGAGCGGGGTATCCGGGTCCGGACGGTGCGAGTAGAAGATGTCGACGTAGTCCAAGCGGAGCCGCTTCAGGGACTGGTCCAGCGAGGACAGCACGTGCTTGCGTGACCCCCATTCGCCGTAGGGTCCGTCCCACATCAGGTGCCCCGCCTTGGAGGAAATGATGAGCTCGTCGCGATGGCAGGCGAAGTCTTCGCTCATGATGCGTCCGACATTCTCCTCGGCGCTCCCCGGAGGCGGGCCGTAGTTGTTGGCGAGGTCGAAGTGGGTGACGCCCCGATCGAAGGCGCGGCGCAGGATGGCGCGCGCTTCATGCTGGTCGTCGGTATGACCGAAGTTGTGCCAGCAACCGAGGGAGATCTGCGGGAGTTTCAGGCCGGACTTTCCGCATCGACGATACGGCATCTGTCCATTGTAGCGTTCGGGATCAGCGGAATACATGGGTTTACAGGGATTTGAGTGCGTTGAGGCGCTGGAGGATGGGAGGATGCGAGTAGTCGAGGAATACCCTCATCGGGTGGGGTGTGATGTTCGAAAGGTTTTTCGCCGACAGTTTCTTCAGCGCACTGATCAGTGGGCCCGAATCACCCATCGCCTTGGCGGCGTAGGCATCCGCTTCAAACTCGTGCTTCCGTGACCACATGTTCGAGAAGATCCCGAGCAGGCGACTGGCGGGGCTGAAGAGGATGCCGAAGAGGACGAGACCCACGTGTGCGGAGATCGTTTCCACTCCGAATGCATCAAAGAGCAAGCGGGCAAACGCACCGTCGCGATCCACCGCCAAACCGAGCAGGAAAAACAGGGCGCCACTTTGCAGAATCGAGACGGCGAGGCGTTGGATGATGTGTCGACACTTGAAGTGGCCGATCTCGTGGGCGAGCACAGCGACGAGTTCATCCGTGGTCTGCTCCTCGATGAGCGTGTCGTAGAGGGCGATCTTCTTGGTCTTTCCGAAACCGGTGAAGTAGGCATTGGCCTTGGTCGAGCGCTTCGAACCATCCATCACGGAGATCTCCGTGAGGGGGAACTCGCACTTGGCTGCCATGCGCTCGATCGCGTCACGCAGCGGTCCATCGTCCATCGGTTCGAACTTGTTGAACAGCGGGAGGATCACCACGGGAGCGAGCCACATGAGGAATAACTGGACCGCGGTGAACAGGAGCCAGGCCCAAAGCCAGGCTTGGGGGACATTTCCAAAAATCCAGAGCACCCCGGCGGCGAGGGGTAGTCCGAGGATGGCGGACAGCAACAGACCCTTGATTTGGTCGACCACGAAGGTCTTCGGCGTGGTCTTGTTGAAACCGAAGCGTTCCTCGATGACGAAAGTCGAGTAGATCGACAGGGGGAGATGAAGGAGCAGGTGTCCGATGTAGAGAACGGAAAGGAAGGCGAGGCCGGCGAGGAGTTCATTGGAGAACCAGGACCGGGAAAGTTGATCCAGCCAGCCGAAGCCTCCGGCCAGCCAGAATGCCAGCAGGATGAACAGCGACACCACGGACTCGATGATGCCGAATCGGGAAGACGCCCGAGTGTAGGCCTGGGATTTCGCGAAGCGCTCTTGGTCGAATACGTCGGCCAACTCCTCGGGGGGGGTGGGTGACTGAGCCTTGAGGTTGAGCAGCGTGACGACGAAATCGAGATTCCAGAGCATCAGGACTGCCGCGAGAATGAGAATGCCTAGCCAGTTGAGATCCATAAGTGTGCCTGCGAGAGCATGCATCGGGTGGAAGTGAGAGCAAGAGCGGGATCATGAGGTTGCCGCTTGCGGGACGATCTGCAAACCTGCGCCGATGCGTTTCCTGATTGCTATCGCCTGGGTCTGGGTCTTGATGCTGAGCAACTGTGTCGGGCTCAAGGGCCAGAAGCACACCTACACCGAAAGCGGAGGTGCGGTCGAAGTGGGTGGAGCCGAGGTCGGGATCGACTTTCGCCCGGAGGGGACCCGTCCGGGATCCTTCATGATGAGTGCGATGGTCGTGGGTGGGGGCATGGCGACCTTCGATGGTCCGTTCAAATGGAGGATCGAGGCTTATGGACGGGAAGGCGTGCACGAATCTCTCGTCGTTCACCGGATCCGGACACGGACCGAGAAGACCGGTCGCGACGAGTGGTTCCCTGCGGATGAACTGGGCCGGAAGGCGACCTTTAGGAAACTCCGGGATCGTCCCGGGGAGGTCCGGGCCCGCTATCCGATCCCGGGCTTGCTGAAAGTGATGCCCGAAGAGGACGGCAAGCTCGATGTTTGGCTCGATGTGAGCGTCCAGCGCACCGACGCCACGAGCCGGAAACTCGTCCGCTTTTCCCTCGATCCCTCGGTAAAAAGGCAGGATGAGTTCATATTTCTGCCAGTCGAAGTTGCCCAGAATATCGGCACGAAGCCTGAAGATTGGGAAGATTCGATGTGGGATTGAGCGTTGCCGACGAGGCGAACGCAGGCTAGTTTTCCGCCATCAAAGAGATTTGCAAACTCCTCCTGTTCGCCTGTTTCGTGGCGATGCCTCTCTCCGCTCAGGAGGTCGTGGCGAGCACCGGCGTTTCGCCAAGTGCTCCTGCGGCCGACGTCCTACCATCGGCGGATGACGGATCGATCTTCAACCGGAAGAACGCACGCACGATCCAGCTGAAGATTCCAGCACCCCGCGGGCCCATCATCGACCGCGAGGGCTACCCCCTCGCTCAGAACCGCGTGGTCTATCAACTCGCCCTGCAGTATGAGCAGTTCGAGGTCGAGGAACGGGAGCGTGTGGTCGCGTGGGGCCGCGCACGGGTGGAAGCAGCGAAGTTGCTCCACGAAGGGGTTTCGGAACCGGATGATGACACGCTTTACCAGCATTACCGCCATCGGCGTTGGTTGCCACTCTACCTGTCGAGCCCGATGGCCGCCGAGGAAGCGGAAAAGATCCGTCCTCAATTGACGCGCGGACTTGAGCTGATCGATGTTTACGAGCGCTACTATCCCGAGAAGGACCTAGCTTGCCACATCATCGGCTACACCGGCCAAGTGGGCAAACTGCCAACCGGCCCGATCAGCCCCAATGAACCGATGTGGGAGATGTCCGAGGGACGGGCCGGCTTTGAAAAGATCTACGATCAGGACCTTCAGGGCGACCCGGCCCACTTGCGGCTGATTTTCGATGAGAACGGGAAAATGCTCCTTCGCGAGCAGAAGGGACAGCCGAGAGCGGGAGGAGCCGTGGTCTCGACGATCAACCTGCGCTGGCAGAAGCGGGCGGAAGCCGTTCTCGATGAATATTCAAAGAGGGGAGCGATGGTGGTCATCGATGTGGTCACCGGCGAGGTGCTCGTCATGGCGTCCAATCCTGGCTTTGACCTGAACCAATGGATTCCCGGCATCAGTCAAAAGGAATACGACGTGCTCCGGGAAGATCCTGCCAAGCCGCTGTATGCCCGGGCATTCCAAGGGACTTATCCGCCCGCCTCTAGCTTCAAGCCCATCGTCGCCCTCGCGGCTCTGAATGATCAAGTCATCACGAAGGACACCACGGTGAACTGTCCCGCGTTCCTGACCTACGGAAATCACAAGCTGTGGAACTGGTCCCGATCCGACTATGGTGCCTTGTCGGTGATTCCAGCCATCAAATGGTCGAACAACCCATGGTTTGCCCAAGTGGGCAACCGGGTGGGCTCGGGCTCCTTTCTCGGTCTGGCACGGCGACTGGGTTTCGGCACCATTACCGGGTTGCCGCTTCTGGGCGAGGACGCCGGATTGATTCCCACCCCCGAGTATGTCCGCAAGACCTATCGCCGGCCGATCACGGAAGGTGACGCGGCGAACTGGTCGATCGGTCAGGGTGCGGTGCTGGCGACACCCCTTCAGGTTGCCCAGGGCATGGCCGCCATTGGCAATGGCGGGGCCCTTCCGAAGCTTCATCTGGTCATGCAGGTGCAGGACTCCTACGGACGGGTCATCCGTACCGCTCAGCCCGAGCGCCGGCACTGGCTGGGCATCGACTACAACGCCATCGAGAATGTGCGCGAAGGCATGCGGCAAGTCGTGGATGGCGGCACCGGACGAGGCGCCGGGCTTTCTTGGACGGAAGTGTGCGGAAAAACCGGCACCGGACAATGGGGACCGGAGAGCAAGAAGCAAGGCGTCGCCTGGTTCGCTGGATTCCTTCCAGCCGATGAACCCCGCCTCGCCTTTGCCTGTCTGTATGAAGGTCGACCCGGGCAGAAGGTAAGCGGCGGCCGGAATGCAGCTCCCATGGTTCCAGCCTTCTTCAACAGCTTCAAGGATGAGATCAAGGAGATGATCGCGCCCGCCCCGAAGGCTCTGCTTGTCGTGGAAGAGGGTGCGGAAGCCGAGGGAATCAGCGAGGAAGGCGTTTTGCGTGCCATCCCGGTCGAGCCCTTGGAGACCATCGAAGAGCTGCCTGATGATGCGGACGTTCCCAAGGCACTGCCTGTGGAAGACCTCGATTTGATCGAGGGCGAGGATGGCCCCTGAGATTCTCATTTCCTTGCTGGACGCCTCGCCGAGAACCCCTCAAACAACGTGGGTCCTGTGCATGAAGGCGCAGGGACTACGACAATTATTGAATCCATGGACATTCAAATCGCATCTCTTTGTGACCACGCAGCCGACTACAATGGCAAGCTGGTCTTGACCGGAACCTTTGACACGCTGGCCGCTCGTGCCGTGCCTGTCGTGCACCCGATGTGTGCCTTGGCGCTACGCCTCTGCTTCACTCAGGAGGACGTTGGCCGTCACAAGCTCTCGATCAACATCATCAACGAAGACGGGGAGTCGCTCGATCCGAAGAACATGCCCATCGAGCCTGAGTTCGACGTGCAACTTCCCCCGAACGTCCCATTCCTGACCCGGAACCTGATCATGAACCTTCAGGGCCTGCGTTTCCCGAAGGCTGGCATCTACTCGATCGATATCGGTTGTGACGGTGACCTCCTCATGCGCCTCCCGCTTCGTATCGTTCACGTGGAGCAATCCGCAGAGAACGGTGCCGAGTCTCAGGAAGCCTGATCTCTTGTGAGCGAGGGTCTCTTTCATCGCTGCGCCCTGATCACGGGGGCTTCCTCCGGATTGGGCGCGGAATTCGCCCGCCAACTGGCACCGCGGTGTCAGACCCTGGTTCTTGTAGCCAGACGGACGGAACCGATGGAGGCCCTTGCCTCCGAGCTTCGCCTTGAGCATCCGGACCTCAGTGTCGGGGTGCTGAAGGCGGATCTCACCCAGTCCGCGGATCGGGCTGAGTTGCTCAAGCAGCTGGCATCTGCCGGCCTTCATCCGGACCTTCTGGTCAACAATGCCGGAATGGGGGACTACGGTGAGTTCGTCAAATCCGACTGGTCGAAGACCGAGGCAATGATCCGCCTGAATGTGGAGGCCTTAACCGCTCTGACCCACGCACTGGTCCCGCCGATGATTGAAGGCGGGGGAGGGTCCGTCATCCAAGTCAGCTCCTTGGCGAGCATTTTACCGATCCCCGACTTTGCGGTGTATGCGGCGACCAAGGCCTACGTGACGAGCTTTTCGGAAGCCCTGCGTTTGGAGCTTCGCGAGCAAGGCATTCGGGTAACTGCCCTTTGCCCGGGCCCTGTGCATACGAACTTCGGAGAAGTGGCACGGCGCCAGCAAACCGGTGATGAATCACCCTTCCGGGAAGCCTTTTATGTCGATGCCAAACAGGTCGTAAAGGAGGCCCTCAGCGGCTTGGCCTGCAACGCACCGCGGGTGTTCCCCGGCTGGAAGGTAGCTGCGGCTGCGGCGGTCATCGGCGTTCTTCCCTTGGTCTTGATTCGCCTCGCGATGGGGACAAGGCCCCGCCGATAGGGCAGGTCAGGACTCGTAGGGATACTTCGGCGCAATCTTGGCTCCACAGGTTTGGCAGCTCAGCGAGCCCGCGGTGACATTGAACCCACACTTCGGGCAAACCACGGGGCCGGCGGTCAATTTGCCATCCTCGTAGCCGTCGCGCAGATCCACCTCCCTGACCTTGAGGCGCAATTCCTCGTCCGAGAGTCCGGTTTTCTCCTTCATCAACTCGAGCAGGGCCTGGTTGACCAATGCCATTTTCCTGACCAGATCGGTCAGTGAGCGCAGCTGCGCGTTCGTGCTGCCGAGATCGGATCCCAACGCATCCTGACCCTGTTTGAGCTGACTGGCGTAGATCCCGGAGGCGATGTAGTCATACATGACCTGATGCATTTCATGACGAGAGGAAACGACAAGGAGAAAGCTCAACCCTTCAGCCAGGCGGCAAGAAAAGGATTTTCCTCCGTCTCGCGTGCCACGGTCGTCAATGGCCCATGCCCCGTCAATATGAGGGTGCCGGGCTCCAGCTTGGCCCACATGCCCAGAATGCTTTCCTTCGCATGCTGGTATGCTTCCCCGCCGGCGCAACCACCGATGGACCGGGCGAATACCGCGTCCCCAACTGCCACAAAATCCTGATCGGCTCCTCGAATCCGATAACCAACGGCTGAAGGATGGTGGCCGGCCAAACCGAAAACCTCGATCCGCCACGGTCCGGAGTGGAAAGTCTGACCCGCTGCCGTATCTGATGCACCAGGCAGCGGGGTGGGCGAATAGATCGTGCGCGCTTTCCCGGAGACCGCGCTGATGCCTCCCACATGGTCGCGATGGGGATGCGTGATCAGTAGGTCAAAGTTTTCCATCCCATGGGTGGCGTTCGCGAGATCCGAAGTCTGGAACCCCGCATCAACACACAAAGAACCTTCGGGATGCTCAAGATGCCAGACGTTGACTTCATCGCCATCGAAAGGGAGGGCGACTTGGTGAAGCATTGGCGGAGGGGTGGGGGCCTTATGGGGTGTATCGACGGACGTCAGCGCAACAGGATCGAGTCCGAGCACTTCGGCCAAGCGCGAGAGCCACGGACCCGAGGGAGCACCCCGAAGAAAAGCCATGAGCGCGGGCTCGGGAATCCCCCCGAGCAGCGCGGCACGAGCAGGTGGCATCTCCAGACCACGTAGCGCCTTCCTCACCACATCGGCCGCCGTGTCATAGAGTTTCATGATTCGCTGGCCAATTCAGCTGCCAATCGAATCGCATGAATCATGGATTCCGGGTTGGCGATGCCCTTGCCCGCGATGTCGAATGCCGTCCCGTGATCAGGACTCGTCCGAGGCTTGGGGAGACCAAGGGTCACATTGACGGCGGTGTCGAAATCCAAAAGCTTGATCGGAATCAAGCCCTGGTCGTGATACATGGCGAGGACGGCGTCGTACTGGCCGGCCGCTGCATCGCGGAAGATGGCGTCGGGAACATGCGGACCACTGAAGGCTCCGGGAAATTCACGATTCAGACAGCGGATGGCCGGGTCGATGATCCTCGACTCCTCGTCCCCGAATTTGCCTGCTTCACCCGCGTGGGGGTTCAGTCCAGCTACCGCAATTCGGCCCGCCTTGTCCCGCCGCCGGCGTTCTACGAAGCGGGCGAGCAAGCCCCCGCATTCGACGATGGCCTCTTCAGTCAGACGCTTCGGAACTTCACGGACAGGAACGTGGATCGTCGCCAAGGCCACGGTGAGAGATTGACCCGTCAAGCACATTCCAAAGCGTTCAACACCAGCTTGTTGTGCGAAAAATTCCGTCTGACCCGGAAACGCGAATCCATCGAGTTCCAGCTGCCCTTTCGAGACTGGCCCGGTCACCACTGCGACGACTTCAGGGTCGTCGCGGAGTTTCCAAGCCGCCTCGCGGAGTGCCCGGTGGCTCTCCGCAGCAGATCGTGCATCCGGCTTTCCTGGAACCCCCTCGCCGGAGTCCCCGACCACCTCGAGGGCGAAGCCCTCGGGCATCCGATCCGAAGCAAGCGCGGCTCGAATCACCTCCGGACCGATGCCGGCCGGATCGCCGATGGTAATCAGAATCCGGCGCATCGGAACATGAGACGCTCAGCGCATCTTGATGTCGACCAATGCCTTCTCACGCAGGCTCTTGATCCAGGCGTCGTAACGCTCTGAAGTTTTCTTGGCGCGAACCCGCTCTTCGATGAGAGGGCGGACTTCGCTCAGCGGTGGAGCAGGCCCCTTTTTGACCTTCTCGACCCGTGCCACGGTGAAACCCGCGGGGTCCTCGAGAGGCCCGAGGACGTCTCCGACCTTGCCATCAAACAAGATCGCAGCGAATTCCGGAGAGAGGTCGGTGCGAGGCACATCCTCCTGCAAGCCTCCCTCGGAGGCGAATGCATCGGCGGAGTGCTCCTTCGCCAATTCGCCGAAGTCGGCACCCTTGCGGATGTCGTCAGCAATGGCCTCCGCCAAAGCGAGTTGGGTTTCTGCGGTAGCGAGTGGATTCGCCGGATCCAGCCTCGGGAGGAAGATCTTGCGGTAGCTCAAGACATCCTTGCTGGTGTCGCGCAGCGAATCCTTCGCCTCTGCATATTCCGCCCGCACCTCGCTTGGAAGCGGTGGGGGTGCATCCTTGAACTTTTCGCCCCGCATGGCTTGGACGATCAATTTCTCGCGAGTCATCTCGCGGTAGCTCGCCATGCTCATGCGTGCCTTCGAGAGTTCTTCACGAAACTTGGCGCTGTCGCCGCCGTAGAGCGTCTTGACCTGTCGGTCGATCTCCTGATCGACCACCCGGTCGGGGAGATTGGCGCCACGGGCACGACGTTTGTCGAACTCACTCATGATGAGTTCGCGGTCGATGAGTTCCTGAAGAATGCGCTCGCGGGATTCGGTGAGTTGACGGTCGAATTCCGGACCACGCCGGGGGAACTCGGCCATCAATCGGGCGATCTCAGGGCCGAGCATGACACCGACTTCCTTGGCGGTGATAGGTCGGGCGTTCACCGTGGCGGCGATGCGATTGACCTCCACCAGACCCGTGGGTGCAGGTGGTGTGGGCGGTGCAGGCTGCTGTTGGGCATGAGCCAGCCAGGGAAGAGCAAGGAGGGGAAACCAAAAGCGATTCATCGGATGGCGATAGACTTGGACGGCCAGCAAGCGATTGCAAGCGGGGAAAGGGCCAGTTACTGAGGAAATTTGCCGAGGAATCGCCCTGTCAGCACCACGAAAAACGGCCCGCCCGGTGAATTCCGGGTGGGCCGTGAAATATTCTTCGATGGGGCAGGACTTATTCGCCGCCGTTGAGGGCGTCGGCAGCGGCGTCAGCAGCTTCCTTGGCCTTGTCAGCAGCTTCCTTGGCGGCATCTTCCGCAGCGTCAACCGCGTCTTCGGCGGCTTCAGTCGCGCTGTTTGCTGCGTCTTCGACCGCTTCGGCGGCCGCATTGCCAGCCTCGGTCGCTGCTTCAGCGGCGTCCTCAGCTGCCTCGGCAGCAGCATTTCCAGCGTCTTCGGCAGCTTCTTCCGCTGCTGCGCCTGCGGCTTCGGTGGCTGCTTCAGCGGCTTCACCCGCGGCTTCAGCAGCTTCCTCTGCCTTCTCGACAGCGGTTTCAGCTGCTTCTTCGGCAGTCGTTGGCTTTTCGCTGCATGCGGCGAAAATGAAAGGGGTCGTGGCAAGAAGTGCGTATTTTGTAAGCTTCATAGTGTTTGGGTCGGTTTCTGGCAGCTCTTGTGTGAGCAGCGCACATGCCAAACCTAACATGGCTCGGAGCGGGGTCAAACCTTGCCTTGCGACTGGCATCAAACCTGTTGCCACCCCTAAGCTGGGCCCATGGAGATGGCGGAGGTGCAATGCCCAACATGCTTCGAGTGGTTTTCGGTGGCCTGCCCGGCCGAAGCTGAGATGCCTGCCGAAGTGGACTACGACTGTGAAATCTGCTGTCGGCCGTTGGTGATTGTCTTCGACGCCGAAGGGCCGCGCGCCAAGGGTTTGGGAGATTCGTGATGACGCCGGCGATCTCAGTCGTACTGCCGGTCCGGAACGCCGCCGCGACCATCGAGGAGGCGGTCGATAGCATTTTGGGGCAGGATTCCGGGGATTTCGAATGTTGGGTCGTCGACGATGGGTCCACCGACGATACCCCCCGGATACTCGCCCGGTATTCAGACCACCGCCTGCGGGTTTTGTCCCATCCTGGACCCCACGGCGTGGCCGAAGCGATGCAGTTTGGCGTCGATCATGCACGGGCGCCATGGGTCGCGCGCATGGATGCCGATGACGTATCGCACCCTGAGCGACTCGGCATGCTGATGGAATGGGCGATGCGTCACCCGGATTGCGCAGCATTGAAGTCCCGGGTGCGACTGATCGATGGGCTGGGGGATGGCATGGATCGCCACGTCGCATGGGTCAATGGGCTCGAGACCCCGGAGTCCATTGCCTGCGCCCGATTCATTGAAAGCCCCATCGCCCATCCCAGCTCAATGATCCGAAAGGACTGGCTGCAACGCATCGGAGGATACCGGGCGGTCGAATGGGCGGAGGATCACGATGTTTGGATGAGATTGCTCGAGGCGGGGGGGCAGGTGATCTCGATCCCGAACGTTCTGGTCGACTGGAGGGATTCCTCAACCCGACTGACCCGAGCCGATGCCCGATACGGAGAAGCGGCCCGCTCGGCGATGCGCTGCCACTACCTTGCCCGCCTGCCCGAAGTCATGCAGCGAGGGGTCGCCATCGCGGGCGCCGGACCGATCGGCAAGTCCATCTCGCGAGGACTGAACGATCTGGGGGTGATGGTTCAAGGTTTCTTCGAAGTCCACCCTCGGCGTATCGGGCAAACCATCCATGGAGTCCCCGTCCTCTCGAGTGAGCGGATGGCTGAGGTCTGGACCGATGCCGTCGTGCTCGGAGCGGTCGGCATCCCCGGCGGGCGCGAAAGAGTCCGCCAACTGGCAATGGAGCACGGCCGGGTGGAGGGACGCGACTTTTGGTCCGTTTGCTGATGTCCGAAGGCTTGCCTGGGCGCAGGCGGGCGATAGCGTCGCGCCGATGGCAGAAGACCTCGCTCGCACAAAAAGCCCGCCTCGGGTCATGGGCGGGTTGTGGTTGATGTTCTTCCTGCTGGGAATGTCGGTCGGCTTCTACGTGCCGACGATGACCAACATCATGAGCGCGCGGGGCCTCGGCAGCCAGTTGATCCAGTGGGCGTGGCTCGCCGGTCCGGTGGCCTCGCTTCTATCACCTGTGGCAGTGGGTGCACTCGCTGACAATCGGTTTGCCGCCCAAAGGGTACTCGGCTGGGCGGGAGTGATCAGCGCCGCGCTGCTGGCTGCTGCATTTGCGTGTCTGGACTCCAACCTGTCGCCATGGTGGTTCGTCGTACTACTGTTCAGTAGTTCCATCGTCGCGGCCCCGCTATGGAGCACTCTCGCCAGTGTATCCATGTTCCACCTGACTCAGGGAGAACGCGAGTTCCCGCTGGTCCGTCTGGGTGGCACGATCGGCTGGATGCTGGCTGGCTTCCTGACCAGCTGGGTCCTGGGCGCGGACACCTCGCCGGTTGCCGGCTACGCAGGCGCCCTCATCCGACTCCTCGGCGGCTTTGTCGCCTTCACGCTCCCGGACACCCCTCCGCCGGGAAGATCGAGGTCGTGGCGCACGTTGATGGGCTTCGACGCCTTTCGGCTGCTCAAGGAAAGGGACCACTGCGTGTTCTTCTCCGCCACCGCCCTCCTGTCGATCCCGCTCGCAGCCTTCTACATGTGGACCCCAAAACATCTCGCCGATCTGGGAGATGCCAAGCCGACGTGGACCATGGCATTCGGACAATTCAGTGAAATTGCCGCGATGCTGCTCATGGTCTCCTTGATGACCCGATTCAGGGTCAAGACGCTGCTGCTTGCCGCTCTGGCACTTTCAGCGCTTCGCTACGGCTTGTTTGCATGGTCCGGAGCCACGGGAAGCATGGTGGGGATGTGGATCGGTGTCGCCATCCACGGGATGTGCTACACCTTCTATTTCATCACCGCGCAGATGTTCCTCGATCGGAGGGTTCCCCTGAGGGTTCGCAGCCAGGCCCAGGGACTACTTTCCCTGTTCAGCAACGGCATTGGCACCCTGATCGGGACGATCGTTGTCCGTCATCTTTACGACCTCATGGTTGCGGGCGACCCCGGCGGCTGGACGCCCTACTGGTCTATCCTCGGAGGGATGATCGTCCTGATCACCCTTGGTTTCGCATTCTTCTACGTGGGTGTGGGTGCCGGGGACCATTCAAGGAAGGCGCCATAAACTACGGTGCCTCCCGTATTCGTCCTTCGGAAGCAACACATAGAGCGGCTGCTTGTCGGGATCGATCCACGCGATCATGGTTCTGAGGCGATCTTCCGAAAGGGTGGTGCAGCCTGCCGTCGGCTTGGATCCACCGCCCCGCCAGATATGGAAAAAGATGGCGCTTCCGCCACCGGGCTTCACCCGGGGTGGTGCGTTGTGGCCCACAAACAACTTCAGCGAGTGGGCGTGATCTCCCTGTCGCATCTGCTGCTTCTTCTCCCAGGCTGTCGCGGGCTCGTGATCGAGCACGAGATGCCGATTGTAGCTCGGGGATTTCGAGTCCTCGACCCAAAGATCGCGGCTGGTGATTTTCCGGTAAAATAGCTTCGGATGCTTGCGGATGGCGCCGTCATATCCCCACGCTCCACCGATCCTGAAGACCCCCGCCGGAGCGCGTCCATCTCCCTCGACCTTCAGCTTCGAGCCCGCGGGGTTCGGGTGCAGGCCAAGGCCCCAGACCGAGCCCGACTTCCCGAGTCGGCCCGGCCACGGCCCATGCACCGGAGTCCAGGAGTTTCCTTTCCTTTCATAGCAGGTGAGCGTGACATGGGAGGAATCCCAGCCCGCCGACACACCGACGATGCATTGCTTGCTGGCTTCCGGCAGTTCGAATCCACCGAGGGGGAGAACGCAGCCGATGATGACGAGGAGAAACTTCATGATGATGTCAGGGGTGCCAGGTGGCCAAGGGGCAGTTGAGGCCAATGACGACGACGTAAGTCACTTTGCAAGCAACATGAAGGAACTGGTCGGTGCTGAATCGCGTCCAGCCCTCGCACTTGGCAAAATCAATCAAGCCGTGGAGCACAACCTCCAAGGCAGCGAGGCCGACGGACCCGGTGATCCACCAAACCGGGGCAGCATGAATGAGGGAGTGCGCCCCCAGAGCGTGGAACCAAAGACCTCTCGGAACCTCCTTGTCGCCGAAGAACTGCGCGAGATTGGCGTGGCGGTTCTTTGCCAGCGAAAGGAATTCGCCCTGCAGGGCGAAGTCGCAGATCGCGTGCCCTATCAAAAGCGCGAATAGAAGCACAGCCCCCGAAGCGATACCGCTGACTTCAATGATCGCAGCCTGGACCTGGAAGATGGGAGGCATCAGGACCAGAAACTCTGGAATGCCGCTTCGGCTTCGCGGGTCGCCAGCTTCTCATTCATCCGCCGGAGGCGAGTGCTCATCTCACTCAGGATCCCGGCGAGCAACCGCGCGGCGGCGGCAGGATACGCCGTCATGAACGACTCAAGATCACTGCGGTTTGCTTTCCAGACCTGGCTGAATTCGCGGGCGGTCACGGAGGCACTGGCCGTTGCCGGGTCAAAAAGATTCACCTCGCCGAGGGTCTCACCGGCCTCAATGCGAGCCACCAGCGTACGTTTCTCAGCGGTGTCGGTGTGCACATGAAGCACACCAGAAATGACGAAGTAGAGGGAGTCCTGATTGCCACCCTCCTGAATCAGGATCTGATCGGGATGAACCGGAAGAAATTCGCCGTAGTCGCCAAGCAACTGCCGATCTTCATCTTGGAGGCCGGCCATGATGCCGGTCGGAGGGATCTCGGGCTTTGTGAAAGATTCGCTCATTGCCCTTGAACTCTGAACGAGCGGGCCGAGTTCCGCAAAGCACAAAGCTCAGCCGAAGCATTGATCCCACCACCGTGGCCCATTCTCCTCGAATGGCATTCTACCGGACTTCTCATTCAGGAACGACCGATGGAAGCAGTCATCGGGTTGAGGCGCTCATTTGCATCATCGTTTTAAAACAAGAGTTTGACAACTGCCATCCAAACGGCAGTTTGAGCCCGTGAAAGCATCTGAAACCAAGGTGGAATCTGGGATTGCGACACGCCAACGCTTGTTGGAGTCAGCCCAGCAGCTCTTTGCGGAACAAGGGTTCGATCGGGTCTCCGTCCGTGACATTACGGATCGAGCCGGCGCCAACGTTGCCGCGGTGAACTACCATTTCCGGAGCCGTGAGGGTTTGGTTGAAGAGGTGATCGAACGCTACATCAATCCCATCAATGACGAACGTTTGGAGCGGCTTGAGAAGCTGGAACGTCGCTTTGGAAGCAAGCCGGCTCCGCTCGAGGAGATTCTGGATGCGTTCATCAGGCCCTTCGTGACGCAGGTGCGGCGGAGTGAGATGTCGGAGATGCTGTTCTATCGTCTGATGGGTCGCATTTTCGGCGACCTGGGAGGAGCCCTGCCTGCCAGTGTGGAGGCCGGGCTTCGCGAACTCCTTCAGCGCTTCGGGAAAGCATTCTCCAGATCCCTGCCAGGCGTGGATCGTGAGGAGTTGACCTGGAGGATTCATTTCATGGTGGGGGCGATGATCCACACGATGGCTCATGGTGAGACGCTGCGACGGTTGAGCGGCGATGCTTCGGGCGATCCATCGATGGAAACCACCCTTTCGCGATTCATTCGGTTCTCCGCCGCGGGGTTGCGGGATGGAGTCTGTCAGGATGAAAAGGGTGGCGCGGACGGACCACAGAACGAGTTCCTTTTTTAGGTCGATGCACCACAGCATGAAACAAGCAGCCGGTCTGGCCTTGATCGGAGCGCTGCTCGCTGGATGCGCTACCTTGCCGCCGGATTCCCGGATGGGGCAGGGCGGGTCGGCACCTGGAGCATGGACTGCCACGAAGGCTGGCAAGGCCGGGATCGATGACCAGTGGGTCGATCGTTTCGGTTCAAGGGATTTGCAGGCTTTGGTGGCTGAGGCCTACGCGTCCAACCGGAACCTCCAGGCCGCCGCAGCCCGGGTCGAGAGAGCGTCGGCGGTGGCACGTGGAGCTGGAGTCGCAGCCCGTCCCCAGCTCAATGCCGCAGTGAATGGCTCCCGAGACAAACGCAACTTCATCGGATTCCCTGGCGGTGGCGGGGGTGGCAACATCTCGAACGCCTATGGCGCCTCGTTGAATCTCCAATGGGAGATCGATCTGTGGGGCAAGCTCCGGGCGGGCGAGGAGGCCTCGTTGGCTGACTTGCAGGCGGAGGGATACACCTATCGGGGTGCGCGTGCATCGCTTGCAGCCCAGGTGGTGCGCGGTTGGCTCCTTCTTGCCGAGTCCAACGAGCAGATCGAGTTGGCGGAGAACGCCCTGAAAGTGAGGAAGGATACCGCCGAGTTGATTCGGAGTCGTTTCGAGCTGGCTGCCGAGGACGCGGGGGCGAATGCCTCCCAGCTGCGACTTGCGGAAACCGATGTGGCCACTGCCGAAGCGGCACTTGCGCAGCGTCAGGGAGACCGGGATCAGGCACAGCGCCAACTTGAGATTCTCCTGGGGCGCTATCCATCCGCTGAGATCACCGGCTCCGCGAAGCTACCAAAGGTGCCGAAGTTTCCACCTGCGGGTCTGCCGTCCGAATTGCTTCTGCGTCGTCCCGACATCCTGACGGCGGAGCGGCGACTGGCGGCAGCCGGTCGGAGAGAGGATGAGGCCCGCCTCGCATTCTACCCGAGCTTCAGCCTGACGGGCAGCGGTGGGTCGAGCACGGAGCAGCTCCGCAACATTTTTGATAGCAGCTTCGGCGTGTGGTCGATCGCAGGTCAGGCAACGCAGCCCATTCTCAACGGGGGAGCCCTACGCTCCCAACTGGACACCCGGACCGCGGAGGAGAAGGAGGCCCTTTCGAACCTTCAGCAAACTGTTCTGAGTGGCTTCGGAGAAGTGGAGACCGCACTTGCCGCCGATCGATTCCTCGCGGAGAGAGAACGCGCGACCGGTGAGGCACTGCGCATCGCGGTGGATGGTGCGGAGTCATCTGCGGTTGATTTCGGATTGGGAACCGGTGACGTGCTCACCTTGCTGGCCTCTCAGAACCGTCAGATCGAACTCGCGGCCCAACAACTGACCCTCCGGCGTCTGCGACTCGACAATCGCGTGAACCTGCATCTCGCCCTCGGCGGCGACTACAAAATCTCAAAATGAATACGAGCGAAACGGAACAGTACGAAGTCGAAAGGCGCGGAGAGATCCGGGCCGTCATGTCCTTTGTCATTGCTCTCGCAATCCTTGGCGGATCGGTCGGCGTGGCCATCCTGTTGGTCGTCAACAAGGTCAAGGCCAGTCAAGCGGATGTCCAGAAGTCGAAGCCAACCGTCGAGGTCAGCCAACTGGTGGTGGGGCGGCACGTGCCTGACATCTCGAGCGAGGGAGCGGTCATCAGTCGCAGGGAGGTCCGACTCGCTGCGGAAGTATCCGGCAAGGTGGTGTCGATCTCCGACCAACTGGTCGACGGCGGCCGGGTGAAGGCCGACGAGGTCCTTGTCATTCTCGATGACAAGGACTACCAGGCAGCCCTTGCGAGGGCGGAGTCGAGTCTGGCTGATGCCGAGCTCGCACTCGAACTTGAGATCGCGAAGGGCAAGCAGGCTCAGAAGGATTGGGCCAAGCTGGGCAAGGGCGAGGCTCCGAAGCTTGTGTTGCGGGAACCCCAGATCAGGAGTGCCCGGGCCAAGCGGGACTCGGCCGAAAAGGAGGTTGAGCGCGCGAAGAACGACATCGAGAGGACGAGGATCAAGGCGCCATTCGATGGTCGCATCCGTGATGCGGGGGTGGAGACCGGTGCCGTCGTCGTCCCCGGTTCGATGGTGGCGGAGATCTATTCGGATACCGATCTCGAGGTCAGGTTGCCGTTCTCGCTTCGGGATTTCGGATTCATCCGTGCCGATGACACACCCCGGTTCACGCTTGAATCGTCCATCGGAGGCAAGGAGGTGACTTGGCCGGCGGAACTGGTCCGAGTGGAAGGCGAAGTCGAACGATCCACTCTGAGTGGTCACGCGATCGCCAAGGTTCTTGCCAATGCGAGCGGTCAATACCCACCGGTCGGCTTGTTCGTTCGCACGACGGTGAAAGGGCTGCCGGTGGATGGAGTGGTCGAGATTCCACGCTCCGCGCTGCGCGGGTCTGATGTGGTGTGGGTCGAGGATGACGGGGAGCTCCGCCGACGTACGGTAAAGGTCGTACGAAGCACAAGGGATAGCCTGATTGTATCGGGCGATTTCGAGGAGGGTGAACGCCTGGTCATGACGCGGATGAGCGCACCCATCGACGGGATGGAGGTGAACGCGAAGCCTGCAACTTCCGGAAGCACCCCTGAAACCGGAAACCAATAGAATTCATGGAGGCGGCAATCAAATGGTTCAGCAAGAACCACGTGGCGGGCAACTTTCTGATGCTTGCCATCCTTCTGGTGGGTTTCTCGACCTGGTTCCAGCTCAAGAAGGAGATCTTTCCTGAGACCTCGATCGATGCCGTGGCGGTTCGGATTCCTTATCCCAATGCCACGCCCGAGGAGGTCGAGCGCGGTGTCTGTGTTCCGGTGGAGGAAGCCATCGCCGACCTGACCGGTATCGATACGATCCGGAGCACGGCCAGCCAGAACATCGGCACCGTGAGCGTCGAGGTCGAGACGGGCTATGACGTCCGTGAGGTGATGGATGACATCAAGAGCCGGGTCGATGCGATCGACAACTTTCCTGAAGAGGCCGAGAAGCCGGTGCTTGAGGAGATTCTCATCAAGAACCCGGTCATGAATCTGGCGATCACAACGGATCGGCCGGTCGATGAGACCACGCTGACACGCCTGGCGGAGCGCATCCGGGATGATCTGCTTTCCTTCGAGTCGAAAGGGGCGACAAGCGTGGGGGATTTCTTTGCCAACTTCTTCCGGGGACCCCAGACGATCTCCCAGGTCTCGATCGCGGGCACGAGGGAGTACGAAATCTCCATCGAAGTGTCCGACCAGCGTCTCAGGGAACTTGGCTTGAGTCACAGTGACGTCGCCGAGGCCGTGCGACGGACCTCGGTCGACCTGCCCGGCGGATCGATCCGC